>NZ_NEIT01000007.1:0-548191 GCF_002112855.1 Pseudomonas sp. B40(2017)
CCCCAGTTCCCCCCGCAAAAACTCCACCAGCCCCCGCTGCAATCCACTCAACACCCCCTCGCGGCTGACCAGCGCCAGCTCCGTCGGCGGCAGCGGCGGCAAGTCCGTGCACACTCGATGCTCCGGCAACACCGCCGACGCCGGCAGCACCGAGACCCCAAGCCCTGAGGCCACCGCCGCTTGAATGCCGGTCAGGCTGTGGCTGCCGAAGGCCACCCGCCAGGGGCGTTGCGCCACGTCGAGCAGGCGGATCGCCCGTTGTCGGTACAGGCAGCCCTGGGGAAACAGCGCCAGCGGTAACACGCCACTGGATGAATCGAACTCAGCACCCTTGACCCAAACCAGTCGTTCCGGCCAGGTCGCCCAGGCGGGGCCGCTGTCGGGTTCGCGTTTGATCAGGGCGATGTCGATTTCGCCGCTGTCGAGGCGTTGGCGCAGGTCGAGGCTCATGCCGCTGACGGTTTCCAGCCGTGCTTGCGGGTGGCTGCGAGTGAAGCCGGCGAGGATCAGCGCCATGCGTCGGGCGTCGAAGTCTTCCGGCATGCCGATGCGCAGGATTTCCAGATCCAGATCGCTGGCCAGGGCTTCGCTGGCCTCGGCCGACAAGGCCAGTAATCGACGGGCGTAGTGGATCAGCAGTTCGCCGTGCTCGGTGACGCTGACGTTCAGCCCGGTGCGGTCGCGCAACAAAAGGGCGTGGCCGACCAGGTCTTCGAGTTTGCGCACCTGTTGGCTGACCGTGGATTGGGTACGGTGGACGCGTTCGGCGGCGCGGGTGAAGCTGCCTTCATCGACCACGCAAACGAAGGTTTTCAGCAGTTCCAGATCCAGCATGGCGGCGGTCTCGATATTTGTTTGGCAACTGACGGTTGGCTATTTATTTAATTTCACACTATCACCCCGAGTTCATAAGCTGAAGCCCTCACTTGCAGAGGAATTCCCCATGACCTTGATCAACACACCGCGCCCGCAATGGCTGACCTTCGATTGCTACGGCACCTTGATTCAATGGGACGAAGGCCTGCGCGCCGTGGCCGAGCGGATCCTGAGCGAGAAGGGCGAACACCGGGTCGACGCCGGGCGCCTGATCGAGGTTTATGACCGCCACGAACATCGCCTGGAACAGACACCGCCGCATCGCTCGTTCCGCGAGCTGAGCACTCTCGGCCTGCAACTGGCTCTGGAAGAACTGGGCCTGGCGAGTGCCAGCGAAGACAGCCAGCGCCTGGCCGCTGCGATCCCGCAGATGCCGCCGTTTCCCGAAGTCGTCGAGACCCTCGCGCAGCTCAAGGCCAAGGGTTTCAAGCTGTGCATCGTCTCCAACACCGATGACGACATCATCGCCGGCAACGTCGCTCAACTCGGTGGTCACATCGACCGGGTAATCACCGCGCAACAGGCCGGTGCCTACAAACCGGCGCCGCGGCTGTTCGACTACGCTCATGAGCAATTGGGCGTCAGCCGCGATCAGGTGGTGCACATCTGCGCCAGCCCGATGCTTGACCACACGGCGGCCCGCGATATGCATTTTCGTTGCGTCTGGATTGATCGCGGCACCGGTCGTCAGTTGCTGCCGGACTATCGGCCCGACGCGATCCTCAACACGCTGGACGAAGTGCTGCCGCTGTTCTCGTCCCTTGGCTGGTCATAAAGGAGTTTCGCCATGGCCCATACCCTGACCGGCAGCGCCCGACCCGCGCGTTACGCCTCGTTGAACCTCGACAGCGAAGCCATCATCACCGCTCGCAAAGAGCTGGCGGCGTGCTTTCAACTGGCGGCGCTGCACGGGCTGGAGGAGGGGATCTGCAATCACTTTTCGGCGATGTTGCCGGGCCACGATGACCTGTTTCTGGTCAATCCGTACGGCTATGCGTTTTCCGAAGTGACCGCGCACAACCTGCTGATCTGCGACTTCGCCGGCAACGTGGTGGACGGCGAGGGCCAGCCGGAAGCGACTGCTTTCTATATTCACGCGCGCCTGCACCTGCGGCTGCCTCGGGTGAAGGTCGCGTTCCATACGCACATGCCGAACGCGACAGCGTTGTGCCTGCTGGAGGGGCCGCCGCTGTTGTGGCTGAGTCAGACCGCGCTGAAGTTCTACGGGCGCACGGCGGTGGACGAGCATTACAACGGGCTGGCGCTGGATGAGCGTGAAGGCGACCGGATTGCCGAGGTGATGGGCGAGGCCGACATTCTGTTTTTGAAGAACCACGGTGTGATTGTCGCCGCGCCGACCATCGCCGAGGCCTGGGACGATCTGTATTACCTGGAGCGTGCCGCGCAGGTGCAACTGCTGGCGATGGCCACGCAACGGGTGTTGAAACCGGTGCCGCACGCGGTTGCGCAACGGGCCTACGAGCAGATGCGCGAGGGCGATCCGGAAAGTGCGCGGGCGCATCTGCACAGTGCAATGCGGCGGTTGGCGAGCCGGGGGTAAAAGCGAGGAAAACGGGCAGGCAAAAATAATTCGCGTCGCAGGTCATCCAATTACGCTGCGCGCCGATAGCAACAGGGTCGGGATTGTCTCGGTGGCGCTTGGTTGCCCCACACAACCCGGTGGGCTACGCTCACAAAAACAAGGGTTTCGGGCTTTTGCCCCTGTCGTACCTGCCCAGGACACGCTTTTGCCTATCCCCATTCACGATCCGCACCAGGCCCCCGGCGGCACCCTCAAGCGTTTGCCCCTGCGCAAGGCGGCGGTGTTGTTCATCGTGGCTGTGTGTCTGAGCCTGTCCGGCCTGTTGTATTTGCAGATCGAACAGTCGCGGCGCCAGGATCTGGCCAACGCACAGGTGTCGTCGGCCAACCTGACCCGGGCCATGGCGCAGCAGGCTGAAGACACTTTTCTGGCAGCGGATCTGGTGCTGACCAGCCTGGTCGACTGGGTTCAGGACGATGGTTATGGCGCGGAGCAGAAGCCGCGTTTGCAGAAAACCCTCGCGCGGCGGGTGCAGCAACTGGAGCAGTTGCACGGCATGTTCCTGTTCGATCGCGAAGGGCAGTGGGTGATTACCTCGTTCGCGGATCTGCCGCGCGGCCATGGCGTGGCGGATCGCGAGTACTTCAAGTTTCACCAGCAGAACGTCTCGGCCGTGGCGCACATCGGCCCGGCGATCCGCAGCCGTGAGAACGGCGAGTGGATCATCCCGATCTCGAAACGGGTCAACGACCACGCCGGCAATTTTCAGGGCGTATTACTGGCCGGGATCAAGATGTCCTACTTCGACCGGTTCTTCAAAAGCTTCAGCCTGGACGACAACGGCACCATGTTCCTCGGCCTGACCGACGGCACCTTGCTCGCCCGGCGGCCGTTCGACGAGGCCCTGATCGGCACCTCGCTGGCCAAGGGCGAGATCTACCAGAAGTTGCTGCCCAATGCAGCCGCCGGCACCGCGATGATCGATTCGGTGGTCGACGGTGTCACCCGTCTTTATGGTTACCGGCAGCTGGAAAGCTACCCGTTGGTGGTCGCGGCGTCTTCGTCCCGGGACACGATCCTCCAGGGTTGGTATGACCGGGCGTTCCAGTCCAGCGTCATCGTGGCGCTGGTGATGCTCGGCGTGGGGCTGTTCGGCTGGGTGTTCATTCATCAGGTGCGCGATGGCGAGCGGATCGAGAAAAACCTGCGCAAGGCCCAGCGGACCCTGGAGCAGATCGCCACCCACGACAGCCTGACCGGGCTGGCCAACCGGCGTCTGTTCGAGCGCTCGCTGGAGGTGGAGTTTGCCCGGGGCGCGCGGCAGTCGAGCCCGGTGAGCCTGATCATGCTCGATATCGATTTCTTCAAAAGCTACAACGATGCCTACGGCCACGTGGCCGGCGACCATTGCCTGACGCAGGTCGCGCAGGTGGTGAAGAACTGCTGCCAGCGTAAATCCGATCTGGCGGTGCGTTACGGCGGGGAAGAGTTCGCGGTGTTGCTGCCGGACACCGACATCAACGGCGCGCTGGCGATTGCCGGGCAGATTCGCCGCAGCGTCATGGACAAGCACATCACCCACAGCGGTTCGCCCACCGGTTATCTGACGGTGAGCCTGGGCTGCTACTCGTTTATTCCGCTGGGCAACGACAGCCCTGAGCTGTTCATCCAGCGAGCGGATGCGGCGCTGTATCAGGCCAAAAACGCCGGCCGCAATCGCGCGGCCGTGTTGTCGATGGACGTCGGTTTCGGCGAATTGCTACGTTCGGATCGCTGACAAAAAACGATAGGGTTCAGACACAGGCCATGGCGTTTACCACGGCCTGCTCTTGTTCGTTCATCCGCCAGTGCCACCGCCGGCGCCGCCCGTGCCGCCACCGGCCGAACCAGTGCCACCTCCTGCTCCCGAGCCTGAACCGCTGGCACCGCCGTTGGTGCCGGTGCCGCCGCCGGAAGTGCTGCCGCCGGACGGCGAGCCCGGCGTATTGTCCGGTGGCATGGGCGAGCCATTGGTCGAGCCGGATTTGGTGCCCGTGGCATCGGCGCCGTCGTTGGCGGCGAATGTCGCGGCTGAGCCTGTGGCCAGCAGGCCGATCAACAACAGCGAGGTGAGTTTGCGCGTCATCATGGTCTGTCTCCGGAAAGGGGATTACCTGATATTGGTCAGACGCGCCGAACCCTTGGTGCCGGCCGGATGACGAGCGGTCAGAAGTCCACGGTGGCCGACACCTTCAGCGTGCGCGGCGTGCCCTGGGTCAGGTAACCGCCGTTGGCCGAGGCCCAGTAAGCTTCGTTGGCGACGTTCTCCAGATTGGCCCGCAGGGTGATCTGTTTTTCATCCAGTTTGAAGGCATAGCGCGTGCCCAGGTCGAAACGGTTCCACGCCGGAATGCTTTGAGTATTCGCCGCGTTCAGGTACTGGCCGCCGGTGCGCAACATCCGCGCGCTGAGGGCCGCGCCTTCGAGGCCCGGAATGTCCCAGTCGGCGCCGAGGTTGAACTGGAAGCGCGGCACCCCGACGGCGCGATTGCCGTCATTCACGCCGTTGCTGCTGCCTTCCAGTTCAGTCTTCATCACGGTTGCGCCGCTGAGCAGGCGCAGGCCGTCGAGCGGTTCGCCGTAGACGTTGAGTTCCACGCCTTTGTTGGTCTGCTGGCCGTCGACCCGGAAGATCCCGTCCTGGGTGTAGCTCGACGGTTGCTCGATGCGATAGACGCCGAGGTTGGCGCCGTAGCTGCCCATGTCCAGGCGCACGCCGGCCTCGATCTGTTTGCTGCGCACCGGGGCGAAGGTTTCGTCGCGGTTGATCGCGGTGGTCGGCGGCGTCGGGCCCTTGGCCAGGCCTTCGATGCGGTTGGCATAGAACGACACATGCTCCCACGGCTTGATCACCAGGCCGTAGACCGGGGTGGTGATCGACTCTTCATAACTGGAGGTGCGGGCGCCGGTGGCGGTGCTCCAGCCATCGACTTTCAGCGCTTGGCGGCGCACGCCGAGGGTCAGCAGGATGCGGTCATCGACAAAGCCGAGGGTGTCGGAAATCGCCTCGCTGCGCAGGATGTTCTTGCCGGTGATGCGCGGGTCGCTGATGTCGCTGGCGAACGAGGTGGGCGCCGGGCGCGGCTTGTCGGTGACGTTATACAGGTTGGTGCTGTAGCGCCCGGCGGTGCCGATGGTTTCGAACGCCGAGCGCTGCTCGCCCCAGATGCCCGCCCAGCCGAGGTTCAACTGGTGCGTGACGGGGCCGGTGTCGAAACGGCCGTTGAGCCCGGCCATGGCGCTCTGGTTGTCCTCGTCGTGGGGCGAATAGAGCATGCCGCCACGGGCGCTGCCGTTGAGGTCGGTGACGGTCAGCGACGAGTAAACCCCGTTCTCGCGGGTGTGCTTGGCGCCGCCGGAGACGTAGGCGGTCCAATTGTCGTTCAGGTCATATTCGGCGCGGGCCATGCCGAAGGTGTCTTCGAGTTGCGAATAGCTCCAGCTCTGGGCGTAGCTGGCGTTGGCGTGCGGCACCTTGGGGGCTTTGGTCAGGCTCGAATCGACGTAGATCACTGAGCGCCCTTGGTTGATCACCTGCTTCTGATAGCCGAAATCGGTCGAGACCCGCAGGCGATCGCCGCGATAGTCCAGGCCGACGCTGAACAGCGACGAGCGCTGGTCTTCGTCATCGACGGCGGTGTCGCCTTCGCGCTGCATCAGGTTGACCCGCGCGCCGAAGCGGTTGTCCTCGCCAAAACGCTGGCCCAGATCCAGATGCCCGCCGACCCGACCGTCGGCGCTGTAATCGAGGGTGACACTGCGGGTCGGCGTGTCCATCGCGCGTTTGGGTTGCAGGTTGATCCCGCCACCGATGCCGCTGCCGCTCGGGGTCACGCCGTTGACGAATGCATTCGGGCCCTTGAACAGTTCGACCCGGTCCAGCGCTTCGACGGCAATGATCTGCCGGGGCAGCACGCCATAGAGGCCGTTATAGGAAATGTCATCGGAGGCCAGCGGCAGGCCGCGGATCATGAACATCTGCGAGAAGTTGCCGAAGCCGTTGGACTGGCGCACCGAGGCATCGTTGAGCAACACATCGCCAACGGTCTGGGCCTGTTGGTCGGCCATGGTCTTGGCGGTATAGCTGGTGACGCTGAAGGGCAGGTCGTTGACCTCCTGGTTGCCGAGCATGCCGATCTGCGCGCGGCGCGCGACCTGTTCGCCGCCGTAGGTATCACTGCTGTCGTCGCGCAGGGCGCTGACGTTGGTGGCGCCCAGTTCCAGCGCGCCTTCCGCCGCGACTTTCGGAGCCACGGTGTAACCGTTGTGGCCGGTGCTGATCAGCTCGAAACCGCTGCCTTCCAGCAACCGCGCAAAACCGCTCTGCGCGGTGTAACTGCCTTGCAGGCCGGGGCTCTGGCGATTACCCAGTTGCGCCGGATCGAACGACAGCGGCACGCCGACGCTGACCGCAAATTGCGCCAGCACATGGCTGAGCAGGCCGGGGCCGATATTGACGCTGCGGCTGGCGCTTTCACTGACGCTGTCGGCGGCGTGGGCGGCGCTCGGCAGCAGTGCGCTGAAGGCCAGGGCCAGGCTCAGGTTCAGGGCCTTGAGCGCAAACGTGGCGGGGCGGGGCGATGGCATTGCGGTCATTCGGTGTTCCTGTCGGGGGCGTGGAATTGAAAGGTCTATCCACTCACCGGACGAGACGCGAAAAGGTATCAGTGAATACGGAAAATATTTTCCGAGGGCTCAGACACGCGGTTCCACCGACAGCCAATAACGGGTCAGGCTGTTGATGTTCAGTGGCAGGGTATCGCTGAGCAAACGCAGGCTGGCGTCGGTGTCGCGCAGGGAAAACGCCCCGGACACGCGCATCGCCGCGACGTCCGGATGACAGCGCAGCACGCCCCGGCGATAGCGGCTCAGCTCTCCGAGCAATTCGTCCAGACGCATGTTGCTGGCCAGCAGCATGCCTTTGTCCCAGGCCAGGGAGGCGGTGTCGAAGGTTTCGGCGCTGTCGAAGCTGTTGAGCTTGAAGCGCTGGCGCTCGCCCGCCTGAAGAATCGCACTCTGCTTGAGCAGTTGCGGGGTGATCTGAACCTGGCCTTCGAGCACCGACACCTGGCTGCGTGGGCCCTCGGTGCGCACGCAGAATCGTGTGCCCAGTGCGCGGGCCACGCCTTGCGGGGTTTCGACAATGAACGGACGGGCGCTGGTGTCTGCGGCGGTGTTGATCAGCACTTCGCCGTTGAGCAGCAGAACGCGACGCTCCACCGGGCTGAAAGCGATGTCCACGGCGCTGTCGGTGTTGAGCACCAGTTGAGTGCCGTCCGGCAATTGCAGGTTCTTCTGCTCGCCGACAGCGGTGCGCTGGTCGGCGGTCCATTGCTGCCACGGCACATGCTGCGAGGCGATGCCCAACGGCCCGGCCATCAACAGCAGGCCGAGGCGGGTGAGGGTCTGGCGGCGGCTCAGGCCTTCTTTGCGGGACGCGCGTTTCAAGGTCTGGATCGCGACGTTGGGCGGCACGCTGCGCAAATCCCCCAACAGCGCTTCGGCCCGTTGCCAGGCCATGGCGTGCTCGGCGCTGCGGCTGCGCCATTGGGCGATGGCCTGGTGGTCGGACGGGGTGGCGGTGCCGGAATGCAGTTGCACCAGCCAGTCAGCGGCTTCGCCGAGAATCTGCGGATTGATCATCGACGAATTCATCAGGCGACACTCAGGCAGGCAATGAACGCGGCACGCATGTGGCGTTTGACGGTGATCAGCGAAACACTCAGGCGCGTGGCGATCTGCGCGTAGGTCAGGCCTTCGATCTGCGACAGCAGGAAGGTCTCGCGGGTCTGCTCCGGCAGTTCGCGCAGCAGCGCTTCGATGCGCCACAGGGTTTCGAGGATCAGGTAGCGGGTTTCCGGCGACGGCACTTCGGCGGCGGGCAGGTGCGCGATGGTTTCCAGGTACGCGCGCTCCAGGTCCTGACGCCGCCAGCGATCGATCATCAGACCTTTGGCGATGTGCGTCAGCAGTGCCCGGGGCTCGTTGCCCAGCGGCTTGATCACCTGCCGGGTGAGCAGGCGCAAAAAGGTATCGTGCGCCAGATCGGCCGCCTCGCAGCGGTTGCCCAACTTGCGCTGCAGCCAGCCCTGCAGCCACCCGTGGTGTTCGCTGTAGAGCGTCTGGACTTGCTGATTCAACGGCTGATCGAGGGACGACATGGAGGGCAGGTACTCGTTTCGGGCGTCCGTTGCCAGAGATGCAATCGAGAGTGCGATTAGGGTGCAATTAAGAATTGATCGCATTCTAGTGGCGCGCAACGAGTGCTGGCAATTGCCCATTCACACTTTCTTTTCTGACACCCGCGCAGTGGCCTACCCATCTTCCGGGAGATTGGCTATTTGCCGGTCCGGACGCCGGGACTAACGTAGCCCCACATTCACTTGCCCCGGAGAGTCGCCATGAAACCTCGTATCGATTTCTACACCGCGTCCCCAGATGCCCTGAAAGCGATGATCGCCCTGGAAACCGCCGTCTCGAAATTGCCGCTGGAAAAAAACCTGATCGAACTGGTCAAGCTGCGCGCTTCGCAGATCAATGGCTGTGCGTTCTGCATCGACATGCACACCGCCGACGCGATCAAGGGCGGCGAAACCCCGCGCCGGTTGTTCGCCGTGACCGCATGGCGTGAAGCGCCGTTTTTCACTGAACGTGAACGCGCCGCGCTGTTGTGGACCGAAACCCTGACCCAGCTGAGCCTGACCCACGCCCCGGACGAAGACTACGAAGTGGTCGCTGCGCAGTTCTCGCCCCAGGAAATGGTCGACCTGACGGTCGCGATCAGCACCATCAACAGCTGGAACCGTCTGGCCGTGGGCTTCCGTAAAACCCCACAGGCCTGATCGATCAATGTGCATCGGCACTCGGCGCGGCCGGTGGTTGCACCTTGCGCATCAAGGGCACCATCGCCGTGGCGATGCCGAAGCACACCATGATCATCAGGAACGTGTCGCCGTAGGTTTGCGTCTGCGCTTCACGGTAGGTCAGCAGCCACAGCTGACGCAGGCTGGCGGTGAGGCCGACATCGCCGCTCTGACCCAGCGCGGCAAAGTTGCCGCCGACCTGGGCCAGCCACTGATTCACCGCTTCGTTGCTGCTGTTCAGATGCTCCGCCAACCGGGTGAAGTGCAGGTTGGTACGGTCGTTGAGAATGGTCGCGCACGCCGCAATTCCGATTGCACCGCCCAGATTGCGCATCAGGTTGAACAGGCCCGACGCATGCTTGAGCCGCGCCGGTGCCAGGCCACCCAACGTCAACGTTACTGCCGGCGGCACCGCCAGTTGCTGGGCGATTCCGCGCAGGGCTTGTGGCAGCAGCAATTCTCCGGCGCCCCAATCGTGGGTGATCGGACTGAATTCCCACATCGACAAGGCGAACAACGCCAGGCCCGCCATCATGATCCAGCGCAGATCGATGCGATTGGCGAGAAAGGCGTACAGCGGAATCGCCATGATCTGGAACACCCCGGTGGAGAAAACTGCCAGACCAATATCCAGCGCGCCGTAGCCACGCACCCGGCCGAGAAACAGCGGCGTCAGGTAAATCGTCGCGAACAGGCCGATCCCGGTGACGAACGAAAAGAAGCAGCCGAGGGCGAAGTTGCGATCCTTGAGCGCGCGCAGGTCGACGATCGGATTGGCCACGTGCAGCGTGCGGCCGATGAAGGCCAGCCCCGCGAGGCCACTGATCCATGCGGTGGTCAGGATGGTCTGGTCGCTGAACCAGTTCCAGCGCGGGCCTTCCTCGAGGGTGTATTCCAGGCAGCCGAGAAACAGCGCCAGAAACACCATGCTCAAATAGTCCGCGCCCTTGAGCAGCGACAGTTCCGGCTGGTCGATCTTCACCAGCATCGGCACCGCCACGGCGACGAAAATCCCCGGCACCAGATTGATGTAGAACAGCCAGTGCCAGGAGGAAATGTCGGTGATCCAACCGCCGATCACCGGGCCTAATGTTGGCGCCAGCGAAGCCACGGCGCCGATGGTGGCAGCGGCGATGACCCGCTGTTTGCCGGTGAAGAAAAAGAACGCGGTGGTGAACACCAGCGGAATCATCGACCCACCGAGAAACCCTTGCAGCGCGCGAAAGGCGATCATGCTCTGGATGTTCCAGGCGATGCCGCAGAGCAGGCTGGCGAGGGTGAAGCCGACCGCCGAAGCGCAGAACAGCCAGCGCGTGGAGAACACTCGCGACAGCCAGCCCGACAGCGGAATCACGATGATCTCGGCGATCAGGTAACTGGTCTGCACCCACGCCGTTTCATCGGTGCCGGCGGACAACCCGCCGCCGATATCGCGCAGCGAGGCCGAGACGATCTGGATGTCCAGCAGCGCGATGAACATGCCGATGCACATCGTGGCGAAGGCGAACACTTTGGTCGCCGTTGCCATCTCGGCGGCATTGAATGGCTGCGCGGCGGCGGTGAGGGCGGTGCTCATGGCGCGCTGGCCACAGCCGTGGTTTCAGGTTGGGCGCGGGTGTCGACTTCAGCGGTCACCGACAGGCCCGGACGCAGGTGGCCGAGCACGCCGTCCGCCGGGTCGAGCAGGATCCGCACGGGTACACGCTGGACGATTTTGGTGAAGTTGCCGGTGGCGTTTTCCGGCGGCAGCACACTGAACTGCGAACCGGTGGCCGGGGCGAGGCTATCGAGGCGACCGTGGAATTCCTGGCCGGACAATACGTCGGCGCGGATGCTCACGCGCTGGCCGGGTTTCATCCGCGCCAGTTGGTCTTCCTTGAAGTTCGCATCGACCCACAGGCCGCTGGCCGGCACCACCGACAACTGTTGCGAACCGGCCTGCGCATAAGCGCCGACCCGCGCGCGGCGATTGCCGATCACGCCGTCAACCGGAGCGCGCAGTTCGGTGTAGCCGAGGTTGAGTTGCGCCAGATCACGCTCGGCCCGGGCTTGCTGGAGGGCGGCGCGGGCCTGTTGTTTCTGGGTTTCGATCACGGTGAGCTGGCGTTGCGCGGCCAGCAGTTCGGCCTGGGCTTTGGCGCTCAAGGCTTGCGCGGTCTTGAAGGTGGCGTCGGCCCGTTGCGCGCTTTCCACCGAGACTGCATTGGTGGTCACCAGGCGCTTGTAGCGGGCGTTGTCGTCCCGCGAACGGGCGGTTTCAGCGCTGGCGGCATCAATGCCGGCGCGGGCCTGACCGATCACCGCTTGCTGCAGTTGTTCGGTGGCGTCGAGGTTAGCCAGCAGCGCCTCTTCGGCGGCGACCGCGCCTTCAGCCTTGGCCAGATTGGCGCGGTAGTCGCGGGCATCGAGGCGGATCAGCACGTCGCCGGCCTTCACCTTCTGGTTGTCGCTGACCAGCACTTCCTCGATGTAACCGGCGACTTTCGGTCCGATCACCGTCACGTCGCCGCCGATGTAGGCATCGTCGGTTTCCTCGAGAAATCGCCCCGTGCCCCACCAATGCACGGCATACAGGCCGGCGAACACCAGCGAGGCCAAACCCGCAGTGGGCAACAGCAGGCGTTTGAGCAGGGGAGGTTTTGGAGCACTGACCGGAGCGGCGAGATCGGGTTCTACGGTGGGCATGCTGGTCATGGCGTAATACCTGAAGAAGCGGAATGGCTATTACGACCGTAATATGACGCGAGTAATATTTTGTGGCAATTGATTTTTATCGCCGGTCGTCAGATGAAGGTTGTTCAAAGAAGAAGCTGACCATTTGTTTAAGAAATGTAAGCGCTGTAGGAAGCGTCTTGCATTTGTGTAGGAAGGCTCTGACTATCACCGCAATTGATGGGGTGGCATTACGCCAGTTGATTGCAAGGATGTTGAGTGCCGTATTCGCTTTGCGCTGTTTCTCGTAGTCGTTCCCTGCCGCGCCCGCTGTTGTCGGCCTTGTTGTTGAGTGTGTGTGCGCCCAGCGTTCTCGCCGCCGAAGCGCCAGCCCCTGGCCAGGAAGTGCTGCGCCAGCAACAACTGCAACAGCGTGATCTGCAACAACTGCAACTCGAACAGCGCAAGCGCCAACTGGAGCGCGGCGCATTCGGCCCGACCTCGGCCACACCGGCCATTCCTGAATCGATCAAACCCGACGCGCGCTGCTGGCCTTTGAGCGGCACGCGCATCGGCGGTGTCACGCTGATCGATAAAGACAAACTCAACGCCCGGATCAAACCGCTGCTGGCGCCGTGCATGGGCGTCGGCCAGATCAACCATTTGCTGGCGACCATCACTGCGCTGTACGTGGAGAAGGGCTACATCGCCAGTCGGCCGTACCTGAGCAGCGCGCCGGCAGCGGGGCAGTCGCTGGATATCCTGATCGACGAAGGTTACATCGAGTCCATCGAACTGGCGGATCAAAGCCTGCCGGTGTCACTCGGCGGGGCGTTCCCTGGCATGCTCGGCAAACCGCTGAACCTGCGGGATCTGGAGCAGGGGCTGGATCAGTTGAACCGCCTGCGCTCGCTCGATCTGACCGCCGACATCGCCCCCGGCAGTAAGCCCGGCGCATCAAAAATCATCCTGCGTTCGCGCACCTCGGGGCAGTCGCGCTGGAGCTTGGGCCTGGGCGTGGACAACCTCGGCAGCGCCAGCACCGGTCGTGATCGCGACACGCTGAGCCTGACCCTCGACAGTCCGCTCGAACTCAACGATCTGCTGAGCCTCAGCGCCAGCGACACCCTCAATCAGGGCGACCGCTACAGCCGCAACGCCAGCCTCTATTACGCGATTCCCTACGGTTACTGGACGTTCAGCACCTTCGCCAGCCACGCTGAATATCGCGCGCCGTTCAAGCTCAGCACGCTGACCTTCCACAGCACTGGCATCACCGATCAACTCAGCCTGCGCGCTGACCGGGTGTTGTGGCGCGACCAGAGTCATCAGCTCAGCGCCAACCTGCAACTGGCGCACAAGGACGTCGACAGCTATCTGGAAAACGTCCGCCTCGGTATTCAAAGCCCGACTCTGACTGTGGCCGAAGCGGGGCTCAATCTGTTCTGGCTCGACCGCGCGGTGTGGAATCTCGACGTCAATTACGCCCAGGGTTTAAGCGGGTTCGGCGCCGACGACGATGCCGATCGCCAGGTCAACAACCTACCCAAGGCGCAGTTTCGCAAGTACCGCGCCGGCCTCAGCCAGTGGCGCAACGGCCAGCTCGGCGCGCAAGCCTGGCAATGGCAGAGCCAACTCAATTTGCAGTACAGCCCGGATCCGCTGCCAGCCATCGAACAACTGCTCGGCACCGATGATTCCGCCGTGCGCGGTTACCGGGTCAGCAGCGCGTCCGGCGCCAGCGGCGCGATCTGGCGCAACACCTTGCGCCTGCCGTTGCGCAGCGATCTGCCGATGCTGCTCACCCCGCGCGTCGGTCTCGACCACGGCTGGATCAAGGCCGATCACGGTGCTCCGGTTCAACGTCTGAGCGGCGCCAGCATCGGCCTCAACCTGGGCTGGAAAAACCTGCAAGTGGATGTCGATTACCAACGCAGCCTGAACACCCCGACCGGCCTGCACCGCGAGCCTGAAACCTGGCTGATGCGGGTCGGATTGCAGTTATGAACGTCAGTGAACAACAGCCATCGGACCTGAGCGCGACAGCCGTGGCCTTCAACTCAACGCGCAACGTGATGCCGCACTACATGGAGAGTTTTTTATGCCAATGAACACCTTTGCGTTTCATCTTTCCCCACGGGGCAAATTGCGCTGGGCGATTGCCAGCCTGTTTCTGGTCGCTCACCTGCCGGGCGCCATGGCCGGCGGTGTGGTGGTCGCGCCCGGCCCCGGCGGCACCGCGCAATTGCAGACCCAGGGCGGCGTCCCGATCGTCAACATCGTCGCGCCCAACGGACAGGGCCTGTCGCATAACCAGTTCCTCGACTACAACGTCGACCGACAGGGCCTGGTGTTGAACAACGCCTTGCAGGCCGGGCAATCGCAGCTTGCCGGGCAACTGGCGTCCAACCCGCAATTGCAGGGCCAGGCCGCGAGCGTGATCCTCAACGAAGTGATCAGCCGCAACCCGTCGGCCATCAACGGCGCCCAGGAAATCTTCGGTCGCGCCGCCGACTACGTGCTCGCCAACCCGAACGGCATTTCGGTGAATGGCGGCAGCTTCATCAACACGCCGAACGCCAATCTGCTGGTCGGCCGTCCCGAGCTGAACGACGGCAAGCTGCAAGCCCTGAGCACCCGTGACGCCACCGGTCAGTTGCAGATCCAGGGCGGCGGCCTGCGCAACGGCGAAGGTTCGATCAACCTGATCGCCCCGCGCATCGACAGCCAGGGCGCGATCACTGCACGCGATCAACTGAACCTCACCGTCGGACGCAATCAGATCGACTACGCCAGCGGTCAGGTGAAAGCTGTGGACCCGGCGGGCAACACCACCGATCAGCGGATCGACGCCAGCCTGTTCGGCGCGATGCAGGCCGGGCGCATCAACATCGTCAGCACCGCTGAAGGCGCGGGCGTGAAGCTCGGCGCAGTGCAAGTCGCCGGGCGTGACGGTGTGCAGATTCGTTCGGCGGGCGACCTGAACGTCAGCGGTCAGGCGATCCCGGACAGCCTCGACCTGACCCGAGCCGGTATCCGCAGCAGCCAGGGCGACGTCGGCCTGCACAGCGGCAAGGACCTGACGCTGGCCGCCACCGATGTCAGTGGTCGCGACGTGAAGGTCGAGGCCAAACGCAACCTGACCCTGACCACCGTCGAAAGCCGCAAGCTCCAGGAGCAGCGCGAGAACTGGAACAACAGCACCATCGGCATCACGTGGGAAACCTACGAGCGGACCAAGACCGACAGCGATTCGCGCCAGCACGGCAGCCAGATCATCGCCAGCCGCGACGCGCAGCTGTCGTCCGGCAAAGACACCGAGCTGAAAGCCGCCAAGGTCGACGCGAAGAACAACCTCAGCGTGCAAAGCGGTGGCGACCTGCGCCTGACCGCCGCCACTGAAAGCCACACCCGGACCGATCAGGGCAAGCACCGCAAACACCTGTGGAAAGCCGATTGGGACAGCAGCAGCGAAGAACAGCGCAGCGTCACCAGCCAGTTGAAGGCCGGCAACATCGCCCTGCAAACCGCTGCACTGTTGCGCGCCGAAGGCGCCGAGCTGAACAGCGCCGGCGATCTGCGACTGGCCGGCAAACAAGTGGAAATCACCACCGCGACCCGCACCAACCGCAGCAGCGATAACCGCTATTCCGGTGATCTGGTCGGCGGCGGTTTCTTCGGCAAGACCGGCGACGCCGACAAGGGTCAGACCCAGCATCAGGGCAGCAAGATCAACGCGGCCGGCAAACTGGTGGTCAAGGCTGACGACGTGCGCATCAGCGCCAGCCAGGTGCGTGGCGCCAAGGACGCCAGCGTGATCAGCGACAACGGTTCGCTGACCATCGACGGTGTGCAGGACACCTCGCACAGCAACAACCACGACAAGGACAGCAAGTTCTTCGGCATCACCAAGGACGAGTCCCGGCAGAACAGCAAGGACAGCACCACGGTGCGCAGCGAGCTCGCTTCCGACAGCAACCTCAAGCTCAAAAGCGCCAAGGACATCGAAGTCGCCGGTTCCACGGTCAAGGCCGGTGGTTCGCTGACGGCGGATGCGGCGAGTGATGTGAATGTGCATTCGACGCAGAACACCCACGACACCAGCAACAGCACACAAACCCGTGGCTTCGACGCTTATGCCAAGGAGCAGACGGCGGAGCAGTATCGCGCCGGCGTGCATTACGAAGACAAGGCGCAAACCGTCACCACCAACGACGTCACCCAGCAGGGCTCCAGCCTCAGCGGCGGCAGCGTGCAAGTGAACGCGGGCGGCGATCTGACGCTGAAGGGCGCCGAGGTGAAATCCACCGCCGGCGACACCAGCCTGAGCGGCAAGAACGTCTCGCTGCTGGCCGAGCAGGACAGCCACAGCACCTCGACCGAAACCCGCAGCACCGGCGGCGGTTTCTACTACACCGGCGGCCTCGACCGCGCCGGCAGCGGCGTGGATTTCTCGCACAGCACCTCGCAAGACACCACCGGCAAAACCACCGCGCAAACCACCGGCGTGCAGAGCAGCGGCAGCCTGAACATCAACGCTGACAAACTCGCCACCGAGGGCGCGCAACTGAAGTCCGGCAACGGTCTGAACGTCACCGCCAACGAAGTCGACAACCGTGCCGCCAGCCACACCGAAAGCAGCACCCACAGCGAGAGCAACTGGTCGGCGGACATCGGCGCCAACGTCGAGTACAAAGACATCGCCCGGCCGATTGCCGGCGCGGTGAAAGATGTGCTCGACGGCAAAGTGCCGGACAAGGACGCACTGGCCAATCTCGGTCAGCCGAACGTCGGTATCGACGTGGCAATCGGTCATGCCAGCGCCGATAAAACCGAACAGGGCAGCAATGCCGTGGTCAGTCGGTTCGACGGCCAGACCGTGGACGTGAAGGTCGGCGGCACGCTGCACGATCAGGGCACCCAGTACAACGCCAGCGCCGGCCAAGTGAACATCAGCGCCGACAAACTGGTGGCCGATGCCGCGAACAACACCCACAGCAATACCGAAAAGTCGGTGGATGCCAAGGTCGATGTGCGCGTCTACACCAAGACCGGCGAAGACGTGAACGTGGCCGGCAGCGGCGCGGGTGCTAGCAGCCAGTCGAGCAAGGACAGTTCCACGGCGGTGGTTGGCAATTACGCTGGCAATCAGGGTGTGAACATCCATGTCGGCGGCGATGCCCGGTTCGAAGGCAGCCGTTTCGACGGCGGGCAGGGCGGTGTCAGCGTCAAGACCGGCGGGGACCTGGCACTCAATCAGGCCAACGACCGCCAGAGCAGCGACAGCTCCAGCCTGCGCGGCAACGGCTCGCTGACCGTCGGCACCTTGCCGGGCACCGACGGCACCAATGTCGATCTCGGCGCCGGGTTCCAGCTCGATCACAAAGGCAACCAGACCGCCGACAGCCAGGCGCACGTCGCCAGCCTCAGCGGCAACGGCCCGGTGCAATTGAGCAGCGGCGGCAATCAGGTGCAGCTGGGCACGAAGATCGACAGCGCTGGTGCTATCGACCTCAAAGCTGACGGCAAGCTCGACCTGCAAGCGGCCACCGACTCGCACGTCGCCACCGGCAGCAATCTCGGCGGCGGCCTGAAGGCGGGCGGCAGCAAGACCAGCAGCGAGAAGAGCCGCGATCAGGGCGGCAACCTCAGCGGCAACTTCAACATCGGTCGGGTCAACGAGAACACGCAGACCCTCAGCGGTGGCCAGCTCAACAGCCAGAACGGCATCGCATTGAGCGGCGATTCGGTGCGCCTGCAAGGCACTCAGGTCAGCGCGCCAAACGTAGGCATCAACGCGCAAAAGGGCGGTTTCGCTCAGGAGTCCGCGCAGTCCACCGACAACCGCAACAACTGGAATGTGGCGTTGAATGCCGGCGGCAATCTGAGCAAAAGCACACCGACCGCCGCCGATGAAAAAGTCAGCAGCGACCACGGCTTCAATGCCGGGGCCAAGGTCGGCGTGGACTACCTGCAAGGCACCACCCGGCAGAACAGTCAGATCAAGGCTGACACGGTGGTGTTGAACAGCGCCGGTGATGCGAGCCTGAGCGGTGCGCGGATTGATGCGCGCAATGTCAGCGGCAACGTGGCCGGTGATCTGTCGGTCGAAAGCCGTCAGGACTCCAGCACTCACGCCAAGGTTGACGTGGATCTGGGCCTGACCGCCAAGAAGACCCCGGCCGACGACAAGGGCAAACTGCCGGGCACCGACTACAAGCCAACGCTGAAAGCCGGAGGCGAATACGCGCACAAGGACAGCGTGAAACAGGCTTCCGGCATTAGCGCTGGTCAGGGTGTGAATCTCACTGTCGGCGGCACTACCCAGCTAACCGGCGCGCGGATTTCCGCCACCGAAGGCAAAGTCGATCTGGGCGGTTCAAAGGTCAGCAGCAGCGACCTGAGCAACCGCGACTACGGCGTTAAAGCCGGCCTGGAGCTGCCACACAAAACCGAAGAAAACGCACCGAAGGTGTCCCTTGAAAACGGCAATCTGAAAGTTGGTCCGGTGACCGTCAGCGGTCATTTCGACAGTCAGTCACTTCAAGCGGGTATTGACGAAAAAGGCTGAGCCGCCATGCATTAAGGGCTGTTCAGCCAGAGTGGCTTGGCAGCCTGGCGGGATGGAAACTGCACCGCGACTATCGCGGTGCTTTTCATTAGAACCATGGACGGTGAATACCAGGGGGCTTGGTACGCGGGTGGTTCTGCCCACGCAAGGCAGGGACTGCCGCGAATTAGAGCGCCGAAGGGATAGAGGAAAACAGCTTCGTCGGCATTCCCGAGGAATCCATTGCTTCGTCTTAATGGGAAGTATTACCATTCGCTCCCCTTTCCTCAGCACGCCGCAATGACCCCCATGCTGCCCCGCAGACCCGGCTTTCTCGAGCATTACGAAGAGTTGATCGGCACCTGGACCCGTCGCCTGCGCAATCGCTCGCAGGCCGAGGATCTGGCGCACGACACCTTTGTGCGGGTGCTCGAATCCGATTCGTCGGCGGTGCAGCAACCCCGGGCGTATCTGCACCAGACCGCGCGCAACATCGCGGTGGACGGCTATCGGCGTGAGGACCGGCGGGGCGCCATGGAGTCGGAGGCGATCGATCTCAGTGAGGCGCCGACCGGCGACCCGGAGCATTACATGCATGCGATCCAGCTGGCCGATTCCATCGAACGCGCGCTCACGGAGCTGCCGGTCAATTGCCGACGAATCTTCGTCTGGCAGAAGATCGAAGGCCTGACCCAGGCGGAAATCGCCGAACGCCTGGGCCTGTCCAAGAACATGGTGGAAAAGTATATGATCCGCACCCTGCGGCATCTGCGTGATCGCCTGGACGGGGCGCAATCATGAGCCGTGGCGCCTTTTCATCCCCAGCCAAACAGGACATTCCATGATGGATACTCGTGATTGCGCGTGCGGGCAAACAACGGTGCGCGATGACGCGGCACGCTGGTTTGTGCGTTTGCAGGAGCCGGCCGTCAGCGTCGACGAACAGCAGCGCTTCGACGCCTGGCTGAACGAACATCCCCAGCACCGTGACGAATTCCAGTTGCTGCAAGGCTTGTGGACGGCGGCGGATCTGCTGCCGGCGCCACGGCTCAAGGCCCTGTGCGAAACCCCGCCGGCGCGGCGCGAGCGCCGACCGTTGTTGCGTTATGCCGTGGCGGCCAGCGTGGTCGCGGTGGCGCTCGGGCTCGGCCTGTTCAGCGGCTTGAATCACCCAACGGGTTACAGCGCCGAATTCGCCACCGCGCTCGGCGAGCGCAAGCATGTGGCGTTGCCGGACGGCTCGGTGATCGACCTCAACAGCCGCAGCCGCTTGCAGGTGCGTTTCGAAAAGGATCGGCGGCTCATCGAGCTGACCGAAGGCGAAGCGATGTTCAGCGTCGAGCACGACGCGTCCCGTCCGTTCGTGGTCGAGGCGGGCAGCGGCAAGGTCACGGTCACTGGCACCCGCTTCGATGTGCGCCGCGACGTAACTCAGACCCGGGTCGCCGTTGAGCAGGGCACGGTCAGGGTACAGGGCCGTGATGCGGCCGATGCCGATTTCATCAGCCTCACCGCCGGCCTCGGCACGCGGATCGATGCCCAGGGCAAAGTGGCGCCAGCTTATGCGGTCAACCCGGCGGAGCTGACGGCCTGGCGCAGCGGCAAACTGGTGTTCAACAACGCCAGCCTCAGCGAAGTCGCCGAGGAAGTGTCGCGTTATCGCGACAAGCCGCTGAAAGTCGCCAACTCCGCCGTGGCCAATTTGCGCCTGACCAGCGTGTTCAAATCCGACAACACCGATGCCTTGCTCAAGGCCTTGCCGAACATCCTTCCGGTGGCCGTGCGCACCCTTGCCGACGGCAGCCAGGAAATAATTTCAAAATAAAATTCAGGTTTTTTTCGAGTTCGTCGTCTTCCTGTTCAACTGCAACTGGTTTGCATTAACAGCCGCACACTCTTGCGATCCACAGGACTCCGTTCGACGTGAAAAACTCCACCGCCAAAAACAAAAAATCACCTTGGTTGCCGCTGGCACTTGCGCTGGCGGTCAACGCCGCCGTGCCGATGGCCTTCGCCGCCGAAGCCATCCACATCCGCGCCCAGCCGCTGGGTCAGGCCCTGAGCGAACTGGGCCAGCAAACGTCGTTGCAGGTGTTTTTCAGCCCGGACCTGGTCGCCGGCAAACAGGCGCCGGCGGTGGATGGCAATCTTTCTCCGGAGCAGGCCCTGCGCCAATTGCTGCAAGGCAGCGGTCTGGATTATCAGATCAATGAAGGCTCGGTGACTTTGTCACCGGCCCCGACTTCCGCTGCCAGCGGCCCGCTGGAACTGGGCGTGACCGACATCAAGGTGGTCGGCGACTGGCTCGGCGACGCCGACGCCGCCGTGGTGCAGAACCACCCCGGCGCGCGCACGGTGATTCGCCGTGAAGCGATGGTCGAGCAGGGCGCGATGAACGTCGGCGACGTGCTGCGCCGCGTACCGGGCGTACAGGTGCAGGAAGCCAACGGCACCGGCGGCAGCGATATTTCGTTGAACGTCGGCGTGCGGGGTTTGACGTCGCGTCTGTCGCCACGCTCCACCGTATTGATCGACGGCGTGCCGGCCGCGTTTGCTCCGTACGGCCAGCCACAACTGTCGATGGCGCCGATTTCTTCCGGCAACCTCGACAGCATCGACGTGGTCCGTGGTGCCGGCTCCGTGCGTTACGGGCCGCAGAACGTCGGCGGCGTGATCAACTTCGTGACCCGCGCGATCCCGGAAAAAACCACCGGTGAAATCGGCACCACCCTGGAAACCTCCCAGCACGGTGGCTGGAAACACATCGATACCGCGTTTCTCGGCGGCACTGCCGACAACGGCATCGGCATGGCGCTGTTGTACTCGGGCGTCAACGGCAACGGTTACCGCGAGCGCAACAACGGCAACGACATCGACGACGTGATCCTCAAGACCCACTGGGCGCCGACCGATCAGGACGATTTCAGCCTCAACTTCCACTACTACGACGCCAGCGCCGACATGCCCGGTGGCCTGACGCAAAAGCAGTACGACGACAAACCGTTCCAGTCCGACCGCGACTACGACGGCTTCAGCGGCCGCCGCAAGGACGTGTCGTTCAAGTGGATCCGGCAGATCGACGAGCGCACCCAGGCGGAAGTGCTGACCTACTATTCCGACAGTTTTCGCGGCAGCACCATCGCCGCCCGCGATCAGAAAACCCTCAGCTCGTTTCCGCGTTCCTATTACACGCTGGGCATCGAACCGCGCGTTTCGCGTGTGTTCGACGTCGGCCCGACCACCCAGGAAGTCAGCGTCGGTTACCGTTATCTGAAAGAGGCGATGCACGAGCAATCGAGCCGTCTGGCGCTGGTCAACAATGTGCCGGTGGTCACCAAGACCTCCGACGGTCATGTGTTCCAGGACCGCACCGGCGGCACCGAGGCCAACTCGGTTTACATCGACAACAAGATCGATGTCGGCAACTGGACCGTGACCCCGGGCATTCGCTTCGAGCACATCAGCACTGACTGGCATGATCGCGCCGTGCTCGACACCGCCGGCAAACGCGTCCCGGAGAAAAACCGCAGCATCGAAAGCAACGAGCCGCTGCCGGCCCTGAGCGTGATGTATCACCTGTCCGATGCGTGGAAGCTGTTCGCCAACTACGAGACGTCGTTCGGCAGCCTTCAGTACTTCCAGCTCGGTCAGGGCGGCTCGGGTGACCAGACCGCCAATGGTCTGGAGCCGGAGAAAGCCAAGACCTACGAAATCGGCACGCGCTACAACGATGACGTGTGGGGCGGAGAAGTGACGCTGTTCTACATCGACTTCGATGACGAACTGCAATACATCAGCAACGACGTGGGCTGGACCAACCTCGGCGCGACCAAGCACCAGGGTATCGAAGCGTCGGTCCACTACGACATGGCGGCGCTCGATCCGCGCCTTGATGGCCTGACGGCCAACGCCGGTTTCACTTACACCCGCGCGACCTATGAAGGCGAGATCCCGGGCTTCAAGGGCCGCGACCTGCCGTTCTATTCGCGTCAGGTGGCCACCGTCGGCCTGCGTTACGACATCAACCGCTGGACCTACAACATCGACGGCTTCGCCCAGTCCAAACAGCGCTCGCCGGGCACCGGCGTGAATGCTGATGGCAGCTTTAATGGCAATTACATCACCGAAGGCACGGCGGACGGGCAGTACGGCGACATTCCGGGTTACGTGACCTGGAACGTGCGCGGCGGCTATGACTTTGGTTCGCAGCTGTCGAACCTGAAGCTCGGCGCCGGGGTGAAAAACATCTTCGACAAGCAGTATTTCACCCGCTCCAGCGACAACAACTCGGGGATCTACGTGGGTACGCCGCGGACGTTCTTCGTGCAGGCCAGCGTCGGTTTCTGATAGACCGAGGTGGCTTCATCGCGGGCAAGTCGAATCGTCGAACCGCAGCTCCCACAGGGAACGTTTGTATCTTGTGGGAGCGGGTTCGCTTCGGGGGCGTTCAGATGATGTTTTTCAGACTTTGAGCGCTTTGCCGCCAATCGCCACCGCCACCAGCAACGTCGCCATCAACCCGAAGGCAAAACTCAGGCTGCTGGCGTGGGCGACAAAGCCGATCACCGCCGGCCCCGCCAGAATCCCCGCATACCCCAGCGTAGTGATTGCCGGCACGGCGATGCTTTCCGGCATCACCGTCTGCTTGCCCACCGCCGTGTACAGCACCGGCACGATGTTCGAACACCCGGCGCCGACCAGCGCATAACCCAGCAGCGCGGCTTGCCAGCTCGGGGCAAAGGTCGCCAGAAACAATCCCGCCGCTGCCAGCAGACCGCCAAACAGAATGATCCGGGTTGCGCCCAGTGCGCGGACGATCCGGTCACCGGTAAAGCGACCCGCCGTCATGGTCAACGCAAATGCTGCGTAACCAAGCCCCGCATAGGCAGTGTCGATCCCGCGTTCCTGCGCCAGGAACACCGCGCTCCAGTCCAACGCCGCCCCTTCGGTGAGGAATACGATGAAGCACATGCCGCCGATGAACAGCACGATCCCGTGGGGCACCGCGAACGCCGGCCCCGAGCTTTCACTGCCGTAAGGCAGCATGTGCGGCACGGCCTTGAACAGCGCCGCGATCAGCACTACAACCACCACCAGCATCGCCGCCAGTGGCGACAACCCGAGACCGAGCAGGGCACTGACGCCCGCCGCGCCGACAATCCCGCCGAGGCTGAACAGGCCGTGGAACCCGGACATCATGTTCTTGCCGCTGGCCCGCTCGACGATCACCGCTTGCAGGTTCACCGTCGAATCCACCGTGCCCAGTCCGGCGCCGAACATGAACAACGTGGCGATCAATGCCGGAATCGACGACACCGTCGCCAGCAACGGCAATGCTGCACAGATCAGCAACGTGCCGCCGGTAGCCACCTTGCGGCAGCCAAACCGCGTGGCCAGAATCCCCGCCAGCGGCATCGCCAGAATCGAACCGACGCCCAGGCACAGCAACAACAATCCCAAGGTGCCTTCATCGAGCCCGGCCCGCGCCTTGGCGTAGGGCACCAACGGCGCCCACGCGGCGATGCCGAGCCCGGCGATGAAGAAAGCGATGCGCGTGGACATCTGTTCGAGGCGTCCGGGAACGAACGTGTCTTGAGGGGTGAGGCTGGTCATAACGATCCTTGGCAAAAAACGTTTCAGCAGCGGACATCCTTGCACAGCTCTTCTGTGGGAGCGAGCCTGCTCGCGATGGCGGTGTATCAGACAATGAAAGTTCGACTGACACTACGGCATCGCGAGCAGGCTCGCTCCCACAAGGAATTGCGTTTTACAGTGACGTCTTTGGCAACTCGAAAACAAGGGTCAGTACATGACGCAGTTCTACGATGTACGGGGCAATATCTACGGGGTGATTTCACCGCAGGCGCTGCGGGACTCGGGTATCGATCTGCCCGCCAGTGCCACGCAGTGTGCCTTGTCTCGACTGGCGTGGAGCCGCGCCGCGATCGCCCTGTGCTGCGATTGGCCCGACGGTCAGCGACCTGTCGGCAGCAAGTCCCATCGCAGCGATGGCTTGCTGATCGGCCCGTTTCAATCCTCGCCACCCTTTGATGTGCTGATCGTCAACACCGACGGCACGCTGGCTGAACGCAGTGGCAACGGCCTGACGATCTTCTCCCAGGCGCTGCTCGAACAGGGGGTGATGCCGGAGGAGGGCGCGACGCTGCGGGTGCATCACGACAAACAGGACGCACTATCGCCCGTGCCGACCTCGGTGAAACCGGCGCAAGTGGCGGGCGTGCAGGGCTTCTGGCTGGACCTCGGCCAGCCCGGTTTCGGCCCGGCGGCGGTCGGTGCGCTCGGGGTTGAGTCGCACCCTTTCAATGGCGTGGAAGTCAGCGGTGTTCGACCGCTGGCGCAACTCGATCCCGCGTGGGCACACAGCCAGTTCGTGCGCATCGGCAATCCGCATTGCGTGACGCTGGTGCAGGATGAAGCCGCATTGCCGAGCAACGCACAGATGCTTGAAGCACCGCTGGCGGAAAGTCTGACCGCCATCGCCTACGCCATGCCCACCGGCGCCGGCCAGCCGTGCCCGGCCGGGGTCAATCTGCAATGGGCGATGCGCGCCGGTGATCAACGCATTGTGGCGCGGGTATTCGAACGGGGCGAGGGGCCGACGGCGTCTTCCGGCACCAGCGCCAGTGCGGTGGCGAGTGCAGCGTGGCGGGTGGGCTGGGTGTCGGCGGGAGAAGTGCAGGTGGTGATGCCAGGTGGCACGGCGCCGATTTTACTGGAAGAGCGCGATGGCGAGTTGCTCGGCGTGCGTCTGTTCGGCACCGTGCATCGGACAAAAAGGTGAAGTCCCTTTCATGATCGTCCCCCCGGGAACGATGGATCCCTTGGGGCTTACTGTGAGCCGACACGCAGCGCTTGTCGCCTGTCAGATCTGACAGGTTGGCTCTATCGTTTGGCGATAAAGCCGCCCCGATCCATAACCATGAAACCGTTCATTGGCCCTTGAACAGGCAAACGACACCGCTTCGCGTAATCGCGGATCAAGACCGGGACGTGAGTGTAAATGTCCGTACACCACGCCGACGGCCAGTTGGCCCAATGCGGGAACTGTATGAAACAAGGCGTCGAGCCTGGCCCCTCCATCGGGTACGAGTTCGACAAACGTATGGCGGCCTTCCTGGTAAAGCGTGGCCATGGGATCGGAAGTGGTCTTTTGATTCATGTCGCGTCCTCACGGATCAATGAGGATGGCAGCGGAGCAACTACGCGCGAACTACGGCATGACAGTGCGTCCATCGGAAGAAGTCGGCGCCGTTGCAGCGCCGACTTCTACACCTTAGACGAATTCCACCACCGGCATCTGCCGCTTCATCAGCACTTTGCCGTCGCGGATCGAATACAGCGGCAGGCCCTGGCTGCGGATCACTTCGTAATCGCTGTCCGCCGACAGGATCAGCAGGTTCGCCGGGCGGCCCTGTTCCAGGCCGTAGCGTTCACCGAGGTGCATGGCCTTGGCGCTGTTGTCGGTGACCAGATCCAGCGCGCTCTGCAGGTTTCGATAACCGAGCATGTGGCAGATGTGCAGGCCGGCTTCGAGGACCCGCAGGATGTTGCCGTTGCCCAGCGGATACCACGGATCGACGATCGAGTCCTGGCCGAAGCAGACGTTCATCCCGGCTTCGAGCAGTTCGTTGACGCGGGTCACGCCGCGGCGTTTCGGGAAGTTGTCGAAGCGACCTTGCAGGTGAATGCTTTCGGTCGGGCAGGAGACAAAACTGATCCCCGAATGCCCGAGCAGGCGGAACAGTTTGGCGCAGTAGGCGTTGTCGTAGGAGCCCATCGCGGTGGTGTGGCTGGCGGTCACGAGGGCGCCCATGTCGCGACTGCGGGCCTCTTCGGCCAGCACTTCGAGGAAGCGCGAATGCGGGTCGTCGGTTTCGTCGCAGTGCACGTCCACCAGGCAGCCGGTGCGCTCGGCCAGGTCCATCAGGAACTTCACCGAACTGACGCCCTGATCGCGGGTGTATTCGAAATGCGGAATCCCGCCGACCACGTCCGCGCCCATGCGGATTGCTTCTTCCATCAGCTCGCGACCATTACGGAACGACTCGATGCCTTCCTGGGGGAACGCGACGATTTGCAGGTCGATCAGGTGACGGCTTTCCTCGCGCACTTCGAGCATCGCCTTGAGCGCGGTGAGTTGCGGGTCGGTGACGTCGACGTGGGTACGCACGTGTTGAATGCCGTGGGCGGCGAGGGTTTGTATGGTTTTTTTGGCCCGGGTCTTGGTGTCTTCCTGGGTGATGGTGACTTTGCGCTCGCCCCAGCACTCGATGCCTTCGAACAGCGTGCCGCTCATGTTCCAGCGCGGCTCGCCGGCGGTCAGGGTGGCGTCGAGGTGGATGTGCGGCTCGACGAAGGGCGGCACCACCAGATTGCCGCCGGCGTCGAGGTCGTCGGGGCCCAGGGTCGGCGCTTCGGTCTGGCGCGCGATGCTGCGGATCAGGCCGTCTTCGAGGTGCAATTCGTGCAGACCTTCCTGGTTGCGCAGTCGGGCGTTGATGATGTGCATCGGGCGAATCCTTTTATAGATCTTGTAGAGGGGCGGCCGCGTTGCGGGCGCCGAGCAGGCCGGTCACTGCGATATACGTTAACGCGGCAACGGCGATGCCGACCAGCGGCGCGACCCACGGCGAGCCGAACGCGGCGACGGTTCCGGCCGCGTAAGCCGCCAGCCCCGGCCAGTTGAACGCCGGTAACCGTGCGTCGGCCAGACGCGGATAACGCCCGCGCCAGCGGAAGAAAAAGTCCGCCATGATCACCCCGCCAATCGGCGGGATCACCGTGCCCAGCAGGATCAGATAAGGCACCAGCATGTCGTACATGCCCAGCAGCGCGAGCGCCGTGCCGATCACGGCACCGGCCAGGGTCACGGTCTTGCGGCGCCCGGTGCGCAGCAGGTTGCAGCCGGCGACGGCGAAGTTGTAGATGGTGTTGTCCTGGGTACTCCAGATGTTCAGCAACAGCATCGCCATCGCCGCCATGGCGAAGCCTTGCAACAGCAGCACTTCGACCACGTCGGGTTGTTGGTAGACGATTGCGCCGTAGGCGCCGATCAGCACCATCAGGCCATTGCCGATGAAAAAGCCGATCAGGCTGGCCAGCACCGCAATGCGCGCCGAGCGCGAAAAACGCGTCCAGTTGGTGGCCTGGGTCGCGCCGCTGACGAAGGTGCCGAACACCAGCGTGATGGCGGTCGACCAGTCCAGCGAACCACTGGGCACGACGCTGAGCAGTCCGTCGAGGCCGCCGACTTTCACGGTGGCGACCCACATCGACAGCATCAGCAGCAACATCATCGCCGGCACCGCGATGTACGACAGAATCTCCAGTCCGCGATAACCGACATACGCCGTGGCGCAGAACACCAGGCCGAACAGCACCATCAGCCCCAGCACCGTGGCTTCATTCAGATCGAAATACTTGCCAAGTACCACCGCCGCCGTCGCGGTGCCCCAGGCGTACCAGCCGATCTGGGTAAACCCGAGGATCAGATCGCTGAGTTTGCTGCCGACTTCGCCAAAACAGAAGCGCCCCATCAGCACCGAATTCAGCCCGCTCTTGAAGGCGATGTAGCCGAGGCCTGCGGCATACACACCGAGAAGCAGATTGCCGATGACGATGACGGCGAGCATTTCGCCGAAGTTGAACGCCACGCCGAGCTTGCCGCCGGCAAACATGGTCGCCGTGAAGAAGGTGAACCCCAGCAGCACCATCGCCGTGGAGGCCAGGCCTTTGCGCGCGTGCATCGGCACTTCGCTGAGGGGGTAATCGTTGCCGGGATCGTTTTGCGTCATGGGGGCGTTCCTTGCTGGAAAGGAGAGGACGCGAAGAGGTTGCAGCGGTCGTGCCAAACGCGATGTTGCGGGTATTTATAGACGAGGCACGGATGATCGGCGCGAAAGCAGTGCATCGGGCGCCGCACCGAACCATGTGGGAGCAGTTGTTCCCACAGGGTCACGGGATTGCATCAGAGAAACCGCAGTAGCGCGGCGACGATGGCTTCAGGCGCATCTTCCTGCACCAGATGCCCGGCATTCGGGATCGGATGAAATTGCGATCCTGGAATCATCTTGTGCAACTCGCGCCCGCGCTCAATGGGAATCCACTGATCCTCTTCCCCCCAGAGAATCTGCACCGGGCAGCGGATCGTCGGGTACAGCGGCTGTGCCTCCAGCGTGTAGCGCTGATCCATCTGCGCGATCTGCCGGTAGAACGCCGCTTGCCCCGGATCGCCCAGCCACGGCTGCACGTAGGGCGCCAGTTCGTCATCGGGAATCTCCCGGTGAATCGCCCCGCGAATATAGGCCGGCACGATGGCGCGCTGGATGTAATCCGGCAGGCCGCTGAACGCCGCTTCATGCTGGCGCACGTGCTGCACGAACGGCGAACCCCAGGGTGTCAGCGCGACCGGGTCGATCAGGGTCAGGCTGCGGTAATCCTTGCCGTTGAGCAGATGAGCGCGCAGCACGGTGGCGCCGCCGAAGTCGTGGGCGACTACGTCCGGGCGTTGCAGATTCCAGTGATCCAGCAACTGCGCGAGCAATTCGTTCTGCACGCCGAGGGAGACATCGGCGTCCGGTTGCTCGGATTGGCCGTAGCCCAGCAGGTCGAAGTAATGCACCCGGTGTGTGGCGAAAAAGTGCGGCGCGATGCGGTGCCACACGTAAGACGAGAAGGGCGTGCCGTGCACGAATACCAGCGGCGGGCCGTCGCCGCGCACCCCGTGGCGAATCTGTCGCCCGTTGAAATCCAAGACCTGATCCAGCAGCCAGTCCGTCATGAGCCTGTCCTATTGGCGGGTTCGAGCCAAAAAGCATAGGCGTAAAAAAACCACCGGTCTCGGTGGTTTTTTTGTGTCGCGGGAATTACTCGCCGCGATAGATGCAACCGCTGGTGCAGGTCTCGTGGATGCGGATCGCACTGAGTTCCGGCAGCAGGGGCTTCAATTCATTCCAGATGAATTTGGCCAGCACTTCGCTGGTCGGGTTCTCGAGGCCCGGAATGTCGTTGAGGTAGTTGTGGTCCAGACGCTCGTACAACGGCTTGAAAATCGCTTTGATCTCGGAGAAATCACGGATCCAGCCGGTGTGCGGATCGAGGTCGCCGCTCAGGTGAATCGCCACTTTGAACGAGTGACCGTGCAGGCGTCCGCACTTGTGGCCGTCCGGTACGTGGGGCAGGCGGTGGGCGGATTCGAACGTAAATTCCTTGAAGATTTCCACAGTGATTTCAGCTCTGTTCAGATGGCGTTCGCCGCAGCGAATTCGGGCAGGCGGCGAGTTTATCAGCTTGTTCCCGGCTGTGCTGACTAAAGGGTCAGCAAGCGTTCGGCGAGGCGACCATTGGCAGTCAGTTCAAGGAATTCGTCACCCATCCGGCGGCTCTCGTCCATCGCCGCGCGCCAGTATTTCTGTCGGCTCGGCGCATCGCCCATGAAACGCTTGAAGTCGTTACGGTCGGGGAGTTTGCCGTAGGGCAGGCGCGCCAGGTATTCCTTCGACGGCGCGAGCAACAGCACGTCCTGCAAGCGTTCCACCGAAGCTTTGCGCCACGGCAGAGTCTTGTCGAACCAGCCCGGGATCACTCGGTCGGTGAAGTGCGGATACAACACGATGCCGTCGCCGCTGTAGGGCAGGTCGAGGTGGTAGTCGAGCAGACCGCCGTCGCGGAACGTGCCCGCACCGGCGCCCGGCAGGTCACGCACGCCCTCCATGACCATCGGGATCGAACCCGAGGCCAGCAGCGCCTGACGCAGGTTGCCGGCATCGAGGGCGACGAAACGCGACGGGAAGTCGTGCAGCGCATGCACCGGCGGCGCCAGGCGCGGATCGTGGATGATCAGCCGTTCGAAGTGCCGCGACAGCCGCGCGCGGCCGCGCAGGTTGTCGGCGATCACCGAACCCAGTGCCAGCCCGAGCCGGCCGCGATGATCGTCCGCCAGCCCGCCGTGGCTTTTGACCACCATGATGTTCAAGCGGTAATGGGCGTTGGTCAGAAGGCTGGCATCGCGGCCGTCGAGCAGGTCATCGAGCATGCGCTGCGAACTGCGGCTGACCTCGCCGATGGTCACGCCTTTGTTGAAGTTCTGCTCGGTGTACAGATGACCAAGGCGGCGGATGCCTTCGGCGGCGTCCGGCAGGCAGGCACTGGCGAAGCGCCAGGAACCCACCGACGCACCGATCAGCGAACGCTCGCGCGGCGCCGCCGGCAGCCACTCGCCGAACAACGCCAGATCCAGCCCCTGAATCCCCAATGCCTTGGGCCCACCGGCAGCGCCGGGCAGGGTGCCGACGTCGGCGGCGTTCAGGCCTTGGGCACGAATGCGCGCCATGGCCCTGGGGCCGGCCTTGAGGGTGAGGGCAGGGAACTTGATGTGAATGGCGGTCATACCGGTCTCGATCGTTAGCAAGCGAAAGATTATAAGCACATGTTGCCGTGGCTGCAGGAGCAGGCCAAATGATGGCAATTCAGTTTCAGTTAAGTTCGCACCGTTAAGGTGCGGCCCGTAGCGACACATAAAAATACGGAGACACCATGAAAACCCTGACTGCCCTGACCATCGCCTCGATCATCGGCCTCACCGCCAGCACCGTTCACGCCCGCGATCTCGGCCCGGATGAAGCCCTGCGCCTGCGCGACGCTGGTACTATCGTCTCCTTCGAGAAGCTCAACGCCACCGCGCTGGCCAAACACCCGGGTTCGACGATCACCGACACCGAGCTGGAAGAACAGTACGGCAAGTACATCTACCAGATCGAGCTGCGTGATCCGCAGGGGCTGGAATGGGATCTGGAACTGGACGCGGTGAGCGGGCAAGTGCTCAAGGATCATCAGGATACGTAATGAAGGTGAATGTTCGCGCCACCCGCCGTACGGCATTGGCGCTGGTGATGTTTTGCTCGACGGCCATGGCCCGCGACCTGGGTCCCGACGAAGCCCTCAATCTGCGCAAGCAGGGTGTGATCCTGCCGCTCGAGCAGGTATTACACCAGGCGATGGACCGTTATCCCGGCGCGAAACTGCTGGAAGTCGAGCTGGAAGAAAAACACGACGTCTACATTTATGAAGTCGAGTTGCTGACCGTCGAGGGTGTGGCCCGCGAGCTGCACTTGAAGGCCGACACCGGCGAACTCGTGAAAGACAAGGAAGATTGACCGATGCGCTTGCTTCTGGTGGAAGACCACGTACCGCTGGCCGACGAATTGCTGGCAGGCCTGCAACGTCAGGGCTACGCGGTGGACTGGCTGGCGGACGGACGCGATGCGGTCTATCAGGGCAGCAGCGAGCCCTACGACCTGATCGTCCTCGACCTCGGTCTGCCCGGCGTTCCGGGGCTTGAGGTGCTGGCGCAATGGCGCGCCGGCGGTCTGACGATTCCGGTGCTGATCCTCACTGCCCGCGACTCCTGGGCCGAGCGTATCGAAGGCCTCAAGGCCGGTGCCGACGATTACCTGACCAAACCCTTCCACCCGGAAGAGCTGTATTTGCGCATCCAGTCGCTGCTGCGCCGTTCCAAGGGCCAGGCCAACCAACCGACGCTCAAGGCCGCAGGACTGCACCTGGACGAGGGCCGCCAGTGTGTCGTGCGCGACGGCGCCGATATTCAGCTGACCGCTGCCGAATTCCGTCTGCTGCGCTACTTCATGCTGCACCCGGAACAGATCCTCTCCAAAAGCCACCTCGCCGAACACCTCTACGACGGCGAGACCGAGCGCGATTCCAACGTGCTGGAAGTTCACGTCAATCACCTGCGACGCAAGCTCGGCAAGAGCGTGATCGAAACCCGTCGCGGTCAGGGTTATCTGTTTGGCGGACAGGCTTCGTGAGATCGATCCAGCGCCGCTTGAGCCTGGGGTTGATCAGCGTGCTGGTGGTCGTCGGTGTGCTGCTGGCGCAAACCAGCCTGTGGCTGTTCGAAGTGGGATTGCAGCGCTATCTCGAAGCCGGGTTGCGCAACGACAGCGAGAGCCTGCTGGTGGCGCTGGTTCGCGGGCCGCAAGGCTTGCAGCTGGATGAGCGGCACTTGTCGCCGGCCTACCAGCGACCGTTTTCCGGGCATTACTTCCGCATCGACTTCGCCGACAGCCATTGGCGCTCCCGCTCGTTGTGGGATCAGGACCTGCCGTTGCTCGAACGCTCCGGCCTGCACAGCAACCTGCAACTGGGGCCGGACGGCCAACAATTGCTGGTACTGCGCTCGGACTATCGACGGCTCGGTCAGTCGATTTCCATCAGCGTGGCTCAGGATTACACGCCGGTGCGCGAGAGTTTCCAGCGCATGCGCCAGATCGGCCTCGGCCTCGGTTTGGCCGGGTTGCTGCTGATTCTGTTGTTGCAACGTCTGACCGTGCGCCGCGCGTTGCGGCCGCTGGAAAAGGCCCGCGAGCAGATCGCCCAGTTGCAGCAGGGCCAGCGTTCGCAACTCGATGAACAAGTGCCGGCGGAACTGGAACCGCTGGTGGCGCAGATCAACCATTTGCTGGCGCACACTGAAGACAGCCTGAAGCGTTCGCGCAACGCTCTGGGCAATCTCGGGCATGCGCTGAAAACCCCGTTGGCGGTGCTGTTGAGTCTGGCGTCGAGTGAACGGCTCGACGCACACCCGGAGCTGCGCAAGATCCTCAAGGAACAACTGGAGCAGGTTCAGCAACGACTGAACCGCGAGCTCAACCGTGCTCGGCTCTCTGGCGATGCGTTGCCGGGAGCGCTGTTCGATTGCGACGCCGAGCTGCCGGGGTTGCTGTCGACGTTGAACATGATCCATGGCGAGCATCTGGAACTGAGCTACGTGGCCCCGCCGGGCCTGCAATTGCCGTGGGATCGTGAGGACCTGCTGGAACTGCTCGGTAACCTGCTGGACAACGCCTGCAAATGGGCGGATGCCGAGGTGCGGCTGAGCGTGGTCGAAACGGCTGATGGTTTTGTGCTGAGTGTGGAAGACGACGGGCCGGGAATTCCCGAGGCGCAGCGGGCTCAGGTATTCAGCCGGGGGACGCGGCTGGATGAGCAGACCCATGGGCATGGCTTGGGGCTGGGGATTGTGCGCGACATCGTCGACACCTGGGGCGGGGTGCTGGTGCTGGGCGAAAGCGAGTGGGGCGGGTTGAAGGTGGAGATTCAGTTGCCTCGGCGGTGAGCTTCAAGAGCCCCCTCATCGGAACGCCGCCCGCCTAACCCTCTCCCGGAGGGAGAGGGGACTGACCGAGGTGTTCTTTCGAGTTACGCCGACCTGATCTATCGAGTTGAACTCAGGTTTTGACAACGACGGAGATCGGCTCCCTTTCCCCCTCGCCCCCCTTGGGGGAGATGGCTGGGGTGAGGGGGCGATTTAACTGACACCCCCCACATTCAAGAATCAAACCCGAAACTGATCCATCAAGCTCTGCTGCTGATTCGCCAGGCTATTGAGCGACTGACTCACCCGCGCCGATTCATTCGCCTGCCCCGACAGCGACTCCGTCACATCACGAATCGTCGCCACGTTGTTGTTGATCTCTTCAGCCACCGCGCTCTGTTCCTCGGCGGCGCTGGCGATCTGCAGGTTCATGTCGCTGATCACCGTCACCGCATCGCCGATCTGGCGCAGCGCCGTCACGGCCTGGCCGACCTGTTCGACGCTGCCCTGGGCCTGGCGATGGCTGTTGCCCATCGAACCGACCACGTCCTGGGTGCCGTTCTGCAATTGCTCGATCACCTGGCGGGTTTCTTCCACCGACTCTTGAGTGCGGCGGGCGAGGTTGCGCACTTCGTCGGCGACCACCGCAAAACCACGTCCGGCTTCACCGGCACGGGCGGCTTCAATGGCGGCGTTGAGGGCCAGCAGGTTGGTCTGTTCGGCGATGGCGCGGATGGTTTCCAGCACGGTGCCGATCTTCTCGCTGTTGGCGGCCAGGCCTTCGACCTGCACCATCGCTGCACTCATGTCGGCGGCGAGGGTGTCGATGCTGGCGGTGGTGCGGTCGATCACGGTCAGGCCCTGACGGGTGGCGCGGTCGGCGTCCTTGGCGGCTTCGGCGGCTTGCGCAGCGCTGCGGGCCACGTCCTGAGCGGTGGCGCTCATTTCGTGGGACGCGGTGGCGACCTGATCGACCTGACGGTATTGCTGCTCCATGCCGGCGCTGGTCTGAGTGGCGATGGCCGAAGACTGGTCGGCGGTGTTGCGCGCGTCCTGCACCGAGCGTTTCACCTCGGCGATGATCGGTTGCAGCTTGTCGAGGAAGCGGTTGAACCAGCCGGCCAGTTGACCGAGCTCGTCCTTCTTGTCATAGGCCAGACGCCGGGTCAGGTCGCCTTCGCCGCTGGCGATGTCTTCCAGCATGTGCGCCACGCCGAGGATCGGTTTGGTCACGCTGCGCGCCATCAGCCACACCAGCAGCAGGCCGATCAGCGCCGCGAGCACGCCGAGGCTCAGTTCGATCAGGGTGCCTGAGGTGTTGCTGGCATCCAGTTGTTGCTTGAGTGCTTCGGCGCGACTGACCAGAACCTTTTCCGGCACATCGAGCAGCACGCCCCAGGACGGGCCGCCGGGAATCGGCTGGAACGGCGACAGCACTTTCAGTTGCGCGTTGCTGTGCAGGCTACTGACGGTGTTGCTCGAGGCGAGCAGACGCAGCAGTTCGGCGCCGCTGATGGTGTCCACGGCATCCAGGCGCTGGCTGAGTTTATTGGCGTCCGGGCTGTAACCGGCGAGCAGGCCGGCGGGGCTGACGATGCTCACGGCGGTCTGGCCGTCGTAGAGCTTTTTGCTGGCGCTCTGGCTGATCGCTTGCAGGCTGTTGAGGTTGATGTCCACCGACAGCGAGGCGATGACTTTGCCGTTGACCATCAGCGGGAACACGATGCTGGTCATCAGCACCTTTTGCCCGTCGATCACATAGAAATAGGGTTCGATCACGCATGGCTTGAGCGTGGTGCGCGGGCAGGTGAACCAGGCGTTTGCGGCCTGACCGCTGGGGCCGGTGCTGGTGTCGGCCATGTCGCTTTCCGGCAGGGCCATCGAGGTCACCTTGCCCGGAGTCGGCTGCGACCAGTACAGGGCGAAACGGCCCTTGTCGTTGCTGCCTAATTCACTTTGCCCGGCGAATAGTTCGTCTTTGCCATCCAGCGCGTTGGCTTCGAACACCAGCGACAGGCCGAGCAGATCCGGATTGGCCTGCAAGGCCGATTTCACCTGACGGGTCATGTCCTCGCGCAGGTCGAAGGCATCGAGGAAGCGCTTCTCGGCCTGCTCACGCAGGAACAGCACCTGCCGCGAGAAACCGTGGCCATATTGATAGGCGTCCATGAACTGCTGGCGAATGCCCGCCGCCTGAACTTCACCCTGGGATTCGATGCGGGCCTGGGCCGACTCGGTGAGCATTTCCATGCTCGAAGCTTTCACCAGTTCGGAACTGTGCTCCATGCGATACAGCGAAAGACCCACCAACAGGGTCACGATACCGGCCAGGCAGAGCCCGGCGAGCAGGGTGATTTTCCATTGGATGGAAAGTTGTCTGAGTGACATGGAAACGTCCTTATTCGATAAATATCTGAGACTTTGCACTGTAACGGCCGCGTTTCGGCTTTCTTTATGGCGTAAATGCAATAGGGCGAATTGACGCATGTTGTGGCGGATATGCCTTGTTCAGCGGTTTGATCATGGAAAGTTACACAGTGTTGCGACCAGTCGCTTTGACACTGCGCCCGCGCTGCGGCACAGTGCGCGCCCTTCTAATAAGACCCTCTATGCAAATCCGCTGGCGACCCTCGTGGCTTGTCGGTCGGACTCATCCTGTCTGGCGGTGAATGGCTTTGCCGTCGTGTTTTTGAGGTAGTGAAATGAATGCAGTGATTGCTGCGGTCGGCGTCATGCTGATCCTCAGCCTGTCCCGGGTGCATGTGGTGATCGCGTTGATCGTCGGTGCGCTGGTCGGTGGCCTGACCGGTGGTCTGGGTATCGACGCCACGCTCAAGGCTTTCAACAGTGGCCTGGGCGGCGGGGCGACGGTGGCGTTGTCCTACGCGTTGCTCGGCGCTTTCGCCGTGGCGATTGCCAAGTCCGGTTTGGCCCATGCGCTGGCCGACAAGGCTCTGGCGATGGTCGACCGCCAGCATGCGACCGGTGGCGGCAGTGTCAAATGGTTGCTGATCGGCCTGCTGTGGGTGGTGGCGATCGCTTCGCAGAACATCCTGCCGATCCACATTGCGTTCATTCCGCTGCTGGTGCCGCCGCTTCTCTATGTACTGACCAAGCTGCAACTGGACCGCCGGTTGATCGCCTGCGTCATGACTTTCGGCCTGATTACGCCGTACATGTTCCTGCCGGTGGGCTTCGGCAACATTTTCCTTAATGAAATCCTGCTGGCCAACGTTGCCCGCAGTGGCGTTGACATCAGCGGGATCAACGTCACCCATGCCATGGGAATTCCGGCGCTGGGCATGCTGGCAGGGCTGGGTATCGCCTTTATCAGTTACCGCAAGAAACGCGTCTACGACCTGGGAAAAATCGAGCAGGTCGAGCAGGTGGCAGTGCAGTACAACCCGCGCAGTCTGTTGATCGCCGGTGTCGCCATTGCCGCAGCCTTCATTATTCAGTTGCTGCTGGATTCGATGATTATCGGGGCGCTGGCCGGTTTCCTGATCTTTTCGGCGTCGGGCATCGTCAAATGGCGCGAGACGGATGACCTGTTCACCGAAGGCATGAAGATGATGGCGATGATCGGCTTCATCATGATCGCCGCTTCCGGATTCGCCGAAGTGATGAAGGCCACCGGCGAGGTGCAGACGCTGGTCGAGTCTTCGGCGTCGTGGATCAATCACAGCAAGGGCATCGGTGCCTTGCTGATGCTGCTGGTCGGGCTGCTGGTAACCATGGGCATCGGCTCTTCGTTTTCCACGGTGCCGATCCTGGCGGCGATTTTCGTGCCGCTGTGCGTGCAACTGGGCTTCAGCCCGATGGCGATTGTCTGCATCGTCGGCACGGCCGGTGCCTTGGGCGATGCCGGTTCGCCCGCGTCCGACTCGACCCTTGGCCCGACCTCCGGTCTGAACATCGACGGCCAGCACCATCACATCTGGGACACCGTGGTCCCGACTTTCCTGCATTACAACCTGCCGCTGCTGGCGTTTGGCTGGGTGGCTGCGATGGTCCTGTAACACTACAAATCCCCCTGTGGGAGCCAGCCTGCTGGCGATGACGCCGGATCAGTCAGCACATTGGGCGGCTGATACATCGCTATCGCCAGCAGGCTGGCTCCCACAAGGTGCGGGTTAATCCGCAGCTCAACTTTTGGTTTCGCGTGCCGTTAAAGCCTTTAACCACGCCAATAAAACCAAAAGAGTGAGCCCCCATGCGCCTGAGTCTCAAGGCTAAAGTCCTGTCCCTTGCCGTCCTTCCGGTGCTGCTCTTTGCGCTGGTGATCAGCCTGACCACGCTGTTCATCCTTCAGGAACAGGCGCGCAATGAAGTCCAGCAGACCCGCGAACGCCTGCTTGGCGATGCCAAAGCCACGCTGGCCAGCTACGTCGCCGTGGCCATGACCACCATCAAACCGTTGTACGACGCTGCCGCTCCCGGCGACGCCGATGCGCGGGCGCAAGCGATCAAACTGCTGTCGAGCATCAAGTACGGCAAGGATGGCTACTTCTTCGGCTACGACTCCGAGACCGTGCGCCTGTTCAAGGCCAACGACCCCGAAGGCGTGGGCAAAAGCTTCAAGGACAACCGCGACCCGAACGGCGTCTACGTCAACCGCGACCTGGTGAAAGTCGCGAAGGACGGCACCCATTACTTGCAATACAGCTCGCCGCTGCCGGGCAACGCGCAAGTGCTGGTGCCGAAACTCGGCTACACCGAATACCTGGCGAAGTGGGACATGGCGGTGGGGACGTCGGTCAACCTCGATGGCATCGAAGCGCAAGTGGCGGTGGTCGAGGCCAAGGTGCAGGAGCGCATGCAGGGCGTGGTGCTGAGCATCGTCGGCGTGGCGGTGGTGGTGTTGCTGGTAATTGCGGCAGCGGGGATGCTGCTGGCCAACACCATTCTGCGACCGCTGACCCTGATGAAAGCCAACCTCGATGACATCGCGGCGGGCGAGGGCGACCTGACCCGGCGCCTGACCATCACCAGCCAGGACGAACTCGGTGAACTGGCGGGCTCGTTCAACCGTTTCGTCGACAAGATCCACGGCCTGGTGCGGCAGATCACCGAAATGACCTCGCAACTGACCGGGCTGGTGACGCAAGTGTCGGATCAGGCCCAGCGCTCCGATCAGGCCATGGAGCGTCAGCGTCACGAAACCGATCAGGTCGCCACGGCGATCAACGAAATGTCCGCCGCCGCTCAGGAAGTCGCCAAGAGCGCACAGAACGCTGCCGTCGCCGCGCAGCAGACCGACGAAGAAGGCCAGACCGCCAAGCGCGTGGTGGCCGGCAGCATCAAGCAGATTCATGCGCTGGTGGACGACATCCGCAGCAGCGGCGTGTCGCTCGATAGCTTGCAACAGGACGTGTCGTCGATTGTCGGCGTGCTCGGGGTGATTCGCTCGATCGCCGAACAGACCAACCTGCTGGCGCTCAACGCTGCGATTGAAGCGGCGCGGGCCGGCGAGGCCGGGCGCGGGTTTGCGGTGGTGGCGGACGAGGTGCGGGCGCTGGCTTCGCGCACGCAGATCAGTACGCAGGAAATTCAGGGCATGATCGACCGCTTGCAGGCGGGGACGCAGTCGGCGGTCGAGGCCATGCGCCGCTCAAGCGAGGCGGGTGACGGCACGTCAGCCCAGGCCAATCAGGCGGGGGCGTCGCTGGATGCGATGGCGGATCTGATTGCGACGATCAATTCGATGAACGCGCAGATCGCCAGTGCTGCCGAGGAGCAGACGGCGGTGGCCGAAGAGATCAACCGCAGCGTGCATCAGATTGCGGTGGCGGTGGATAACGTGGCGGACGAGACTCAGTTGGGGGCGCAGACTTCGCGGAGTCTGGCGGAGTTGGGGCAGCGGCTTGGGAAGTTGGTGGGGCAGTTCCGGATCTGACCCCCAAAGGCCCCCTCACCCTAACCCTCTCCCGGAGGGAGAGGGGACTGACCGCAGTGTCTTGCGTCATACATCGACCTGAAAAATCGTGTCGATTATGGATTCACAGCCGATCGCTCATGTCGGCGTATCTCTCGAATATCCCCCGTTCGGTTCCCTCTCCCTCCGGGAGAGGGCTAGGGTGAGGGCTGGCTTTGACTTTGGCGAGCTCAGGGTCTGTCCCAGTAGGGGACTTCGCCAAAGCACTCGATAAAAAAGTCGATGACCGTCCGCACCTTCACCGACAACCGCCGGCTCCCCGGCCACAGCACCGAAATCTGCTGCGGCTCGACACTGTTCGACACCTGATAATCCCCCAACACCGGCACCAGCGTGCCCGCACGCACCGCCTCGCCGATCAGCCATGACGGAAACATCACCAGCCCCAGCCCTTGCACAGCGGCCTGGGTCAACGTGTCCGCGTGGTTGCCGGTGATCGGGCCCTTGACTGCATACGGCGTCCACTCGCCCTGATCCTGCCGGAAGAACCAGCGCTGCAGGCCCGTCGCGCCCTTGTAGGCCAGGCACTGGTGGCGGGCGAGGTCTTCGGGATGCTGTGGCGTGCCGAAGCGCTTGAGATACGCGGGACTGGCCGCGACCTGAAAGCGGTGCGGTGCCAGGATCCGCGCCTGCATGCTTGAGTCGTGCAACGGGCCGATGCGAAACAGCAGGTCGGCGCCTTCCTGCAACGGATCGATGTAGTGGTCGGTCTGCTGGATATCCAGTTGCAGCTTCGGATAACGCCCGCACAAACGACCCAGCCATGGCGCCAGATGGCGCTGACCAAACACCACCGGGGCGTTGATCCGCACCAGGCCGGTCGGTTCGCTTTGCTGTTCCTGCAAGGCCTGTTCGGCTTCTTCCAGTTGCACCAGCACCAGCCGCGCGTGGTGGCCGAGCATGCGCCCGGCTTCGGTTGGCGTCACCGCACGGGTGTGGCGGTAGAGCAATTGCTGGTTCAGTGCCTGCTCCATCAACTGGATCTGTCGGGAAATCGAGGAGGGCGCCACGCCCTCGCGGCGGGCGACTTCGGAAAAACTGCCGTGGTCGAGCACCGCTACAAACAGCCTTAGCGCCTTGAATCCCAGTTCGTTGAGCCCGTGCATTGTGTGTCCTGCTGTGCGAATTGCGCAAAAGTGTTGTCCGGATGCTCCCATTTATCGCACAGCTGCGCCAGCCGATAATCCGCGCCAACGTTTCCTTCAGAGGTTTTTCAGATGCAGTCGTTAGATGAAGTGAGTGCCGCGCCGGCCCCGGTCGCCCGGCCCGGTTTGCGGTTGTTGCTGTTGCCGCTGGTGATCCTGGCCGGCATGGGGTTGTCGGTGGAGGCGGGGTTGCTCGGGCCGTTGGGTGAGCAGGTCGGGCATTTGTGGGCGACCTTGAGCATTTTCGGGGTTGGGTCGGCGATTCTGTTTTTGCTGTTGTTGTTTGCGGGGCCGCAGAAGGGGCCGGCGCTGACGGATCTGCCGCGCTGGCAGTTGATCGGCGGGTTTCTTGGGCCGATGTATGTGGTGGTGCTGACGCTGGCCACGCCGCATATCGGGATTGCGATGACGATGATTGCGATTCTATCGGGGCAGGTTGGCAAGAGTGTGTTGATTGACCATTTCGGGTGGTTTGGGGCTGCGCGCAAGAAGGTCAATGCCGAACGTTGGCTGGCCTTGGTGTTGATTGTGGCGGCACTGATTTTGATTGCGCGGGGTTGATGTGATGAGTCTGGTTATTTTGTTGGCGGTCGTAGTGTTGGCCGGTGCGGTGTTGAGTGTGCAGGCGGCGATCAATGGGCGATTGGGGGAGACTGTTGGTGTTCTGCGCAGCAGTTTGTTGACGTTTGTCGTCGGCGCTGTTTCTACGGGGTTGTTGATTTTGTTTTTTGAGCCTGCTCAGGCGGTGAGTTTGCTGGAGGTGCCGAAGTGGCAGCTTAGCGGTGCGCTGTTCGGGGTGGTTTACATGATGGTCATGGTTGGTGCAGTGCCGCGCGTTGGTGCGGCTGTGGCGACGGTGGCGGTGATTGTCGGGCAGCTTGGGATGGGGATGTTGATCGACAATTTTGGCTGGTTGGGGAATCCCGCTATTGAGTTGTCTTCGAGTCGGGTTTTGGCGATGGTTTGTTTGGGGCTGGCGCTGGTGTTCATGTATCGCAGTAGCGTGCGTCAGGCTGTTTGAGCGTGGCGGCCTTTGGGCCGACCAGGCTCTTGTTCGTTTTGCGTGTATATCCGTTTCTTCGGGTGCGGCCGCTGGCGGTTTCGCTCTTACAGCGAGTCACTTTGGCAAACGCCCCAAAGTAACCAAAGGTCTGGGCCCCGGCGTTCGGCCCCTCGCTGGGGCTCGGGGTTCCTTCGTTCCGGGATTCATCCGGGGGCATCGCCTACGGTTTGCTTCGCTGCACCTCCTCTCGATGCATGCGGCTTCGCCGCACGGTCGCTGCGCTCCCACCCCCGGATAAATCCCTCCACTCAGCCTGCCGATGGGGCCGGCACGTCAAAAGCGGTACTCGAGCTAACGCTCATCGTTGTGACTGGTGACTGGTGACTGGTGACTGGTGACTGGTGAGTGGTTAGTGGTGGGTGGTGTGGGTTGGGAGGTTAGGTGGTTTTCACGTTCTACACTGGTAGCACGGCTGTTCTTTCGGCCTCAGGCAACCACCACCAGAGGAGTCTGTTTCATGGCAGATAGAAAATGCGATTGTCCGGGATGTCGTTGCACGATCAAGGAGGGTGAGCATTCTTATGTGGCGCACGGGAAGCATTATTGTTGTGAGGCCTGTGCGCATCATCACAAGAGTGGTGAGGAGTGTTCTGGCAAGGGGTGTCAGTGTGCGCATCCCAAGTAATCTCGGGTATTGAAAAGGTGGAGCCTAATCAGGCTCCACTTCCAGTTTCAGGCTGTCGTCGTCCAGACGTTCGGTGTGGCGGACGTTGCCGTGCAGGCGGCGGCCTCCGACGTTGACGACGATGGTCTTGGCCTGTTCAAGGTCTTCCGGCAAGGGGGCCGGGACGCGCAGGGCGAAGCGGTAGGGGTCGTTTTCGACGGGTTCCAGGCCAACCGGGCAGTCGACGCTTTTGGTGATGCGACCGAACAGGGTGTCCAGGCCGTAGTCCAGGTGCGCCGGGCTGTTGATGGTTGTCATGTGTAGTCCCCCGAAATAGTCCCCGCCTGCGCGCAAGCTTAGCTCGCCGGTCGCCATGTAACGTTTTCCACGCCGAATTTTTCTGCCATCGGCTTGCTGGTCTTTTGCACCTTCTCCCGGCCGAAACGCGGGATGCGGCCGACCCCTGCGTCGCAGCTTGCCCAGTGCCACGCCTCGGTGTTGTCCATTTTGTCCGAGCGGATAATGAACGACTTTGGCGTGCCGTGAAGGGTGTAATCGATGACGTACAGTTTTGCGTTGTTCATAAAGCCCATCTTCCTCCCTGTGGTAATAGAAGGATCGCTGGGCTGCGGGAAAATTCACTCGGATTGTCCGACGGTATCTATCAATGGCGAGGTCCCGGTCGGACTGGTTACCATGGCGCTTTCGCCAACCCCGATGAATGTTCGCCATGGCCCTCGCTGCGCCCCCTGATCTGAGTGATACCGATGTGCCGGTGCAACCGCTGGCGCGTACGTATCCGCGTGGGTTGTTCATCGAGCCGCATGAGCATGTGTGGGGGCAGTTGCTGTACGCGATGAGCGGCGTGATGTGGGTCGAGACGCCGCACGAGGCGCTGGTGGTGCCGCCGCAGCGGGCGGTGTGGTTGCCGCCAGGGGTGCCCCACGGGATTCGGGTGGTGTCGGATTTGCAGATGCGCAATATCTACCTGCGCCCGGCGCTGGCGGCGACGCTGGATCAGACGGTGCAGGTGATCGAGGTCGGCGGTCTGCTACGCGAGTTGATCGTCGGACTGGTGGCGCAGGGCGACAGCGGCGATGCCGAGTACTACGAGGCACTGGTCGGGCTGGCGCTGCTGGAGCTGAAACGCGCAAGGCGTTCACAGCTGAAGATCCCGCTGCCTGACGATGCCGACCGGCGGTTGATGAGTCTGTGTCAGGCGGTGATGGCCGCGCCGTCGCTGGATATTCCTTTCGAGCAGCATGCCGAAAACGCCGGGGCCAGCGTGCGTACGCTTGCACGGTTGTTCAAGGAAGGGTTGGGCATGGGCTTCGCCGAGTGGCGGCGTCAGGTGCAATTGGCGACGGCGGTGGCGGAGTTGATCCAGGGTGTGCCGGTCAGCGCGATTGCCCGTGAGCTGGGTTATTCGCCGAGCAGTTTCAGCGACATGTTCCGCCGGGAGCTGGGTGTCGCCCCTTCGCAATTCGATGGCGGGCCGCTCGCCGACTGATTTGGCAGAAATTCAGAAGTCCTTGGCCGATGCCGGTCGCCGCCTTTCCCTAGACTTTGCCCATTCCTTTTGTGGCGGAGTGATCCCATGAATTACCTGATTTCACTGGCGGTCGGTCTGGGTGTCGGCCTGCTGTATGGCGCGCTGGATGTCCGTTCTCCGGCGCCGCCGGCCATCGCGCTGGTGGGCCTGCTGGGCATGCTGGCGGGCGAGCAGTTGTGGCCGATGGGTCGGCAACTGGTCAGTGGCTGGCTGTCCTGAATTCTGTCTTTTCCCTTCGGTGGAGATTTCCATGAAAGCATTGCAATTCGATAAAACCGGCGACCTGTCGTCCCTACGCTTCGTCGAGGTGCCGACGCCGGGGCCGGGCGCTGACGAGGTGCTGGTGCAGATCAAGGCTGCTGGTCTCAATCCCAGCGACGTGAAGAACGTGCTCGGGCGTTTCCCGTACACCACGCTGCCGCGTATTCCCGGTCGGGATTTTGCCGGTGTGGTGGTCGAAGGACCGCAGGCGTTGATCGGCCAGGAGGTCTGGGGCACCGGGCGTGAGCTGGGCTTCTTCGCCGACGGCTCCCACGCACAGTTCGTCAAACTGCCGGCCAATGGCGTGGCGCACAAGCCTTCGCATTTGAGTTTCACCCAGGCCGCCAGTCTTGGGGTGCCTTACACCACGGCGTGGGATGCACTCGAGCGCAGTCTGGTCAGTGCCGAAACCCGTTTGCTGGTGATTGGCGGCGGGGCGGTGGCGACGGCGGCGCTGGCGCTGGCCAAAGTGCGCGGCGCGCAGTTGCTGGCGGCGGCGCGGCGGCCGGAGCAGGTCAAGGATTTGCAGGCGCAGGGTTTTCAGACGATCCAGCTGGATAAACCCGAGGATCTGGGTGCGCAGGTCAACGCGGTGTATCGCGGCGGCGCCGATGTGATTTTCGACACCACCGGTTTCTGGCTGCCGGCCTCGGTGGCGGCATTGGCGACCTTCGGCCGGATCGCGATCATCGCCGCGCCAGTCGATGGGCATGTGCAGCTGCCGGCGCTGGCGCTGTATCGCAAGGGCGGTTCGGTGGTCGGCATCAACTCGTTGCTGTATGGCGTTGAAGCCTGCGCGGCGATGCTGGAACAGTTCGGCCGGTTCTTCGACGAAGACCTGCTGCCACTGCCGCAAGGGCTTGTCGAAGCGCCGCTGGCCGAAGGGCTGGCGCGGTATGCCGATGTGAATCAGGGCAGTGGCGACAAGGTGATCCTCATCCCCTGAGTTCTCAGAAAAAGTGACTAACCCTGTGGGAGCTAGCCTGCTAGCGAAAGCGCTAGTGCAGTCGACGAAAATATTGACTGTGCTGACGCCATCGCTAGCAGGCTAGCTCCCACATTGTTTTTCGGCGGGTTTGCAATCGCATCAGAACTGATAACCGATGCCGGCGTAGTAACCCCAGCCATTTGAGCGCGCCCGGAAGTTGCCGTCGCCAAAGTTCAGCTCGCTGCCATCCTCCCAGTTGCCGCCGTTGTGGAAATAACGGCCGACCAGGGTGAAGCGCAGGTGGGTGAACGAGTACAGCAAGACGTTGGTCGCCACAGTGGCATTGGCGGTGCGCGCCGGGTTGTCCTTGTGCAGGTCCGAGCCGAAATCGAAGTTGGTGAAGCCGATGTAGGTCAGCGAGGCGCCGTTGCTGAATGTGTCGATCGGCACGATGTACTTGAGTTGCGCGCGGTAGCCGTCCCACGAATATTCGTTGCTGGCGCCGTAGTTTTCCCACTGGTAGCGCCCGTACAGGTTGGCCGACAGATTGACCCGCGAATGGGTGTCGATGTCGGTGCCGAAACCGCTGTACAGCGTGTTGGCGCGGTTCTCTTTGCGGCTGCCGTGGTCGTAGATCCAGTCGAACGCCACGTACCATTCCTTGAACGGCCCGATGGCCAGGCTGCGGCCGGCCAGATAGTCGATGGAGATGCGCGGTTCGTGCTCCATGAACACCGGCGAGCCATGGTCCCACACGCCTTTGTCGTGGCTGTTGCCGATATTGAAGATCTTCGGAATGTCGATGTAGCCATACAGCTCGAACGGGCCCTTGCGCCCGAAGTATTCATATTCCAGGTAGATGTCGTCGGCCGGTTGCGGGCCAAAGCTGATGTCCTTGCTGCCGATCAGCATCAGGTCCTGGTTGTACCAGTCCGACAGGTACGCACCTTTTTTTGGCGGGCTGGCTTCGGGGCTGAGGGCTTCACCCTGGGCGGATTCGTCGGGCAAGACCGGTTGCGCCAGCGCGGCGTGGCTGAGAACTCCGGTAACGCCGGCCAGTAGCAGGGAAACGGCAAAAGTGCGCGCACCGCGAAGTCGGTGGCAGGAAAAAGCGTGCATTCAAAGTCCTTTTTGCGGATCAAGGCCCGGAATCATGGGCCTGTACGGTTTTGTAACGAAAATGCGGTCAACAGCGACTCGCAAACGTTTGCATAAGCCGTACCAGTTTCTCAAGTGGCTGAAAAATCGATTGATTGGTGGGATTACCTGGCGACTCGGTCAACTCCACTCAAAAGCGCCTCAAATCATCCTCAAGCCCTTGCTCAGAACAGCCGGAAGTATCGACGCAGGGCTTTATCGCACAAAAGTATTAACACTATTTAACCGGTGCCCCTTCGCGGGGCATCAACTAGCGTGTGTCTGGAACAGGACGGTTTATCTGATGACCGTCATACGCTTGATACGCGTGTTGGATCTTGCAGCTGTTACACGCCTTCAAGGACGAAATCGGCCACGAAAGGAGTAGCCCGTGGAAGCAAGGTTTGGTGTCGCCCTCGTTTCGCGTTTTTCCCCACTGTCCCTTGCTGTGCATCTGAGCGTCGTCGGACTGCTGTTCGGTGGCGTCAGCGAGCAGGCGTTAGCCACCTGTTCGGCGGCGGGCTCCACGATTACCTGTTCGGGCGTTCCGAGCCTGCCGCTGTTTCTCAATGACTACAGCAGTGCCACCAGCGGCCTGACGGTCAACGTCAACTCGGGCGCGCAGATGAATGCGACGCTGGGCGGCAAGGTCATCAACCTGACCGGGGCCAATATCACCCTGAACAACTCCGGCACCGTCGACCCGGCCTTGCTGGGCCTGGTGTCGATCCTCAGTGGCGGTGCATTCATCGGCACCGGCGCGACCAGCACGGTCAGCGTGGTCAACAATGCCAGCGGGATCATGCGTGGCACGGGGATGTTGCTCGGCCTCAACCTGACCAGCATTGACGGCCTGGCTATCGGCGTGAACAACGCGGCGGCGGGTACCACGACCATCACCAACAACGGCACCATTACGTCCACCGGGCTGTCGGTCGGCGGTATCACCCTGGCCGATACCCCGGTGGTCGGGGTGTATGGCGGTTCGCAAGTCAACATGACCAACAGTGCCAGCGGCACTATCAACGGCCGGATTGCGTTCGAGACGTCGGCAGCAGGCAACACCTTCACCAACGCCGGTAACATCACCGGCGGTGTGTCGATGGGGGCGGGCAGCACCAACACCTTCTACGCGATCACCGGGTCCAGCGTTAACGTCGGTGACGGTGTGCAAGTGTCCGTCGGCCTCGGTGGCCTGGTCGGCATCAACCTGACCTTCGCCCCGACCGGCACCATCGATGGCGGCGCGGGGGGCACCAACACGCTGATCCTGCAAAACCCGATCGGCGTCGGTGGTGGCGTCACCGGGACCGGCACCGCGTACAGCGCGACCTACGTCAACTTCAACAACCTGACCCTCAACAGCGGCACCTGGACCTTGCAGGGGCCGTTGGTCAGCGGGGCGACCACCCTCAATGGCGGTGTCGCGCAGTTCAACGACAACGCCGCGTTCGGCAGCGGTGTGCTGACGTCCAACGGCGGGATTCTTCAGGCCAGCAATGCCGGTTTGTCGCTGGCCAACCAGATCAGTCTGGGCGCCGGTGGCCTGACCCTGCAGGGCATCAACGGCACGACCCTCAACGGCGTGATTTCCGGTACTGGCGGCCTGACCAAGATCGGCAGCGGTCAGCTCAACCTCAACGGTATCAATACCTACACCGGCAACACCGTGCTCAACGGCGGGGTGGTGCAGGTGGGCAACAACCAGGCGTTCAGCACCGGCGGCATCACCGTTGACGGCGCTTCGAGCATCTCGGCAACGACGCCGATTTCGCTGGCCAACGCGATCACGCTCAACAGCACCCTGACCGCAACCGGCACCGGAGCGCTGACCCTGGGCGGGGTAATCAGCGGTGCCAGCAACCTGACCAAGACCGGCAGCGGCAGCCTGACCCTCAACGGCATCAACACCTACACCGGGAACACCAGCCTCAGCGCCGGCACCTTGCGCGTCGGCAACAACAACGCCTTGGGCACCGGTGTACTCAACACCAGCAACGGCACCAGCCTCGACAGCACCGGCAACGTGACCCTGGCCAATAACGTCGGCATCACCGGTGCGTTAAACGTGCTTGGCAGCAATGCCCTGACCCTGGCCGGCATCGTCTCCGGCACCGGCGCGATCACCAAAAGCGGCAGCGCCAGCCTGACCCTGACCGGCAACAACACCAACAGCGGCACCACCGCGCTCAATGGCGGCAGCTTGCTCGTCGGCAGCAACACCGCCCTCGGCACGGGCGCCTTGAACGCAGCGGCCGGCACTACGCTGGATGCGACCACCGCCGTAACCCTGGCCAATGCGGTGGCGCTGGCGGCGGATCTGACCATCGGCGGTACTCAGGCACTGGGCTTGAGCGGGGTCATCAGCGGCGCCGGCAACCTGATCAAGAACGGCACCGCGAACCTGACCCTCAGCGGCAACAACACCTTCTCCGGCGGCACGGCGCTGAATGCCGGGACGCTGATCGTCGGCTCCAACACCGCGCTGGGCACCGGCGCGCTGACCACGGCGGCGGGCACCACCCTCGATGCCAGCACCACTGTGGCACTGAGCAACGCCGTCGCCCTCGGCGGTAACCTGAACATTGGTGGCAGCGCCAACCTGACCCTCGGCGGCGTGGTCAGCGGCAGCGGCGGGCTGACCAAAAACGGCGCGGCGAACCTGATTCTCAACGGCACCAATACGTTCCTCGGTGCTGTTGCGTTGAACGCGGGCACCATCACAGCGGGTGCCAACGCTGCGCTGGGCAGTGGCAATATCACTGTCGGCGGCGCGGCGACTCTCGACAGCAATACCGCGGTGACGCTGAACAACAACGTCATTCTCAACAGCAATCTGGGGATCGGCGGCAGCAATGCACTGACCCTTGGCGGGGTGATCAGCGGCGCCAGTCAATTGATCAAGAACGGCACGGCCAACCTGACCCTCAACGGCGCCAACACCTTCACCGGCGGCACCGCGCTCAACGCCGGCAGCCTGACCGTCGGCAACGGCGCGGCGCTCGGTACCGGCACGCTGACCGTGGGCGGGGCGGGCGGCACGCTCAACAGCAGCGCCAACGTGACGCTGAACAACGCCATCGCGCTGAACGCCAACCTCACCACCGGCGGCGCCAACCCGCTGACTCTGGGCGGTGTGATCAGCGGCGGCAGCAACCTGATCAAAACCGGTGCTTCGACCCTGACCCTGACCGGCAACAACACCTACACCGGCGCTACTTCGCTGAACGCCGGGACCCTGGTCGTCGGCTCCAACACCGCCCTCGGCACTGGCGTACTCAACGCCGCCAACGGCACCACACTGGATGCCAGCACGGCGGCGAGCCTGGCCAACAACGTCAACCTTGGCGGCAACGTGACCATCGGTGGCAGCAATGCGCTGACGCTCGCGGGTGTGGTCTCAGGTGTCGGCGGCCTGATCAAGAGCGGCCCGGCCGATCTGATCCTCAACGGCGCCAACACCTACTTCGGCAACACCGCGCTGAACGTCGGCAAACTGATCGTCGGCAGCAACACCGCGCTGGGCAGCGGTGCACTGAACGCAGCGGCCGGCACCACGCTGGATACCAATACCGCCGTCACTCTGGGCAACCAGGTCAACCTCGCCGGGGCGCTCAATGTGGGCGGCAGCGCGGATCTGAGCCTCACCGGAACGGTCGCCGGCGCCGGTAGCCTGGTGAAAGACGGTGCCGCCAACCTGAGCCTCAACGGCACTAACACCTACGTCGGCGGCACCACTCTTAACGCCGGCACTCTGACCGTCGGCAACAGCTCGGCGCTCGGCACCGGCGCCTTGACGGTGGGCGGTGCGGCAACCCTCGACAGCAGTTCGCCGCTGGTCAGCCTGGCCAACGCGGTCGTGCTGAATGCGGCATTGAGCGTCGGCGGCACGCAGAACCTGACCCTCGGCGGCGTGCTCAGCGGCACCGGCCAACTGGTGAAAGACGGGGCGGCCAACCTGACCGTCAACGGCACCAACACCTTCAGCGGCGGCACCACGCTCAACGCCGGCACCCTGACCGTCGGCGCGCCCGGCGCACTGGGCAGCGGCACGCTCACTGTCGGTGGCGCCGCGACGCTGGACAACAGCAGCGCTTTCACCCTCGGCAACAACATCACCCTCGATGCCGGGTTGACGGTGGCCGGCAACAACGGCCTGACCCTCAGCGGCGTGATCGACGGCGCCGGCAGCCTGACCAAAACCGGTCTGGACGACCTGGCCCTCAGCGGCACCAACACCTTCACCGGCGCGCTGAACATTGCCGCCGGCAGCGTCACCACCCTGAGCAGCGGGGCGCTAGGCAACACCTCCGGCGCCAACATCAGCGCCGGCGCCAGCCTCAACCTCGGCAGCAGCGCCAGCCTCGACGGCCTGAGCGGCAGCGGCAGCGTGCAGATCGGTGGCGGCAATACCCTCACCGTGGGCGGGGTGAGCAGCACCAGCACCTTCGACGGTGACCTCAGCGGCAACGGCGGTCTGACCAAGGTTGGCACCGGCACCCTGAACCTGACCGGGATCAACGGCATCGTCGGCAACACCGCCGTCAACGGCGGCACCCTGAACCTCAGCGGTTCGCTGGCCAGTGCCCAGGTCAACGTCAATACCGGCGGCACCCTCACCGGTAACGGTTCGGGACTCGGCGCGATGACCATCAACAGCGGCGGTCACCTGGCCCTGTCGTCGGGTAATACACTTTCGGCCGGATCGTTGACGCTCGCGGCCGGCAGCAATGTCGATGCGGCGCTGGGGGCACCTTCGACCACGTCGCTGATGAACGTCGGCGGCAACCTCACCCTCGACGGTAATCTCAACGTCACCGATGCCGGTGGTTTCGGCGTCGGTGTGTATCGTCTGTTCAACTACACCGGTGCCCTGACCAATCTGGGCCTGGACGTTGCCAGCGTGCCGGTCGGTTATGGGCTGGGCGATCTGGTGGTGCAGATCGGGGTCGCCAATCAGATCAACATTCAGGTCTCGGCGCCGAATTCGGACATTCGTTACTGGGACGGCAGCCAGACCATCGCCAACGGCACTGTCGATGGCGGCAGCGGTACCTGGAACGGCGCCGGCACCAACTGGACCGACGCCAATGGTCTGGTCAATCAGACCTGGGCCGGCGACTTCGCGGTATTCCAGGGCACGGCCGGCACGGTATCGGTCAGCGGCACGCAACTGTTCACCGGCATGCAGTTCCTCACCGATGGCTACAACGTGGTCAACGGCACCTCGGGACTGCTGACCGCCGTCAACGGTGCCGGCGGCACCACGGCGATGCGCGTTGATCCGGGCGTGACCGCCACAGTCGGCGTGAACATCAACGGCAGCGGCATTCTCAATAAACTCGACAGCGGCACCCTGGTGCTCAATGGCGCCAACAGCTACACCGGCGGCACGCAACTCGATGGCGGCAAAATCGTGGTCGGCAGCAACACCGCGCTGGGCAGCGGTGCGTTGATCGCCAATGCCGGCACGCAACTGGACAGCAACACCGCCGTGACCCTGACCAACGCGGCCACGCTCAACGGTAACCTCACGATCGTTGGCAGCAACGCGCTGACCCTTAACGGTGTGATCAACGGCACCGGCGGGCTGATCAAGAACGGCTCGGCCAACCTGACCCTTGGCGGCAACAACGCCTTCCTCGGCCCGGTGGCATTGAATGCGGGCGGACTGGTTCTGGCGTCGAACAGCGCGCTGGGTTCGGCCACCCTGAACGCGGCGAACGGCACTACTCTGGATGCCAGCAGTGCTGTCACGGCGGGTAATGCGATCAACCTGGCGGGCACCCTCGGCATCGTCGGCAGCAACGATCTGACACTCAGCGGTGCGATCAACGGCGCCGGCAGCCTGACCAAGAATGGCGCGGCCAACCTGATCCTGAGCGGGGCCAACAACTTCCTCGGCGGCGTCACCCTCAACGCCGGCACCCTGACCGCCGGCAGCAACGGCGCCCTCGGTCTGGGCAACCTGACGGTGGCCGGTGCTTCGGCGCTGGACAGCAACACTTCGGTGTCGCTGGGCAACAACGTGGTGCTCAACGCCAATCTGACCAACACCGGCAACAGCGACGTGGCCCTCAGCGGCGTGGTCAGCGGCACTGGCGGTTTGATCAAGAACGGCGCCTCCAACCTGACCCTCAACGGCATCAACACCTACAGCGGCGGCACCACGCTGAACGCTGGCACCGTGACCCTCGGCACAGCGGCGAGCCTGGGTTCCGGCGCGGTGACCGTGGCGGGCGCGTCGACCCTCGACACCACGGCGCCGCTGGTGCTGGCCAACAACCTCAACGTCAATGCCAACCTGAGCGTGGCCGGCAACAACAACCTGACGCTCGGCGGCGTGATCGCCGGGGCGGGCACCCTGACCAAGAACGGTCTGGCCGACCTGACGCTGTCCGGCAACAACACCTTCAGCGGCACCTTCGACGTGCAGTCCGGCAGCCTGACCACCCTGGGCAACTCGGCACTGGGCAGCAACGCCGGAGTCAATCTCGGCAATGCCGCGACGCTGAACCTCGGCGGTTCGGGCAGCCTCGCCAGCCTGACCGGCAGCGGCACCGCATTGATCGGCGGCGGTAACACGCTGAGCATCGGCGGCAACAACGCCAGCAGCATTTTCGGCGGTGTGCTCACCGGCACCGGCGAACTGAGCAAACTCGGCACCGGCACGCTGACCCTGACCGGCCTTAACAGCCTGACCGGCAACACCACGGTCAACGCCGGCACCTTGAACGTCAGCGGCTCGCTGGACAGCGCCAGTGTGCTGGTCAACAGCGGCGGCACCCTGACCGGCGGCGGCTCGCTCGGTGGAGCCGTGACCGTGGCGGACGGCGGTCATCTGGCTGGCGCCACCGGCAGCACCCTGTCGGTGAATTCGTTGGTGTTCAACGCCAATTCCAACTTCGATGTCGGCCTCGGCACACCGGTCTCCGGTGGCGGCAACGCGCTGGTCAACGTCGGCGGTAACCTGACCCTCGACGGCACCCTCAACGTCAGCGACATCGGCGGTTTCGGCAGTGGCGTTTACCGGTTGATCAATTACACCGGCGGCCTGACCGACAACGGCATGCTGATCGGCACCGTGCCGGGCAGCGTCACTCCGGGCGACCTGACCCTGCAAACCGCACTGGCCAACCAGATCAACCTGCTGGTTACCGCACCGGGCGTTACCGTGCAGTTCTGGGACGGCAACCAACTGGTCGCCAATGGTTCGGTGGATGGCGGCAGCGGCACCTGGGGTACCGGCACCACTAACTGGACCGACGTCAACGGCACCACCAATCAGGCCTGGACCAACAACTTCGCGGTGTTCCAGGGCACGGCGGGCACCGTCACCGTCAACGGCGCGCAAACCCTCACTGGCATGCAGTTCGTCACTGATGGCTACAGCCTGCAGAACGGCACGGCCGGGTCGCTGAATCTGGTCAACGGTTCGCTGGGCAATGCGACTGTGCGGGTCGATCCGAACGTCACCGCGACCGTGGGCGTGGCGCTCAACGGCGCCGGCACGCTGGGCAAATACGACACCGGCACGCTGGTGCTCAACGCGGCCAACGGCTACACCGGCGGCACTGCGCTCAACGGCGGCAAGATCGTGGTCGGCAACAACGCGGCCCTCGGCACCGGCGTGTTGACCGCCGCCAACGGCACGGCGCTGGACAGCAACGCGGCAGTCAGTCTGGCCAACGATGTGGTGCTCAATGGCGGACTCACCGTCGCCGGCTCCAACGCCTTGACCCTCGGCGGTGTCGTCAGCGGCAGCGGCAGTCTGATCAAGACCGGCGCGTCGAGTCTGACCCTCAACGGCAGCAACACTTACAGCGGTGGCACTCAACTGTCTGGCGGCTCGCTGATCCTGGGCAACAACAGCGCGATCAGCAGCGGCGCCCTCAGCGTGCTGGGCAACGGCACCCTCGACAGCACCAGCGCGCTGCAACTGGCCAACGCCATCAACCTGGGGGCGCAACTGACCCTGGCCGGCAACCAGAACACCACGCTGATCGGGGCGATCACCGGCAGCGGCAGCCTGGTGAAAAACGGCAGTGGCGACCTCGTCCTCAGCGGCGCCAACACCTACAGCGGCGGCACGACGCTGAACGGCGGCAGCACCCGTGGTGACACCAGCAGCCTGCAAGGTGCCATCGTCAACAACGCAGCGCTGACTTTCGAGCAGAACAGCGACGGCAGCTACACCGGCAACCTGACCGGCGCCGGCACACTCAACAAAACCGGCACCGGCGCCTTGCTGCTGACCGGCAACAACACCTTTACCGGCAACACCGCGGTGCAGGGCGGTTCGCTGAACGTCAACGGTGTGCTCAACAGTGCCAGCGTCAACGTAGCCAGCGGGGCGAAGGTCGGCGGCAGCGGCGTGTTCGCCGGCGCCGTGCAACTGGCCAACGGTGCGACGCTGACCGGCGGCGGCACTGCAACGCCGTTGTCGGTGGGTTCGCTGGCATTGTCTTCAGGCACCAACCTGGACTTCAGCCTCGGCTCGGCCGCCAGCTCTACAACGGTGGTCAACGTCGCCGGCAACCTGACCCTCGACGGCACGCTGAACATCAGCAACGCCGGCGGCTTCGGTACCGGGGTCTATCAGCTGTTCAGTTACGGCGGCAGCCTGACCAACAATGGTCTGGTCTACGGCAGCCTGCCGGTGTCGGCGGCCAACCTGACCCTGCAGACCGCGCTGGCCAATCAGGTCAACCTGCTGGTGCAAAACACCCCGGGTGAAGTGCAGTTCTGGAACGGCGGCACCACCAACCCGGACGGCAGCATCGGTGGCGGCAGCGGCGTGTGGGGGCCGGGCACCAACTGGACCGATCCGAGCGGTACTCAGGCGCTGGCGTCGAACGGTCAGTTCGCCGTGTTCGGCGGGCAGAGCGGCATAGTCACGGTGCAAGGCAATCAGAACTTCACCGGGTTGCAGTTCCTGTCCAGCGGTTACAGCCTGGTGCCAGGCGCCGGCGGTACGCTGACCCCGGTCAACGGCCCGGGCGGCAGCCTCGCGCCGGTGCGGGTGAATGCCGGTGGCAGTGCGGAAATCTCCGTACCGCTGGTGGGCAGTGGCGGCATCGAGAAGCTGGATTCCGGCACCCTGATCCTCAGCGGCGCCAACACCTACAGCGGCGGGACTACGGTCAGCGGCGGTACGCTGATCGGTAATACCACCAGCCTGCAGGGCAACATCCTCAACAACGCATTGCTGGTGTTCCAGCAGAACGCCAATGGTCAGTTCAACGGTGTGCTCAGTGGTACCGGCGCATTGGCCAAGCGGGGGGCCGGAACCCTGCTGTTGACCGGTAATCAGCCGTTCAGTGGCACGGTGGCGGTTGATCAAGGCGTGTTGCAGGTCGGCAGCCGCTCGGCTCGGGCTTCGCTCGGCGGGCAGGTCACCGTGGCCAACGGCGCCGGGTTGAGCGGTAACGGCAGCGTCGGTTCGTTGGTCAACCATGGCGTGGTGCAATCCGGTGCCGAGGCTGGCACCTTGAGTGTCGCCGGCAACCTGACCAACGCCGCCGACGGTGTGCTGGCCCTGACCGTCAGTTCGCCGACCGCCACCCCACTGGCGGTCGGTGGTACCGCCACCCTGGGCGGCGGTCTGCAGGTCAACAGCCTGGCACCGTTCACCGGCAATACCGTGTACTCGCTGATCACCGCCGGTGGCGGAGTGACCGGCACCTTCAGCGCCGCCGACCTGCCGCAATATGCGTTCCTCGACACGGCGCTGGTGTATGACCCGAACGCAGTGAACCTGGTGGTCAGCCGCAACGGCAACTCGTTCGTCGACGTCGCCGCCACCCGCAACCAGCGCAACACCGCCTCGGCGTTGATGCGTAACGGTGCGGCGGGCAGTGCGTTGCAGGACGAAATCGTCAACCTCAGCGTAGCCGGGGCACGTAACGCCTTCGACAGTCTGTCGGGGGAAATCCATGCCAGCACCGCCAGCGCAATCCTCGAGGATTCGCGCTACGTGCGTGACGCGGTCAACGACCGTATGCGCCAGCCGTCGTGCAGCGCGCCGGACGATCCACGCCGCGCCCTGGCTCCTAGCGACAATCAGCTGAGCAGCAACGGCTGCCACGGCGAGATGGTCGGCTGGGCTCGCGCACTCGGCGCCTGGGGCGAGTCGGACGGCAACAGCAACAGCGCGAAACTGGATCGCAACCTGAGCGGCTTCATGCTCGGCACCGACAAGCAGCTCGACGACCAATGGCGCGTCGGCATGGCCGCCGGCTACACCCGCAGCGATCTGGATGCCCATGATCGTCGCTCGGATGCCACGGTCGAGAGCTACCACCTGGCGGCGTACCTCAACTCGCAATTCGATGCCCTGGCGGTGCGCCTTGGTGCGGCGTACAGCTGGCACGACATCGAGACCAAACGCGACGTCAGCGTCGGCGCCTACAACGATCGGTTGAAAGCCAATTACGACGCCCGCAGCGCCCAGGTGTTCGGTGAAGTCGGCTATGCCATCGAAGCGGCCGGGATTGCCCTGGAACCGTTCGCGGGTCTGGCGTACGTCAACTACGACAGCGACAAGGCCAAGGAAAAAGGCGGGGTGGGGCGTCTGCGCGCCGAGTCCGATCAGGACATCACCTTCTCGACCCTGGGCGTGCGCGCCGGCAAGGTCATCACCCTGGCCAACGGCGGGCAGTTCACCCCGCGCGCGGCCCTCGGCTGGCGGCATGCCTTCGGTGATACCAAGCCTGACGCCGACCTGACCTTCATCGACGGCGGCGCCTCGTTCAACACCCAGGGCGTGCCGATTGCCAAGGACAGCGCGGTGGTCGAAGCGGGCGTGGACTTCCAGATCAGCCCGACCGGCAAACTCGGTATCGGTTACTCGGGGCAGCTGTCGAACGAGAGCAACGACCATGCGATGACCATCAGCTTCAGCCTCGGGTTCTGATTCAGGAGCGAAGCACTTCAGCCGCCCGCAAGGGCGGTTTTTTTTTGCCAGCTCACAGGCTGCGGCAGTTGCCTTCACCGAAGCTCGGATCTTGCTGTAGGAGTTTGCTAAAGCGGCAGGCTTGTTTCTGGCGTCACGGACATGTCCTACATGATTAAACGATTGTCCTGACTGCGTTGAACCGTAGATCCACGCAAAGTCCCGAGCCTGAAAAAGGCACAGGAAAAAGTGGATGTTTGGCGCCAGCAAACCCGTTGTATTCAGACTCGAGATAGAGGGTTTTCCCCACGACCTTCAGGTGTTCGAATTCCGGGCCCGGGAAGCGCTCAACCAAATCTACGAGGTTGTACTCGAGCTGGTCAGTGAACGCCGCGACCTTGATCTCGAAGCCCTGCTGCACCGGCCTGCCTTTTTGTCATTTTGCCCGGAAGGCTCTGGCATTCACGGCCAGATCCATCGAGTCGCCCAAGGTGATTCGGGCACACGCTTGACCCGCTACCAGATTGTTCTGGTGCCCCATCTGGCATACCTCGCCCATCGTCATAACCAACGAATTTTCCAGCATCAGAGCGTGCCGCAAATCATCGCCCGCGTGTTGAGCGACCATGGCATGCAGCCGGATGCCTGGCGTTTCCAGCTCAGCGCCGATTACCGGCCTCGCCTGTATTGCGTGCAATTTGAAGAGACGGACTTGTTCTTCATCCAGCGCTTGTGTGAGGAGGAGGGACTGCACTTTCATTTTCAGCACAGTCGCGACGGGCACCTGTTGGTATTCGGTGATGATCAGAGCGCTTTCCCCACGCCGGCTGCACCGACGGCTTATGCACAAGGCAGCGGCATGGTTGCCGAAACTGCGGTCATAGACCGCTTCAACGTCCGCCTGGAAACCCGCACCACGCACGTCAGTCGCCGTGATTACCACTTCGAAAAGCCAACCGTGCAACTGGACGCCGAAGCCAAAGAAATGCGGCTTCCAGTGCTTGAAGATTACCGCTTTCCCGGTCAGTTCACTCATCGCGATCAGGGTAGACATCTCAGTCAACGCGCCCTTGAGCGGCATCGCGCCGATTACCGTCAAGCACAGGGGCGCAGCGATCAGAGCCTGCTGCGCAGTGGCAGCTTCGTCGACATCAGGGAGCACCCACGCGACGATTACAACGGTTTATGGCTGCTGACCCGCGTCGATCATCTTGGCCGACAGCCGCAAGTGCTGGAAGAGTCGGCGACCGATCTTGCTACCGCAGACGACTTCACTCAGGGCTATCGCAACCACTTCGTCGCGACGCCCTGGGACGTCATTTTTCGCCCCGCCCTCGAACACCGTAAACCCCGAATCAACGGCAACCAACATGCCGTGGTGACCGGGCCGCCCGGCGAAGAGATTTACTGCGATGCCTACGGCCGGGTGAAAGTCCAACTGCTGTGGGACCGCGAAGGCCAGCTCAATGAACAATCCAGTTGCTGGTTGCGCGTAGCCACAGGCTGGGCTCATGACCAATACGGCAGCGTGCAGATTCCGCGCGTCGGCATGGAAGTGCTGGTCGGGTTCACCGAGGGGGATCCGGACAAGCCGTTCGTGCTGGGTTGCCTGCCCAACGCCGTGACACCAGTGCCGCTGGATCTGCCAGCAGAGCAGACCCGCAGTATCTGGCGCAGCCAGAGCAGCCCCGGTGGTGGCGGTTACAACGAGTTGCGCATCGAGGACAAAAAAGGCGCCGAAGAGATCGCCATCCGCGCGCAACGTGACCTTGTCCAGCTTGTGCTCAATGACCAGCGAGTCCAGGTCGACAATCAACGCACCGTGGTCGTTGGCGGCATTGCCAGTCATGAGCTGCACAGCGACGAACACCATCTGACCCACGGCAATCGCCTGACCGAACTCAAACAGGAAGATCACCTGTGGGTGCATGGCGACCGCCACATTCGGGTCGCCAGCCAACGGCTCAGCGCCGGTCAGCAAATCCACCTCGGGGCCGGTCAGCAGGTGGTCATCGACGGCGGCACCCATGTGACGATCAAGGCCGGCGGGCATTGGTTGACGCTGGGGCCCGAAGGCATTTGCAGCAGCGTGCCGATTCTTCAGGGCGGCGCGCCTGCGCCGGGAATGGCGGCGCAACCGCTGGTGCCGGGGGCGTTGCCGTTGTTGAAAGTGGCATTTGATCCGGTTCAGCAACGCCACGCCCTGGTGTCTACGCGCACTTCGCGTTGTCTGATCTGCGAGGCTGCCCGCGCGTGAGCCTTTCGACCGATCTGCCCGACGATTTGCCATGGACCCGACACCAGGCCTTTTTGCTGCTGGATGGGGCGACGATCAGTGATCTGCCAACGCGGTTGAAGCAGATTAGCCCTTCGGTCAGCACATTTGCTCTGTATGACCAGCCACCCTTCGCGGCACTGCGCGATCTATCGCCTCTGCTCGTGGCCATCGAGCGGGCTGACGAGCCATTGGCACGGTTCTTCCTGCAACACGCAGCGCAAGAGTGGGGCGTGCTGTTGTTCAGCTGCGCGCCGATGCACAGCGTTGGTGAACACCTGCGCAAACTGCTGAGTGTCGAATTGCCGGCCGGGCAATCGGCGTTGTTGCGGCTGGCCGATGCCGGGGTGGTGCATGCGCTGTATGCCAGTGGCGATCAGCGCTTGTTCGGGCCCTTGACCTGTGTGGCAACGGCGGACTGCGTCAACGATGTCTGGCACGTTCATCGGCCGCGGCAGGCCGAGTGTCCGGTGCTGCCTGTCCCTTATTGCCTGAACCCGGAACAGAACGCGGCGCTGGATCAGGTGGATCGGCGCCGAGCGTTGCTGGATCTGGATGCGCATCTGTTGAAGCACTTTTCCCGATTTCATGTCGGAGAAACCCTGACCCAGCGCTGGCCAACGCTGCAGCAAATGGAAGCCCAGGCCAGCGCGCTTGGCCTGAGCAGCCGATCTGAGTTGTTCAACTTCGCCAACCTGTTGGCGTTGCTCGACAGCCGCGATATCGCCCAACACCCGCAAATCCACCACTTGTTCCACACGCCTTCTCTGCAATCACCGGACGAGCGCCTCACGCTGGCCGTTGATGTGGCGCAGCGTTGGGCCAGTCAAAGGGAACGCCCATGACCCATCCCGCCATCCTCGACGCTGCCGCCGCCTCGAAAGCCCCCATCGTTGCGCCCGCGGCTTGCCCGCTGCAACAAACCCATGTGCAACTGCTGCCGTTGAGCTACGGCCTGGTGGAAAGAGCGTTCGATCCGGGCACCGAATTGAAATTGCCGTACACCTTGACCGCCCGCCCGCTGGGCATTCGCCGGCTGCGCGATGGCTGGCTGTACATCATCGACAGCCTCAGCGGCGAGTTGTACGAATACCGAATGCTCGACGGTATCGTCACGGCCCTGCTGCACCAGGGCAAACAGGTCAGCGAGGATCAGCGCGCAGCGATTGAAGCGCATCCGGCGCTGATCTTTCCCCGGCGAAGTACGTTGTACGTGACCTTGGCCGAGGTGCAGTGGACGGCGGGCAAGTGCCATCAGGTGCTGGACAGCCGCGAAGAGCGCGAGTACTTCATGCAGGCGGTCGATCTTGCAGCGGTGAATTGTCTGACCGGTGGCGAGCATTTACTCACCGTGGAGCAGACCAGACAGTGGTTGGCGGAGGTGGCCGCCGGCGCGGAACCTGTCGCGGAGGTTGACGCGACGCGGATGCCAACCGTACAGGTCAGCGACGCTCCCGAGCACGAACGCGAACCTTATCTGTGGGAGCAACCGCGGCGTTTTCGCCCAGCGCACATCGGCGAATTCCTCGGCCGGGTGCGCGGGCCCTATCAGGACGACACGCTGTTTCTGCTGGTCAACGACGATCTGGGTGTGATGCGCGATCTGGCCGAGTATCAGGACACCGTGGTCGGCTGGGTCGATGACTGGAGCAACACCGGCAACAACGCTCGCGATTATCTGCTCGCCAGCTATATCGAGTCGCTGAGCCAACTGAGCGAGACCGATGTCGACGGATTGGCCAAGACCAGCGAACAGCCGCAGGCCAAAGCCCTGTTTGCCGATCTGGAACAGTTGCCCGAGCCGGATCGCGAGAATACGCGCAAGGCGTTGCTCGATTATTTGAACAAGGGCGGGGATGTCCAGGCCGATGCGCCGGCGCCTCCCGAACTGCAAAAACTGCGCGCTCAGGGTTTTGATGACGGCATGGGACAGAATCGTCTGGCCCCTACGGCTGAGGTGGATCGGCGTTTTTACACGCGCCAGTACTTCGAAGCCGTCGCTCCCCAGGACTTTGTCGAACTGCATCTGGAGACGCTGATCCGCCTCGGCAAGGATCAGGATCGGCGCATCAAAGACGTGCTCGATGGCCCGCTACTCAGCGGTAAACGCGGTATCAACGATCTGATCGACCGCCCGGCGATGGACGAGCGACTGAACCTCCTGCGTGACGACCTCGGTCGCTGGAACCGCATGCTCGAACGCATCACCGCCGACCGCACGCAACTGCTGGTCGGCGGACGCTTCCATCGTTCAGCCTGGTACTACGACGCGCAAGTGGCGGCGCAACTCCATCAGGCCCTCAGCGCCGAATACGCCTGCCTCAAGGACCTGTGCCGCAGCGACGAAGCCAGCGAAAAAATGCTCGGTTATCTGGAGGAACATCCGGAACTGACCCGAACCGTCTTCTACACCTTGCCGCTGCGCCTGCAATCGGAGCAGAGCGGGCAATACTCAACGCTGTTCAACGCCCTCATGGCCACGTTCAACAACCTGCCGGACTGGCTGGCCAAGCTGAAAAAGATCGAACAACCGCAACTGCCGGCCCTCGATGAAATGCCCGAACACACCCGCGTCGTCGCGGCGGCGGTGCAGGACACTTACAGCCCGGCACTGAATCTGGGCCTGAACCGCGTGCTGGAAGGCTTCGACCTCTCGGCCGAGAAAATCCCCGACCTCGATGAACTGTTCCAGCGCCTGCCCAAAGCACTGCGCCTGCGCCTGTTCGACGCGGCAAAAACCAGCGGCGTGACCTTCACCGTCGCCAGCCCGGCTGAGCAGTCCGCGCTGCAAACGGTGATCAAGGAGGTTCTGCGCGAACGCGAATATCTCAAGACCCTCAACCGTGAGCGCAACCAGATCACCCACAACAAGAATCGTCAGGGGCACAAGACGGCGAGAGCGGTGGAGCTGCAGGAAGAGATCGTGCGGGTGCGGGCGCAACTGACGCAGATCGAAGGGCGATTGGCGGCAGCGTTAAGCCCGATTGAAGAACTGCCGGATCGCTCGGCCCGGTTGTACGGCGCGACGCCTGCGAGGGCAGGGGTGACGGTGGTATTTCCGCCGGCGCAGCAGCAGGAACTGCGCGGGTTGTTGGGGAATATCCGGGCGGGATTGGGCGGGGTGTCGGCGGGGAGTCTGGTGAAGACGGAAGGGATGGGGTTGGTGGTGGTTTTGGTGCAGGTGGTGAATTTGGTGGGGGCTTATAGGGAGTTGATGAAGCAGACCCGAGACAAGAAGAAGCGGGCGGACTTTTTTGCTGCTTTGGCTGCGACGGGAGCGGCCGGGTTTACTGCGGCGCAAAGTCTTGCGGATACGGCGATGAAAGCTCGTAGCACAGCGCTAATAGTTGCGCTTCAACCTCAAGCCTTACAGCACGTGCATGTGCAAGTGGGCAAATTACATATTGGGCTTGGCATCTTTACGTATGGTTTGGGCTTGAGAGTTTCTTTTACCAGTTTTAAAAACCAAAACCAAAATTGGCAGGAGGCGGTTCGCAGCGGAAATCAATTGGCGCAGGGGGCGGCCGTGCTAGCCACATTGGGTGCGGGCGGAATGACGACCATTAATGCATATGGTCTGGGACAGACCTTATACGCTGGTTATACCGTAATCTCCGCAACCGACAAAGCAGCGCGAACAGCCGCATGGGCCGCTGCTGGCACACGTCTTTCCACCGTGTTTTTTCGCTTCAATCTTGCCGGCGCCTTGTTCACAGTGCTGGAGCTCAGTGGTACCTGGTTGTTCAACCGTTACAACCTCAGTGCCCATGACAAATGGCTGAAAATCACTCCCTGGAGCCGGGATGCCGAAATGCGCGGGAACCACTCGCTGGAAGACTATCAGAGCTATCTGGCTTTTCTGATCCACGCGCCTTACGCCCAACTGGGACCCAATCCTTATGATTCCTGGCTGAAGAACCTGCTGTTCAAAGCCAGACCCAGCGATATCCACCTCGTGTTACCCAGACTGACTTTGGGTGATCTATTGCCGCCTCTCGGCGGAAAAGCTACTCACCTATTGGGCATCGGCGCCCACCGTATTTCGATGCCGCTTCACAGTCGTGGAACCCCACGAGAGCGCAAGGATGTGGTCAGCGAAGAGATCCTCCGTAGCCTGCGCATCGTCAAATCATCAGCGGAAGGCTTGGTGCTATGCCTCCAGTACCCGGTAGATCCCGATTCCGAATTCACCCCAGCCAAAGAAACATTGGAGTTGGCCGTTTGTGTTCAGAACTTGAACGACAAAGGTGAATGGACATCTCGCACCCGTGTCATTCATATCGACCCAAGGGGAGAAGGGCATTTTGCAGTGGTTGCTCCACAACTGGTCAAAAAGAAACCACCGGTTCTACTGGTTGAAACCCAACTTCTGGAGCAGGCCGCTCATGCTGAATAATCACGTCGAGCCGGGAGTTATTCCGCAAGTCGAGACACCTCGAAAAGCAGGAGATGTCGAGCCGTTTCCGGGCGGTAAGGTCACCTATCTAGCCCCATTACCCTTGCCTGCACCGATTCCACCCTACGGCCCACATATTGGTGAGTTGAATGATGTTCATATGGACTTTGGGCTGGGGTCACCACAAGTATTTATGTGGCAGATGACTTTGGGCGGGCCATTGAGCTTGTCTGTCTTGGTTATATTTTTATTCCCGCTAATTACCGGACTGATGGGGATTAGTTTTGGGTATGGACAGGAGGCTATATGGGAGTCAATGGTGGGCATGTTCGAAACAGGCTATGAAAACTCGCTAATGGTAGACCCCCTTATTTTGCTCATTGGTCTCGCGGTCTGGCACCACGTTCACAAAAAACGCGCCTCAATCATCCCAACCCGCTTCAACCGCCAACGCCGTGAAGTCTGCTTCATGCCCGAAGGCGCCACCGAACCGGTCTTTGTCCCTTGGGAATCCCTCTCCGCCTGGATCATCGAAGCCCAAGGCGCGACCCAATACGGCATCCACCGGCAATACGGCATGGGCATCGGCTTCTACCAGGGCGAAACCCTCACCAGCCTCGAATTCCAATGCGCCGGCCTGCCCCTCGCGATCAGCCATTGGGAGGCCATTCGCGGCTACATGGAATACGAAATCCACGACCTCAAATCGATTCAAGACCTTCAAGACCTGCAAGGCCCCGACGACCCACCCCACGAAGGCCTGCACACCTTCCGCAACGCCCGCGCACGCATGCACCAACAGATCCGTGAAGGTTCACGCACGCGAATGTCCGGGTTTTTCTGGTACCTGTACCACGTCATGACGCTGTGGACGATTCCCAACCACCTCGTCGAATGGGAAGTGCGCCGCCTCGAAAGAATCGGCAAACAGGCACTGCCCGAAGCCATGCGCCAATGGTCGGAACCGCTGCCGAAAGAGCAGTGGGCCAAGCCGAGTGAAGAGTTGCTGCGACTCAGTGAGCAAGTACGCCAAATGCAAAAACGTCAGCCGCATCGACCGATCACCGAGATCTTTGCCGAGGTGCAGCGTATGGCATCTACGGGTAAGCGCCGCGCATGAATTGTTTTCCCAAACAGCGCATGGGGGCCGAATTCACGCCAGCGAAGGAAACTCTGGAGTTGGCCGTTTGTGTTCAGAACTTGAACGACAAAGGTGAATGGACATCGCGCACTCGTGTCATTCATATCGATCCACGGGGGGAGGGACATTTTGCGGTGGTTGCTCCGCAACTGGTGAAAGAGAAACCATCGATTTTGCTAGTTGAAACCCAATTACTGGAGCAGGCCGCTCATGCTGAATAATCACGTCGAGCCGGGAGTTATTCCGCAAGTCGAGACACCTCGAAAAGCAGGAGATGTCGAGCCGTTTCCGAGTGGTAAGGTCACCTATCTGTCCCCAATACCCTTACCAACACTGACTCCACCTTATGGTCCACATATTGGTGAGCTGAATGATGTTTGCATGGATTTTGGGTTGGGGAAGCCAGAGGTTTTTATGTGGCAAATGACTTTGGGCGGGCCATTCAGCGTGTCTTTCTCAGTCGCTTTTCTCTTTCCATTGGTCGGCGGCTTTCTCGGGCTGATGTTTGGAGATAGTTGGGACGAAATCTGGAGTTACATAGAAGGAATTTTTCAAGAGACAAGAGGACTTGCCATTGAAACCTGTTTTCTAATGCTGCTCATCACCCTCGGCGTCTGGCACCACAACCACAAAAAACGCGCCTCAATCATCCCGACCCGCTTCAACCGCCAACGCCGCGAAGTCTGCTTCATGCCCGAAGGCGCCACCGAACCGGTCTTTGTTCCTTGGGAATCCCTTACCGCCTGGATCATCGAAGCTCAAGGCGCCACCCAATACGGCATCCACCGGCAATACGGCATGGGCATCGGTTTCTACCACGGCGAAACCCTCACCAGCCTCGAATTCCAATGCGCCGGCCTGCCAATCGCCATCAGCCATTGGGAAGCCATTCGCGGCTACATGGAATACGAAATCCACGACCTCAAATCGATCCAGGATCTGCAAGACCTGCAAGGCCCCGACGACCCACCCCACGAAGGCCTGCACACCTTCCGCAACGCCCGCGCACGCATGCACCAACAGATCCGTGAAGGTTCACGCACGCGAATGTCCGGGTTTTTCTGGTACCTGTACCACGTCATGACCTTGTGGACGATTCCCAACCACCTCGTCGAATGGGAAGTACGCCGTCTCGAACGGATCGGCAAACAGGCACTGCCCGAAGCCATGCGCAAATGGTCGGAACCGCTGCCGGAAGATCAATGGGCCAAACCAAGTGAAGAGTTGCTGCGGCTGAGTGAGCAGGTACGCGAACTGCAAAAGCGCCAGCCGCGTCGGCCGATCACCGAGATCTTTGCCGAGGTGCAGCGCTAGTTCCGGGGGCAGTAGAGACGTAGGGTGGTGATTGCATTGAGCGGCAAAAACGTGCTTCCCATCCCCTCTGCTAGTATTTGCCCCACTGCCTCCCGGAGACTGCCCCCATGACCGAGCCCATCCGTCTGACCCAATACAGCCACGGCGCGGGTTGTGGCTGCAAGATTTCGCCCAAGGTGCTGGAGGTGATTCTGGCCGGCAGCGGGGCGCAGAACCTTGATCCGAAACTGTGGGTCGGCAACGCGTCGCGCGATGATGCGGCGGTGTATGAAATCGATGCCGAGCGCGGGGTGGTGTCGACCACGGATTTCTTCATGCCGATCGTCGACGACCCGTTCGACTTCGGCCGGATCGCCGCCACCAATGCCATCAGCGACATCTACGCCATGGGCGGTGATCCGTTGATGGCGATTGCGATCCTCGGCTGGCCGGTCAATGTGCTGGCGCCGGAAGTGGCGCGAGACGTAATTCGCGGCGGACGTGCGGTGTGCGATGCGGCGGGGATTCCGCTGGCCGGCGGGCATTCGATCGATTCGCCGGAGCCGATCTTCGGTCTGGCTGTCACCGGGCTGGTGGAAAAGCGCTTCATGAAACGCAACGACACCGCCACTGCCGGTTGCCTGCTGTACCTGACCAAACCGTTGGGCATCGGCATCCTCACCACCGCCGAGAAGAAGGGCAAGCTGCGCCCCGACGACATCGGCGTGGCCCGGGACTGGATGTGTACGCTGAACAAGCCCGGCAGCCGTTTTGGCAAACTGGCCGGGGTCACCGCGATGACCGATGTCACCGGGTTCGGGCTGCTCGGGCATCTGGTGGAAATGGCCGACGGCAGTCACCTGACGGCACGGGTTTTTTATGACCGGGTACCGCGGCTTTCGAGCATCGAGTACTACCTCGAAAAGGGCTGCGTGCCCGGCGGCACCTTGCGCAACTTCGACAGTTATTCAAACCGCGTCGGGCGAGTGCAGGAATTGCACAAGCGCGTGCTCTGCGACCCGCAGACCAGCGGCGGGCTGCTGGTGGCCGTGACCCCCGAAGGCAATGCCGAATTCCTCGCCGTCGCTGCCGAACTGGGCCTCGCGCTTGAGCCGATCGGTGAGTTGATCGCGCGACAGAGCCACGCGGTCGAGGTGAATTGATGACCGCCGACTTCACCGACTACCGCGACATCTTCCTCAACGACCGCCCGCTGATGGACGCCCGTGCGCCGGTCGAGTTTCACAAGGGCGCGTTTCCCGGGGCGGTCAATCTGCCGCTGATGAACGACATCGAGCGGCAGCGGGTCGGCACTTGCTACAAACATCACGGTCAGCAGGCCGCCATCGAACTGGGCCATCAACTGGTCTCCGGCGCGGTGAAGTCCGAGCGTCTCCAGGCCTGGGCGGCGTTTGCCCGGACGCATCCCGAGGGTTATCTGTATTGCTTTCGTGGCGGCCTGCGTTCGCAAATCGTCCAGCAGTGGCTGAAGTCGGAAGCCGGCATCGACTATCCGCGTATCGGCGGTGGCTACAAGGCGCTGCGAGGTTTTCTGATCGACACCCTCGAATCGGCTATGGACGAGTGTGATTTCGTGCTGCTGGGCGGCATGACCGGCACCGGCAAGACCGAAGTGCTGGTGCAACTGCGCAACAGTGTGGATCTGGAAGGCCATGCCAATCACCGGGGCTCGAGTTTCGGCAAGCGCGCCACCGGTCAGCCGTCGAACATCGATTTCGAGAACCGGCTGGCCATCGACTTCCTGAAAAAGCGTGCGGCCGGCATCGATCAATTTGTGCTGGAGGATGAGAGCCGGGTGGTCGGCAGCTGCGCGCTGCCCTTGCCGTTGTATCAGGGCATGCAGCAGTACCCGATGGTCTGGCTCGAAGATCGTTTCGAGCAGCGCGTCGAGCGGATCCTGCGCGATTACGTGGTGGATTTGTCTGCCGAGTTTCAGGCCGTGCATGGCGACGAGGGTTTCGGGCGGTTTTGCGAGCGCTTGCTGGAAAGCCTCGACAACGTGCACAAGCGCTTGGGCGGCGAGCGGCATCGACGGATGCGGGTGTTGATGGAAGAGGCGCTGGCGGAGCAGGGCCGCAGCGGGGCGGTGGAGTTGCATCGCGCGTGGATCGAAGGTTTGCTGCGTGAGTATTACGACCCGATGTATGTGTTTCAGCGCGAGAAGAAGGGCGGGCGGATCGAGTTTGCGGGGGAGCGGCAGGCCGTTATCGAGTACCTGCGTGAGCGGGTCAAACCCAAGGCCTGACGGGACCCGAGCGGGCCCCGGACAAACTCAGGTCGGACAGCTTTCCTGGCCGTTATCCAGTCCCTGTTTGTAGCTGTGGCTCTGCAGGCTGGCCTTGCCGTTGTGCCAGGTCAGGGTCAGCACATACAGCGAGTCGTAATCGCTGGATTCCCAATCCTCTGTGATCTTCTGCTTCCCGCCGACCGCCTTGTCCGCCACCTTGTTGATCAGCTCCGGCAGGTAGCCATGGGACCACGCGGTGTAGATGGTCGAGTTGTGGTACTTGTCGTCGATCAGCTCCCGGGCCAGATCACTGGTGTCGTTGGCCGAGAACTCGATGTTCACCGGCAGGCCGAGTTTGATCGCGGCGGGGCTGATGGTCATCAGCGGGCGGATGTAGCTGTAGGAGTTGTCCAGTTCGCCTTCCTCGACGTTGCGCGTCGGGTTGGCGGCGAACACGTAGTCGGCCTTGCCGAATTTTTCCGGCAGCAGGGTCGACAGGTCGATGGCCCGGTTCAGGCCCTGGCAGTTGAGCTGGCCGAGACCACCGGCCGGTTTCTCGGCATGGCGCAGGAACACCAGGGTCTGGGTGCCGTCCACCGGTTGCGCACGGCTTTCGCTGGATTCCAGCGACAGGAACAGCGCGCTGACTGCCAGCAGGGTGGGCAGGGCCACATAGGCGCGATGTTTGAAGCGGTTGGCGACTTTCATCAAGTTCGTCATGGGATAAGGAGTCTTCAGTCTGTTCGGTTAAGGCTGACAAACCTCTGCACCGGTGCATGCGCGCCGGCTGTTTTCCCTGTCATCACTGGCTTGCTTGGAGCCCCCTGAGGCCCGTTTGGTTCGATCCGCTTGAGTGCGCCGCACTTTACCGTTGAGGCTGTGCGGTTGGAGGAAAGGTTAACCACAGGATGTTGCGGATTTAAGTAAGCCGGCGGGCGAGTGTGTAAAGAACCCGAGCCAGAGCGCTGATCGTGGATTATGCTCAGGCCTTTCATTTTGTGACTGGATGCTACACATGACTGATCTGTCCGCGTTCCCGATCACCCAGAAATGGCCGGCGCAGTACCCTGACTGGATTCAGCTCTATTCCCTGCCGACCCCCAACGGCGTCAAGGTCTCGATCATGCTTGAAGAGATCGGCCTGCCCTACGAGCCGCACCGCGTGGGCTTCGACACCAACGACCAGATGTCTCCGGAATTTCTGTCGCTGAACCCGAACAACAAGATTCCGGCGATCATCGATCCCCACGGTCCAGAGGACAAACCGCTGCCGTTGTTCGAGTCCGGCGCGATCCTGATCTACCTCGCCGACAAAAGCGGCCAGTTGCTGGCCCAGGAAGGCGCGCTGCGCTACGAAACCCTCCAGTGGCTGATGTTCCAGATGGGCGGGATCGGGCCGATGTTCGGCCAGCTCGGTTTCTTCAACAAATTCGCCGGCAAGGACTACGAAGACAAGCGTCCCCGTGACCGCTACGTCGAAGAAAGCCGCCGCCTGCTCAGCGTCCTGAACACCCGCCTGGAAGGGCGCGACTGGATCATGGGCGAGCGCTACACCATCGCCGACATCGCCACGTTCCCGTGGGTGCGCAACCTGATCGGCTTCTACGAGGCGGGCGATCTGGTCGGCATCGACAACTTCCCGAACGTCACCCGGGTGCTGGAGCGCTTCCTCGCGCGGCCGGCGGTTGTGCGCGGCCTGACCATTCCTTCCTGACCCGGCGGGAACCGGGCGCGCAGATTGTTGCGTGCCCGGTAACGCACTGTTGATTGATCCAGGTTTGTACCCCGATCCCCGCAAGGCATAAGCTTCGCCCCCTACGACTTTCGTCTCATCCGCTGTTTTCAGGAAAGGCCCCATGTCCAGTCAGTTCCCCGAAGCACGTCCACGCCGTCTGCGCCGCAATGCGAGCCTGCGCAGCCTGTTCCAGGAAACCGAGTTTTCCCTCAACGATCTGGTGCTGCCGATCTTCGTCGAAGAAGAGATCGACGATTTTGTGCCGATCAAGAGCATGCCCGGCGTGATGCGCATTCCCGAGCGCAAACTGGCCGGCGAAATCGAGCGTTACGCTCGGGCCGGGATCAAGTCGGTGATGACCTTCGGCGTGTCCCATCATCTGGACGCCAACGGCAGCGACACCTGGCGCGAAAACGGCCTGGTGTCGCGCATGTCGCGGATCGCCAAGGACGCCGTGCCGGAAATGATCGTGATGTCCGACACCTGCTTCTGCGAGTACACCGACCACGGCCATTGCGGCGTGATGCACAACCATGAAGTCGACAACGACCAGACCCTGATCAACCTCGGCAAACAGGCAGTTGCAGCAGCCCGTGCCGGCGCCGACGTGATCGCGCCGTCGGCGGCAATGGACGGTCAGGTGCGGGCGATTCGCCGTGCGCTGGACGATGCCGGCTTCACGCAGATTCCGATCATGGCCTACTCGACCAAATTCGCCTCGGCGCTCTACGGCCCGTTCCGCGAGGCCGGCGGCAGCGCGCTGAAGGGCGATCGCAAAAGCTATCAGATGAACCCGATGAACCGCCGCGAAGCCCTGCGCGAATCGTTGCTCGATGAACAGGAAGGCGCCGACGCGCTGATGGTCAAACCGGCCGGCGCGTACCTGGACATCATCCGCGACATCCGCGAAGCCTCGAACCTGCCGCTGGCGGCGTATCAGGTCAGCGGCGAGTACGCGATGATCAAGTTCGGCGCCCAGGCCGGGGCCATCGACGAAGATCGCGTGGTGCGCGAAAGCCTCGGCGCGATCAAGCGCGCGGGTGCGGATCTGATCTTCACCTACTTTGCGATGGACCTGGCCCTGGCCGGGATCTGATCCGTCAGGGGCAATTGAAAAACGGCCGGATCCCGTGATCACGAAAGTACCGTTCGATCACCTTCGGATCCGCGCTGTTGTCGGCAATCGCCACGTAGGTATCCGGGCGCAGCAGGTAAAAGCCGTTGCGCCCCAGGCCCGCCGTTTCAAACGCCGGACGCCAGTCGAACACGTGCAGCGGCAAGTGATGTTCATTGCACCAGGCGATCATCTCGTCGCTGGTGTCGCCGTAAACATGCACCTGCCAGCACGGCTGGCGCAACGGCTCGTAATTGTCCCCCTCGCCATCATGGGCCCACGGCAAGCGGTCGCCGCCGTGGACGTGCCCGGCCACGCCTTCGCTCAACGCCATGCCCCGATAGTTGAGGGTGATCTGCGACACCGTGCGAAACAGGAATTCGCGGCTGCTCTCGAATGAGGCCATTTTCGGAATCAGGAACGGCGCCAGCCGTGTGCGCAACAAATCGGCCATGCGGCCTTCGGCGGTGACGAAGCTGAAGACCTTGTCGGTGGTCGACACCAGTCGCCGGGCGAAGGCGATGCGTTCGGTTTCGTAGCTGTCGAGCAGCCCGGGCGTGGCCGCGCCGCCGAGCACTGCCGCGAGTTTCCACGCCAGGTTGATCGCATCGCCGATGCCGGTGTTCATGCCCTGACCGCCGGCCGGGCTGTGCACGTGCGCCGCATCGCCGAGCAGAAACGCCCGGCCCTTGCGAAAGTGATCAGCCACCCGGTGATGCACGCGGTAGGTGGAGAACCAGTTGACGTCCTCGATGTGCACGTTCAGATGTTCGATAGCGCGATTGCTGACGTCGGAAAACTCGAGGGTTTCGGCACGCTCCGCACGCTCGTCGCGCACCGTGCCAATCAACCGCGCGCGGCCTTCGCCGGCCAGCGGGAACACCGCCAGAAAATCCGCTTCATCCAGATCCAGATGCAACTCGCCGTTGAGCGCCGGGCCGCTGGCCCGCACATCGGCGACATAGAAAATCTGCTGATAGGTGCCGCCGGGAAAACCGGTGTCGAGGGTCTTGCGCACGATTGAACGAGCGCCGTCGCACCCGGCCAGATAGCAGGCCTGACAGATTTCCTGCTCGCCATCCGGCAGGCGCAAATGTGCGGTGAGGCCGTCACCGTTTTCCGTGAAGCTCTCCAGCGTCGTGTTGCGCTCGACGGTCACGTCGTAGTCTTCGAGTCGGTCGATCAACAGCCGCTCGTGTTCGTCCTGCGGGTACATTTCCAGAAAGGCATAGGGCGTCAGGCCTTCGCCGATCCGGTTCAACGGCAACTGCGCCACCGGTTTGCCCTTGACCCAGAAATTCGCCGCGGCCACCCGATGACCGTTGCGCACCACCGTATCGGCCAGATCCAGTTGCCGGTACAGCTCAAGGGTCCGCGCCTGCACCGCCAGCGCCCGCGAGGTGGTGCCCGGCGCGGAAGCCTTGTCGATGATGCGCACGCGCACGCCCAGTTTGCTCAGCCACAGGGCCAACACCAGTCCGGTGGGGCCCGCGCCGATGATCAGAACATCACTGCGGTTCATGGTCTGTCCTCCTCGCGTGTCCTGATCCGAGACTTGCCACTGCAGCAGCAAGTATGGATCAGACGGCGAGGGCGGCCAGTCGGCCTGCCAAACGGGACGATGGAACAGCGCCGCCGGCCCGCAGTCCTATCCTGCACCCTGCGATTGAGCGTAGGGTTAACCCGGCTCAACGGACTGGATGAAGCGTATGCACACCCCTCGATTATTCGTCAGCCTCGCCGCGCTGCTGGTGCTGGCCGGTTGCGCCGGTCAACGCAGCGAAGAACCGGCGCCGCGCCCGCCCGCCGAGGTCAAGGCGCAGATTGTGCGCCTGCTGCCGGCAAAAACCGCCGACCGCCAGGGCTGGGCCACTGACATCTACGCTGCTTTCGCCGCTCAGGGCATCAGCCCGACCACGCAGAATCTGTGTTCGGTGCTGGCCGTCACCGAGCAGGAATCCACCTTTCAGGTCGATCCGCCAGTGCCGGGCCTGGGCAAGATCGCCCGTGACGAAATCGACCGCCGCGCCGCCAAGGTGCACATCCCGAGCCTGTTGGTCAGCGGCGCCTTGCAGGTGCGCTCGCCGAACGGCAAGACCTACAGCGAACGCCTGAGCGCCGCCCGCAGCGAAAAGGAATTGAGCGCGATCTTCGACGACTTCATCGGCTCGGTGCCGATGGGTCGTACGCTGTTCAGCGGTTTCAACCCGGTGCACACCGGCGGGCCGATGCAGGTCAGCATCGAATTCGCCGAGCAGCACGCCAAGGACTATCCGTACCCGGTGGACGGGACCATTCGTCGCGAGGTGTTCAGCCGTCGGGGCGGCATGTACTTCGGCATCGCCCATTTGCTGGGTTATCCGGTGAGTTACCGCGAGCCTTTGTACCGCTTCGCCGATTTCAACGCCGGCTGGTACGCCAGTCGCAACGCGGCGTTTCAGAACGCGGTCAGCCGGGCGTCGGGCATTCCGCTGGCGCTGGATGGCGACCTGATCCGCCCGGGCGCGATCATGCCGGGCAGCACTGAACTGGCGGTGCGCACCCTCGGCAAATCCCTGGGCATGCGCAATCCGGTGATCCGCGATCAACTGGAGAAGGGCGATAGCCTGGCCTTCGAGGAGACCAAACTGTATCAACGGGTCTTCGAACTGGCGGAGCGTGCGGAAGGCAAGTCACTGCCACGTGCGGTGCTGCCGGGCATTGTGCTGCAGAGCCCGAAGATCACCCGCAAACTGACCACGGCGTGGTTTGCCAAACGGGTCGACGAGCGCTATCGGCGCTGCATGGCCAAGGGCTGAGGACGATCAAAAGGGAATAAAAAAACCCGGCTGACGGGAGCCGGGTTTTTTCTGGGTTGTTGCGGTCAAGCCATTCATTCAGGCAACGCGACGTTCAATCAGACGATCCGAGCCACCTTCAGCAACGCGACGTTCAATCAGACGATCCGAACCACCTTCAGCGACGCGGCGTTCAATCAGACGATCCGAACCACCTTCAGCGACGCGGCGTTCGATCAGACGATCCGAACCACCTTCGGCAACGCGACGTTCGATCAGACGATCCGAACCACCTTCAGCAACGCGACGTTCGATCAGACGATCCGAGCCGCCTTCGGCGATCATGGTGTGAGCCGGTTTGGCGGCAAATGCGTTGAAGGCCAGAACCGAGAGGGCAATGCTGAGGATGACTTGGCGTTTCATGATTTTTGCTCCGGGGGTGTTGTTTGTTTGGTATGGAGCGGATGTTACGCCCGGGATTTTTTAAGAGAACTTCATTGACGTGATGGTGAACATCGACGCCGATGATGGTTTGTCATAGCACCTTCACTGCGCGGCCAATCGCCTGGATAGGCCCGGTGGGTTTGCCGATCGGCGAACCGTTGGCGCCCTCCAGCGTCAGCTCGAACAACTGATTCGGTTGCAGCGGCGGCAGCTTGTCCAGCGGGATCGACAGCGCTTGCCCCGGTTTGACCAGCCCCAGCGACACCGGCCCTTGCCAGCCGTCGGCCTTGGTCCAGAACTCCAGCGCCTTGTCGGCCGGCACTTCGACCACGCCCAGCGGAATCAGCTGAATCTCCCGTGGACTGCTGGCCTGGATCACCCAGCCCGGCGCCTTGTCCTGCGGGGCGACCAGCACCACCAGAAAGCTCGGTTTCGGTGTGGTCTGGGTCAGCAGGATCGAGCCCAGCAACAAGGTCGCGGCCAGCCCGGCAGCGCTCAAGCCGCGCCACAGCGACAGGCGGTTCCACCAGGAAACCTCTGGCGCCCTCTTGTGGGTGAGTTGCCCGACACTGCGTTCGATGCGTTGCCACAGCTGCGACGAAGGCTGATGCGCCGGGGCGAGGTCGGTCAGCTCCAGCAGACGCCGCTCCCAGGCATCCACGGCGGCTTGCAGTTCCGGTTCGTTGGGCAAGCGTCGTTGCACTTCGGCGCGCGCTTCGGCCGAGAGGGTGCCGAGCACGTATTCGCTGGCCAGTTCATCGCGTTCCTGCGCCGATTCGGTGGTCATCCCATGCACTCCCGCAACGCATTGAGGCTGCGTTTGATCCAGGCTTTGACGGTGCCCAGCGGCGTGTCGAGGCGTTGGGCGATCTGCGCGTGGCTGTAACCGTCGACGTAGGCGTGAAGGATGCAGCGGCGGCGTTGCGGTTCCAGTTGATGCAGGCAGCGATGGATGCGGGTCGATTGCGCCAGCGCATCGAACCCGTCATCAATCGCCAGAGATTCGTTGCTGTCGTTCAGCGGCGTTTCCTGATGGTGATTGCGCAACACATTCAGCGCCAGATGCCGGGTCACGCTGAACATCCAGCCCCGGGCCGAACCGCGCGCCGGATCGAAACCCGCCGCGCCGGCCCAGATCTTCAGGAACGCATCGTGAACGATGTCTTCGGCCAGTGCCGTGTCACGCACCAGACGCCGGGCGACACCCAGCAGCCGCGGGCTTTCCTGCACATACAATTCGCGCAGGGCCCCGCGCTCGCCGCGGGCACAGGCGGCGAGGCGGGCTTCATAATCGAACGCGGTTTCGGGCAATGGCATGTCCTGCAATCTAGCAAGCATCGGCCAAACGTCCAGTCAGGCTCAGTTCGCCGCCCAGAAAATGTAGTCGGCCTGATACTTCACCACTTCCTGTTTGCCCTTGTTCGCCGCCGTGCATTCGCTGCCCGGCGCCACGCCACCCTTGAGCGCGACGCGCTGGATGTAGCTCACGCCGCTCATCGCGCCTTTGCCCTCGGCGGGGTTGGCCTTGACCAGTTGATAGGGCAGGTTGCCCGGGCTCGACGGCGCAACGGCCAGCTGTGTGCCGGTGACTTTCGAACCGTCCTGCGCCTGCCAGGTGGCGGGCGGGCCGAAGTAGGTACCGACCTGTTTGCCGCTGCGATCGTTGAGCACCGCTTTCGGGCCGACGAACACCCACTCGGTCTGGCCGGCGGCATTGGCCTTGTCCCGGCATTCGTAGGTGATCTCGCCGACCCCGGTGGTTTCCATCGCGATCTTGTGGCCGTCCGGCACCTTGATCGCATCGGGATAACTGCTTTGGGCAAAGCTCGAAGAGGCGACGGCGAGCAAACCGGTGAGGCCAATCAGTTGAGTGATGTTCATCAGTGTTTCTCCGAAAAAGGGTAAACCGCTGACAGCCGAAAGAGGGCTGTTACAGGGACTACCCGTGACGGAGGCATTTGGATGCAGTGGCCGGAAAATAAATCTGAAAGCACTGAAAGTCAGATTGTTGTAACCAGCTCCTTCCCGGTTTTTGCCAAGGCCAGGCCGGACGCTTTCAGCAGTTCCTGGGTATAGGCATGCTGCGGCGCCGCAAAAATCTGGCGCGACGCTCCCTGTTCCACCACCTTGCCGTCCTTGATCACCATCAAGTCGTGCGCCAGTGCATGCACCACCGCCAGGTCATGGCTGATGAACAGGTACGTCAAGCCATGGCGGATCTGCAACTGCCGCAACAACTCCACCACCTGTTTCTGCACCGTGCGATCCAGCGCCGAGGTCGGTTCGTCGAGCAGAATCAGCGCCGGTTCCAGTACCAGCGCCCGGGCGATGGAAATGCGCTGGCGCTGGCCGCCGGAGAATTCGTGGGGATAGCGATGGCGGCTCTGCGGGTCGAGGCCGACTTCCTCCAGCACGCGGATCACCGCTGCCTCACGTTCTTCGGGCGTGCCGATGCCGTGGGTCAGCAGGCCTTCGGCAATGATCTGCTGTACCGACATTCGCGGGCTGAGGCTGCCGAACGGGTCCTGGAACACCACCTGGATCTGCCGGCGCAACGGGCGCATCAAGCGCTGATTGAGCAGGCTCAAATGCTTGTTGCCGAAGCGAATATCGCCCTCGGATTCCACCAGTCGCAGAATCGCCTGGCCCAGCGTCGACTTGCCCGAGCCGGACTCGCCGACAATCCCCAGGGTCTTGCCCCGTTGCAGACGGAAACTCACGCCGTCCACAGCCTTGATGTATTGCTGGGTGCGGCTGAACAACGCCTTGGGCAGCGGGAACCAGACTTTCAGATCGTCCACTTCCAGCAGGTTGTGATCGTAGCGACTCGGCACCGGCGCGCCCGACGGTTCCGCCTCGATCAGCAGGCGGCTGTAAGGATGCTGCGGGGCGCGGAACAGCGTTTCGCAATCGGCCTGTTCGACGATTTCCCCATGGCGCATCACGCACACCCGCTGGGCGATGCGCCGCACCAGATTGAGGTCGTGACTGATCAGCAGCAGCGACATGCCGAGGCGTTGCTGCAACTCGATCAACAGCTCGAGAATTTTCTGCTGCACGGTTACGTCCAGCGCCGTGGTCGGCTCATCGGCGATCAGCAACTGCGGCTCGTTGGCCAGCGCCATGGCGATCATCACCCGTTGCCGCTGGCCGCCCGATAGCTGGTGCGGATAGGCCTTCAAACGCTGCAACGGCTGGCGAATGCCGACCAGTTCCAGCAGCTCCAGCGTGCGCTGGCGCGCGGCGCGGCCCTTGAGTCCCTTGTGGATTTCCAGCACTTCGCTGATCTGTTTTTCCACCGTGTGCAACGGGTTCAGCGAAGTCATCGGCTCCTGGAAAATCATCGCGATGCGGTTGCCGCGCAAGCTGCGCAGCTGCTGTTCGCTGGCGTGCAGCAAGTCCACGCCGTTGTAGCGGATGCTGCCTGTGCTGCTGACGGTTTTGGCCGGCAGCAAACGCAGGATCGAGTGCGCCGTCACCGACTTGCCCGAGCCGGATTCACCGACCAGTGCCAGGCACTCGCCACGGCGGATGTCGAGGTTCACGCCGTGCACCACTTCGTGCCCGGCGAAGGCGACACGCAGGTCGCGGATTTCAATCAGGTTGTCGGTCATTTCAGCTCCGGGGATCAGGATCGCGGATCGAACGCGTCACGGCAGGCTTCGCCGATAAACACCAGCAAGGACAGAATCAGCGCCAGGGCAAAAAACGCCGTCAGCCCCAGCCACGGCGCTTGCAGATTGCGCTTGGCCTGGCCGATCAGTTCACCCAGCGATGCGGTGCCGGCGGGCATGCCGAAGCCGAGAAAATCCAGCGCGGTGAGGGTGGCGATGGCGCCGGTCAGAATGAACGGCAGGTAGGTGAGGGTGGAGGTCATGGCGTTGGGCAGAATGTGCCGGCGCATCAGTTCGCTGTCCGTCAGGCCCAGCGCCCGCGCGGCCTTGACGTATTCCAGGCTGCGCCCGCGCAGGAACTCGGCGCGCACCACGTCCACCAGTGCCAGCCAGGAAAACAGCGCCATGATCCCCAGCAGCCACCAGAAGCTCGGCGAGACGAACCCCGACAAGATGATCAGCAGGTACAGCACCGGCAGCCCCGACCAGATCTCCAGCACCCGTTGCCCGAGCAAGTCGACCCAGCCGCCGTAATAACCCTGCAACGCTCCGGCGACGATGCCGATCAGCGCACTGACCGCGGTGAGAATCAGCGCGAACAGGATCGAAATCCGCGTGCCGAAAATCACCCGTGCCAATACGTCCCGGGCCTGATCGTCGGTGCCCAGCCAGTTGCTCGAGGACGGCGGGCTCGGTGCCGGTTCCGTGAGGTCGTAATTGACCGTGTCGTAGCTGAACGGGATCGGCGGGAACAGCATCCAGCCGCCCTGATCCTCGATCAGTTTGTGCACGTAATTGCTGGCGTAATCCGGTTGGAACGGCAGCTCGCCGCCGAAATCGGTTTCCAGATAATCGCTGAGGATCGGGAAGTAAAAGGCGTGGTGGTAGCGGATCACCAGCGGCTTGTCGTTGGCGATCAGTTCGCCGCCGAGGCAGATCAGGCACAGCCCGATGAACAGCCACAGCGACCAGCGCCCGCGCCGGTTGGCCTTGAATTGGGCGATGCGCCGCCGGCCCAGAGGGGAGAGTGTGAACATCAGGCAGTCCTCGCCGAGAAGTCGATGCGCGGGTCGAGCAGGGTGTAGCAGAGGTCGCCGATCAGCTTGATCAACAGGCCGAACAGGGTGAACAGAAACAGCGTGCCGAACACCACCGGGTAGTCCCGTGAAACCGCCGCTTCGTAGCTCATGCGCCCGAGGCCGTCGAGGTTGAAGATGGTTTCGATCAGCAGCGAGCCGGCGAAAAACACCTCGATCAACGCCGACGGCACACCGGCCACCACCAGCAGCATCGCGTTGCGAAACACATGGCCGTAGAGCACGCGCCTTTCGGTCAGGCCCTTGGCGCGCGCGGTGATCACGTACTGGCGGCTGATCTCGTTGAGGAAGCTGTTCTTTGTCAGGATCGTCAGCGTCGCAAAACCGCCGATCACCAGCGCCGTCACCGGCAACACCAGGTGCCAGAGGTAGTCACCGACCTTGCCCCACAGGCTCAGGCTGGCGAAGTTGTCCGAGACCAGACCCTGTACCGGAAACCAGTTGACGTAGCTGCCCCCGGCGAACACCACGATCAACAGGATCGCGAACAGAAACGCCGGCATCGCGTAACCGACGATGATCGCCGTGCTGCTCCAGACATCGAACGCGCTGCCGTTTTTGATTGCCTTGCGAATGCCCAGCGGGATCGAAATCAGGTAGGTGATCAAGGTCGCCCACAGGCCGAGGGACAGCGACACCGGCAGCTTCTGCACGATCAGATCGGTGACCTTGGCACCGCGAAAGAAACTGCTGCCCAGGTCCAGTTGCACGTAATTCTTGAGCATCAACCACAGGCGTTCGTGCATCGGCTTGTCGAAACCGTAGTGGTGCTTGATCTCTTCGATCAGCGCCGGGTCCAGGCCTCGGCTGCTGCGCCCGGCACCGCCGATTGCCGTTACTTCGCTGGCGCCGCCCATGCTGTGCCCGCCGAAGCCTTGCAGGCGGGCGATGGCCTGTTCCACCGGGCCGCCGGGCGCGGCCTGCACAATGACGAAGTTGACCACCAGAATGCACAGCAGCGTCGGGATGATCAGCAACAGACGTCGACTCAGATAACGCCACATGTCACTGGCCCCCCGCGAGCTGGCGCAGGGCGCTCATCTGCTGGTTGGTCAGCGGCTTGGCCGAAACCTCCCACCAGGTGTCGAGGCCTTCGCTGTAGATCGGTTGCACCGCCGGCCTGCCGAAGCGGTTCTGAAACACCGTCGGCGTGCCTTTGGAGTAGTAGTTGGGAATCATGTAGTCACCCCATTGCAGCACCCGGTCGAGGGCGCGGGCGTAACGCACCATGGCGTCGCGGGTATTGGCCTGGACCAGGCCGTCGATCAGCCGGTCCACCGCAGGGTCCGCCAGCACCATCGAATTGGAACTGCCGACCTGCGTGGCGCTCTGCGAGGCGTACAGGCTGTACAACTCGCGGCCCGGCGAGACGATCGGATCGCCGCTGCGCGGGAAACTGGTGACGATCATGTCGTAGTCCCGGGCGTTGAGCCGGTTGATGTACTGCGCTGAATCGATGCGTCGCAGATTGAGGGTGATGCCGATCTGCGCCAGGGTGCGTTTGTACGGCAGCAGCATGCGGTCGAAACCGCCCTGGCCGTCGAGGAAGGTGAATTCGAAGGGCTCGCCGGCGGCGTTCACCAGCCGATTGTTTTTCGGTGTCCATCCGGCCTCGGCCAGCAGCTTCAGGGCCTGCAACTGCTTGTCGCGGATGTAGCCGCTGCCGTCGGTTTTCGGTGCCTGATAGACCCGGCTGAAAACCTCGTCCGGAATCTGTCCGCGCAGCGGTTCGAGGATCGCCAGTTCTTCGGCGTCGGGCAGTGCGGTGGCGGCCATTTCACTCTTCGGCCAGTAGCTGTTCTGGCGCACGTAGAAGCCGCGCATCATCTGCTTGTTGGTCCACTCGAAATCCCACAGCAGGCTCAGCGCCTGACGCACGCGGCGATCCTTGAACAGCGGATTCTGCAGGTTGAACACGAAACCCTGGGCGCAGGTCGGTTTGTCCGGGGCGAGAATTGCCTGTTGCAGGCGACCGTCGTGCAGGGCCGGGCTGTCGTAGCCGACCACGTAACCGGACGAGGAAAACTCGCGGTTGTAGTCGAACGCGCCGGCCTGCAGCAGTTGCCGGGCGACGTCGGTGTCGCCGTAGAAATTCACGGTCAGGCTGTCGAAGTTGTACATCCCGCGACTGACCGGCAGGTTTTTGCCCCACCACTGCGGGTCACGCTGGAAACTGATGCTGCGTCCCGCATCGACCTTGCTCACTCGGTACGGGCCGCTGCCCAGCGGAGGCTCGAAGCCGCCGCCGTTGGCGAAGTCGCGGGTCTTCCACCAGTGCTCGGGCACCGGTCGCAGCGACGCCAGATCCAGCGCCAGGGTGCGGTTGAGGTTGTTCTTGAAGGTGAAGCGAATCTGTCGCGGGCCTTCGATCAGTACATCCTGCACGTCGGCGTATTGCTGGCGATAACTCAGGCTGCCCTTGGTCATCAACAGCTCGAAGGTGTAGCGCACGTCCTCGGCGGTGATCGGCGTGCCGTCGGCGAAACGCGCCTCGGGGTTCAGGTTGAAACGCACCCACAGGCCGCCGGGATCGCGCTCCATGGTTTGCGCCACCAGACCGTAGACGGTGTAGGGCTCGTCCAGCGAGCGGAACGCCAGCGGCGAATACACCCAGTCGTTGACCTGCACCACGGAAATGCCCTGATCGGCATACGGGGTAATGTAGTTGTACTGACCGATCTCCATCGAAGCGCGGCTGAGCGAGCCGCCCTTGGGGGCGTCGGGATTGACGAAATCAAAGTGCTGGAAACCGGCGGGGTATTTCGGCGCCTCGCCGTACACCGTCATCGCGTAGCTGCCGCCGGCCAGCGCAGATGCCGCGTTGCACAGCAGCGCGCTGCCGAGCAGCAGGCCGGCCATGTTGCGCATGAATGTCATGAAGTAAATCCCCCAAATCCTGAATGGAAACGGACTCCCTGTGGGAGCGAGCCTGCTCGCGATGGCGTCTTGTCAGTCAACACATCCTTCGCTGACACACCGCATTCGCGAGCAGGCTCGCTCCCACAAGGTGAGATGTGTTCTGTTTCCGGTTAGAAGTGGTACGTCATGCGCGCAAACAGCGTGCGGCCCAGCGGATCGGTGTAGCGCGGGTCATAACCGCTCTGGAAGTTGTAGGCCTGGTTGGAGAACGGCGGATCGCGGTCGAACAGGTTCTTCACCCCGGCATCGACGTCCAGCACCTTGTCGAAGGTGTAGCCGGCCGACAGGTCCCACACCGAATACGACGCGACCCGCGCGTTGGTCTCGCGGTCGTAGTCGTTGTAGCCGGTGGTGAAGCGGTTGGTCAGCGCCGCGCGGGCGGCACCGAAGGTCCAGGAACCGGTCAGGTTGTGTTTCCAGCGGGCGATCACTCCGTCACCCCGGAAGTCGCCGACCTTGTCGGTGAACGGACCCTTGATGGTGCTCTGGAAGTCGTACTCGTCGACATAGGTGCCTTGCAGGCCCAGACCGAACTGACCGTACGGCGTGTTCGGGAAGCGATAGTCCAGCGACACATCAACGCCGTTGGTTTCGACGATGCCGAGGTTGGCGTTGCCGGTGACGATGTAATTGAGCGTGCCGTCGGCGTTGCGCACGAAGCGGTCAGGGTAGCTGCCGGCCTGATCGAACACGGTGGATTCCGGGAACGGCTGGATCTGGTTGGAGATGTGAATCCACCAGAAATCCAGGCCCACGGACAGATTGCTGACCGGCTGATAGACAAAGCCCAGCGTCACGTTGCGCGCTTTCTCCGGGGCCAGGTCTTCGTTACCGCCGATCTGGTTGAGGAACTGCTGACCGCAATCGCGCCCGCCGTTGCCGCCCGGTTGTACCACGCCGCCGGTACACAGCACCGGGTCGTTGTAGTAGCCCTGGGTGAAGGTGATGCTGCGCGGGGAATACAACTCATACAGCGACGGCGCGCGGAAGCCTTCGCTGTAGGCGCCGCGCACCACCAGCTCCTTGAGCGGCTGATAACGGAACGAGTATTTCGGGTTGGTGGTGCTGCCGAAGTCGCTGTATTTGTCGTGCCGCACGGCGGCGGACAATTCCAGGCTGTCGAGCACCGGTACGTTGATTTCCGCGTAGGCGGCTTTCACGCTGCGGTCGCCTTCGACGCTGCCGGCCGGGTCGATGCCCAGGCTCTGGATGTCGCCGGCAAAGGCTTCGAAGTCCTGGTGGAATTTCTCTTTGCGGTACTCGCCGCCCAGGGCCAGGCCGGACGGACCGGCACCAAACCAGTCACCGATTTCGCGGCTGATCCGCCCGTCGAAACCGGCGACCCGACCGACCGCCGTGGAATAGGCGCCGTGGTACGCGGCCTGATCGATGTACTGCTGACCGGCGCTGCTCTGCGGGCCGAACGGGTTGAGCAGACCGCTGGCCAGACCGTCGATCATCGCCTGATCGCTGACGTAGCCGCTGGTGACGCTGGAGACGATCTTGTTCTGGTTGTACGAGGCGCCGACGTTGTAGTCCCAGCCGCCAACCAGACCGTCGAAGCTCAGCAAAAAGCGCTGGCTGGTGTTCTGGTCTTTCGATTCACGCGGGCCGGCGGCTGTTTCGCGCCAGTTCACGTCCACCGGTTGCGTCGGGTCGAGGGCAAAATCGGTGGGCGCCGGGGTGATGCCGTTGCCGGGGTAGTAGGGCGAGGACGAATCCAGGCTCAGGCCGGTCAATGGCGCCGGGCCTATAGCAGTGGCGTTGTTGTTGCGCGACCAGAAGTATTCGAGGTTGACGTTGTGGTCGTCGGCCAGTTTTCCGGTGGTCTTGCCGAAGAACGACGTTTTCTCGGTCTGCGGCACCAGGTCGATGAATTCCCGGGTGCTGAAGCGGCAGAGGCCGTCGCGGGCCACGAGGTTGGGGCCGTTGCAATTGCTGTTGGCCAGCGGGTTGGTGGCGTTGCCGTTCTGGCTGTAGTTGCCGGGGAACGCGGTGCCGGAGGTCTGGTCCAGGCCACGGCCGGGCACATAGTCGCGGGCGAAGGAGCGGTCGTTGGCGTCGAGGTTCTGCTGCTTGTTGTAGTTGAACACGCCGAGCACGTTGAAGCGGTCCTGCTCCAGGTCGCCGTAGCCCCAGCTGGCGCTCATGTCCTTGGTCGCACCGCCGCCGCTGTGGGTCGGGGTTTCGCCGCCGAGGGTGAGCTGGCCGTCGGTCATGGATTTCTTGGTGATGAAGTTGATCACGCCGCCGATGGCGTCGGTGCCGTACAGGGCCGAGGCGCCGTCGCGCAGCACTTCCACGCGCTCGATCGCGGCAAACGGGATCATGTTCAGATCCACCGCGCCGCCGGCCGAGTTGGTGCCCGACAGGGCGTTGTTGGCCAGTCGGCGACCGTTGAGCAGCACCAGCGTCTTGTTCGCGCCGATGCCGCGCATGTCGGCGAACGAGGCGCCGCCGGTGGCCGCGCCGACCGAGCCTGCGCTGTTGTTGATCGACTGGCTGCCGGTGATGCGCTGCACCAGTTCGGCGGTGGTGGTCACGCCCTGTTTGCGCAGTTCATCGGCCTTGAGCACGGTGATCGGCACCGCCGTTTCCGCGTCGACCCGACGGATCGCCGAACCGGTCACTTCGACCCGTTGCAGTTGCGTGGTCGGCGCGACCACCGCCGCGGCGGCCGGGACGCTGTTGTCGTCCTCGGCGGCCTGAACCCCGGCGCCCATCCCCATGGCCACCAGGTACAACGGAACGAAACGGTGGCGGGAAATCGTCGCCACCAAGGGTTTGAGCGTGAAGCGTGGAGTGTTCATCAGCATGGTTGTTTCCGACTTTGTTAGACGTTTATCGAAATGGCCTTGTGAGCCCTCTTTGCACGGAGCACGGTGGTGCCGCGCCGCGAAAACCACTTTCTTCAAGCAAGCCGATCCCCTCCGAAGACGCGCTGCGTTTTTCGGTCGGCCGATTGCGACGGGATTCAACGAACGGTGCCGGGCGCGTCCCTCACTGCGCGCCCGGCACCGCCGTCAGCGGGTGGTCATCACCGATATCTTGGTGATGCCCGAGCGCTCGATGGACGCCATGGCTTTGGCGACCTGGCCGTAATTCACGGCGGAGTCGGCCTGCAGCTGCACGCGCACGTCAGCATCCTTGGCCTTGACCTCCTTGAGGCTGGCCTCCAGTGATTCCGGCGCCAGCTCGGTCTTGGCCAGGAAGAACTTGCCGTCCTGATCGACGCTGACCACCACCGGATCCTTCTTTTCGGCGGGAGCGACGGCGTCGGTTTTTGGCAGGTTGACCTTGATCGCGTTGGTCATCAGCGGCGCGGTGACGATGAACACCACCAGCAGCACGAGCATCACGTCCACCAGCGGCGTGACGTTCATTTCGCTGAGCACTTCATCGCTGTCTTGAGTGGAAAAGGACATCAGCTGGCCTCCCGCACGGCGGCCGTGGTTTTGGCGATGGCCTGGCGGCTGATGGAGAAAGCGCTGCGCGAGGCGAGGGCGTCGAAGTCGTGGGCGAAGTCATCCATGTCCGCCGACGCCAGTTTCAGGCGCCGCAGGAAGAAGTTGTAAATCAGCACCGCCGGTACCGCGACGGCAATCCCCACACCGGTGGCGATCAGCGCGTGGCCGATCGGCCCGGCCACGGTTTCCAGGCTGGCCGAACCGCTGGCGCCGATGCTTTGCAGGGCTTCCATGATTCCCCACACGGTGCCGAACAGACCAATGAACGGCGCGGTGCTGCCGATACTGGCGAGGATCGCCTGGCCGTTTTCCAGCGAGCGACGTTCCTTCTGGATCTGCTGGCGCAGGTTGCGCTCCAGGCGGTCGGCACGGTTGATGGTGTGCGCCAGTTGCTGGGTGGTGCGAGGGGATTCTTCCACCAGCAAGGCTTCGAAACCGCTGCTGGCGATCCGCGCCAGGGAGCCCGGATACTGGCTGGCGTGTTCGGCAGCGGTGAGCAGGTCCGGCGCGCCCCAGAAGGCTTTGCTGAACTGCTTGTTCTGGGTTTTCTGGCGCAGGTATTGCGCCGACTTGACCAGCAGGATCGCCCAACTGACCACGGAAAACAGCACCAGCCCCCAGAGCACGCCGGGGACAATCATCGAAGACAGAGAATCGTTCATGGCTACACCTCGCTTGCGTTAATCGGTTGTGAGTTCGGTTGTTGTGCCGTCATTGCGGCAATTTGAAATCGATGGTCTGGGTGGCGAAGCCGTCGATCGGTGTGTCGCCGCGCTTGGCCGGGATGAACTTCCAGGCCTTCACCGCCGCGACCGCCGCGTCATCCAGTTGCGGCTTGCCGCTGGACTTGGTCACCGTCACCGAACCGGCGCGACCGTTGGCCAGCACCTGAATCCGCAGCACCACGCTGCCTTCCCAGTTGCGCCGCAGGGCCAGCGACGGGTATTCCGGCGGCGGGTTGCCGAGGCTGGCGAGGCCGGAAATCGCCGCCGACTCTTTCACCGGGCCCGGTGCCGCAGCAGGTGCCGGAGGCGCGCTCGGGGTGGCCGGGGCGGCAGGCGCTGCCGGTTGCGCAGGGGCGGGCGGCGCTTTCGGCGGCTCGGCCTTTTTCACCGGTTTGGGTTTCTCGATCGGTTTCGGTTTTTCGATCGGCTTGGGTTTCTCCACCGGTTTGGGCGGCGGCTTGACCGCGTCCTCGTCTTCCACCGGCTGTTCCGGTTCGGGAGGGGGCGGCGGGGGTGGAGGCGGCTCCGGTGTCGGCGGGGCCGGAGGTGTCGGGCTGGTCAGCTCGACGGTCATTTCCGGAATTTCCGGTGGCGTGGGCAGCGGCTCGGCCCGCGCCTGCTGGAAAAACCACCAGGCGCCGCCGTGTATCAGCGCCGACACCGCCACCAGCAACAGCATCTGCTGTTTGTTCAGGCCGCCGGGCTGCGAAGTGTTGGCCTTGTAGACGGGCCGACCCGCCACCGACGCAAGCGCTGCGTTCGGCAATGGCCCCGGCGGCGTTCTGTGCTTTACCGCATCGTTCATTAAAGCTCCCTCGGGTGGATGAAGGGCAATAAGGTGCCGTTCGAACAACACAGCGTTGTTCGAGTGAGTGGTCGCAACTTTCATACAGGTGTGCAGAAGCCGATAGTTGAACTATCTATTGAGCAGGGCTTGTGCAGCTTATTGCTTCAGTAATGTCGACTTCGATGGTTCATTGATCCGGTCCGTGGCTGTTCTTTTATAAGTGAGTGTGCAATTGAGTGGCGAACATCATTCTTGCCCTCATGGTTGATGCAATAGCAACCGCTGTGCCAAAGAGTGACCAAATGTGTATCGGTTATTTCATGGGTGATACGTATGTCGCATTTATATAAGTTTCATTAAACAGGCCGGTTTTCCTGGGCGCATGACCTCCCGACAGCCCTGTTTGCAGAGCTTTTTTCAGGGCGAGACAGCTCTGGCGCGGTATCGCGCTGTTCAGCGAGATAGAGCGGCTGTTCTCGTGTCGGCCAGGGCGCGTGATGGTGCGTGGCGGACTGATTTGGTGCGGGTCAGGGTTTTAGCGGGTCACAGGCGATGTTCCTTGTTCTTGTTTAAGTAAAGTCGGTCGTTCCGCATGAACGATGTAATGACTGGAAGTGCAGTTTTGGTGCGCTTCGAGCATCAACTCCAAACAGCAAAAGTTGTACGGGTGTGCTGTCTGAAAGTTATTGTCGAACAATCTGTTTTGGCATTCATTAATGCAGCGCGCACGCAATGACTGCTTGCGTGCTATTTAAAAAATAAATAGTGAAGGTGTTCAGGTAATAAAAGGAATGCACGGACTGTTCGGCGGGCGAACGCGGCGCAGGTAAACGGGCACGGAGAGAAGAGGGTGGCGCAGCAGATGAAGATTCACGCGGTGAACTCCTTGTTGCCAGCTCGGATACGCGAACTTTTGGTTCGGTATCGCACCTTACAAGAACGCGGATAGCGTTCGCTGATTGCTCTTGGTGCGGGATGGGCACCGCCAGCGCTGTTTTGCGAGATCAGGGATTCGCAAGCTGCCGATGAATGCGCAATCCGTGCCAAATTCGATACAACGGCTATAAATAGGGCCAGGCGGGATGCCTTTCGCAGTGGAGGAGGGGATATGTATCAGCTCTACGGACACCGCAACTCAGGAGCAGCGGCCATCGAGGCGGCGCTCGAGCTGTGCCAGGTGGCTTACCGCTTCATCGATATCGAGGCCAGTGCGGAAGCGGCGCAGGAGCTGGCGCGGCTCAATCCGCTCAAACAGATCCCGACCCTGCAACTGCCGGACGGTAGTGTCATCACCGAAAGTGCGGCGATCCTGATTCATCTGGGGCAAAGCTTTGCGCAATCCGGCCTGCTGCCGGCCAACGGCGCTGACCGCGATCAGGCGATTCGGGGCCTGGTGTACATCGTCAGCAATTGCTATGCGGCCATCGGGATCATTGATTACCCGGAACGCTGGCTGGTGATGCCGGACGAGGCCTCGCGACAGAATCTGATGACGGGTGCGCGGGAACGACTGCACTGGAGCTGGGAGGTGTTCGCCGATCAGTTCTCGGCCGAGCTGTACCTGGACGATGAAACACCGGGCGCACTGGATGTGCTGGCGGCAGTGGTCACGCGCTGGGCCGGTGCCCGCGAACACCTGCGCCAGGCCCGACCCGGTTTCCATGCGTGGCTGCAGCGCATCGACCGGCACCCGGTGCTGGCGCCGGTCTTTGCGCGGCATTGGCCCGGCTGATCACTCCCCGCGAATGTACTGCTCCAGCTGCTTGATCAGTTCGGCCTGTTCGGCAATCGCTTCCTTGACCAGGTCGCCGATCGACAGCAGGCCGATCAGCTTGCCGTTCTCCACCACCGGCAAGTGACGCAGGCGTTTGTCGGACATGATGCCAAGGCAAGTGTCGACGGTCTGGTGGGTGTCCACCGTGATCACGTTCGCCACCATGATGTCGCGCACCGGGGTGCCCACCGAAGAGCGCCCGTGCAGCACCAGTTTGCGTGCGTAATCGCGCTCGCTGATGATGCCCACCACGTTGTCGTCTTCCACCACGAGCAAGGCGCCGACGTTCTTCTCGGCCATTTTCATCAGCGCTTCGAGCACCATGTGATCGGGTTTGATCTGGTGCACTTCCTGATTTTTCGGATCTTTGAGCTTGAGCAGCTGGGCGACGGTTTTCATGGCGGTTACTCAGGTGTTGTCGTTGTTCTCCAAGCATCGTAGACGCAGGCGCGCAGGGCAAGGCCGCAAAACGGCAGATAACACGCAAAAAACGTCATTTGACCGGGTTTTTCATGGCGAGGCCTTTGTCACGGGTGGCGGCAATGCCGCGTAGAATGCCCGTCTGAATCAATTCCTGAGGTTGCAGTGGTGGATTTACAGCAGGGCTTCGTCCTGACCCGGCATTGGCGCGACACCCCGGCCGGCACCGAAGTCGAGTTCTGGCTGGCGACCGACGCCGGGCCGCGCCGTGTGCGCCTGCCGCATCAGCCGTCGGTGGCGTTCATCCCGGCTGCGCAGCGTGAGCAGGCCGAGCGGGTATTGGCGGACGAAAAGAGCGTCGAGCTGCGCCCCTTGGCCCTGCAGGATTTCGAGCATCGCCCGGTGCTCGGGCTGTATTGCCAGCAGCATGGTCAGTTGATGCGCCTCGAAACCGCGCTCAACCGGCACAGTGTCGATGTCTTCGAAGCCGACGTGCGACCGCCCGAGCGCTACCTGATGGAGCGTTTCATCACCGCGCCCGTCTGGTTCAGCGGCACGCCCGATGCCGACGGCGTGTTGCTCGACGCCCACCTCAAACCTTCACCTGACTATCGCCCGCAACTGCGGCTGGTCTCGCTGGACATCGAAACCACCGAGCAGGGCGAGTTGTACTCCATCGCCCTGGAAGGCTGCGGCGAGCGCCAGGTATACATGCTCGGCGCACCGAACGGCGATGACAGCCTTGTCGACTTCGATCTCGAGTACTGCGAGTCGCGGACCCTGATCCTCAAGAAGCTCAACGACTGGTTCGCCCGCCACGACCCCGACGCGATCATCGGCTGGAACCTCGTGCAGTTCGACCTGCGCATCCTCCACGAACACGCCCGGCGCCTCGGCGTGCCGCTCAAGCTCGGGCGTGGCGGCGAGGAAATGCAGTGGCGCGAACACGGCAGCCGCAATCACTACTTCGCTGCAGCGGCGGGACGGTTGATCATCGACGGCATCGAATCCCTGCGTTCGGCGACCTGGAGCTTTCCCTCGTTCAGCCTGGAAAACGTCGCCCAGACCCTGCTTGGCGAAGGCAAGTCCATCGACAACCCGTACCAGCGCATGGACGAGATCAACCGCATGTTCGCCGAGGACAAACCGGCGCTGGCCAAGTACAACCTCAAGGACTGCGAGCTGGTCACGCGGATCTTTGCCAAGACCGAGCTGCTGAAATTTTTGCTGGAGCGCGCCAGCGTCACCGGCCTGCCGGCGGATCGCAGCGGTGGTTCGGTAGCTGCGTTCACCCATTTGTACATGCCGCTGATGCACCGCCAGGGTTTTGTGGCGCCGAACCTTGGCACCAATCCGCCGCAGGCCAGCCCCGGCGGGTTTGTCATGGACTCGCAACCGGGGCTGTACGAATCGGTGCTGGTGCTCGACTACAAGAGTCTTTACCCGTCGATCATTCGTACCTTTCTGATTGATCCGGTGGGGTTGATCGAAGGCTTGCAGCATCCGGATGACAGCGACTCGGTACCGGGTTTTCGTGGCGCTCGTTTCTCCCGCACCCGGCATTGCCTGCCGTCCATCGTCGCTCGGGTCGCCGAGGGCCGCGAGACCGCCAAGCGCGAGCACAACGCGCCGCTGTCCCAGGCGCTGAAGATCATCATGAACGCCTTTTACGGCGTGCTCGGTTCCAGCGGTTGCCGGTTTTTCGATACGCGGCTGGCGTCTTCGATCACCCTGCGTGGCCACGAAATCATGCTGCGCACCCGGCAGTTGATCGAAGCCCAGGGCCACGCGGTGATTTATGGCGATACCGACTCGACGTTCGTCTGGCTGCGTCGCCCCCACGGTCAGGAAGAGGCGGCGACCATCGGCCGGGCGCTGGTGCAACACGTCAACGACTGGTGGCGCGAGCATGTGCGTGAGCAGTACGGGCTGGAAAGCGCCCTCGAATTGCAGTTTGAAACCCACTACAAACGCTTCCTGATGCCGACTATCCGTGGCGCCGAGGAGGGCAGCAAAAAGCGCTACGCCGGTCTGGTGACCCGCGCCGACGGCAGCGAGGAAATGGTCTACAAAGGCCTGGAAACCGTGCGCACCGACTGGTCGCTGCTGGCCCGGCAATTTCAGCAGGAGCTGTACGAGCGGATCTTCCAGCGCAAGCCGTATCAGGGTTACGTGCGCGAGTACGTGCGCAAGACCCTGGCCGGCGAGTTCGACGAGCGACTGGTCTACCGCAAGCGCCTGCGCCGCACCCTCGATGACTACGAACGCAACGTGCCGCCCCACGTGCGGGCCGCGCGGCTGGCGGACGATTACAACGCGCAGCACGGGCGCCCACGCCAGTATCAGAACGGTGGCTGGATCAGCTACGTCATCACCCTCGCCGGGCCCGAACCGCTGGAAGTGCGCCGCGCGGCCATCGACTACGACCACTACATCACTCGCCAGCTGCAACCGGTGGCGGATGCGATCCTGCCGTTTGTCGACGACGATTTCTCAACCCTGATCGGGGGGCAATTGGGCTTGTTTTGAGTCCAGCAGTTGCAGGGTCCACTCGTCCTGAATGCCGTGGAAGAAACGCTCCAGCGCCTGATGCCAAGGGCTGTCGTCGACAGCGAACTGGGCGAACAGGGTCATTGATGAGTGGAATTTCAGGTCGTCCGGATGGCCGAAAATCTCGGCAATCGAACGCTGCTGCACGTTCAGCACCAACTGCGTGCAGGTCCGCAGCCGGGCGCCGAGCAGATCATGGGCCAGATAGGCCTTGGCCTCACCGGCCGAGCCAATTGCGAACCGCCGCGACATCTCGCTGCCGCCGAGCCCGGCGAACTGCGGGAACACGAACCACATCCAGTGGCTGCGCTTGCGGCCCTCGCCGAGCTCGCGCTGGACCCGTTCGAACACCGGGTCCTGGGCGAGCACGAAGCGTTGCAGGTTGAATGGATCGTCCTGATCAGTGCTTCTCATGGCGAAGCCCTCTGTCAGTCGGCGGTGGCTCAGACCATGGCCAGCCGCTGCTTGCGTTGTGGCGCGTGAAACGCCTGGTCCAGCGCCGCCAGATCCCCGGCCTCGAGATGCAGCTGCGCCGCCTGTGCATTGAGCTGCACGTGTTCCGGGCGCACGGCCTTGGGAATCGCGATCAGCCCATCCTGACGCAGAATCCACGCCAGCGAAACCTGTGCCGGGGTCACGCCGTGACGAGCGGCAATCTGTTTCAACACCGGCTCGGCAAGCATCGCGCCACCTTGGCCGATCGGGCAGTACGCCATCAGCGGCATGCGCTGCTGTTGGCACCACGGCAGCAGGTCGAATTCGATGCCGCGCTCTTCCAGGTTGTACAGCACCTGATTGGTCGCGCAGGCCGAACTCGACAGTTCCTCGAGATCATCGACGTCGAAATTCGACACGCCCCAGCGACCGATCTTGCCGTCCTCGCGCAGACGCTCGAAAGCCTCGACGGTTTCTTCCAGCGGATACTGGCCGCGCCAATGCAGCAGATAAAGGTCGATGTAATCGGTGTCGAGCCGGCGCAGACTGCGCTCGCAGGCCTGGGGAATGCCTTTGCGGCTGGCGTTGTGCGGGTAGACCTTGCTCACCAGGAACACTTGATCGCGCAGGCCGGCAATGGCTTCGCCGACGACGGTTTCGGCACCGCCTTCACCGTACATTTCCGCAGTGTCGATCAAGGTCATCCCCAGTTCGATGCCACTGCGCAGGGCCGCCACTTCACGCGTGTGCGCCGAGCGGTCTTCGCCCATGCGCCAGGTGCCCTGACCAATCACCGGCACCTGCACGCCAGCCAATTCGAGGGTACGCATTCAAACCTCCTTTCTGAAAGGGTCGATACCTTGGGTGGGCAGCAGAATAGCCCACGGGTTCCGTCCGGTTCCAGAAAGGAGGTCAGGTGCTTACTTGGCGGAGAACTTCAACACCACGCTCTGGGTGTAGGTCTGGCCGGGATCGAGGCGGGTACTCGGGAAGTTCGGCTGGTTCGGCGAGTCCGGATAATGCTGGGTTTCCAGAGTGAACGCGCCCCAGTGCGGATAGACCTTGCCACCCTTGCCCTTGACCGTGCCGTCGAGGAAGTTGCTGGTGTAGAACTGCACGCCCGGTTCGTTGGTGTACAGCTGCAAGTGGCGACCGGATTGCGGGTCGCTGACTTCGGCGGCGAGTTTGCTGACGTCACCCTTGGTGTCCAGCGCCCAGTTGAAATCGAAGCCGCCTTGTTTCTCCTCAGCGAATTTCAACTGCGGATGGTCGGCCTTGATGTGCTGGCCGATGGCGGTCGGTTTGGTGAAGTCCATCGGTGTGCCGGCCACGGGCGCCAGTTCGCCGGTCGGGATCAGCTTGGCGGTGACCGGGGTGTAATGGCTGGCGTGCAGGGTGGCGACTTGCTTGAGGATGTCGCCATTGCCGGCGCCGGCAAGGTTGAAGTAGCTGTGGTTGGTCAGGTTGAGCACAGTGGGTTTGTCGGTGCTGGCCTTGTAGTCGATGCGCAGCTCGTTAGAGTCGGTAAGGCGGTAGGTCACCTCGGTGGTGAGGTTGCCGGGGAAACCCATTTCACCATCCGCCGACAGATAGGTGAGGGTCACGCCGACCGAATCCTTGTCTTTGGTTTCCTTCGCCTTCCAGACCTTTTTGTCGAAGCCCTGAGTGCCGCCGTGCAAGGCGTTGGTCTTGTCGTTCTGCGGCACCTGGTAGCGTTTGCCGTCGAGCTCGAACGCACCGTCGGCCAGGCGATTGCCGAAACGGCCGATGGTTGCGCCGAAGTACGCGGTGCCTTTCTGATAACCCTGCACATCATCGAAACCGAGGACGATGTCGTCGAGCTTGCCGTGCTTGTCCGGCACTTGCAGCGCCTGCAAGGTCGCGCCGTAGGTGATGACCGTGGCTTGCATGCCGTGGCTGTTGCGCAGGATGTATTGCTCGACCGGCGTGCCGTCATTGGTTTGGCCGAAGGCTTTGTGTTCACTGGACAGGCCGGCGGCCTGGGCGGAGAGGGTGGCGATCATCAGGGACAGTCCGAGGCCGCAGAGTGAGTGTCGGGATTGAAGCATGGGTTGACCTTCCTTTTTGTTGTTGTTTTGAAAATCTTTAAATAGTCATGCTAATTAATGCTTGAGTGAGGATTTATAGCGGATTAAACGATTAATGCAAAAATAAAGTCGGACTAAATTGATTGAACCAAGGGCGCCGAAGGTCGGGAATCCACGCCGGCACTGCACTTTTGCGAAATCCCCGGCTCTATCCATGGCCAGGGTGCGGTGACTTCCGCCGCACAGGAACGTGTCCGTCAAAGAATTCATGCCGAGAGTTTTGCACCCCATCGCTGCATTCATTCATCGCCCGTGCCTGCTGCTGGCCTGCCTGTCGACGCTGCTGCTCGGCGGTTGCAGCCATCAGGACGGCAACAATTTCATCACCCAGATGCGCGAGGGCAGGCCTCAGGAATTTCTCCAGACCAGCGTCGATCGCATGGCAACTCTGGCGATGCGTGACAACCTCGACAGCCTCTACCGCTTGATGGGCAAGTTGTATTTGCGTAACCCGGAGGAACTGCGCAAATCCGGTTTTCTCGACATTCGCACGGCGGTCAAGCAGGTGCGACTGGCCATCGAGCAACAGCAACCCTTGCCAACCCTCGGCGGCAAAAAGGATCTGGCAGCGCTGAGCTATGCCATGAGCCCGGAATTCCTCGGCGACCGGGTCGGCGCGTTCATCTATGCGATCGGCAGCATGCTGGTCACCGCCCACGGCAATCGCACCGAGTTCTACATGACCGATGCGATCAACCCGACCTTCGTCAACAACGCCGCGCGCAACATCGAGAAAGCCACTTGGATCCTCGCCCAGCGGCAGAACAAGGATGGCCAGCCGCTGCTGTTTTCCAACGAGATTTCCGAGGAGGGCAGCAACCTGAGTTTCGCCACGGAGTTCGGCAAAGTCGTGGCGCGTCTGGATCTGCTGACCCAGATGCTCGACGAGCGCTACCGGCGCATTGGACTGAATTACGCCCAGAGCCTGCTGTTTTTGAATTTTTTGCCAGTGCAGTGAAATGGCATAACGATAGATCCGATCGATATAGGGCGTTATAAGAAAACTGGTTATGCTGCGGGCCGGATTTTCCTGTGGTTTGTCTGGACGTCTTAATGGAATTGGCAAATTTCGGCCTGGTGATTGCCGGGCTGGTGGTGGGGTTCATCGTCGGCATGACCGGTGTCGGCGGCGGTTCGTTGATGACGCCGATCCTGCTGTGGTTCGGCATCAATCCGGCCACGGCGGTGGGCACGGATCTGCTGTACGCGGCCATCACCAAATCCAGTGGCGTGCTGGTGCACAGGAAGAACAAGAACATCGACTGGGCCATCACTGGCTGGCTGACCCTGGGCAGTGTCCCGGCGGTGGCGATGACCTTGTGGTTCCTCAGCACCTTGCACACCGCCCCGGACGCGATGAACGCCATCATCAAGCAAGCGCTGGGCTTCGTGCTGTTCGCCACGGCGCTGGCGATTCTGTTCAAGAAGCGCCTGCTGGAATTCGCCCACAAACGTGCTGGCGGCAACTACAACCCCAGCGGTGCGCGCCTGAATGGCATGACCGTGATCACCGGTCTGATCCTCGGCACCATGGTCGCCCTGACCTCCATCGGCGCCGGCGCCCTCGGCACTGTCGCACTGTTCATCCTCTATCCGCTGCTGCCGACCCGCCGTCTGGTCGGCACCGAAATCGCCCACGCCGTCCCGCTGACCCTGGTCGCCGGCCTCGGCCACGCGAGCATGGGCAACATGGACTGGGGCGTGCTGGGTTTTCTGCTGGTCGGCTCGCTGCCGGGCATCTGGCTCGGCAGCCACCTGACCGGTCGGGTCTCCGATGAACTGCTGCGCCCGTGCCTGGCGACGATGCTGGTGTTGATCGGTTACAAGCTGGCGTTCTGATCGGCGAGCATCCATGACCCCGAAGGCTCGAGCGTCAGCTGACGCGGCATGAAAGGTAAACAAATGGGCGCAGGGACGCGCCCATCCGGTTGCGCAAAACCGGTGCTGACCTAAGCTTTGGGCAAGGCGAAACACTTTTGCCGGGCAGCCCCCGGAACAATCGCCGCGATGCGCAATCATTAGAGCGTGGATATCAAAAGGAGATGCGCATGCTCATCAGGTCACTGACCCTGACACTCTTGCTGGCGATTGCCGGCCCCCTGTTCGCCGCCGACGGCGATTCCCCTCTGGACGTCGACAAGGGCATTAACCGCCCATTGATCGTGATCGCTTCCAGCACAGTCGATTCTTATTGGGTCAGCCTGAAAAAAGCGCTGGATGACCCGGCCAACAAACAAGGCATCGCCGACCGCAAGATCAGGGTTTACACCATCCTGAGCATGAGCGGTCAGGTCGATGGCAAAAGCCTCGAGCAGCAGCAAACCATGGCGCTGCTGCGCTCGCTGAAGCTGGGTGCGGGGGCGTATCCGAAGGTATTTCTGGTGGGCAAGGATGGCGAGACCAAACTGACGGCTTCGGGGGATGAAGCGGCGGCGGTCGATTTGAAGAAGATTTTCGACACCATTGATGCGTTGCCTGCCGCTGAAAAAGAAGCCACTTCCACCGTGGTGACGGCGCCGGCTGCTGCAGAACCGGCGCCGGCCAAGGGGGCGAAAGGGACAAAACCGGCCAAGCCGACCAAGCCGCCGGAAATGCCGGATGATTGATGTTCTGATTCAGGGCTGATCAGAAAAGAAAAAATGGGCGACCTTCTCAGGTCGCCCGTTTTTTATGGCGTGATTACCGGGTCAATCCCTCCAGAATCCTGTGCGCAATCTTCACCCGCTCTCCATTTGGATAATTGCGGTTCGCCAGAATCACGATCCCGATTTTTTTCGATGGCACGAACGCGACGTAGGCGCCGTAGCCTGCGGTGGAACCGGTCTTGTTCAGCAGCACGTTCGCCGGTTCAGGCTGTGGCGGATTCAGCCATTTGACCTTGTGCGTCTCCATGGCCATTGGCGTCGAGTTGCCGTTCAGCAGGCGGTCGAGGCTGATCGGGTAGGTGTAGCGTTCCCAGCCCAGGCCCTGGGTCATGTCGCCGACCGTGTAGTAGCCGGTGTGGGTGAGGGCGATGGCTTTTTGCAGCGGCATTTCGAGTTTGGCGGTGTCGAGGTTGGCCTCGACGTATTGCAGCAGGTCGGCGGCGCTGGTTTTCACGCCGTAGGCTTCGGAGTCGAGGGCGCCGGGGCTGACTCGAACCGGTTTGTTGTTCTTGTCATAGCCTTGGGCGTAGAGCTTTTGTTCAGACGCCGGCACTGACAGGAAGGTGTGCTTGAGCCCGAGTTTCGGCAGAAGGGTTTCGGTCATGACCTGATTGAACGGCTGGCCGAGGCTTTTTGCGGCCAGGTAACCGAACAGACCAATGCTTGGATTGGAATACAGGCGCTGGCTGCCGGCCGGAAAGGTCGGTTTCCACTGTTGGTAATAGCCGAGCATCTTGTCGGAAGAGTCCGCAGCATCCGGAAATTGCAGCGGCAGGCCGCCCGCGCTGTAAGTGCCCAGTTGCAGCAGGCTGATGTGGTCGAAGGCGCTGCCTTTGAGTTCGGGCCAGTGCTGGCTGGCCTTGTCGGAGAATTGCAGTTTGCCGCTGGCCTGGGCGTAGGCGGCGAGGGTCGCGGTGAAGGTTTTGCTCACCGAACCGATTTCGAACAGGGTGTTTTCACTTACCGCTTGCCCGGTGCTTTTGTCGGCGACACCGTAATTAAAGTAATGCGCCTTGCCATCGACTGTCACGGCCACGGCGAGGCCTGCGATGTCCTGTTGCTGCATGACCGGGGTCACGGTGGCCTTGACCAGCGCCTGCAACTGATCGTCGGTTGGCGGGGCGGCCAAGCAAGTGGCGGTGCTGAAGAAAAGTCCTAAAGCGCTGTAGGACTTGAGTTTGTTCAGGTTGATCGATGACATGCTTGAACCACTCTCCATGAGTGTTGATGGTGTTATCCCGCTACACTGCGAGCGTTTTCCGTCGGGCCGGCTGATCGGCGCCGCCAAATCTAGGCAGTCCGGCGTCTTTCGACAAACGATGAAAACTCGGACGAGCCATTAGAAAAATTTGGGATTTGGCATGATTCGACCTCAATTGCCTTTGAATGCATTGCGCGCCTTCGAGGCCTCTGCGCGTCATTTGAGCTTCACCCGCGCCGCCGTGGAGTTGTGTGTAACTCAGGCGGCCGTCAGCCATCAGGTCAAAAGCCTGGAGGCGCAACTCGGCGTGATCCTGTTCAAACGCCTGCCCCGTGGGCTGATGCTGACCGGCGAGGGCGAAACCCTGCTGCCGGTGCTGACCACGTCGTTCGATCATATCGCGCAGATGCTCGAGCGTCTGGCGGGCGGGCAATATCGGGAAATGCTCACGGTCGGCGCGGTGGGCACCTTCGCGGTGGGATGGCTGTTGCCGAGGCTGGCAGACTTTCAGGCGAAACATCCGCTCATAGATTTGCGACTGTCGACCAACAACAACCGGGTGGACGTCGCCGCCGAAGGGCTGGATTACGCGATCCGCTTCGGTGCCGGGGCATGGCACGGTATCGAGGCGACCCGTTTGCTGGAGGCGCCATTGTCGGTGCTCTGCGTGCCGGAAATCGCCCGGCAACTGCACACGCCGGGGGATCTTCTGCAGCAGCGTTTGCTGCGCTCCTATCGCACCGATGAGTGGCCGGAATGGTTTCACGCGGCGGGTCTGGCGACCCATGCTGCGCCGCCCCAGAGCATCGTGTTCGACTCGTCGCTGGCGATGATGGAAGCGGCGTTGCAGGGCGGCGGGGTGGCATTGGCGCCGCCGTTGATGTTTGCCCGGCAACTGGCGGCGGACCTGATCCGCCAACCCTTTGCCATCGAAATCAGCACCGGCAGCTATTGGCTGACGCGGTTGCAGTCTCGGCCGGAGACGTCAGCGATGGCGGCGTTCAAACACTGGTTGCTGGAGGCTGCGCAGGTTTAACGCACCAGACACGGCTTCTTGTTATCGAACGTCCAGCCCGGAATCAGAAACTGCATCGCCACGCTGTCATCCCGCGCGCCGAGTCCCATGCCTTTATAGAGTTCGTGGGCCTTGGCCACCTGATCCATGTCCAGTTCCACGCCCAGCCCCGGTTTCTTCGGCACCTGCACGCAGCCGTCGACGATTTGCAGCGGTGCCTTGGTCAGGCGCTGGCCGTCCTGCCAGATCCAGTGGGTGTCGATGGCGGTGATGTCGCCCGGTGCGGCGGCCGCGACGTGGGTGAACATCGCCAGGGAAATGTCGAAATGGTTGTTGGAGTGCGAGCCCCAGGTCAGGCCCCATTCGTGGCACATCTGCGCCACGCGCACCGAACCCTGCATGGTCCAGAAGTGCGGGTCGGCCAGCGGAATGTCGACTGACTGCAACTGGATCGCGTGGCCCATTTCGCGCCAGTCGGTGGCGATCATGTTGGTGGCGGTTTTCAAGCCGGTGGCGCGGCGGAATTCAGCCATCACTTCGCGGCCCGAATAACCATTCTCTGCACCGCACGGGTCTTCGGCGTAGGCCAGCACATGATGCTGGTCGCGGCACAGACGGATCGCTTCTTTCAGTGACCACGCGCCGTTCGGATCGAGGGTAATGCGGGCGTCAGGGAAGCGCTCGGCCAGTGCGGTCACTGCTTCGATTTCGGCATCGCCGCTGAGTACGCCGCCCTTGAGCTTGAAGTCCTTGAAACCATAACGCGCGTGCGCAGCCTCGGCCAGACGCACCACGGCTTCGGCGGTCATGGCTTTCTCGTGACGCACGCGGAACCAGTCGTTGTCGGCATCCGGTTCGCTGCGGTAGGCGAGGTCGGTTTCCCGGCGATCGCCCACGTAGAACAGGTAGCCAAGCATCTTCACTTCATCACGTTGCTGACCTTCGCCGAGCAATGCCGCCACCGGCACGTCGAGGTGCTGGCCGAGCAGGTCGAGCAGGGCGGCTTCGAGCCCGGTGACGGCGTGAATGGTGATGCGCAGGTCGAAGGTCTGCAGGCCACGGCCGCCGGCATCACGGTCAGCGAACGTCTGGCGAACCTGGTTGAGGATCTTCTGATACGTGCCGATCGGGCTGCCGACCACCAGGTTGCGGGCGTCTTCGAGGGTCTGGCGGATGCGTTCGCCGCCGGGCACTTCGCCGACGCCGGTATGGCCGGCGTTGTCCTTGAGGATGACGATGTTGCGGGTGAAAAACGGCCCGTGGGCGCCGCTCAGGTTGAGCAGCATGCCGTCGTGGCCGGCCACCGGGATGACTTGCATCTCGGTGATGATTGGAGCTTTGGCGATGTCGTGTGCGGTCATTTTTGATTGTCCTTTCAAGCGTGCTTCGGCGCGGCATCGGCCACGGCGACGTCAGGTGCGGATTTGGGTGTCATGCGGGCGGCGAACACGATGATTGCGGCAATGATCGAGGTCGCGGCCAGGCCATAGAGGCCGCCCTGGATCGAACCGGTGTGTTGCTCGAGCAAACCGAAAGTGGTGGGAGCGACGAAGCCGCCGAGGTTGCCTACCGAGTTGATCAACGCGATCACGGCAGCGGCGATCCGCGCATCGAGATAGGCCTGCGGGATCGGCCAGAACAGCGACGACGCGGATTTGAAACCCAGCGCAGCAAAGCAGATCGCGACGAAAGCAAAAATCGGCCCGCCGGTGGTGGACATGAACATCCCCGCCGCGGCGATCAGCAATGCAGTGGCTACCCATGCCTGCTGGTGTTTCCACTTCGCCGAGAACGAGGCGAACGCATACATGCCGATGATCGACAGCAACCACGGAATCGAGTTGAACAGGCCGACCTGGAAGTCGCTCATCTCGCCCATCTTCTTGATGATGCTCGGCAGCCAGAACGTTGCGGCGTAGATCGTCAATTGAATGAAGAAGTAGATCAGGCAGAACAGGATGATCTGGCGATCCTTGAGCAGTTTGCCCAGCGACGGCCGGATCGGGGTCGCGGCTTCGCGTGCCTTCTGTTCATCGTCGATGGCTTTGACCAGCGCATCCTGCTCGGCGCGGGTCAGCCACTTGGCATCGTGGGGCTTGGCGTCGAGCCAGAACCAGACGAACACGCACAGGCCGACCGAGAACATCCCCTCAATGAAATACATCCACTGCCAGCCGTGCATGCCCAGACCTTCGATCTGTAACAACAAGCCCGACAGCGGGCCGGAAATCAGCGAGGCCACGGCCGAACCGCTCAAGAAAATTGCAATCGCCTTGCCGCGCTCGGCTCCCGGCAACCAGCGAGTGAAGTAGTAGATCACCCCGGGAAAGAACCCGGCCTCGGCCACGCCGAGCAGAAATCGCAGGATGTAGAAGTGGGTTTCGTTCTGGATGAACGCCATGCCGGCGGCCACCAGACCCCAGGTGAGCATGATGCGGGTCAGCCAGATTCGCGCGCCGACCTTTTGCAGCAACATGTTGGAAGGGACTTCGAACAGCGCGTAACCGATGAAGAACAGACCGGCACCGAAACCGTAGGCCGCGGCACCGATGCCGAGGTCGTGTTCCATGTGGGTACGGACGAAGCCGATGTTCACCCGGTCAATGTAATTGACGATGAACATGATGACGAACAGCGGCAGGACGTGGCGTTTGACTTTGGCAATGGCGGAGGACAGCACCGAATCGGCGCCCTCGTTCATCCCGGCAATGGACGATTTCACTTGGTTTTCTCCCACTCGTTATTTTTATGCGGGGTGTGGCTGGTGTTGCGTTGTTGATAGACATCATACAACTAGATTTTTTTGTCCTACAAGCGGGAGTGCTCAATCAAATTTGTCTACGGGAAAGGGTTTTTATGCTTTTTCAGATTTTATGCGCCGTGTTTGTTGGCTTTTGTAGGGGGGGTGGTACGCGTAGTAGAGCGTTTTGTTCCAGTGCAAGTGGGGCGACTGCTCGGCGCAGTGGAAGATTTTCTAGCTAAAATTGAGTGTTGTCATACAAGCTGGATCCCGGAATTCATAGGAGCTCATACAAGTCATTGCCGCCAATGCTACGATCGGTTTGCCCCGATCACCGGAACCGACCATGCAAGACGACTTCGACGCCCCCGCCCGTAAACGCGCGCACAACCTGGCCCACGACCTGGTGGAAAAACTGACCCAGAGCATCCTGCTCGGTCAGATGCTGCCCGGTGACAAGTTGCCGTCGGAAAACTCGATCGTTCAGGAACACGGCGTCAGTCGCACCGTCGTGCGTGAGGCGATTTCCAAGTTGCAGGCGTCAGGGCTGGTGGAGACGCGACACGGTATCGGCACCTTCGTGATCGAACGCGCAGCGGAGCAGGGGCTGCGGCTGAATGTCGACACCGCGCTGGGGGTGCGCAGCATTCTCGAGCTGCGCATGGGCCTGGAGACGCAAGCCGCGGCACTGGCCGCGCAGCGCCGCACCGAGCAACAACTGATGCAGATGCGTCAGGCGCTGGACGACTATCAGCGTCTATTGGCCAACAACGACAGTTGCGTCGAAGCCGACCGGCGCTTTCACCTGCTGATTGCCGAAGCCACCGGCAATGTCTGCTTCACCGAAATCATGCAGCACCTGGGTAGCGCGATGATCCCGCGCACCCGGGTCAATGCGGCCGAGCGCGGCGCGGTGGATTTGAGCAAGCTCGGGCAACTGGCGAATCTTGAGCATGAGGCGATCTTCAACGCCATCAAACGTCAGGACCCGGACGCCGCGCGCGCGGCAATGTGGTTGCACCTGACCAACAGTCGAGACCGGTTTTCAGCCACGAGCTGAATGCCGCTGGTCTGTTCGATAGCACGCCCGGTGCGGCGGCACTTCCAACGAGTACGACCCGGATCTTCCGGGCCTCATGCTCTGAGGTGCAATGATGGCTGACGATACGCTGTTTCAGGGAGGCACGGCCCCAACCGACCCTACCCGCAAAGTCCCCGGTACGGATGAGCCGACGCTGGCCGATCACGAGATGCCGCCGGGCGTCATGCCCGGGCGCGACCCGTTGAGCGATGCCGACCGGCCGGAAGACTGGAAGGATCCTTCGTCCGATGAAGACATACCGCCGGCTGATGAGCCGACACCGCTGTCCGATGACAGGCGCTGAACAAAACCCGGCTGATTGGCCGGGTTTTTTTGCTGCTTCTAAACAGCGCCGAGATCGCGCATCAACAACCCAAACCGCAAATCCACCGCATCCGGAATCGGCAGATACACCGTGTGCCCGTCCCCCGGTGCCACATCGATGGCTTCGCCCTTGAGGTTCTGCAGTTCATGCAGATCAAAATGGAAATTGCCCTTGGGCGTCATCAGTTCCAGGTGATCGCCCAGTGCAAAACGGTTCTTAACCTTGACCTCGGCCAGACGATCCCGACGTTCGCCGGTCAACTCGCCCACAAACTGCTGACGCTCCGACACCGAGCTGCCGTTCTGATAGTTCTGGTATTCGTCATGCACGTGCCGGCGCAGGAAGCCTTCGGTGTAGCCGCGCTGGGCGAGGGATTCCAGATCGGTCATCAGGCTGCGGTCGAATTCGCGACCGGCCACAGCATCGTCGATAGCCCGGCGATAGACCTGGGTGGTGCGCGCGCAATAGAAGTGCGATTTGGTCCGGCCTTCGATCTTCAGTGAGTGCACGCCCATGCGGGTCAGGCGCTCGACGTGCTGCACCGCACGCAGGTCCTTGGCGTTCATGATGTAGGTGCCGTGCTCGTCTTCGAAGGCCGGCATCAGCTCGCCGGGTCGGTTGGCTTCCTGCAGCAGGAACACCTGATCGGTGGGGGCGCCGAGGCCGAGGGTCGGTTGCGGTTCGAAGGTCTGCACGATTTCGCCGAGCTGGTTTTCGCTGGCCTCCTGCGCCGAGTATTTCCAGCGGCAGGCGTTGGTGCAGGTGCCCTGATTGGCGTCGCGTTTGTTCATGTAACCCGAGAGCAGGCAGCGGCCGGAATAGGCCATGCACAGCGCGCCGTGGACGAACACTTCCAGTTCCATGCCGGGCACTTGCTCGCGGATTTCGCCGATCTCTTCCAGCGACAATTCACGGGACAGGATGATCCGACTCAAGCCCTGCTGTTGCCAGAATTCGACACTCGCCCAGTTCACCGTGTTGGTCTGCACCGAGAGGTGAATTGGCATCTGCGGGAAGTGCCGGCGCACCAGCATGATCAGGCCGGGGTCGGACATGATCAGCGCGTCCGGCGCCATCTCGATCACCGGCGCCAGGTCCTTGAGGAAGGTCTTCAGTTTGGCGTTGTGCGGCGCGATGTTGACCACCACGTAGAAGCGCTTGCCCTGGGCCTGGGCTTCACGAATGCCAAGCGCCAGGTTGGCATGATCGAACTCGTTGTTGCGCACCCGCAGGCTGTAGCGTGGCTGGCCGGCGTACACCGCATCGGCCCCATAGGCGAAGGCGTAACGCATGTTTTTCAGGGTGCCGGCGGGGGCGAGCAGTTCGGGGGGGAAGGAGGTCGTCATGGCGGCGTCGGTCGCAAAAGCGCGGCAGGGTAGAGCAGTTGCGCCGAGGGTTTATTGATCTGGATCTATGCTCAATGAAGAAACAGGGCACTCGCGCTGACGCTGGCTGACTAAACGGGACGGGCGCGGGTGGCGCCTGACTGACCTGGACCGGACATGAACCAAAAGAGTCTGCAATTCAAATCCCTTACCGTGCTGTTGTTTCTGGTGACGGTCGCCTTCATCTGGATCCTGCTGCCGTTCTACGGTGCGGTGTTCTGGGCGGTGATCCTCGGCATCCTGTTCGCACCGATGCAGCGCCAGTTGCAACTGAAATTCGGCTGGCAACGCAACCTCACATCACTGTGTACCTTGAGCATCTGCCTGGTGATTGCGATCTTGCCGGTGATCGTCCTCAGTGTGCTGCTGGTGCAGGAAGGGGCGATGCTTTACGACAATATCGAAAGCGGCAAGCTCGATATCGGCGCTTATCTGGCGCAGTTCAAGCACAGCCTGCCGCCTTACTTTCAGCACCTGCTCGACCGCTTCGGCATGGGCGAGCTCAATGCCTTGCGCGAGAAGATCGTCAAGACCGCCATGCAGGGCAGTCAGGCGCTGGCGAGCCAGGCGTTCAGTTTCGGCCAGGGCACGTTCGAGTTCGTGGTGAGTTTTTTCATCATGCTGTACTTGCTGTTTTTCTTCCTGCGCGACGGCGCCGAACTGGCGCGCAAGGTGCGCACAGCGATACCGCTGGAGGAGCATCACAAGCGTCGCTTGCAGTTGAAATTCAATCGCGTGGTGCGCGCCACGGTGAAGGGCAATCTGCTGGTGGCGATCACGCAGGGTGCGCTGGGCGGGGCGATTTTCTGGTTTCTCGACATTCCCAGTGCGTTGCTCTGGGCGGTATTGATGGCGTTTCTGTCGTTGCTGCCGGCGGTGGGGGCGGGGATTGTCTGGGTGCCGGTCGCGGTTTACTTCCTGCTCAGCGGGATGATCTGGCAGGGCGTGGTGCTGGGGCTGTTCGGGGTGTTCGTGATCGGTCTGGTGGACAACCTGCTGCGCCCGATCCTGGTGGGCAAGGACACCCGGATGCCGGACTACATGATCCTGATCTCGACCCTGGGCGGATTGGCGGTGTTCGGGCTGAACGGCTTTGTGATCGGGCCGCTGATCGCGGCCCTGTTCATGTCGAGCTGGGCGTTGTTCATCGAAAGCAAACCGAAAGTGCAGCTGCCTTAAGCCTTGAACGGGCCGCTGAGCAGTTGTTGCGACAGCGCTTGAGCCGCCGGCAAGGACGTGAGCGGGCCGCTGACCGGCTCGCCGTCGCGCACCAGATACCAGCAGGCGAGCAGCCCCAGCTCTCTGAGCGATGCGGGAACGGCGCTGCCGACAACGGACATGATTTGAACCTGAGCCATGAAAAGTACCTCCATCAATCTGTGGAGCTACCTTAGGGAATTGGCCGTTTCAGGGACAATCAACGCTTTCGATAGTGGTCATTGACGCCGCTGAGGGCTGGCTCAATCCACCACTTGATCGAGCATGTGCACGATCTCGTGTTCGTTGAGAAAACCCTTGCGCACCAGGTTTTCCGCCAGCAACGAGAGAAACTTCGCCGTGCGGTGGCCTTCCAGGTGCTTGAGTTCGGTCAGGGCGTTGTAGACCTTGCTCGAGGTGCATAAACCGACGATGCGGTGCGGATTCTGTGTAGGCATTCAAGTCGTCCTTGTTGTTATCAACCTGTTGTTTGCGGACGGATTCAGAGTGCGGTTCCGTCATGACAAATAGATGACCGTTTGTGTGTTGCCCCCGACGGTCGAGTCCATCATGCCGACTTTAGCGGTTCAAACTGTCCTCACAGCGACCTTGGCGAGATTTTTTCAGACCCTGGCCGACGGACGGTTGGTTTTTCTGCGGGCAATAATCTGCGGGCAATAAAAAGCCCCGCTATCAAGCGGGGCTTCTCGTGCCGGTTACCAGCGCGGGCCACCGTAGTAGTGTGGCCGGCCGTAATAACCGCGCGGTGGGCCGTAATACACCGGGGCCGGTTGGACGTAGACCGGTTGCTGCACATAAACCGGGGCCGGCTGATAGTAGACCGGTGGCGGCGGTTGCTGCACGTAGACCGGAGCCGGTTGAGCGTAAACAGGCTGTTGGACATACACCGGCCGATCCTGGTTAATGAGCGCCGAGCCGATGATGGCCGAGCCGACGATCGCACCAAATACCGCCGGGCCCTGCCAGCCACCGCCGTGGGCTTCTGCCTGACCCGTGATCGCGAATGCACCAATCAACAAGGCCACGATGGGGAGTTTACGAATCATGATAATTCCTCGGTTCTTCGACCCGGCGTCCGGGCCTGCAACAGGCTCGGGATGGCGCGGGGATACTTCTAAGACAGCAACATTTTGAAAAACAGCACGGCCGCTGGGTAAATTTTGTGTAAGGTCTGTACCGGTTTGTTTACCGAGCTTGCGGCATCGACTGTGATGCCCGGAACAGACCGCCTTATGATCGTTCAGAACCCGATGGCCTGGCTAATCCCGTCCATCCGAAAGTGCATACGAAGGAGCCTCCCATGCAGATGAACCCCAACAAAGACACCCAATTGTGCATGTCCCTGTCTGGGCGTCCCGGGAATTTCGGTCTGCGTTTTCATAACCATTTGTATGAACAACTGGGCCTGAATTTCTACTATAAGGCGTTCAGCAGCCAGGACCTGCCCGGTGCGGTCGGCGGGATCCGCGCGCTGGGGATTCGCGGTTGCGGCGTGTCGATGCCGTTCAAGGAAGCGAGCATTGCGCTGGTTGATGAACTGGACGCCTCGGCGGCGGCGATCCAGTCGATCAACACCATCGTCAACACCAACGGCCATCTCAAGGCCTACAACACCGATTACATCGCCATCGCCCAGTTGCTGGAAACCCACGCGGTGCCGAAGGACTCGACTTTCGCCCTGCGCGGCAGCGGCGGCATGGCCAAGGCTGTGGCCAGTGCCTTGCGCGATGGCGGTTACAAAAACGGTTTGATCGTCGCTCGCAACGAGCGCGCCGGGCGTGCGCTGGCGGACTCCCTGGGGTATCGCTGGCAGGCGGAACTGGGCGACGAGCGCCCGCAGATGCTGATCAACGTGACCCCTGTCGGCATGGACGGTGGCCCGGAAGCGGGTCAACTGTCGTTTGAGGTGGATGTGATCAAGTCTGCCGACATCGTGTTCGATGTGGTGGCGATCCCCTCGGAAACCCCGCTGATCGTGCGCGGTCGTGCCGAAGGTAAAAAGGTGATCACCGGGCTGGAAGTCATCGCGATCCAGGCGCTGGAGCAGTTCGTGCTGTACACCGGCGTGCGGCCGACGGTCGAGCAGTTCGATGCGGCGGTGGCGTTTGCCCGCAGCTAAAGAGCTTGGGTCGTGCGGTGCCTGACCGGGCCTTTTCGCGAGCAAGCCCGCTCCCACATTGAAATGCATTTCCCCTGTGGGAGCGGGCTTGCTCGCGAAGGCCGCGACATGGTTTTTGATCCGAACAGTTTGCCTATACTGCCGGCTCGGCAAGCACAGACTTGCCCATCACAAAAAAAAGCCGAGGTTTGCATGCATCCGCCCATTCTCAATCTGAATGACGTCGAACTCGAACCGCTCCCCGAAGCCCTGTCGCCCGAAGGCGAAACCGCCGGGCGTTATCAGCAGCGTCTGGCCCGGGTCGGCCAGCAACTGGGCGCGCAGAAACTCGGTTACCGCTTGTATGCGTTGCCACCAGGCATGCGTGGCAGTCCGTTTCACAGCCATCGGGTGAATGAGGAAATGTTCTACGTGGTGGCCGGGGAAGGGGAGGTGCGCCTGGGCGCCGAGCGTTTCCCGATTCGCGCCGGCGACGTGATCGCCTGCCCGCCGGGCGGCCCGGAAGTGGCGCATCAGATCATCAACACCAGTGCTGCGGAACTGCGCTATCTGGCGGTCAGCACCCAGCAGCAACCGGAAATCTGCGAGTACCCGGATTCCAACAAATACGCGGTGATGGACAACTTCAGCGTCGATGCCGAAGGCAATGCCTCGGGCTTCGTGGCGGTGGCGCGGCAGGCGGACGGGGTGGATTACTGGGACGGCGAATAACACCGTCCCCGGTGCACTTATTCTTCGAGACGGGCCAGACGCTCTTCGAGCGCCGCAATCCGCGCTTCCAGCTCTTCGATGCGCTCCACTGACACGCCGCTGGCAGCGCCGCGATCACTCTGGTTCTGCCGCGCCGCGATAATCGCCTCGATGTCCGCCGGATCGCCCAGCGCGTGGGTATAACGATCTTCGCGCTGGCCGGCCTGACGTGGAATCAACACCGCCAAGTCCCGGGCGATCAGGCGTTCCAGCTGATGCACCACTTGTTCGGCATCTTCGAACTCATGCATGCGACCGCTGCGGGTCAGCAGTTCGTTGACGGTCTGCGGGCCGCGCAGGAACATTAACCCGGTCAGGATCAATTGCGCCGGCACCAGCTCCAGCGCCTTGTCGACCTTATGCTCCCAGCGGTCGGCGCGGCTGCCCATCACCAGTTTGGTGAAGCCGCGGCTTTCGAGGGCGCGCAGGCTCTGGCCGACCTGGCCCTGAGTCAGGTTCATCACTGGCTCCCGGCTGGTTTTCTGGTTGCAGGCCAGCACCAGTGCGTTGAGGGTCAACGGGTAGGTTTCCGGGCTGGTGGCCTGTTTCTCGATCAACGAGCCCAGAATGCGGATTTCCGTGGCGTTGAGCCGTGGTTCGTCGGAGCGGGTTTCAAATTCTGTGGTCATCGCGCGTTCCCTCTGCAGTCGAAGGCGCCTAGCCTAATCCTTGCTGGATAAAAGACAAGCCGCGCCGCCATGCGAGCATGGCTATAATCGCCCCCACGATTCAACCAGCCACCACGTGAGACTGCCATGACCATTTCCCTGTACGCCGCATCCGTCCCGGTTTTTCAACAAATGCTCAACGCCGTGAGCGATGTGTTGAAGAAGGCTGAAGCCCACGCCACCGAGAAAAACATCGACCCGAACGCCTTCCTGCAAGCGCGTCTGTACCCGGACATGTTCCCGCTGGTGCGTCAGGTGCAGATCGCCGTGGACTTCGCCAAAGGCGTTTCCTCGCGTCTGGCCGAAATCGAAATTCCGAAATATGACGACACCGAAACCACCTTCGCCGAGCTGCAAGCGCTGATCGCCAAGGTTCTGGCCTTCATCGGCGAGATCAAGCCAGAGCAAATCAATGGCAAGGAAGGCATCGAGATCGTGACTCGCCCGGGCACCCCGAAAGAGAAGCGCTTCAGCGGCCAGGCTTATCTGCTGAGCTACGGTCTGCCGCAGTTCTTCTTCCACGTCACCACCACCTACGCACTGCTGCGTCACAACGGGGTGGAAGTGGGCAAGCGCGATTACATGGGCGCGTTCTAAAACGTTCTGCAACAAAAAGCCCGCCAAGGTTTGCGCCTTGGCGGGCTTTTTGTTGCGCTGGTTTTTTACGCCGGGCGCTGGGCTTTCTGCTCTTCGCCCAGGCACGCGGCGGCGGTGAACAGCACGTCGGTGGAGGAGTTCAGCGCCGTTTCGGCCGAATCCTGCAGCACGCCGATGATGAAACCGACGGCCACCACCTGCATGGCGATTTCGCTCGGGATGCCGAACAGGCTGCACGCCAGCGGGATCAACAGCAGCGAACCACCGGCCACGCCCGAGGCACCGCAGGCGCAGATTGCAGCGACGACGCTGAGCAGGATCGCGGTCGGGATGTCCACGGCGATACCCAAGGTGTGCACGGCGGCGAGGGTCAGCACGGTGATGGTGATCGCCGCGCCGGCCATGTTGATGGTGGCGCCGAGCGGGATCGATACCGAGTAGGTGTCTTCATGCAGGCCCAGGCGCTTGCTCAGTTCCAGATTGACCGGAATGTTCGCCGCCGAGCTGCGGGTGAAAAACGCAGTGATGCCGCTTTCACGCAGGCACTGGAGCGTCAGCGGGTACGGGTTGCGGCGCAGCTTCCAGAACACGATCAGCGGGTTCATCACCAGCGCCACGAACAGCATGCAGCCGAGCAGTACCGCCAGCAGGTGCGCATAACCGATCAATGCGCCAAACCCGGAGGTGGCCAGGGTCGACGCTACCAGACCGAAAATCCCCAGCGGCGCGAAGCGGATCACTACGCGCACGATCAGGGTCACGCCGTTGGACAGGTCGCTGACCACTTCGCGGGTGGTGTCGCCGGCGTGCCGGATCGCCACGCCCATGCCGATGGCCCAGGCCAGAATGCCGATGAAGTTGGCGTTCATCAGTGCGCTCACCGGGTTGTCGACCACGCTCAGCAACAGGCTTTGCAGCACTTCACTGATGCCGCCCGGCGCGCTTACGGCGATGTTGTCGGTGGACAGCACCAGATGCGACGGGAACATCATGCTGGCAATCACCGCGACCACGGCAGCGGCGAAGGTGCCCAGCAGATACAGAAACAGAATCGGCCGGATGTGGGTTTCCTGGCCGTGCTTGTGGTTGGCGATCGAGGCCATGACCAGCACGAACACCAGGATCGGCGCCACGGCTTTCAGGGCCGAGACGAACACTTTGCCGATGAAGGCCGTGCCTTTGGCCGCTTCCGGCGCGAACAGCGCCAGGGCGATGCCGGCAATCAGGCCGATCAGGATCTGGGTGACCAGGCTGAGGCTTTTAAGACGTTGCAATAGAGAAGGGGATGAAGCGGTCATGAACGGCATCTCTGTTTTTTATAGGGTGCAAGGTTGCGTGATCCGGGCGATTGATCGGGGGCAGGCCACGGACGCAAACCGAAAGGACTGACGCGCCAGCCACGCCGTTAAACGGGTGGTTGAACAGGGTGTACGTTTTGCAGGGCGCGGACTTTATCACAGGGTCGTCCGATTCCTTCAGGCCTGTGACGATCTGCCACCGGATCCATCTACAACTTAGACAGGTTTGTGCAAGTCACTCGGGAAACACTCTGTTAAGATTGCGCATCCTTATTTTCAAGTTCTGCCAGCGGGCCCTCGGGTCAACGCTGGTGTCGTCGTTTTGCTGGAGTTCCTCATGCTGTTGCCCATCCTTCTGTTGTCTGCCGCCGGGTTTACGGTGCTGACCACGGAGTTCGTCATCGTCGGCCTGCTGCCGGCGATTGCCCGCGATCTTGCTGTCACCATCCCGCAAGCCGGGCTGCTGGTGACGCTGTTCGCTTTTACCGTGGCCATGTTCGGTCCTTTCTTGACCGCGTATTTCGCCCGCTTCGAGCGACGCAAGCTGTTCATCACCATCCTGATCATGTTCGGCCTGGCCAATACCGTGGCGGCATTGGCGCCGAACATCTGGGTGATGGCCATTGCCCGGTTGATCCCGGCGTTGGGGTTGCCGGTGTTCTGGGCGCTGGCCAGCGAAACGGCGGTGGATATCGTCGGCCCGGACTTCGCCGGTCGCGCGATCGCCAAGATCGGCTTCGGCATTGTCTGCGCCACCGTGTTCGGAATTCCGGTCGGTACGTTGATTTCCGATGCGTTCGGCTGGCGCAGCGCGTTCGCCATTCTGGCGGTGATCGCGTTCGCCAAGGCGTTGCTGCTGTTTGTCTATCTGCCGAAAACCAGCCTGCACCAGCATCAGGTCAGTTTCGCTTCGCAGTTCAAGATCCTGCGCAGCCCGCTGATGCTGGGTCATGTGCTGCTGTCGATCCTGGTGTTCAGCGGCATGTTCACCGCCTACACCTATCTGGCGGATATTCTCGAAAGGCTGGCCGGCTTCAATGGCACCGTGGTCGGCTGGTGCCTGATGGGCTTTGGCGCGGTCGGCCTGATCGGCAACTCGCTGGGCGGTCGTGCGGTGGATCGTCATCCGCTGATGGCTTCGGTGATGTTCTGCGCGTTCATGATTCCGGGGATGGTGGCGCTGGTGCCGAACATCAATTCGTCGCTGGGTCTGGCGGCGGCGATGGGCATCTGGGGCGTGACCCAGGCGGCGCTGTTTCTGGTCAGCCACGTGCGCTTGATGAAAGCGGCTCCTGAAGCGCCGGCCTTCGCCGCGTCGCTGAACATCGCCGGGGCCAACCTCGGGATTGGTCTGGGCGCGATCATTGGTGGTCGGGTGATCGACAGCGCTGGTCTGGGCTTTGTGGGTTTCGCCGCCGCCGGGTTCATCCTGCTGTCGATTTTCCTCGCCATGGTGCTGATGGTGCTCAAGCCGCGCGACGTCTGCGCGCCGGCTTAAAAGGCTGTAAACAGCTCGCGTCGGGCACCTTCGGTAATCGCTTTGATGCCGGGGTGCTTGACCTTGCGCTCCACCGAGATCGCGTAGAACGACTCGCTCACCGCATCGGTCTGGCCGATCAACTCGACGCCGTACTGGCGCTTCACCTCATCGGCAATCACGCTCGGGCCGATGAAAATCCCGCTGCCGGACTGGCCGAACGCCTGCATCAGGGCGCTGTCATCGAACTCCCCGACAATCCTCGGCTGAATCTGCTGCTCGGCGAACCAGCGCTGTAGACGGCTGCGCACCACGGTTTCCGCGCCGGGGATCAACAGCGGCGCACCGTGCAGGCTGCGGGGGAAATCCTGACCGTATTTCGCGGCCAGTTCGGCGGTGGCAAAGAAACTGATCCCGCATTCCCCGAGCTTCTGGCTGTAGCCCTTGATGTCCAGGTGCGAGGGCATCGGGCTGTCGGAAATCACCAAGTCCAGGCGCTGGATTGCCAGGTCTGCCAGCAGGCGTTCGAGCTTGTCTTCGCGGCAGGTGATGCGCAGCGGTTCGCTCAATTCCATGGTCGGCGCGATCAGGCGATAGACGATGGATTTGGGCACCACGTCTGCCACACCAACCCGGAACAGGATCTGCTGCTCATTGGGCTGGGCGCGCAGCATCAGCTCCAGTTCGCCGCCGAGCTGGAACATCTGTTCGGCGTAGGGCAGTGCTTGACGCCCGGCTTCGGTGAGTTCCAGTTGCCGGCCGACCCGTTGAAACAACTCGATACCGTAGGTTTGTTCGAGCAGGGAAATCTGCCCGCTGATGGTCTGCGGCGTCAGGTTCAGTTGCTCGCAGGCGCGCACGATGCTGCCGGTCTTGGCCACCACCCAGAAGTAATGCAGTTGTCGGTAATTGAGCATGGGGTTCGGTCCGTCCAATACAGTTCGTATAAATCGAAGTATAGCCGCTAAAAATACGAATTTTCCTGAAGTGTTTGTCTCCCTAGAATGCCCAACCATTGACGGCCGGCCTGTACGGCGCTGTCTGTTCTATCGAGGGAAGCATCATGAAACTAAAAACTACGGCGTTATTGATCGCGTCTTTACTGGTACTGGCCGGTTGCGACCAGGCCGAAAAGAGCGCGCAGCAACTGATGGGGCAGGCGGCCGAGGCGGCCAAACAAGCCATCGACGACACGCATAAAGCTGCCGAAGAGGCGCTCAGCGATGCCACCGGCAATCTGATCAGCAAGAAAGAACCGAAAGACGACGAAGAAAAATCCGAATCGTCCTCCCAGGAAATCTAAACCGTCTTACACAGAGTCAGGACTGACCCATGGAATACCTGTTAGAACTCGCTTCCAGCCCGACCGCATGGATTGCTTTGGCCACACTCGTGGTGATGGAAATCGTGCTCGGCATCGATAACCTGATCTTCATCTCGATCCTGACCAACAAACTGCCCGAGCAGTACCGGCAGAAGGCTCGTCGTCTGGGGATCGGCATGGCGCTGATCATGCGTCTGGCCCTGTTGAGCACCATCGCGTTCATCGTTCAGCTGACCGCGCCGGTCATCGAGATCCTCGGCCACGCGTTCTCCTGGAAGGACATGATCCTGATCGCCGGCGGCCTGTTCCTGTTGTGGAAGGCGACGACAGAGATCCATCACAGCATGGACCCGGCACCGGAAGATCCGAAGACCGCGACGTCGAAGGTGACCCTGGGCTTCGCCGCCGCCATCGGGCAGATCCTGATGCTGGACATGGTGTTCTCGATCGACAGCATCATTACCGCTGTCGGCATGACCGAACACTTGCCGATCATGGTGATTGCGGTTGTGGTCTCGGTGCTGGTGATGCTGTTTGCGGCTGATCCGCTGGCCAAGTTCATCAACGACAACCCGACGGTGGTCATGCTGGCTCTGGGCTTCCTGATCATGATCGGCATGACGCTGATCGCCGAAGGCTTTGGCGCCCACGTACCGAAAGGTTATGTGTATGCCGCCATGGCGTTCTCGGCTGCGATTGAAGTGCTGAACATGATGTCGCGCCGCGCCAAGCAGAAGAAACTGACTGCCGAAGCGTAATCGCTGGAAAACCAAAGGCCGCCTGAACTTGCGAGAGTCCAGGCGGCCTTTTTGTTGGAGTCGGTTACGGAAAATCAGTGCGCGGTGGCGTGACGGGCGTCGTGTTTATCGATCTTCCTGTTCGGTGCAGGTTGAACCGGGTGGTGATGGCGGCGGGAAATCCGCAACACGCCCCACAGCATGGCGGCGGCAACGGCCAGCCAGCCGGCAATCAGCATTACGATGGTCATGGTCAGGCTCATCTGTGCCTCCTCTTTGCCCTGCGTCGGGCGCGCTTTCTTTGGCTCTTGTCTGAATGACAGTCTAGTCGCTGGTGTGTTTCAAGCTATTGACCGAAGGTCGGTGGTGACCAATCAGTTCGCTCTATGCAGCCGACGCATCTGCCGCTTTGGGCTATACCGCAGCGTGGCGCCGTCCTATGATCCTCGACCAAGCCGGAACACGATGACCGGTAACTGATCAAGAGAGTGACGATGGTGCAGCTATTTTCCCGGATTCGCGCGGCGCTGCTGGTGGCCGGTTGCGTGACAGCATTGGTGGGGTGTGCGGGCAGTGTGGCGCCGGAGGTCAAGCGCCTGCCGGAGCGGGTCGAGCTTAGTGGTACGTTCTATCGCGGTGAGGCCTATCAAAGCGGGCCGCAAGTGCTGGCCAGCCTGCTGTCGCAGCAGGGCATCGTGATCACCCCGGGTTTGCTGGAAAAACCGCTGCATTTGCCGGGCGCCGAGGACAAGTTGCAACAGAATCTGCAGAACCTTGCCCGTGAATACGGCATGGTCGTGTATCCGCTGGACAGCAACCTGCCGGCGCTGCTGACTCAGGTGGCGGCCGGGTATCCGGTGATGGTGCGTTTCAGCGAGGGTTCGGCGTTTTGGGCGGAGCCGCGTTACGCGATCCTGTCCGGCTACGATCGCTTGAAGCAGAAGGTGCTGCTGCGCGCCGGGATGAATCGCCGTGAATTGATGAGCTTCAGCTCGTTCGAGTCGGCCCTGGAAAAATCCGGCGGCTGGGCAGTGTTGATCCAGAAGCCGACGCAGATTCCGGCGGCGGTCGATCAACAGCGCTGGCTCAAGGCTGCCGACGCACTGGCGCAAGCCGGGCAGGAGCGGGAAGCGGCGCAGGCGAGGAAGGCGCTGGCGGCGCATTGAGGTTCCGTTCGTCGCCTGTCGGGCACCCTGGCGGAGGATGCGCTTCTGAACTGTAGCGTCCCGTGTTTTACGGGCCAGTATCAGGAGGCGAACATGGCAATTCCAACTTCACCCAGCGGGCCGCATTCTTCCGAGCATGGCAGCGGCGACGACCTGGGCTTCGATCCGGACTCGCCTGATCTGGACGATCCGCAAGTCGATCCCATTGGCCCGGCGAAGGCGCCGAAGGATGTGCAGCCGGACGATGATCCCAAGCGTCCGGCCAAGCCTTACGATCCCTTGGCTGATCTCAAGCCTTGAAGCGAGGTGCGTATGAGTACCGATTCGAGTTTCGACGACCACAAGCCTGACAGTGTGCCCACCACGCCTGAGCCGGAAGTTGATCCGGTGCTGGATCCTGAGAGCCCTCTGCGCGATCCGCTGGCGCGTCCGGCGGTGGTGACGCCGGAGCATTCCCGCGACCCGAGCGCTGGTGACGGCATTCCCGCTGACGACAAGATGCCGTTGCCCAACGACTGAGTGCATAAATGAAAAAGCCCCGACGATTCGGGGCTTTTTCATGGGGGGACGGATTACTTGGACGCTTCGATCACGCCGCTCTGGCGACTCTTGAGATTCTTGTCGGCCTTGTATTGCTGAGCCACGGCGGGAACGTTAGCGCTCTTGCCGGTTTCCACCCAACTGCGGATGCGGCTGGCATCGGCGAAGTGGGTGTATTTGCCGAACGCGTCGAGAATCACCAGGGCGACCGGGCGGTTGGCCATGCGGGTCACCAACACCAGACAGTGACCGGCAGGGTTGGTGAAACCGGTCTTGGTGATGCGGATATCCCAGTCGGCCTTGTTGACCAGGTGATCGGTGTTACGGAAACCCAGGGTGTAATTGGGTTTGCGGAACGAAACGGTCTTTTCCTTGGTGGTGGTCAGTTCGATGAGCAGCGGCTGTTTGTGCGCAGCCACCAGCAACTTGCTCAGGTCGCGGGCGGTGGAGACGTTGCGCTCGGACAGGCCGGTGGGCTCCACAAAATGTGTGCTGGTCATGCCCAGCGCCTTGGCCTTGGCGTTCATCGCTGCGATGAATGCCGCGTAACCGCCCGGGTAGTGGTGAGCCAGGCTGGCGGCGGCGCGGTTTTCCGAGGACATCAGGGCAATCAGCAGCATCTCCCGGCGGGGCAGTTCGCTGCGCAGCTTGACGCGGGAAAACACGCCTTTCATTTCCGGCGTGTGGCTGATGTCGACGTCAATCCATTCGTCCATGTTCTGGTGCGCTTCGACCACTACCAAACCGGTCATCAATTTGCTCACGGAAGCGATGGGCACCACCACGTCCGGGTTGCTGGAATAAATGACTTTGTTGGTCTGCAGATCCATCAGCAGGGCGCTGCCGGAGGCAATCTTCAATTGCGAAGCGTCTCGAGGGGCGGCGGTGGTTTCGGCGGCGTTGACCGTTGGCGTGAGGAGCGTGCCTGAAAATGCAAAAACCAGGCTCAGGATGGACAGACGAATATTCACGCGGGCGAACTCATGAAGGTTGGAAATGCCGTTCTTTGTAACGGCCTGTGTCGTAAAAACGACGCATTGTAGGAGTATGGTTGAAGAACTGTCGATGGTTGTCCGCAAGGCATGAAAAAGTCGTGAAAAGCCCTGTAAAAATAGGGGTTTCCGGCGAACGGTAAAGGTTTTTTCGAGGGCATGAAAAACCCCGCACAAGGCGGGGTTCTCGGAGCGCGGAAAACGCGACTCAGGCGTGCAGGGTTTCTGCCGCGTAGAGGGTGTTTTCCAGCAGGCAGGCGCGGGTCATCGGGCCGACGCCGCCGGGTACCGGAGTGATCCAGCCGGCGCGGGGCAGGGCGGTCTCGTAGACCACATCACCCACCAGTTTGCCGTCTTCCTGGCGGTTGATGCCGACGTCGATCACGATCGCGCCTTCCTTGATCCACTCGCCCTTGACCAGGCCCGGCTTGCCGGCGGCCACGACCACCAGGTCTGCGCGGCCGACGTGTCCGGCCAGATCCTTGGTGAAGCGGTGGGTAACGGTTACGGTGCAACCGGCCAGCAGCAGCTCCATCGCCATCGGACGACCGACGATGTTGGATGCGCCAACAACCACCGCGTCCATCCCGTACAGATCGGCACCGGTGCTTTCCAGCAGGGTCATGATGCCCTTCGGGGTGCAGGGGCGCAGCAGCGGAATACGCTGGGCCAGACGACCGACGTTATAAGGATGGAAACCGTCGACGTCCTTGTCCGGGCGGATGCGTTCCAGCAATTTGGAGGCGTCCAGGTGCTCTGGCAGAGGAAGTTGAAGCAGAACGCCGTCGATTGCCGGGTCGTCGTTCAGTCGATCGATCAGATCGGTCAGCGCTTCTTGAGTGGTTTCGGAAGGCAGGTCGTACGCTTGAGAGAGGAAGCCGACCTCTTCACAGTCTTTACGCTTGTGCGAGACATAAACCTGAGAGGCAGGATCGCTGCCGACCAGGATCACCGCGAGGCCTGGCGTGCGCAGACCTTGCTGGCGACGTTCGGCAACCCGTTGGGCGATCTGCTGGCGCAGGCTGGCGGCGATCGATTTGCCGTCGATTAGTTGTGCAGTCATTGCGCGTGATTAACCATCGAGAGGGGAAAAAAAGAGAACGCATTCTCGCATGTCAAACGGTGAGGGCAAAGGCGCTTGGTCAGCAAATTCCCCTAAGCCCTTTAATTAAATGAATTTTTTTTCAAAAAGGATTTGACGACCTTCAGGTCGCTCTATACTATTCGTCGCACTTGTCGGGCACAGCCTAGCACTGGTTAAGAAGGTCGAGCGAAATCAACGTTTTGCGAGGCTGGAAAGCACTTAGTTTGTAGTCCTCCAAGGGTACAGCTAACAAGGCGCCCGTAGCTCAGCTGGATAGAGCATCCGCCTTCTAAGCGGATGGTCGCAGGTTCGAGTCCTGCCGGGTGCGCCATTAGGCAGCATTGGCACAAGTAACGCGATATGGTGGGCGTAGCTCAGTTGGTAGAGCACGGGATTGTGACTCCCGTTGTCGTGGGTTCGATCCCCATCGTCCACCCCATATTTCGAAAGGCGCCAGATGTAACAGTCTGGCGCCTTTGCTTTAAAAGCTTCATCTGCGGATGTGGTGGAATTGGTAGACACACTGGATTTAGGTTCCAGCGCCGCGAGGCGTAAGAGTTCGAGTCTCTTCATCCGCACCAATCAAAGCTTCATTCATGCCACTGGCCGGGTGAAGTTCTACAAAGAAGTTGTTTGGCTTCTTTGGCACGCAATATGGTGGGCGTAGCTCAGTTGGTAGAGCACGGGATTGTGACTCCCGTTGTCGTGGGTTCGATCCCCATCGTCCACCCCATATTCCGAAAGGCGCCAGATTTAACAGTCTGGCGCCTTTTTTGTTTTACGGTTTCGCATTTCGGCGGCTGCAGGTTTCGGGTCGCAGGGCAGGGTGCTTCGTCGTATTAATGTTGTTCGATGATGCTGCGCTGTCCGCCGGCCTTGCTTGCGAGGTCGGCTGTCAGGGAGATGATTCAACCGCCTCTATATATAGAAGAGGTTGGCGCAGAGCCCTGGCTTGAATTGGCTGTATTTGCTAACAAGGCGAGGCGCAACCGCTTGTCCCCGCCTTCAAATGGCCTGCTGTTTTTTTACCCGTTTTCAGTAGGGTGACTTCTTGAGTTTGACCTACTAGAATGCTTGCCCTTGATTCTTGGGTCGGAAACGGCCGGCTAACGTCTGTGCAACGAGGAATATCCATGCAAGTTTCTGTTGAAAATACTTCTGCTCTTGAGCGCCGCATGAGCATCACCGTGCCGGCTGAGCGCATCGAGACTCAGGTCAACAAGCGTCTGCAGCAGACTGCCCAAAAGGCCAAGATTGCTGGCTTCCGTCCAGGCAAAGTGCCAATGAGCGAAATCAAGCGCCGTTTCGGTGCTGATGCGCGCCAGGAAGCGATCGGCGACGTGATCCAGTCCTCCTTCTACGAAGCTGTGGTTGAGCAGAAGCTGAACCCGGCCGGTTCGCCATCGATCGAGCCAAAATCGCTCGAAGCTGGCAAGGACCTGGAATACGTAGCCGTATTCGAAGTGTTCCCTGAGTTCACCGTTGCCGGCTTCGAAGGCATCACCGTTGAGCGTCTGAGCGCTGACGTGGCTGACGCCGATCTGGACAAGATGCTGGACATCCTGCGCAAGCAGAACACCCGTTTCGAAGTGGCCGATCGTGCTGCCCAGAACGAAGACCAGCTGAACATCGATTTCGTTGGCAAGGTTGACGGCGAAGTGTTCGCTGGCGGTTCCGCCAAGGGCACTCAGCTGGTACTGGGTTCCGGCCGCATGATCCCTGGCTTCGAAGAAGGCCTGGTCGGCGCTAAAGCCGGCGAAGAGCGCGTTCTGAACCTGACCTTCCCAGAGGACTATCAGAACCTGGACCTGGCTGGCAAAACCGCCGAGTTCACTGTGACTGTAAACACCGTTTCCGAGCCAAAGCTGCCAGAGCTGAACGAAGAGTTCTTCGCTCAATTCGGCATCAAGGAAAGCGGCATCGACGGTTTCCGCACCGAAGTTCGCAAGAACATGGAGCGTGAACTGCGTCAGGCGATCAAATCCAAGGTCAAGAATCAGGTAATGGACGGTCTGCTGGCCACCAACCCGATCGAAGTGCCTAAGGCTCTGCTGTCCAACGAAGTTGACCGTCTGCGCGTGCAGGCTGTTCAGCAGTTCGGCGGCAACATCAAGCCAGACCAACTGCCGGCCGAGCTGTTCGAAGAACAAGCCAAGCGTCGCGTTGTCCTGGGTCTGATCGTGGCCGAAGTGGTCAAGCAGTTCGACCTGAAGCCAGACGAAGCCCGCGTTCGCGAAATGATTCAGGAAATGGCTTCGGCTTACCAGGAGCCTGAGCAGGTCGTGTCCTGGTACTACAAGAACGACCAGCAACTGAACGAAGTTCGTTCGGTTGTGCTGGAAGAACAAGTTGTGGATACTGTTCTGCAGAAAGCTAGCGTGACCGACAAATCGGTCTCTTACGAAGAAGCGGTCAAGCCGGTAGAAGCTCCAAAAGCCGACTGATTGTTTTTGCGTTAGAAGCACACACCATAAGCCAGCCTTCGAGCTGGCTTATGCGTATTCAAGACATGACTATTTGGGAGTGACTGCAGAGCATGTTCCGTAATTCCTATATTCAGCAGAACTCTGATATTCAGGCCGCCGGCGGCCTGGTCCCGATGGTTGTCGAGCAATCTGCTCGTGGCGAGCGCGCTTATGACATCTACTCGCGTCTTCTCAAGGAACGAGTAATCTTTCTGGTGGGGCCGGTAGAGGACTACATGGCCAACCTGATTTGCGCGCAATTGCTGTTCCTTGAAGCGGAAAACCCGGACAAGGACATCCATCTTTATATCAACTCCCCGGGCGGTTCGGTGACAGCGGGCATGTCGATCTACGACACCATGCAGTTCATCAAGCCAAACGTATCGACTACCTGTATCGGTCAGGCGTGCAGCATGGGCGCATTCCTGCTGACGGCCGGTGCACCTGGCAAGCGTTTCTGCCTGCCGAACTCGCGCGTGATGATTCACCAGCCACTGGGCGGTTTCCAGGGCCAGGCATCGGACATCGAAATCCATGCCAAGGAAATCCTCTTCATCCGCGAGCGTCTGAACACGCTGATGGCCAAGCACAGCGGCCGTACGCTTGAAGAAATCGAGCGCGACACCAACCGCGACAACTTCATGAGTGCAGAAGCTGCGAAGGAATATGGTCTGATCGACGAAGTGATCAACCAGCGCCCAGCTTAAAAATAAGCAGCTCAAAATAGGCTTGGTCGGCGCGTCTGATCAGCGGCGGGCTTGAAAAAGCCCGCAATAGCCTTCATCTTGTGTTGCAAGCCTATCGGATTTGGATCGAACGAATGACTGACACCCGCAACGGCGAGGACAACGGCAAGCTGCTCTATTGCTCCTTCTGTGGCAAAAGCCAGCATGAAGTACGCAAATTGATTGCCGGCCCCTCGGTCTTTATCTGCGACGAGTGCGTCGACCTGTGCAATGACATCATCCGCGAGGAGGTGCAGGAAGCACAGGCCGAAAGCAGCGCGCATAAATTGCCTTCGCCTAAAGAAATCAGCGGCATCCTTGATCAATATGTCATTGGTCAGGAGCGTGCCAAGAAGGTTCTGGCAGTAGCGGTGTACAACCACTACAAGCGTCTGAACCAGCGTGACAAAAAGGCTGACGACGTCGAACTCGGCAAGAGCAACATCCTGCTGATCGGCCCGACAGGCTCCGGTAAAACCCTGCTGGCCGAAACCCTGGCCCGCTTGCTGAACGTTCCGTTCACCATCGCCGACGCAACCACCCTCACCGAGGCGGGTTACGTGGGTGAAGACGTCGAGAACATCATTCAGAAGCTGCTGCAGAAGTGTGATTACGACGTAGAGAAAGCCCAGATGGGTATTGTCTACATCGACGAAATCGACAAGATTTCGCGCAAGTCCGACAACCCGTCGATCACCCGGGACGTTTCCGGTGAAGGCGTGCAGCAGGCCTTGCTCAAGCTGATCGAAGGCACGGTCGCTTCCGTACCACCACAAGGTGGCCGCAAGCATCCGCAGCAGGAATTCCTTCAGGTTGATACCCGTAACATCCTGTTCATCTGCGGTGGCGCATTCTCCGGTCTGGAGAAGGTCATTCAGAACCGTTCCACCAAGGGTGGCATCGGTTTCAACGCAGAAGTGCGCAGCAAGGAAGAAGGCAAGAAAGTCGGTGAATCCCTGCGTGAAGTCGAGCCTGACGATCTGGTCAAGTTCGGTCTGATCCCGGAATTCGTCGGTCGTCTGCCGGTCCTGGCGACGCTGGACGAGCTGGATGAGGCTGCTTTGATGCAGATTCTCACCGAGCCGAAAAATGCCCTGACCAAACAGTATGCCAAGCTGTTCGAGATGGAAGGCGTGGATCTGGAATTCCGTTCCGACGCGCTGAAATCGGTCGCCAAGCGTGCCCTGGAGCGTAAAACCGGTGCCCGTGGCCTGCGTTCGATTCTCGAAGGTGTGCTGCTCGACACGATGTATGAAATCCCCTCGCAGTCCGAGGTGAGCAAAGTCGTGATCGATGAAAGCGTGATCGAAGGCACGTCCAAGCCACTGTATGTCTACGAAAACAGTGAGCCGGCTGCCAAGGCTGCACCGGACGCGTAAGCGCCCGGCCTGCCGGAACAAGGAAGGGGCCTTCGGGCCTCTTTTTTTTTATGTCGTTTTTTACATCCGCTTTGCGCTTGTTTTTTTTCAAGGCAACCCCCATCTTGGTTTCAAGCTTAATTCCATCTGATTACGGCCATATGGCCGCCGTAGAGGCGAAATCATGAAGACCACCATCGAATTGCCTCTCCTGCCATTGCGTGATGTCGTTGTGTATCCGCACATGGTTATCCCGCTGTTCGTGGGGCGCGAGAAATCCATCGAAGCCCTCGAGGCCGCGATGACGGGCGACAAGCAGATCCTGCTGCTGGCCCAGAGAAACCCGGCTGACGATGATCCCGGTGAAGAAGCTCTCTATCGCGTAGGTACTATCGCCACCGTTCTGCAGCTGCTGAAACTGCCGGACGGCACCGTCAAGGTTCTGGTCGAAGGCGAACAGCGTGGCGCTGTCGAGCGCTTCAGCGAAGTCGATGGCCACTGCCGTGCCGAAGTCTCGCTGATCGACGAGGTCGACGCCGCCGAGCGCGAATCCGAAGTGTTTGTGCGCAGCCTGTTGTCGCAGTTCGAACAATATGTGCAGTTGGGCAAGAAAGTCCCGGCTGAAGTCCTGTCGTCGCTCAACAGCATCGACGAGCCTGGCCGCCTGGTAGACACCATGGCCGCGCACATGGCGCTGAAGATCGAGCAGAAGCAGGAAATCCTCGAAATCATCGATTTGTCGGCCCGCGTCGAGCACGTTCTGGCCTTGCTGGACGCCGAGATCGACCTGCTGCAAGTCGAAAAACGCATTCGTGGCCGCGTCAAAAAGCAAATGGAGCGCAGTCAGCGCGAGTACTACCTGAACGAGCAGATGAAGGCCATTCAGAAAGAACTCGGCGACAGCGACGAAGGCCACAACGAAATCGAAGACCTGAAGAAGCGCATCGACGCTGCCGGTCTGCCGAAAGACGCGCTGGCCAAGGCCACTGCCGAGCTGAACAAGCTCAAGCAAATGTCGCCGATGTCCGCTGAAGCCACTGTGGTGCGCTCGTACATCGACTGGCTGGTTCAAGTGCCGTGGAAGGCCCAGAGCAAGGTACGTCTGGACCTGGCCCGTGCCGAAGACATTCTCGACGCCGATCACTACGGCCTCGAAGAGGTCAAGGAACGCATCCTTGAATACCTCGCCGTGCAGAAGCGCGTGAAGAAAATCCGTGGCCCGGTGTTGTGCCTGGTCGGTCCTCCGGGCGTGGGTAAAACCTCGCTGGCCGAGTCGATCGCCCATGCCACCAACCGCAAATTCGTGCGCATGGCCCTCGGTGGCGTGCGTGACGAAGCGGAAATCCGTGGTCATCGTCGGACCTACATCGGTTCGATGCCAGGAAGATTGATTCAAAAGATGACAAAAGTGGGTGTCCGCAACCCGCTGTTCCTGCTCGATGAAATCGACAAAATGGGCAGCGACATGCGTGGTGACCCGGCGTCGGCGTTGCTGGAAGTGCTCGATCCTGAGCAGAACCACAACTTCAACGACCACTATCTGGAAGTCGATTACGACCTCTCGGATGTGATGTTCCTGTGCACCTCGAACTCGATGAACATTCCACCGGCGCTGCTGGACCGGATGGAAGTCATCCGTCTGCCGGGCTACACCGAGGACGAGAAGATCAACATCGCGGTCAAGTACCTGTCGCCCAAGCAGGTTGCAGCCAACGGCCTGAAGAAGGGCGAGCTGGAATTCGACGAAGAAGCGATCCGCGACATCATCCGTTACTACACCCGCGAAGCCGGTGTGCGTGGCCTCGAGCGGCAGATTGCCAAAGTCTGCCGCAAGGCGGTCAAAGAGCACGCGCTGGAAAAGCGCTTCTCGGTAAAAGTGACAGCTGATCTGCTGGAGCATTTCCTCGGCGTTCGCAAGTTCCGCTACGGTCTGGCCGAGCAGCAGGATCAGATCGGACAAGTCACCGGCTTGGCCTGGACTCAGGTGGGCGGCGAATTGCTGACCATCGAAGCCGCTGTGGTGCCGGGCAAAGGTCAACTGATCAAGACCGGTTCGCTGGGTGACGTAATGGTCGAATCGATCACTGCGGCCCTGACTGTGGTGCGCAGCCGTGCCAAGAGCCTGGGTATCCCCCTGGACTTCCACGAGAAGCGCGACACGCACATCCACATGCCGGAAGGTGCTACGCCGAAAGACGGCCCGAGCGCTGGTGTAGGCATGTGTACCGCACTGGTGTCGGCTTTGACGGGTATTCCTGTGCGCGCCGATGTCGCCATGACCGGCGAGATCACCCTGCGTGGTCAAGTTCTCGCCATTGGCGGTCTGAAGGAAAAACTGCTGGCCGCTCACCGTGGCGGAATCAAGACAGTGATTATTCCGGAAGAGAACGTGCGCGATCTGAAGGAGATTCCTGACAATATCAAGCAGGATCTGCAGATCAAACCGGTTAAATGGATTGACGAGGTCCTGCAAATTGCGCTGCAATACGCGCCGGAGCCCTTGCCGGATGTGGCTCCGGAGATAGTTGCCAAGGACGAAAAACGTGAGTCTGACTCTAAGGAAAGAATTAGCACGCATTAATACGCTTTTGCCTGGGGGGCTTCCTTGACAGCTTTTTAGAGCCCTTGTTATAAAGCGGCTCTTAAGTGTCTGTAGGCCATTCAGCACTCGTTTTTGCTTTCACCAAAAAACTTAGAATCATACTCAAATAGATATAAGGGGACTTAGAGTGAACAAGTCGGAACTGATTGATGCTATCGCTGCATCCGCTGATATCCCGAAAGCTGCTGCTGGCCGTGCGCTGGACGCTGTAATCGAATCCGTCACTGGCGCTCTCAAGGCTGGCGACTCCGTTGTTCTGGTTGGTTTCGGTACTTTCTCCGTGACTGATCGTCCAGCTCGCATCGGTCGTAACCCACAGACCGGCAAGACTCTGGAAATCGCGGCAGCCAAAAAACCAGGTTTCAAAGCCGGTAAAGCCCTGAAAGAAGCCGTCAACTAAGTTTGATTCAGGTTTTTACCCATCCGGGTCGGGGTCATGCCTGACTTGGCAGCGGAGCGGTAGAGCAGGCGGTTGGAATAGCTGCCTGTCACACCGGGATCGAGGGTTCGAGCCCTGTCCGCTCCGCCAGTTACGAGAAGGCGCATCCTCGGATGCGCCTTTCTTCTATCCGGATTCTACCCACGCTCCACGGTTGCCTAATTTTGAAGTTCAACCGTTTCTGGGGGACGCATGCTGCAGAATATCAGGGACAATTCACAAGGCTGGATTGCCAAGACCATTATCGGGGTCATCGTTGCACTGATGGCTCTGACCGGTTTCGACGCCATTTTCCAGGCCACGACTCACAAGAATGAGGCGGCCAAAGTCAACGGCGAAGAAATCAGCCAGAACGAGCTGAGCCAGGCGGTGGATATGCAACGCCGTCAGCTGATGCAACAACTGGGCAAGGACTTCGACGCTTCCTTGCTGGACGAAAAAATGCTGCGCGAATCGGCCCTCAAGGGTCTGATCGATCGCAAACTGCTGCTGCAAGGCGCAGAACAATCGAAATTCGCTTTCTCCGAAGCGGCCCTGGACCAAGTGATCCTGCAGACGCCTGAATTTCAGGTCGACGGCAAGTTCAGCTCCGACCGTTTCGATCAGGTGATCCGTCAACTGGGCTACAGCCGCATGCAGTTCCGCCAGATGCTGGCTCAGGAGATGCTCATCGGCCAACTGCGCGCCGGTGTGGCGGGCAGCGGTTTCGTGACCGACGCTCAGGTGCTGGCCTTCGCCCGTCTGGAAAAACAGACCCGCGACTTCGCCACGCTGAGCATCAAGGCTGACCCTTCGACCGTGAAGCTGACCGATGACGAGGTCAAGGCTTACTACGACGAGCACGCCAAGGAGTTCATGACCCCGGATCAAGTGGTCATCGATTACCTGGAGTTGAAGAAGGCTTCGTTCTTCGATCAGGTCGCCGTCAAGGACGAAGACCTGCAGGCGGCGTATCAGAAAGAGATCGCCAACCTGTCGGAACAGCGTCGTGCGGCGCACATTCTGATCGAAGTCAACGACAAGACTACCGAAGCTCAGGCCAAGGCGAAGATCGAAGAAGTCCAGGCGCGTCTGGCCAAGGGTGAGAAGTTCGAAGCGCTGGCCAAGGAGTTCTCGCAGGATCCGGGTTCGGCCAACAATGGCGGTGACCTCGGTTATGCCGGTCCTGGCGTTTACGATCCAGCCTTTGAGAAAGCCCTGTATTCGCTGAACAAGGATCAGGTTTCCGAGCCGGTTCGCACCGACTTCGGTTTCCACCTGATCAAGCTGCTGGGTGTCGAGGCGCCTGAAGTACCGACTCTGGCCAGCCTGAAGGACAAGCTGACCCGCGAGCTGAAAACCCAGCAGGTCGAGCAGCGTTTCGTCGAGGCGACCAAGCAACTGGAAGACTCTTCGTTCGAAGCATCCGACCTGGCCCAGCCGGCGCAGGATCTGAAACTGACCGTGCACACTTCCAAGCCGTTCGGCCGTGAAGGTGGCGAAGGCGTTGCAGCCAACCGTGCCGTTGTGACGGCCGCGTTCAGCACCGAAGTGCTGGAAGAGGGGGCCAACAGCACCGCCATCGAGCTGGATCCGGAAACCGTGATCGTGCTGCGCGCCAAGGAGCACCTCAAGCCGACTCAATTGCCGCTGGAAAGCGTGGCCACCGCCATTCGCACCCAGTTGACCAAAGAGCATGCCAGCGCGGCTGCCAAGACCAAGGCGGAGCAACTGATCGCCAGTCTGCGTGATGGCAAGACCCCGCTGGACAAAGCGGTGGACGGTCAGAGCTGGAAAGTCACTGAAGCGGCGAACCGCGCTCAGGAAGGCGTTGATCCAGCGGTGCTGCAAGCGTTGTTCCGCATGCCGAAACCGGCCGCCAAGGACAAGCCGACCTTCACCAGCGTGACGCTGGCGGACGGTAGCCTGACCATCGTGCGCCTTAACGGCGTGAACGAAGCAGCGGCTCCGACCGATGAAGAGAAAGCGCAGTACCGTCGCTTCCTCGCCTCGCGTGTGGGCCAGCAAGACTTCGCGGCGTACCGCAAGCAGCTCGAAGCCGAAGCCGACATCAAGCGTTTCTGATGCCTGGCTGAGCCGCAAGACCCGAGCCCCGGATGAAAATCCGGGGCTTTTTTATGCGCGCTATCCGGCGTTCGGGAAGCCATGGCTCCGGGCATTGACGGTCGCATACAGGGTCAACAGCAATAGGCCCGCGACAATCCACGGGTAACTCCCGACGCCCAGGTTGTTCAGCAGCAGGCCTCCCGCAAGCCCGCCGCCGGCAATTCCGACATTCCACAGGGTCACCAGCATCGATTGCGCGGTGTCGGCAGCCTCCCTGGCGGTTTTCGCCAGGGCCGTCTGCAACAGCGAGGGCATCGCGCCGAATGCCAGCCCCCAGACGGCGATGGCGGTGTAGACCACGCCCGGCCATTCGCGCCAAAGACCCAGTGCAATCGCCGACAGCAGGAACAGCGTGGCACTGACCAGAACCAATTGACGCAGCCAGCGATCAATCAGGCTGCCGACGATCCACAGGCTCAGTACCGACGCCAGACCGAATACCAGCAACACCCGGTCGATTTCTCCGCCAAGTCCCGACGGTTCAAGAAATGGCGCGATGTAGGTGTACAGAAGGTTGTGCGCGACGACGTAGGTCAAAGTTACAAACAACACCGATCGCACGCCCGGCAAGATAAACACCTGACGCAGTGGCAGACGTTTTCCGGCGCGTTCACCGGCGAAATCCGGCACTTGCCAGCGCACCCAGATCACCAGCAGCAACGTCAGCCCGGTCATGATCGCAAAGCTCAGACGCCAGCCGACCGCCGTGCCCAGCAGCGTCCCGGCCGGAATGCCCAGCGACAGCGCAAGCGGCGCCCCGAGCATGGCCACCGTAATCGCCCGGCCCTGCAAATGAGGTGCGACCATCCGGCTCGCGTACCCGGCCAGCAGAGCCCAGAGCAGCCCGGCGAACACGCCTGCGATCAAGCGTGCAATCAGGGTCAGCCAGTACAGTTCCGACAGTGCAGTGATGCTGTTGGCGATGGCAAACCCACCAATGGCCGCCAGCAACAGCGGACGTCGACGCCAGCCTCGGGTGGCGATGGTGAGGGGAATCGCCGCCAGCATCGAACCGATGGCGTACAGCGTGACCAGTTGCCCGATCAGTGCCTGAGAGACATCAAGCCCCGCGCTCATCTGCGGCAGCAGGCCGGCGGGCATCGCCTCGGTCAGCACGGTGATGAAGCCGGCGGTGGCCAGCGCTAGCAGTGCGCCCAGCGGTAGTCGTTCATCGTGCTGGACGCTATTGGTCAGCGGTGTAGAGGTGAGTTGCGCATCGTTCATGAACCAGCATCCCTTTTGCCGAGAAAGACGAAGGCCATAGGGTAGGGCGCTGCACATTCGGGAAAAACAGGTTAGGGTTCCGAACATCTCGGACAAGAATGTCGTGAATCAGGGAGGGATGAATGGACAGCCTGGGCAGTATTTCAGTGTTTGTGCAGGTGGCGGAAACCCGCAGCTTTACCGAGGCCGGCCGCTTGCAGGGCGTGTCTTCGTCGGCGGTCGGCAAAAGCATTGCCCGACTGGAGGCACGACTCAATGTGCGGTTGTTTCACCGCACCACTCGCAGCATCACGCTGACCAGTGAAGGCGCGCTGTTTCTTGAACGTTGCCGCAAGATCCTCGCCGAAGTGGAGGCGGCGGAATTTGAACTGTGCGATGCCGCAGCGGCGCCTCACGGCAAATTGCGGGTCAGCCTGCCGCAGGTGCATGACCTGGTGATGCCGGTCATGAACGAATTCATGGCGCTGTACCCGCAGATCGAACTGGATCTGGACCTGACTGATCGCATGGTCGACGTCGTTGAGGAGGGCTTCGATGCGGTGATCCGAACGGGTAAACCGCGAGACTCGCGACTCATGGCACGACCGTTGGGCGAGTTTCACATGGTGTTGGTGGCCAGCCCCGCGTATCTGCGCGAGTGCGGCGAGCCGCTGACCCCGGCCGATCTGGCGGAGCACGCCTGCCTGCGCCATACGTTTCACGCCACCGGCAAACTGGAGTCCTGGCCGTTCAAACGCGAGGAGGGCGCTCCCGAGCCGACCTTGCCGACACGCCTGGTCAGTACGTCGATCGAAGCCGTGCGGCATGCAGCGCTGGCGGGCATGGGCATCGCTTGTCTGCCGGACTTCATGATCTTCGAGGCGCAGCAGCAGGGTCGCCTGCAGCGCGTGCTGGATGAGCATCTGGAGCACGTCGGACAGTTCTGGGTGCTGTGGCCGTCGAGCCGGCATGCAACCGCCAAGTTGCGGGTGTTCATCGATCATTTATCGGCGCGACTTTTTCCTGCCACTGAAGGTCGATAGAGTTGTAACTGTTTTAAGACACTAATCCATACGCCGCGGGGCAGCGATCTGTTGCACAATACGCCCCGGACCGTTTTCCCTCAGGATGTTTAATGTTGAATTCTATTCCCGTGCGTTTCATCGGGTTGGCGTTGTTGCTGACCGCCGCTGCCGGCTGCTCCAAGGACAAGCCCATCTACGAGCATGAGAATTTCGACGACTCCGGCACCTTTTCGCGCAATTACCCGGTGACCGACACCGCCAGTTGCGAAGCGGCCCGCCGAGCGTTGCTCAGCCAGGGCTACATCATTACCAGCAATGACCCGAAACTGGTCAGCGGACACAAGAGCTTCCAGCAGACCGGCGAAACCCACCTGGAGATCAGCTTCAACGTGGTATGCGCCGATGATGGCAGCGCCGGCCATCACGCCACCGTGTTCGCCAATGCCCTGCAGGACCGCTACGCGCTGAAGAAGACCAACAACTCGGCCAGCCTCGGTGTCGGCGTGTTGGGCTCGGTTTCGATGCCGATCGGCTCGTCTGACGATTCGATGGTCAAGGTCGCCAGTGAAACCGTGTCGTCGCAGAAGTTCTACGAGCGCTTCTTCACGCTGGTCGAGCTGTTCCTGCCGGCCGAAGCGAAGAAGGCCGCGCACATCACCGAAAAACCGAAGACCGACCTGGGTGTGCCGGAAGCCAAAGCGGCACCGGCTCCGCTGGTTCCAGCCCCCGCGGCTGAACCGACCCCGGCCCCAGCACCGGCCGCCGAGCCCGCTGCAGCACCTGCGCCAGCGCCTGCAGAAGCGACCCCGGCCAGTTCCGAGCCGGTAGCGCCGCCAGCGGAAGCGGCGCCGATTACCCCGGCACCGGTTACCGAGCCTGCGCCCGCCACGGAAACCATCACGCCACCGGCCAATCCGACGGACATCCCGCCGCCCTCCGAGCCGATTCCGGCCATGCCTGCCTCCGGGCAGTAAACCTGTGGGAGCGAGCCTGCTCGCGATAGCGTCGGCACAATCAATATCAATGTGTCGGAAAGTTCGCTATCGCGAGCAGGCTCGCTCCCACAGTGCTATGTGGATGAATCCTTCTCAAAATTTCCCGCGATAAATTCCTGACCGCCTGCTACGTTTATTTCATGAAGGCCGTGTTTCATTTTTCCTTCACACGGGCACTTTATGCTCGAGGCACTGGTCATTTGTTCCAGGCCATTTTCAAGCAAGCGTCAGGGGGGATTACGCAATGGATGACTATCAAGAAGAACTGCTCGAATTCCAGGCCTTTGAGCTGGATTCACCAGAGCCTGCGGAAGACGCCACCGAGCTGTAAGGCGTCAGCCTGTCTTGCGGTGACTGCGGCGAAATTCGCCCGGTGTCTGGCCGTTCCAGCGCTTGAAGGCGCGCTGGAAAGCTTCGGCCGAGGCAAAGCCCAGCAGGTAGGCAATTTCACCGAATGCCAGTTCGGTGTCGCGGATGTAGGTCATTGCCAAGTCACGGCGGGTGTCATTGAGGATCGCGCGAAACTGCGTGCCTTCCTCGGCCAGTTTGCGCCGTAACGTCCAGGTCGGCAGCTTCAGGCGTGTCGCCACTTCTTCCAGGTCGGGTTCCCGGCCACCATTGAGCAACGGCCCGAGCAATTGCGTGATGCGTTCGCGCAGGCTGCGGGTGCGAGTCAGTTGTTCCAGTTCCCGTTCACACAAACCGAGCAAATGTTTCCAGGTGCTGGGGCAATGCTCCGGGTTGCGTTGGGCCAGGCTGGTGAGGCTCAGGCGCAGTTGATTGTGTTCAGCGCCGAATTGGATCGGGCATTCGCCGAGTACGGCATAAGCGTCGCGATAATCCGGACTGTCGAATTCGATCTCGATCCGTTCGGCGCGCAAGGGCTCAGGGCTGACGCTCGACAGCTGATGCAGCCAGCCGGCAATGATCGAATCCACCACAAAGCGGTTGTAGGCGTTGTACGGGCTGATCGAGTAGAACCGCAGCCACGCGCCGCTGGCGTCCTCGTGGAAACTCGACTGGCCGCGATAGTTGGAGCCGTACAACGGTTCGAAACGAGTCAGGCAGCGAGCGGCTTCGCGCACGGTCGGCGCCTGCGCGGCGGTCACACCGGCCAGCCCGGCCTGACTCAGGCGACTGAGCCGGCCCATGCGCAAACCCAGTGCCGGGTCGCCGGTCAGCTGAATCGCGCCATGCCCCAGGCGCATGTAGCGCGGGATCGACAGGCGCGCCCCGGCTTCGGCCAGCCGTGCGGCATCCAGGCCGTACTGTTCGAGCAATGGCAGGGGATCGACGTCATGGCTGCGCACGGCATCGGCCAGGCTGTGGACGAAGCCCACCGACAGATCCCCGAGACGCATCGGCAGCGGCTTCACGGTTTACAACCAGAGGTTCAGCAGGCGCGCGCCGCGGGCTTCGCTGTCGGCGAATTGCTGGCCGTTGCTACTGAGGAAACTTTGCCCGGCGCTCGGCTTGTCCCAGAACTGCCCGCGCAGAAACACACTCATACCGGCCAGCGCCTTGCTGGCCGGCGGTTGCGCGGTCAGGGTCAGTTGGTGCCAGGCCTGGCCTACACTGACTGCTCCCGGTTTCAGGCTGACCGAGTCCGGCACGCTCGAGCCTTTGTAACCCTTCCAGGGTTGATCCCACACGCCATGACCGACGACAAACGCGGGCACCGCGATCAGCTGCGCGCCTTGCTCGTCGAGTTTGCGGTAGTTGTCCGGGTACCAGCTGTCGTTGCCGATCAACACGCCGAGGCGTCCGGCCGGGGTGTCGATCACATTGATCCGCGAAGCTTCGCGGGTGCCGGAGTCATCGTGATCGAAGACCGGACGCATCTGCCGCTGTGGCTGGCCGAGGGGGGCGCCGTCACGCCCGAAGACCACCGTGCTGTTGTACAGCGCGCCGCTGCCGGCCTTGAGCCGGCCGTCGGTGATGTTCGGATCAGGCAACACGATCGAGCCGGCCACCAGGGTGATGTGGAACTCCTTGGCCAATCCACCGAACAGAGCCTGATAGTCCTTGGCCATGTCCCGGGACTTCATGCGCAGGTGCGCGTCATCCAGACGGCTGCTGCCCTTGGCGGTGAGCCAGGCGCGAGCAAACTGCACCGGGTTGCTCGCCGCCAGCCAGTTCATCGCTTCGGCGAGGGTGGCGGCCTGGTACAGCTCATCTTTCTCGCCGCTGATCATCAGCCAGGTGCCGACATGCTCCGGCAGGATGACCACGGTTTTTTCATTCAACAGCCCCTGATCCTGCGCCTGCTGCAAATAGGCGGCGAGCTTGCGGTGCAGGCGTTCGGGGCTTTGGTAGTCGGTGGGAAACAGCTCGGGCTGGATGCCCAGCAGGTTGCCACGGTCGGCGGGGGTGCCCTGATCGACCGCGAGTTTGATCCGCAGGTCCGACAGGTAATGACCGGCCGGCCGGTCAGCCGCCCACATGGCGTAGAAGGTGAGCGCGGCGATGAGCGCCATGGAAAAAGTCAGGTACAGAAGTTTGCGCATGAAATCCAACAACAACCGGGTACAGGGTGTGCGGACAGGGTAGGGCGCCAGCCCCGGCTTGCCAAGAGGCGCTGCGCATTTGGATCAATAACTTGTCAGTTACGGTCATTGAGTGACAGCGAGGCGACTCCTAATCTGTCGAACATGACTGACGGGGGACGCAGAGCTCCCGCATTTTCCGTGATTGCTTGCTGTGGAGTTAACGATGACCGCCACTCAATACCCGCACCTGTTGGCCCCGCTGGACCTGGGATTCACCACCTTGCGCAACCGCACCCTGATGGGCTCGATGCACACTGGCTTGGAAGAGAAACCGGGTGGTTTCGAACGCATGGCGGCGTATTTCGCCGAGCGTGCCCGCGGCGGCGTCGGCCTGATGGTCACCGGCGGTATCGGCCCGAACGACGAGGGCGGTGTGTATTCCGGCGCGGCCAAGCTGACCACCGAGGAAGAAGCGCTCAAGCACCGCATCGTCACCCGCGCCGTGCATGATGCGGGCGGCAAGATCTGCATGCAGATCCTCCACGCCGGCCGTTATGCCTACAGCCCGAAACAGGTCGCACCGAGCGCCATTCAGGCGCCGATCAACCCGTTCAAGCCCAAAGAGCTGGACGAGGAAGGCATCGAGAAACAGATCCGCGATTTCGTCACTTGCTCGGTACTGGCCCAGACTGCCGAGTACGACGGCGTGGAGATCATGGGCTCGGAGGGTTATTTCATTAACCAGTTCCTCGCGGCCCACACCAACCACCGCACTGACCGTTGGGGCGGCAGCTATGAAAACCGCATGCGCCTGCCGGTGGAAATCGTTCGCCGCGTACGTGAAGCGGTCGGCCCGAACTTCATCATCATCTTCCGTCTGTCGATGCTCGATCTGGTGGAGGGCGGCAGCACCTGGGAAGAAATCGTCACCCTGGCCAAAGCCATCGAGCAGGCCGGCGCAACCCTCATCAATACCGGCATCGGCTGGCACGAAGCGCGGATCCCGACCATCGCCACCAAAGTGCCGCGTGCGGCGTTCAGCAAGGTCACGGCCAAGCTGCGTGGCTCGGTGAATATTCCGCTGATCACCACCAACCGCATCAACACCCCGGAAATCGCCGAGCAGATTCTGGCTGAAGGCGATGCCGACATGGTCTCGATGGCGCGGCCATTTCTCGCCGACCCGGACTTCGTCAACAAGGCCGCCGAAGGTCGCGCCGACGAAATCAACACCTGCATCGGCTGCAACCAGGCCTGCCTCGATCACACCTTCGGCGGCAAGCTCACCAGTTGCCTGGTCAACCCGCGTGCCTGCCACGAGACCGAGCTCAACTACCTGCCGGTCAAGCAGATCAAGAAGATCGCCGTGGTCGGTGCCGGTCCTGCCGGTCTGTCCGCTGCCACCGTGGCCGCCGAGCGCGGGCATCAGGTAACGCTGTTCGATTCGGCCAGCGAGATTGGCGGCCAGTTCAACGTCGCCAAACGTGTACCGGGCAAGGAAGAGTTCTACGAAACCCTGCGTTACTTCAAACGCAAACTGCAGACCACCAACGTCGAGGTGTGCCTGAACACCCGCGTCGACGTGGCGAAACTGGTCGAGGGCGGTTACGACGAAGTCATTCTGGCGACCGGTATTGCGCCGCGTCTGCCAGCGATTCCGGGTGTCGATAACGCCAAAGTGCTGAGCTACCTGGATGTGCTGCTCGAGCGCAAACCGGTCGGCAAGCGTGTGGCGGTGATCGGCGCTGGCGGTATCGGTTTCGACGTCTCGGAATTCCTCGTCCATGAAGGTGTGGCCACCAGTCAGGATCGCGCTGCGTTCTGGAAAGAGTGGGGCATCGACACGAATCTGGAAGCCCGTGGTGGCGTGGCCGGGATCAAGGCTGCACCGCACGCACCGGCCCGTGACGTGTTCCTGCTGCAACGCAAGAAGTCCAAAGTCGGCGACGGTCTGGGCAAGACCACCGGCTGGATTCACCGCACCGGTCTGAAGAACAAGCAGGTGCAGATGCTCAACAGCGTCGAATACCTGAAGATCGACGACGAAGGCCTGCACATCCGCATCGGCGAAGCCGGCGAGCCGCAAGTGCTGCCGGTGGACAACATCGTCATCTGCGCCGGCCAGGATCCGCTGCGCGAGCTGCACGACGGGCTGGTAGCAGCCGGGCAGAACGTGCACCTGATCGGCGGCGCCGATGTGGCGGCCGAGCTGGATGCCAAGCGTGCGATCAATCAGGGCTCGCGTCTGGCCGCCGAGCTCTGATCCACCCTAGAATGCCGGCTCTTTGCACAGAGCCGGCCTTCATGTTTCTGCCTCCCACCGACTGGCTACCTCAAGCCCCCCTCGATCCCTTTCATCTGGACTGGCTCACTGCCGCCGGCATTGAAGTCGCGATCCTGCGTCTAGACCGCATCGATCCGCTGATCAGCGGCAACAAGTGGTTCAAGCTCGTCGAACACCTGAAAGCCGCCGACCGCGCGGGTGCCGAAGGCATCATCAGCCTGGGCGGTGCGCACTCCAATCATCTGCATGCGCTGGCGGCTGCGGGCAAACGCCTGGGATTCACAACGGTCGGGCTGTTGCGCGGGCATCCGCAGGACACCCCGACGGTCAGGGATCTGCAGGATTTCGGCATGCAGTTGCACTGGCTCGGTTACGGCGGTTATCGGGCGCGGCACGAGCCGGGGTTCTGGCAGCCGTGGCGAGAGCAATATCAGACGCTGCATCCGGTGCCTGAAGGTGGCGGCGGTTTGCCGGGGGCGCAGGGTTGCGCGTCATTGAAGGATCAGGTCAGTCAACAACTCGGCAAGCTCGGCTGGGACGACTACCACGGTTGGTGGCTGGCCTGCGGCACGGGCACCACGCTAGCGGGATTGGTGTTGGCCGAGGCAGGCCAACGTGCGGTGTATGGCGCAATGGCTGTGCCCGACGATCACGGCGTCGCGGCCAATGTCGAGGCGATTGTCGGTGACACCGGAGGCTTTGAGCTGATCGACGCCAGCCGTGGCGGTTTCGCCAAGGTCGATCCGACGTTGCTTGAGTTCATCGCGCAATCCGAGCAAGCCAGCGGCATTCCCCTCGAACCGCTGTACACCGGCAAGGCCTTGCTGGCGCTCAAACAACAGATCGAGGCGGGCCGCTTTGCCCGGGGTTCACGCTTGATCTTCATCCACACCGGCGGTTTGCAGGGCCGGCGCGGATTCGACGGTTAACCCTGGCCGCGCTTGGGCATCATCCGCAGCAGCGTGTTATCGCGAACCACGTAATGGTGATAGATGCCCGCCAGCGCATGCAGGCCGATCAGCCAATAGCCAATCGTGCTGATCAGTACGTGCCAGTATTCAACCTGTTTGGCGTAGGCCTTGTCCTCACTCACCAGCAGCGGCAGGTCGAAACCGTAGAACATCACCTGATGGCCCTCGGCGCTGGTGATCAGCCAGCCGAGGATCGGCATGCTGATCATGAACAGGTACAAGGCCCAGTGCATCAAGCGTGCGAGGGTGGTTTGCCATTGTGGCGAAGCCGGAAAGATTTTCGGCGCAGGCCCCAGGCTGCGAGCGAACAGGCGAAACCACACCAGCACGAACACAGTCAGCCCGAGCATGTAATGCACTTCGCGGATCAGCGTGCGACCACCACTGCCCTTGGGAAACAGCCCGCGCAATTCCATGCTGGCGTACACCAGCACCAACAGCACCAGCATCAGCCAGTGCAACAGGATCGACACGGTGCTGTAACGTGACTCGGAGTTTGTCCACGGCATACGGCGTTCCTCACGGTTCAGGGCTCAAGCGTGCCGTTCTGCGACGGCATGCCTTAACTGTAATCCCCTTTGGCGCGTTTGCCCGAGGCTAAAAAAGCTTTCACTGAGCTGAGTCAGCGATTTAGCTGAAAACACTCATGAAAAAACGCCAGTGTCGGGCAGACACTGGCGTTTTTGTTTGCCGCGATGGATGCAATCAGCTGCTTTGCGGCATCTCGCCGTTGGCCAGGCGCTTGTTGATGTCGGCGATCACTTCCGGCAGATCGCTGATGGTGTCGATCATGTAGTGCGGGCGCGAACCTTCGAACAGCGCGTGAATGCGCTTGCGTTCGCTGGCCAGCGCGTCGATGCCCAGTGCGCGGTAACCTGCGTAATCCAGGCCCAGCGCATTGCCGGAGCAGATCAGCGCCACGGTCCACATCCCGGCGCGACGACCTTCGAGAATCCCCGGCACGGTGTCGTCGATCTTCACGCAGGCGGCGACATCGTCGATGCCCAGTGCAATCACGTTGGCCAGCGCTTGCGCAGGCCATGGGCGGCCGTTCGGCACTTCGTCGGTGGCGACGACGTGGTCGGCGACGTAGCCGTTGGTGGCGGCCAGTGCCACGACCTTGTCCATCACTTGCTTCGGATAACCCGAGCAGGAACCGATCTTGATCCCTTGCTGACGCAGGTGGGCGATGGTCTCCAGTGCGCCGGGAATCAGCGCCGAGTGCTCGGCGATTTTCTCGATCTGCAGCGGCATGAAGCGGTTGTAGATCGCGGTGACATCATCGTCGGTCGGGGTGCGGCCGAACACCTTGCGATAGCGCTCGGCAACCTGCGGCTGATCGCACAGGGTGCGGATGTGATCCCATTTGCCCATGCCCATCGGGCCCCGGGCTTCTTCGATGGAAACCTGGACGTCGAACTCGGCGAAGGCTTCGACAAAAATCTGGGTCGGTGCGAAGGAACCGAAGTCGACCACGGTGCCGGCCCAGTCGAGGATGGCGGCTTGCAGCTGGGTAGGGTTGTTGTAGTTCATGGAGAAATCCTGCAGGAATGAGTTGTTTGGGCGTTCGGTGTACCTGTGGGAGCAAGCCCGCTCTCACAGGGGATTTGTGGTGTTGCTTAAATTTCCAGGACTTCCATCTCGCGCAGCACTTCACCCACCGCCGCGACGGCTTCGCGCATCTGCGCCGGGGTGACGTGGCCGATGCAGCCGACACGGAAGGTTTCGACCTGGGTCAGCTTGCCGGGGTAGAGGATGTAACCCTTGGCCTTGACCCGTTCGTAGAAGTCCTTGAACTGGTAGCGCGGATCTTTCGGTGCGTGGAAGGTCGCGATGATCGGCGCCTGAATCGCAGCAGGCAGGAAACTGCGCAAGCCGAGTTTGCCCATCTCTTCCATCAGCGCCTGGCAGTTGGCGGCGTAACGCGCATGCCGCGCGGGCAGGCCGCCTTCTTCGTTGTATTGCAGCAGCGCCTCGTGCAGCGCGGCGACCACGTGGGTCGGCGGGGTGAAGCGCCATTGGCCGGTCTTCTTCATGTAGCTGTGCTGATCGAACAGGTCCATCGCCAGCGAATGCGAATTGCCGGCGGCTGCGGCCAGCGAGTCCTTGCGGGCAAAAACGAAACCCATGCCCGGCACGCCTTCCAGGCATTTGCCGGAGGCGGCGATCAGCGCGTCGAACGGGATTTTCTGTGCATCCACCGGTAACGCGCCGAACGAGCTCATTGCATCAATGATCAGGCGTTTGCCGTGTTGTTCGACGACCTGAGCGATTTCCGGCAGCGGGTTGAGGATGCCGGTGCTGGTTTCGCAGTGGATCAGCGCTACGTGGGTAATGTCGCTGTCGGCGCACAACAGGCGGTCGACGTCGGCGGCGGTGGTCGGTTCGTCTTCAGCGGTTTCAAAGGTGCTGAACGAGCGGCCGAGCACTTCGCAGATTTTCGCCAGACGCTTGCCGTAGGCGCCGTTGATCAGTACCAGCACCTTACCGTCGCGAGGGACAAGGGTGCCGATCGCGGCTTCGACGGCGAATGTTCCGCTGCCCTGCAACGGTACGCAGTGGTGGGTGGCGGCGCCGTTGAGGATCGCCAGCAGTTGTTCGCACAGGCTGGCAGTCAGTTGGTTGAAGCGGTCATCCCATGAACCCCAGTCGACCATCATCGCCTGGCGGGTGCGGGCCGAAGTGGTCAACGGGCCGGGAGTGAGCAGGATGGGTGCGGCAGTACTCATTCGTGTGTCCTCGCGATTGCGCTGTGGGATGAAGCTACGGCGCCTACGTTGCAATTGGGCGGATCATCAATCAAATTGTTTGTTGTTATGCCAGCCATCAGTGAGGGTTATTCATGAACCTGTTCCAGCTCCGCGCCTTCGACGCCGTGGCCCGTGAAGGCAGCTTCACCCGTGCCGCCGCGCGGTTGTTCATCAGCCAGCCGGCGGTCACCGGACATATCAAGGCGCTGGAGGAGCATTACCAGATCACCCTGTTGCGACGCACGGCGCGACGGGTCGAGCTGACCGAGGAGGGCACCAAACTGGCGGCGATCACCCGGGCGATGTTCGGCATGGCCGAAGAGGCCCAAGCGTTGCTGGAAGCCAATCGGCAGTTGCTGACCGGACGCCTTGAGGTGGCGGCGGACGGTCCGCACATGGTCATGCCGATGCTGGCCAGCCTGCGGGCGCGCTATCCGGGGATCACGGTGAATCTGCGGTTGGGCAACGCTCAGGAAACGTTGGCGGCGTTGTTGTCCGAGCATGCCGATGTGGCGGTGCTGACCGAGGTCGAGCCGCGCAAAGGGCTACATCTGCAAGCATTGAGTGAATCGCGGATCTGCGCGCTGGTGCCGGCGGGGCATCCATGGTCTTCACGCAGTGGCGAGGTCAGGCTCAAGGAGCTGGATCAGGTGATCATGGTCTTGCGCGAGCCGAGTTCGATTACCCGGCGCACGTTTGATCAGGCCTGTGCGCAGGCATCGGTCAGCCCACGGGTGTTGCTCGAACTGGACAGTCGCGAGGCGGTGACGGAAGCGGTGGCGGCTGAGTTGGGGGTTGGGGTGGTGTCGTCGGTTGAGGTCAGCCATGACCCCCGTGTCGTCGCGATTCCCATTGCCGGAGAAGGGCTGGTGAACCGGCACATGATCGGCTGCGTGGAGCGCCGGCGGGAATTGCGGTTGATTCAGGCGTTTTTCGGATTGGCCCGCAACTGATACCCACCAGATCGTTCCCACGCGGACGGTTCGACGCCTCGACGTGGGAACGATCTAGACGAGGCTTTCGCGCACCATTTCGAGAAACGTCGCCACCACCCGCCGCGAACTCTGTTCGCGCAGGCACACCAGTGTCTCGGTCAAGCGCCGGGTGCAATCGGTGATCGGCAGTGCGCAAACCCGTGAGTCCGCACCAAACTCCGCCGCCGACACCACCCCCACGCCAATCCCCACCACCACCGCCTCCCGCGCCGCTTCCCGGCCTTCGACCTGAATCGCCGGGCGGATGCGGAAACCGGCGCGCGCCATTTCTTCTTCCAGGGTCTGGCGGGTCACCGAGCCGTGTTCGCGCAGCACCAGCGGCGTGTCGTCCAGATCTTCCAGACAGATCGATTCACGCTCGGCCCACGGGTGATGGCGCGAGACGAACGCCACCATCGGATCGTTGCGCAGCGGCACGCACAGCAGACGTTCATCGCTGACGTCGCGCCCAAGCAACGCCAGATCCGCCTGATAGTTGAACAGTCGAAACAGCGATTCATCGGTATTCCCGGTCTCGATCTTCACGCTGATCCCCGGATAGCGCTCACAAAACCGGGCGATCTGCGGCAGCACATGCACCGGGGCATCCACCGCCAGAATCAGGCTGCCGGTCTGCAACGCCTGAGACTCCTGCAACAGCTCCTGAGCTTCGGCCTCGACCACAAACAGACGCTGGGTGATCGCCAGCAAGCGTTCGCCCAAATCGGTCAGGCGCACCGAGCGCTTGTTGCGATGGAACAGCAACACACCGAAGCGTTCTTCCAGCTTGCGCACCTGGTCGGAAATCGCCGGCTGCGTCAGATAAAGCCGCTCGGCGGCCTTGGTGAAGCTTCCGTGCACGGCCACGGCGTGAAAGGCTTTGAGCTGGGCATGGGAAACCGACATGTTCTGACTCCAGTAACAAGCTGAGCTTATGTGTGAAATACGATAAATCGATTTTATTTATTAAACAGTAATTGCTTTGATCGGCTCACGCCAACGCTGACTGCCCGGTCGGGCAGCGACGCTGGCCATGAGCCTGTGCGTGCAACACCAGGACTCATCTGACCGGTATCGCCGAAGGGACGGGGTGATATCGCAGTGCTCAACAATAAAAAACACAGGCGTTTACTTATCGATTCTGCCGGCACACTCACACCCTGAGGTCAGAACCACAATGAACAAGCACATCGGCACCCTTGCGCGTTGGCGCATGCAGATCTTCGCTGTCACCTGGCTCGCTTACGCCGCGTTCTATTTCACCCGCAAAGCCTTTTCGGTGGCCAAACTGGGCATCGCCGAAGACCCCAGCTTCACCCTCGACAAAATGGCCATGGCCAATCTCGACGCGATTTACCTGGCGGCCTACGCCATCGGCCAGTTCACCTGGGGCATGCTCGCCGACCGCTTCGGTCCTCGGGTTGTTGTCCTTGGCGGTTTGCTGATTTCCGCCGCTGCGGCGCTGGTGATGGGCAGTTTCGCGACCTTGCCGATCTTCGCCACCTGCATGCTGATTCAGGGGCTGGCGCAGTCCACCGGCTGGTCGGGGTTGTGCAAGAACCTCGGCAGTTTCTTCCCTTCCGAACAACGCGGGCGCGTGCTCGGGTTGTGGAGTTCCTGCTATGCATTCGGCGGTCTGGTGGCGTCGCCGTTCGCCGGCTGGTGGGCGTACACGCTGATTGGATCGTGGCATGCGGCGTTCATTTCCAGTGCGGCAGTGGTCGCGGTGGTGGCGGTGTTGTTCTTCATCTTTCAGCGCGACAAACCGGAAGACGTCGGCCTGCCCGCCGTGGAGCCGGAGCCGGTGATCAGCGCCGAAGAGGCCGAAGCCAACAGCAAACTCAGCGTCTGGGAGCCACTCAAGGAAATCCTCCGTAACCGCACGGTGCTGGTGCTGGGTCTGGCGTATTTCCTGCTGAAACCGGCGCGTTACGCGATTCTGCTGTGGGGCCCGGTGATTGTGTTCGAGCAGATGCCTTCGGTCGGCAAGGTCGGTGCGGCGATCATTCCAACGGCATTTGAACTGGCGGGCCTGCTGGGTCCGATCATGATCGGCCTGGCCTCGGACAAACTGTTCGGCGCCCGACGCATGCCGGCCTGCGTGTTGAGTCTGCTGGCGCTGACCGTGACCCTCGCGCTGTTCATGGGCGCCTTGCACACCGGCAGCGTGATGCTGGTGGTCGCATTGTTGTTTGTGATGGGCCTGACCCTGTACGGCCCGGACTCGATGATCAGCGGCGCGGCCGCGATCGATTTCGGCAAGGCCAGGGCCGGCGCCACGGCGGCGGGATTCGTCAACGGCTGCGGCTCGGTCGGTGCTGTGCTCGGTGGTTTGCTGCCGGGTTACTTCGACTCGGTGACGGTGTTCATCGTGTTCGCCGGTTGCGCGCTGTTTTCGGCGCTGGTGCTGATTCCGCACTGGAACAGCCGCCCGGTCGGCGTCATGGAACCACGTGCCTACGTGCCCAACCGCGCCCTGACCATCAAACCCCTGCGTAACTGAAAACCCTCACCTCGCGGCCTGCTGCGGCATTCGCGGCAGGCTGTGCCGTGGCCGACTGACTGGAGAATTTTCATGAGACCGTTTTGGCTGGAGCAGGCTTTGCAGCTCGACACGTCCGAACCTTGCCCGCCGCTGCAATGCGATGTGCGCACCGACGTGTGCATCGTCGGCGGCGGTTACACCGGGTTGTGGACGGCGATCATGCTCAAGCAGCAGAACCCCGAACTCGATGTGTTGCTGATCGAAGCCGACATTTGCGGCGCCGGCGCCAGTGGGCGCAACGGCGGCTGTGCGCTGTCGTGGTCGGCGAAGTACTTCACTCTGGAACGACTGTTCGGCGTCGAAGAGGCGGTGCGGCTGGTCAAGGAATCCGAGCGCAGCATCCACGCCATCGGCGAGTTCTGCGAGCAGTACGGCATCGACGCCGATTACCGCCTCGACGGCACGCTTTACACCGCGACCAACCGCGCGCAATGCGGCTCGACCGATGCGGTGATTGCGGCGCTGGAGCGCAACGGCATCAACTCGTTTACCCAGCGGCCGGTCGCTGATGTACAGCGCATGGCCGGATCGGCAAAACACCTGGAAGGCTGGTTCTCGCCGTCCGCCGCCAGCGTGCAGCCGGGCAAACTGGTGCGCGGCTTGCGCCAGGTGGCGTTGCAGTTGGGCGTGCGGATTCATGAAGGCACGGCAATGACCGGGCTGGAGGAGGGCCGTCCGGCGCGCCTTCACACGGCGCGCGGCCGGGTGACCGCCGACCGCGTGGTGCTGGCGATGAACGCGTGGATGGCCCGCGCGTTCCCGCAGTTCGAGCGCAGTGTGGCGATCGTCTCCAGCGACATGCTGATCACCGAACCGCGTCCGGATCTGTTGCAGGAAATCGGTTTGACCAGCGGCGTGACCGTGCTCGATTCGCGGATTTTCGTGCACTACTACCACAACACCCCGGACGGCCGGATCATGCTCGGCAAGGGCGGCAATACCTTCGCTTACGGCGGGCGGATGTTGCCGGTGTTCGACCAGCCCTCGCCCTATACCGGGTTGCTCAAGCGCAGCCTCGACGACTTCTTCCCGGCCTTTGCCGATGTGAAAGTCGACGCAACCTGGAACGGCCCCTCGGATCGCTCGGTCACCGGCCTGCCGTTCTTCGGCCGGATGAGTGCCAGCGGGAATGTGTTCTACGGTTTCGGTTATTCCGGCAGCGGCGTCGGGCCGTGCCACATGGGCGGGCAGATCCTCGCTTCGCTGGTGCAGGGCCTCGACAACCCATGGACACGCTCGCCGCTGGTCAACGGGCCGCTGGGTTACTTTCCGCCGGAGCCGATCCGCTACCTTGGCTCGCTGATGGTGCGCAACGCCATTCGCCGCAAGGAGCGCGCCGAGGATCACGGTCGGCGACCCCGGCACCTTGACGTGCGTCTGGCGAAATTCGCGGCGGCGGCGGGCAAGGCCGACAAGGCGTGAGCGTCAGCGCGGCGGGGTGGAGCGGTTGAGCAGCCAGTCGAGCAACAGGTCCTCGTCGGGCTCGGTTTCTCTCGGTTGTGCCGGTTGGGGCCGGCAGGCGTCGAGGCAGAGGATCGGTCGGTCGGGATCGCTGTCGAGAAAACTGACCCAGACTTCGCTGCCGGCGCAGGGAAGATTTTCCCGAGGCACGCAGGCGTCGGCATGGGGCATGACCAACGGCAGCCACAGCCCTTCGCTTGCACCGTTACGTGAATGCTCCGGCCATAACCGGACGGCCATGCGTCCCTGATCGTCCACCTGCGCCGGTTGCCCCGGCGCACCGAGCAATTGCGCCGGGTGATACCCCGGAATGCGCGGACGCGGTTGTTTCGGCGGCGGGCGAAACGGGGTCGACCAGGGCAGCGCCGTGAAGTCGTTGTGATAGCGGCGAACCGTCGGCACTGGGTCGAGAATCGAAGGTTGCTGGCCTTGATGACGCACCTCGGTGATCAGCCACTGCTCGTTGAAGGCGTTTACCGGGTGCTCCGTGACTTGCAACAGGCGCCCGCTGAGCAGGCGCAGACAATCGCTGCGGCCCTGAATCGAGCGCGACCGGCAGCGTTGGCGCTCGAGCAGACGGCGACTGCGCTGGGTGGCGTGACGTTGCGCAGTTGGCAGAGACTCCTGTGGGGCGACGGCACTGCCCAGCGTGTGATTGGCGGCCTCCTGACCCTTGATCGGTCGCCCTCGCTCTCGTACGCCGGCAGGCATCGGAGGCAGTACCGCCTCATGCCGCTGGAACAGGCTGCTGAGGCCGCTGGTTGGCGCATCGAGCTGGGTGTTGAAAGGAATCGCCGTCAGTTGCTGTGGCAGGCTCAGGCTGTCATCGGCGAACACCACCACATGGCCGTCCGGCTGATGTTCGAAGTGGTAGTGAATGCCTTCCTCTTCGCAAAGCCGTTGCAACAGGGCCAAATCGGTTTCGTCGTACTGAATGCAGAACGGACGCGGCGGATAGTGGCCGACGGTCATCTCGATCCGGTAGCTGTGGGCGGGCAGGTGATGTTCGATCAACAGTTGCTCAAGGATGGCCGGCACGCTCAGTTGCGTGAAGACCCGGCGTACGGGATGTTGCTCCAGCGCTTGCAGATGCGGCATCAGCACCAGTTGGTAGGCGATCCGGTGCGTTGCGCGATGTTCGCAGCTGGCACTTTGAATGACGCCGTGAACTCCGTGGTCGTCGTCCAGATGCAGAAACGCCGCCTGATGCAGCAGCGTGCCGGGTGACCAGGCGGGCGCCAGGCCCATGACCTCGATTTCAAACCGATAAGGCTGATTCAGCGCTTCATGACCGCTGAAGCGCAGCACCGGCAGGCTTATCCCGCCTTCGGCCAGGGTCAGTGAAAACGGACTTTCCTTGTCATTGAGCATTCGGGCAGGCTCTGTTCTGGCAATACGGGCGACAGAGGGTACGAAAACGCGACGTTGATTGGACATGGCAAACCGGTTTTTCAGAATCGCCCTACAAGGCGCGTAGAAGATGTCGATCCGCAGCGGATTTTTTGGTCGATTGCCGACTTTAGGCCGTATAAACTTGCCGCCATGCGTCGGCCAATAGATGTCTCGGCGCCACAGATCAAGAGAGTGAGTAATGGGCGCACAGTGGAAGGTTAAACACAAAGAAGCGGCAGCCAACGCCAAGGGCAAGATCTTCGGCAAACTGGTGAAGGAAATCACCATTGCTGCGCGTAACGGTGCCGATACCGCCACCAACGCACACCTGCGTCTGGTGGTCGAACAGGCCAAGAAAGCCTCGATGCCCAAGGAAACCCTGGACCGTGCCATCAAGAAGGGTGCTGGGCTGCTGGGCGAAACCGTGCAATACCATCGCGTTACCTACGAAGGCTTCGCACCGCATCAGGTGCCGCTGATCGTCGAGTGCGTGACCGACAATATCAACCGCACCGTGGCGGAAATCCGCGTGGCGTTCCGCAAGGGTCAACTGGGTGCTTCCGGTTCCGTTGCCTGGGACTTCAACCATGTCGGCATGATCGAAGCGTCGCCGGACACCCCGGACGCCGATCCGGAAATGGCCGCGATCGAAGCCGGCGCGCAGGATTTCGAAGCGGGCGAAGAGGGTGCGACCCTGTTCCTGACCGATCCGACCGACCTCGATGCCGTGCAGAAAGCCCTGCCGGAACAAGGCTTCACCGTGCTGTCGGCCAAACTCGGCTACCAGCCGAAGAACCCGGTCAGCGGTCTGAGCGACGAGCAGATGGCTGAAGTCGAGGCGTTCCTCGAAGGCCTGGACAACCATGACGATGTGCAGGACATGTTCGTCGGTCTGGCCGGCTGATTTTTCGAGTCAGTAACGCTGCAATCGCGAGCAGGCTCGCTCCCACATTTGATCAGTGACCCTTTACAGGGGTGATACAAGTCGATTGTGGCAGCGAGCCTGCTCGCGATTGATCGCGCAGCGGTCATTACTGTTGCAGCACCTCAACGATCTCGCCGAACCCCGGCCGTGCCAGCACGTCCGGCTGACAGCACTGCTGTTCCAGGGCCTCCAGCGCCTGACGTTGTTCATCGCTCAACCCCGAGTCGATGCGTGCCAGCAGTTCCCCCAGCAAAATCCCGAACGCCCGCACTTCGAGGCGCTGCAGTGCACGGGTTTCAGGCGTGTCCGCCGTGGCATGGAATGATGCCGCGCCAAAATCCCCCAGCAGACAATCGCCCTGATCGTTCAACAGAATGTTGTGTCCGTAGAGATCGCCATGGGTGATGCCGTGACGGTGCAGATGCCCGGCGACCGAGGCAATGCCCCGGGCAATACGCAGGGCGACGTCGGCACTGAAACGGCAATCATCGGCATACACATCCCGTGAACAGGACGCCAGGCTCGGCAGTCCGGCCAGGTTGCGGTAACTCGAATCGATCAGTTGCATCACCAGGCCTTGCTGACCATCGGGATGCTGGTCGATGCGGCCTTCGACGCGGATCAGGTTCGGGTGCATCCCGGCGGTGATGCACGCGTTCATTTCATGCAGCGGCGAGCCGTCGCTGGTCATCTCACCCTTGTACAACTTGACCGCCACCGGCGTGGCCGACTGGTCCGCAGACTGCCACTGCGCCCGGTAAATCACCCCGGAAGCGCCTTCGCCCAGCCGTTGCTCCAGCTGCAGCGCCGACCAGTCGATCAGGGGCGCGTTGTTGAGCGCGTCGGCATCGGCTTCGGTTTCCAGCGGATTGCCGGCGTAGGCCAGCCAGGTCAGGCTCGGCAAGGTCAGCAGCCATTGCGGCAGCTCGGTCAACTGGTTGGCGGCAATACGGATCAGTTCCAGCCGATGGCACTGGCTCAGTGACGGCGGCAGCGTGCGCAGGCGATTGCCGGCGAGCATGAGCTTTTGCAACAGCGGACGTTCGCCCAGTTCGGTGGGCAGGGTTTCGATGGCGTTGTCGGTCAGGATCAGCCAGCGCAACTGCGGCGGCAGCGCCGCGCCGGGCACCTGGGTGATCCGGTTGGCCTTGAAACCGATCATCGTCAGCGCCTGACACTGGCCCAGGCACGCCGGCAACCGGGTGAACTGATTGTCCGAGCAGAACAGCACGCGCAGGCGTGTCAGGCGGTGCAAGTCGTCCGGCAAGCTGCTCAGGGCATTGCCGCTGAGGTTGAGCACTTCCAGCGTGTCGGCGAGGTTGAAAATCTCCGCCGGAAATTCAGTCAGGCCTTCAGCCAGGTCGAGCCGGGTGATGCCCGACAGTTCGCCGGCGCGCAGTTGTGCAAGGGTGTGCATGAAAAGGATCGCTATCTGGAAGGCGACAGAGCGCCGGAAATGGGCGGCATGATAACGGCAAATCAGCCCGGTTCGTGCACTTCGCGCAATTGCCCGAGCCTGCTGCGGGTGCGGGCCAGATCGATCGCCTGGCCGCCGAGGCTTTCACGCAACGGGAGCTGGCCGAGCAGGGTCAGGTGTTTGTCCTGGTCGTAGAGCACGTCGATCAGATTGATGAAGCGTTGCTGGGCGGCGATCGAACACTCGCCCAACTCCGGCAGCTCATCGATGATCCAGTGGTCGAAGCGCCGGCACAGTTCCAGATAGTCCATCACGGCGGTGGGCTGTTCGCAGAGGTCGTTGAAGGTAAACCCGACACGCCGGTCTTCGCACAGCCGCGCCTGCAAATGGCGGCTGCCGACTGCCAATGGCAACGGCGTGGTGCCGAGTGGCGGCAGCTTCAAAGCCTGGCGCTGCGCCGGGGTGGCCGGCCAGACGTAATAGCCTTGGGTGAACACCTGATGCGCATGCCGACGCGCCTGGCTGCGGTAATCGTGCGGGCCGCCGACTTCCATGACCTGCATGCGCGCATTGATCAGGTCGATCACCGGTTTGAACCGCGCGTGGTACAGCGGGTTGGGCAGCAAGCCTTCGGGCGGGTAGTTGGAAGTCACCAACAGCAGGATCCCGCGCTTGAACAGCGCCTTGAACAAGCGGGTGATGAGCATTGCATCGCCGATGTCATGCACATGAAATTCATCGAAACACAGCACCCGACAGTCCAGCAGCAGCGCATCGAGGGTAACGGCCAAGGCATCGTCGCAGTCACGATGCTCGAACATGCCTTGGTGCAACTGGGCGAAGAACCCATGGAAGTGCAGACGGCGCTTTTGCGCAATCGGCAACGCCTCGAAGAATCCGTCCAGCAGCCAGCTTTTGCCGCGCCCGACCGCCCCGTGCAGATACAGGCTGGGCGGGGTTTGCGCAGGGGTGCCGAACAACAGGCCGGCCTGCTGCGCCATGCAGTCGATGACCCGCTGCTGGCTGTGGCTGAGGGTGTAGCCCTGGCCGTGGGCCTTTTGCCGGAAGTAGTCGCGGACCGATTGCGCGCTGGCAGCGCACTGGCCCGCAGCGGTACTGGAGCGTTTGCCGAGGAGGCGGCGCAAGGCTGACCAGCGATGGGTCAGACGCGAACGTTCGGGCGGTCGGGCGGGCACTGCAATCACTCCGTCATCATCGGGCCGGCTCCCCGCGAGCGCGGCGGCGTAGTGTAACCAGACGGGTAGTTTTGCTTCCACTGCGCTTTATCGTTTTCCCGGACATTAATCTGCGGCATGTACAGGTTTTTTCAACATTATGAATCGACCTGTTGCCAACCTTTCGAAACAAATCCCGGCGGTTGCCTGGATCCAATCGACTGGCGCAATCGGCGTCCGTTGCTAACCTGAAACACTGTAACGGCAGATACGCCGTCGCGATCAAGGAGCGGGCGGTGAAAGCAGGGATGGTCTGGGCATTGCTGAGCGGGCTCGCGGCACCGGCCCACGCCGCCGATCTTCAGGTCGAGGTGCGGGTCGATGTGCAGCGCGGTTGCCAGTTGATTGGCCAGCAACGCGAGGCCGGTATCGAACAACTGGGCGTACTCGACTTCGGCACCACGGCGCGGCTCGGCGACCGGGACGGGCTACTCGGTGCGGCGCTGACGAATTCGCGCCTGCCGCGTCTGGAATGCAACCCGGACACCCCGTACCAGTTGCGTGTCGATGGCGGCCTGCACGGTGGCGTCGGCGAGGTGCGTTATATGGCGGGAGAGGCCGGCAGCAAGCCGATTCCCTATCGCCTGTATCAGGACCCTGCGCGGCGGGTGCCGCTGGTGGTGGATGTGCCGGTCAGTGGCCGGGTGCCGGACAGCGGCACGGTGGACTTGCCGCTATACGGGCGGATCGAACGGATGGCAGAAGTGCCTTGGGTCAGCCGGTATTCGGATCTGGTGAAGGTGACGGTCACCTGGTGATCGCGGCGTTTTTTCAGCCATCCGCTGGATCCGGGTGGCGCAGGGAAGGGCGTTCAGTGATGAGCGCAATGTTCGAGTGATCCTGAAGGAGTAGGCGCTCAATGATGGACAAACACGGGCGGGTAATCGCCATAGCCACGCTGCTGATGTTCACCGAGGTCGCGCCAGCGGCAGTCAGTGGGCAGATCGTCGCGCGGCTGACGTTGATTGCCGGCTGCGAAGTGACCAACGCCTCCAGCCCCGCCGGCCCGGTAGACGGGCTGGGCTCACTCGATTTCGGCCAGCAGGGCCCGACCTGGAATGCACCGATCAAGGCCAGCCTCAGCGAAGCGGGCAGCGGCCAGCTCAATGTCGCCTGTAACCCTTCGGTCACCGGGTTCACCGTGACCATCGACGGCGGCACCCATGGCGACGGCACCACACGCCGCCTGAGCAACGGGCGCCAGACACTTCCCTATCAGCTGTTTCTCGATGCCTCCGGCAGCCAGAGCTACAGCATTGGTCAACAACACAATTTCGCTGTCACCAGCGGCGCACAGATACCCATTCCGGTATTTGGCTCGGTGGTGGCGAACACCCGTGCGGTACCGGCCGGTGTCTATACCGACACCCTGACGGTGACGCTCGACTGGTAACCCCGTAGAGGACGGACACCATGCGTACGATTGCATCAAGGATAGCTTTGTCGTTGCTCGGCCTGACGCTCGCTTCCAGCGTCAATGCCGCCACCACGGTCACCGGCCAGATCACCTCCAGCCTGACCCTGATCAGCAGTTGCCAGGTCAACGGTTCCGGCGGTTCTACCGGGCTGAACTTCGGTGCGTTGAACTTCGGCACCGCCAACAGCCTGTTCACCACGGCGACCGGACAGGTGCTGGGCGGCGGGGGCGGGGCGCTGTCGATCCTGTGCTCGGCTGGCACCACGCCGACGGTCAAGGTCCGGGCGGGCGCCCATGACGGGCTCTCGCCGGGCGGCACTCGCGCGTTGTATGACGGAGTGGCCAATTACGTGCCGTATGACCTGTACACCGACGCCGGGCACTCGCAATTGCTGGCCATCGACGGGGTGATCAACCTCGCGGCCAGCACCGGTGTGGCGCAGACCGTGAACATCTACGGTCAGGCGGTCGGCAAGGCCGGGCTGCCGGCGGGTACTTACACCGACACGATTTCCGTTGAACTGACGTTTTAGCGCCATGGGCCGGCATGGCTGTGCGGGGCTGTTGCTGCTGTGTGCGGGCAGCTTGCCGCTGCCGTTGGCGGCGGTCACCAGTCAGAGTTTTCAGGTCAGTGCCACGGTGACACCGGGCTGTCTGGTGGTGGGGGGCGTATCGAACTATGGCGGGCTGAATTTCGGTTCGCGGTCGGCGCTGGCCACCGGCACGGTACAGGTCGCGTTGACCGGTGGCGTGACGCTGCAATGCACGCCGGGGGTGGCGCTGAACATGACGGTCGATGGCGGCCAATACAACAGCGGCGGGCGACGCATGCAGATCAGCGGAGGCAGCGCGAAGGTGGCCTATGCGCTGTTTCGCGATGCGGCGTACAGCCAGAGCCTGGGCATCGGCCAGAGTGTGGCGGTGGCCTACAGCGATGCGAACAACATCAGTCTGCCGATCTACGGGCAGGTGCAATTGCCGGGCAATCAACCCGGGGGGACATACAGCGATGTGTTGCAGGTGCAGCTGTCGTGGTGATGTGAAATGACAAGGAGCAGGTTTATGGGGTTTTTCACGTCACGCTATTCGTTCGCGTGTTGCGCCGTGCTGGCGCTGGTCATGTTCGGGACGCTCAAGGCCCAGGCTGCCAGTTCGGTGCTGATCTGGCCGATCGACCCGGTATTGGAGGCCGATCAGCAGGCCAGTGCGCTGTGGCTGGAAAATCGCGGCACGGAAACCGCCAACCTGCAGATCCGCGTGTTCGGCTGGAGCCAGAGCGGTTTCGAAGAGCAGTACCGCAATCAGCGGGAGGTGATCGGCAGCCCGCCGGTGGCGAAGATCGAGCCGGGACAGAAGCAACTGGTGCGCCTGACCCGTACCAAGGACGTGCCGCCAGGCCAGGAGCTGGCGTATCGGATCATCATCGATGAAATCCCCTCGGCTCAGCCGCCCGTCGCCGAAGACGGCAAGACCGCTGCGGCGATCCGCTTCCAGATGCGCTACTCGGTACCGCTGTTCGCCTATGGCGCGGGTTTGTGGAGCAAGGAGGACAGCGCCCGCCAGCGTGACCCCAAGGGTATCGGCCTGCCGCAATTGAGCTGGCGCACGGTGGCGGTGGAGGGCCGTCCTTATGTGGAAGTGCGCAATCAGGGCGCAGTTCATGCGCGGCTGACTGATGTCGCCATCAAGCAGGGTGGTCAAAGCAAACCGTTGGCCGAGGGCCTGCTCGGTTACGTGTTGCCCGGCGCGGTGATGCGCTGGCCGGCACCGGGGCCGGTGGCGGGAGAGCTGGCGGGACGGATCAATGGCGCGGCCAAGGTGCAGAGCATTCCACCGGCGCGATAGCCATAGCGAGTCATGTCGAAGTGATCAGGCTTCGGCGCCAGCGGTTTCAGGAGGAATCAGTCCATTGACGGACGTAACACGCTAATGAGTCCAGGATGGGCTCGACGTATTCAGCGTCCGTTGTGGCTCATGACCGGCGCGTGGTGCCTGATGTTCATTCATCCATCCGGGGCCGGTGAACTGCCGCCGCCTCCCAGCGGCATGGAGGCCGTGAGTGATGCACAGTTGTTTCTGGAACTGGTGGTCAACCAGATGAATACCGGCCATGTAGTGGCGGTGGAGCAACGCGGCGGGCGCCTGTTCCTGCCGGCCAGCGTATTACGCGACACCGGCATGAAGCTGCCGGCAGAGGCCGGTGCCGAAGTCGATCTCGACGGCCAGCCGGGCCTGCACAGCGATTACGACAGCGTCAGCCAACGCTTGCTGCTCGACGTGCCGCCGGACTGGCTGCCGGAGCAGTTCATCGGCAACCGCGAAGTCTATCCGCGCACCCCGGCGCTGAGCAGTTTCGGCGCGTTGTTCAACTATGACCTTTACCTCAATGACACCGACGACGCCGGCACTTACCTGGCGGCGTGGAACGAGGTGCGGCTGTTCGACAGCTGGGGCACGTTGTCGAACACCGGGCAATATCGCCGTACGTTGTCGGGGGATGCGGTCAGCACGCTGGACAACGGCTATCTGCGTTACGACACCACCTGGCGCTACTCCGATGATGAACGGATGCTGACCTACGAGGCCGGGGACGTGGTCAGCGGCGCCTTGCCCTGGAGCAGTTCGGTACGGCTGGGCGGTGTGCAGTTCTCAAGGGATTTTGCGGTGCGTCCGGATCTGGTGACCTATCCGCTGCCGCAGTTCGCCGGGGAAGCGGCGGTGCCGTCCTCGGTGGATCTTTTTATCAACGGCTACAAGTCCAGCAGCACCGACCTGCAACCGGGGCCGTACACCCTGACCAACATTCCGTTCATCAACGGCGCGGGCGAGGCGGTGGTGGTGACCACTGATGCGCTGGGCCGTCAGGTGTCGACCACGGTGCCGTTCTACGTCACCAGCAGCCTGTTGCAAAAGGGTCTGAGCGATTTTTCGGTGGCTACCGGTACGTTGCGCCGGGATTATGGCCTGAAGGACTTCAGCTACGGACCGGGCGTGACCTCGGGCAGTCTGCGCTACGGCGTCAGCGACACGTTTACTCTGGAGAGTCACGCCGAGGCGGCGGATTCCCTGACCCTTGGGGGACTGGGCGGTAACTTGCGGCTGGGCAATTTCGGAGTGCTCAACAGTGCGATCAGTCAGAGCCGTTTCGACGGCGACGGCGGTCAGCAACTCAGCCTCGGCTATCAATACAGCGGGCAGCGCTACAGCTTTTCCTATCAGCGCCTGCAACGCCGCGACCGTTACGCCGACCTGACCGTGGTCGACAGCCCTTACACCACACTCAGCAAGCGCAGCGAGCAGGCGACCCTGAGCCTCAACCTCGAACGCTGGGGCAGTCTCGGCGTCGGTTATTTCGATATTCGCGCGGCAGACGAAACCCGCACGCGGTTGCTCAATCTGAGCTGGAGCAAACCGCTGTGGCGCAACAGCAGTTTCTACCTGTCGGCCAACCGCGAAATCGGCGACAGCAACTGGGCGGTGCAGGCGCAACTGGTGATTCCGTTCGACCTGCGCGGCAGCCTGGCCATCAGCAGCGAACGCAGCAAGACCGGGCAGACGCAGCAACGAGTCAACTACAGCCGCGCCGTGCCGTCCGAGGGCGGGGTGGGCTTCAATCTCGGCTACGCCAAGGGCGACGGCGCCGATTACCGTCAGGCTGACGTGACCTGGCGTCTGCAATCGGTGCAATTGCAGGCGGGCGTCTATGGCACGTCCGACGCGGAAACCCGTTGGGCCGATGCCAGCGGCTCGCTGGTGTGGATGGACGATCAAGTGTTCGCCGCCAACCGCATCGACGATGCGTTCGTGGTGGTCAGCACCGACGGCTACGCGGACATTCCGGTGCGTTACGAGAACCAGCAGGTCGGCCAGACCGACCGCAACGGCCATTTGCTGGTGCCGTGGAGCAGTGCCCATTACCGCGGCAAGTACGAAATCGATCCGTTGAACCTGCCGGCCAACGTGCGCAGCCCGAATGTCGAACAGCGCGTTGCCGTGCGCCGGGGCAGCGGCTATCTGCTGGAGTTTCCGCTGAGCCGGGTGATTGCCGCGAGCATCGTGCTGGTGGATGCGCAGCAAAAGGAGTTGCCGCTGGGCAGTGGCGTGCTGCACGAACAGAGCGGCACGCGGACGGTGGTCGGCTGGGACGGACTGGTCTACCTGGAAAACCTCCAGGCGCAGAATTCGCTGCGGGTGACTCTCGCGGACGGCAAGGCCTGCCAGGCGCAATTCAGCGTCGATCTGCAGCAGGATGAAGTGCCGCTGATCGGCCCGTTGGTGTGCCAATGATCCGGGCGCGGCTTGCTCTGTGGCTGTTGTTGCTGCTGCCGGGGCTGGCGCAGGCGCTGTGTTCGGTGGTGACCACCACGCCGGCCGGGTTCGGCAACATCAGTTCGATCGCCGTGCGCACCACCTCGCAACCCAGTTCTACCCTGAACGGAGGCTTGAGTTGCACCGGTTCGCTGCTGTCGCTGTTGACCAACAGTGATCATTTCTGGGCCACCGTCACCTCGACCCAGAGCGGTTTGCTCGGGCCCTCCGGCGACGTGATCGGTTACACGATCTACGCCAACAACAGCACCAGTTACCCGCTGACGCGGGGCACCGCCTATGACTTCGCCCGTAACGGCATCATCGACGCCCTCGGTTTGCTCGGCGGTACTGTGCCGAAAACCGTTCCGCTCTATTTCGGTACCACCATCGGCAGCAACGTGGCGGCCGGCGTGTATACCGAGACCCTGAGCATTTTCTGGAACTGGAATTATTGTTCGGGCATCGGTGTCGGCGGGCTTTGCCTGGGCCGCGACATCAACAGCGGTACCACGACACTGACGGTCAACCTGACGGTGTCCAACGATTGCACCATCACCGCGCCGAACATCGCTTTCGGCAGCGCACCGGTGGTCAGCGCGTTTACCCCGGTGACCGGGCAGACCATCAACCTCGCCTGCACCAAGGGCAGTGCCTACACCGTGGGGCTGAACGACGGGCAGAATGCGCTGAGCGTTGGCGGACGACGGCGGATGATTTCCGGCAGCAACTATCTGGCCTACGACATTTTCAAGAGTGCCGGGACCACCCGTTGGGGCAGTGTCGGCGCGGCTCGCCGGGCCAGCAGCGATGCCGAGGTCAACCCCGGCAACGGGTTGGGCACCGGCAGCCAGATCTTCAACTACAACGCGAAAATTTACACCGACCAGACCACACCGCCCGCCGGAACCTACCTGGACAATGTGGTGCTGGATGTGGGGTTCTGAACCGGCTAGAAGCTCAGGGATTGCTTGAGCATTTTTGCCGCCGGGGTGTCGGTCGGACTGACCATCGCGTAGTTGTAGCCTTTGCCGGACCAGTACTCGGCCTGCAGATCCCCGTCCTGGCGGCTGCCCCGGGGCAGGAAGGTATTTTTCGGTCCCGGTGGACGCACATAGAAACTGACCTTGTGCCCGCTCTGGTCTTCATACATCACCATCGCCGCCGGGCCTTCATCGGTGCTCAGCAGACGGCCGCTGACCGGTGCAAAACCGGCCGACGTCAGGTCCGGCAGGCGATTGGCCTGAGTGAAATAACGGTCGAGCCAGCGCTGGATGTCACCGTCGCCATCGACCTTGTAGTCCGCCGGCAGAAGCCCTTGCTGGGCGATCAAACGGTACGCCTGCAAGGCGTCCGTCATCGGTGCCGGGGGATGAAACACGGTCATGTCCCGGGCCTTCCAGCCACCGACACCGCCGAGGCTGACGGCAATCAGCAGCACCGCCGCGCTGGCCCACTGGCGGCGCGATTGGCGTTTGAGGCGCTGACGGATCAGCGCCGGATCGAGGTCCGGATTGGCCGGCTGTTGCAAGGCGCCGCCGAGGGCGGCGCGCAGGTGCTGGGCGTCCTGTTGCCAGGCGCGAACCTGCGCCGCTTCGTCCGGGTGACTGGCGAGCCAGGTTTCCAGCACATGACGGTCGGATTCGCTGAGCTGATGGTCGACGTAGGCGTGCAGGTCACGTTCGTTGGGGGGCAGACTGATCATTTGAGTATCCGCAAGGAAGGGCTGCTGATTTCCCCGTCGCTGAGCTGGCGCAGGGCCTGGCGAGCACGGGACAGGCGCGACATCACGGTGCCGGTGGGGACGCCGAGAATCTCGGCGACCTCCTTATAGGTCAGGCCTTCGACCGACACCATCAGCAGCAGCGCGCGCTGTTCGGTGGGCAGTCGGTCGAAGGCCTTCAAAGTCGATTGGGCAATGACGGTGCGTTCCACCGAGGGCTCGGCGTCATCGCGTCCGGTGAAGAATTCGAGCATCCGCGCATAACGCCGCGAACGCCGGTGCGCATCGAGAAACTGCCGGTACAGGATCGAAAACAGCCAGGCGCGCAGATCACCGTCGGCGCGTTTGTCACCCCAACCCGACAGCGCGCGCTCCAGACTGGCCTGTACCAGGTCGTCGGCGCTGCTGCCGTTGCGAGTCAACGACACGGCAAAACGCCGCAATCTGGGGATTATTTCTCGCAGTTGTTCGTCGAATTCGCTCATGAAGTTCTGCTAGTCGCTACGCTGTGGACTAGGAAGACGCCCGGCATTGGAGGTTATTCCACGTTCTGAAAAATAAATACCGGGCCGTGGAATAAATCCCGATGGTGTGCGTCTTGCTGATTCTTCCTACTTGTGGCCGATGGCCCTGGAGTGCTTCATGGTTGATCGCAGTTCATCGCCCGGCGGGCCACAACGCCCGCCACTGAGTGCCGCGAGCCTGGTGTTGCGTCTTGGCGGAATCGCCGTGGTAGTCGCAGCCCTGGCCGGGGCGTTTGCCTACGTTCATGGTTCATTTGACCCACAACGCCTGACGCCAAAAGCGCTGGTCGATGTGCTGGAAAAGAACAACGGCGTGCATCCGGGCTTTCGCCGCAATCACGCCAAAGGTGTGTGCGTGATCGGACATTTCGAGAGCAGCGGCGAGGCTCGCTCGTATTCTGTCGCGCAAGTGTTCAACGAGCCGCGCACTCCGGTGGTCGGGCGCTTTGCGTTGCCGGCCGGCAGTCCGTATGCGCCGGACAGCGCCGTACCGATCCGCAGCCTGGCGCTGCGTTTCACTCAGGCCAACGGCCAGCAGTGGCGCACCGGGATGAACAGCATGCCGGTGTTCCCGGTCGGCACGCCCGAGGCGTTCTATCAGTTGCAGCAGGCGCAATCGCCGGATCCCGCCACCGGTAAACCGGATCCGACCAAGGTGCCGGCATTTTTTGCCTCACATCCGGAAGCCGTGCCGTTTCTGACCTGGATAAAAACCGCGAAGCCCTCGGCCAGTTACGCGACGGAAACCTACAACAGCGTCAACGCGTTCTATCTGGTGGATGCCAGCGGCAAGAAGCAGGCGGTACGCTGGAGCATGACGCCTCTGGCCCAGGACGCTGCCGGTGCGACCGCGCCTGAAGGTAGCGACTTCCTTGAAAAAGACCTGGTGCAGCGCCTGGCGGAGGGGCCGCTGCGTTTTCAGTTGAACATCACCTTGGCCAATGCCGACGATCCGGTGAACGATGCGAGCAAGACCTGGCCCGCCGGTCGCAAGGTATTGAACGCCGGCACCCTGGTGCTGGAAAAGACCCAGCCGCAGCTCAGCGGCGAATGCCGTGACATCAACTACGATCCGCTGGTGCTGCCGGCCGGCATTCAGGGTTCCGACGATCCGCTGCTCGCCGCGCGCTCGGCCGGTTACGCCGATTCCTACCTGCGTCGCACCAGCGAAGTCAGCCAACTGCCCACCGGCAAAAAGGAGGCTCGCCCATGAGCACGCAACCGACTCATTTCAATCCGCTGGCGCGGTTGCTGCACTGGTTGATGGCGCTGATGATCATCGCGATGTTGTTCATCGGCGCCGGTATGGTGACCTCGGTGTCGGCGCGGCATGAATGGTTGATCAACCTGCATAAACCGTTGGGCATCGCGATACTCGCTTTGGTGATCGTGCGCATTCTGGTGCGACTGGGCACTCGTCAGCCGCCGCTGCCGGCGGATCTGCCGGGCTGGCAGGTGATGGCGGCCAAGGCCTCTCATCTGTTGCTGTACGCGCTGATGCTGGTATTGCCGCTGCTCGGCTGGGCGATGATCAGCGCGGCGGGGGATCCGGTGATGCTCGGCACGTCCCTGCAATTGCCGTCGATCGTGCCGGCGGATGCGCAGGTGTTCGCGTTGCTGCGCAAGGCTCATGGGTATCTGGCGTATCTGCTGTTCCTGACCGTGCTGCTGCACCTGGCGGCGGCGCTGTTCCATGGCTGGGTGCGCCGCGACGAGGTGCTCGACAGCATGCTGCGGGGACGCAATCGCGGTTGATCGTGTGTCAGTCCGACGTGGCGAGGGCGCAAGCCGCCTCGCCACGTTTCTGTTTGGCCACAGTGCTCCACCAATAAAGCAGCGCGACCGTGTTGATTGCGGCACCCAGCCAGCACACGCCCGGCCATCCTGCCCAGGCGTACATGGCCGTCGAGGCGATTGAGCCCAAGGCGCTGCCAATTGAGTAAAACAGCATGTAGCCGGCGGTCAGTCGGCTCTGCGCCTCCGGGCGGACGCTGTAGATCAGGCTCTGGCTGGTGACGTGCACGGCCTGCAAGCCCAGATCCAGAGTGATGACGCCAAGCAGTAGCGCCCATAGTGATAAATGGGTGAGTGCGATTGGCAGCCACGAGCCCAGCATCAGCAGCAGCGACAGACCGCTGACCCATTGCCCCCATCCTCGATCCGCCAGGTGTCCGGCTCTGGCGGCGGCGAGTGCACCCGCCGCGCCGGCGAGTCCGAACAATCCGATCTCACTGTGGGAAAGCGACAGCGGCGGGGCGGCCAGCGGCAACACCATCGGCGTCCACAGCACCATGGCGCTGGCGAAGGTGAGCAGGGCGAGGATCGCCCGTTGGCGCAGCACCGGTTCTTCACGAAACAGGCTGAACACTGAGGCGATCAATGCCACGTAATGCGTGGTCGGTCGTGCTTCTTCATCCTTGGGCAACACCCGAAACAGCAACACAGCCATCACCAGCGTCAATCCCGCTGACAGCAGATAGATCGAGCGCCAGCCGGCCAGATCAGCCATGCCGCCGGCCACCGTGCGCGCCAGCAGAATGCCGACGACGATGCCGCTGGTGATCACGCCGACTACCTTTCCGCGTTGTGCCGGGACCGCGAGAGTTGCGGCGTAGGCGACCAACACCTGGGTGACCACGGCCAGCAGGCCGGTCAGGGTGACGCCGATCAGCAGCCAGGTGCTGTTCGAGGCCAGAGCAATCATCAGTAAGGCTGCGGCGGACAACAGTGTTTGCGTGACGATCAGCCGCCGGCGGTTGAGCAGATCGCCGAGGGGTACGAGCAATAACAGTCCGAAGCCGTAGCCGACCTGGGTCAAGGTCATGACGATGCCGATGCTGCCCGGCGAGATCTCGAAGGCTTCGGCCATCGCATCCAGCAGCGGCTGGGCGTAATACACGTTGCCCACCGCGAGGCCGCAAGCGATGGCAAAAAGCAGCACGACACCTTTATCGAGTGTTGCAGTTCTCATGTCCCGGTTCCTTTCAGGTTTCAATTTGAAACTTTAATGACGGTAAGTAATCCGGTTTTGATTTGCAACCTGATTGAGTAAAAGTCGGCGCAAAAAAAAAGATCGCAGACAGGCTGCGATCTTTTGTGAAGCGAAACTCAGGGGCGATCAGCGCAGGGTGTCGACCATGTCCGCGATGGTGGTCAGCACGTCCTTGCCCAGTTGCTTCGAGCGCTTGCCCGACCAGCCGGTGAGCGGATTCGGCGCATCATCGTGATCCTTGAACGGCATTTCCAGGGTCAGTGACAGGCAGTCGAACTTCTGGCCGACGCTGTTGCAGGCCAGGGTCATGTTGGCCTGGCCCGGTTCATCGCGGGTGTAGCCATACTTGGTCTGGAAATCTTTGGTGGTGTGCTTGAGGTGGCTGCGGAAGTGTTCTTCGAGTTTCTCGATCCGCGGGGTGTAACCCGGATTGCCTTCGCAGCCGGCGGTGAACACGTGGGGGATTTCTTCGTCGCCGTGTACGTCGAGGAACAGATCGACGCCGTACTTTTCCATTTGCTGTTGTACGAAAAGTACTTCGGGGCTGACTTCCTGACTGGCGTTCTGCCAGGCGCGGTTCAGGTCCTGGCCCATGGCGTTGGTGCGCAGGTGACCGTGGAAGGCGCCGTCCGGGTTCATGTTCGGCACCAGGTACAGATCGGCGCTGGCCAGCAGTTTGTTCAGCACTGGATCGTCATGATGTTCCAGGCGTTCGATCACGCCTTCCATGAACCACTCGGCCATGTGCTCGCCGGGATGCTGCTGGGCGATGATCCAGATCTTGCGGCGACCTTCGGCGCCAGTGCCTTTGCGCAGCAGTTGAATGTCGCGGTCTTCGACGCTTTTGCCAGTGGCCAGCAGTTCGGTGCCGGCCTTGGTCAGCGCCTGCTCGATCAGCCAGTCATGACGGCCACGGCTGTAGGGCTCGAAGTAGGCGAACCAGGCGTGGGTCTGCTCGGCTTCGAGGCAGAAGCGCAGGCTGTCGCCTTCGAATTGGGTCGGAATGCGGAACCAGTTGACGTGATCGTAAGAGGCGACCGCCTGATAGCCGGTCCAGGCTTTGTTGTAGGAGGACTGACTGGCGTTGACCAGACGGAACCAGTGTTCCTGATGAACGTGCAGGCCGCTGGCCTTGAAGTGGAACCACTGGAAATGGCCGCTGCGGGTATCTGGCCGAATTGCCAGAACCGGGTTGAGCGGATTGCTGATGTCGATGACTTGGATGTTGCCGCTGTCGAAGTTGGCGCTGATGTCGAACGAAGATTTGGCCACGGTCATAATCGGTTCCTGAATATGATTTTTATGGCGGCTACTTTACACGCAAGACAGGGGTGAAACCGAGGGAAATTGCGGGTTGTGGCGGGGGGCGTCTTCCGTGACGCGGATGCAGCTTAGTGGCTGTGCGATTGATTCTCAAGTGCTAGTTGGCATTACTTTGCCCCAATGCGGCCGGGGGCCGCTTGCCAAGCAATATTCTTTTGATATCATCCGCGCCATCGAATTTGCGGCACCTACAGACTTCATTAGCCTGAAGACACAAGCCAGAAAACTGGCAAAAAAAAGACCCGGCAAAAAGCCGGGTCAAAAACCGTGATTAGCCTGATGAGGAGATAGTCCAGAAGACCGACCTAAGGTCTCTGGCCCATCGACTGATCTCGCGACCAGCTGCTTGCAATAATAATCATTATCATTTGCAAGTCAAATGTTTTTATCTGCGCGATTGGAAAGTTCTTTCCTGTCCGTCCGAACTCCCGTCTTCAGCGAAGTCCTCCATCGAGCGAGTGATCGACCATCGCTCGTGCCATGTCCACCATATGCACGACCGAAAACGCCAGATCCCGATTGACGCCCTGTAAGCCATCCGCAGCCTTGAACGCCGTGGCTGCTGCGCATCGCAGCAGGTCGGAGGCGTGGACCAGGGATTCTTCGCCACTCAGGTTGCTGTTCACGCCGAAGAAGCGTTCCTCTGCATCCGGTTCTGACACAGCTGGTTTCAAGTAATAGTCCAACGCCCGTTGCGCAGCGGCACACCCTTGCGGGGAGGTGAAGGTGGTGTCCATTTGCAGGTCGGGCAAGTCTTTGCTGGTGATATTCATGGTGAAAGGTCACTCCTTGGTCGATTCAAATCCGTGACCCAAGAATAGTACTATCAGTATTTGTGACCAGAATTTAAATACTACAATATGTGTTTTGCCGGCCGCAGGCGTCCACGTATGGTGCCGCACATGGATAAATGGATTGAGTTGGTCAAGGCCAAAATGAGTGAACTCAACGTCACTCAAGTCGAGCTCGGCGAGCGCGTCGGCATGTCTCAGGGCGGTATCGGCCATTGGCTGAACAAGCGCCGCGAGCCCGGCATCACGCAGATGAACCGCGTGCTGAAAGCGCTGGGCATGGAGTATCTCGAGGTCGCGGTGGTGATTCGTGAACCGCAGATCGATGCGGACGACGAAATGCCCCTGGCGCAGAAGTACAACCCTTACTTTCGCTATCCGGTCAGCGAGTGGAATGCGCCGGTCGAGGCCCGTGAAAGCCAGCCAGCGTATTCGAGTGCCAAGGACAAGCGACGTTTCGAACTGACGGATTACCACGCCCGTGGCCCGGCGTTCTGGCTGACGGTGACGGGTAATGCGATGACCGCGCCCACCGGGCAGAGCATCGGCGAGGGGATGATGATTCTGGTGGACCCGGCGCTGGAAGCCGAGCCCGGCAAACTGGTGATCGCCCAGTGGCCGGACAGCGACGAGGCGATTTTCCGCAAGCTGATCGAAGAGGGCGGCCAGCGCTACCTGGTGCCGCTCAATCCGACCTGGCCGAAAGCTTTGTTGACCGAAGAGTGCCGAATCATCGGCGTCGTGGTTCAGGCAACCGCCAAATACTAGTCAGATCGATCCTCGCGAAGCGTAGGATCGATCCACCTTTCAAGCTTCTTCCAGTTCGACCAGCGCGCTGCCTTCGCTGACCATTTCGCCTTCCTGGCAATACAGCGCCTTGATCACCCCGGCATGGGGCGCGCGGATGCTGTGCTCCATCTTCATCGCTTCCAGTACCACCAATTGCGCACCGGCTTCAACCGCTTGCCCGGCCTCCACCAGCACCCGCACGATGCTGCCGTTCATCGGCGCCGTCAGACCGCCCTGATGGCTGTGGCTGGCGTCGACAGCGCTGATCGGGTCATACGTTTCAACGCGTCGCAACTCGCCGTCCCATTGCAGAAACAGCACCTCTTCACGACGAATCGCCCGCAGCTGCCGACGCAGCCCGTCGTGCTCGAGTATCAGTTGCTCGCCGATCAGTTTTGCACTGCCGCCAGCACCGAGCGTCAACGCCCGGTCCTGCCCCTCGCAACTCAAATGCAAAGTGATTTCACGTGGCAGGCCAGCACGCAAACCGCTGGGAAGCGCCCAAGGCGAAGCGGGATCATCCGCCCGAGCCATCCCCGGCAGGCTCTGCGCAAAAGCCTGCGCCGCCGCCTCCCAGAACTCATCGCTCAGCGCAGCAGGCGCTGGCAGCAACTGCTCCTGATAGCGCGGAATAAACCCGGTATCCAGCTCGGCCGCCGCGAACGCCGGATGACCGATGATCCGCCGCAGGAAGTTGATGTTGGTCTTCAGCCCGCCAATCGCAAACTCATCGAGCATGCTCAGCAGCCGCAACCGCGCCTGTTCACGATCCTCGCCCCAGGCAATCAGCTTGCCGAGCATCGGATCGTAGAACGGCGAAATCTCGTCGCCTTCTTCAACGCCGCTGTCCACACGGCGCCCCGGCCCTGCGGCGGATTCGCGATAAAGATCCAGACGTCCGGTTGCCGGCAGGAAGTCATTCGACGGATCTTCCGCATACAGCCGAACCTCAATCGCATGCCCGTTCAACGGCACTTGATCCTGAGTGATCGGCAACGCTTCGCCACGAGCGACGCGAATCTGCCAGGCCACCAGATCGAGCCCGGTGATGGCTTCGGTGACCGGGTGTTCGACCTGTAGCCGCGTGTTCATCTCCATGAAGAAGAACTCGCCGCGAGCATCCAGCAGAAACTCCACCGTGCCGGCACCGACGTAGCCGATGGCTTGCGCCGAACGCACAGCCGCCTCGCCCATGGCACGACGCAGTTCCGGGCTCAAACCCGGTGCCGGCGCCTCTTCGACGACCTTCTGGTGCCGGCGCTGGATCGAGCAGTCGCGCTCATTCAAATACAGGCAGTTGCCATGCTGATCGGCGAACACCTGAATTTCTACGTGCCGCGGCTTGAGCAGGTATTTCTCCACCAGCATCCGCGAGTCGCCGAACGACGACTGTGCTTCACGCTGGGCCGAAGCCAGCGCTTCAGCCAGTTGGCTGACGTCTTCAACGACCTTCATGCCTTTACCGCCACCGCCAGCGGTGGCCTTGAGCAGCACCGGATAGCCGATGCGCTCGCAAGCATCGCGGAAGGTGTCCAGATCCTGAGCTTCGCCGTGATAACCCGGCACCAGCGGCACGCCAGCCGTTTCCATCAGGGCCTTGGCGGCGGATTTGCTGCCCATCGCGTCGATGGCCGAGGCGGGTGGGCCGAGGAAGATCAGCCCGGCCGCTTCGATGGCGCGAGCAAAACCGGCGTTCTCCGACAGAAAGCCATAACCCGGATGAATCGCCTGAGCGCCGCTGGTCTTGGCCGCGGCGATCAGTTTGTCGATTTGCAAGTAACTGTCGGCCGCTTTGCTGCCGCCCAGATCCACACGGATATCCGCTTCACGGCTATGCCGTGCTTCGCGGTCGGTGGCGCTGTGTACGGCGACGGTGGCCATGCCCAGCGCCTTGGCGGTACGCATGACCCGGCAAGCGATTTCGCCACGGTTGGCCACCAGCAGGGTGGTGAGAACAGGTGCGCTCATCAACGCGGCTCCTTGGTGGTGGTTGCGGCTTGCCAGCTCGGCGCACGTTTCTGCAAAAAGGCCCGCAAGCCTTCCTGGCCTTCCGGGCTGACGCGAATGCGGGCGATGGCGTTTTCGGTGTAGCGGCGCAGGGCTGGCGTCAGCGCGCCGTTGCCGACTTCACGCAGCAGGTCCTTGCTGGCGCGCATCGCGGCGGGGCTGTTGAGCAGGAGGTTGTCGATCCATTGTTCCACTTTCTGTTCAAGCTCGGCCGCCGGATAGCTTTCGGACAGCAATCCAATCTCACGCGCCCGTTGGCCGCCAAAACGCTCGGCCGTCAGCGCATAACGCCGCGCCGCGCGCTCGCCGATGGCTTGCACCACAAACGGACTGATCACCGCCGGCGCCAGGCCAATGCGCACTTCCGACAGGCAGAACTGCGCGTCATCCGCGCCGATCGCCATGTCGCAGCAACTGATCAGACCCAGCGCGCCGCCGAACGCCGCGCCTTGCACCACGGCCACGGTCGGGATTTTCAGTTTGGCGAGGTTGTACATCAGCTCCGCCAGTTCCCGGGCGTCGTCGAGGTTGGTGTGGTAATCGAGTTCGGCCGATTGCTGCATCCAGGCCAGATCCGCGCCAGCGCTGAAGTGTTTGCCGCGTCCGCGCACCAGCAGGAAACGCAGGCTGGCATCGCTGGCGATCTTGTCCAGCGCCAGGATCAGTTCGCGGATCATCTCGGCGTTGAACGCGTTGTTCTTTTCTTCGCGGCTGAGCCACAGGGTCGCGAAACCCCGTGGATCGCTCTGCACTTCGAGGGTGTTGAAGTCGCTCATGAGGTTCTCCCGATCACATCCGGAACACGCCGAAGCGGCTCGGTTCGATAGGCGCGTTCAACGACGCGGACAAGGCCAGGGCCAGTACATCGCGGGTCTGCGCCGGGTCGATGACGCCGTCGTCCCACAGCCGTGCGCTGGAGTAGTAGGGGTGACCCTGTTCTTCGTACTGGTCGAGAATCGGTTGCTTGATCTCCCTTTCCTGCTCGGCGCTGAACGCCTGACCGCTGCGTTCGGCCTGCTCGCGCTTGACCTGAACCAGCACGCCAGCCGCCTGTTCGGCGCCCATCACGCCGATCCGCGCGTTCGGCCACATCCACAGGAACCGCGGATCGTAGGCCCGCCCGCACATGCCGTAGTTACCGGCACCGAAGCTGCCGCCGATGATCACGGTGAATTTCGGCACCTTGGCGCACGCCACGGCGGTCACCAGTTTGGCGCCGTGCTTGGCGATGCCGCCGGCCTCGTATTTCTGGCCAACCATGAAGCCTGTGATGTTCTGCAGGAACAGCAGCGGAATCCCGCGCTGGCAGGCCAGTTCGATGAAGTGCGCGCCTTTTTGCGCGGCTTCGGCGAACAGGATGCCGTTGTTGGCGAGGATCGCGATCGGGTAGCCGTGCAGATGGGCGAAGCCGCACACCAGCGTCGTCCCGAACAGCGCTTTGAATTCATCGAACACCGAACCGTCGACCAGTCGCGCAATCACTTCGCGCACATCGAACGGCTGCTTGGCGTCCGCCGACACCACGCCGTACAACTCGTCGCTGGCGTACAGCGGAGCAATCGGCGCGCGCTGCTGCACTTCGCCGAGTTTGCGCCAGTTGAGGTTGGCGACGCTGCGGCGGGCGAGGGCGAGGGCGTGCTCGTCGCTTTCGGCGTAATGGTCGGCAACCCCGGAAGTCTTGCAGTGCACATCGGCCCCGCCGAGGTCTTCGGCGCTGACCACTTCACCGGTCGCGGCTTTCACCAGCGGTGGGCCAGCGAGGAAAATCGTCGCCTGATTGCGCACCATGATCGCTTCGTCGGCCATCGCCGGCACATAGGCGCCGCCGGCGGTGCAGGAGCCCATGACCACGGCAATCTGCGGAATGCCCATGGCGCTCATGTTGGCCTGGTTGAAGAAGATCCGCCCGAAGTGTTCGCGATCCGGGAACACTTCGTCCTGACGCGGCAGGTTGGCGCCGCCCGAGTCCACCAGATAAATGCACGGCAAGCGGTTTTGCTGGGCGATGGTCTGGGCGCGCAAGTGTTTCTTCACGGTCAGCGGGTAGTACGAACCACCTTTCACCGTCGCGTCGTTGGCGACGATCATGCATTCGACGCCTTCCACGCGGCCGATCCCGGCAATCACGCCAGCGGCCGGCACGTCCTCGCCATAAACGGCATGAGCGGCCAATTGGCTGATTTCCAGAAACGGCGAGCCCGGATCGAGCAAGCGGTTGATCCGCTCACGCGGCAGCAGTTTGCCGCGCGAGGTGTGACGTTCCTGAGCTTTCGCGCCGCCGCCCTGGGCCACTTGGGCGAGCAGGGTGTGCAGGGCGTCGACCTGTTTGAGCATCGCCGCGCTGTTGGCGGCGAACTCCGCTGAACGAGGGTTGAGCTGGGTATGCAGGATAGCCATGGACAGCTCCGTTTAGCGGGTTTCGTTGAACAGTTCGCGACCGATCAGCATGCGACGGATCTCACTGGTGCCAGCGCCGATTTCGTACAGCTTGGCGTCACGCAGCAGACGACCGGCGGGGAATTCGTTGATGTAACCGTTGCCGCCGAGAATCTGGATCGCGTCCAGAGCCATTTGTGTGGCGCGTTCGGCGGTGTAGAGGATCACGCCGGCGGCGTCCTTGCGCGTGGTTTCGTTACGCTCGCAGGCCTGGGCCACGGCGTAAAGGTACGCGCGGCTGGCGTTGAGCTGGGTGTACATGTCGGCGACTTTGCCCTGGATCAGCTGGAATTCGCCGATGCTCTGGCCGAACTGCTTGCGGTCGTGGATGTACGGCACGATCAGGTCCATGCACGACTGCATGATCCCGGTCGGGCCGCCGGACAGCACGACGCGTTCGTAATCGAGACCGCTCATCAGCACTTTCACGCCGCCGTTGAGGACGCCGAGGATGTTCTCTTCCGGCACCTCGACGTCATCGAAGAACAGCTCGCAGGTGTTGGAGCCGCGCATGCCGAGTTTGTCGAACTTGTTGCTGCGGCTGAAGCCTTTCCAGTCACGTTCGACGATGAACGCGGTGATGCCGTGCGGGCCTTTTTCCAGGTCGGTCTTGGCGTAGATGACGTAAGTGTTGGCGTCGGGACCGTTGGTGATCCAGGTCTTGCTGCCGTTGAGCACGAAACGGTCGCCGCGTTTATCGGCGCGCAGTTTCATCGAGACCACGTCGGAACCGGCGTTCGGCTCGCTCATCGCCAGAGCGCCGACATGTTCGCCGCTGATCAGCTTCGGCAGGTATTTGGCTTTCTGTTCGTGGTTGCCGTTGCGGTTGATCTGGTTGACGCAGAGATTGGAGTGGGCGCCGTAGGACAACGCCACCGAAGCCGAGCCACGGCTGATTTCTTCCATCGCCACCACGTGCGCCAGGTAACCCAGGCCAGCGCCGCCGTACTCTTCCGGTACGGTGATCCCGAGCAGGCCCATGTCACCGAACTTGCGCCACAGATCAGCCGGGAACAGGTTGTCGCTGTCGATCTGCGCGGCACGCGGGGCGATCTCCTTGGCGACAAAGGACTGAACCTGATCGCGCAGCATGTCGATGGTTTCACCGAGGGCAAAGTTCAGGGATGGGTAGCTCATGGGTCACCTTTTGGCTTTTTTGTAGGGTGGGGAGAAGGGCGTTTCAGTTCTCACCTTTACGTTAACGTAAGCCTGTGACGAATGGCTGTCAATCACCCTTTACGTTAACGTCAACTTGAGCGAGAGTAGGGCCAGTTCTGAATGGTCGGAGCTCAATGGCTCCGGTCCAACACCCACTAATAAAGACAATAGGGGTCGTCATGGATCAACCCAGTGCAAACCCGCAGCGCAGCTACACCCGTGGTTCCCAGGACAAAGCCTTGCTGGCGATGACCATCGGGCAGAAGTTCGACGAGACCGTCGCGCAGTACCCGGACGGCGAGGCGCTGGTGGTGCGTCATCAGCAGCTGCGTTACACCTGGCGGCAACTGGCCGACGCGGTGGACGTGCATGCCAGAGCGCTGCTGGCGTTGGGTTTGCAGGCCGGTGACCGGCTGGGTATCTGGGCGCCGAATTGCGCGCAGTGGTGCATCACACAGTTCGCCACCGCGAAGCTCGGCGTGATCTTGGTCAACATCAACCCGGCCTACCGCAGCTCCGAACTCGAATACGTGCTCAAGCAATCCGGTTGCCAATGGCTGGTCTGCGCCGGTGCGTTCAAGAGCTCCAACTACCACGGCATGTTGCAAGGCTTGCTGCCGGAACTGGCCGAGCAATCCATCGGCGAACTGCGCAGCGAGCGTCTGCCGGAGCTGCGCGGCTTGATCAGCCTCGACCCGCAGGCGCCTTCGGGTTTTCTTCCGTGGTCGCAACTGGCAGATCTGGCCGCCAGTGTCTCTCCAGAACAATTGCGTGAACGCAGCGACGGTCTGCACTTCGATCAACCGGTCAACATCCAGTACACCTCCGGCACCACCGGTTTTCCCAAGGGCGCGACCCTCAGTCACTACAACATCCTCAACAACGGTTACATGGTCGGCGAAAGCCTCGACCTGACCTCCGCCGATCGCCTGGTGATCCCGGTGCCGCTGTATCACTGCTTCGGCATGGTCATGGGCAACCTCGGCTGCATCACCCACGGCAGCACCATGATCTATCCCAACGATGCCTTTGATCCGCTGCTGACCCTGAACACCGTCGCCGAAGAAAAGGCCACCGCACTGTACGGCGTGCCGACCATGTTCATCGCCATGCTCGATCAACCGCAGCGCGCCGAGTTCGACCTGTCGACCCTGCGCACCGGGATCATGGCCGGCGCCACCTGCCCGATTGAGGTGATGCGCCGGGTCATCAGCGAGATGCACATGAGCGAAGTGCAGATCGCCTACGGCATGACCGAAACCAGCCCGGTGTCGCTGCAGACCGGCCCATCCGACGAACTGGAACTGCGCGTCACCACCGTCGGCCGCACTCAGCCGCAACTCGAAAGCAAAATCATCGACGAGGCCGGCAATCCGGTACCACGCGGCACCATCGGCGAGCTGTGCACCCGTGGTTACAGCGTGATGCTCGGCTATTGGAACAATCCGCAGGCGACTGTCGAAGCCATCGACGCGGCGGGCTGGATGCACACCGGCGACCTGGCGAGCATGAACGACGAGGGTTACGTGTGCATCGCCGGCCGTAACAAGGACATGATCATCCGTGGCGGCGAAAACATTTACCCGCGTGAACTGGAAGAGTTCTTCTTCACCCATCCAGCGGTGGCGGACGTGCAGGTGATCGGCATTCCCTGCTCGCGTTACGGCGAAGAAATCGTCGCCTGGATCAAATTCCATCCCGGCCACAGCGCCACCGAGCAAGAGCTGCAAGCGTGGTGCAAGGAGCGCATCGCCCACTTCAAGACGCCGCGTTACTTCAAGTTTGTGGAGGAGTTTCCGATGACGGTGACGGGCAAGATCCAGAAATTCCGGATGCGTGAGATCAGTATCGAAGAATTACGCGAAAACCAGACCTGACAAAGATCGAATGTGGGAGCGGGCTTGCTCGCGAATGGAGTGTGCCATTCACCAAGCATGTTGACTGACCTGACGCATTCGCGAGCAAGCCTGCTCCCACAAAGGGGGCGGTGAAAACAGAAATCACAGGAAGCACAAAGGGGAGCCGAAGCTCCCCTTTAATTTTGTCGTCGCGTGCTCTTTTTTATTATTGAGGGGCGGTCTGTTGTTGTTTTTGGCAACCGTGGCCCTTTACCGCTGTTTTTGGCGACCCCCATCCGGGGTCAAGAGCAAACGTATTTTTTTGAGCGCTGATCTGCTTTCTCGTCTAGCGATCCAACCGATTCGGGAGCTACCTGAAGGTAGTTTTATTGTTCTCTGCCCGGTTGCGGGTCATTCCGAGGAATACCCTGAAAAGCACACCTTCTCCAAAAAAATCTGTTAGCTGCGTCTCTGCCGTGTTGTTTTTGTTATGTCAGAGTCGGTACGTCTTATTTTTATTGGTTTGCTGCTTTTTATTCTTGTTATGCCATAGAGATAGCAGAAGCCGTGCCAACTTTTAAAAACCCTTGAAAATCAATGGTTTGAGATTTTTGAAGGATTTTTCCTTCAGGCAAAACCAGACAATTTGTTTCCGTGTTACTCGCTTGTGCCCACGTTTCGCGCTCGGCGGTAACACCGTCCCTCACTGTGCGCTGCGAGCCTTGGCCACGCGCGATCCGGTTGGGCGACCCAGCACGGCGCTGATCTGCTGGCCGGCGGCAATCAAGGCGTCGAGGTCGATACCGGTCGCGATGTCCAGGCCGTTGAGCAGGTACACCACGTCTTCGGTGGCGACGTTACCGCTGGCGCCTTTGGCGTACGGGCAGCCGCCGAGGCCGGCGATCGAGCTGTCGAACACCGCGATGCCTTCCAGCAGGCTGGCGTAGATGTTGGCCATGGCCTGGCCGTAGGTGTCGTGGAAGTGGCCGGCGAGTTTCTCTCGCGGCACCTGCTTCGAGACCACTTCGAACAGACGGCGGGTCGCGCCCGCGGTGCCGGTGCCGATGGTGTCACCCAGCGACACTTCGTAGCAGCCCATCGCGTACAGCTCGCGAGCGACCATGGCGACTTGTTCCGGCGCGACCTCGCCTTCGTAAGGACAGCCGAGCACGCAGGACACGTAACCGCGCACGGTAACGCCGTGCTGTTTCGCCGATTCCATGATCGGCGCGAACCGCGCCAGGCTTTCGCTGATCGAGCAATTGATGTTGCGCTGCGAGAACGCTTCTGACGCAGCGGCAAACACCGCGACTTCCTTCACTCCCGCCGCAAGTGCATCGTCAAAACCGCGCAGGTTCGGCGCCAGCGCGCCGTAGGTCACGCCGGGCTTGCGCTGGATCTGCGCGAATACATCAGCGGAGCCGGCCATCTGCGGCACCCACTTGGGCGAGACGAAACTGCCGACTTCTATATAGCCGAGGCCGGCGGCGCTCAGCGCGTCGACCAGTTGCACCTTGTCGGCGACGCTGATGGGCTGGGCTTCGTTCTGCAGGCCGTCACGCGGGCCGACTTCGATCAGGCGTACTTGGGAGGGGAGCGACATGGGATTGACCTGTGCTGATTGTCTGAACATTGCAAGTAATCCCTGTGGGAGCCAGCCTGCTGGCGATAGCGCCGGGCCAGTCGACATCTATGTTGAATGTGCGATGGCTATCGCCAGCAGGCTGGCTCCCACAGGGGTTCGAGGTAGGCTTACTGGACGGATTGGCTCTTCAGCGTCTGTTCCAACGCCTGCACGCAGCGTTCTTCGGCGGTGTCGAGTTCCAGCTTCATCTGTTCGATGTCCAGCAATTGCTGTTCAAGCTGTTCCCGCCGTTCGCTGATTTTCGCCAGCATGCTGTTGAGTTGTTTGGTGTTACCGCTGGAGGGGTCGTAGAGCTCGATCAGCTCGCGGCACTCGGCCAGGGAAAAACCGATGCGCTTGCCCCGCAGGATCAGCTTCAGGCTGACCTTGTCGCGTGGCGAATAGATGCGTTCCTGGCCTCGGCGCTCGGGGCTGAGCAGGCCTTGTTCTTCATAGAAGCGGATCGCCCGGGTGGTGATGTCCAGCTCGCGGGCGAGGTCGGAAATGCTGTAGGTCTGGCTGCTCATGAAAGCGCTCGAAGAAGGGTCTTGGCGCTAAGCTAATGGCAGGTTGACGTTTACGTCAAGTAGCGGGCGTCTGCAGCTTGTCGAGCTTCTTCTCGTGCGCTGTCACTTGCTGGCACAGCTCGATCATCTGCTCGCGCATCCAGCGGTTGGCCGGGTCTTGGTCGGTGCTTTCGTGCCAGTACAAATGGGTTTCCACCGGCGGTACATCGTTGACCGGCAGATTGAACGCATGCAGGTCATGGCGCCGGGCGAAACGTTCCGGCACGGTCATCACCATGTCGGTCTGCTGCAACACCTGGGACGCCATCAGATAGTGCTGCGAGCGCAGGGCGATCTTGCGCTGGATGCCCATTTTGCCCAGCGCCAGATCGACATGACCCAGGCCACTGCGCCGGCTGGAAATATGAATGTGGGTCAGCGACAGGTAATCGTCGAGGGTGAATTTTTCCTTGGTCGCCAGCGGATGGCCCTTGCGCATGGCGCAGACGTAACGGTCTTCCATCAGCTTGACGTGGCGCACCTGCGGGTCGGTGTTGAGCGGCGCATCCACCGCGAAGTCGAGACGCCCGGCAGCCAGTTCCTTGGTGGTTTCCCGGCGTTTGGACAGGAAGCTTTCGATGATCACCGTCGGCGCCAGACGCCGCAGTCGCTGGAACAGCGGCGGCAGAATCACCGCTTCGGTCAGGTCGGTCATGCTGATGCGATAGGTCTTGACCGCTTGCGAGGGGTTGAAAATCCGGCTTTCCTGAACCGAAACCCGCAACAGCGAGAGAGCGTTGCGCACCGGACCGATGATGTTCTGCGCCATGGGCGTCGGCACCATGCCTTGGGCGGTGCGCACGAAGAGCGGGTCGTTGAAGGTCTCGCGCAACCGCGCCAAGGCGTTGGACACCGCCGGCTGGGTAATGCCGACAATCTGCCCGGCGCGGGTCAGGTTGGCTTCGGTGTAGATCGCGTCGAAGACGATGAAAAGGTTGAGGTCGACCTTGCTCAGATTCATTACGCGGCTCTCTTGTTATAGGTGAATGGCGCGGGTCAGGGCGGCCAGGAAAATCAACCAATCATATATCGGTGATGAATGTTTATACACGCCGAGAATAGGCTAGGTAAATTATCAACGCTGTTCTAGCATCGATTGCATGACTTAAACAACCTGCCGAAAAAAGGTAATTGCTCATGGATTTCGCTTATTCGCCCAAGGTGCAAGAACTGCGTGAGCGCGTGACCGCGTTCATGGACACTTACGTTTACCCGGCCGAAGCCGTGTTCGAACGGCAGGTTGCCGAAGGCGATCGCTGGCAGCCGACGGCGATCATGGAAGAGCTCAAGGCCAAGGCAAAAGCCGAAGGTCTGTGGAATTTGTTTCTGCCTGAGTCGGAACTCGGCGCCGGCCTGACCAACCTTGAATACGCGCCATTGGCGGAAATCATGGGCCGTTCGCTGCTCGGTCCCGAGCCGTTCAACTGCTCGGCCCCCGACACCGGCAACATGGAAGTGCTGGTGCGTTACGCCAACGAAGAACAGAAACAGCGCTGGCTCGAACCGCTGCTGCGCGGCGAGATTCGCTCGGCGTTTGCCATGACCGAACCGGACGTTGCTTCCTCCGACGCCACCAACATGGCCGCCCGTGCCGTGCGCGATGGCGACGAGTGGGTCATCAATGGCAAGAAATGGTGGACCTCCGGCGCCTGCGATCCGCGCTGCAAGATCCTGATTTTCATGGGCCTGAGCAACCCCGACGCCCCGCGTCACGCTCAGCACTCGATGATCCTGGTGCCGGTCGACACTCCCGGCGTGAAGCTCCTCCGTCCGCTGCCGGTGTTCGGTTACGACGACGCGCCCCACGGCCACGCCGAAGTGCTGTTCGACAACGTGCGGGTGCCGTACGAAAACGTCCTGCTCGGTGAAGGACGCGGCTTCGAAATCGCACAAGGTCGTCTTGGCCCGGGCCGGATTCACCACTGCATGCGTTCGATCGGCATGGCCGAGCGCGCACTGGAGTTGATGTGCAAACGTTCGGTAAGCCGCACCGCGTTCGGCAAACCGCTGGCGCGTCTGGGCGGTAACGTCGACAAGATTGCCGACTCGCGGATGGAAATCGACATGGCGCGCCTGCTGACCCTGAAAGCGGCGTACATGATGGACACCGTGGGTAACAAGGTCGCCAAGAGCGAGATTGCACAGATCAAGGTCGTGGCACCGAACGTCGCGTTGCGGGTGATCGACCGGGCGATCCAGATTCATGGCGGGGCCGGGGTGTCGAACGACTTCCCGTTGGCCTACATGTACGCCATGCAACGCACCCTGCGCCTGGCCGACGGCCCGGACGAGGTGCACCGTGCGGCGATCGGCAAGTTCGAGATCGGCAAGTATGTGCCGAAGGAAATGCTGCGTAGCGGTCATTAACCGCGTCGCCGGCTATCGCGAGCAGGCTCGCTCCCACGGGGTCGCTGGTGTCCACATACGTTGTGTTCGCTGGAGATCTAATGTGGGAGCGAGCCTGCTCGCGATGGGGCCTGCTCGTTCAACGCATCAACACCAGATTCAGTAAACCCAAACCTCAACCCGCCGATTCTTGATCCTGCCTTCATCCCCGCTGTTGGTCGCCACCGGCATCAGCGCGCCAAACCCGCGCACCTCGCGCAGCACCACGCCGTTCTTCACCAACTCCCGGCGGACCGCCATCGCCCGTAGCTTCGACAGCAAATCCGCCCGCGCCGGGTCGTCCTTGGCGTCGCCGAATCCCACCAGAGTTACCGCGCGGTCGGTCTTGTCGTGGTGCTTTATATAGTCGAACACCCGGGCCAGATCCTGACGGGCCTTGTTGTCGAGGCTGGCGCTGCCTTCTTCAAAGCGGAAGTTCACGGTCAGACGCTGGGCGTGGCGGCTGAGGGATTGATAACCCTCGGGCATCAGCGCATTCGGCGTAACGGCGATGGCCTGCACGGTCTGGGCGATAAAACCGTTGGCCGCGACAATCGCCTGACCCCGACGGCTCTGTGCAAATTCCACCAATGCCTTGGCCCAAGGATTGTTGCTGTCCGGCGGCAGGTAGAAGAACAACCGCCGCGACAGCGGATAGTCTTCGGTGGCGATCAGGCTGGCGAGCGGCAACATTGCCTGGGATTGGCCGTCGACGATCGCCACGGCCTTGGCCTGGCGCACGTAGGGCAGGCCGATGAAACCGATGGCCTGCGGATCGGCACTCACGGCGTCGGACAGTTGCTCGCTGGATTCAAACCGCTTCGCGGCATTGCTCAGGGATTTCCCGCGACGGCTGAGAACAAGTTCCTTGAACGTGTCGTAGGTGCCGGACTGATCATCCCGCGCATATAAATGAATCGTCCCACCCTTGCCGCCGACGTCTTCCCACGTCTTCGCCTCGCCACTGAAGATCCGCGCCAGTTGTTCGGTGTTCAATTGATTCAGCGGATTGTCGGGATGAAGGATGATCGCCAGGCCATCGATGGCAATGACTTGCTCGGCGTCGGGACTTTTCAGATCGCCCCGGGCTTGCAGGTTCAGCAGTTCGCTGTCCTTGATCGGGCGCGAAGAGGCGGCCAGGTCGTCGCTGGCGTTCTTGAGTGCAGTGAAACCGGTGCTCGAGCCGTGGGCAGCGATTTCCACCACGACCCTCTGGCCCTGGGCCGTCAGGCCGACGACTCGTTGTTCGTTGGCGGTGTCCGGGGTTTCGCTGTGGACTTTCAACAGCCCCTGGTCTTGCAACAGGCCTTCCACCAGCGCCGGGCCGAGCGCCGCGCCAATGGTGTTGGAACCCTGGATGCGCAATACCGGGCCGTTCTCGGGAATGGGCAACGCCGCAACCGCAACCTGCAGCCAGGCGCTCAGGAGAAAGACGAACAGAACACGCAGGGTCATGCCGGCACCGATTGCAGCCAAGGGGATTGCCGGGGAGATTAAGTCAGTGAGGTTGCTGAAAGATGACAGTGCTCAAACTGTGGGAGCGAACTCCCACAGCGATTTGAGCTGATTGCGGTATCAGCTCAATTCAAGCCAGATCGGCGCATGGTCCGAAGGCTTTTCCATCCCGCGCAGTTCATAGTCGACGCCGGCGGCTTTCACCCGTGGCAGCAAACCGTGGGACGCCAGAATCACATCAATGCGCAGACCGCGCTTCGGCTCGTCTTCAAACCCGCGACTGCGGTAGTCGAACCAGCTGAACGTGTCGGTCACGTCCGGGTTCAGGTGACGGAAACTGTCGGTCAGGCCCCAGTTTTTCAGGCGGGCCATCCACTCGCGCTCTTCCGGCAGGAAGCTGCATTTGCCGGTTTTCAGCCAGCGTTTCATGTTGTCCGGGCCGATGCCGATGTCGCAGTCTTCGGGGGAGATGTTGACGTCGCCCATCACCACCAGCGGCTGTTCGTTGTGGAACTGGCTTTCCAGCAGCGCTTGCAGATCGCTGTAGAAACGCTGCTTGGCCGGGAATTTGGTCGGATGGTCGCGGCTTTCACCCTGTGGGAAATAGCCGTTCATGATCGTCACCGGCACGCCGTTGGCGTCGGCGAATGTGCCCCAGATGAAGCGCCGCTGCGCGTCTTCTTCATCGGTGGCGAAGCCTTTGTGTACGGCAATCGGTTCCTGGCGCGAGAGCAGGGCGACACCGTAATGGCCTTTCTGGCCGTGGAAATACACGTGATAACCCAGGGCCCGCACTTCATCCAGCGGGAACTGGTCGTCGTGGACCTTGGTTTCCTGCAGGCCGATGACGTCCGGCTGATGCTTTTCGATCAGCGCCGCCAGCTGATGCGGGCGGGCCCGCAGTCCGTTGATGTTGAAGGAAACGATCTTCATGGTCGGCAGTCCTGGCAAAAGGGCGATGCTAGCTGACATGTAGGATCTGGGCCAGCGTGGCGGTAGTCCATATGCGCTGCTAATGTCTTTCGGGTGTGGGAACGATCCCCTCTGCCCAAGGCTCGTATAACAAGAACGGGGCCTCTTGAGTCCCGTCCAGGGAGAATCACCGTCATGCCTGAAACCCAAACCGCCGTTGCCGACATCCACATGCTCGACCGCGGCTATTCCCGTGAAGCGCGATCTCTTCTCTATCAGGCTTATCGCCACGAGCCGACCTTCGCTTACCTGTTCGAAGCCGAGCGTCCGGGTTACGAGCAGCGGGTGCGGGCCACGGTGCGGGAGTTGGTCAAACAGCACTTCCTGCAGGATCTGCCGGCCATCGGCCTGCTGGTCAACGACCGCTTGATCGGCATCGCCCTGATCGCGCCGCCGCAACGGCGTCTGGGCGTTACCGAAAGTTGGGCCTGGCGTTTGCGCATGGTGCTGAGCACCGGTTTTCGCTGCACCCGCCGTTATCTGGAGTATCACGCTGCCGTTGAAGCCTGTGTGCCGACCGACTCGGTGCACATGCTGCCGCTGCTCGGCGTGCATCCACAATTTCAGGGCAAGCATTTCGGCGAGCAACTGCTGCAAGCGGTGCACAACTGGTGCGCGGTAGACGAAAGCTCCCAAGGCGTGATTCTCGACACCGGCAACCCGCGCTATCTGGAGTTCTACAAGCGTCAGGGTTACGAGGAAATCGGCGAAGTGGCCGTAGGCCCGGTACGCGAGCACGTGTTTTTCCACGCCAACCCACAGGTATTACAAACAGCAACGGGATGACCGTCGAACTTTTGGGGGAATTTCCTGTTCTATCACGCTCCCAAGCCCGTGATAGCATCCGCGCCTATGAAGTTTCCAGGAAGATTTACCAGTGGCGTGTTCATGCTGTTAAGCAGCTGCGCGGCGCTGGCGCAAAGTGAATTGGATGTGCGGATCAAACCGTCCAACGATGAACTGAAAGCCAATATAGAAGGCTATATCGGCAGCCTCGGCGATCGTGACGAAGAAGCCTTGCAGCGCTTCAGTCGCGGCGCCGAAGAACAGGCGCGCAAGGCCGCCCAGGCCTTGGGTTATTACCAGCCGCAGATCGAAAGTGACGTCAAGGGCGGTGAAAAACCGCGTCTGGTGCTGAACATCGATCCCGGCGAGCCGATTCGCCTGCGCAACGTGACCGTGCGTGTTGACGGTCCGGCGGCCTCTCTCAAATCCTTTCGAGTCCCCAAGAGTGACGTGCTCAAGCCCGGCGCGGTGCTCAACCATGGGCGTTACGAAGACGCCAAACGCCTGATTCAGAACCAGGCCTCGCGTTATGGCTTCTTCAGTGGCCGTTTCACCAGCCAGAAATTGATGGTCGACCCGCGCGCCGGGGTCGCCGACGTCGAACTGATCTACGAAAGCGGCCCGCGTTATGCGCTGGGCAAGGTCAGCTTCGAAGGCGACACCCCGTTCGACGAAGACCTGCTGCAACGCATGGTGCCGTTCAAGGCCGGCGAGCCGTATGACTCCGAGCTGATCGCCGAACTCAATCGCGACCTGCAATCGAGCGGATATTTTGAAGGCGTGCGGGTCGACGCCGCGCCGACCGCCGCGAAAAACGACGTGATCCCGGTGGACGTCAAACTCGACACCCGCAAGCCGCGCACCATGGGCCTGGGTCTCGGTTATTCCACCGACGTCGGCCCGCGAATCAAGGCCAACTGGACCCGCCATTGGGTCAACCCGCAGGGCGACAGTTATGGCTGGGAGGCCGAACTCTCGGCGCCACGGCAGAACGTCGGTCTGTTCTACGACATCCCGCTGGACCCGCCGCTGACCGACAAACTGCGCTGGGCCGGCGGTTATCAATACGAGGACATCGACGGCTCCGACACCTTGAGCAAGCTGCTGACCTTCGGCCCGGAATGGCACAGCAAATTGCCCAGCGGCTGGCAGCGGGTGATCTCGCTGAAATGGCAACGCGAGGAATACCAGCTCGGCGACGACTCCGGTCTGAGCACCTTGCTGATGCCCGGCGTCAGCTATTCCTACCTCAAGAGTGACAACCGCATCGACCCGCACAACGGCTATCGCCTGACCTTCGAAAGCAAAGTGGCGAAAGAAGGGCTCGGTTCGGACAACAACCTGCTTTATGGCACGGCGCTGATCAAGGGCCTGACCACCGTGTTCGACAAGCACCGCCTGCTCGGCCGGGTGCAGGTCGGCGGCAGCGCCACCAACGGCTACAAATCGGTGCCGCCGTCGCTGCGCTTCTTCGCCGGTGGCGATCAGAGCGTGCGTGGTTACGACTATCAGAGCCTGTCCCCGGAGAACTCCGAGGGCGACCGCATCGGCGGGCGCTATATGGTGGCCGGCAGCGTCGAATATCAATATTCGATTGCCGAGAAGTGGCGCGTGGCGACCTTCGTCGATCAGGGTAACTCCTTTAACAAACTCGAACTGCCGAACCTCAAGACCGGGGTCGGTATCGGCGTGCGCTGGGTCTCGCCGGTGGGGCCGATCCGCCTCGACCTGGCCCACGCGCTGGACGACGACGGCGGCATCCGGCTGCACTTTTCCATGGGGCCTGAGCTGTGAAGCGTGGTTTGAAAATATCGACGCTGGCGCTGTTGTCGCTGGTGCTGCTGATCGTATTGAGCATCACCGCTGTGCTCGGAACGCAGGCCGGCAGCCGTTGGGTGCTGGGCCTGGTGCCGGGCCTGAGCGTCGACAACTTTCAGGGTCGCCTCGGCGGGCAGTGGAGCGCCGATCATCTGTTGTGGCAGCAGGACAGCAGCCGCGTCGAACTGGACAAGCCGATCTTCGGATGGTCGCCGCTGTGCCTGACGCGCATGACGTTGTGCATCGAACAGCTCAAGGCCGATACCGTCAGCCTGCAATTCCCGCCGAGCGAAGAAGTCACCGAAAGCGGCCCGATCAAGCTTCCGGATCTGCAATTGCCCGTGGCCATTGAGCTGGGCGACGTGCAGGTCGGCAGCCTGTTGTTCAACGGCAGCGAAGCGTTGAAAGGCCTGCAACTGGCGGCGCACTGGACCGCCAAGGGCATGCAGATCGACAGCGTGAAACTGCAACGCGACGAGTTGAGCCTTAACCTGTCCGGCCTGTTGCAACCGACCGGCAACTGGCCGCTGAACATCGCCGGTGATCTGACCTTGCCGTCGCCCGCTCCCGAGCCGTGGACGCTGGCGCTGAAAATCGACGGCGACCTGCTGAAAACCCTCAACCTGCACGCCGACAGCCGTGGCTACCTCAACGGCCAGTTGAGCGGCGAGCTGCAACCGCTGGCGGAAAACCTGCCGGCCAAAGTGCGGATCACCTCGGAGGCGTTCAAGCCGAGCGCCGATCTGCCGGACACCCTGCAATTCAATCAGCTGCTATTGACCGGCGAAGGCGACCTGAAAAACGGTTACCAACTGCTCGGCAATGCGACGCTGCCTGCCGATAAAGGCCCGGTGGCGCTGCTGCTCAAAGGCAAGGTCGACGCCAACGGTGCACAGATTGCCGGCCTCGATCTGACGGCCAACGACAAGCAAAGCCTCAAGCTCACCGGCAACGTCGACTGGAGCAAAGGCCTCAGCGCCCAGGCCAATATCAACTGGCTGGATTTCCCCTGGCACCGGCTCTATCCGGAAATCGACGAGCCGCAGGTCGCTTTGCGTACCTTCACCGGCGAAGTCTCCTACACCGACGGTCAGTACCTCGGTAACTTCGCCGCCGCTGCAGATGGGCCGGCGGGGGCGTTCACCCTGAGCAGTCCGTTCAGCGGCAATCTCAAGCAGATTTTCCTGCCACAACTGAAACTCGAAGCCGGGCAGGGCAAGGCCGAAGGCCATGTGAACGTGCAGTTCGCCGATGGCATTGCCTGGGACACCGCGCTGGAGTTGTCGGCGCTCAACCCGGCGTACTGGGTTGCGGAGTTGCCGGGCACCCTGGCTGGGCCGTTGAAGAGCAAAGGCGAAATGAAGAACGAACGCCTGAGCCTGAATGCCGACCTCGATCTGAAAGGCAAACTGCGCGGGCAACCGACGGTCCTGCAAGCCAAGGCTGACGGCGCTGGCGAGCAGTGGAATCTGAATGCCCTGCAAATTCGCCTCGGCGACAACAGCATCAACGGCAAGGGCAGCCTGCAACAGAAGCTCACCGGGCAGATCGACATCAAACTGGCGCGACTGGCCCAGCTCTGGCCGCAACTGCGCGGGCAGATCAACGGGCGGGTCGATGTCGCCGGCACGCTCAAGGCGCCGCAGGGCAAGCTCGGCCTGCAAGGTTCGCAACTGGCGTTCCAGGACAATCGCCTGCAAAGCCTCAACCTCGACGCCACCCTCGACAGTGCGCAACGGGCGAAGATCGACCTCAAGGGCAGCGGCATCCAGGCCGGCGATACGTCGCTGGGCACCCTGACCGTCAGCGCTCAGGGCGATATCAAAAACCAGAAACTCAACCTCGACCTGCTCGGGCCCAAGCTGAAACTGGCGTTGGGTCTGGACGGCAATCTGGACAAGGGCAACTGGCGCGGGCGTCTGGCCAGCGGTGACATTCAGGCAGGCGGTCAGGGCTGGAAACTGCAGAGCCCGGCCAAGCTCGAACGGCTGGCCGACGGCAAGATCAACTTCGGCGCCCATTGCTGGATGTCCGGCAATGCCAGCCTGTGCGGTGAAGATCAGCGCCTGATGCCGGAGCCGAAGCTGCGTTATCACCTCAAGCAATTCCCGATCGAAAGCCTGGCGCAGTGGTTGCCGAAGGATTTCGCCTGGCAGGGCAAGCTCAACGCCGACCTGCAACTGGACCTGCCGGCCAGCGGCCCGAACGGCCAGGTCAGCATCGATGCCAGCGGCGGCACCTTGCGCATGCGCGAGAAGGATCAGTGGCTGGACTTCCCGTACCAGACCCTCAAGCTCACCAGCAAACTCACGCCCAAGCGCATTGATACCGACCTCAACTTCGTCGGCGGCAAGCTCGGTGAGCTGATGGTGCAGGCGCAGCTCAACCCGCTGCCGAAGAACAAACCGCTCAGCGGTACATTCCGCCTCAGCGGACTGGATCTGTCGGTGGCGCGGCCGTTTGTGCCGATGGTCGAAAAACTCACCGGGCGCCTGAACGGCAGCGGCACGATTTCCGGTGGGCTGCTCGCGCCGCTGGTCAACGGCACGGTGCAGCTCAGCGACGGCGAAGTGTCCGGGCCGGAGTTGCCGATCGAGCTGCAAGCGTTGCAACTACAAGCGGTGATCGCCGGTGAGGCCGTGCAATTGAACGGCGGCTGGAAAAGCGGCAAGAGCGGGCAGGGCAGCCTGAACGGCAACATCGCCTGGGGTCAGGCGCTGGTGGTGGATCTGGCGCTCAAGGGCACGCAATTGCCGGTGACGGTCGAGCCCTACGCCAAACTGGAAGTGGCGCCGGACCTGAAGATTTCCATGGCCGGCGATGAGCTGGCAATTGCCGGCAAGGTGCTGGTACCGAAAGGCGAAATCACCGTGCGCGAACTGCCGCCATCGACGGTGAAAGTCTCCGATGACACGATCATCGTCGGCGCGCAGACCGAGGAGGGCAAACCGCCGCTGGCGATGAAAATGGACATCGATGTGGTGGTTGGCCAGGACAAGTTGAGCTTCGCCGGGTTCGGCCTGACCGCCAACCTGCAAGGCCAGGTGCACATCGGCGACAACATGGACACCCGTGGCGAACTGTGGCTCAACGACGGACGCTACCGCGCCTACGGCCAGCGACTGACGGTGCGCCGCGCGCGTCTGCTGTTCGCCGGGCCGCTGGATCAGCCGTATCTGGACATCGAAGCGATTCGCCAGACCGATGATGTGATCGCCGGTATCCGCCTGAGCGGCAGCGCCGAGCAGCCGACGACACAGATCTTCTCGGAACCGGCCATGAGCCAGGAACAGGCGCTGTCTTATCTGGTGCTGGGGCGTCCGCTTAGCACCACCGGCGAGGACAACAACATGCTCGCGCAGGCGGCACTCGGTCTGGGCCTGATGGGCAGTTCCGGGGTCACCAGCAGTCTGGCCAGCGACCTGGGCATTCAGGACTTCCAGCTCGACACCCAGGGCAGCGGCAACACCACCAGCGTGGTGGCCAGCGGCAACATCTCGGAAAAACTCAGCCTGCGCTATGGCGTCGGCGTGTTCGAGCCGGCCAACACCATCGCCTTGCGTTACAAACTGAGCAAAAAGGTTTACCTCGAAGCCGCCAGCGGCGTGGCCAGTTCGCTGGACATCTTCTACAAGCGGGATTTCTAGCCCGCTTTTCCCTTCCTTTATTACCAGGTTGGTGCAATCGCCAGCAGACTGACTCCCACAGGGTTTTGTGAAGTTCACAACGCTGTGGGAGCGAGCCTGCTCGCGATGGCGTCTGCATGGACGACAGAAAACCCAGTCCACTGGTCAACTAATTACAAAGCAACCTAACTATTACGTTGACATTCGCTGCCTAGGCAGTAACATCTCGACATACATTCACTGCCTAGGCAGTTATTAGGTGAGCACATGAAGCATTTCACCCCTGACGAATTCCAGCATTGCCATCTCGGCCTGTTGCTCGGCCGTGCCGCCTTGCTCAAGGACAAGATCATCGACACCCACATGGAACCCCACGGCATCACCGCCGCGCAGTTCAAGGTGTTGATCATCATGGCCCAGTTCGGCGTCGACACTCCGGCCGAGCTGTGCCGGCATCTGTCGCTGGACAGCGGTTCGATGACTCGGATGCTCGATCGTCTGGAGCAGAAAGGTTTCCTGGTTCGCCAACGCAGCGAAGGCGATCGCCGTCAGGTGCAACTCAAGCTCACCGAGCAGGGCCAGCAACTGGCCGATCGCCTGCCGCACATCGGTGCCGATGCCATGAATGAGCTGGCCGGCGCCGTGACCCCGGACGAGTTGAAAACCCTGGAATACATCCTCAAGAAAATTTTGCTGGCAGCCGGTGACCCGATCACCATCCAGCGGTTAGGTGAACACAATGAGCGGTAAAACCTTGCGCAGCAGCCTGACACTGGTGCTGTCGGCGATGATCCTCGCCGGTTGCGCCAACTACAGTGGCCTCGATACCCAGGGCGCCAGCCTCGATGCGAAAACCCTGCAGACCGGGCAATCGCTCAACGGCGTCACCCTGTCCCAGGCCGCGTGGCCGAAGAGCGACTGGTGGACCAGCCTCGGCGATCCGCAGCTCGACGGCCTGATCCGCGAAGCCCTGAAAGACAGCCCGGACATGCAGATCGCCGACGCCCGCGCCCATCAGGCCAGCGCCGCCGCGTATGCCGCCGATGCCGAACGCTACCCGACCCTCGACGCCAGCGCCGGCATCAGCCGTTCGCGTCTGGCCCGGGATCAGGATCCGCTGGGGCAGGGTGGGGCTTACTCCACCGTGCGCAACATCAGCGCCGGCTTCAATTACAACTTCGACCTGTGGGGCGGTCAGCGTGACGCCTGGGAAGCCGCACTCGGTCAGGCCCGCGCCGCCGAAGTCGACCGTCAGGCCGCGCAACTGACCCTCGCCGCCGACGTGGCTCGGGCTTACAGCGATCTGGGTCAGGCGCACATCGTTTATGACCTGGCCAACGAAGATTTGAAGCGCACCAAACAGATGCTCGACCTGAGCCAGCGTCGTTTGAGCTCGGGGATCGACAGCCAGTACCAGTTCCAGCAGACCCAAAGTCTGGAAGCCAGCTCCGAAGCCAGCCTGATCGACGCCGAAAAACGCCTGAACAGCGCAAAAATCGCCCTGGCCGTACTGCTCGGCAAAGGCCCGGATCGCGGCAACGAAATCGCTCGGCCGAAAGTTCTGCAAGCCAGTGCCGTGGCATTGCCCTCGGTGCTGCCGGCCGAACTGTTGGGCCGTCGCCCGGATCTGGTCGCCGCGCGCTGGCGTGTCGAGGCGGCGAGCAAGGACATCGACTCGGCCAAGACCCGCTTCTATCCCAACCTGAACCTGTCGGCTTCCGCCGGTGCCGAATCCTTGTTGGGGGACGCGATGTTCGGCTCCGCCAGTCGCTTCTTCAACATTGCCCCGACGATTTCGGTGCCGATCTTCGATGGCGGACGCTTGCGCGCCAACCTCGATGCCCGCGACGCCGATTACGACCTCGCCGTGGCGCAATACAACAAAAGCCTGGTGAAAGCCCTGGGCGATGTCAGCGACACGATCAACCAGCTGCGTGACATCGGCCGGCAGATCGGCGCCCAGCAGCACGCGACCGAGATTGCCCAGGATTCTTACAACACCGTCGTCCAGCGTTACGGTTCCGGCATCGGCAACTACCTGGACGTGCTCAGCATCGAGCAGCAATTGCTGCAGGCCCAGCGTCAGCTGGCCAACCTGAATGCCGAGCAGATCGACCTGTCGATTCAACTGATGCAAGCGCTGGGCGGCGGCTTCCAGGGTGAAACCCTGACCGCAGCCAACGCCACCCCAGCCACGCCGCACAACTAATTCAAGGTACTTGTCATGGCCACTGCCGAAAACACACAAGCTCAAGACAACGCCCAGGACACTGGCAATCCGCGCAAACGCAAGGTGATGCTGCTGGTGCTGGCCGTTGTGGTTGCCCTCGCCGGTGCCGGTGTCTGGGCGTATCACGAATTCATCGGGCGCTGGAGCGAAAGCACCGACGACGCCTACGTCAACGGCAACGTGGTGGAAATCACCCCGCTGGTGACCGGCACCGTGGTCAGCATCGGTGCCGACGATGGTGACTTGGTTCATGAAGGCCAGGTGCTGATCAACTTCGACCCGAACGACGCCGAAGTCGGCCTGCAAAGTGCCAAGGCCAATCTGGCCCGCACCGTGCGTCAGGTTCGCGGCCTGTACAGCAACGTCGACGGCATGAAGGCCCAGGTCAATGCGCAACAGGCCGAAGTGCAGAAGGCCCAGGACAACTTCAACCGCCGGAAAAATCTCGCGGCCGGCGGGGCGATTTCCCAGGAAGAACTGTCCCACGCCCGCGATGACCTGACCTCGGCGCAGAACGCCCTGGCCAACGCCAAACAGCAACTGAAAACCACCAGCGCGCTGGTCGATGACACCGTGGTCTCCTCGCACCCGGACGTGATGGCTGCCGCCGCGCAACTGCGTCAGGCTTACCTGACCAACGCACGCAGCACCTTGATCGCGCCGGTCACCGGTTATGTCGCCAAACGCACCGTGCAACTTGGCCAGCGTGTGCAGCCTGGCACCGCGCTGATGGCGGTGATTCCGCTGGATCAGCTGTGGATCGACGCCAACTTCAAGGAAACCCAGCTGCGTGACATGCGCATCGGCCAACCGGTGGAGATCGAGTCGGACATCTACGGCAGCGACGTGAAGTTCAGCGGCACCATCGACAGCCTCGGCGCGGGCACCGGCAGCGCGTTCGCCCTGTTGCCGGCGCAAAACGCCACCGGTAACTGGATCAAGATCGTGCAACGTGTGCCGGTACGGATTCATGTCAACGCCGAAGAGCTGGCCAAACACCCGCTGCGCGTCGGTCTATCGACCAATGTCGAGGTCAACCTGCATGACCAGAGCGGCCCGGTACTGGCCCAGCAGCCGCCGCAAAAGGCCTCGTTCAGCACCAACGTCTACGACCGCCAACTGGCCGAAGCCGACGCGATGATCACCCAGTTGATCCACGACAACAGCGCGGCGGTCAGCAAGACTGCGCAACGCTGATCTCATCCTGTGGGAGCGAGCCTGCTCGCGATGGCGATTTTCAATTCAACAGTTTTGTTGGCTGAGCCGCCGTCTTCGCGAGCAGGCTCGCTCCCACAAAGGGCGGCTGCGTCTGTAACAGACACGGCGCCAACCCGGCTTCATAGGATTCACGATGAGCAATAACGCCTCTTTTACGCCGCCCAGCCTGTTGCTCAGCACCATCGGCCTGTCGCTGGCGACCTTCATGCAGGTGCTCGACACCACCATCGCCAACGTGGCGTTGCCGACCATTTCCGGCAACCTCGGCGTGAGTTCGGAGCAGGGCACCTGGGTCATCACCTCGTTCGCCGTGAGCAACGCCATTGCGCTGCCGCTCACCGGCTGGCTGAGCCGTCGCTTCGGCGAGGTAAAGCTGTTTCTCTGGGCGACCATCCTGTTTGTGCTGGCTTCGTTCCTCTGCGGTATTTCCACGTCGATGCCGGAACTGATCGGCTTCCGCGTGCTGCAAGGCCTGGTGGCCGGGCCGTTGTACCCGATGACCCAGACACTGCTGATTGCGGTGTATCCGCCGGCGAGGCGGGGCATGGCCTTGGCGTTGCTGGCGATGGTTACGGTGGTGGCGCCGATTGCCGGGCCGATCCTCGGCGGCTGGATCACCGACAGTTACAGCTGGCCGTGGATTTTCTTCATCAACGTGCCGATCGGCATCTTCGCGGTGATGGTGGTGCGCCAGCAGCTGGCCAAACGCCCGGTGGTCACCAGCCATCAGCCGATGGATTACGTCGGGCTGATCACGCTGATCATCGGCGTGGGTGCGCTGCAGGTGATCCTAGACAAGGGCAATGACCTGGACTGGTTCGAGTCGAACTTCATCATCATCGGCGCGGCAATTTCGGTGATCGCGCTGGCGGTGTTCGTGATCTGGGAAATGACCGACCAGCATCCGGTGGTCAACCTGCGGCTGTTTGCCTATCGCAACTTCCGCATCGGCACGTTGGTGTTGGTGTTGGGGTACGCCGGGTTCTTCGGCATCAACCTGATCCTGCCGCAATGGTTGCAGACCCAGATGGGCTACACCGCGACCTGGGCCGGGCTGGCGGTGGCGCCGATCGGCATTCTGCCGGTGCTGCTGTCACCGTTTGTCGGCAAGTACGCGCACAAGTTCGACCTGCGCCTGCTGGCCGGGCTGGCGTTCCTGGCGATCGGCCTGAGCTGCTTCATGCGCGCCGAGTTCACCAACGAAGTGGACTTCCAGCACATCGCTCTGGTGCAGCTGTTCATGGGGATTGGCGTGGCGCTGTTCTTCATGCCGACCTTGAGCATTCTGATGTCGGACTTGCCGCCGAGCCAGATTGCCGATGGCGCGGGTCTGGCGACGTTTCTGCGGACACTGGGCGGTAGCTTTGCGGCGTCGTTGACGACGTGGATCTGGATTCGCCGGGCGGATCAGCATCATGCCTATATGAGCGAGAGCATCAGCACCTTCGAGCCAGCGACTCGCGAGACCTTGCATTCGCTGGGTGGCGCGAGCCAATCGGCCTATGCGCAGATGGATCAGATCCTCACCAGTCAGGCGTACATGCTCTCCACCGTGGATTACTTCACGTTGCTGGGCTGGGGGTTCATGGGTTTGATTCTGATTGTGTGGCTGGCGAAGCCGCCATTCGCTGCCAAGGCAGGCCCGGCTGCTTCCGGGCACTAAGATCAAAAGCTTTCCCTCACCCTAACCCTCCCGAAACGTCGGACCGCCCGGAGGGAGAGGGGACTGACCGAGGTGGATGTGCGAGGTCATCGACCTGAAAGTCTTCAGTCGAACTCAGGTTTGAAAAGCATGAAGGTCGGCTCCCTTTCCCCCTCGCCCCCTTGGGGGCGGTCCGACGTTTCGGGAGGGCTGGGGTGAGGGGGTGGCGATCTTCAGCCGTGCGGCAATGCCAGCGGCGGCGCGAAGTCGAATGGCGCCAACGCAAACCCGTTCTCATCCACCTGCAACGCCCAACCCTGACGATCCCAATCCCCCAGCACAATCCGCTTCGCCGCCTGATCGCCGATCTGCAACTTGTGGATCGCCGGGCGATGGGTGTGCCCGTGAACCAGGGTTTTCACCCCGTATTCCTGCATGATCCGCGGAATTTCCTCCGGCGTGACATCGACGATGTCATTGGCCTTCATCCGCGTCTGCGCCCGGCTTTCGCTGCGCAGCTTGCGCGCGAGTTTGTGCCGGGTGCGCAAGGGCAGGTTGCGCAGGATGAACAGGCTCAGCGGGTTGCGCAGGTAGCGGCGCAGCTTCATATAGGCTTCGTCGCGGGTGCACAGGCTGTCGCCGTGCATCAGCAGCACCGGTTCGCCGTAAAACTGCACGACACTCGGATCCTTCAACAGCGTGCAGCCGGCCTCTTTACAGAAGGCCTTGCCGAGCATGAAGTCGCGATTGCCGTGCATCAGAAAAATCGCCGTGCCGCTGTCGCTGAGTTCGCGCAGGGCCTGGCAGATGGAACGCTGGAAGGGGGTCATGGCGTCGTCGCCAATCCACGCCTCGAAGAAGTCGCCCAGAATGTACAACGCACTCGCCGAGCGGGCGCGTCCGGCGAGTAAATCCAGAAACGCCCGGGTAATGTCCGGGCGCTCCTCTTCCAGATGCAAGTCTGAAATCAGCAATATCACGCTTCGATGATCTCGGCTTTCTCGATGATCACGTCGTCTGCGGGTACGTCCTGGTGGCCTGCCTTGGACGTGGTGGAAACGCCTTCGATCTTGTCGACAACGTCGGTGCCCGAAACCACTTTACCGAACACGGCATAACCCCAGCCCTGAGCGGTCTTGGCGGTGTGGTTCAGGAAGCTGTTGTCGGAGGCGTTGATGAAGAACTGCGCCGAAGCCGAATGCGGGTCCATGGTACGGGCCATGGCGATGGTGTACTTGTCGTTCTTCAGACCGTTGTCGGCTTCGTTCTGGATGCTCGGGCTCTTGTCTTTCTTTTCTTTCATGCCTGGCTCGAAACCGCCGCCCTGGATCATGAAGCCTTTGATGACGCGGTGGAACACGACGTTCTCGTAGTGACCTTTTTTGACGTATTCGATGAAGTTGGCGGTGGTGAGAGGCGCCTTTTCAGCGTTCAGTTCGATGACGATGTCACCGAAGTTGGTGGTCAATTTAACTTGAGTCATGATCGATGCTCTTTATAAGGAATTCGTGGGTATTGGGACATTTGGGCCCCGTACCGGTTCAGCCCGTGAGGGCCAAGGTGCGCAGTTTAGCGTGACAGGCGCGAATTTCGAGGCTGTTTTTCAAATCCCTGCGATTAAATACGCTCCTTTATAAGGCCTGCTCTGTCAGCCCCTTGACAGCATCGGCTATGATAGCCGCTTTGTTTTGTCAGGCCCGTGTCCCGGCCGCGCACTGTACGTTCAAGGATCCTATGAGCAAGCCCACTGTCGACCCTACCTCGAATTCCAAGACCGGCCCCGTTACGCCGGTCAATTTCCTGCGCCCGATCATCCAGGCGGACCTGGACTCGGGTAAGCACACGCAGATCGTCACCCGTTTCCCGCCTGAGCCCAACGGCTACCTGCACATCGGCCACGCCAAGTCGATCTGTGTGAACTTCGGCCTGGCCCAGGAGTTCGGCGGCGTTACCCACCTGCGTTTCGACGACACCAACCCGGCCAAGGAAGACCAGGAATACATCGACGCGATCGAAAGCGACGTCAAATGGCTGGGCTTCGAATGGTCCGGCGAAGTGCGCTACGCCTCGCAATATTTCGACCAGTTGCACGACTGGGCCGTCGAGCTGATCAAGGCCGGCAAGGCCTACGTCGACGACCTGACGCCCGAGCAAGCCAGGGAATACCGCGGCAGCTTGACCGAGCCTGGCAAGAACAGCCCGTTCCGCGACCGTTCGGTTGAAGAGAACCTGGACTGGTTCGCCCGCATGCGCGCCGGTGAGTTCCCGGACGGTGCCCGCGTACTGCGTGCCAAGATCGACATGGCCTCGCCGAACATGAACCTGCGCGACCCGATCATGTACCGCATCCGCCACGCCCATCACCACCAGACCGGTGACAAGTGGTGCATCTACCCGAACTACGACTTCACCCACGGTCAGTCGGACGCCATCGAAGGCATCACCCACTCGATCTGCACCCTGGAGTTCGAAAGCCATCGTCCGCTGTACGAGTGGTTCCTCGACGCACTGCCAGTGCCGGCGCACCCGCGTCAGTACGAGTTCAGCCGTCTGAACCTCAACTACACCATCACCAGCAAGCGCAAGCTCAAGCAACTGGTTGACGAGAAACACGTCAACGGCTGGGACGATCCGCGCATGTCGACGCTGTCGGGCTTCCGCCGCCGTGGCTACACGCCGGCGTCGATCCGCAACTTCTGCGAGATGATCGGCACCAACCGTTCCGACGGCGTGGTCGACTTCGGCATGCTCGAGTTCAGCATCCGTCAGGACCTGGATGCGAACGCCCCGCGCGCCATGTGCGTGCTGCGTCCGTTGAAAGTCGTGATCACCAACTACCCGGAAGGCCAGGTCGACAACCTCGAACTGCCGCGTCATCCGCAGAAAGAAGAACTCGGCGTGCGCCAGCTGCCGTTCGCCCGTGAAATCTACATCGACCGCGATGACTTCATGGAAGAACCGCCAAAAGGCTACAAGCGCCTGGAGCCGAATGGCGAAGTGCGTCTGCGCGGCAGCTACGTGATCCGTGCCGACGAAGCGATCAAGGACGCCGACGGCAACATCGTCGAGCTGCGTTGCTCGTACGATCCGGACACCCTGGGCAAGAACCCTGAAGGCCGCAAGGTCAAAGGCGTGATCCACTGGGTGCCGGCCGCTGCCAGCATCGAGTGCGAAGTGCGTCTGTACGATCGCCTGTTCCGTTCTCCGAACCCGGAGAAGGCCGAAGACAGCGCGAGTTTCCTGGACAACATCAACCCTGACTCACTGCAAGTGCTGACCGGTTGTCGTGCTGAACCCTCGCTGGGCAACGCACAGCCGGAAGACCGTTTCCAGTTCGAGCGCGAAGGCTACTTCGTCGCGGATATCAAGGACTCGAAACCAGGTCAGCCGGTATTCAACCGTACCGTGACCCTGCGTGATTCGTGGGGCCAGTGATCAAGTCTTAAGGAAACACCGTGCTTACGATCTACAACACGCTCACCAAGAGCAAAGAAGTCTTCAAGCCGCTGGATGGCAACAAGGTGCGCATGTACGTCTGCGGGATGACCGTGTACGACTACTGCCACCTGGGCCACGGCCGCAGCATGGTCGCGTTCGACCTGGTGACCCGCTGGTTGCGGTTCAGCGGTTATGACCTGACCTATGTGCGCAACATCACCGACATCGACGACAAGATCATCAACCGGGCCAACGAGAACGGCGAGTCGTTCGAAGCGTTGACCGAGCGCATGATCGCCGCGATGCACGAAGACGAAGCGCGCCTGAACATCCAGAAGCCGGACATGGAGCCGCGTGCCACGGACCACATTCCGGGCATGCACGCGATGATCCAGACCCTGATCGACAAGGGTTACGCCTACGCCCCGGGCAATGGCGACGTGTACTACCGCGTCGGCAAGTTCATGGGCTACGGCAAGCTCTCGCGCAAGAAGATCGAAGACCTGCGCATCGGTGCGCGGATCGAGGTCGACGAAGCCAAGGAAGATCCGCTGGACTTCGTGCTGTGGAAAGGCGTCAAGCCGGGCGAGCCGAGCTGGGAATCGCCGTGGGGCGCCGGGCGTCCGGGCTGGCACATCGAGTGCTCGGTGATGTCCACCTGCTGCCTGGGTGAGACGTTCGACATTCATGGCGGCGGCAGCGACCTCGAGTTCCCGCACCACGAAAACGAAATCGCCCAGAGCGAAGCGGCCACCGGCAAGACCTACGCCAACGCGTGGATGCATTGCGGCATGATCCGTATCAATGGCGAGAAGATGTCCAAGTCCTTGAACAACTTCTTCACCATTCGCGACGTGCTCGACAAGTACCACCCGGAAGTCGTGCGTTACCTGCTGGTATCGAGCCACTACCGCAGCGCGATCAACTATTCGGAAGACAACCTCAAGGACGCCAAGGGCGCACTGGAGCGTTTCTACCACGCGTTGAAAGGCCTGCCGAACGTGGCACCGGCTGGCGGTGAAGCGTTCGTCGAGCGTTTCACCACGGTGATGAACGACGACTTCGGCACGCCGGAAGCCTGCGCGGTGCTGTTCGAGATGGTCCGTGAGATCAACCGTCTGCGCGAGAGCGATCTCGATGCAGCGGCCGGTCTGGCGGCGCGTCTGAAAGAACTGGCCAGCGTGCTGGGTGTGTTGCAGCTCGAAGCCGATGACTTCCTGCAAGCTGGTGCCGAAGGGCGCGTGGATGCAGCCGAAGTCGAGGCGCTGATCGCTGCGCGTCTGGCGGCACGGGCCGGCAAGGACTGGGCCGAATCCGACCGCATCCGCGACCAGCTCACCGCCATGGGCGTGGTGCTGGAAGACGGCAAGGGCGGCACGACCTGGCGTCTGGCTGACTGATTGCTGCACCTGTTGCAAACAAAACCCGCCTTGTGCGGGTTTTTGTTTGGCTGCGAGAAGAGCCCCTCACCCTAACCCTCTCCCAAAGGGAGAGGGGACTGAATGGGGGATATTCAAGAAATACGCCGACCTGAAAGGTTTTCTCCGAATCCATAATCGACGCAATCTCTCAGGTCGATGTAGAACGCCAGACACCTCGGTCAGCTCCCTCTCCCTCCGGGCGGTCCGACGTTTCGGGAGGGCTGGGGTGAGGGATTGCTTTTGACGTTCGCGTAGGTCTTGATGTCCGCAACGCGCTCAGCCGGATGCTGATCGGCGACGTTTATGGAATGGAGGAATCATGGCTAATCACTATCGCGAGTTGGTATCGACACCCGGCGCGACCGGGCTGATCCTCGCGAGCTCTATTGCCCGACTGCCACAGGCAATGATCGGCATCGGCATCATCACCATGCTGGTGCAGCAGACCGGCGTTTACTGGCTGGCCGGTGCAGTCGCCGGTACGTTTACCCTGGCCAATGCGCTGCTCGGCCCGCGCATCTCGAAACAGGTTGATCGGCGTGGCCAGAGTCGCGTGCTGCCCGTCGTCACGGCGTTCAGCATCGTCATGTTGCTGGCGCTGATTGTTGCGGTGCACCTGAGGGCGCCGGCCGCGCTGTTTTTTGTGCTGGCGGCACTGGCGGGGACGATGCCGAGCATGCCGTCCATGATCCGCGCACGCTGGACGCAGCTGTTTCGTGGCAAGCCACAACTGCACACCGCGTTCTCGCTGGACACGGTCCTCACCGAACTGGCTTACATCATCGGCCCGCCACTGGCGATCGGTTTGAGCGTGAGTTTCTTCGCGGAAGCCGGGCCGCTGGTGGCGGTGGGGTTGCTGGCCGTCGGCGTGACGGCGTTTCTCATGCAGCGTCAGACCGAACCGAAAGTCGTGGCGGGTAACCGGAAAAACAGCGGTTCGACCCTGCTGATTCCCGGCGTTCGCACCATTGTCCTGGCACTGCTGGCGATGGGCGCCATTGGCGGATCGATCGATGTCGCCGTTGTGGCGTTCGCCAATGCCCAGGGCTGGCCAGCATCCGCTACCTTCATTCTTGCCGCTTATGCGTTCGGCTCGCTGGTGGCGGGCCTGACCTTCGGCGCGTTGCGGGTTTCGCTGGCGATTGAAAAGCAGTTCTTTATCGGGATCCTGGTCACGGCAGTCACCGGCGTATTGCCGATTTTCTCACCGGACGTTTATGTCCTTACCGCGATGCTGTTTATCGCCGGCATCTCGTTTGCGCCGACCATGGTGGTGGTCATGAAGCTGGGAACAATCATCATCCCAGCAGCGAGGATGACCGAAGGCCTGACGTGGATGACCACCGGGATCAGCATCGGCGTGGCACTCGGCGGCATGCTGGCGGGGTTGGTGATTGATGCCTGGGGCGCCCGGGCAGGGTTCGGCGTTGCGATAGCCGCAGGTCTGATGATGATGGTCGTGGTGCTGATGGGCCTGCGGACGTTGGCGGCCGCATCGGCTGCGCCTGTTGAGTCAGCCTTTTCACCCTCACCCTAGCCCTCTCCCCCAGGAGAGGGGACCGATTGGGGGATGTTCGAGAGGTACACCGACTTGAACGATTGGCGCCGAATCCATATTCCACTGGTTTTTTCAGGTCGATGTAAAACGCAAGACACCTCGGTCGGCTCCCTCTCCTGGGGGAGAGGGCTGGGCGGGCGGTGTTCCGATGAGGGGAAGGGGTTTACTCAACCTTCAATCTGTCGCAATCGCTTGTACAGCGTATTGCGGCTCACCCCCAATCGCCGAGCCAGGTGGGAAATATTCCCGCCGGCCAGTTGCAACTCCCGGTTCAGCGCCTCGGCATCGTTCAGGTCGATGCCCAACGGCTCGGCCACTTCCACGGGCTCCATCTCCAGATCGACGAAGAAGTCGTCCGGCAAATGCTCGGGCCGGATCGGTTGTTCCTCGGCCATTGCCAGCGCCACCTGCATCACGCTGCTGACCTGGCGCAGATTGCCCGGCCACGGGTGCCGTTCGAACAGTTCCAGCACCTCGCGACTCAATCCCGCCCACTGCGATGGCTCGCGATGCTGTTCCCACAACCGCTTGAACAGCGCCTGCTTGTCGCTGCGCTCGCGAAGCGGAGGTAGTTCCAAGGTCAGGCCGCCGATGCGGTAGTACAAATCCTCGCGAAAGCGCCCCAGTTGCACCTGTTCCCTGAGCGAACGGTTGGTGGCGGAAATGATCCGCAGATCCACCGGGAACAGCTCGCTGCTGCCCACCGGTTGCACGCAGCGCTCCTGCAACACCCGCAACAGCCGGGCCTGAGTCGGCAGCGGCATGTCGCCGATTTCGTCGAGGAACAGCGTGCCCTTGTCGGCCTTGCGGATCAGGCCGATGCTGCCTTTCTGGTTGGCGCCGGTAAACGCGCCTTTCTCGTAGCCGAACAGCTCGGACTCCACCAGTTCGGCGGGGATCGCCGCGCAGTTGACGGCAATGAACGCCTGTTTGCTGCGGGAGCTGGCCTGGTGCAGGGCCTTGACGAAGACTTCCTTGCCGACCCCGGTTTCGCCGTGAATCAGCAGCGGGATGTCCTTTTCCAGCAAGCGTTCGGCCTGGCGCACGGCTTTCTCCACGCGGCTGTCGCCGAAGTGCAACGTGCTCAGGCTGATGGCCGTGGGTGCGGCGACTTTCGGTTCGGCGGTTCTGGTTTCAGCGGTTCTTGTTTCAGTAAAGACTCGCGCCTGAATCGGCGCCTGTTTAGGCCGTTTCAATAAACACTGGAAACGATTGCGCCCGGAAGTCTGCAAGGCAAACGGCAAACCGTCCGGCTGATTGATCAACTCCAGCAACGACACCTTGAACAGGCTTTCAACGCTGACCCGCGACAAGCGCACACCCAGCAGATTGTCGGCCCGACGGTTGGCCGACAGCACCTGACCGCTCTCATCAAAGATCAGCAGCCCGGCCCACTGGCTGTCGAGATTGTTCAACCCGGTGTTGAAGGTCAGTTGAAAGTGCTGGCCATGGAACAGGTTGAGGATCAGCCGGTTTTCCACGGTCTGGCTCATCATCTTGACCATGCCGAGGGTGTGCGAGGGCGGCAGGTAGCTGTCGCTGGACACATCGAGTACGGCGATGACCTTGCGCTCGGCATCGAAAATCGGTGCGGCGGAACCGGTCATGAAGCGGTTGGCCTTGAGAAAGTGTTCATCGTGTTCGATGTGCACCGCCTGCTCGCAGGCCAGCGCCGTGCCGATGGCGTTGGTGCCGCTGGCGCGTTCGATCCAACTCGCTCCCGGTTGAAAACCCCGCGCCAGACTCGGCTCGATAAAGCGTTGCGTGCCCCACGAGGTCAGCACCTGGCCCTGATTGTCGGCGAGCATGATCAGGCAGTTGGAATTGCTGAGGATGTTTTCGTAGTAGGGCAAGACTTCCTGGTGGGTGGTCTGCACCAGCGCGTGATGGCTGTCGAGCAGATGCGCGATGCCGGCGGCGGGCAACTGATCAAAGGCCGGGGCGCTTTGGTGATCCAGACCGAACGCGCGGCAACGTTGCCAGGAACTCTGGACGAGGGCGTCGTGGGAAAGCGGCGGGGCAGGTGCGGCCATGATTGGCAGTCTCTGAAGGGTGCTTTGTTGTTTTTGTTATGGCTCGTTCGACGAGCAAAAAGCATCCATAGAGTGTTGTTCACTATTGTTCATTGTCAATCGCCCGACTGTTCAATTGTTCAGTAGCAACTGTTCACTTGTGTTCAGCTACGAACCACGGTTTGTGTGGCTTTCAGCGAATCTGGCGGTAAATCAACAGCTTACCGTTTTTGGCACGAATGTCGCTCTGCAGGACAGGTCGCTTGACTCCAATAATAAAAAGGCCGAGCCATGTCACTCACCCTGGAGCACGTCTGCCGTACCGTCGAGGGCCAGACCTGGATCGACGATGCGAGCCTGAAATTCGAACCTGGATCCTTCAACGTTTTGCTCGGACGCACGCTGTCCGGCAAGACCAGTCTGATGCGTCTGATGGCCGGTCTGGACAAGCCCGACAGCGGCCGCATCCTGATGAACGGCGTCGACGTCACCCAGCGTCCGGTGCGCTTGCGCAACGTGTCGATGGTTTATCAGCAGTTCATCAATTACCCGACCATGACGGTGTTCGAGAACATCGCCTCGCCGCTGCGCCAGGCCGGGATCTCCAACGAGCAGATCCAGAGCAAGGTGCAGGAAACCGCGAAGATGCTGCGCATCGAGAAGTTTCTCAAGCGCTATCCGCTGGAACTGTCCGGCGGCCAGCAACAGCGCACGGCCATGGCCCGGGCGCTGGTCAAGGATGCCGAGCTGATTCTGTTCGACGAGCCGCTGGTCAACCTCGACTACAAGCTGCGCGAAGAACTGCGCCAGGAAATGCGCGAGCTGTTCAAGGCGCGCCACACCATCGCCATCTACGCCACCACCGAGCCCAACGAAGCGCTGGCGCTGGGCGGCACCACCACCATTCTGCACGAGGGCCGGGTGATCCAGAGCGGCCCGTCGACCGAGGTCTATCACCAGCCGCAAACGGTGCTGGCGGCTGAATTGTTCTCCGAGCCGCCGATCAACCTGATGCCGGGGCGTATCGCCGGTAACGAAGTGAGTTTCGCCAACTTCGTGCACTTCCCGCTGAACGTCGACCTGCGGCCGGTGGGCGAGGGCGAGTTCCGTTTTGGCGTGCGCCCGAGCCACATCTCGCTGGTGCCGAGCAACGATGACGACCTGGAACTGGCGGTGACCGTCGAGGTGGCGGAAATCAGCGGTTCGGAAACCTTCCTGCACGTGCGCAACGAGCATTTCCTGCTGGTGCTGCATCTGCCGGGTGTTCACGAATACGACGTCGATGCGCCGATCCGCATCTATATCCCGACCCATAAACTGTTTGTGTTCGATGCGCAGGGCCGTCTGGTGCAGGCACCGGGCCGGCGCGTCGCGAGGGTTGCCTGATGGCCGAAATCCGTTTGCAGCACCTCGCCCACAGCTACAGCAAAACCCCGAGCGGGCCCGAGGATTACGCGATCCGCGAGATGGACCATATCTGGGAGCAGGGCGGCGCCTATGCCTTGCTCGGCCCTTCGGGTTGCGGCAAATCGACCTTGCTCAACATCATTTCTGGTCTGCTCAGCCCGTCTCAGGGGCATGTGCTGTTCGACGGCAAAGCGGTCAACGACCTGACCCCGGAGAAGCGCAACATTGCCCAGGTGTTCCAGTTCCCGGTGGTGTACGACACCATGACCGTGTTCGACAACCTGGCCTTTCCCCTGCGCAATCAGGGCCTGGCCGAGGCGAAAGTTCACAGCAAGGTGCAGGAAATCGCCGAAGTTCTCGACCTGCAGAACCTCCTGAGCAAGAAGGCGCGCAACCTCACCGCCGACGAAAAACAGAAAGTCTCCATGGGCCGTGGCCTGGTGCGCGATGACGTCTCGGCGATTCTGTTCGACGAGCCGCTGACGGTGATCGACCCGCACCTGAAATGGAAACTGCGGCGCAAGCTCAAGCAGATCCACGAGCAGTTCAACATCACCATGGTCTACGTCACCCACGATCAACTGGAGGCTTCGACCTTCGCCGACAAGATCGCGGTGATGTACGGCGGCCAGATCGTCCAGTTCGGAACGCCACGGGAATTGTTCGAACGACCGAGCCACACCTTTGTCGGCTACTTCATCGGCAGCCCGGGGATGAACCTGATCGAAGTGCAACCGCAACCGGGCGGGGTCGGTTTCAATTCAACCCATCTGCCGCTGTCCGACGGCTTGCAGCGCCATATCGAACACGGCCAGTGGAAAAATCTGAAGGTCGGCATCCGTCCCGAGTTCATCCATGTGTGGGACGAGCCGTTTGATGACGCGATGCAGGCGCGGGTCGTACACGTCGAAGACCTCGGCACCTACAAGATCATGACCCTGGATCTGGACGGCGCGCCGCTGAAAGTGCGTCTGGCCGAGGACAAACCGGTGCCGCAGGGCACGGCGTACATCAGTTTTCCGGCGCAGTGGCTGATGGTCTATGCCGACGAGTTTCTGCTGGATGCCACCGACAGCGAGGTACAGCCATGAACAAGGTGCAGAACAACAAGGCCTGGTGGCTGGTGTTGCCGGTGTTCCTGCTGGTGGCGTTCAGTGCCGTGATCCCGATGATGACCGTGGTCAACTATTCGGTGCAGGACATTTTCGACCAGTCCAGCCGCTACTTCGTCGGTGCCGACTGGTACAAGCAGGTGCTGCTCGATCCGCGTCTGCACGACTCGTTGCTACGCCAGTTCATCTACTCGGCGTGTGTGCTGCTGATCGAAATCCCCCTCGGGATCGCCATTGCCCTGACCATGCCGACCAAGGGTCGCTGGTCGTCGGTGGTGCTGATCGTGCTGGCGATCCCGTTGCTGATTCCATGGAACGTCGTCGGCACCATCTGGCAGATTTTCGGTCGTGCCGACATCGGCCTGCTGGGTTCGAGCCTCAACGCCATGGGCATCAGCTACAACTACGCGGCCAACACCATGGACGCCTGGGTCACGGTGCTGGTGATGGACGTCTGGCACTGGACTTCGCTGGTGGCGCTGCTGTGTTTCTCCGGCCTGCGGGCGATTCCCGATGTGTATTACCAGGCCGCGCGCATCGACCGGGCCTCGGCCTGGGCCGTGTTCCGGCACATTCAGTTACCGAAGTTGAAGAGCGTGCTGTTGATCGCGGTGATGCTGCGCTTCATGGACAGCTTCATGATCTACACCGAACCGTTCGTGCTCACCGGCGGCGGGCCGGGTAACTCTACGACCTTTCTGAGTCAGACCTTGACCCAGATGGCCGTAGGCCAATTCGACCTGGGGCCGGCGGCGGCATTCTCGCTGGTGTACTTCCTGATCATCCTGCTGGTGTCCTGGCTGTTCTACACCGCCATGACCCACAACGATGCCAACCGCTGAGGCCCGGCCATGAGCAAAAGAAAGCTGATTCCCCTGCTGCTCTACATTCTGTTCCTGCTGGTGCCGATCTACTGGCTGCTGAACATGTCGTTCAAGAGCAACACCGAAATCCTCGGCGGACTGACCCTTTTCCCACAGGATTTCACGCTGGCGAACTACAAGGTGATCTTCACCGACCCGAGCTGGTACACCGGTTATATCAACTCGCTGTACTACGTCAGTCTGAACACGATCATTTCTCTGACCGTGGCGCTGCCGGCGGCGTATGCGTTTTCGCGCTACCGCTTTCTCGGTGACAAGCACCTGTTCTTCTGGCTGCTGACCAACCGCATGGCGCCACCGGCGGTGTTCCTGCTGCCGTTCTTCCAGCTGTATTCGTCGATCGGTCTGTTCGATACCCACATCGCCGTGGCGCTGGCGCACTGCCTGTTCAACGTGCCGTTGGCGGTGTGGATCCTTGAAGGCTTCATGTCCGGGGTGCCGAAGGAAATCGACGAAACCGCCTACATCGACGGCTACAGCTTTCCCAAGTTCTTCGTGAAGATCTTCATTCCGCTGATCGGATCCGGCATCGGTGTGACAGCGTTTTTCTGCTTCATGTTTTCCTGGGTCGAGCTGCTGCTGGCGCGCACGCTGACCTCGGTGAACGCCAAACCGATCGCGGCGGTGATGACGCGCACGGTGTCGGCATCCGGGATTGACTGGGGCGTACTGGCGGCAGCGGGGGTGTTGACTATTCTCCCCGGCATGCTGGTGATCTGGTTCGTTCGCAACCACGTGGCCAAGGGCTTTGCCCTGGGCCGGGTCTGAGGAACTGATGATGGAATGGATGAGCTGGACCGTCCCGACGGCGGCGTTTTTCATCGTGATCGGGTTGATCCTGGTGGGCATGACCACCTGGGAATTGCGCTCGCCGAGCATCTTGCGGCGAGGGTTTCTGCCGATTGCCACCACCCGTGGCGATCGTTTGTTCATCGGTCTTCTCGGCAGCGCCTACCTGCATCTGCTGGTAATCGGCGTGACCGACTGGAGCATCTGGGTAGCGTCCGCGTTGTCCCTGGTGTGGCTGTTGGCTGTGATGCGTTGGGGCTAGTCGAATCGCTCGGCAATCGTGCTCCGAAAACCTAACAGGAGGTCTCTATGTTCGATAAGAAAAATAAGCTGCGACATAGCATTTCATTGGCAGCCATGCTGGCACTCAGCGGTTTGAGCGCGTCCGCCTGGGCCGACGCCTACGAAGATGCCGCAAAAAAATGGATCGGCAGCGAATTCAAACCGTCGACCCTGACGGCCGAGCAGCAACTGGAAGAACTGAAGTGGTTCATCAAGGCGGCCGAGCCGTTCCGCGGGATGGACATCAAGGTCGTCTCGGAAACCCTGACCACCCACCAATATGAATCCAAGGTGCTGGCCAAGGCCTTCAGTGAAATCACCGGCATCAAGCTGACCCACGACCTGCTGCAGGAAGGCGACGTCGTGGAAAAAATGCAGACGGTGATGCAGTCGGACAAGAATATCTACGACGGCTGGGTCAACGACTCGGACCTGATCGGTACGCACTTTCGCTACGGCAAGACTGAATCGATCACCGACCTGATGGCCAACGAAGGCAAGAACTTCACCTCGCCGACCCTCGACATCAAGGACTTCATCGGCATCTCCTTCACCACCGCGCCGGACGGCAAGATCTATCAGTTGCCCGACCAGCAGTTCGCCAACCTTTACTGGTTCCGCGCCGACTGGTTCGAACGTGCCGACCTGAAAGCCAAGTTCAAGGAAAAGTACGGCTATGAACTGGGTGTGCCGGTGAACTGGTCGGCCTATGAAGACATCGCCAAGTTCTTCAGCGAAGACGTCAAGGAGATCGACGGCAAACGCATCTACGGGCATATGGATTACGGCAAGAAAGACCCGTCCCTGGGCTGGCGCTTCACCGATGCCTGGTTCTCCATGGCCGGTGGCGGCGACAAGGGCATTCCCAACGGCTTGCCGGTGGACGAGTGGGGAATTCGCGTCGAGGATTGCCACCCGGTCGGCTCCAGCGTGACCCGCGGCGGCGACACCAACGGACCGGCGGCGGTGTTCGCCACCACCAAATACGTCGACTGGCTGAAGAAGTACGCGCCACCGGAAGCGGCGGGCATGACCTTCTCCGAATCCGGCCCGGTGCCGTCCCAGGGCAACATCGCCCAGCAGATCTTCTGGTACACCGCCTTCACCGCCGACATGACCAAACCGGGCCTACCGGTGGTCAACGCCGACGGCACGCCGAAGTGGCGCATGGCGCCGTCGCCGCGCGGGCCGTACTGGGAAGAAGGGATGAAGCTCGGTTATCAGGACGTGGGCTCGTGGACCTTCATGAAGTCCACGCCTGAGAAACAGAAACTCGCGGCCTGGCTGTACGCGCAGTTCGTGACCTCGAAAACCGTGTCGCTGAAGAAAACCATCGTCGGTCTGACGCCGATTCGCGAGTCGGACATCAACTCGCAAGCGATGACCGATCTGGCGCCGAAACTCGGTGGTCTGGTCGAGTTCTACCGCAGCCCGGCCCGTGTGCAATGGACGCCGACCGGCACCAACGTGCCGGACTACCCACGCCTGGCACAATTGTGGTGGAGCCACATCGCCGAAGCCGCCAGCGGCGAGAAGACCCCGCAACAGGCCCTCGACGGTCTGGCCAAGGATCAGGACGCGATCATGACCCGTCTGGAACGCTCCAAGGCCCAAGCGGTGTGCGCCCCGAAAATGAACCCCGAGCGCGACGCGCAATACTGGTTCGACCAGCCGGGCGCACCCAAACCGAAACTGGCCAACGAGAAGCCGAAGGGCGAAACCGTGAGCTACAACGAACTGCTCAAGTCGTGGGAGGCGGCACGCAAGTAAGCGCCTTTGCGGGACGGAACGGCACCTTCGGGTGCCGTTTTTTTAGCCCTCGATTTCACGTTTCACCGCCCGACGCACCGCTTTGAGGAGGGCGTTTTCAAAGGCGTTGTGCCCGGCGTGCAGCAGCCGGCAGTGAATGTTCATGCGTTGCCTGAGCCAGCGCACGCTGGCCATGCCATGGGTGTCGCGGATGCCCTGGATCAGCAGGGTATTGTCGTCGAGGGTCAGGTATTCGTCCTTTGGTGTGAAGAAATAGTTGTGCAGGTGGTAATGCAGTTCGAGGCGGATCGCGAGCACCGCTTCCTGATCGACGAAGCGCTCCAGTGTGGCGCGGCAAATCGTCTGCCCTTTGCGACGTAGAACAGCGTTCAACCATTCGATGGCGGCACGGTGTTGCTGCGATGGACAGCCTTCGCCGAGGATCCGGTAGATGTTCCTGGCGCGGTCGCCGGTCGACGTTTGAGGCGATTGAGCCAACCCGTCATTGAGTGCCTGATCGTAGGCCCGGACATTGGCGGCAAACGGCACGAATACCGAAACCAGCGTGGTTTTCAGCAGGTGCTGCGGATATCGCTGTTGGTACTGGATCGCCAGCCAGCTACCCCATGACACGCCCAGCACGCTGATTTTTTCGAAGCCGAAATGTTGGCGCAGGGCATCGATGTCTTCGACACACAGCCCGGTAGTGTTATCCCGCAGTTCGCCGTAGGGCGTCGAGCGCCCGCAACCCCGTTGATCAAACAGGATGATGTCGAACCGACCCGGTTCGAAGAACTGCAAATGGTGACGGCTGATACGTCCGCCGGGGCCGCCATGGAGGAAAAACACCGGTTCGTGTCCCGGAACACCATGGCGTTCCCAATAGAGTTGATGGCCGTCGCCGGTCGGGTAATAACCTCGGCTGTGCAGGGAAAAGCTCATGGCGCCGGAACCGTCAGACGATAGACCTGGAACAGCTCATTCTGCCCCGGCCGCGCCGCGACACTGGATTCAAGTTTCAGGTGGTGGATGGACGCAAGCCAACTGACCGGAATCAGCACCGGGGTGTGACCGAAGACGAGGATCGTGCCACCGGGATTGACGCAGCGGATCAGCGATTCGAAGGCGGTCTGGGCCTCGCGGCGGGTCAAGACTTCGGCGTTGAGAAACCTCAGGATCAAGACATCACAGCGGATGCCTGTATCGAATGCCTCACTTGCCTCCAGCACGTCGAACTCGACGGACGTCCCACTGTGACATTGCCTGGCGTGTTCGATCATCGAGGCCGAACGGTCACTGCCCAGGCACAGACAGTCTGGCAAGGCGCGGGCGAGGTGGGCGATGAACGCGCCGGTCGAACAGGCCGGGTCGTAAATCAGTGCGCCTTTTTCAGCGATGGCCTGGAGCAGCCCGGCGCAGTATTCGCGCAGGTGGTGTTCGTCGGTGTTCAGCTGTTCGGCCAGTGATTCGTTGCCTTGCCAGAACTCTGCCGGGCGGACCGCTTCCCGGCCCGCCTCATCCAGCAGCGGGAAGGGAACCAGGATCTCGCTGTCAGCCTGATGCAATGCATGTTCGAAGACCTGCGCTTTCTCCGCGGGTGAGGCCGTCCGATAGCCGATCGACAACCCGTCATCCCCCCACAATGAATGCAGATGCGGGCCAAACAACATGGCGGGTTTGAGCGAGCTGCTGGCCTGCCATCGAAAATGCCGGTCACGTTGCAGGAGCTTACGGCCGACCCAGAGCTCATCGTTCACCCGCAGGAAAAAAATGTGATGCAGTCCGCTGCCTCGCGGTTCGAGGAAGTGGCCAACAGCGCCGTTCTCGTTGAGGTAAAGGCGCATGGATCGGGCCAATGTCAGTTCCCGGTTGCGGTCAAGTCGGCTCATGCGGCGCACCTCTCCAGCGTACGGCCCCGGGCTTGCGGGATGACGACGTTACCGCTGCAGACCACGAAGAAGCGTTCCAGTCCGGGGATCACCACGTTGAGCAGGGTCGTGCCGAGCTCGGTTCGCTGCAGGACCGCTGCACCCAGCGTTCGTCCATGAATCCGCAGGTCTTGAGTCAGCAGGTGCAGTTGATTGCCCACCGACAGGTTTTTAGCGGCATCCGGCAGTCTCACCTCGTGTTGAACGCAGCGATGCAGAAGCGTGTGCGGATCAAACTGCGCACAGCGCAGCAGGCGCGGGAACGGTTGCAGGTTGCGCAGCGCATTGGCCAGTGTCTGACGGTATTCGGGTTCGGCGGCACTCAGTTGCAGCTGCACCAGTTCAGTAAGCGCCCGCCACGCCGCGTGACGCGGGTCGAGAGAGCTGCCGCTGCCGAATACCTGTGGGTGAGCGCCCGGCTTCGTGGTGAAGGCCAGAAAGGTTCGCGTCTTGAACTCGGTGCTGATATCCACCAGCACGATTTCGCCGTCGATCACTTGTTCGGCATCAGCCCAAAGACGATCGAGATCGTCGCGTTCAGTGAGACGCGCCACCCGTCGCAGTGGCGGATGGTTCTGATAATAAAAATGATCGAGCAGAAACAACGACACGGCGTCGCGCTCGATGCATTCGTTGGCGGCGTGCAGCATCGCTTCGTGGTAAGTGGCGCCAATGGCGGTGCCGCTGTTGCTGGCGTAGCGCTGCACGGCGCGGTAGTCCGCCATGCCCGGTGACGAGGGTAAACGTGAGCCGTTCGGCGAGGTCAGCGCCACCGGGTAGGAAAACCGGTCATGCCACGGCGGACAGACATAGGTCCGGCAGGTGATGCGCACGTTTTGCTGGCAAGTGAGCCTGTGCAGAAGCGAGTCATCGGCAAACATCGGCGTGTCTTTGAAATAGCGTTCCGTTTCGTGGTGAACATCGTAGGTACAGAGCTCATCCGTCCAGTAATGCTCGAGCGCTTCATAGAGCGCGCCCAGGTGCGCCTGATCCGCATAACCCTTGCCCGAGCCACGGGCATGACGGTTGTCGCCGCCATGAAGACTCGCCTGAACGGCAACCACTTTGCTGCCGAGGGTGCGGGTGTGCGGTGTGAGGCCCAGGCGTGAAAGTTCGGTGTGAATACGCCGTTCTGCCTGATCGGCCGTGAGCTCACGCTCGGCCAACGTTGTCTTGTCCATGATTTCCTTCCTGGAAAGCCCGCGAGGGCGCAAGGCCCCCGCGGGTTCTGTCACTCGGCGTTGAGTTCCGCCTGTTCTTCCTCGGTCAGTTGCAGCGCTTCGATCTGCTCTGCCGAGGGCGCTTCTTGCTCCTCGAGTTCATCGATCTGGTTGGCGTTCCAGCTGCCCATATAGCCCATGATGTAGCTCCTTGGTTGTTGTTTGGGAGTGCTGTTGCAAGCACGAGCCGAATCTAAAAGGGCGGTGAAGGCGGGGTCAAAAATGTCCGGACGTTTCCAGCCGCGGGTTTCAGCGGTGTCGAAATACGTACTGATAAAACGTGAATTGACGTGTCGGAATCACCAGGCGGGGCGCTTCTGAGAGCATCGAACGGCGTGAAAACGGTCGAGTCAGGCGACAGGAATCTGCGTTCCGAGACGTTCTGTTTCCTGCCGTTGTCAGATGTTTCATCGCGGGGATGACGCAAATTCGTACTGAAGGATTTACGTGGACTTATGGAACAGTTATGCGGTGAGTTTTCCTATGAGGTTTGGCAAAGTACCGCACAATCGGCGCAAGCTTTCGGGCGCTCAAGCAGGACTGGCAGGGGGAACTCGGAATGCTCGCCCAGAAGCAAAAACGGCACCCGAAGGTGCCGTTTCTGTTTGTAGCCAAGTATCGCTGAGCGATCAGCCCGCCAGCCCCGATTGCTGAACCAGGGTCAGCAACGGTTGTGGGTACAGGCCGAGGAAGAACGCCAGGACGGCAATCGCCAGCAGCATCACGCCGCCTGCTTTCTGTTCCCAGTGCAGTTGGGCGTCGTGGCGGCGCAGGTTCGGTTCGATCAGGTACAGGGTGACCATCACGCGCAGGTAGTAGAAGACGCCGATGGCGCTGCCCAGTACCAGGGAACCGACCAGCCACCATTGGTGCGACTCGACACCGGTGGCGATGATGTAGAACTTGCCGATGAAGCCTGCAGTCAGCGGGATACCGGCCAGGGACAGCATCATCACGGTCAGTACGGCGGTCAGGTACGGACGGCGCCAGAACAGGCCGCGGTACTCGTACAGCGCGTCTGCGTCACGGCCGTTGTAAGGCGAGGACATCAGGGTGATCACGCCGAAGGCGCCGAGGCTGGTGATCACGTAGGTGACCAGGTACACGCCGATGGCTTCCACCGCCAGACCCTTGCTCGCCACCAGTGCAATCAGCAGGTAGCCGAAGTGCGCGATGGAGGAGTAACCGAGCAGACGCTTGAGGTTGCTCTGGGTCAGGGCCAGCAGGTTACCGAACAGGATCGAGGCAATGGCGATGATGGTCAGCACGTTGCTCAGTACGCCACTGCTTGCGGCAGGGGAGATCTGGAACAGACGAACCATGACCGCGAACACGGCCACTTTCGAAGCAGTGGCGAGGAACGCGGCCACCGGTGCCGGAGCACCTTCGTACACGTCCGGCGTCCACAGGTGGAACGGTACCAGCGACAGCTTGAACGCCAGACCGATCAGCATCATGCCCAGACCCAGTTGCGCCAGCGAGCTTGGCAGACCGGTCGCGGCCAGGGCCTGACCGATACCGACGAAGCTCAGGGAGCCCGAGTCTGCGTACAGCAGCGCCATACCGAACAGCAGGAACGCTGAACCGGCGGCCGACAGCACCATGTACTTGATGCCGGCTTCCAGCGAACGCTTGTTGAAGAAAGCGTAGGCCACCAGACCGTAGACCGGCACCGACAGCAGTTCCAGACCGATGAACAAGCCGGCCAGGTGCTGCGCGCTGACCAGAACCAGGCCACCGGCGGCGGCCATCAGGATCAGCAGGTACAGTTCTTCACGGTTGCCCGGGTAACCCGAACCGCCATCGCCGAGGTAGGCGTGGGCGAGGGTGACGCAGGCGAGGGTGGCGACCAGGATCAGCGCCATGTACAGGCAGGCAAAGGTGTCGATCTGCAGCAATGGAGTCACGGCCAGAGGCGCGACTTTCAGGGCCGGCAGGATCGACAGCAAGGCCAGGTTCAGACCCGCCACCGAAATCAGGAAGGTCTGCGAGTGGTTGCGGCGCCAGGCGATTGCCAGCATCACCACGATAATGGTGAGGCTGGTGATCAACAGTGGCGCAAGCGCAATAAAGTGTTGAATCGTGAATTCCATAGCGCTCTTACCGGGCCGAAGCGAGTTGAGTGAAGGCGGTGCCGAGCCACTGCTGCACGCCATGCATCGTGGCGGCAGAAGTGTCGAGGAACGGTTGCGGGTAGACGCCGAGGTAAATCAGCAGTACCGCAAGGCCCAGCACCATGATCAGTTCGCGACCGTCCATGCCGTGCAGGATCGAATCCGATTTGGACGGACCGAAGTAAGCGCGGTGGATCATGATCAGCGAGTAGACCGAACCGAACACCAGACCGGAGGTGGCAATCGCGGTGATCCATGGCGCACTGGCGAACGTACCGATCAGGATCAGGAACTCGCCGACGAAGTTACCGGTGCCTGGCAGACCCAGCGAAGCGGCTGCGAAGAACAGGCTGATCGCCGGCAGGTAAGCGATACGCGACCACAGACCGCCCATCTCACGCATGTCACGCGTGTGCAGACGCTCGTACAGCTGACCGCTGAGGATAAACAGTGCAGCGGCCGACAGACCGTGGGCCAGCATCTGGATCACGGCGCCTTGCAGCGCCAGTTGGCTGCCGGAGTAGATGCCGATCAGTACGAAGCCCATGTGGGAAACGGACGAGAAGGCGATCAGACGCTTGATGTCGGTTTGTGCGAAAGCGAGGAACGCACCGTAGAAGATCCCGATCAGACCGAGGGTCATGGCGATCGGCGCGAACTCGGCCGAGGCGTTAGGGAACAGCGGCAGGGCGAAACGCAGCAGACCGTAGGCCGCGGTTTTCAGCAGGATACCGGCGAGGTCGACGGAACCTGCAGTCGGCGCCTGGGCGTGAGCGTCAGGCAGCCACGAGTGGAACGGAACCACTGGCAGCTTGACCGCGAAGGCGATGAAGAAACCGAGCATCAGAATGTACTCGGTGGTCATCGACATCTTGGTCTTCAACAGATCGGCGTAGTTGAAGGTGATCACGCCGGTGCTGTTGTAGTTGACCAGGACCAGACCGAGGATCGCCACCAGCATGATCAGGCCGGAAGCCTGAGTGAAGATGAAGAACTTGGTCGCTGCGTAGATACGGGTTTTCTTGCCGTCCGAAGAACTGTGACCCCAGAGCGCGATGAGGAAGTACATCGGCACCAGCATCATTTCCCAGAAGAAGAAGAACATGAACAGGTCGAGGGCGAGGAACACGCCGACAACACCGCCCAGGATCCACATCAGGTTCAGGTGGAAGAAGCCAACGTGACGCTGGATCTCTTTCCAGGAGCAGAGTACCGACAGGATACCCAGCAGACCGGTCAGCAGGATCATCAGCAGCGACAGGCCGTCGAGGGCCAGGTGCACGTTGATGCCGAAGCGCTGGATCCAGACGTGCTTGAACTCAAGCGCCCAGGTCGGATCGGCGCCAGGCGCCGGTGCAAATGAATAGTCACCGTGGGCCCACAGCCAGAGGCCGAGGGCGAGTTCCAGGGTCATGGTCAACAGCGCAATCCAGCGGGGGAGGGTGGCGCCGAAGCGCTCACCCAGCCAGCACAGCAGGCCGCCGATGAAGGGGATCAGGATTAGCCAAGGCAGAATCATGACGGGCTCGTTTCCTTTCGCAAATTCGCAAGGTTCATATCAGACCGCTACCAGCACGACAGCGCCGATGACCAACACGGCACCAGCAGCCATCGAGGCGGCGTACCAACGCAGTTGACCGGTTTCAGTACGGCTCAGGGCAGTGTGACCACCCTTGGCCATGCGCGGGATCAGACCGATGGTCTGGTCGAGCGGGTCTTTGCGCAGTACATGGCTGATCGCAAGGTACGGCTTGACGAACAGTTTGTCGTAGATCCAGTCGAAGCCCCAGGCAGCGAACCACCAGGCCGAAAGGAGACGGCCGATGCCGCTGTTGGCGATTGCGGTCACGAAGCGACGCTTGCCGAGGAACAGCAGGGCCGCCAGCAGGATACCGGCCAGAGCGATGGCGCCCGAGGCAATTTCCAGACTGTGCTTGGCTTCGCCACCGGCATGGCCAACGCTCTCCGGCAGCACGCCGTGCAGTGGTGGAACGATCATGGCGCCGACGAAGGTCGACAGCACGATCAGCACCGACAGCGGCAGCCAGTGAGCGATGCCGTGACCGGCGTGGGCTTCGGTCTTGGCTTCACCGTGGAACGCGATGAAGATCAGGCGGAAGGTGTACAGCGACGTCATGAAGGCACCGACCAGACCTGCGTAAAGCAGACCGTGGTTGCCGCTGGCGAACGCTTCCCAGAGGATTTCGTCCTTGGAGTAGAAACCGGCGGTCACTAGCGGCAGGGCGGCCAGGGCGGCACCACCGACGATGAAGCTGGCGTAGGCCAGCGGCAGTTTCTTCCACAGGCCGCCCATCTTGAAGATGTTCTGCTCGTGGTGGCAGGCAACGATCACCGCACCGGAGGCAAGGAACAGCAGGGCCTTGAAGAAGGCGTGGGTCATCAGGTGGAAGATCGCGCCTTCCCAGGCACCAACGCCCAGCGCCAGGAACATGTAGCCGATCTGGCTCATGGTCGAATAGGCGAGGATACGTTTGATGTCGGTTTGCACCAGTGCGGCGAAACCGGCCAGTACCAGGGTCACACCGCCCACGATGCCGACCAGGTGCAGGATGTCCGGCGCCAGGGCGAACAGGCCGTGGGTACGGGCGATCAGGTAGACACCGGCAGTCACCATGGTTGCGGCGTGGATCAGTGCCGAAACCGGGGTAGGGCCGGCCATCGCGTCCGCAAGCCAGGTCTGCAGCGGCAGTTGCGCCGATTTACCGACCGCACCGCCCAGGAGCATCAGGGTCGCCAGCACGATCCAGAAATCGCCGACCTTGAAGTGCTCGGGCGCCTTCACCAGCAGTTCCTGGACGTTCAGCGTGCCCAGTTGCTGGAACAGGATGAACAGGCCGATCGCCATGAACACGTCGCCGATACGGGTGACGATGAAGGCTTTGAGTGCGGCGTTACCGTTGTTGCGGTTGCTGTAGTAGAAACCGATCAACAGGTACGAGCACAGGCCCACGCCTTCCCAACCGAAGTAGATGAACAGCAGGTTATCGCCCAGGATCAGGAACAGCATGCTGGCGATAAACAGGTTGGTGTACGAGAAGAAGCGCGAGTAACCGGCTTCACCGCGCATGTACCAGGAGGCGAACAGGTGGATCAGGAAACCCACGCCGACCACCACACCGAGCATGGTCACGGACAGACCATCCAGGTACAGCGCGAAGTTAGGCTGGAAACCTTCCACCGACATCCAGCGCCACAGCACCTGGGTGTAGACGCCACCTTCCGGTGGCGCGACGTTGAATTGCCAGATCACGTAGGCCGCGACGATGGCAGACAGGCCGATGGAGCCGACACCGATCAGCGCCGACAGGTTTTCCGAGAAGCGGCCGCGGGAGAACGACAGCAACAGGAACCCGATCAGAGGGAATACGAAAGTCAGAAAGAGTAGGTTCATCCGCGCATCTCACTGGCAGCGTCGATATCGAGCGTGTGGAAGCGGCGATACAGTTGCAGCAGGATCGCCAGGCCAATACTGGCTTCGGCGGCTGCAAGGCTGATCACCAGGATGAACATGATCTGTCCATCCGGTTGCGCCCAGCGGGCGCCCGCAACGATGAAGGCCAGTGCAGAGGCGTTCATCATCACTTCCAAACTCATCAACACGAACAAAATGTTGCGGCGGACCATCAGGCCGACCAGACCAAGGCAGAACAGGATGCCGGCAACGGCCAATCCATGCTCGAGAGGGATAGCAGGCATGTCTTACTCCTTCGCCTCGTTACGGCCCAAATGGAACGCCGTGACGGCTGCAGCGAGCAGCAGCATCGAGGCGAGTTCGACCACCAGCAGATACGGACCGAACAGGCTGATGCCCACGGCTTTTGCATCGACGGTGGTGTGGCCGATGGCCTGACCGCTCTGGTGAGCGAACAGCACATACAGCAGTTCGGCCAGCAGCAGGGCGGCGAGAATCACCGGCCCCGCCCAGATCCCGGGCTTGAGCCAGGTGCGTTCCTGCTGAACCGAGGCCGGGCCCAGGTTCAGCATCATCACCACGAACACGAACAGCACCATGATGGCGCCAGCGTACGCGATCACTTCCAGCACGCCGGCGAACGGCGCGCCGAGTGCGAAGAAGGTCATGGCCACGGCGATCAGCGAAATGATCAGGTAGAGCAGGGCGTGCACAGGATTGGTGTTGGTGACCACACGCAGTGTGGACACAACAGCGATACCCGATGCGAAATAGAAAGCGAATTCCATCGTTCTTCCTTAAGGCAGCAAGCTCTTCACGTTGATCGGCTCGGCTTCGTTTTGTGCGGCGCCTTTCGGCTTGCCCGCAACGGCCATACCTGCAACACGATAGAAGTTGTAATCAGGGTTTTTGCCGGGGCCGGAGATCAGCAGATCTTCTTTCTCGTACACCAGGTCCTGACGTTTGAACTCGGCCATCTCGAAATCCGGGGTCAGCTGGATCGCGGTGGTCGGGCAGGCTTCCTCGCAGAGACCGCAGAAAATGCAGCGCGAGAAGTTGATACGGAAGAAGTCCGGGTACCAGCGACCGTCTTCGGTTTCAGCTTTCTGCAGCGAGATGCAACCCACCGGGCACGCCACGGCGCACAGGTTGCAGGCTACGCAGCGTTCTTCGCCGTCGGGGTCGCGGGTCAGGACGATGCGGCCACGGTAGCGCGGCGGCAGATAGACCGGCTCTTCCGGGTATTGCAGGGTGTCGCGCTTGCGAAAGCCATGGCCGAAGACCATGACCAGGCTGCGCAACTGGGTACCGGTACCCTTAACGATGTCGCCAATATATTTGAACATGGGTCAAATCCTCACTGAACCGCAACCGCAGGTGTGTTCCACAACACAACCGCAGCGGTTATCAGCAAATTGATCAGGGTCAGTGGCAGGCAGAATTTCCAGCTGAAATCCATCACCTGGTCATAACGCGGACGCGGGATGGAAGCGCGCAGCAGGATGAACAGCATGATGAAGAACGCGGTCTTCAGTGCGAACCAGACGAAGGACAGTTGCGGCAGGATGCCGAACGGACCGTGCCAGCCACCGAAGAACAGGGTGACCAGCAGCGCCGAGATCAGGATGATGCCGATGTATTCACCGACGAAGAACATGCCCCATTTCATACCGGCGTATTCAATGTGGTAACCGTCGGCCAGTTCCTGTTCCGCTTCCGGCTGGTCGAACGGGTGACGGTGAGTCACGGCCACGCCAGCGATGAAGAAGGTACAGAAGCCGAAGAACTGCGGAATGATGAACCACAGGTTCTGCGCCTGGTACTCGACGATGTCGCGCATGTTGAACGAGCCGACCTGCACCACGATGCCCATCAGGGCCAGGCCCATGAACACTTCGTAGGACACGGTCTGCGCGGAGGCACGCAAGCTGCCCAGCAGGGCGAACTTGTTGTTGCTCGACCAGCCGGCGAACAGCACCGCGTAGACCGACAGACCGGCCATGGCGAAGAAGAACAGCAGGCCGATGTTCAGATCCGCCACGCCCCAGGTCGGGGTGATCGGGATGATCGCGAACGCGATCAGCAGGGCGGACATGGCCACCACCGGTGCCAGGGTGAAGATCACCTTGTCGGCAAACGGCGGGGTCCAGTCTTCCTTGAAGAACATCTTCAGCATGTCGGCTGCGATCTGGAACATGCCGAACGGGCCAACGCGGTTCGGACCGTAACGGTCTTGCCACCAGCCCAGCAGGCGACGCTCGACAAAGCTGAGCAGCGCGCCTGCGACCACCACGGCCAGCAGGATCACGATGGCCTTGATGACCGTCAGGATCACATCGATCACTTCAGGGGTGAACCAGGTCATTGCGCTGCCTCCTGCAGACCATCAACGGTTTGGCCGAAAATCGCCGGCGGAATGCCTGCCAGACCGGCCGGCAGTGCAACCAGGCCAGCGCCCAGCTCTTCATTGATGCGCAGCGGCAGACGCAGGGTCTGGCCGGCAACATTGAGGCTCAGCAGTGCGCCGTCGTTGACGCCCAGGCGATCCGCTTCCGACTTGGCCAGTGCAACGTAGGCAGCCGGGATGCGTTCCTGGACCGGAGCGGCTTTTGACGAGTTCTCGTCGCTGCCGAACAGGTGATAGAACGGCACGGCTTGCCAGGTGCCCTGGGCCGGGTTGAACGCGCGCGGAACACTGGCGAACCAGTTCAGCGAATCACCGCTGCTTTCGATCAGGCGGGTGCCCGGATCGCCAGCGCGCAGGTGACCACCGACTTCGTCCTGGAACTTGTTCCAGGCTTGCGGCGAGTTCCAGCCTGGCGACCAGGCGAACGGCACTTGCTGACGCGGTTCGGCGGATCCCGAGTAACCTTCCATCGAGAAGGCGAACGCGGTGTCCTTGTCCTGCGGGGTGCGTGGTTCGTGAACGCTGATATCGGCGCGCATCGCGGTGCGACCGGAGTAACGCAGCGGCTCACGCGCCAGTTTCAGACCCTTGATGCGGAACGAGGCGGACGGTGCGGCGTCGACGATACGGGCCAGTTGCGGGGTGCTCGAAGCAACGGCAGCGGTCACGTGGTCGAGTTGCGTCCAGTCGATCGGCTGGTTCAGCAGGGTAGCGCGCAGGGCGTGCAGCCAGCGCCAGCCTTCGTGGACCAGAATGCTCGCGTCCATGTATTGCGGGTCGAAAACCTGGAAGAAGCGCTGGGCGCGACCTTCCTGGCTGACCAGCGTGCCGTCGCCTTCAGCGAAGCTGGCGGCTGGCAGAACCAGATGCGCGCGATCGCTGGTGGCGGTCTTCTGATGGTCGGCAACGATCACCACTTTCGCAGCGTTCAGTGCCGCATCGACCTTGGCCTTGGCGGTACGGGTGTACAGATCGTTTTCCAGCACGACGATGGCGTCTGCCTTGCCGTCGATGACCGCTTGCAGGGCAGCATCAACCGATTCGCCACCGAGCATGGCCAGGCCGAGGCTGTTGGCTTCCGGCACGATCAGGCTGATCGAACCGTTCTTCTCGCGCAGCTTCAGGGCCTTGGCGATGTTCGCAGCCGCTTCGATCAAGGCTTTGGAGCCCAGCGAAGTACCGGCGATGATCAGCGGACGCTTGGCCGCGAGCAGGGCGTCGGCGATGCGCTTGGCCAGCTCCAGGGCTTCGGCGTCCAGACCTTCAACGGCCGGTGCGTTGGCGTCCAGGGCGTGAGCCACGGCGAAACCGATGCGTGCCAGATCGTCGGGAGCGGCGTGTACGCATTCTTCGGCGATGTCGTCGAGCTTGGTTTCAGCCAGGCTGGCGATGAACAGCGGGTTCAGTTCGTGCTGACCGATGTTCTTCACCGCAGCGTCGAGCCAAGGCTGGACGCGCATGGCTTCGGCCATGTCTTCGGCCTTGCCTTTGACCGACTGACGCAGGGCCAGGGCCATGCGGGCGGCGGTCTGGGTCAGGTCTTCACCGAGGACGAACACGGCGTCGTGGTCTTCGATGTCGCGCATGTTCGGCACTGGCAGCGGGCTGTCTTTCAGCACTTGCAGGACCAGACGGATGCGTTCCAGCTCCGAGGCTTCGATACCGGAGTAGAAGTGCTCGGCACCGACCAGCTCACGCAGCGCGTAGTTGCTTTCCAGGCTGGCACGCGGCGAACCGATACCGACGATGTTGCGACCGCGCAGCAGGTCGGCGGCTTTGTCCAGCGCAGCATCCAGGCCAAGCTTGGTGCCGTCGGCCAGCAGCGGCTGACGTGGGCGGTCGGTGCGGTTGACGTAGCCATAACCGAAACGGCCACGGTCGCACAGGAAATACTGGTTCACCGAACCGTTGTAACGGTTTTCGATGCGACGCAGTTCGCCGTAACGCTCGCCCGGGGAGATGTTGCAACCGCTCGAGCAGCCATGGCAGATGCTCGGCGAGAACTGCATGTCCCACTTGCGGTTGTAGCGCTCGGAGTGAGTCTTGTCGGTGAACACACCGGTCGGGCAGACCTCGGTGAGGTTGCCGGAGAACTCGCTTTCGAGGGTGCCGTCTTCAACGCGACCGAAGTACACGTTGTCGTGGGCGCCGAATACACCGAGGTCGGTGCCGCCGGCGTAATCCTTGTAGAAACGCACGCAGCGGTAGCAGGCGATGCAGCGGTTCATCTCGTGGGAAATGAACGGGCCCAGTTGCTGGTTCTGGTGGGTGCGTTTGGTGAAGCGATAACGGCGCTCGTTGTGGCCGGTCATCACGGTCATGTCTTGCAGGTGGCAGTGACCGCCTTCCTCGCACACAGGGCAGTCGTGTGGGTGGTTGGTCATCAGCCATTCGACGACACTGGCGCGGAACGCCTTGGATTCTTCATCGTCGATGGAGATCCAGGTGTTGTCGGTGGCAGGCGTCATGCAGGACATGACGATGCGACCACGGGTGTCGTTCTCGTCGGTGTACTGCTTGACCGCACACTGGCGGCAGGCCCCGACGCTACCAAGCGCGGGGTGCCAGCAGAAATAAGGGATGTCGAGGCCCAGCGACAGACATGCCTGTAACAGGTTGTCTGCCCCGTCGACTTCGAGCGCTTTGCCGTCTACGTGGATAGTGGCCATGGTTCAAAGGTCTTCGTTGGCCCGGTGTCAGCGGGCGTGGCTAATGGAATCTTGTTATCCGTCCGAATCCAGTCAGCCCCGAAAGGCGTCATCGGACGAAAGGCGAAGGGCACGGACCCTTCGCCTTTTTTAAGCGTTTACGCGCCGACTGTGATCGGCTTCGCCAGAGGCGGGACGGTGGCGCTTGCGGGCGCGATACCGGCTTCGAACTCTGGACGGAAGTATTTGATGGCACTGCCCAACGGCTCCACGGCACCCGGTGCGTGAGCACAGAAGGTCTTGCCCGGGCCGAGGAAGTTGACCAGACCCAGCAGGGTCTCGATGTCGCCTGGCTGGCCGCGGCCTTGTTCGATGGCCATCAGCAGCTTGACGCTCCATGGCAAACCATCACGGCAAGGAGTGCAGAAACCACAGGATTCGCGAGCGAAGAACTGCTCCATGTTGCGCAGCAGGGACACCATGTTGACGCTGTCATCCACCGCCATGGCCAGGCCGGTACCCATACGGGTGCCCACCTTGGCGATGCCGCCGGCGTACATTTGTGCGTCGAGGTGTTCCGGCAACAGAAAACCGGTACCGGCGCCGCCTGGCTGCCAGGCCTTGAGCTTGTAACCGTCGCGCATGCCGCCGGCGTAATCTTCGAACAGTTCGCGACCGGTCACGCCGAATGGCAGTTCCCACAGGCCGGGGTTCTTGACCTTGCCGGAGAAGCCCATGAGCTTGGTGCCCATGTCTTCACTGCCGTCGCGGGCCAACGATTTGTACCAGTCCACGCCGTCGGCGATGATCGCCGGCACGTTGCACAGGGTTTCAACGTTGTTCACGCAGGTCGGCTTGCCCCACACGCCAACGGCGGCAGGGAAGGGTGGCTTGGAGCGCGGGTTGGCGCGGCGGCCTTCGAGGGAGTTGATCAGTGCGGTTTCTTCACCGCAGATGTAACGCCCGGCGCCGGTGTGGACGAACAGCTCGAAATCGAAGCCGCTGCCCAGGATGTTCTTGCCCAGCAGGCCCGCTGCCTTGGCTTCTTCCACGGCACGGTTCAGGTGCTTGGCGGCGGTGGTGTACTCGCCACGCAGGAAGATGTAGCCACGGTAGGTTTTCAGCGCGCGGGCGCTGATCAGCATGCCTTCGATCAGCAGATGGGGCAGTTGCTCCATCAGCATGCGGTCTTTCCAGGTGTTCGGCTCCATTTCATCCGCGTTGCACAGCAGGTAGCGGATGTTGATGGATTCGTCCTTTGGCATCAGGCCCCACTTCACGCCTGTGGGGAAGCCTGCACCGCCGCGACCTTTGAGGCCGGCGTCTTTCACGGTCTGGACGATGGCGTCCTGATCCATGTCGGCGAAGGCCTTGCGCGCAGCGGCGTAACCGTTCTTGGCCTGGTACTCGTCGAGCCATACGGCTTCGCCGTCGTCACGCAGGCGCCAGGTCAGAGGGTGAGTCTCGGCCGAACGCTGGATGCGGTTGGCAGGACCGAAAGAAGTCAGGGTCATACGTAGCCCTCGAGCAGTTTGGCGACGCCGGCAGGCTGGACATCGCCAAAGGTGTCGTCATCGATCATCAGCGCCGGTGCCTTGTCGCAGTTGCCGAGGCAGCAGACCGGCAGCAGGGTGAAACGACCGTCGGCAGTGGTCTGACCCAGGCCGATACCCAGGTTGTTCTGGATTTCGCTGACCACCGACTCGTGGCCGCCGATGTAGCAGACCATGCTGTCGCAGACGCGAATGATGTGACGGCCGACCGGCTGACGGAAGATCTGGCTGTAGAACGTGGCCACGCCTTCAACGTCGCTGGCCGGGATGCCGAGGATCTCGCCGATGGCGTACAGAGCGCCGTCCGGCACCCAGCCGCGTTCCTTCTGAACGATCTTCAGGGCTTCGATCGACGCCGCGCGCGGGTCTTCGTAGTGATGCAGCTCGTGCTCGATGGCCGAGCGCTCGGTTTCACTCAGGGTGAAACGGTCTGTCTGGATAAGCGTGCTGTTCATGCTTAGCGGTCCACGTCGGCCATAACGAAATCGATACTACCCAGGTACGCAATCAGGTCCGCGACCATGCTGCCTTTGATCACCGAAGGGATCTGTTGCAGATGCGGGAAGCTCGGAGTACGGATCCGGGTACGGTAGCTCATGGTGCCGCCGTCGCTCGTCAGGTAATAACTGTTGATGCCCTTGGTCGCTTCGATCATCTGGAAGGATTCGTTGGCCGGCATGACCGGGCCCCACGAAACTTGCAGGAAGTGCGTGATCAAGGTTTCGATGTGCTGCAGCGTGCGCTCTTTCGGCGGCGGCGTGGTCAGCGGGTGATCCGCCTTGTACGGGCCTTCCGGCATGTTGCGCAGGCACTGGTCGATGATCTTGACGCTCTGGCGCATCTCTTCGACGCGAACCATGCAGCGGTCGTAGGCATCGCCGTTGGCAGCCAGCGGTACTTCGAACTCGAAGTTCTCGTAGCCGGAGTACGGACGCGCTTTACGCAGGTCGAAGTCGCAACCGGTGGAACGCAGGCCGGCACCGGTGACGCCCCATTCCAGGGCCTCTTTGGTGTTGTACTGGGCAACGCCGATGGTACGACCTTTGAGGATGCTGTTCTGCAGCGCGGCCTTGGTGTATTCGTCGAGGCGCTTCGGCAGCCATTCAACGAAGTCTTTCACCAGTTTTTCCCAGCCGCGCGGCAGGTCGTGGGCAACGCCGCCGATGCGGTACCAGGCCGGGTGCAGACGGAAACCGGTGATGGCTTCGATCACCGTGTACGCCTTCTGGCGGTCGGTGAAGGTGAAGAACACCGGAGTCATGGCGCCGACGTCCTGGATGTAGGTACCCAGGAACAGCAGGTGGCTGGTGATCCGGAAGAACTCGGCCATCATGATGCGGATGACGTCGACCTTCTCTGGCACCTTGATGCCGGCCAGCTTCTCGACCGAGAGCACGTACGGCAGGTTGTTCATCACGCCGCCGAGGTAGTCGATACGGTCGGTGTACGGAATGAAACTGTGCCAGGACTGACGCTCGGCCATCTTCTCGGCGCCACGGTGGTGGTAACCGATGTCCGGAACGCAATCGACGATCTCTTCACCGTCCAGTTGCAGGATGATGCGGAACGCACCGTGCGCCGAAGGGTGGTTCGGACCCAGGTTGAGGAACATGTAGTCCTCGTTCGGGCCGGAGCGCTTCATGCCCCAGTCTTCAGGACGGAAGCGCGCGGCTTCTTCCTCGAGCTGTTGCTTGGCCAGGTTCAGGCTGAACGGATCGAACTCGGTGGCGCGCGCCGGGAAGTCCTTGCGCAGCGGGTGACCTTCCCAGGTCGGCGGCATCATGATGCGCGACAGGTGCGGGTGACCTTTGAAGTCGATGCCGAACATGTCCCAGACTTCACGCTCGTACCAGTTGGCGTTCGGCCAGATGCTGGTGACGGTCGGCAAGCTGAGGTCGCTCTCGGACAAGGCGACCTTGATCATCACGTCACTATTACGTTCCAGCGACATGAGGTGATAGAACACGGTGAAATCGGCACCGCCCGGCAGCCCTTGACGCTTGGTGCGCAGACGCTCGTCCACGCCGTGCAGGTCATAGAGCATGACGTACGGCTTGGGCAGGTTGCGCAGGAAGGTCAGGACTTCGACGAGCTTGGCGCGAGCCACCCACAGCACCGGCATGCCGGTGCGGGTCGGCTGAGCGGTGAACGCTTCGGCGCCAAAACGGTTGTTCAGTTCGACGACCACATCCTGGTCGTCTGCCTTATAAGGCGGGATGTACAGAGCACTGCCTGTAGTCATGGTTATTTTTTCGCTTTCGGTCAACGTAAAGAATGAAGCCAGCTTCTCGTTTCTATGAAACAGACTGGATCAGACTTCGTCAGGGCTGCGCAGGTTGGTGACTGCGATTCGCTGTTCGCGGCGCTGTTCCTTCTGCGAAGGCATGTCGGCGCGATAAACGCCTTGATCGCCAACGACCCAGGACAGTGGGCGACGCTCCTGGCCAATGGATTCCTGCAACAGCATCAAGCCTTGCAGAAATGCTTCTGGACGGGGCGGGCAGCCAGGTACGTAGACGTCAACGGGCAGGAACTTGTCCACCCCCTGAACCACGGAGTAGATGTCGTACATGCCGCCGGAGTTGGCGCACGAACCCATCGAGATCACCCACTTGGGCTCGAGCATCTGCTCGTACAGGCGCTGAATGATCGGCGCCATCTTGATGAAGCAGGTCCCGGCGATAACCATGAAGTCGGCCTGACGCGGTGATGCCCGGATAACTTCGGCGCCGAAGCGCGCGATGTCGTGGGGCGCCGTGAAGGCGGTGGTCATTTCCACGTAGCAGCACGACAGACCGAAGTTGTACGGCCACAGGGAGTTCTTACGTCCCCAGTTGACCGCGCCACTCAGCACGTCTTCCAGCTTGCCCATGAAAATGTTTTTGTGGACTTGATCCTCTAACGGATCGGAAACGGTTTCCCGCTGGCCGATCGGATACTGCTCGTTAGGAGCATCGGGGTCGATTCTGGTGAGATTGTATTGCATTGCCAAAGCCTCATTGTTTCAGCTTCGCCTGCCGCTTGCGACGAGCTTCCGGAGCCCAGTCAAGGGCGCCCACTCGGAACAGGTAGACAAGACCTGCCAACAGAATTGCTATGAAAACGAGAGCTTCGACGAATCCGGTCCAGCCGCTTTCGCGGACGGACACAGACCATGCAAAGAGAAAGAGGGCTTCGATATCGAAGATCACGAACAGCATCGCGACCAGATAGAATTTGGCTGAGAGCCGCAAGCGGGCGCCACCGGTAGGTAGCATGCCGGACTCGAACGGTTCGTTTTTGCTGCGGCCCCAGGCTTTTGACCCGAGGAGGCTGGAGACGCCGAGCATGAAGGCACACAGGCCGACTACACCCAGAAGGAAAATGGCAAAGCCCCAGTTGTGGGCCATGAGTCCTGTCGCTTCGGGCATGCTGGAAATCCTTAACAGAGAGCAAAGGTCTCTGAGCTTGATAAAGAAATAAGGCAGTGACGATATGTCGCAGCAATCAATCGCGCTGATTTTATGGCTAAACACCCTGCAAGTAAAATTCCTATAGCGAAATTATTTATTGGAATAAGGACATAGCACACCTCGAAGGGCCCGCAGCCCATGCGTTGCGGGCATTAGCCGGGATTTCACGAATTATGTTTTGTAGGAAATGTAACGAACATAGTTGTCGCTAAATGATAATTGATATCGTTTGCAGAGGTTTCGTAACTGTTTAACAGGTCAGTAGTTGGGAAGTTGTCTTATATGCGCGTTACTGCAAGTAGCGGCGGCGCCCGTTTTAGCCGATTTTTGCGATGCGGATACCGCTCTGGATCAATGTTTTACCTGACAGGCTTTGCCAATTCCTGAGGTGCCCGGAAAACCGCAGGCAAAAAAACGCCCCGAACCAGTCGGGGCGTCAGTTTTTCGGCAGTGCGGTTAGCTTTCTATACGGTCCGCAAAGGCCGCTCGCTCAGGCGAAGTCGATCAGTGGAACTGTTCTTCTTCGGTCGAACCGGTCAGTGCGGTTACCGAGGACGTGCCGCCCTGGATCACGGTGGTCATGTCGTCGAAGTAGCCAGTGCCCACTTCCTGCTGGTGAGCCACGAAGGTGTAACCCTTGGCGGCGTCAGCGAATTCCTGCTCTTGCAGCTTCACGTAGGCAGTCATGTCGTTGCGGGCGTAGTCGTGCGCCAGGTTGAACATGCTGTGCCACATGTTGTGAATGCCGGCCAGGGTGATGAACTGGTGCTTGTAACCCATGGCGGACAATTCGCGCTGGAACTTGGCGATGGTCGCGTCGTCCAGGTTTTTCTTCCAGTTGAAGGAAGGCGAGCAGTTGTACGACAGGATCTGGTCCGGGTATTCCTTTTTGATCGCTTCAGCGAAACGACGGGCTTCTTCCAGGTCCGGCTTGGCGGTTTCGCACCAGATCAGGTCGGCGTACGGCGCGTAGGCCAGGCCTCGGGCGATTGCCTGGTCCAGACCTGCACGAACCTTGTAGAAACCTTCCTGGGTACGGGTGCCAGTCACGAATGGCTGGTCGTACGGATCGCAGTCGGAAGTCAGCAGGTCGGCAGCGTTGGCGTCGGTACGGGCCAGGATGATGGTCGGAACACCGGCAACGTCGGCAGCCAGACGAGCAGCGGTCAGCTTCTGCACGGCTTCCTGGGTTGGCACCAGCACCTTGCCGCCCATGTGGCCACATTTCTTCACGGAAGCCAGTTGGTCTTCGAAGTGAACGCCGGCGGCGCCTGCCTCGATCATGCTCTTCATCAGCTCGTAGGCGTTCAGTACGCCGCCGAAACCGGCTTCGGCGTCAGCCACAATTGGCGCGAAGTAGTCGATGTAGCCTTCGTCGCCCGGGTTCTTGCCGGCTTTCCACTGGATCTGGTCGGCGCGACGGAACGAGTTGTTGATGCGCTTGACCACGGTTGGAACCGAGTCCACCGGGTACAGCGACTGGTCCGGGTACATCGATTCGGCGGAGTTGTTGTCCGCCGCGACTTGCCACCCCGACAGGTAGATCGCCTGGATACCGGCTTTGACCTGCTGCACAGCCTGACCGCCGGTCAGGGCGCCCATGCAGTTGACGAAATCTTTCTCTGGGCGGAAGGACGGCTTGGCACCCTGGGTGACCAGGTTCCACAGTTTTTCGGCGCCCATTTTTGCAAAAGTGTGCTCTGGTTGAACCGAGCCACGCAGACGGACGACGTCAGCAGCGGAGTAATTGCGAGTCACGCCTTTCCAGCGCGGGTTTTCAGCCCAGTCTTTTTCAAGGGCTGCAATTTGCTGTTCGCGTGTCAGTGCCATGGAGATAAACCTCGTCGCGTCTTTATGAAAAGTTGTTCTGCGGTGGAAAATTCCTTGCGCTCGCTGACCAGAAGCTTAGGTGGTCAGGTCGGGTTCGGCGGGGCAGGCGACGGGATGAACGATGAGCTCGAGGGGAGGTGAGCAGGTAAAGGCGAACTGGTGGGCGCATTCGGGCGTCGTGGGCCTTTATACGAACGACAGTGTAAAGCCGGGTTACCTAATTACGCTTCCGTCCCTCGGGACAACTTCGTTCCAGTCGGCAACCTCGTCAAACACGCCTTGTGGGCGGTACAGACACGAAACGGCTCGCGGGGATGGTTGCGAGCAGCGCTTCGAAGGCCCTTGCCAGGGCCTCTGATTAGCGGGAGCGAGGCCATCATGCCTTCGCTTTTTTGGCTCGTCAAACGTTTTGTAGTGCTTTTTTTCAAGCACTACATCTTTCGTCTAATACGACTAATCAGTCAGTTTTTGGTGCTTTAGTCCAGCGTGTCGACTTTCACCCGCAACGTCATGTCATCCCGGCCTTGAGTAGAGTAGCTGCGGGCCAGGCCCTGTTTGTCGGCCTGGGTCTGGCGATTCACGCCGGCGAGGGTGATCCATTCACCCAAGCGTCCGGTGACGGTTGTGTCGGTGCTTTGCACGTTCACTACATCGGGACGTTCCTGGCTCATGCGGTCACGGTTGGTACTGATGGCCAGGTGAACGGTTTCGCCGGTGACGCTGGCGGTGACGTAAAAACCCTGGGTGACGTTGCGATATTGAGTCTGGCTGCTGTAATCGCCGTAGGAGTTGGTCTGGCTGCTGGTGATCGGCACGCTCTGGCCGACCTGGATCAGTGCCGGAGCACCTTCGCTGGCCTGGATCTGCTGAATGCCGCCGTCACGGCTGGCAGTGCTTCGACTGATGATGCGGGTTTGCGCGCCATTGACTGAATAACCTTCGTCGCCACGACCGTTGTTTTCGTTGGTGTCGACCGTGATCAGCAAGCGCTTGGGCGCGGTGTCGAGCTGTGAGAGCAGATCCTTGAGTTCTTCGATCTTGCCGGGCTCGGCCTTGACGATCAGTTGGTTGCCATAGGCGCTGACCTGGCCGTCCTTGCCGATGAAGTCCTGAGCCACCGGCAGCATGTCGGCGCTGGTGTGGTACTTGAGGGGCACGATTTCTGTGGCTGCCATCACCGAAACACTGCAGCCGAGCAGCAGGGTGGTGAGCAGGGTGCGTAGGGACATGTCCGTTATCTCCGCTTTCGAAAGGCTTGATATTGCCAGTTTGTCGGCCCAGGGTGGGGCAAGTTGAATCGTAGACAGCAAAACGCCCCGGCATCCGAAAATGGCAGGGCGTTTTGTGGTGTTCTGGAGGGCCTCTTCGCGAGCAAGCCCGCTCCCACATTGGATCTCTGCCGAGCACAAAATCTGTGTTCGCTGGAGGTCTCCTGTGGGAGCGGGCTTGCCCGCGAATGCCGCGACGCGGACTTATGCCGAGTGACGAACCATGTCGACATGCGGAATCCCGGCTTCGAGGAATTCCTCGCTGACCAGGTTGAAACCCAGGCGCTCATAGAACGCCGTGGCCTGTACCTGGGCGCTGAGCATCTGCTGCTTCAGGCCGCGTGCTTCCGCTTCGGCAATCACCGCTTGCATCAGCGCATCGCCGACCTTCAGGCCGCGCCAGTCCTTCAGTACCGAAACCCGGCCGACATGCCCGTCGGGCAAGAGGCGGGCGGTGCCGATCGGAAAATCGCCTTCGAAAGCCAGAAAATGCACCGCCGTGGCGTCATCGGCGTCCCACTCAAGCTCGGGTGGAACCGATTGTTCGGCAATGAACACCGTTTCGCGAATGCGGCGGATCTCGGCGTTGTCCTTTTGCCAGTCTGCAACACGTACGCGAATCTTATTCATCGTCGGCGAACCCCAGGCTTCCCTGTTTGACCAGTTCGCACAGCAGGCCGCGACCGTCTTCGTCGCTCAGCCAGTCACCGAGGTTATCGGTGTGCAGGGCGTCGGCGGAGCAGATCAGCTTCAGCAGTTCGCGCAGCTTGCCCGGCAGGTAGCGGCTCTGGCCGCTGGCGAACAGCAGCAGGTCGTCATCGACGTCCGACCACGCCAGGCGTGCGCTCGGGTTGCGGATCAGGATGGCGCCGTCTTCGAGCGCGCCAAGAAGGTCTTCTTCCTCGACTTCTTCAGGGCCGACCACCAGCTCTGGATAACGTGGCTCGGTCATGTACTGGCCGAACCAGGTCAGCAGCAGGCGCTCATCGCTCATGTGCTCGGCGAGCAGTGCTTTCAGGCGGCCGAGTGCATCGTGCTGGATCTGATGTGGATCATCGCTGACCGGTTTTGCATCGGCGTCGGTGTAGCGCTCTTCGTCAGTCAGGAACTGGCTGAGGAAGTCGGTGAAGTGGGTCAGCACTTCAGCGGCGCTCGGTGCACGGAAGCCGACCGAGTAGGTCATGCAGTCATCGACGGCAACGCCGCAGTGAGCCAGGCGTGGCGGCAGATAAAGCATGTCACCCGGTTCCAGCACCCACTCTTCGGTCTCGTGGAATTCGGCGAGGATGCGCAGGTCCGCGTGTTGCAGCAGCGGGCTTTCGGAGTCGCACATCTGGCCGATTTTCCAGTTGCGCTTGCCGTGGCCTTGCAGCAGGAACACGTCGTAGTTGTCGAAGTGCGGGCCGACGCTGCCGCCCGGGGCTGCGAAGCTGATCATTACGTCGTCGACGCGCCAGCTCGGCAGGAAGCGGAAATTTTCCAGCAGCTCGCTGACTTCCGGCACGAACTGATCGACTGCCTGCACCAGCAGGGTCCACTCACGCTCCGGCAGTTTGCTGAATTCGTCTTCGGCGAACGGGCCGCGACGCAGTTCCCAAGGACGCTCGCCGTGCTCGATCACCAGACGCGATTCGACTTCTTCTTCCAGGGCCAGGCCGGCGAGTTCGTCGGCGTCGATCGGGCTTTCGAAATCAGGAAATGCCTGACGGATCAGCAGTGGTTTTTTCTGCCAGTAATCGCGCATGAATTCGCGCGCCGTAAGACCACCCAGAAGTTGAAGAGGAATATCGGGATTCATATGTAACCTATTGAAAAAAAGCATTTTTCAGACGGGAATAAAAACGCCCGGCGCGGCCGGGCGTCTCAAACGGGTCAAACGGTCGATCAGATGCGTTTGGCTTGCTCTACAGCGTTGCCGATGTAGTTGGCCGGGGTCAGTTGCTTGAGTTCGGCTTTCGCTTCGGCCGGCATGTCCAGGCCATCGATGAAAGTCTGCAGCGCTTCAGGGCTGATGCCCTTGCCGCGGGTCAGTTCTTTCAGCTTCTCGTACGGGTTTTCGATGTTGTAGCGGCGCATCACGGTCTGGATCGGCTCGGCCAGGACTTCCCAGCAAGCGTCCAGATCGGCAGCAATCTTGTCGGCGTTCAGTTCAAGCTTGCTGATGCCTTTGAGGCTCGCTTCGTACGCGATCACGCTGTGGGCGAAGCCGACACCGAGGTTGCGCAGCACGGTGGAGTCGGTCAGGTCGCGCTGCCAGCGGGAGATCGGCAGTTTGCTCGCCAGGTGCTGGAACAGTGCGTTGGCGATGCCCAGGTTGCCTTCGGAGTTTTCGAAGTCGATCGGGTTGACCTTGTGCGGCATGGTCGACGAACCGATTTCGCCGGCGATGGTGCGCTGCTTGAAGTAACCCAGGGAGATGTAGCCCCAGATGTCACGGTCGAAGTCGATCAGGATGGTGTTGAAGCGCGCAATGGCGTCGAACAACTCGGCGATGTAGTCGTGCGGCTCGATTTGCGTGGTGTACGGGTTGAAGCCCAGGCCCAGCTCGTCTTCGATGAAGGCGCGGGCGTTGGCTTCCCAGTCGATCTGCGGGTAGGCCGACAGGTGGGCGTTGTAGTTGCCGACAGCGCCGTTGATCTTGCCCAGCAGCGGAACGGCAGCAACCTGAGCGATCTGGCGCTCGAGACGGTAAACCACGTTCGCCAGCTCTTTGCCCAGGGTGGTCGGCGAAGCCGGCTGGCCGTGAGTGCGCGACAGCATCGGCACGTCGGCGAAACGGATGGCCAGTTCGCGGATGGCGTTGGCGGTCTGGCGCATCAGCGGCAGCATCACGTCATCACGACCTTCGCGCAGCATCAGGGCGTGGGACAGGTTGTTGATGTCCTCGCTGGTGCAGGCGAAGTGGATGAATTCGCTGACCTTGGCCAGCTCCGGCAGCTTGGCCGCCTGCTCCTTGAGCAGGTATTCGATCGCTTTGACGTCGTGGTTGGTGGTGCGCTCGATCTCTTTCACGCGCTCGGCGTGCTCCAGCGAGAAGTTTTCGGCCAGTTCATTCAGAACGGCGTTGGCTTCGGCGGAGAAGGCTGGCACTTCCGGGATGCCGGCGTGAGCGGCCAGGCGCTGGAGCCAGCGCACTTCAACCAGAACGCGGGCACGGATCAGACCGTACTCGCTGAAAATTGGGCGCAGGGCCTGGGTTTTGCCGGCGTAGCGGCCGTCAACAGGGGAAACCGCAGTGAGCGAAGAGAGCTGCATGGGGTGTTCTCGGACAGTCGGGCAACGAAATGGGGCGCGTATCATACATGAAAAAATCCGCCGGTCCGTCGCCAACTGACCGGCGTATTACGCGTTACAGGCTACAAAGCTTTTATTGCGCGGCGATTTACTCGCTGCGCATCAACGGATACAGCTCTTTGAGCAATTTGCGCCGGCTCACGACCAGCTGCCAGCGGTGACCGCCGAGCTGGCGCCACAGCCGCGCCGAACGAATGCCGGCGAGCAGCAGGGCGCGGATCTTCGAGGCATTGCTCGGCTGCTGCAGGTTGCGCATGTCGCCGTGCACCTGAATGCGCTGGCGCAGGGTGCTCAGGGTGTCCTGATACAGAGCACCGCAGGCCGCGATCACGTTTTCGTGGGCCGGGCCGAAATGCTCGACCTGTGACTGGATCTGCGGCAAACGCTTGCCAATCACGTCGAGCATGTCGTTGCGCTTGGCCAGTTGCCGCTCAAGGCCGAGCATTGACAGGGCGTAGCGCAACGGTTCGCGCTGCAAGGTGCTAGGGTCGCGCTCGAGGGCGCCGATCAGTGCGCGGTAACCCTCGCGCAGGTTGATATCGTCGCCGCCGTAAACATCCAGCGTGTCTTTCGGGTCACGAACCAGCAGGCTGCCGAGCATGCAGCTCAGGCCGGCCTCGTTGGTCTGGCCAGTCTTGGCGATCCGGTCCACCAGCACGGCGGCGAGAAACACGCCACCCAGAGCGGTCAATTGCTCCTGAGTCGGGCTCATGCCTGGCCGCTCCACGGCTCGGCGACTTCGATCACGCCGCCACCGAGGCAGATTTCACCGTCATAGAACACCACCGACTGGCCCGGCGTGACTGCGCGTTGCGGCTCGTCGAACACGGCGCGATAGCCGGTCGCGGTTTTTTCCAGGGTGCAGGCCTGATCGCTCTGGCGATAACGAACCTTGGCGGTCAGGCGCAATGGCTGGCTCAGATCGATCGGATTGACCCAATAGATTTCCGAAGCGAGCAGGGCGCTGGAAAACAGCCACGGATGGTTGTTGCCCTGACCGACGATCAGCTCGTTGGTGTCCAGATCCTTGCGCAGCACGTACCACGGTTCGTCGCCGGCGTCTTTCAGGCCGCCGATGCCCAGGCCCTGGCGTTGACCGATGGTGTGGTACATCAAACCGTGGTGACGGCCGATGACTTCGCCTTCGGTGGTCTTGATCTCGCCCGGTTGCGCCGGCAGGTATTGCTTGAGGAAATCGCTGAAGCGACGCTCGCCGATGAAGCAGATCCCGGTGGAATCCTTCTTCTTGGCGGTTGCCAGCTCGTATTTCTCGGCAATTGCACGGACTTCCGGTTTTTCCAGTTCGCCGACCGGGAACAGGGTCTTGGCGATCTGTTCGCCGCCGACGGCGTGCAGGAAGTAGCTCTGATCCTTGTTCGGATCCAGGCCCTTGAGCAGCTCCGTGCGGCCGTCGATGTCGCGGCGGCGCACGTAGTGACCGGTGGCGATCAGATCGGCGCCGAGCATCATGGCGTAGTCGAGGAACGCCTTGAACTTGATCTCGCGGTTGCACAGGATGTCCGGGTTCGGCGTGCGGCCGGCCTTGTATTCGGCCAGGAAATGCTCGAACACGTTGTCCCAGTACTCGGCGGCGAAGTTGGCGGTGTGCAGCTTGATACCGATCTTGTCGCACACGGCCTGGGCATCCGCCAGGTCGTCCATGGCGGTGCAGTATTCCGTTCCGTCGTCTTCTTCCCAGTTCTTCATGAACAGGCCTTCCACTTCATAGCCCTGCTCGATCAGCAGGAGAGCGGAAACGGAAGAGTCCACGCCGCCGGACATGCCGACAATGACGCGCTTCTTGGATGTGTCAGAAGGGGCTGGATCACGCATAGGGATTCAATGAGTGTCTTGAAAAAGGACGCGATTCTATCAGGCTCACGGCCTCAAGGCTAAAGGGAAGGGCGGATCAGTTCGAGGCCGAAGCGATTGCCGGCCAGATAATCGTCGATGCAGCGGATGATCAGCTCGCTGCGCCAGTTATCGCGCTGGGCCAATAATTCGTCGCGGGTCAGCCACTTGGCGCCGACGATGCCGTCGTCCAGTTGATAATCCGGGTGGTGTTTCACCGCTTCGGCGCTGAAGCATACCCGCTGGTAAGTCACGCCGTTGCTCGGGGCGGTGTACAGATAAATGCCGATGACGGCGGTGGGTTCGACGTCCCAGCCGGTTTCCTCGAGGGTTTCGCGCACGGCGGCTTCGATCAGGGTTTCGTCCGGATCGAGATGGCCGGCCGGCTGATTGAGCACGTTACGCCCGGCTTTGTGTTCCTCGACCATCAGGAAGCGGCCGTTGTCCTCAACGATAGTGGCGACAGTGATGTGGGGGAGCCATTGCATTGATTGAATCTCCTGGGCGAAAGGCAGAAACACAAACCCCGGCGCATGGCCGGGGTTTGTGATGTTCCCTTTACAACCTTAAACCAGCGCAGCGATGGCCGCATTGAAGGTTGCGCTTGGGCGCATGGCCTTGCTGATCAGCTCGGCGTCGGCGTGGTAGTAACCACCGATGTCCACTGGCTTGCCCTGAACGGCGTTGAGCTCGGCGACGATGGTCGCTTCGTTCTCGGTCAGGGTCTTGGCCAGAGTTGCGAACTGCGCTTGCAGTGCAGCGTCTTCGGTCTGGGCGGCAAGGGCTTGTGCCCAGTACATCGCCAGGTAGAAGTGGCTGCCGCGGTTGTCGATGTTGCCGACTTTGCGCGATGGCGACTTGTTGTTGTCGAGGAACTGGCCGGTGGCCTGGTCCAGAGTCTTGGACAGTACCAGCGCTTTCGGGTTGTTGTAGTTCACACCCAGGTGCTCGAGAGAAGCGGCCAGGGCCAGGAATTCACCCAGCGAATCCCAGCGCAGGAAGTTCTCTTCGACCAGTTGCTGCACGTGCTTCGGAGCCGAACCGCCGGCGCCGGTTTCGAACAGGCCACCGCCGTTCATCAGCGGCACGATCGACAGCATCTTGGCGCTGGTGCCCAGTTCCATGATCGGGAACAGGTCGGTCAGGTAGTCGCGCAGTACGTTGCCGGTCACCGAAATGGTGTCCTTGCCTTCGCGGGTGCGCTGCAGGGTGTACTTCATGGCGTCGACCGGGGCCATGATCTGGATGTCCAGACCAGCGGTGTCGTGATCCTTCAGGTAAGCCTGAACCTTCTCGATCACCACGCCGTCGTGGGCGCGCATCGGGTCCAGCCAGAAAATGGCCGGGGTGCTGCTTGCACGAGCACGGTTGACGGCCAGTTTGACCCAGTCCTGGATCGGCGCGTCTTTGGTCTGGCACATGCGGAAGATGTCGCCGGCTTCAACAGCCTGCTCCATCAGCAGGGTGCCTTTGCTGTCGGTCACGCGAACCACGCCGTCGGCCTTGATCTGGAAGGTCTTGTCGTGGGAGCCGTATTCTTCAGCCTTTTTGGCCATCAGGCCAACGTTTGGCACGCTGCCCATGGTGGTCGGATCGAAAGCGCCATTGGCTTTGCAATCTTCGATCACCGCCTGGTAGATGGTGGCGTAGCAGCGATCCGGGATCACGGCCTTGGTGTCGTGCAGCTGGCCATCGGTGCCCCACATCTTGCCGGAGTCACGGATCATGGCCGGCATCGAAGCGTCGACGATAACGTCGCTCGGCACGTGCAGGTTGGTGATGCCTTTGTCGGAGTTGACCATCGCCAGCGACGGACGAACGGCGTAGACCGCTTGCACGTCAGCTTCGATCTGGGCTTGCTGCTCGGCCGGCAGGGATTTGATGCGGGCGTACAGGTCGCCGATGCCGTTGTTCAGGTTGAAGCCGATTTCGGCCAGCACGTTGGCGTGCTTGGTCAGGGCGTCCTTGTAGAACTCGGCAACGATCTGGCCGAACATGATCGGGTCGGAGACCTTCATCATGGTGGCTTTCAGGTGAACCGACAGCAGCACGCCTTGTTGCTTGGCGCTGTCGATTTCAGCGGCGATGAACGCGCGCAGGGCCTTTTTGCTCATCACGGAGCAGTCGAGGATCTCGCCCGCCTGAACGGTGGTTTTTTCTTTCAGGACGGTGGTGGTGCCGTCTTGGGCGACCAGCTCGATTTTTACGGTGTCAGCGGCGTCGATCAGGGCCGCTTTTTCGCTGCCGTAGAAATCGCCGGTGCTCATGTGAGCGACGTGGGACTTGGAGTCCTTGGCCCAGGCGCCCATTTTGTGCGGGTGCTTGCGAGCGTAGTTCTTGACCGACAGCGGAGCGCGACGGTCGGAGTTGCCTTCACGCAGAACCGGGTTCACGGCGCTGCCCTTGACCTTGTCGTAGCGCGCCTTGGCGTCTTTGTCGGCGTCGCTGGTCACGGTTTCCGGGTAGTCCGGCAGGTTGTAGCCCTGGGCTTGCAGTTCTTTGATCGCGGCTTGCAGTTGCGGAACCGAGGCGCTGATGTTCGGCAGCTTGATGATGTTGGCTTCAGGCGTAACGGCCAGGTCGCCCAGTTCGGCGAGGTGGTCGGCTACGGCTTTGTCGCCCAGTTGCTCGGGGAAGCTGGCCAGAATACGTGCTGCAAGAGAGATATCGCGGGTTTCCACGGCGATATCGGCCGAGGCGGTGTAAGCCTCGATGATCGGCAGCAGGGAATAGGTGGCGAGGGCTGGAGCTTCGTCGGTGAAGGTATAGATGATCTTCGAGCGGGTGGGCATATTCGGATTAACTCTCTCTTCTTTGCTAAAGCGTGCGCAGAAACTCGAGGGGCGCCGGGTAAGCGCGTTCGTTCAAAGTCATCCATGAACCGAATGTCGAGAATCTTCGCGGTGATGTTGGGTGCATCAGTAGAGCGTCAAGCAGTCGGACTGCGGTAACAACCCGACCAATCAGGCGGAAAGTCTCGTGCTAGAGAGGCCAGCCGTCGTGACCCTTTGGTCAGCGGGCGGCATTATACATAGGTAGCTGGCAATCTGCCGATGGTTCATATGCAACGATTCTCGTCCATTGGTCTAAAGGTCGCAGGCCGGGGTGGGGCGTAGAGTCGCCGTGAATGCTTGAGATTGGCGCTTTTCCCTTTGCTTTCAGGCTTGTACGAACCGAGATGTGGTCGCGCCCGGAACAGAGGGTTTGCGTGTTGATTTAACTGGGTTACGCTCGAACCAAGCCAGATGTTCAATCCAAACAATGGAGTTCAGCATGGGTTACAAGAAGATTCAGGTTCCAGCCGTCGGCGACAAAATCACCGTCAACGCAGACCATTCTCTCAATGTCCCTGATAACCCGATCATTCCCTTCATCGAAGGTGACGGCATTGGCGTCGACGTCAGCCCTGTGATGATCAAAGTGGTTGATGCTGCCGTAGAGAAAGCCTACGGGGGCAAGCGCAAGATTTCCTGGATGGAGGTTTATGCTGGCGAAAAAGCGACTCAAGTCTATGACCAGGACACCTGGCTGCCCCAGGAAACTCTGGACGCCGTCAAGGATTACGTGGTCTCCATCAAGGGCCCGCTGACCACTCCGGTCGGTGGCGGCATCCGCTCCCTCAACGTTGCACTGCGCCAACAGCTCGATCTCTATGTCTGCCTGCGCCCGGTGGTGTGGTTCGAAGGCGTGCCGAGCCCGGTGAAAAAGCCCGGCGACGTCGATATGGTGATCTTCCGCGAGAACTCCGAAGACATTTATGCCGGTATCGAATGGAAGGCCGGCTCGCCTGAGGCCACCAAGGTCATCAAATTCCTGAAAGAAGAAATGGGCGTCACCAAGATCCGTTTCGACCAGGACTGCGGCATCGGCATCAAGCCGGTTTCGAAAGAAGGCACCAAGCGTCTGGTGCGCAAGGCCCTGCAATACGTAGTGGACAATGACCGCAAGTCGCTGACCATCGTACACAAGGGCAACATCATGAAATTCACCGAAGGTGCCTTCAAGGACTGGGGCTATGAGGTGGCGAAGGAGGAATTCGGCGCCGAGCTGCTCGACGGCGGCCCATGGATGAAATTCAAGAACCCGAAAACCGGCCGCGAAGTCGTCGTCAAGGACGCCATCGCCGATGCCATGCTCCAGCAGATCCTGCTGCGTCCTGCCGAGTACGATGTGATCGCCACCCTCAACCTCAACGGTGACTACCTGTCCGACGCCCTGGCGGCGGAAGTGGGCGGTATCGGTATCGCGCCGGGTGCCAACCTGTCCGACACCGTGGCCATGTTCGAGGCGACCCACGGTACCGCGCCGAAATATGCCGGCAAGGACCAGGTGAATCCGGGTTCGGTGATCCTGTCGGCGGAGATGATGCTGCGCCACCTGGGCTGGACCGAGGCGGCCGACCTGATCATCAAGGGCACCAATGGCGCCATCAAGGCCAAGACCGTGACCTACGACTTCGAGCGTCTGATGGAAGGTGCCACGCTGGTGTCTTCTTCGGGCTTCGGCGAAGCGCTGATCAAGCATATGTAAGAAAGACGGCTGCAACGAAACCGCCCGGCTCGAGTGATCGAGCCGGGCGGTTTGTTTTCTGGCAGGTGTTCGGGTTGCTTCAGCTGGTCACGGATTGGTGCTTAGCGGCAGCAGCGGCTGCGACCGAGGCGGCATCTTTCGCGGCGTCGACATTCTGAATATTTGTTGCGTGCAGGCCTTTGGGCCCTTGCACGATGTCGAATTTAACCTCCTGTCCGGCCTTCAGGGTTTTGTATCCGTCCATCTTGATGGCGGAATAGTGGGCGAAGAAATCGATCTCCTTGCCATCCTCGTCCCTCCCCTCGTGGGATTTGGTATTGATGAAACCGAACCCCTTGGCATTGTTGAACCATTTCACCTTGCCGACAGCCATGCTCAAATCCCTCTGCAACAGTCTCCATCGCTGGAGTATCATCCAATTCATCCGCAGTCGAATCCGTTAAAAAGATTGACTCCGCGGATCTTTTTTCCCCACTGTGGGTTCTATTGGTTGTAACACCGTTTTCCCGATAGTCAAGGTGACCGGGCAGTCGGAGTTGAAAACGTGTCAAGCCGCCCCCACCACTGTATTTGCACAACTGACGAACCTTTCTTTCCATGCATGCAATCAGCCAGATTCGACTAACATTCAATCAGGATCGCCCGCTTCTCCAAAAGGATCTTCCACAGGAGCACGACGACGATTCGGCAGGCGTTGCTGTTCAGGAAGCAAAGCCTGCGTTACAGGCGCCGCCGATGTACAAGGTGGTTTTGTTCAATGATGACTACACACCGATGGATTTCGTCGTCGAAGTGCTCGAGGTGTTTTTTAACCTGAATCGCGAGCTGGCGACCAAGGTCATGCTGGCCGTCCACACAGAAGGGCGGGCAGTATGTGGAGTGTTTACCCGCGACATCGCCGAGACAAAGGCCATGCAGGTCAACCAGTACGCCAGGGAAAGCCAGCATCCGCTACTCTGTGAAATCGAGAAGGACGGTTAATCGCCGACCACTTGGGTATGAGGTGAAGCTATGTTAAACCGCGAGCTCGAAGTCACCCTCAATCTTGCCTTCAAGGAGGCACGTTCGAAACGTCATGAGTTCATGACCGTCGAACACCTGCTGCTGGCCCTATTGGACAATGAGGCTGCCGCCACCGTATTGCGTGCCTGCGGCGCAAACCTCGACAAACTCAAGCACGACCTGCAGGAGTTCATCGACTCCACCACGCCACTGATCCCCGTTCACGACGAGGATCGCGAAACCCAGCCAACCCTGGGCTTCCAGCGTGTACTGCAACGTGCTGTCTTTCATGTGCAGAGCTCGGGCAAACGCGAAGTAACCGGCGCCAACGTGCTGGTTGCAATCTTCAGTGAGCAAGAGAGTCAGGCGGTGTTCCTGCTGAAACAGCAGAGCGTTGCACGCATTGATGTCGTCAACTATATCGCCCACGGCATTTCCAAAGTGCCGGGGCATGGCGATCACTCTGAAGGTGAACAAGATATGCAGGACGACGAGGGCGGTGAGTCTTCTTCTTCAGGCAATCCGCTGGACGCTTATGCCAGCAATCTTAACGAACTTGCACGCCAGGGCCGGATCGATCCGCTGGTCGGGCGTGAAACGGAAGTCGAGCGTGTCGCGCAGATTCTGGCGCGTCGTCGCAAGAACAATCCGTTGCTGGTCGGCGAGGCGGGCGTGGGTAAAACCGCGATTGCCGAGGGCCTGGCCAAGCGCATTGTCGACAACCAGGTGCCGGACCTGCTGGCCAACAGCGTCGTTTACTCACTCGATCTGGGCGCTCTGCTCGCGGGCACCAAGTATCGCGGTGACTTCGAGAAGCGCTTCAAGGCGTTGCTCAATGAACTGAAAAAACGTCCGCAGGCGATCCTGTTCATCGACGAGATCCACACCATCATTGGTGCGGGTGCTGCGTCCGGTGGCGTGATGGATGCCTCGAACCTGCTCAAACCGCTGCTGTCGTCTGGCGACATTCGCTGCATCGGCTCGACCACGTTCCAGGAATTCCGTGGCATCTTCGAAAAAGACCGTGCCCTGGCACGTCGCTTCCAGAAGGTCGATGTCGTCGAGCCGTCGGTGGAGGACACCATCGGTATCCTGCGTGGCCTGAAAGGTCGCTTCGAACAGCACCACAACATCGAATACAGTGATGAGTCGCTGCGCGCCGCTGCGGAACTGGCTTCGCGCTACATCAATGACCGGCACATGCCGGACAAAGCCATCGATGTGATCGACGAGGCAGGCGCGTACCAGCGTCTGCAACCGGTCGAGAAGCGCGTGAAACGCATCGAAGTCCCTGAAGTCGAGGACATCGTTGCGAAAATCGCGCGGATTCCGCCGAAGCATGTCACCAGCTCCGACAAGGAACTGCTGCGTAATCTGGAGCGTGACTTGAAGCTGACGGTGTTCGGTCAGGACGCGGCGATCGATTCGCTGTCGACTGCGATCAAGCTGTCCCGTGCCGGTCTGAAGTCGCCCGACAAGCCTGTTGGTTCGTTCCTGTTCGCAGGGCCGACCGGTGTCGGTAAAACCGAAGCCGCGCGTCAATTGGCCAAGGCGCTGGGGATCGAACTGGTTCGCTTCGACATGTCCGAGTACATGGAGCGCCACACCGTATCGCGTTTGATCGGTGCGCCTCCGGGTTATGTCGGTTTCGACCAGGGCGGTCTGTTGACCGAAGCGATCACCAAGCAACCGCATTGCGTATTGCTGCTCGATGAAATCGAGAAGGCGCATCCGGAAGTCTTCAACTTGCTGCTGCAGGTGATGGACCACGGTACGCTGACCGACAACAACGGGCGCAAGGCGGACTTCCGCAACGTGATCGTGATCATGACCACCAACGCCGGTGCTGAAACGGCGGCACGTGCTTCGATCGGCTTCACCCATCAGGACCACTCGTCCGATGCGATGGAAGTGATCAAGAAGAGCTTCACGCCGGAATTCCGCAACCGCCTGGATACCATCATTCAATTTGGTCGCCTCAGTCACGAGGTCATCAAAAGCGTGGTGGACAAGTTCCTCACCGAGCTTCAGGCGCAACTGGAAGACAAGCGGGTGCTTCTGGAAGTTACCGATGCGGCGCGCAGCTGGCTGGCGGCCGGTGGTTACGATTCGGCCATGGGCGCTCGTCCGATGGCGCGTCTGATCCAGGACAAGATCAAGCGTCCGCTGGCGGAGGAGATTCTGTTTGGCGAGCTGGCCGAGCATGGCGGTGTGGTTCACATCGACATCAAGGATGGTGAGTTGACGTTTGACTTCGAGACCACCGCGGAAATGGCTTGATGGTTGTTGGTCTGTTGTAAAGCGAAAGGCGCCTTTTGGGCGCCTTTTTGCTGTCTGCGGTTTTTGGTTGGGGGGGGGCATATCCGTTGCTGCGGTAATGGCTTCTTAGGGTTTCGCCCTTGCGGCGAGTCACCTTTTCCAAACGCCGAAAAGGTAACCCAAAAGGCTTTACCCTGACGTACGGCCCTCGCTGTGGCTCGGGTTCCTTCGCTCCGGGATTGATCCGGGGGCATCGCCTACGGTTTGCTTCGCTGCACCTCCTCTCGATGTGTTTGGCTTCGCCAAACGGTCGCTGCGCTCCCACCCCCGGATCAATCCCTCCACTCAGCCTGCCGACGGGCCCTGCGATCAAAAGCGGTACTCGAGCTAACGCTCATCGTTTTGAGTGGGGAGGAGCGGGGCGTGTTCGGCTTTGGTTTTTGTGGTGGGTTTACCCCTCACCCCAGCCCTCTCCCCGAGGAGAGGGAGCCGTTTTTTGTGCTTTTCAAAGCCTGAGTTCAACGCGGTATTGCACGTCGGCACAACTCTCCCAATCAACTCGGTCGGTCCCCTCTCCCTCCGGGAGAGGGCTAGGGTGAGGGGCTCTTGATCTGGCTCTTGATCTTTAGTCCCTTCGGCAGGCCGAGCGGAGGTGTCCATCAGGGGGTAGGCGCGTAGCGCCGTGCGGCGAAGCCGCATACATCGAGAGGAGGTGCAGCGAAGCAAACCGTAGGCGATGCCCCCTGGTGGACACCGTAGCGAGGGAACACTGAGCCTAAGCGAAGTGCCGTACGCCGGGGCAAAAGCCTTTTGGTTCCTTTTTGGCGTTTGAAAAAGGGACTCGCTGTAAGAGCGAAACCATAAGAAGCCGTTACCGCAGCAACGGATATACACCCAAAACTCAAGCACAAACCCAAAACCCAGACAAACAAAAACGCCCGGCATTAAGCCGGGCGTCTTGTATTGACTTGATTAGCGAGCGCGGTAAGTAATACGCCCTTTGCTCAAGTCATAGGGCGTCAGCTCGACGCGCACTTTGTCACCGGTAAGAATACGAATGTAGTTCTTGCGCATCTTGCCGGAAATATGCGCGGTTACGACGTGCCCATTTTCCAACTCCACACGAAACATGGTGTTGGGCAGGGTGTCGACGACAGTGCCTTCCATTTCGAAGCTGTCTTCTTTCGACATGCAGTAAAGCCCTCGGTATCCAATGAATGGCCCGGTGCAACTGCGCCAGGCAAAAGCGGCGTGCATTGTGCCCGAAAAATGGGGTTTACGCCAAGGGGTTTAGGGTCTGCATTCAGTTCAGGATGACCCAGCGCTGATTAATGAGCAGTTCGATGGGCCGATATTGGGTCTTGTAGTTCATCTTTTTGCAGTTTTTGATCCAGTAGCCCAGGTACACCGCTTCAAGCCCCAGGCGTTGGGCTTCGGCGATTTGCCAGAGGATGGCGTAGCGCCCCAGGCTGCGGCGTTCTTCCTGCGGTTCGTAAAAGGTGTAGACCGCGGACAGGCCGTTGGGCAGCAGGTCGGTGACGGCGACTGCAAGTAACCGTCCGTCGAGCCGGAACTCATAAAAGCGTGAGAAGGGCAGGTCGCGTACCAGAAAAGTCGAGAATTGATCGCGGCTGGGCGGATACATGTCGCCGTCGGCGTGGCGCTGTTCGATGTAGCGCTGATAGAGATCGAAATATTCTTCGCTGAACGCCGGCTTGACCGGACGTACCTGCAAGTCGATGTTGCGTTTGAAAATGCGTTTTTGCTGGCGATTGGGGTTGAACTGCGCCACCGGAATGCGCGCAGGCACGCAGGCATTGCAGTTCTGGCAATGCGGGCGGTAAAGATGATCGCCGCTGCGACGAAAGCCCATTTCCGACAGATCTGCGTAGACATGCACATCCATGGGCTGGCTCGGATCGAGAAACAGGGTCGTCGCCTGCTCCTCGGGCAGATAACTGCAAGAGTGAGGCTGAGTGGCATAAAACTTCAAACGCGCCAACTCGGTCATGATCAACCCTCAAGGGTAAGCTGGTGAATTAAGTGTAAGCCACGCGCGCAAAAGTCGCTCAGCAAACCCAGGTCGCATGATTGGGTTGATCGAGGTGCCGGGCTAGATAGTCGGCGAATGTCTGCCGTGAAATGGCCCGGGCGCCAAGGCTGTGCAGGTGATCGGTCGGCATCTGGCAGTCGATCAGCACGAAACCCGCTTCCTTAAGATGTTGCACCAGCGAGGCAAAGCCGTACTTGGAAGCATTGTCCGCGCGGCTGAACATTGATTCGCCAAAAAACAGTTGCCCCATCGCCAGACCGTACAGGCCGCCGACCAGTTCGCCCTGATCCCGTACCTCCACCGAGTGAGCAAAACCGCGCCGATGCAGTTCGATATAGGCGTTCTGCATTGCTTCGGTGATCCAGGTGCCGTCGGCGTATTCCCTGGGGGCGGCGCAGGCGCGGATCACGGCTTCGAAATCCTGATCGAAGGTCACTTGATAACGCTGTTTGCGCATCAATTTGCCCAGGCTGCGCGAGACGTGCAGTTCGTCGGGAAAAAGCACGGTGCGCGGATCCGGCGACCACCAGAGAATCGGCTGACCTTCGGAAAACCACGGAAAACAGCCGTGGCGATAGGCCTGGATCAGGCGATCGGCGGACAGGTCGCCGCCGGCTGCCAGCAATCCGTTGGGATCGCGCATGGCCTTTTCCAGTGGCGGGAAAGTCAGTGAGTTGCGTTGTAACCAAGTCAGCATGGCGTCCAGGCTTGCAGAAGGGGAGGGCGGTGGGCAGTGGGCCCGCGGTAAAGTGTGCCGGGAAATGACGCGAATGTCCTCCGTTGCAGTACGGCTTTTGCGTAGCTGCAACTTGAGCATCAGGATGCGGTCGTAATCGGGCGCAACACCGGTGCGAGCAAGCTTGCCGACGTCAATGTGTGGCGTTCATGGCAGATGAGGCGCGAATGCTTCGCTACGTTCATCAAATACACCTCATAAGCCTTTGTCACAAAAGACAATGCATGCTCAAATTGAACGCCGGGTGTTGTGCGTTTGGCTATGCTTGAACCAGAGACCTGGAAGCATGGCATCGAACGCGCAAACCCGTACAATGCCGGGCTGTTACAGAATATTCGCCGCGTGCCGTGTTTATAAAAGGCGGGGCGCAGTGTTAAAAGTAGTCTCCGTTGCGCCCGTCAATTTTTTTACCTGCCTGGATTGGGCAGTTTTTTTCGTCATTCAATAGATGGACGCGCCTCTGGCGCAGGAAAAGAAGCGTTTTGAAGAAATCCACGGAAGCACCAAAAACAGTCGTTCCGCTTTGGCGCCAGCAATTGCACTACCGGCTCAAGGAAGGTGCATTGATCGCCATCGGCGCCTTGTGCCTGTTCCTGATGATGGCTTTGCTGACCTACGGCAAGGACGATCCGGGCTGGAGCCACAACAGCAAGATCGATGACGTGCAGAATTTCGGTGGCCCGGCGGGCTCCTACAGCGCCGACATCCTGTTCATGGTGTTGGGTTACTTCGCGTACATCTTTCCGTTGCTGCTGGCGATCAAGGCGTATCAGATCTTCCGTCAGCGTCACGAGCCGTGGCAGTGGAGCGGCTGGCTGTTTTCCTGGCGCCTGATCGGTCTGGTGTTTCTGGTGTTGTCCGGCGCTGCACTGGCGCACATTCATTTCCATGCAGCCACCGGATTGCCGGCCGGCGCGGGTGGTGCGCTGGGTGAAAGCCTCGGTGACCTGGCCCGCAACGCCCTGAACATTCAGGGCAGCACGTTGCTGTTTATCGCACTGTTCCTGTTCGGCCTGACGGTGTTCACCGACCTGTCGTGGTTCAAGGTGATGGACATCACCGGCAAGATCACGCTTGACCTGTTCGAACTGTTCCAGGGCGCGCTAAACCGCTGGTGGTCGGCGCGTACCGAGCGCAAGCAACTGGTCGCGCAGCTGCGTGAAGTCGACGATCGCGTGCATGACGTGGTTGCACCGACGGTCACCGACAAACGCGAGCAGGCCAAGGTCAAGGAGCGTCTGATCGAGCGCGAACAGGCCCTCAGCAAACACATGTCCGAGCGCGAGAAACAGGTGCCGCCGGTCATCGCCCCGGCCCCGGTCAAGGCGCCGGAGCCAAGCAAGCGCGTGCAGAAAGAGAAGCAGGTGCCGTTGTTCGTCGACAGCGCCGTGGAAGGCACCTTGCCGCCGATCTCGATTCTCGATCCTGCGGAAAAGAAACAACTCAATTATTCGCCTGAATCCCTGGCGGCGGTCGGCCACTTGCTGGAGATCAAGCTTAAGGAATTCGGCGTCGAAGTCACCGTGGATTCGATCCATCCCGGCCCGGTTATTACCCGTTACGAAATCCAGCCTGCTGCGGGCGTGAAGGTCAGCCGTATCGCCAACCTGGCGAAAGACCTTGCACGTTCGCTGGCCGTGACCAGTGTGCGGGTGGTGGAAGTGATTCCGGGCAAGACCACGGTCGGTATCGAAATTCCCAACGAAGACCGGCAGATCGTGCGCTTCTCCGAGGTGCTGTCGACGCCTGAGTATGACAACTTCAAATCGCCGGTCACCCTGGCCCTGGGCCACGACATCGGCGGCAAGCCGGTCATCACCGACCTGGCGAAAATGCCGCACCTGCTGGTGGCCGGTACGACCGGTTCGGGTAAGTCGGTGGGCGTGAACGCGATGATCCTGTCGATTCTGTTCAAGTCCGGCCCGGATGACGCCAAGCTGATCATGATCGACCCGAAAATGCTCGAGCTGTCGATCTACGAAGGCATTCCACACCTGCTGTGCCCGGTCGTGACCGACATGAAGGACGCCGCCAACGCCCTGCGCTGGAGCGTGGCCGAGATGGAGCGTCGCTACAAGCTGATGGCGAAGATGGGCGTGCGAAACCTGTCCGGCTTCAACGCCAAGGTCAAGGAAGCCCAGGACGCCGGCGAGCCGCTGAGCGATCCGCTGTACAAGCGCGAAAGCATCCACGACGAAGCGCCGCTGCTGCAGAAGCTGCCGACCATCGTCGTGGTCGTGGACGAATTCGCCGACATGATGATGATCGTCGGCAAGAAGGTAGAAGAACTGATCGCCCGTATCGCCCAGAAGGCGCGTGCGGCCGGTATCCACCTGATCCTCGCGACCCAACGGCCGTCGGTGGATGTGATCACCGGTCTGATCAAGGCCAACATCCCGACGCGGATGGCGTTCCAGGTATCCAGCAAGATCGACTCCCGGACCATCATCGACCAGGGCGGCGCCGAACAACTGCTCGGCCACGGTGACATGCTTTACATGCCGCCGGGCACCAGCCTGCCGATCCGGGTTCACGGCGCATTCGTGTCCGACGATGAAGTTCACCGGGTGGTTGAAGCCTGGAAACTGCGCGGCGCGCCGGAATACAACGACGACATCCTCAATGGTGTCGAAGAGGCGGGCAGTGGTTTCGAAGGCAGCAGCGGCGGCGGTGACGGCGACGATCCGGAAGCCGACGCGCTGTACGACGAAGCCGTGCAGTTCGTGCTGGAAAGCCGTCGTGCCTCCATCTCCGCTGTACAGCGCAAGCTGAAGATCGGCTACAACCGTGCCGCACGCATGATCGAAGCCATGGAAATGGCCGGGGTCGTGACGTCGATGAACACCAACGGTTCCCGCGAAGTCCTGGCCCCTGGCCCGGTACGCGACTGATTCGATACCCTGATCCAAATGCAATGGGCGGTGCATGAAGCGCCGTCCACTTTCCCACGAGTATTCAAGAGGACTCCCATGCGTCTTATCCGCATGTTGCTGCCGGTACTGGCTCTGACCACCCTCACGGCTCACGCCGATGACAAGGATGTGGCTCGCCTGACCCAATTGCTCGAAACATCCAAGACCCTGACCGCCAATTTTTCCCAGTTGACCCTCGACGGCAGCGGCACCCAGTTGCAGGAAACCACCGGCGACATGACCCTGCAGCGTCCGGGCCTGTTCTACTGGCACACCAATGCGCCAGCCGAGCAGACCATGGTGTCCGACGGCAAGAAAGTCACCCTGTGGGACCCGGACCTGGAGCAGGCCACCATCAAGAAGCTCGATGAGCGTCTGACCCAGACCCCGGCGCTGTTGCTGTCTGGCGACGTATCGAAGATCAGCCAGAGCTTTGACATCACCGCGAAAGAGGCCGGTGGCGTGATCGACTTCACCCTGAAGCCGAAAACCAAGGACACGCTGTTCGACAGCCTGCGCCTGTCGTTCCGCAACGGTCTGGTCAATGACATGCAACTGATCGACAGCGTCGGCCAGCGCACCAACATCCTGTTTACCGGTGTGAAGGCCAACGAAGCGGTCCCGGCCTCGAAGTTCAAGTTCGACATCCCCAAGGGTGCCGATGTGATCCAGGAATAAACACAGAGGTTTCAACGGTACGTGATGGATCTGTTTCGCAGTGCACCGATTGCCCAGCCACTGGCTGCCCGTTTGCGGGCGACCAATCTGGATGAGTACGTCGGTCAGGAACACGTGCTCGCTCGCGGCAAGCCTCTGCGCGAAGCGCTGGAGCAGGGTGCCCTGCATTCGATGATCTTCTGGGGCCCGCCGGGCGTGGGCAAGACCACGTTGGCGCGGTTGCTGGCAGAAGTCTCGGATGCGCACTTCGAAACGGTTTCGGCGGTGCTGGCCGGGGTCAAGGAGATCCGTCAGGCGGTGGAAATCGCCAAGCAGCAGGCCGGCCAGTACGGCAAGCGCACGATCCTGTTTGTCGATGAAGTGCACCGCTTCAACAAGTCTCAACAGGACGCCTTCCTGCCGTACGTTGAAGACGGCACCCTGATCTTCATTGGCGCCACCACTGAAAACCCTTCGTTCGAACTGAACAACGCATTGCTGTCGCGGGCGCGGGTTTACGTACTCAAAAGCCTCGACGAGGCGGCGTTGCGCAAGTTGGTGCACCGCGCGCTGACTGAAGAGCGTGGCCTGGGCAAACGTCATCTGACCCTCAGCGATGAAGGCTTCCAGATGCTGCTGTCCGCCGCCGATGGCGATGGCCGGCGCTTGCTGAATCTGCTGGAGAACGCCTCGGACCTGGCCGAAGACAACAGTGAGATGGGCACCGAGCTGCTGCAAAGCCTGCTCGGCGACACTCGCCGGCGTTTCGACAAGGGCGGCGAAGCGTTCTACGACCAGATTTCCGCGCTGCACAAATCGGTTCGCGGCTCGAATCCTGACGGCGCGCTGTACTGGTTTGCGCGAATGATCGACGGCGGCTGCGATCCGCTGTACCTCGCCCGGCGGGTGGTGCGGATGGCCAGCGAAGACATCGGCAACGCCGATCCTCGCGCCCTGAGCCTGTGCCTGGCGGCGTGGGAGGTTCAGGAACGTCTCGGCAGCCCGGAAGGTGAGTTGGCAGTGGCCCAGGCCATCACTTATCTGGCCTGTGCGCCGAAAAGCAACGCGGTGTACATGGGTTTCAAGACCGCGCTGCGCGCTGCCGCCGAACACGGTTCGCTGGAAGTGCCGCTACATCTGCGCAATGCGCCGACCAAATTGATGAAGCAATTGGGTTATGGCGACGAATACCGCTATGCCCACGACGAACCGGACGCTTACGCTGCCGGCGAAGACTATTTCCCGGAAGAACTCGACCCGATTCCGTTCTACCAGCCGGTGCCCCGTGGCCTGGAGTTGAAGATCGGCGAGAAGCTCACCCACCTCGCCCAACTTGATCGTTTAAGCCCTCGGCAGCGGAGAAAATAGTGGTTCCATTGATTGTTGCGGTCTCCGTCGGCGGGATTGCCGGCACTTTGTTGCGCTTCGCCACCGGTAATTGGGTCAACGCCAATTGGCCGCGGCACTTCTATACCGCGACGCTGGCCGTTAATATCGTGGGCTGTCTGCTGATTGGCGTGCTGTACGGCCTGTTTTTGATACGCCCGGAAGTACCGATCGAGGTACGTGCCGGGTTGATGGTCGGCTTCCTCGGGGGGCTGACGACTTTTTCATCCTTTTCACTGGATACGGTGCGCCTGCTGGAAAGCGGGCAATTGCCGCTGGCCCTGGGCTATGCGGCCATCAGCGTATTCGGCGGGCTGCTCGCGACCTGGGCTGGCCTGTCCCTGACCAAACTTTGATAACGAGAAACCGACATGCTCGATTCCAAACTGTTACGTAGCAACCTTCAGGACGTAGCGGACCGCCTGGCTTCCCGTGGCTTTGCCCTGGATGTCGCGCGCATCGAAGCGCTGGAAGAACAGCGCAAGACCGTCCAGACCCGCACCGAAGCACTGCAGGCTGAGCGTAACGCGCGTTCCAAATCCATCGGTCAGGCCAAGCAGCGCGGCGAAGACATCGCGCCGCTGATGGCGGACGTCGAGCGCATGGCGGGCGAACTGAGCGCCGGTAAAGTCGAGCTGGATTCGATCCAGACCGAACTGGATTCGATCCTGCTGGGCATCCCGAATTTGCCGCACGAATCGGTACCGGTCGGCGAAGACGAAGACGGCAACGTCGAAGTGCGCCGCTGGGGCACCCCGACCACCTTCGATTTCCCGGTTCAGGACCACGTGGCCCTGGGCGAGAAATTCGGCTGGCTCGACTTCGAAACCGCCGCCAAGCTGTCTGGCGCCCGTTTCGCCCTGCTGCGCGGCCCGATTGCCCGTCTGCACCGCGCACTGGCGCAGTTCATGATCAACCTGCACGTCACCGAGCATGGCTACGAAGAGGCTTACACGCCTTATCTGGTTCAGGCCCCGGCGCTGCAAGGCACCGGTCAACTGCCGAAGTTCGAAGAAGACCTGTTCAAGATCGCTCGCGAAGGCGAAGCCGATCTGTACCTGATCCCGACCGCCGAAGTGTCGCTGACCAACATCGTGGCCGGTGAAATCGTCGATTCGAAACAGCTGCCGATCAAGTTTGTTGCCCACACTCCGTGCTTCCGCAGCGAAGCCGGCGCGTCGGGTCGTGACACTCGCGGCATGATCCGTCAGCACCAGTTCGACAAGGTCGAGATGGTCCAGATCGTCGAGCCGTCGAAATCGATGGAAGCGCTCGAGAGCCTGACCGCCAATGCCGAGAAAGTCCTGCAACTGCTGGAGCTGCCTTACCGCACCCTGGCGCTGTGCACTGGCGACATGGGCTTCAGCGCAGTCAAGACTTACGATCTGGAAGTGTGGATTCCGAGCCAGGACAAATACCGCGAAATCTCGTCGTGCTCCAACTGCGGCGATTTCCAGGCCCGCCGCATGCAGGCGCGTTTCCGCAACCCGGAAACCGGCAAGCCTGAGCTGGTGCACACCCTGAACGGTTCCGGTCTGGCAGTCGGTCGTACCCTGGTGGCCGTGCTGGAAAACTACCAGCAGGCCGACGGTTCGATCCGTGTGCCGGACGTGCTGAAGCCGTACATGGGTGGCCTTGAGGTCATCGGCTAAATGAAATATCTGCCGCTGTTTCACAACCTGCGCGGCAGTCGTGTGTTGGTCGTCGGTGGGGGGGAGATTGCCTTGCGCAAATCCCGCCTGCTGGCCGATGCCGGTGCGCTGCTGCGGGTGGTCGCACCTGAAATCGAAGCGCAACTGCGCGAACTAGTTGCCGCCAGCGGTGGCGAATGCCTGCTGCGTGGCTACGCCGAAACGGATCTGGACGGCTGCGGGCTGATCATTGCCGCCACCGATGACGAAGCGTTGAACGCGCAGGTCTCCGCCGATGCCCATCGGCGCTGCGTGCCGGTCAACGTGGTCGATGCGCCGGCGCTGTGCAGCGTGATCTTCCCGGCAATCGTCGATCGTTCACCGCTGATCATCGCGGTCTCCAGCGGCGGCGATGCGCCGGTGCTGGCCCGGCTGATCCGCGCCAAGATCGAAACCTGGATTCCTTCGACCTACGGCCATCTGGCCGGTCTGGCCGCGCGGTTTCGCGATCAGGTCAAAGGCCTGTTTCCTGATGTGCAGCAGCGTCGCGGTTTTTGGGAAGACGTGTTTCAGGGGCCGATTGCCGACCGGCAGCTGGCAGGACAGGGCGCCGAAGCCGAACGTTTGCTGCAAGCCAAGATTGACGGCGAAGCCATGGTCACGACCGGTGAGGTGTATCTGGTTGGGGCAGGACCTGGTGATCCGGATCTGCTGACCTTCCGCGCCTTGCGTCTGATGCAGCAAGCCGACGTGGTGCTGTACGACCGCTTGGTGGCTCCGGCGATTCTTGAGCTGTGCCGTCGCGATGCCGAGCGGGTCTACGTCGGCAAGCGTCGCGCCGATCACGCCGTGCCGCAGGATCAGATCAACCAGCAACTGGTGGATCTGGCCAAGGCCGGCAAGCGTGTGGTGCGGTTGAAGGGCGGGGATCCGTTCATCTTCGGCCGTGGCGGCGAAGAGATCGAGGAACTGGCGGCCCATGGCATCCCGTTTCAGGTGGTGCCGGGCATCACGGCGGCCAGCGGTTGCGCGGCGTATGCCGGGATTCCGCTGACTCATCGCGACTACGCTCAGTCGGTGCGTTTCGTCACCGGGCACTTGAAGGACGGTTCGACCGATCTGCCGTGGTCGGATCTCGTCGCTCCGGCTCAGACGCTGGTGTTCTACATGGGGTTGGTGGGGTTGCCGATCATCTGCGAGCAGTTGATCAAGCATGGTCGCGCGGCCGATACCCCGGCTGCGCTGATCCAGCAGGGCACCACGGTCAATCAGCGGGTCTTCACCGGCACGCTGGCCGACCTGCCGCGGCTGGTGGCGGAGCATGAAGTGCATGCGCCGACCCTGGTGATCGTCGGCGAAGTGGTGCAATTGCGCGAGAAACTGGCGTGGTTCGAGGGCGCTCAGGGTCAGATCTGACGACTCTGAAGGGATCGTTCCCACGCGGTGGGAACGATCCTGCTCTCAACCTCTGCGCCAAACCCCTTTGCCGCCCAACCGGTCCCGGTCATGGGCAACAGTGAAATCCTGCTCCGGCCCCTTCGGCACCACCCCTGTCGGGTTGATGGTCTTGTGGCTGCCGTAGTAGTGATGCTTGATGTGCTGGAAATCCACGGTTTCGGCAACGCCCGGCCACTGGTACATCTCACGCAGCCAGTTCGACAGATTCGGATAATCGCTGATCCGCCGCAGATTGCATTTGAAGTGCCCGTGATACACCGCATCGAAACGAATCAGGGTGGTGAACAGACGCACATCCGCCTCGGTCAGGTATTCGCCCGTCAGATAACGGTTGGCGTCCAGCACCTGTTCCAGATGATCCAGCTCGGCAAACACGTCATCGAACGCTTCTTCATAGGCCTTCTGCGAGGTCGCGAAACCGGCGCGATACACGCCGTTGTTCACGGCAGGGTAGATCCGCTCGTTCAGCGCATCGATCTCGCCGCGCAATGGCGCCGGATAGAAGTCCAGATCGTTGCCGGTCAAGTCATCGAAGGCGCTGTTGAACATGCGGATGATCTCCGCCGATTCGTTGCTGACGATGCGCTTGAGTTTCTTGTCCCACAGCACCGGTACGGTGACGCGGCCGGTGTAGTCGGCGGTGTCGGCGGTGTAGCGCTGGTGCATGAAATCGAAGTGGTCGAGTTTGTCGCCGGTCGAGCCGAGGTTCTGATCGAAGGTCCAGCCGTTTTCCAGCATCAGCCAGCTGACGACTGAAACGTCGATCAGGCTTTCCAGGCCCTTGAGCTTGCGCAGGATCAGCGTGCGATGCGCCCACGGACAGGCGAGAGAGACATAAAGGTGATAACGCCCGGCTTCGGCGGCAAAACCGCCTTCACCGCTCGGGCCCGGCTCGCCATTGCGAGTGACCCAGTTGCGGCGCTGTGCCTGTTCGCGCTGGAACGCGCCGTCCTTGCTGCTTTCGTACCACTTGTCCTGCCAGCGGCCGTCGACGAGTAAACCCATGATCAAGACTCCAGAAACCAATAATTCGTTGGAGTTGAGTCTATTCCGATGAGTTCGAACAAAAAGCGCAAAGATCGGGCGCTAATGATCGGTTAAATCGATTTGTTCCGCGCGGCCCAGTATTTCTCGGCGGTTGCGAAAGCCTGTTCACGGCTTTGGCCGAGGCCGCGCAGTGCCAACGCCATGGTCGAGATCAACGCCATCTGCGGATAACTGTCGACCACATCACCACTCCAGACGGCTTTCAAATGCTCGATATCCAGCGACGCAGGTTTGACGTGGCGTTGAGCCGACAACTGCGGCCATTCCTCATCCCAGCTTTCGCCACCCATGGTGCCGTACAAATGGCTGTCGGCATCCGGGTTGATCTCGATTTCGCCGCCGTCGCCCTTGATCACGATCGCCGTGTCGCCTAGCAGGCCGCTGGCATCGCGGTGCACCGCCTGATAGCCGGGGTGGAAAATACTTTGCAGGCCGCAACGCGCGCCCAGCGGATTGAGAATCCGCGCCAGTGAGTGAATCGGCGAGCGCAGGCCGAGGGTGTTGCGCAGGTCGATCATCCGTTGCAGCTGCGGCGCCCAGTCCACCAGCGGCATGAACGCCAGGCCACCGTTATCCAGCGCCGCGCCGACTTGTTGCCAGTTGCGGCACAGCGGAATGTTCAGCTCACCGAGCAGTTGTTCGGAATACAAACGCCCGGCTGTGTGTGCGCCGCCGCCGTGCATGAAGATGCGCACGCCGTTCTGCGCCAGGCACTTGGCGGACAGCAGATACCACGGCAGGTGACGCTTCTTGCCAGCGTAGGTCGGCCAGTCCAGATCGACCTTCAGCGCTGGCGCCTGCAAACGTTCGCGCAGTGCCTCGGTGAATCCAGCCATTTCCTCAGCGCTTTCTTCCTTGTGCCGCAGCAACATCAGGAACGCGCCGAGCTGGGTTTCTTCGACCGCTTCGTCGAGCACCATGCCCATGGCTTGCCGGGCTTCCTCGCGGGTCAGGTCGCGGGCACCGCGCTTGCCCTTGCCGAGGATGCGCACGAACTGGGCGAATGGATGCTCGGCGGGCGTTTCGAGGGTCAGCGCTGGATAGTCGGTCATAGGCAATTCGTCGGTTTGGGCAGGCCCGCCAGTTTCGCGGCGAGTTTGGCAGGGGTGCCTTTGAACAGTCGGTTCAGGTGCAGGCTGTTGCCTTTCTCCGCGCCGAGCTTGAGTGCGGTGTACTTGATCAGCGGCCGGGTGGCCGGTGACAGCTGGAATTCGGCGTAGAAGCTGCGCAGCAATTCGAGGACTTCCCAGTGTTCCGGGCTCAGTTCGATGTCTTCGGCAGCGGCGAGGGCGCTGGCGACTTCGGCCGACCAGTCGTTGAGGTCGACCAGAAAGCCGTCCTTGTCCAGTTCAATGGCGCGGGTGCCGACGGTCAGCGCATTCATAGCCAGGAGTTGACCTTGTCGTGGTGGATCGACAACTCGACGAAGGCGGGGTAATCGACGGCTTCGGCCCAGTCCGGAACCTGCACGGCACGGGCTTGCGCGTCTTCGGCCAGCACGAACAATTTCACCTGACGTATTTCCAGCGCACTGAACGGCGCGGTGCCAGGCTGCAGCGCATAAGCAGCATCGCCAGTCAGCAACAGTGCATCGGCAGAACCGAGCAGGCGCAGGCAACTGGTCAGGCGTTCGTCGCCGAACGGGGAGTGGGACAACACATGCAAAGTCGACATCAGAGGGTGATCACCTGGTCGTAACGGTCAATAAGGGCGGTGATTTGCTCGGCGGCCAAAGGCTGCGCCTCGTCCAGCGAACGATCGCCGAGGCCGCGAACACTGGCGCTGTCGGCGCAGTAGAACAGCTCTTCGACGCCAAACATCGGCAACGCTTGCAGGTTGGCGCTCAGGTCTTTCTGTTGCAGGGCCTTGGCGTTTTGCCCGGCGGCCAGTTGCAGCACGCCGTCGTCGAGAAACAGCAGGCCGATCGGCAGATCGAACGCGCCGCCGGCCAGCACGATGTCCAGCGCCTCGCGGGCGCCGGGGCCGGACCACGGCGATTGACGGCTGATAATCAGAAGGGATTTGGCCATGTCATGCGCCTCCGAAACAGATGAGGCGGTCGGCATCCTGCACCGCGTCATGCAACTGACCGAGGCCGGACAATTCCCACGGCACGCTGACGGCCACGGCATCACGCTGATAACGCCCGGCTTCCTCGGCATTCAACACGCCACGGCGCAGGGCTGCCGCGATGCACACCACGCCGTCGAGGTTTTGTTCGGTGATGAAATTGCGCCACTGCTTGGGCAGGTCCAGTTCGTCCTGCGGCGTGACCACGGCGTTGGACGCGTTGTGGACCCCGTCCTGATAGAAAAACAGCCGGACAATCTCATGCCCGCCGGCGAGCGCAGCCTGGGCGAACAGCAGGGCGCGGCGCGAGGAGGGCGCATGGGCGGCGGAAAACAGCGCAATGGCGAACTTCATGACGGACTCGATCAGCAAAACTGCGGCCATGATAAAGCTTTCTCGGCGGGGCGGCGAAGTGGATGTTTCCCGCGCCCGTCTCGATACGAGCAGGCGTCCTTCAGCGTGGCATGTAGCCCAGCTGCCAACGCCGCGGAATCTTCAGGGTCACCAGCCCCAGAACGGCGGCGAACAGACCGCTGACCAACATCGCCTTGAGTCCCAGATGATGTTCCAGCACTGCCCCCAGAATGGCGCCGACCAGCATTCCGCTCCACGGCACTAGTTGCACCCGCCAGCCGCTTCGCCGTTCGCCGAGCACCCAGCGCCCCAATCCACGGCCAAATCGGGACAGGGCGCCGGTGACATACGTCAGCCCGACCGGCAGGCCGTTCACTTCTTCCACCGCCGCGTTGAGCATGCCCATCGCAATGATCGCCGCCAGCAGGGCCGGCAATTGAGTGTCAAAGGGCCAGGCTGCGGCACAGAGCAGTGCGGCGATGGACAACAGCAACGGCAGCGCCCGCCGACCACCCAACCGACTGACCACGACACCCAGGGCATTGCCGACAATGAACGTTGCGACGAGCAGGATCAGCCGCCCTGTCAGTGCGCTGTCGCCATCGCTGATCGCCACCGCCAGCCGCGTGGTGTTGCCGCTCATGAAGGAAACGAAATCGCCACTGGCCATGAAGCCGATGGCGTCGGTCATGCCGGCCAGTACCGACAGGCTGGCAACCAGTGCCAGACCCACACGGCCGCGCCATTTCTGTATGTGAAGATGTCCGGGACTGGCGCGGTGGGTCGAGGTGGAAGGCAGCATCGAGGCAGCGTCCTTAAGCGGGGTTTACGGTTCTATGCCATACAGATCGCAGTACTCCAGCCAGTCCATCCCGGCCATTTCCGCCACTTCGCGATGCACTTCCAGGCGTTGTGCCTGATACTCCTCGGGCGTGGTGGCAGTCAGTTGCAACGTCAATTCCCAGGCAAACAAACCTTGGCTTTCGGCCTCGGCTTCGAAAGCTTCGTGCAGGCGTTCTTCGCGGTACTGCGCCGGAGTTTCGCCCTTGGCCTGGGCCAGCAAAGGGTTGAGGTGGTCGAGGGCTTCGCGCAACTCGGGGCGTGCATCGAGAAACAGTTTCAAGGCTTGTTCGTGTCGCTGGTCAGTAGGCGCCATGGGCTTTCCTTGTGAGGCTGGTCACCGTTAATGTGCCGCAGGCGCCGGCATGTGTCGCGTTTTAAATGCAGTAAAGCAGAACGATTTTTGCCGTTGCGGTGATACAGTCCGGTTTTTTCCGAATGAGCGAATGCAATGCGAATGCTGATGGTGGCGCTGGCGGCAACCCTGCTGGCCGGTTGCGCGGGTTCGGCGATGGAAGACGCCCGCACGCAAACCCCTAACAAGACCCTGAATTCGGACAAACCCGAAAAAGTCGTGGCCCAGTGCGTGCAATTCGCCTGGCAGGACGAAGCGGTGTTCGGCGTGGACGCGGCGGCGTATCTGCAACCGGGCAAAAAGGGTGGTTCGACGGTCTACACGCGCTCGGCGGAGTCGTTTGTCGACTTGACCACGGATGCGTCTGGTACCGTATTGAATTACTACGCGCAGAAGGATGATTTTGTGGCCAAGCGCCGCTTGGCGGCGCTGGCGACCTGTCTGTAACGGGCGGCTGGATGCGTTGATTTTGCGACCCTCACCAGCCTGCGGGCGAGGGTCGCTGAATTCAATCAATCAAACGCTTCTGGAAGAAATGCCGCTTGTGCCCCAGCGGATAATCCACAATCTCGCCACACTCGGTATACCCCAGTTTTTTGTAGAACCCGGGCGCCTGAAAATCAAAGGTATCGAGCCAAATCCCAACGCAATCTTTTTCCCGGGCGAATTCCTCGACCATGTTCATCAGCTTCGAGCCGATGCCCTGTCCCCGGCCTTGTTCCGGCACCGCCAGCAACTCGATAAACAGCCACCGATAGAACGTGTGCCCATAGAGGCCACCGAGGATCGCGTCGTTGTCGTCGCGCACCAGTAGCGCGACCGGTTCGTACAGCGACGGCCCGGCCTTGGCAATGTTGTAGGCACGCAGGGGCGCCAGGATGGCCGCGCGCTGTTCTTCGGTGGGGGCCTGTGACAGCTCGATCCGCAACGTCATGTCGTCTTCCTTGTAGTAATGAATCGGCAGCCTATCGCGCCACAGCCGATTGAAGCAATCGCTTGGAACCGTCGCTCCTGCGGCGCGGTCTAGCCCTTCAGGGCGTCCATCCGGTACGCGTTTGCCTGGGAGATTCCATGAACATTTTCGAAGCCCTGCGTGAAAGCCACGATCGTCAGCGGACCTACGCGAAATCGTTGATCAAGACCAGCGGTGACACCCCGGAAAGGGTCGAGGCCTACAAGCAGCTGAAGGCTGAGCTTCAGGCCCACGAAACCGCCGAAGAGCGTCACTTCTATATCCCGTTGATGGAGATCGACAAGGGTGTCGACCTCAGTCGCCATGCCATTGCCGAACACCATGAAATGGACGAGATGATGGAAGAGCTCGACGAGACCGACATGTCCAGCCCGGCCTGGCTGGCGATGGCAAAAAAGCTCTCGGATAAGGTCCATCACCACTTGCAGGAGGAAGAGCAGAAATTCTTCCAGATGGCCGGCAAGCTGCTCGACGACAAGCAAAAGGAACAGCTCGCCGGGCAGTATCAAAAGGAGTTCAGAGCGCAGCTTCCCTGAACCGGTGAATGCAGGTTTTTGTAATGACGCGGTGTAGTCCTTTTGCCATGCGTCGGGTGAGCGTCGTCGCAATGCACTGTGTTTATATACAGTGTTTTCGGCGTTTTTCGGGTTCTGCCAAGGCAGACTGCGACAAAACCGCCGATGGACAAAAAATCCCCCTCCGTTAGCTTGAAGGCCTCTCCTCGGACTGGAGAGTTCTTAAATCAACGGAGTGAAAAACATGAACCAACCACAAGCTCAAACCCAACTGCGACACGGTCGCGTCATTTCCCCTGCAAGCCGCGGCGCGGTGGCCATCGAGCAAGGATTGCTCGGCGGCTGGCAGGTCAATGAAATGGAAGGCGGCAAGAACTTCCCGGCACTCGCGGCTGGTCCGTTCCCCGCGCCGTTCGAAAGCGACAACCCGAGCGTCGTACCGCCCGCTGACGGCTATATTCTCAGTGGCGGCAAGAACGACGCACGTGACTGTGTGAACTTCACCGCAGAAGAAATGAGCAAGAAACTCGGGCGCCCGTTCTCCTGGCCACTGCTCAATGTCACCCCCGGCCAGACCCTTGAGGTCAAATGGGAATACACCGCGCCGCATACCACCCGCGGTTATCGTTGGCTGATCACCAGGGATGGCTGGGACCCGAAACAACGCATCACCCGAGCGCAACTGGAAGCGCAACCGTTTGCCGAGGATTTCTATCCGCAAGTGCCGTACTACAGTCATGCGGCGGAATTGAAAGCCAAGGTCAATCACGCCGTGAAACTTCCGGGCAACAAGCAGGGTCATCACGTCATCGTGCTGATGTGGATCGTCGCCAACACCGGCAACGCCTTCTATCAGGCCTTCGATGTGGACTTCAAATAAGCCCGCAACGTCAAACCCACACGTTCTGAAGGATTAGAACATGTCAAACATCGACTTCACCCTATTGAAAAACCAGGCCAGCGACGCGGCGTCGCTGATGCCGACTCTTGCCGGCAAGAAGATCCTCATGGGCTTCTGGCACAACTGGCCGGCCGGCCCGAGCGATGGTTACCAGCGCGGCCAGTTCGCCAACATCACCCTGGAAAACGTGCCCAAGGAATACAACGTGGTTGCGGTGGCCTTCATGAAGGGCAGCGGGATTCCGACCTTCAAGCCGTTCAACGTCTCCGATGCCGAGTTTCGCCGTCAGGTCGGCGTGCTCAACAGTCAGGGGCGGGCCGTGCTGATTTCCCTGGGCGGTGCCGATGCGCATATCGAGTTGCGCGCCGGTCAGGAGCAACCGCTGGCCAATGAAATCATCCGTCTGGTGGAAACCTACGGTTTCGACGGCCTGGACATCGATCTTGAGCAGAGCGCGATTGATTTCGCTGCCAACAAGACCGTCCTGCCTGCCGCGCTGAAACTGGTCAAGGATCACTACGCAGGCCAAGGCAAGCATTTCATCATCAGCATGGCGCCGGAATTTCCGTACTTGACCGCCTCCGGCAAATACGTTGGATATCTGCAGGCGCTGGAAGGCTATTACGACTTCATCGCTCCGCAGTTCTACAACCAGGGTGGCGACGGGGTCTGGGTGCCGGAAGCCAATAACGGCAGCGGAGCGTGGATCGCCCAGAACAACGACGCGATGAAAGAGGATTTCCTCTATTACCTGACCGAGAGCCTGGTGACCGGCACCCGCGGCTTCACGAAGATCCCGGCGGACAAGTTCGTCATCGGCCTGCCGTCCAACGTCGATGCCGCCGCCACCGGTTACGTGATCGACAAGACCGTGGTCGGCAACGCGATGAAACGCCTGGCGGTCAAAGGGCATCCGATCAAGGGCCTGATGACCTGGTCGGTGAACTGGGACAACGGCACCAGCAAGGATCGCGTGCCTTACAACTGGGAATTCAGTCGGCGTTATGGACCACTGATTCACGGGGCGCCGTCTGCGGTGCAGGGCGCTGATGCCGCAACGGTGAGCGTCGCTCATCAGTAGTCATTGAACGAAAAGCCCGGTAGCGCTGCCGGGCTTTTTTTCGTCGGCGGTTCGCATCATTTCACCTACCATGGCTATCTTCCGATGACAAAAAAGGATCAGGCGTCATGTCCAACACAGCCGAGCGGGTCAACATCGTCGATACCCAGGTGTTGTCCCACGACTGGTATCTGCTGAAGAAAATCACCTTCGACTATCACCGCAACAACGGTGACTGGCAGCGTCAGACGCGCGAGGTCTACGACCGTGGCAATGGCGCGGCGATTCTGCTGTTCAACCGCGAGCAACGCACCGTGGTGCTGACCCGGCAGTTTCGTCTGCCGGTATTCGTCAACGGTCACGACGGTTTGCTGATTGAAGTGGCGGCCGGACTGCTTGAAGGCGCGGCGCCGGAGCAGCGCATCCGCGACGAGGCCGAGGAAGAAACCGGTTACCGCGTGCATGACGTGAAGAAGGTGTTCGAGGCCTACATGAGCCCCGGCTCGGTGACCGAGAAATTGCACTTTTTCATCGCCGAGTACGATGCCTCGTCAAAGGTCAGTGAAGGGGGCGGTCTGGAAGAGGAAACGGAAGAACTTGAAGTGCTGGAGTGGCGTTTCGACGACGCGCTGGCGGCATTCCAGCGAGGTGAGATCTGCGATGCCAAGACCATCATGCTGCTGCAATACGCGGCGATGAATAACCTGTTTGGCAGTTAAAACAAGTCACCGGTTTTACCAATGTTCGACCACTGGCCACCCTCCAGGGTCAGCAGACGCTCCTTGGCTTCCAGGCCTCCGGCAAAACCGGTCAGTTTTCCTGAGGCACCGATGACTCGATGGCACGGCGCAATGATCGAAATCGGATTGCGCCCGTTCGCCGCGCCGACGGCACGCACCGCACTCGGGTGGCCGATCTGTTCGGCAATCTGGCTGTAGGTGCGGGTTTCGCCAAACGGAATGGTCAGCAACGCGGCCCAGACCTTTTTCTGGAATTCGGTGCCGGCAAAGTCCAGCTCCAGATCGAACGCGTTTCGCGTTCCTGCAAAATATTCTTCCAGCTGTCGCGCGGTTTTCATCAACAGCGGATTGTCCGGTGCCTCGCTCATCGGCCCCAGGCGCACCCGGTTCGGTTTGTCGTTTTCCCAGAGGATGGCGGCCAGACGTGATCCGTTCGCGACCAGCTTCAACTCGCCGACAGGCGAGGGCAGGGTGATGAACGTGTAGGCCATGGGCAAAACTCCGGGACGGGGCGGAAACTGCGCCCAGCATACTGCCGGATCGGGGAGGCGCAAACCGCAATCGCGACCATACTGGCTGATGCTCTTGAAGCGCTTTCCTACCTTATAAAAAGAAGAGACCGACTCATGAAGTACGAATCTTTTGCCAAATCACTGATTGCGACCTCATTGGCGCTCAGCTGCCTCATGGCCCATGCGGCTTCGGTTGCCCCGGTGGCCGCCGAAAACGGCATGGTGGTCACCGCCCAGCACCTGGCCACTCACGTGGGTGTCGACGTGCTGAAAAGTGGTGGCAACGCGGTGGATGCGGCGGTCGCCGTGGGTTATGCACTGGCAGTGGTTTACCCGGCGGCGGGCAACCTCGGTGGCGGTGGTTTCATGACCATTCAACTGGCGGACGGACGCAAGACCTTCCTCGACTTCCGGGAAAAAGCCCCGCTGGCCGCGACGGCCAACATGTACCTCGACAAGGACGGCAACGTTATCCCTGATCTGAGCACCCGTGGCCACCTCGCGGTCGGCGTTCCGGGCACCGTGTCCGGAATGGAGCTGGCGCTGAGCAAGTACGGCACCAAACCGCGCAAGGAAATGATCGCTCCAGCCATCAAACTCGCCGAAGACGGGTTTGAACTTGAACAGGGCGACGTCGAGCTGCTGGAGTATGCGACCGACGTGTTCAAGAAGGACATCAAGGATTCCGGCGCGATCTTTCTGAGCAACGGCGAACCGATGCAGGTCGGGCAGAAACTGGTGCAGAAGGATCTGGGCAAAACCCTGCGCACCATTTCCGAAAAAGGCGCCGACGGTTTCTACAAAGGCTGGGTAGCCGACGCCATCGTCACGTCCAGCCAGGCCAACAAGGGCATCATTACCCAGGCCGACCTCGACAAGTACAAGACCCGCGAACTGGCCCCGGTGGAGTGCGACTATCGCGGCTATCACGTCGTATCGGCACCGCCGCCAAGCTCCGGTGGCGTCGTGATCTGCCAGATCATGAACATCCTCGAAGGCTATCCGATGAAGGATCTGGGCTTCCATTCGGCCCAAGGCATGCACTACCAGATTGAGGCGATGCGCCACGCATACGTGGATCGCAACAGTTATCTGGGCGACCCGGATTTCGTGAAGAACCCGATCGAGCACCTGCTGGACAAGAACTACGCGACCAAACTGCGCAACGCGATCCAGCCGCAGAAGGCCGGTGTTTCGGCGGAACTCAAACCCGGTGTCGCGCCCCATGAAGGCAGCAACACCACGCACTATTCGATCGTCGACAAATGGGGCAACGCGGTCTCGGTCACCTACACCCTCAACGACTGGTTCGGCGCAGGCGTGATGGCGAGCAAGACCGGGGTGATCCTCAACGATGAAATGGACGACTTCACTTCCAAGGTCGGCGTACCGAACATGTACGGCTTGGTGCAGGGTGAGGCCAATGCCATTGCTCCGGGCAAGGCGCCGCTGTCCTCGATGAGCCCGACTATCGTCACCAAGGACGGCAAAGTGGTGATGGTGGTCGGTACGCCGGGCGGCAGTCGCATCATTACCGCGACGTTGCTGACCATGCTCAACGTCATCGACTACGGCATGGGCCTGCAGGAAGCGGTCGACGCTCCACGTTTCCACCAGCAGTGGATGCCGGAGGAAACCAACCTCGAAGACTTCGCCGCCAGCCCCGACACGAAGAAGATTCTCGAGAGCTGGGGCCACAAGTTCGCGGGTCCGCAGGACGCCAACCACATCGCTGCGATTCTGGTCGGCGCACCGTCGCTGGGTGGCAAACCGGTCGGCAAGAACCGCTTCTACGGCGCCAACGATCCACGGCGCAACACCGGGTTGTCATTGGGTTACTGAGCGGAGTAAAAAGGGGGCGGGCACAGGTCCGCCCCTGTCCAAGGACCGATCAAGGAAGGCTCACCATGACCACCGCATTGCTGATCATCGATGTCCAGCGCGCCCTGTGCGCGGGCGAATACGAGTGCCACGACGCCAAACGGGTAATCGACACCATCAACGGCCTCTCCGCCCGCGCGCGCCAGTCGGGTGTGCCGGTGGTGCTGATCCAGCACAACGAAAAGGACAGCCCGTTCGCCCACGGTGCCGAAGGCTGGCAATTGGCTGAAGGCCTGAGCACTGCACCTGGCGATCTGCGCGTCGACAAGACCGCCAACGACTCGTTCTATCAGACCAACCTGCAGAAACTGATCCCCCGGGAAGACTTCGACCGCCTGGTGATCTGCGGCATGCAAACCGATTACTGCGTCAACGCCACCGTGCGTCAGGCCCATCAACTGGGCTACGACGTGGAGCTGGCGGCCGACGCCCACACGACGGTCGACAACGGCAACATGAGCGCCGAAGACGTCATCGCCGAACACAACAAGGACTGGGCGCACCTGACCGGTTCCGTGGCGCGGATCGATGTGAAGCCGGCGGCGCAGATCACGTTCTGATGGTTGCTGCAGTCTTTGTGGGAGCGAGCTTGCTCGCGATGGCATTAGTTCGGCCACCGATGATGTTGAATGTGTTGCCCTCATCGCGAGCAAGCTCGCTCCCACAATGACGCATGCGGATCACGCCATTTGTAGCCGCCGCACCACGGTCTGAAACCGTTCCGACGCCACCCACTGCGGATCCGCGTCCTCCACCAACAACATGATCCCCAGATAATGCTCCAGGTGCAGGGTGATCACCTGACCATCGACCGCCAGATCCCAGTAATACTGGTCCAGCCCGCTGGCCTGGGTCGTCCAGGTTCCGTTCAGTGTCTGTTGGAGTTCCTCGGCAATGCGCGTGAAGAGTTCTCTGTCAGAGCTGTCCGACAGGTGAATATCCGAAGCGGCCACGAGCTGCTCCTTAAATGACGATGAGGGTGGGAGGGCATACTGCCACTGCCTGAAATCAGGTCGCAAACATCAACCTGCGAACATCACTCACCGGCTCGGACACCGCACCGCTCAACACCAGCCGCGTAATCGTCTGCGCCGCCACCGCATAATCCTCATCCTGCGGTACCTCCCGCCCGGTTATGCGCCCCATCTGCCAGCCAATGTTGGTGTAGGTGCGCGTCGCCGACCAGATAAACAGCATCAGATGCTCGGGATCGACCGGCGCCAGCAGACCGCGGTCGATCCAGCTGCGCAGGCACTCGACATTGCGCCGGGCTTCGCCGTGCAGCAGGTCGCGGCATTCGTCGGGCAACTGGCGGCCGCCAAGCAGCAACTCACCGCTGAACACTTTGGCGATCGCCGGGTGCTCGCGGGCGATGCGGATGCGGGCGGCGACGTAGGCGCGCAGGCCGATCAGCGGATCGTCGCTTTCGCGCAGCACCGCCGAAGCTTCCAGCAACGGTTCGACGAAGCCGAGCAGCACTTTGCCGTAGAGGTTTTCTTTGCTCTGGAAGTAGTAATAGAGATTGGCCTTGGGCACACCGGCGCGGGCGGCGATGTCGCGGGTCTGGGTCGCGTCGAAGCCGTTGGCGGCGAATTCTTCACTGGCGGCGGCCAGGATCAGTTGCTGGTTGCGTGCGCGGATGCTGCTCATGGACGGCATGGAGGGTCTGGCCATTTCGGGTTCGCAATATACAAAACTATATAGCGATTAAGCCAGCGAACTCGCTCCTCAGCGCTATGCTGATTTCAATTTCAGTGACATCGGGAAAATCACAATGACCCTTCAGGCACTGCGCGCCACGACGATTCACCTCGACGCAGTGGCGAAGCTGTTCGACGCCTATCGCGGCTTTTACGGCCAGCCATCGAATCTCGAGCAATCACGGACCTTCATCGCCGAGCGCATGGTCGGCAATGAATCGGCGATTTTTCTGGTTGAGGATGAAGGCGGTGAGGCGCTGGGATTTGTGCAGCTGTACCCGACGTTTTCCTCGATTGATGCCCATCGCACCTGGCTGCTCAGTGACCTGTTCACCACGCCGGCCGCCCGTGGCTGTGGAGTGGGGCGGCTATTAATGAACACCGCCCGCGACTTCGCCGTCGAAACCGGCGCCAAGGGACTGGTGCTGGAAACCGCCACCGATAATTTCAGCGCTCAGGGTTTGTACGAATCACTCGGCTGGGTGCGCGATACGGGCTATTACACGTACACCCTCGATTTGCGCCAAAGCTGAGTCGGCGCAATCTTTTTCAGGGTTTTCCCGAATCAGGTCTTTTCCCGAACGTAGACGATCACTAGAATCCGCCCCGGCGCTCCGCAATGGAGGCTCTTTGATATCACTTTAGGGACGACATCATGCAATTCGGGAAAATCCTGGCGCTGGGTCTGGTGCTCACGCTGGGCGGCTGTGCCAGTTTCACCCAGGACGAAGTGGCTCCGGTCACGCTGCCATCGATGGCCAGCTATGCCAACAAGCCAAACGTCTATGTCGATTTCGACTTTTACCAGGGCGAGCCGAAAAGCGCTTCCGCCGTGGAAATGCCACAAGCTCGGGACATGCTCAAACCGCAATTGCAAACCGTCCTGAAGGATTCGGGTTTGTTCGGTCGTGTGACCTTCGACCAGTTCGAGAAGCAGCCAAGTGACTACAGCCTGCGCCTGAAAATGTACAACCATCCGCCGAATGGCGGTCAGCTGGTGCTGGCGTTCATCAGTGGTCTGAGCATGACGATCATTCCAGCCTATGCCACCGACCAGTACACCATGAGCCTGGAAACCCTCGATCAGCAAGGCCAGCCGCTGTCCACCGCCAGCAACCATGACGCGGTCGGCACCTGGATGGGCATCTGGTTCCTCCCGCTGGCGTTCAATACACCGAAAGCGGCGGTGACCGATACATTCACTCGGCAGGTCAATGCGTTGCTCAAGGAATGGGCCGACAGCAACCGTCCGAAGTATTCGGGTATCTGACTCACTCCAGCGAGTGGGCAAAAAAAGAGCCGCAATCGCGGCTCTTTTTTTGGGCTCTTACTTCAGGGCCTGAATGAACTGTGGATCGCTGTACAGATTCTTTAGCAAGTCCTGCAGCATCGGGTTGTATGCGTTGGTCGCGTTGGGGATCGCGATAAAGCCGAAAAAGCTGCTGTTCCACTGATGGCTGACATCTTTGGTGGCGTCGTACACCACGTCGTCGCCATTGCGCAGGGTGAAGCGTGCAGCGATGGTGCCGTCACCGGTACCCATGCCGGCGTTCAGCTGGTTCTTCACCACCAGCACTTGCAGATGACGCGTCGCCTGCGGATCGAGCAGACCGGCCTTGCGCAGTTCTTCGGTGATCGCGTCCTGGATGTGCGCCGGGATGCTGCCGGTCGGCGATTTGATCGGGTTGGCGCGGACCATCAACGAGCCTTCGCCCGATTCAGCGGTCACCTGTGGATTGCTGATCGCGTGCAGCGGCGGGGTCTGCTTGAGCTTCTGAACGTTGTCGAAGCTTGGCTCGTAACGGGCCATGGTCATGCCACAGCCTTGCAGGAGCAGAGCAAACAGCGGGATCAACAACAGCGATTTTTTCACGGCAGTTCCTTGCGCGTAGAAGAGGGGGGCGAATTATGGGCAGAGTGCCATCATTGGGCAACTCTGAATGCCATCCCTCATTCACGTTGTCGCAACAGGCCCTCGATCTGCGCCAGTTCCCAGGTACTCAACAGACTGACCGGATCGGTGCCGAAGCGCTGCCGGGTGTCGAGCGTCCACTCGCGACCGTCCGGGCACAGACAATCAACGCAGTGATGCAGGCGCTGGCCGTCGTAGTCCAGCTGCAAGCGCCAGCCTTCAATGTCGACCGAAACCCGATCCGCTCGCGCGTCCATCACCCGCAAACCACACACGCCCAGCGCGGCATCGCGCAAGCGCTGGCACACTTCGCGGCTGGTCAATTCGCTCGGCATCAGAGGCTCCACTGGCAAAAACTGCGCGCCAGCATAGAGCGCGCGCCGGCGGTTGTCAGCGATAACTGGCCCACGCCGGTGCATTTGCGTAACATCCGCAACCCTCCTTTTCCTCGGCGCTCTTTTGCGCCAATGCATGCGGCCGCGCCCGTCGGCCACTCTGTCAGGTAAGCCATGAAACCGATTCGTCTGCGCGCCGATGTCCTGGCCGGACTCACCACCTCGTTTGCCCTGTTGCCCGAATGCATTGCATTTGCGCTGGTGGCTCACCTCAATCCGCTGATGGGCCTGTACGGCGCCTTCATCATTTGCACGCTGACCGCGCTGTTCGGTGGCCGGCCGGGCATGGTGTCCGGGGCGGCGGGTTCGATGGCGGTGGTGATCGTCGCGCTGGTGGTGCAGCACGGCGTGCAGTACCTGTTGGCGACGGTGTTGCTCGGCGGCTTGATCATGATGGCGTTCGGGCTGTTGCGGCTGGGCAAACTGGTGCGCATGGTGCCGCACCCGGTGATGCTGGGGTTCGTCAACGGCCTGGCGATCATCATCGCGCTGGCGCAACTGGAGCATTTCAAGAGCGGTGAACAGTGGCTCAGCGGCACGCCGTTGTACGTGATGACCGGGCTGGTGCTGCTGACCATGGCCATCGTCTACATCCTGCCGCGCCTGACCCGCGCGGTGCCGCCGGCGCTGGTGGCGATCCTCGGCGTAGGGTTGCTGGTTTATCTGCTTGGCCTGCCGACCCGCACCCTCGGCGACATGGCGCACATCGCCGGCGGCTTGCCGACGTTCGCGCTGCCGGACATCCCGTGGACGCTGGACACCCTGCGCATCATCGCGCCTTACGCGATTCTGATGGCGCTGGTCGGTTTGCTGGAAACCCTGCTGACCCTCAACCTCACCGACGAAATCACCGAAACCCGTGGCTACCCGGATCGCGAATGCGTGGCGCTGGGGGCGGCAAACGTGGTCTCCGGTGCATTCGGCGGTATGGGCGGTTGCGCGATGATCGGCCAGACCGTGATCAACCTCAGTTCCGGCGGGCGCGGGCGTTTGTCCGGCGTGGTGGCGGGTGTGTTGATTCTGCTGTTCATTCTGTTTCTGTCGCCGCTGATCGAGCGGATTCCGCTGGCGGCGCTGGTGGGGGTGATGTTCGTGGTGTCGCAGCAGACGTTTGCCTGGGCTTCGTTGCGGGTACTGAACAAAGTGCCGCTCAACGATGTGTTGGTGATCATCGCGGTAACCACCATCACCGTGTTCACCGATCTGGCCACGGCCGTGCTGTGCGGGATCATTATCGCCGCGCTGAATTTTGCCTGGCAGCAAGCGCGCGAGCTGTACGCCGATGAGCATCTGGAAGCGGACGGCAGCAAACTCTATCGCCTGCACGGCACGCTGTTTTTTGCCTCGACCACGCCGTTCCTCAATCTGTTCGACCCGGCCAGTGACCCGCAACGGGTGACGCTGGATTGTCGGCACCTGAGCTTTGTCGATTACTCGGCCATCGCTGCGCTGAAAACCCTGCGCGAACGCTACGCCAAGGCGGGCAAGCAGTTGCAGGTGTTTCACCTGTCCGAGCGCTGCAAGAAATTGCTGAAACGCGCCGGGGTCGATCACGACTGAGATCGACCCCGGTCACTGGTCAGGCATCGATAGCAGGGAAATCGATGTCGGTCAGCGCCGCGTTGTTCAGGTAGTTAGTGAGGGTTTGCACAGCGACGAGGGCGATCACTTCGATGATCTTCTTGTCGTCGATGCCGGCAGCGCGGGCGGCGGCGATCTGCTCATCGTTCAATTGGCCACGAGTCTCGGTCAGTTGTTGGGCGAGGGTGGCGAAGGCATTGAGCCGGCCATGACGCGCTTCGATGATTTCTTCTGCTGCCAGCCCGGCCTTGCTGGCGAACAGGGTGTGCGCCGCCAGGCAATAGTCGCAACCGTTGACTTGCGAGGTGGCCAGGTACACCGCCTCTTTTTCCTTGGCACTCAGGGATGTCTTGCCCAGGGTTGCCGAGATTTGCACGTAGGCATCCAGCGCGACAGGTGCGACGGCCAGGGTCTTGAATAGGTTGGGCAGGAAACCGATTTTTTTCTGCACGCCTTCAAGCACTGGGCGAGTGGCGTCGGTGGCGGTTTCGAGGCTGAGAGGGGCGATGCGGCTCATAGTGATTCTCCGAAAGTCCGGTGCGAAGTGCGCCGGGGATGGAGGTCATGTTATTGAGCGCGGCTGGTGCTTTGGGTGCAAATCGTCGAGGATATGCGACAGATCGTCCAAACCTGTCCTTGCGAGAATCAGTCATGGATCGCCTTTCTACGTTGCTCAGCCATTTCGGCGTCAATGCCGGCACCTTTCACAGCGGCACGTTCTGCGGGGTGAGCGCCTACGGCGGCGATCAGGTGTGCGGGCATGTGCATTTGCTCCAGGCGGGAGAGCTGTTGCTCAAACCGGGAAATGATCCTGAAATCTCGCTCAAAGAACCGACCCTGATCTTTTTCCCTCGCCCCATGGCCCATCGCTTGTTCGCCAACGAAGCCATGGGCACGCAACTGGTGTGTGCTTCGCTGACCTTCGACGGCGGCGCTGGCAATGCTTTGGCAGCAGCGCTGCCGGATTATCTGGTGCTGAAACTCGCCGACCTTCCGGAAATGGCCAACACCCTGGAGTGGCTGTTCAAGGAAGCTTTCGACGGCCACTGCGGGCGCGAAGCGGTGATGGATCGGTTGTTCGAGTTGCTGGTGATCCTGTTGCTGCGCCACCTCATCAGCAGTCGCAACCAGCAGCCCGGCATGATGGCGGGGCTGGCCGATCCGAAGATTTCCCGAGCCTTGAACCTGATGCACGACCAGCCGGCCAAGGCCTGGAGCGTCGCCGAACTGGCGAGCGCCGCCAACCTGTCCCGCGCCGGTTTCGCCGACCACTTCCGGCGGGTGGTGGGGCAGACGCCGGTGGATTATCTGGTGAACTGGCGGGTCAGCCTCGCGCAGAAACGCCTACGCGAGGGACGACCGATCGCCCTGATTGCCGAAGAAGTCGGTTATGAAAGTCCTTCGGCGCTGGCCCGGGCGTTTCGACGCAAGACCGGGCTCAGCCCGCGGGAATGGAAGGCTGGCGCGAGTTGAAGACTATCTGGCGAATTTCTTCGCCCCGGCCACGCACAGGATCACCCCCAGCGTAACCACCAGCATGCCCACGCTGACATGCTCATGGAGCAAGGTCGCGGCCAGTGCCAGGCCAAAAAACGGTTGTAGCAATTGCAGCTGTCCGACCGCCGCAATCCCGCCCTGAGCCAGCCCGCGATACCAGAACACGAAACCGATCAGCATGCTGAACAGCGAAACGTACGCCAGACACACCCACGCCGACACGCTGATACCGCTGAACGAGGCGGGCGCAAGCCATACGCTCAGCACGGCCATCACCGGCAACGACAACACCAGTGCCCAACAGATCACCTGCCAGCCGCCGAGGGTGCGCGACAGTTTGGCGCCTTCGGCATAACCGAGGCCGCAGGCGAGAATCGCCGCCAGCATCAGCAGATCCCCGGTGGGCGAAGCGGTCAGGCCTTGCGAAATCGCAAAGCCGACCACCAGCGAACTGCCCAGCACCGAAAAAATCCAGAACACCGGACGCGGCCGTTCGCCACCGCGCAACACACCAAAAATCGCCGTCGCCAGCGGCAGCAATCCTACAAACACAATCGAATGCGCCGACGTCACGTATTGCAGCGCCAAGGCCGTCAACAGCGGGAACCCCACGACTACGCCCAGCGCCACGATCAACAACGACAACCACTGATCCCGCGCCGGACGTCGTTCGCGAAACAGCCACAACAGGCACAACGCCAGGGCGCCGGCGATGGTCGCGCGGATGACGGTGAGAAACACCGGGTCGAACTCCAGCACCGCCAACCGCGTGGCGGGCAGCGAGCCGCTGAAAATCACGACGCCGATGAGGCCATTGATCCAGCCGCTGGTTTTTTCCAGGGCCGGGGTGCCGAGGTGGGTGGTTCGTTCCATGGATGTGGCGCTCGGAGGTGGGTTGCGTTGGATCGATCCTAGGGCTGAGAATCAGCACAATCAAAAAATTGTCATGGATACAAGCCGACATGCCGCGCTCCCGCTACAAGACCCTCGTCGACACCTATGCCGCCGACATCCGCGCTGGCCGCCTGTTGCCCGGCACGCGTTTGCCGACTCACCGGCAATTGGCAGCCAGCGAAGGGCTGGCGCTGGTCACGGCCTCGCGGGTGTACGCCGAGCTCGAGGCCATGGGCCTGGTCAGCGGCGAAGCCGGGCGCGGCACGTTCGTGCGGGAAACGTCGTTGTTGCCGGGGCAGGGCATCGACCAGAAAGACGTCGCGGTGGGCATGATCGATCTGAACTTCAACTACCCATCATTGCCGGGGCAGGCCGAGTTGCTGCGCACCGCGTTGCGGCAGCTGGCGTTGTCCGGCGACCTTGAAGCGCTGCTGCGCTATCAGCCCCACGCCGGTCGCCAGCATGAACGGGCCTCGGTGGCGCGGCACCTGCAAACACGCGGTTTGAGTGTCGAGGCCGAGCAGGTGCTGATCGTCAACGGCGCGCAGCAAGGGCTGGCGGTGACGCTGATGGCGCTACTCAAACCCGGCGATGTGGTTGCCGCCGACGCCTTGACCTATTCGGGATTCAAAGTGCTGGCCGAAGCGCTGCACCTTGAAGTGGTGGCGATCCCCGTCAATGAGCAGGGCCCCGATCTGGCGGCCCTCGACAAACTCTGCCGCCAACGACCGGTGCGTGCGGTTTACAGCATGCCGACCCTGCACAATCCACTGGGCTGGGTGATGCCTCTGGAACAACGTGAGGATTTGATCGCGATTGCCCGCCGACATGATCTGACGATCATCGAGGACGCGGCCTACGCCTTTCTGGTCGAGAACCCGCCACCTCCGTTGGCGGTTCTGGCACCGGAACGCACGGTCTACGTGTCGGGCCTGTCGAAAAACATCGCCACCGGCCTGCGTGTCGGCTTCATCGCCGCGCCGGTCGAACGGGTGGCGGCGCTGGAGCGGATCATCCGCGCGACCACCTGGAACACCCCCGGCGTGATGACCGCCATCGCCTGCGGCTGGCTCGACGACGGCACCGTCACCTTGCTCGAAGCGCAAAAGCGCAGCGACGCCCAGGCCCGGCAAGTTCTGGCCGCGCAGATCCTCGAAGGCCTGCCGACTGTCGGCCATCCCTCTTCGTATTTTCTTTGGCTGCCGCTGCCGGAAGATATTCGAGCCGACCACATCGTGGTCGAGTTGATGGACGAACAGGTTTCCGTCACCACCGCCGAGCCCTTCACCGTGTCCACCCATGTGCCCCATGCGATTCGTCTGGCGTTGGGCTCGGTGGACATGCTTGCCCTGCGTCAAGCCTTGCTCAAAGTCCGTCAGGTCGTGGGTGCCTACCTGTAGCGCAACTTGCCGCGCACGATTACCCTTGGCGCCGCCGAAGATCTGGAAAACCCTGATGAAATACGCTGCACTGACTTTCGCCCTGATCCTCAACGCTGGCCTGCTCAGCACACCCGTTCTGGCCGCTGGTGACGCCGAGGCCGGCGCAAAAATCTTCCCGCGCCTGTGCGGCGGTTGTCATCAAGTCGGCGAATCTGCCCGGCCGGGATTCGGTCCGGAACTCAACGGCATCATCGGCCGCCCGGCGGGGACGTCGGCGAATTACGTGTACTCCGACGCCATGAAAAACTCCGGCCTGACCTGGGATCGTGAAACGCTGACGAAGTATCTGAAGGATCCGAAGGGCGTGGTGCCGGGGACGCGGATGATCTTTTGGGGGCTGAGTGACGAGGAGAAGATTGATAATTTGTTGGCGTATCTTCAGACCTTTTCTCGGCAATGAAGAATCTGTGCAGGGGCTGCGCGATGCAGTTCCCGTTCACTGTGATGAACTGCCGGCAGTGATTGCCCGGTTGATGACACGGTTCTGGACCCGGTTGAAGACCAACACCTGATTCAATTGCAGGTCAGCCGAGTCCGGCCACTTCGGTGAGTGACGTCTGGCAGGCTACGCGATTACGACCCGCGGCTTTCGCCTGATACAACTGTTGATCAGCACGTTTGAGCAGTGCTGTCGGAGCATTGTCGGCCGGGTCGGCAAGGCCGACACCGATGCTGACCGTCACCGGGCCGACCGTTGGAAAGCTCGCTGCGGCAATCGCTGATCGAATCTTTTCGGCGACGATATCGGGCGTATCGGGCTTGGCGATTTCCGGCAGCAGCACCGCAAATTCTTCGCCTCCGTAACGGGCGACGAAATCCGTGCTCCGGATGCTGATCTGGATCAGCTGCGCCAATTGCTGCAGTACGTCGTCGCCGGCCGCATGGCCGTGAGTGTCGTTGATGTGCTTGAAGTGATCGGCATCAATCAGAAGCAATGCAAACGGCCGCCCGGTACGACGGAACAGCAGGCTGTATTCGGTGAGTTTTTCGTCGAAGCGGCGGCGGTTATAGACACCGGTCAAGCCATCGTGGGTGGCCAGGTTCAGCAGCTCGGCGTTGGCCAGGGTCAGGGCCGCCGTGCGTTGGGCGACGGTGGCTTCGAGCGAAGCATTGGTCTCTTGCAGCTCACGCTCCTTGGCAAGCAGCGACTGGGTCATGGCATCGATGGACTGGCCGAGCTGGGCAATTTCCCGCACGGGATGCTGGAGAGGGAAGTGGGCCCCCGGTTGGTTGTTCTGCACTTTTTGGGCTGAGCGCGCGAGGTGCTCGATGGGCCGACTCAGGTACAGCGCCAGGTAATACGCCACGAATCCGAATGCCACGGCAGCGAAAACACCCAGCAACAGCAATTTATAAAACAGCAGTCGCGCCGGTTGCAGTGCAGTGTCCAGTGGTTGACGCACCGCAATCGACCACGACAGCGCAGTGCCCGTAGGCGTCGGCACAGTCACCTCGCTGGTCAGGTACCCGTTGCCGACGACCCAGCCTGGGGACTTCGGATCCTTGGCCGGCATTTGTTGGCCAACCAGCGCTTCCGGGTACAGCACCTTGCCGTCGTGATCGATTATCAGCGCTTCGATATCCGGCTCCGCCCCCTTGTGCGACATCGCTGCCGATTCGACGATGTGCGTGACCCAGCTCCAGTGCGCATGGGCGCCGAGCACACCGATCACCTGGCCATCGGCGTTGCGGATGGGCGCGGCGAAGTCGATGAAGCGCAGTGGCTCGCCGTTGGGCAGACCTGGCAACAGTTTCGCCAACAAAACGGCTTCGTGCGGATCGCCGGTGTATTCCCCGCGCAGACCGGCCTGAAACCATGGGCGCTGTTGCACGACCTGACCGACCAGCAAACCGTTGACTGCCTGATGCACAAGCCCCTGAGCATCGGTCACCCCCATCCACGCATACTCGGAGCGGGCTTCGGTGCGCAGCTGCATCGATTTGAGAATTGTCGGATTGTCCAGATCGCCGCGTTCCAGATGTGGCGCCCGGCTGAGCAGATAGACCTCCAGTTGCCGCTCGCGCAACTGCTCGCCCAGCAGCGTCGCCGCCGACCGCGCGGTACTCAGCAGCGCATTGCCGCTGGCGCGTTTCATTTGTTCAGTGGCGATATCACCGACGTAAAAGCCCACGCTCAATAGCGTCAGCAGAGACAAACCGGCAAACCAAAGGGTCAGGTGGCTGCGCAGACTGGCTTTGAGCATGGAGAAATGTCTGTCTTTATTGAAGTGGCGCCATGGTATGCGACATCGCGGACGGGCTGCCAGCAAGGCGTTTAATGAAAATCTGCCGAGGCTGATATCAATGAGCCACTGCGTTCGGTAGAGTGTGCGCCGCCCGAGAGACGGATCCCGGGCGTTTACCCATGGAGTCTTGCAGTGAAATACCTCAGCAAAGTAGTCGCCGCCGCACTGTTCGGTGTGGTTCTGGCAGGTTGCACCGGCACCCCGATGAACACCAGACATTACGACAGCAGCCAATACACCGTGATTGGCCACAGCGAAGCCACTGCCACCGGCCTGATGCTGTTCGGCGTGATCCCGATCCGGCAGAACAGCCGTTTCGTCCGTGCGCAAGAGGCCGCCATCCAGGCCAAGGGCGGCGATGCCATGATCAACACTCAGATTCAGGAAAACTGGTTCTGGGCATGGGTCCTGAGCGGCTACACCACCAAGGTCTCCGGTGATGTGGTCAAGCTGAAAACCGTTCAGTAAGCGGCGGTGGATGTGAAAAAGCCCGGCTGATCAGGCCGGGCTTTTTGTTTGTGCAGCGGCAAAAGCGCTTGATTCAGGCGACGCGGCGTTCTTGCAGGCGATCAGCGCCACCTTCGGCAACGCGGCGTTCCAGCAGACGATCCGAGCCACCTTCAGCAACGCGGCGTTCTTGCAGACGATCAGCACCACCTTCGGCAACGCGGCGTTCCAGCAGACGATCCGAGCCACCTTCGGCAACGCGGCGTTCTTGCAGACGATCAGCACCACCTTCGGCAACGCGACGTTCTTGCAGACGATCCGAGCCACCTTCAGCAACGCGGCGTTCAATCAGACGATCAGCGCCACCTTCAGCAACGCGGCGTTCGATCAAACGATCCGAACCACCCTCAGCCAAGCGACTTTCAATCAACCGATCCGAACCGCCTTCGGCGATCATGGTGTGGGCGGGCTTGGCTGCAAAAGCGTTGACTGCAAGAACCGAGAAAGCGATGCCGAGAAGGATTTGGCGTTTCATGATCGTGTGCTCCAGGGGTGTTGTTTGTTGGGTATGGAGCCGATGTTACGCCGCGGATTTTTTATGAGAACTTCATTGAACTGATGGTGACTATCGACGCCAGCAATGAATGCCGTTATCGCTGCATGTGCCTGATTTCATTGGCCAGCTCGTAGGCTTGCTCACGGAGTTCGGCAAATTTTGCATTCAGTTCGCCATAGCCGTGCTTCCAGGCAAATGCACCGTTGATGCTGGTTTGTCCGAGCACGACATCATTGAAGGACCCCATCCCGCCATAGGCCGAGAGCAGCCACGTGATTCCGGAATAATCGGAGTCCAGCAATCGTGCGCGAGCTTTTCGCATCCACGCGCTCCAGTGCGCTTCTCCGTCGCTTTCCAGAACACTGATTAGCTCATTCAGTACCTTGATCAGCGTTTCGGTTTTCGGGCCCATGTTCAATGAGTGCTCCTTTTGATGAGGCGTAGATACTCAACCAGTGACGACTTCAAGACGCCGAAGAGTGAGCGTTGCGCAAAGAGCGATCAAACAAGCTGACGCTTCACGTCCAGCGCGATCGAGGCAAAGCCTTTACCTGTGCCCGGATTAGATGTCGAAGTATTTTGCATCGACGAGACGTCCTCCCAGCGATCCACGGATTCAATGTGTTCATGGGAGGCGTCCGTATCGATTTCAAATGCGATGAAACATTCGTTTTGATCCAGCAAAAGTCCGAACAGGCGAGGCATGCCGGGAAAGTCGATTTCCAGTTCCAGCACGATGGACGACGACCAGTCGATGCCTTGGTACTCTGCGTATCGGGCCAGGGCGACAGGTACACCCTGTTTGCGCCATTCACTGGCGCAAAGCATCAAACGATGCGCAACGACTGCGTTTTGCTCCTGCACGTTGAGCTGTTTTTTCTTCAGTAGTCGTTCAATGTCCATGGGAAACCTGAAATTCGCAGCGTCGGGCTAAGAGCTTACCCAGCAAACGCAAAAAGCGCGCGCAAAGAAAAGCCCGGCTGATCAGGCCGGGCTTATCTTTATGCGCTGCTTACTTATGCAACGCGGCGTTCGATCAGGCGATCAGCGCCACCTTCAGCAACGCGGCGTTCGATCAGGCGATCAGCGCCACCTTCAGCAACGCGGCGTTCGATCAGGCGATCAGCGCCACCTTCGGCAACGCGGCGTTCGATCAGGCGATCAGCGCCACCTTCAGCAACACGGCGTTCGATCAGACGATCAGCGCCACCTTCAGCAACGCGGCGTTCGATCAGACGATCAGCGCCACCTTCAGCAACGCGGCGTTCGATCAGACGATCAGCGCCACCTTCAGCAACACGGCGTTCGATCAAACGATCCGAACCACCCTCAGCTAAACGACTTTCAATCAACCGATCCGAACCGCCTTCGGCGATCATGGTGTGGGCGGGCTTGGCTGCAAAAGCGTTGACTGCAAGAACCGAGAAAGCGATGCCGAGAAGGATTTGGCGTTTCATGATCGTGTGCTCCAGGGGTGTTGTTTGTTGGGTATGGAGCCGATGTTACGCCGCGGATTTTTTATGAGAACTTCATTGAACTGATGGTGACTATCGACGCCAGCAATGGACGCCGGAACCCTTGTTCTAGGGCTTCAGCGGCCGAATGCACAGCTCTCCGGTGGCGCGGGTCAGGGCCAGATCATGCAGCGCATCGCGGGTCAGACCGGTGCGTGCCTTGGCCAGCCACACCGGGCAGTTCGGGTCCTGACGGTAGGGCGCGAAGTCGGCGTATTGCTGCAACAGACGGGTTTGCAACTGATCCAGACGCGGGCGAATCTGCTTGCCCAGATCCGGGCGCGGCGTGTCCGGCGCGGCACCGGCTGCCTGCCACTGTGCGAGCAAACCGTATTGCACCAGTTTGTTGGCCTCCATCTGTGCGGTGATCAACTGCGCGACGTCTTCCGGGTCGAGCTTGCGTTCGGTGGCCAGTTTGCGCGCGTTGTCGATCACCTGCGCCTCACGGGGGCTGTCCTGAATCGGCTTGCCACTGTCCCATTTGGTCAGCGCGACGAGGTCGCCGATGTTCAGGCGTTCGTTCAACGTGTTCACCAATCCTTGCACCACCTCGGGCGAGGGGGCGGGAGCGGCGTGGGCAGTCGTCGTCAGAACAGTCAATAAGGTGCAACTCAGCAGAAATGGGGAACGGCGCATGGGGGGATTCACTTCCTGTCGTGATGGGGAGGCTATGCACATTGGTCGAGGTGCAGATTACGAAGTTTTAATGCAAACCGGTACGACCTGAACGGCATCGCATACCTTAGACTCTGTCATCAGCTCCCACCCGAGACGGACCTCAATGCAAACCCCCGCTCAATCCCCCCTCTGGAAAACCTACCTGCTGTTCCTGGCCCCGATGGTGCTGTCGAACTTCCTGCAATCGATGTCGGGCACGGTCAACAGCATCTACATCGGCCAGATGCTCGGTACGCAGGCGCTGGCGGCGGTGTCGGGGATGTTTCCGATCATTTTTTTCTTTATCGCGCTGGTCATCGGCCTGGGTGCCGGGGCAGGGGTGTTGATCGGTCAGGCGTGGGGCGCGCGTGAGTCGCACATGGTCAAGGCGATTGCCGGGGCGACGCTGTTGCTTGGGGTATTGATCGGGCTGGTGGCGGCGGTGCTGGGCAGTGTGTTTGCGCGTCAGGCCTTGCAGGGTTTGGGCACGCCGGCGGATGTGCTGGACGATGCGGTGGCCTATGCCCGGGTGATGATGTGGACCTTGCCGTTTGTGCTGGTGTACGTGCTGTTCACCCAGTTGTTACGCGGGGTGAGCGACACACTGTCGCCGATGCTGGCGCTGCTGCTGTCGACCGTTGTCGGGCTGGCGCTGACTCCGGCGTTCATTCGCGGCTGGATCGGCTTGCCGCAACTGGGCATCCAGAGCGCGGCGGTTGCAGGTCTGGCCGGTACGCTGGCGTCGATGGCGTGGCTGTCATGGAGCCTGATCCGCAAGGGTCATCCACTGGCGCCGGATCGTGAGTTCTTCGCGGCGCTGCGACTGGACGGCGCAATTCTCGGCAAGGTGTTGCGTATCGGCCTGCCGACCGGGGTGCAGATGATCGTGCTGTCGCTGTCGGAGCTGGTGATTCTGGCGCTGGTCAACCAGCACGGCTCGCAGGCGACGGCGGCCTATGGTGCGGTGACGCAGATCGTCAACTACGTGCAGTTCCCGGCGCTGTCGATTGCGATCACCGCGTCGATCCTCGGCGCCCAGGCGATCGGTGCCGGACGATTGGAGCGAATGGGCCCGATCCTGCGCACCGGGCTGTGGATCAACGTGTGCCTGACCGGTGGCTTGATCCTGTCGGGTTACCTGTTGTCGCACTGGTTGTTGGGGTTGTTCCTGACCGAAGACTCGACCCGGGCGATGGCCGAGCACCTGCTGCACATCATGTTGTGGAGCCTGTTGATCTTCGGTTTCCAGGCGATCATCGGCGGCATCATGCGCGCCAGCGGCACGGTGCTGGTGCCGGTGGGCGTGGCGATCATCTGTGTGCTCGGTGTGCAGTTGCCGGCGGCCTACTGGCTGGACGGGCAGTTCGGTCTGCAGGGTGTGTGGATGGCGTTTCCGATCGCGTATCTGGGGATGCTGGTGCTGCAGACGCTGTATTACAAACGGGTCTGGCAGCATCAGAAGATCGAGCGATTGGTGTGACGGGCCGGGTGGGCCTTGGCGGGGCTGGCGCAAGTGCCGGATGTTTGCTTAAGTCATTCGAGCCCCATCGGGCGCCGGAGCATTCCATGTCGATTCGATTGTTATTGGCTGCCGCGTGTTGCCTGATTGTCGTCCCTGCTGTGCAAGCGGTGGAGTACACCCGCGTCAATACCACCGCCAGTCAGATCAGTTTCACCTACAACCAGATGGGCTCGCGGATGTACGGCACGTTCGGCAAGTTCGATGCGACGCTGGATTTCGACAGCGACAATCTCGCCAATGCCCGCACCACGCTGCACATCGACCTGACCAGCATCGACGCCGGCAGTGAAGACGCCAACACCGAGCTGGTGAAACCGGCATGGTTCGACACCGAGAAATTCCCGGTGGCTGTGTTCGAATCGACCCGCTTCAGCCCGGCCGGCGACAACCGTTATCTGGTCGACGGCCATCTCACGCTCAAAGGCATCACCCGTGAGGTGCAGGTGCCGGTGCAACTCAAACCCGACAGCAGCATCGGCATTTTCGACGGCGAACTGGTGCTCAAGCGCGACCAGTTCGGGCTCGGTGCAGGGGAGTGGGCGGACACCGTGGTTTCCAAGGACATCGACATCAAGTTCAAGGTCGTTGCCCCCGCGCAGTGACCGGCCTCAGTACGCTCGCCAATGCCCTGGCATCCAGCGCCATTGGTTGCCGGCCCAGCGGTAATGCCCGGCAACCCAGTGATAACCCGGCGCAGGCATGACCGGAACCACCTCAACGATCGGTGGTGGCCGATGCGGGCGAACCGGTTCGACGACACAGCCCGAGAGGGTGATCGCTACCAGCGCGGCAGCGAGCAAGGATTTGATGGTTTTCGCGGAACGCAGAACGTTCATGGCAACTCCTCAAGGCCTGCGTCGGGAAATGAACGCAGCTGAAAAATTGGACGCCAAATCGGCGAAAGATCCGTTCTCGGGCAGATGAAATTTTTGTCAGGCGTGCACAAGGTATGATGTCGCGGTTCGCCGGTCGCTCAACTCTCCCGGCAACCTGTGTTTTACCGTTGGAGTCCGCCCGCCATGCCCCGCATCACCCACTACAAATCCCCATGCCCCGAAGGCGTCAACAGCCAGATCCTGCAGATGGTGGTCGACTATCTGACCGACATCAGCGCTGTAGGGCTGGGCCCGAGCAATCTGCTGTACAACGTCTATCAGTACGCGATCGGCTACGAGGTTCATCTGTACCTGGAGGCGTTGAACGGCGAGAAGGGCACCGAAGTGGAACTGCTGGTGGCCACCGACGACGATGATCCGGAGCAGGTGATCGGCTTCCTGTTGTACCTGCCGGTGCAGGGTGATTGGGAGGCGTGCAACGTGGCCTATCTGGCGGTGCGCGAGGGGCATCGGCGTCAGGGTGTGGCCCGTTCGTTAATCGCGAACATGGTGGCGCGTTACCCCCATGCCGAGCTGACCTGCAGCGTCGGCAAGGTGCCGTATTTCGAGGCGCTGGGTTTTGAGGTGCTGGGCCAATTGGAGACGCAGGTGCTGATGAGCACCCGGCATTACCGCAGCAACGGGCTGCGCGGTTTCATCGACACGACACCGATCTACCGTTCGCTGGAAGTGCAGCAGATCCACACCTACCTTCTGCAAAAGCACGGCAAGCGCGCGATGCTCGATGCCGAGAAACAGCGCGACCGGCATCTGGATCAGGTCACCCGCCGCACCGAAGAATTTGTTCGTCAGCGCCTGACCATTCACTGATCCGGGCAGCGACAAAAAGCCCTTGTTGCGCTTAGCGCAGCAAGGGTTTTTTTGTGCCGGTGATTTCAGGACAGTTTCACGTTCATGGTGATGCGCGCCGTGAACACTTTCTTGCCTTCGGCGTCGTGGACATCCACCGGCACGATCTTGTCGCCTTCGGTCTGCCAGTCCAGCGCTTCGCCATTGGCCACGGCGGTCACGTCGGTCTTGGCCTTGGCCAGGTATTCGACGGTCATGCCTTTTGGAATCCAGCGCGCGCCGGCGGGAATCGACACGTCGGTCATCATCCCGGCCGCCAGTTCAGCGGCGTTGCACAGCGCGATGGCGTGCACGGTGCCGAGGTGGTTGGTGATCTCGCGGCGAAACGGCACCTGCACCAGCGCCGAACCTGCCCGCAATTCGGTCACCAGCGGGTTGATGGTGCTGAAGTACGGCGCGACCTGGCAGGCCATCTGGCTGAACGCCTGGGAACCGACGCTGTTGAACATGCTGAGAAACTGACTCATGGGGGGGAGCCTCGCGGTTAGGGGATTTACAGAATCATGTTCCGTAACAGAATATTGTTCTGTAACGGAACGGTATTCTGTTCGCGGGAAATCTGTCAACCTGTGCGCGTTTGGATCACCGGCACGGACGTGCCCTTTACCCGGATTTTCAAGGCCCATGGACACCGCAGATCTACTCGAACGCAGCTACCCCGGCCGCCGCGCCGAACTCAAGCGCGACATCTTTCGCAAGGCCCTGCGCCTGTTCAACGAGCAGGGCATCGAGGCCACCACCATCGAAATGATCCGCGCCGAATGCGACACCAGCGTCGGGGCGATCTACCACCACTTCGGCAACAAGGAAGGGCTGGTGGCCGCGCTGTTCTTCACTGCGCTGGAGGACCAGGCGCGCCTGCGCGACGCCTATCTGGCCGACGCGACGACGACCGAAGAGGGCGTGCAGGCGCTGGTCTACAGCTACGTGGATTGGGTCGAGAACCAGCCGGAATGGGCGCGGTTCCAGTACCACGCGCGCTTCGCCGTCACCCGGGGCCCGCACAAGGATGAACTGGCCGAGCGCAACAAGACCCGCAACGTGGGCCTGCGCACCTGGCTGGCCGAGTCCGGGCGCGCGGCTGAACTCAATGAATGCCCGGCCGAACTGTTGCCGTCGCTGATCGTCGGTCAGGCCGACAGCTATTGCCGCGCGTGGTTGTCCGGGCGAGTGCAGGGCAGTCCGAAGGCCTATCGCGAATTGCTGGCGCAGGCCACGTGGCGTTCGATCCGCCGCGAACCCGAACGCTGATTTTCAGAGACAAAAAAAGAGCCTCAAGATTCTTTGATGGGGAGGAAGTAGAGCCCGCGAGGCTCAAGATGCGCATGAAGCCAGGTGCGGGCTTGATTGGGGTTCAGAGCACCCGCACCTACGCAACGGCTTGGCGGACCAAGAAGCTGCGTAGCTTCATCGTAGGAAGCCGGGAGGGCGGGCTCAAGTACCATCAGTCACCTGCTTGGGCGGCGGCTCTTTCGACCATCGCAATGATGGTTGCCAATAGCTCGTCACGGGCCTGTGCTGCGCTGATTTCGTCGGTGGCGGCTGCTTGCGACAAGGCTTCAGCGGCGCCGAGCATGGCGCGTAATCCTGGCTGTCCGATCTCTGCGCCGTCAGCGAAAGGCGACAGCACATTGCGGCATTTCTCCAGAAAGATCGCCTCGTATTCGCGCTTGATCTTCTCCAGTTCCGGCGTGCTCGCCAGGGCGGCAATCACCCCCGGAATCTCGTTGCCCTGGCTCAGCACGCAATCGACATACGCCGTGGCAATCACCGTCGCGATGCCGTTCAAGGTCGCTTCGGCATTGGCCAGCGCCGCGTCCATCAGCGCCGTCTGGCGCCGGTCGAAATCCTGGTACAGCGCCGCGAGCAGACCGGCGCGGGTGGTGAAGTGGTCATAGACCACCGGTTTGGTCACGCCGGCTTTTTCCGCCAGGTAGCCGAGAGTCAGGGCATCGGTGCCTTCCTCGCGAATCAGCTGCCAGGCCATGTCGAGCAACTGGCGCTGGCGATCTTCCCGGGACAGGCGGCGACGGGGTTGTGCGGGATCTGGGGTTTCAGTGGTTGACATTGCTTATATACCAAACGTAACTTACTGATGGTAACTTACTAATCGTAACTTATCGAAAGGATAAGCCCTTGGTCAGCAATCACCAACCGGAGATTTCCCATGCACGCATTGATTGTTGTAGACCACGATGATCCACGTTCGCTGACACGCGCGTTGGCGCAACAGATTGCCAAAGGCCTGTCGGAAAGCGATCCATCCAACACCTTCGAAATCGCCGACCTGCACGCCGAAGAATTTGATCCGCGCTTTGGCGTGGCCGACTGGGCGGTGCATCACCGCGAATCCGCGCCACCGGCGGACGTGCTGGCCGAGCAGGCACGCATCAACCGCGCCGATACGCTGGTGCTGGTCTATCCGGTGTTCTGGTGGTCGATGCCGGCGCTGCTCAAAGGCTGGATCGACCGGGTGTTCAGCAATGGCTGGGCGTACGATTTCGACGGTGACAAGACGCAGAAGAAGCTCGGACGACTGCGCGTGCATCTGGTCGCACTCGGCGGGGCAGATGCGCGTACCTACGAACGCCACGGCTACGGCGCGGCGATGAAGACGCAGATCGATCACGGGATTTTCGATTACTGCGGGGCGACGGTGTCGGGCTCGGCGTTGTTGCTGGAGTCCGAGTCGAGCGATCCTGCGGTGCAGCTGCAGGCGGCGCGCGAAATGGGCCTCGGACTGTTCCGCTGAAACCGGCGAGGAAGTTATTCAGTGCGCTTGAAGACTAGCGCCTTCAGACCACTTTCAGGATCGACGTCGGGAAACTCCGGCGGATTTTCCAGCCGTTGCTTGAAGCGCAGGCTCGGCGCTTCCTGGGTCACGCTGTCGATCAGGAAGTCGGAACCGAACGATGGATCGTTCATGCAGGCCAGCACCGTGCCCTGCGCCGTGAGCAATTCCGGTAGACGACGCAGCACGCGATGGTAATCCTTGGTCAGCAGAAAACTGCCTTTCTGGAACGACGGCGGGTCGATGATCACCAGATCGTACGGGCCGCTGTTGATCACTTTGCCCCAGGACTTGAACAGGTCGTGGCCGAGGAAGCTCACCTTGCTCAGGTCATGCCCGTTCAACCGGTGATTGTCGCGGCCCCGGCTCAGCGCGGCGCGGGACATGTCGAGGTTGACCACATGGCTGGCGCCGCCCTCGATGGCTGCCACCGAGAAGCCACAGGTGTAGGCGAACAGGTTCAGCACCCGTTTGCCCGCCGCTTGTTCACGCACCCAGTTACGCCCGTAACGCATGTCGAGGAACAGCCCGGCGTTCTGTTTGCGGCCCAGATCCACCCGATATTTCAGCCCGCCCTCGACGATGGTCATCTCGTCGATTTCTTCGCCCAGCAGCCATTCGGCGGTGCTCTGCGGCAGGTAACGGTGCTGGATCAGCAGGGTGTGGGCGCCGGACTGGTGCCATGGCGCGGAAGCGGTGATTTCCAGCAACAGACGCTTGAGGTCTTCCAGCTGCGAAGCCTCGGGCTCCTTGAACAACGACACCAGCACCACGCCCTGCAGCCAATCCACAGTGACTTGCTCCAGCCCCGTCCAGCAACGCCCGCGCCCATGGAACAGACGCCGGGTTTCGGCCGGGGTCGAAGTCAGCGCAGTGAGCAGGTGGGCATGGAGAACGGCGAGGGCTTGAGGGTTCATCAATCAGGATCGGCCAGCAAAAGGGCGCGCATTTTAACCGCAATTATGCGCTGGCGACTGCCCGTCGAACGGCTGTTATCGAAAAGACCTGTATCAAAAATGAATTTCTGTAGAAGGTGCTGCTCATACCTGATAAGTAGCGGAATCAAGCCGCTAAATCGTTCATGCAATTCAGGGAGTGCCAGTTCATGTGTCCAATTTCGACGTCGAGCGCGCACCTTCCTGGCGGATTGATTCTGGTAGTCGAGGACGATCCGTTGATTCTGGAGTTTCTTTGCGAAATTCTTCAGGAGGAAGGTTTCAAGGTCGAGCCGCAGACCAGTGCCGATGCGGCCTCGCAATACCTGGAAGAGCACGCGCCGGAAGTGGCGCTGCTGCTGACCGACATCACCATGCCCGGCACCCTTAATGGCGCGGACCTGGCCAATCTGGTCGGCGATCGCTGGCCGGACAAACCGGTGATGGTCATGTCCGGTTATGAAACGCCGGAAACCTCAGGGGTGAAACATCCGGTGGCGTTCATCAAGAAGCCTTGGGCAATCGGCCAGTTGCTCGATTGCGTGGACAGTGCGTTCAAATCCAGGGCGCCGCGTCTGCACTGAAGTGCCTTGCAAGTGCTACATTGCCGGGCATCGTTGCCCGGCCCCTTGCGAGGAAGTGATCTTTTGTCAGCTCACGAGACTATTTTCAACCGCGCGTTCGGCGCGTTCCTGTTCGACATGGACGGCACCGTCCTCAACTCCATCGCCGCCGCCGAGCGGATCTGGTCCGCCTGGGCCGTGCGCCACGGGGTGAACGTCGAAACGTTCCTGCCGACCATCCATGGCGTGCGCGCCATCGACACCATCACGCGTTTGAACCTGCCGGGCGTGGACGCCGAGGCGCAAGCGGCGTTCATCACCACGGCGGAAATCGAAGACGTCGAAGGCATTGTCGAGATCCCCGGCGCGGCGGCATTTCTCAAATCATTGCCGGCGGATCGCTGGGCCATGGTGACTTCGGCGCCACGGAATCTGGCATTGCGGCGGATGGCGGCGGCGGGGATTCCTGAACCGGCGGTGATGATCACCGCTGAAGACGTGAGCGCCGGCAAACCGGATCCGGCGGGTTATCGACTGGCGGCCAAACGCCTGGGCCTGGAGCCGGCGGACTGCCTGATTTTCGAAGACGCCGCCGTCGGCATTCAGGCCGCTGAAGCCGCCGGCGCGCCGTTGATGATCATCACCACGACTCACCAGCATCCGCTTGAAACCGCACACGCGACCATCGCCAGTTACCGCGACATTGCGCTGAGCATCGACAGCGACGGCCAGCTGCGCCTGCAACCTCAATAAACCCAGGGCACCAGTCGCCAGCTGCGCGCGCAATAAGCGTCGTATTCGGCGCCGAACTGCGCACGCAGCAGGGCCTCTTCGGCGTGGATGCGGGCGATCAGCGGGATCAGCGTCAGCGCCGCCAGCAACAGGCCGACCACCGAACGAAACGCCAGCGCCCAGCCGATCGCATTGATCACCAGCCCCAGATAACTGGGGTTACGCAAATGTCGATAGATCCCTTCGGTAACCAATCGGTGCCCCGGCTGAATCGCCACCAACCCGCTGAACCGATGGCCCAGCACAAACACCGGCCATAAACGCAATCCGCCGCCGACGATAAACAACAGCGCTCCCAGCCAACGGGTGCCTTCGCGGCCGATGGTCCAAAAGCCGATGCGGTCGCAATAAGCCGGCAGAAAGGCACTGACCAATCCGATTACGGCGAACGCCGGAATCACCCAGCGATTGGCCCGGTCCTCGCGCTCGCCGGTGCTCAGATTCACTTCCGTGAACAGCGACGCCACCACCATGGCCAGCGTGGCCAGGGCCACCACGACCAATGCGCCGTGAGAAAAAAACACCGCCACGCCACCGATGCCCCACATCGCCAGGCCCAGATAGGCGAGGGTGGCGAGCACGGCGACCACGGTCATTTGCGCAGACATTTTCATAGGCACCTCACGGGCTGTTCCGTTCAGTGTAGATCCCGGCACGATCCCCGGCGTTTAGCCGCTGGCAGGGGCGGATGGAGGATCAACGGCGTGCGCGGTTTCGCTGGCGGTGGCGTACCTTGATCATTCGGCGCTGGCGGGGGCGCATGATGTGGTGGTCATTGTTTGTGGCGGGGTGAGTATCAGTGCGCAGCTGTTGGCGGGGTGGGCGCGGTAGGGGGCTTGAATGCTCAGGAGTTCCGCGTAGACCGCTTGCCCTCACCCCAGCCCTCCCGAAACGTCGGACCGCCCGGAGGGAGAGGGGGCCGACCGAGGTGACTTGAGGGATACATCGACCTGAGATACCGAGTCGATTATGGATTCCAGGCATCGACATGAGATACCGAATCGATTATGGATTCACCGCAGACTTTTCAGGTCGATGTATTCCGACAATATCCCCGGATCGGCTCCCTCTCCCTCCGGGAGAGGGCTGGGGTGAGGGCGCTTTTCGGATCAGGTTCGCGATCTCAAACTCTCCGCAATCCGCTCAATCTGCTCCAACACCTCACCCATCTGCTGAATCACCTCCAGGTTACTGAACCGCACCACCTCAATCCCCAGCCGCTGAAGATAAACCGTACGCCGCCGGTCATGAATTTCTCCCGCCTCCTCAAAGTGCTGCCCCCCATCCAGCTCTACCGCCAGCTTCAATTCCACACAGTAGAAATCCAGCACGAATGGCGGAACCGGCACCTGCCGCCGAAATTTCAGCCCCGCCACCTGCCGTGCTCGCAGCTTCTGCCAGAGCAGTTGCTCACAATCGGTCTGGCTGGCGCGTAAGCGGCGGGCGAATCGGCGCTGGTCGAGGGTAGGGCGATTTTGCATGCTTCACGTCCTTGTGAAGTGGAATGGAAAATTCACTGTAGACCAGACCAACTCTCAGTGCCGGATCAACCTGGTTATGGATTCACACCAGATTTTTCAGGTCGTTGTATCACGTCAATATCCCTCGATAGGGCCCCTCTCCCTACGGGCGGTCCGACGTTTCGAGAGGGCCAGGGTGAGGGCCTGCGGATTTTCAGGCGCCGGAGATATCGGACCCGGTCAACACTTTACGAAACGTCTCCACCAACGGCCGTAAATTGACTCGGTGCCAAGCCGCCCACAACGGCGTGGTAAACGCCAGCCACGGCACTTCCCGCAGCACCACGCCCGGCGGTGCGTTGTGGCTCAGGCCTTTCTGGATCATCGCGATCCCCAGGCCCGAGGCGACCAGCCCCAGCGCGGTAAACGGCTCGGTGGCCTGCATCCGCACATCCGGGGTGAAGCCTGCACGGATGCAGGCGCTGACGAACTCATCGTCCGACCCTTGGCGTGGCTGCACGCCGATCCATTCCTGATCGGCCAGATCCGCCGGGGTCAGCGACGCCAGTTGGTTCAGCGGGTGTCCTTCGGGCAGCGCCAGCAGCATCGGGTCGTCCAGCACCTGAAAGCCCAGCAGGTCGGGATCGTCGATCGTCGGCGGTTCACTGACCAGCGCGATATCGAGGCTACGCTGACGCAGGCCTTCCAGTTGTTCGGCGGAACTCAGGTTGTACAGCGCGACATGCACGTTGGGCCGGTCGACCCGCAGCACGCGCAAGGCATTGGGCAACACCCCGGCGTGCATGGCGTTTTCGATGTAGCCGATGCACAAGCCGCCTTCTTCGCCACGGCCCAGGCGTTTGCCGAGGGATTCCAGGCGATTGGCGTGGGTCAGCAGGGCGCGGGTTTCGGCGAGAAAGGTCTGGCCGTCGCGGGTCAGGCGTATGCGCTGCTGGCTGCGTTCGAACAGGGTCAGGCCCAGGCGTTCTTCGAGCTGGGCGATCTGTCGGCTCAGGGGCGACTGGGAAATGTGCAGGCGCTCGGCGGCGCGGCCGACGTGTTCTTCCTCGGCGACGGCGACGAAGTAGCGCAATTGGCGGATGTCGATCATGTCAGACCTTCGGGGACTCAAGTGCTGCGGATTATGTCTTGGACGGTCTGAGTAGCGCAATCTAGGATCTGCTCAACGGTCAACACCGACCACGAACTACGAGGACAGCATCATGAGCTTGAAAGACAAACTCCCCGGCCAACTCGGCTTTGGCACCGCGCCACTGGGCAACATGTTTCGCGCCATTCCTGAAGAAGAAGCGCAAGCCACCGTGCACGCAGCGTGGGATGCCGGCGTGCGTTACTTCGACACCGCACCGTTCTACGGCTCGGGCCTCTCGGAAATCCGCCTCGGCGAAGCACTGTCCCGCTACAAGCGCGACGACTATGTGCTCAGCACCAAAGTCGGCCGGTTGATTCTCGATGAAGTCGAAGACGCCGCCGCCCGGGATCTGGGCGAGAAAAGTGGGGTGTTCGAACACGGTCGCCCGAACAAGATCGTCAACGACTACAGCGCCGACGCCACCTTGCGTTCGATCGAAGACAGCCTCAAGCGTCTGAAAACCGATCGCCTCGACATCGTCTGGGTCCACGACATCGCTCAGGATTTCTACGGCGATCAATGGCTGGAGTACTTCAATCAGGCCCGTACCGGGGCGTTCAAAGTCCTGACCCGTCTGCGTGAAGAAGGCGTGATCAAGGGTTGGGGCTTGGGCGTGAACAAGGTCGAGCCGTGCGAGTTGACGCTGGACCTGACCGAGGCGCAGCCTGACGGCCTCCTGCTGGCCGGCCGCTATACCTTGCTCGACCACGACCGTGCCTTGCAGCGTTTGATGGATTCGGCGCGGGCGCAGAATGTTGAAATCGTGGTCGGCGGCCCCTACAGCTCGGGGATCCTGGCCGGCGGCGCGCACTTCGAATACCAGAAGGCCAGCCCTGAGATCGTGGCGAAGGTCGAGCAGATCAAACGCATCGCCGCGGCCCATGGCGTGGATGTCAAAGCGGCTGCACTACAATTCTCGCTGGCCAATCCGGCCGTGGCGGCAGTGATTCCCGGCGCGAGCAAACCGGGGCGCATCGCTGAAGATGTGGCGGCGCTGTCGGCGGTCATTCCGGCCGGCTTCTGGCAGGCCATGCGTGAAGCGAAACTGGTGTCCGAACGTGCACCATTACCCATCGACGAGGTGAAAGCATGAAGATCGATCTGAGCGGAAAACTGGCGATTGTCAGCGGCAGCACGGCGGGCATCGGTTTGGGCATCAGCCAGTCGCTGGCCGAGGCGGGCGCCACGGTGGTGGTGATCGGTCGCGACGCGGCCAAGGTCGAACAGGCGCTGGCAAGCATTCGAGACAAAGTGCCGGGGGCGCAACTGCGCGGTCTGACGGCGGATCTGGGCACGGCCGAAGGCGCGCAGAAACTGTTCGCCGCTGAACCGAAAGCCGACATCCTGGTGAACAACCTCGGCATCTACAACGCCGTGGATTTCTTCGATGCGCCGGACGATGAGTGGACGCGCTTCTACGAAATCAACGTGATCTCCGGCGTTCGCCTGTCGCGGCATTACGTGCCGGCGATGGTCGAGCAGGGCTGGGGCCGGGTGATCTTCCTGTCTTCGGAATCCGGCGTGGCCACTCCGGCCGACATGATCAACTACGGCGTGACCAAAAGCGCCAATCTCGCGGTGTCCCATGGTCTGGCCAAACGTCTGGCTGGCACCGGGGTTACGGTCAACGCGATTTTGCCCGGTCCGACCTTCACCGACGGTGTCGAGGAGATGCTCAAGGATGCCGCCGCCGAATCTGGCCGCAGCCTGCGGGACGAGGCTGACGCCTTTGTGCGCCGGGCCCGTCCGAGCTCGATCATCCAGCGCGTGGCGGATGTCGAAGAGGTCGCGCACCTGGTCACCTACATCGCTTCACCGCTGTCTTCAGCTACCACTGGCGCCGCGTTGCGGGTCGACGGTGGCGTGGTCGACAGCCTGACTATCTGAATTTATCGAGAGAGACTTTTTATCTATGGCAACAGCATCAGCAACGATCGACATCCCGGCTTCGGCCGATCAGGTCTGGCAATTGATTGGCGGCTTCAACACCCTGCCGGACTGGCTGCCGTTCATTCCCAACAGCGAACTGAGTGAAGGCGGGCGTGTGCGCACCTTGCAAACCGCTGACGGTGGCGTGGTGGTCGAGCGTCTGGAGACGTTCGATAACGCGGGCAAAACCTACAGTTATTCGATTCTGCAGGCACCGTTTCCGGCCACCGATTATCTGGCGACGATTCGTGTTGAAGCCCAGGGGCAGGGCGCGAAGGTGACGTGGTCGGGACGCTTCACGGCCAAGGGCGTGAGCGAGGAGGAAGTGGTGGCGTTGTTCAGCGGGATCTATCAGGGCGGCCTCGAAGCACTGCGCGCGAACTATCCCGCCTGAGTTTCTGCAAGAACCCCTTGTGGGAGCTAGCCTGCTAGCGATAACGGTCGATCATTCATATTCATTGACTGACACACCGCCATCGCCAGCAGGCTGGCTCCCACATGGGCAATACATGAAGTTCAGGATTGTGAAATCAAGCTCTGCCGACAATCCAGCACCAGCTTCGCCCCGCCCAGATCACTGCGTCCCACCTCAAGACTGAACCCATGCAGGTTGACGATCGCCGCGACAATCGACAGCCCCAGGCCAAAGCCATTCTGCAACTGCCCGCCCTCGGCGCGGTAGAACCGCTGGAACACCGCCTCCCGTTCGGTCTCGGGAATACCGGGGCCGGAGTCATGCACCTCGATCCGCGTATGCCCCGCATCATTGACCCCGCGCAACACCACCGTGCCACCGGCCGGGGTGAACTTGATCGAATTGCTCAACAGGTTCGCCAGCGCTTCAAACAGCAACGCTCGATCACCGTTCAGCATCGGCAGGGTTTCCGGCATGTTCAGCTCGAAGCGCAACTCGTCGTCTTCGGCCAGCGGCAAATAGAACTCGTGCAGTTCCTGCAGCAACAACACCGGATCGAGTTCGACAAACCCCGAGCGCCGCTGACGATCCTCCAGTTCGGAAATCCTCAATAAACCGCGAAACCGCGCCATCAGCGTATCGGCCTCGGCCAGCACCAGATCCAGTTGCGCCGCTGCCGGCGAGCCTTCGCCGGCCTGTTGTTGCATGCGATACAACTGCGCACGCAAACGGGTCAGCGGGGTGCGCAGGTCATGGGCGATGTTGTCGCACACGCCTTTGACTTCGTTCATCAAGCGCTCGATGCGATCGAGCATGGCGTTGACGATGGCGGCGAGCATGTCCAGTTCATCGCGGCGATTGGACAGCGGCAAGCGATGAGTCAGGTCGCCGGCGACGATCGACTGGGCACTGTCCTGGATCGCCCGGATCCGTCGCAACGGCCGCCGACGCAGCAGATGCCAGCCGATGATCCCCGGCACAATCGTCAGCGACACGCCCCAGAGCAACGCATGCAGAATGATCCTGGTCACCGCGAACAGCGAACCGTTGTCGCGCAGCAGCACCAGCCAGCGGCCGTCGCGGGTCGGGGTGGCGACTGCGTCGCAGCTGTCGGCGGGCAGGGTCGGGTCGTCGGAGTCGGCGCATTCGCTGAGCATGTGGATCTTGCCGTCCAGCGGCAGGCCCTCGGGGATCCTCTGCAACGCGCCGCCGAGATAGCGATGCTGGGCGTCGAACAGACCGTAGGCGTCGATGCCGCGAATGTCGAAGGTCATGCTGGCGGCGAGTGCGTCTTCCAGCTGATCGCCGCGAAAGTGCGAAAACAGATGCTGACGTTGCATCAGCGAATGCTTGGCCAGGTTGTCGAGGTAACCGGAGACCTCGAAGTACATGACCCCCATCAGGATCGCGCTCCAGGCCACGAACAACGAACTGTACAGCGCCAGCAAGCGACTGCTGGAAGAACGCCAACCGTCAGACGGGTTCGGCAATGACATAACCCGAGCCTCGCACCGTACGGATCAGCGGGACATTGCCCGGCGGGTCGATCTTCTTGCGCAGGCGGCCGATGTGCACGTCGATCAGGTTGGTGCCAGGGTCGAAGTGATAGCCCCAGACCTCCTCGAAAATCATCATCCGCGACAGGATCTGGCCGCTGTTGCGCATCAGGAATTCCAGCAGCTTGTACTCGGTCGGCAACAGCGTCAGCACCTGCTCGGCGCGGCGGGCTTCGTGGCTGATCAGGTCGAGTTGCAGATCCGCCACCTGCAACGTGGTCGGTTGTGCGCCGTTGCTGTTCTGGCGACGCAGCAATACTTCGACCCGGGCGGCCATTTCATCGGTGGCGAACGGTTTGGTGAGGTAGTCATCGCCGCCGGCGCGCAAGCCACGCACGCGCTCGTCGACGTCGGAGAGGGCGCTGATCATCAGGATCGGCGTCGCCACGCCCATGGTCCGCAGCGTGGTGACGATGGCCAGGCCATCAAGCTCCGGCAGCATGCGGTCAAGGGTGATCAGGTCGTAGTTGCCGCTGACGGCGCGGTCCAGGCCTTCACGGCCATTGTCGACCCAGTCCACGTCGAGGCCGTGGCTGCTCAGTTCGGCGACAATTTCCCGGGCGGTCACGGCGTCGTCTTCGATGGTGAGGATGCGAGTCATGGTGGGCCTGCTGGTCTGTTCAAACGCAATGGCAGCATTTTGCCAAGATTTTACGCGGGCGCTTTAAATTAACTTTCATGTTGTAGCGGATACAAACGCCACGGCCGGGCTTTTGTGCCAATGCATAAAACCCGCTGTTATCGACCCGTTGTTGCAATTTGCATGGTCTTAGGAAGTTCAGACTTTTTAAGCTATTGAATTAAAACGATTTATTTAATGTGGGCGACTGGCACGGTCACTGCAATTCCTCTGTTGACGAGTTGTAACACCATTTTTCATGCCTGGAGCACTACAACAATGAATAGATCCTCTGATGGGTTTTATCCTGCCTACGAAGGAGAGTCGAGCAACGTCTCGGGCGTGTCCTGGGGCGCGATCTTCGCAGGGGCTGCCGCTGCGGCGGCACTGTCGCTGATTCTGGTGCTGTTGGGGTTCGGTCTGGGCTTTTCCGCCGTTTCTCCGTGGGCCGGGGAGGGCGTCAGCGCCAAAGGCCTGGGCATTTCCACCATCATCTGGCTGGCCGCCACGCAAATCATTGCCTCGGGGCTCGGTGGCTATATCGCCGGTCGCCTGCGGGTGAAGTGGGCCAACATGCACGGTGACGAGGTGTATTTCCGCGACACCGCTCATGGCTTCCTCGCCTGGTGCGTGGCCACGCTGGTCACCGCGACGCTGGTGGTCGGTTCGGTCAGCAGCATCGTCAGCGGCGGCGTGCAGGCCGGTGCAAGTGTTGCCGGTGGCGCAGCCAGTGCGATGACCCAAGCAGCCGGCACCGCAGCGGCCAACACTGACGGCGATCAGTACGGCTACTTCGTCGACAGCCTGTTCCGCGACGATCGTCCCGCCGCCGTCAGCGATGACGCGGCCCGTGGCACCGTGACCCGGATCTTCGCCCAGAGCCTGGCCAACGGTCAGCTCAGCGCCGAAGATCGTACCTACCTCGCCCAACTGGTCGCTCAGCGTACCAACCTGACCCAGGCTGACGCCGAACGTCGGGTCGATGAAATCTACGCCCGCACCCAGAAGGCAATCGCCGACGCCAAGGTGAAAGCGCAGCAAGCCGCCGACACCGCCGCCAAAGTCGCCGCCTGGACTTCGCTGTGGATGTTCATTGCGCTGCTGGCCGGTGCGTTCTTCGCCAGCCTCTCGGCCACCTTCGGCGGTCGCCGCCGGGATGCGGTCGAGTACGTCGAAGTCGAAACCTACACCACGACCACGCTGCCGCCAGTCCGTTAATCAAGGAGACTCACCATGCGCTCACTACTGCTGTTTTTCCTCGGCGTACCGATCCCGATCATCATCCTGATCGCCCTGTTCGTGCACTGATTCCTTGAGGCACATGCCTTGGCCGCTTCCACCTTCGGGTTGAAGCGGCTTTTTGCTTTCTGCGCGGGGCCGAAGGCGCAGAACCGACCAGTCATTTCCATGGCCTGGATCAATATTCGTCGGCGCAATATCCCCTACCGTGAAATTTCCAGGCCCTTGCCGCTGGATCGACTACATTGCTTGCGCGCACTTTGCTGCGCGAGCAAAACCCGCCTGCCGGCCCGATAGAGAGCGATAACCCCCACGAGCCGGCGAGGTGTAGTGCAGCAAGGAGCTGTTTCAACCTCACCTGAACTTTTCACGGATGATCATTGCAATGCACTGCCTAGAAAGAACCTTCGATATCCAGCCTTTGACGCAGGCGGATATGACTGTCCACATCAACGGCCAGCCGGTCAGCGCCGCTATCGGCGAAACCGTGCTCAGCGTCATTCAGTCCCTCGGCGTGCGCCAGGTCGCGCGCAACGATCACAACCAGATCAGCGGTGCCTATTGCGGCATGGGCGTGTGCCAGTGCTGCCTGGTGAAAATCAACGGTCGGCACAAGCGCCGCGCCTGCCAGACTGTGGTGCGCGACGGCATGCTGATCGAGACCCAGGTCAACCGCATTCACGGGCAGGAGGTGGTATGAGCCTGAATCCGGTAATCGTCGGCGGTGGTCCGGCGGGCATGGCGGCGGCCATCGAACTGGCCCGGCACGGGGTGCGCTGCACCTTGCTCGAAGAGGCTTCGCGCCTCGGTGGCGTGGTCTATCGCGGGCCGCTGCGTGATGGTGTGCAGCTGGATTACCTGGGGCCGCGCTATGCCGAGGCGCTGGGCAAACTGCACGGCGATTTCCAGGAGCAGTCCGGGCTGATCGACGTGCGCCTCAACCATCGCGTGGTCGGCGCCGAAGGCACGCGCTCGCTGGTGGTGCTGGACGGCGACGAGCGTCTGCACGAAATCGCCTACCCACAGTTGCTGCTGGCCGCCGGTTGCCACGAGCGCAGCGTGCCGTTTCCTGGCTGGACGCTGCCTGGCGTAATCATGCTCGGCGGCCTGCAATTGCAGATCAAAAGCGGCGTGGTCAAACCGCAGGGTCCGGTGGTGATCGCCGGCACCGGGCCGTTGTTGCCGTTGGTGGCGACCCAGTTGCACGCGTCGGGCGTGAGTGTGGCAGGGGTCTACGAGGCCTGCGCGTTCGGCAAGATCGCCAAGGAAAGTCTGGCGCTGCTCAACAAGCCGCAGCTGTTCCTCGATGGCTTGAGCATGCTCGCCTATCTGAAACTGCACGGCATCCCGATGCACTACGGCTGGGGCGTGGTCAAAGCGCATGGCGAAGGCGAACTGAAAAGCGTCAGCGTGGCGCCATATTCGGCGACGTGGGAGCCGGACATGAGCCGCGTTGAGCGCTTCGAAGCGAAGACGCTGGCGGTCGGTTACGGCTTCATTCCGCGTACGCAACTGAGTCAGCAAATGGGCCTGGATCACGGCTTCAGCGACGACGGTTACCTGCGCGCCAATGCCAACATCTGGCAACAAAGCAGCGAGCCCCACGTGCACCTGGCCGGTGACATGGGCGGGATTCGCGGCGGCGAAGCGGCGATGCTCGCCGGCAAGATCGCTGCCACTTCGATCCTGCTGCAACGCGGCGTGCTGGAAGAAGAGCTGGCGCGCGTCCGTCGCGATCGCTACTTGGGCAAACTCAAAGCCATCGTGCGTTTCCGCGCAGCGGTGGATCGCTACACCGAACGCGGCGTCGGGCAGACCGCCTTGCCGGCGGCCGACACGGTGATCTGCCGTTGCGAACACGCGACCCGCGCCGACATCGACCGCGCGCTGGAGCAGGGCGTGCAAGACATCGCCAGCCTGAAAATGCGCACTCGCGTGAGCATGGGCGACTGCCAGGGGCGGATGTGCGTCGGCTATTGCAGCGACCGTTTGCGGCAGGCCACCGGGCGCCAGGATGTCGGCTGGCTGCGGCCGCGTTTCCCGATCGATCCGATTCCTTTTTCCGCGTTCCAGTCCCTCGGCACGGAGGCCGTTTCCCATGAGTAAGTTCTATGACGTGGTCATTGCCGGCGGCGGTGTGATCGGCGCGTCCATCGCCTATCAATTGTCCAAGCGCAAAGGCCTGAAGGTTGCACTGATCGACGCTAAGCGCCCCGGCAACGCGACCCGCGCTTCGGCCGGTGGTTTGTGGGCCATCGGCGAGTCGGTGGGGCTGGGCTGCGGGGTGATTTTCTTCCGCATGATGTCGGCCAACCGCAAGCGCGAAACCCAGGGCGCGGCGGTGGCGGTGGACGCCAGCACGCCGCACATTCTGCCGCCGTCATTTTTCGATTTCGCCTTGCAGTCCAATGCGTTGTACCCGGCGTTGCACCGCGAGCTGCGCGACAACCACGGGATGGATTTCAAGTTCGAAAGGACCGGGCTCAAGTTCGTGATCTATGACGATGAAGACCGGTTGTACGCCGAGCATATCGTCGGCTGCATTCCGCATCTGGCCGATCAGGTGCGCTGGCTGGATCAGGCGGCATTGCGCGAGTCCGAGCCGAGCGTCAGCCATGAAGCGCGCGGGGCGCTGGAGTTTCTCTGCGACCATCAGGTCAGCCCGTTCCGCCTGGCCGACGCCTACACCGAAGGCGCCCGGCAGAATGGCGTGGACATGTTCGTCAACACCAACGTCACTGGCGTGTTGCATCACGGCACGCGGGTGACCGGGGTGCAGACGGCTGAAGCCGGGGTGTTTCACTGCAAGACCCTGATCAACGCAGCGGGCGCGTGGGCAGCGGACTTGAGCGAGTGGGCCACAGGCATCCGGATTCCGGTGAAACCGGTGAAAGGCCAGATCCTGCTGACCGAGCGCCTGCCGAAAATCCTCAACGGTTGCCTGACCACCAGCGATTGCTACATGGCGCAGAAGGACAACGGCGAAATCCTGATCGGCAGCACCACCGAGGACAAGGGCTTCGACGTCACCACCACCTGGCCGGAAATCGCCGGGCTGGTACAGGGCGCCGTGCGTTGCTTGCCGGAATTGGCGGACATCAACCTCAAGCGTACCTGGGCCGGATTGCGGCCGGGTTCGCCGGACGAATTGCCGATTCTCGGGCCGATGGCCGGGGTGGAGGGGTATCTCAACGCCTGCGGGCATTTCCGCACCGGGGTGCTGACGTCGGCGATCACCGGGGTGTTGCTGGACAAACTGGTCAACGATGAACCGCTGCCGCTGGACATCACGCCGTTTCTGGCGGATCGGTTTGCGGTGGCGCCCGTGCAGGAAGAGCGGGCGCTGGAGATGGCCTGAACTTGTGGGAGCCAGCCTGCTGGCGATGAGGCCGGTTCAGCCACCCTTGATGGTGGCCGAGCTGTCGCAATCGCCAGCAGGCTGGCTCCCACATTTGGAACTCTGCAACCTTCAGGACTGGCCCGATTGTTCTTCCAGTTGATCCGACTCGAACAACCGGGCCAGTTCCGCCCGCGCTTCCTGGGCGGTCTGCAGGACTTTGGCCGCGTCGTCGTACACCGCGTGTTGCGCCTCGAGCACCTGTTCGTCATGGTGCTTGAAGCGCTTGATCCGCGCATCGGCCTGGGCCTGGGTCAAGCCGAGGCCAACCAGGGTGCGACGGCTCATTTCCAGGCTTGAGTAGTAGGTCTCCCGGATCGGATCGGCCCCCACATCCACCAACCGATGCACATGCTGCCGGTTACGCGCGCGGGCGATGATCTTCATGTGCGGGTAGAGCTTGCGCACGATCTCGGCGGTCTTGATGTTGGTTTCCGGATCGTCCGTGGCAATCACGAAATACTCCGCTTCCCCGGCCTTGGCCGCACTAAGGATTTCCGGACGCATCGGGTCACCGTAGAACACCGGCACGCCACCAAAACTGCGCGACAGTTCGATAGTCTCCACCGAGGTATCCAGCGCCACGAACTTGATGTTCTGCGCCCGCAGAATCCGCGCCACGATCTGACCCATCCGGCCCATACCGGCGATCACCACTCGTGGGGTTTCGGTTTCGATCTGGCGGAATTTCTCGGGGACTTCCACCGGTTGCACCTTCGGGCTGACCAGCCGTGCGCAAATCAACAGCAACAACGGCGTGACCGCCATCGACAGGGTGATGGTCAGCACCAGCAGATCGTACAGACGCGGTTCGAACAGCCCCTGATCGCGACCGATCTTGAACACCACAAACGCAAATTCACCGCCCGCCGCCAGCACGATGCCGAGGCGAATCGCGCTGACCTTGTTCAACCCGCCGGCCAGACGCCCGACCACAAACAACAGCGGCAACTTCAGGGCGATCAGCAGCAGCGTCAGCCCCAGCACCGCGATCGGCGCGCTGAGCAGCAGACTGAGGTTGGCGCCCATGCCGACGCTGATGAAAAACAACCCCAGCAGCAGGCCCTTGAACGGCTCGATCTGCGCTTCCAGCTCATGGCGATATTCCGAATCCGCCAGCAGCAGGCCCGCAAGAAACGCGCCCAACGCCATTGACACACCGACCATGTCCATCAGCCACGCCGTGCCGATCACCACCAGCAACGCGGTGGCGGTGGAGACTTCCGGCAGACCGGTTTTCGCTACGATGCGGAACACTGGCCGCAACAGGTAACGTCCACCGATCACCACCACCGCGATGCCGCCGAGCACCTGCAAACTGTGGCGCACGTCGTCGGCGGTGCTGGTGTGGTGATCGACCCCCGCGAGCATCGGCACCAGGGCGATCAGCGGGATCGCGGCGATGTCCTGGAACAGCAGAATCGCAAACGCCAGACGACCGTGGGGGCTGGTCAGTTCCTTTCGCTCGGCGAGGCTTTGCAAGCCGAACGCGGTGGACGACAGCGCCAGACCGAGGCCCAAGACAATCGCGCTGTTCAGCGGCTGGCCGAACACCGACAACGCCAGCACCCCGATCACCGAACCGGTCAGCAGCACCTGCGCCAGACCCACGCCGAACACCGATTTGCGCATCACCCACAAACGTCGCGGCGACAGCTCAAGACCGATGATGAACAGCAACAACACCACGCCCAGTTCCGAAATGTGGCTGACACTTTGCGGATTACCGATCAGGCCCAGCACCGACGGGCCGATGATCACCCCGGCAAACAGATAACCGAGCACCGCGCCCAGTTGCAGGCGCTTGGCCAGGGGAACGGTAAGCACGGCGGCGAAGAGAAAGACGACGGCGGCTTGTAACAGATTGCCTTCATGGGGCATGAGCGGAACTCCAGTAACACGGTACGGCGGGGGGGCGACAAGGATAAAGGTTGCAACGATTCAAGATCCACCGCAGATCCTGATGTGGGAGCGGGCTTGCTCGCGAAGGCGGTGTGTCATTCCGCAGACTAGTTGCCTGACACGACTTCTTCGCGAGCAAGCCCACTCCCACAAGGGAGACTGAGATGATCCCAGGCTATGTGAACACTCCAGGGCAGCACATGCTTGAGCAGATGTGCTTCTGTAATAATTTGCATCAATTGGTTACATTTATAGCCTCAGCGAATCAATTCCTTTCGAGTCTTCCATGGCCATCAACTTCGACCTCAACGACCTGCAAGCCTTTCGCGCGGTGGTCGAGCAGGGCAGTTTCCGCAAGGCCGCCGACACCGTGCGCCTGTCGCAACCGGCACTGAGCCGGCGCATCGAAAAGCTCGAAGACGCCCTCGGCGTGAAGTTGTTCGAGCGCACCACGCGCAAGGTCAGCCTGACCCAGGCCGGACGCGGTTTCATGCCCAGCGTCGAACGTTTGCTCGACGATCTGGACGTGGCGTTGCTGGGCATCAGCGAAGTCGCCTCGAATCGGCAGGGCCACGTAACCGTTGCCTGCGTGCCGTCGGCGGCGTATTACTTCATGCCGAGCGTGGTCGCGCGCTATCACCAGCAGTTCCCGCGAATCAAAGTCAAAGTCCTCGATTCCAGCGCCCACGACGTGCTGAGCGCGGTGGTCAACGGCGAGGCGGATTTCGGTCTGAGTTTCATGGGCACCCAGGAGGCGGGCGTGGATTTCGAACCGCTGGTGCAGGAGAGCTACGTTGTTGCCTGTCGCCGCGATCATCCGCTGGCCGGGCGTAGCAGCGTGACCTGGGACGAGTTCTACCGGCAGGATTACATCTCGCTCGACAAAACCTCGGGCAACCGTTTTCTGCTGGATCAGGCCCTGGCCAAAGTGGTGCCGCAGCGCCCGAGCATCTGCGAGACGCGGCATGTGACAACCATGATTGGTCTGGTGGAAGCGGGGTTGGGTGTGGCAGCGGTGCCATTGATGGCGATGCCGGCGGCGGATCATCCGATCCTGACGCGGGTACCGCTGACCGATCCGCAAGTGATGCGCAGCGTCGGCATCATCAAACGCCGGGGTCGTACGCTGACCCCGGCGGCATTGGAGTTGGAGCGGCTGGTGGTGGAGATGAAAGTCCAGCCGCCGACCGTCAGCGCTTGACCGAGTCGAGCCCGGTGGCCTGCACGTCGGCCTGGGCGGCAGGTGCGGCCAGATAAGCGAGCAACGCCTTGGCTTCCTGTGGATGCTGCGCACCCACCGGAATCCCCGCTGCAAATCGGGTTACCGACTGCACCGATTCAGGAATCTTTGCCACAAAACTCACTCCCGGCACCGGCAGCAATTCGCTGACCTGCTGGAAGCCCAGTTGATAGTCGCCAGTGGCGACCACCGAGCCCACCGGGATTTTCGGGATCATCTTCGCCTTGGGTTTCAGCTGATCTTCGATGCCGAGTTTCTTGAACAACTGCTGCTCGATGTACACGCCGCTGGCGCTGTCGGAGTAGGCCACCGATTTTGCATCCAGCAGGGTTTTCTTCAGGGCATCGACGTTGCTGATGTCCGGCTTCGGCGCGCCTTCGCGCACCACCAGGCCGATTCGCGAATCCGCCAGTTCCACACGCGAAGCCGGGTCGACCTTGCCTTGCTTGATCAAATCGTCGAGGGCGTAACCGACCATGATCACCACGTCGGCCTTTTCACCACGGGCGAGGCGGTTGGGGATCGCTTCGGGGGCCTTGCCCATTGACGGACCGAGTTGGGTGTCCAGCGTGTTGCCGGTGGCGGCGGCGAATTTCGGCCCGAGGATCTTGTAGGCGGCGGTGAAACCGCCGGAGGTCATGACCCGCAGTTCTTCGGCCTGGGCCGCAACGTTGAACGCAAGACCGGCGAGCAGGGCTGAAACGGTAAACAGTTTTTTCATGGTGATGTTCTCAGGCAGTAACAGGTTGCAGACGACCGCCGGCCCGGCGATACAGATAAAGCGTGGCGCACAATGCACACAGTGCGCCGATGCTCATCCAGTAACCCGGTGCGGCTTTGTCGCCGGTGTACTCAATCAGGAAGGTCGACATTGCCGGGGTGAACCCGCCGAACACGGCAGTGGCGAGGCTATAGGCCAGGGAGAAACCGGCCACCCGCACTTCCACCGGCATGATCTCGGTCAGGGCCGGAATCATTGCGCCGTTGTACAGGCCGTAGATAAACGACAGCCACAACAGCGACAGCAGCATGTGGCTGAAGCTAGGCGCCTGCACCAGATACGACAGCGCCGGATACGTGGTAGCCAGAGCCAGCAGCGCCATGGCGATCAGCACCGGACGGCGGCCGACGCGATCGGACAATGCACCGCCAATCGGCAGCCAGAAGAAGTTGGAAACACCCACCAGCAGCGTCACCAGCAACGCATCGGAAGTGCTCAGGTGCAGCACGGTTTTGCCGAAGGTCGGTGCGTACACGGTAATCAAGTAAAACGCGGTGGTGGTCAGGGCGACCATCAGCATCCCGCCCAGTACCACGCCCCAGTTCTGACCGAGGGTGCGGAACACTTCCTTCATGCTCGGGCGATGTTTGCGAGCGGCGAACTCTTCGGTTTCCGCGAGATTGCGCCGCAGAAAGAAGATGAACGGCACGATCATGCAGCCGACGAAAAACGGAATCCGCCAGCCCCAATCGGCGACGGCTTGCGGCGCCATCCACTGGTTCAAGCCATAACCCAGCGCTGCGGCGACGACGATGGCCACCTGCTGACTGGCCGACTGCCAGGCCGTGAAAAAGCCTTTGCGACCGGGTGTGGCGATCTCCGAGAGATACACCGAAACCCCGCCCAGTTCGGCACCGGCGGAGAAGCCCTGCAGCAGCCGTCCGATCAACACCAGCGCCGGGGCAAACAGGCCGATGGTTTCATATCCGGGCACCAGCACAATCAGTATCGTGCCGCTGGCCATGATCGACAGGGTGACGATCAAACCTTTGCGACGACCGACGTCATCGATGTACGCGCCGAGCACGATAGCCCCCAGCGGACGCATCAAAAAGCCTGCGCCGAACACTGCGAAAGTCATCATCAGGGACGCGAACTCACTGCTCGCCGGAAAGAACACCGCCGCGATCTGCGTGGCGTAGAAGCCGAACAGAAAGAAGTCGAACTGTTCGAGGAAGTTACCCGAGGTCACCCGGAAAATGGCGCCGGCCCGCGAGCCGCCGTGTGGGATTGAGGCTGTCATAGAAAAGTACTCCACCGCTTTTATGACGTGCGCGACGGGGAGGCGGCGCACGGTTCTTATTGGGGCGGATAGTGGCGCGCAGGGATCGATTTGTTAATTGCATTGTTGGCATGGATTGATGTGCTATGCAGATCAATCGAGATCGTTGTGGGAGCTGGCTTGCCAGCGATAGCGTCATGACTGGCGACTACAATCTCCGGCTCAGCGCCATCAAAAAACAAGGAATGATTCCAGAACCCCGCAGTCGGAGTTCAGGTATCACAAATCTCAGGAGGTTCACCGATGAACAACAAGACCCTAATCGCCAGCCTGGCACTCGTCGCCGGCATCGCCGGGATCAGCCCCCTCGTTCAAGCGGCGCAAACCTCGAACGACACTGTTGAGCAATCACCGACCGGAAACCGCGAACTGAACGTCAACGACCGCGCCCCGGATATCTACCAGCGCAGCGAAAAAGCCATCAAAAACTGGAAACAGAAAGGCCTCAAACAACCAGAGCCACAGGCGCAGTGGGTGCAGATCAATGACAAGTACGTGATGGTGATGATTACCAACGGGACGATTGTGGCGATTCAGCCGGTGGAGCGCTGACCTCAAGCAACAATTGGCCATGGACGGTTGATTGCATTCGAGCGCCGTTCCGGTAAAACGCGAGGGGCGTTTCGAGTGACTGGATGTCAGGAGCAAATCGTTGGACAAGAAACCCCTTTATCGCAAAGAAAACACCACCGCCCACAACGTTTGGCGCAACAACCCGGGCGGGCATTACCGGCATCAACGAAACACCAAGTCTGAAATCCACAGCGAGGCTACACGCGGTTCGATGCATGGCATCAAGCACCATGGCTACGATTACACGCCGTTGTTTCGCTTTCTGTTGTCGCGTGTCGGCGGTGATTGGGACGAGATTTTCAGTGAAGCCGTGTCGCGGCTGGATCGGCAGGAACCGGTGTTCTGGATGGTCGCTCTGCATGAACACGAGCGAAGGGATGTGGTGGGGGTGGGTGAGTCCAGCATCTACAGTGGGTTATACGTCGATGAGAACAAGCGCCTGCAAATCGTCAATCCAGCCCTGAAAGCCGAAGACATGACGCCTACGTGCCAGTGCTGCACGCATACCTTTAATGGCGTTGTATTCGGTACGCCCGAGCGCTGAAACTCAGTCAGCGTGGTCATGACTCAGCGCCTGTCCGCCACACAATCCTCATTCGCGGTCAACACCGGAAACAGCGGCAACCTTGGGTCAAACGGTTGCCAATGGCCGGCATTTCTGGGAAAACGGCGGCCAGCGGAACAATAGAGCGAATGTTATGAATGATGAACTGCAGATAATCGATCTTCAGCCCGGTGACGGAAAAGCCGCCGTCAAAGGCGCGTTGATCACCACCCAATACACCGGTTGGCTGGAAGACGGCACCGAATTCGATTCGTCCTGGAGCCGGGGCAAGCCGTTTCAGTGTGTGATCGGTACGGGCCGTGTGATCAAGGGTTGGGATCAGGGGATTATGGGGATGCAGGTGGGCGGCAAGCGCAAGCTGCTGGTGCCGGCGCATCTGGGTTACGGCGAACGGACGATGGGCAAGATTCCGCCGAATTCGAATCTGGTGTTTGAGATTGAGTTGCTTGAGGTTTTGACGCGGGAGGATTGATTGCCCGTTTCATCGCTGAAGTCTTAAAAACCCGCTGCCTCCCTTCACGGAGACAGCGGGTTTTTCTTGCCTTGTGCGCAGGTTATTACGCAGCCATTGCCATCTCATCCAGCGTCGCGGCAACCGTGCCGGTCAGGCTTGGGAATCTGCGTTTTACGCTGGCGAGTGCCGGCAGCAGGCGGTTGCGGTCCAGTTCGCCATGGTCGCGGGCAATCTGGACGAGGGCGGTGAGGGCGGCGCTGACGATGGATTTTCGTTCGCTCTCGAGCAATAGCAGACAGGCTTTCTGGGCCCATTGGCTGTCTTTCTCGTTGAGGCCGATGGAGATCAGGGCGGCGACGATGTGTGCATCGGATTTGCTTTCCATGGGTGTTCCTCAGGTCGTGGCATCGAGAGTGTCCAGCGCCCGGTTCACCGCGAGTTCGCCACACATCACCACTTGGGCGATGCCCAGCACGGTGCTGCGGTAGGGCGGGTCCAGCAGCGCGGCGAAGTCGCTGAGCATCACGCTGGCCGAAGTCATCGATTCGCAGGCGTGGGCCAGCAGGGCATGCTGATCCAGGTCGGGGGCGACGAGGAACATGCGGCCGGGGCAGTGTTGTTTCGGGGCGGTGGGTTTCAGGTAATGGTCGAGGGCGCGCTCGGCGGCTTCGTGGAGTTTTCTGGAATCGGCGGAGGCGTAGGGCGAGGCCGGATCGGATTCGCTGGGTTTGTCTGTTTCGGGTGGATCGGGGACGTATTTGAACATTCGGGAAAGCCTCAAAGTGATGCCGACACCACCTCGCGACTAAACGAAAAGGTGGCAGCTGTACGCAGGTTAGTCGACCGGCGACTTCCCAAAACCGGCGCACCCGAGGGTGCCCTGCACACAGCCGCCATAGAGTGCAGATGAAGGTCACCTGACTGTCTGGAGCACATGTAAAGTTTTGAGAAATCATCGAGCGACTAAACCCGATCACTGACCATTCAGTGACGCGGACCAAGTTACCGACGCCCTCAAAACCGCACAAGCCGGCGGATTCTGGCGTAGTTGTAGGCAAAGGCGCAAGGCGATGTAGCCTCGCGGATGAGGGCAAAATGATGCTTCATTTGTCAGGCTTTATGGCTCACATAAGAGGTCGCCGCCGGCCTGTGAAGCGTGCTTGCTTGTAAACATCCTCTTTGTGATACCGAATATTTAATAAGCCACTTCGAGCTTGATTTATATCGGTTTCGATATAGCCTGCGTGGCACATTCAAATGCCAGGAACATGTTAATCCATGAAGGATCATCAAAATCCCCCCAGCGTTTCTCAAGCATCTGGGACGCACTGGAAGACACGCCGCAGGAAGCGGCCAACATGCGTCTGCGGGCCAAACTGATGCGCACGCTTTGCGAAACGATTCGTGCGTGGGAGCTTCCCCAAAAGGAGGCGGCCAAGCGTCTTGGCATCACTCAGCCGCGTCTCAACGACGTACTCAACGGCAAAATCGACAAGTTCTCGCTGGATGCGCTGGTCAACCTGTCGGCGGCCGCAAAACTGGAAGTAGACCTCTGTTTCCAGTTGCCTGCATCCCTGGAATGGGCCACCTGATGATTGATTGCTGCGGTACTTAAACATGCACCTCGCTGAACATCGGAACTCTCCCATTCAACGAAGGCTGGTAGTGCCACGCGAGTCGCCCCGGATCGATGTCGCGGGCGAGGATTTCAGTGAGCGTGGCGCGGGCGATCGTCATCGCCAGCATTTGTCCGGGACATTGATGCCGACCGCTGCCAAACGTGAAGCTGCGGCGATTCGGGCGATCCGGCATAAAACGATCCGGGTTTTCATTGAGTGCCGGATCGCGATTGGCCGAGGCCAGCAGCACCAGAATCACGTCGCCGGCTTCCAGCCGCACGCCGTCGATTTCGCAGCTGTTCGCCACAAAACGGCGAGTGTTCTGTACCGAGGGATCGAAACGCTGGACTTCGGCGAGCAGCGAATCTAAGGACGCATTGTGTAATTCAGGCTGCCGCTGCAACGCCACCAGCGCGTTGCCAATCAACCCGGCAGTGGCCTCGAACGTCTGCGAACAGAGGCCGATCAGGTTGGCGAGCAGCACATCCTCCTCGCCGACAAAACGCTGTTGGATGTCGGCGAGAAACGGGTTCGGATCCGCCAGCAATTCAATGAAGTACCCGCGCAATTGTTCCGCCGCCCGATGGGCTGCCGCCAGTTGCAGGTCATTGCTCAACGGCGACAGACACGCCGCGAAATCCGCCGTCAGTTCACTGATTACGCGTGCCTGCGCCGGGGTGAATCCGAGCAGCGATGCAACCACGCACACCGGGCCGCGAAACATGGCTTTATATAGGCCGTCGGCATCGTTTGTGATCAGCCGCGCGGACACCAGCGCGCTGACTTCTTCCCGATCAATCAACCCCAACGGCGGCTCGATGGCTGAGCGCGGGCAGCGCTGAGCTTCTCCGTCATTCATGCGCATCAACTGGCCGAACACCTTGCCCGCCATGCCATCGGCGATGGCTTTGGGCACCGGCTCCTGCACCGGACGCACCCGGCAATCCGGATGCGCCAGCACCGCGCACGCCGCCCGGGCGCTGCTGGCCACCCACAGTTTCAGTCCGTGATGAAAAGTCAGCCCGCCCGTCGTGCGCAGTTCGGCGTAATAGGGATAGGGATCGGCGTGAGTTGCAGCGAAGATCGGGTCCATGGATCGCATCCTTGTCGGTGGGGAAAGTGTTGCTACTATCTCCAGTCCTTGAGGGCGATGATTCGTCCGGGAGCGAAATATGCACGCAGAACATCAAGACATCGGCGTCTCGCAAGTGGCCGCCGCCATCGCGGAACCGGCGCGGACCAAAATGCTGTGTTCGCTGATGGACGGCCACGCCCGCACCGCCACGGAGCTGGCGACCCTCGCCGACGTCAGCGCCTCGACCGCCAGTGCGCACCTGGCCAAGCTCAAGGATCTGGCCTTGGTGCGCCTGCATGTGCAGGGCCGCCACCGTTATTACAGCCTCGCCGACAAGCGCGTGGCCCAGGCGCTGGAAGCGCTGATGGTGATCGGCCAAAACCCCGCGCCGACCTTCAAACCGCACACGCCGGATCGCCTGCAATTTGCCCGCACCTGCTACGACCACATGGCCGGCACGCTGGCGGTGTTGCTGCATGACCGCTTGCTCGAGGCGGGATGGCTGGTGGAAACCGATGAGCAGGTTTATCGCCTCAGTGAAAGCGGCGAGGCGATGTTTGAAGGCTTGGGCATTGAGGTCAAGGATCTGTCGACGCTGCGCCGACGGTTCGCCTGCCCGTGTCTGGACTGGAGCATGCGTCGGCCACATCTGGGCGGCTCGCTCGGGGCCGCGTTATTGCAGACGGCGTTGAAGCGTAGATGGGTGACGCAGGATCTGGACAGTCGCGCACTGACGTTGACGGTGCAGGGGCGCCGAGAATTGTTATCGCGCTGGGGTCTGGTTTTGCTCGAGTCCGGGCGGGATTCGTCAGGTCGCCAGTTGACGGAATCCACGCCCGGATCGGTGCATGTGCGTTAGCTCAGGGTGTATCCACTATCGACCACCCAGTCCTGACCGATGACGCCGCGTGCGCCATTGCCCAACTGAAAAAGAATGACGTCGGCCACTGCCGCAGGTTCGAGGAATTGTCCGCCCAATAGCCGTTTGTTGACGTCTTGGGCCACGTCGCCGAGCGCTTCGTCACTCAGGCCCAGCGTTGACCAGATCGGCGTCGCGGTCGGGCCGGGGGAGACGCAATTGATGCGCACGCCGTGGGGTGCCAGCTCGACCGCGAGGGTTCGGGCGTGGGCGATCAATGCTGCTTTTGACGCGATATAGGCGGACAGTCCGGCGAAGCTGATGCCGGCCAGAAACGTACCGATGAACACCACTGACGCCTTGTCTGCAAGGTGCGGGCGCAGGGCGGCCAAGGTGTTCAGGGCGCCGGCGCCGTTCACTGCCCATTGGCGATCGAACGCCGAGCTGTCGAGCCCGTCGGCGAGTTCTGCGATACCGGCATTGGGCAACACGAAACTCACCGGGCCGAGGCGTGCAGCCTGGTTGGCCAGGGCGGCAAGGTCAGAGGCTTGAGTGACATCGCCGGGATGCCAGACCAGTTGCTGCGGATACCGCTCAAGCAGTTCGGCCAGTGGGCCGAGTTTTCGCGACATGGCCAATACGCGCGCGCCCTGATCCAGCAGACGCTCGGTAGCGGCCAGGCCTATGCCTGAACTGGCACCGGTGATGACGGCAAGCTTGCCCTGAAAAACATGATCCATGTTCGACTCCCGTTTTTGGTCTTCAGCCAAATGGCTACCGGGAGCCAGTCAATTTTCGGGCCATGCTGGACAGCCTTTAATATCAAGGGCTGCGCAGGGTTGATAGTCATAATGACGCTTGTGGAGTCGAGTCAATCTGACTGCTGCTGAGTCAAATTGACCTGACTCCTGCGGTGCGACATTCCGACGAAGAGCTGCATTGCACCTTGTATGAGCCAATCGCTGTCTATACTGTATATGCGAACAGTATCGAGTCCGTGCCATGCAAATCATCGACAAGCTCAGCATCCTCGCCGACGCCGCCAAGTACGACGCCTCCTGCGCCAGCAGTGGCGCGCCGAAGCGCAGTTCCGAGGGCAAGAGCGGGCTGGGCTCGACCGATGGTATGGGCATCTGCCACAGCTACACGCCGGACGGGCGTTGCGTGTCTCTGCTCAAGATTCTGCTGACCAACTTCTGCCTTTACGACTGCCAATACTGCGTCAATCGCCGCTCCAGCGACGTACCGCGTGCGCGTTTCACGCCCGAGGAAGTGGTGACGTTGACCCTGGATTTCTACCGGCGCAACTGCGTCAGCGGGTTGTTCCTCAGCTCGGGGATCATTCGCTCGGCGGACTACACCATGGAGCAACTGGTGCGTGTCGCGAAGCTGCTGCGCGAAGAGCATGAATTCCGTGGCTATATTCATCTCAAGACCATCCCTGATGCGGATCCCGCGTTGATCGAAGAGGCCGGGCGTTATGCCGACCGCTTGAGCGTCAACATCGAATTGCCCACCGATGCCAGCCTGCAAACCCTGGCGCCGGAGAAGCACATCGGTTCGATCAAGCAGGCGATGAATACCATCTACACCGGCGTGCAGACGGTGCTTAACGAACCCCGCGCTCCGAAGTTCGCCCCGGCCGGGCAGAGCACGCAGATGATCGTAGGTGCCGATGACACCGACGACAGCACCATCCTGCACAGCGCGCAGGCGCTCTACGGCAACTTCCATCTGCGCCGGGTCTATTACTCGGCCTTCAGCCCGATTCCCGACAGCCCGAAAAGCGTGCCGTTGGCCGCACCGCCGCTGATGCGCGAGCACCGCTTGTATCAGGCGGATTTCCTGTTGCGCAGTTATGGCTACAGCGCTGGTGAGTTGCTTCAGGGGCCGGGTAATCTGGCGTTGGACATCGACCCGAAACTGGCCTGGGCGCTGCAGAATCGTGAGGTGTTTCCGCTGGACCTCAATCGCGCTGAACCGGCGCTGATCTCGCGCATTCCCGGCATCGGCCTGCGCACCACCGAACGTCTGGTGGAGCTGCGCCGGCAGCGGCGCATTCGCTACGAAGACGTGGCGCGCATGCGCTGTGTGCTGGCCAAAGCCAAACCGTTCATCATTACCAGTGATTACCACCCGCAGCAGGCGGAGGTCACTAGCCAGATGCTTTATCAGCAGTTGCGCGACCGACCGATGCCGCAGCAGATGGGGCTATGGGGATGATCAACCTCGATTGCGACGACCTGTTCGACACCTGGCGCCAGCAGGCGCGCTGGTTGCTCAGCCATGAAGTCGACCCGAGTCTGGTGAGCTGGGTGTCGGAAGGCGTGAGCGATCTGTTCGCCAGTGACGTGTCGGTGCCGGAAGGGCAGGGCCCGTTTCAGGCACGGATTCCCCGTGCGTTGCTCGACACCCTGGAGCAAGCGTCACGCTACCGTGGCGATCAGCGCTGGAGTCTGTTGTATGAAGTGCTGTGGCGGGTCAGCCATGGTGATCGCACGGCAATGATGGCCGGCGACAAATTGGGCAGCGAGTTACAGCGGCGGATCAAGCAGGTGCAGCGCGAAGCCCATCATCTGCATGCGTTCGTGCGTTTCATCGAGCGCCCGCCAGAATTGCCGGGCCCGAAATACGTCGCATGGCACGAACCGGCCCATGACATTCTGCACAGCGCCAGCGAACACTTCATCGGGCGCATGGGCCGGCATCGCTGGCTGATCGCCACGCCCCGCGACGGGGTTTATTACGATGGTGAACAACTGATCCATGAACGTCAGTGTCCGCTGGAGTGGCAGCAACTGGCGCAGAACGTCGACGATCCCCACGGTGACTTGTGGCTGACGTACTACAGCCACATCTTCAACCCGGCGCGTTTGAACGAGAAAGTCATGCAGGGGCATTTGCCGACGCGGTTCTGGAAGAACCTGCCGGAAGGAGAGCTGATTCCCGGATTGATTACCCAGGCGCGCATGGGCAAGCAGCAGAACGGACAGGCGAGCGGGATTGCCGGTCGCGCGGGCAAGCGGATTGCCATGAAGGCCACCGAGCCAAACGAATAAAAAAGCCCCCATCGATCACTCGATGGGGGCTTTTGTGCATCTGGCCGTCAGATCAAACCTTGACGATCCAGCCTGCTGGCGCTTCGACGTCGCCAGTCTGTACGCCGGTCAGCTCTTTGTAGAGCTTCTGGGTGACCGGGCCGACTTCGGTTTCGCTGTGGAACACGTGCAGGTGGTCGTTGTAGCTGATGCCGCCGATCGGGGTGATCACCGCAGCAGTACCGCAAGCACCGGCCTCTTTGAAGTCCGACAGCTTGTCGATGAACACATCACCTTCGACCACTTCCAGGCCCAGGCGGGACTTGGCCAGTTCGATCAGCGACAGACGGGTGATACCCGGCAGTACTGACGGCGAGTTCGGGGTCACGAATTTGTTGTCGTGAGTGATCCCGAAGAAGTTGGCCGAACCGACTTCCTCGATCTTTTTGTGGGTCAGCGGATCCAGGTAGATGGCGTCAGCGAAGTGCGCTTTCTTGGCCTGGGAGCCCGGCATCAGGCTGGCAGCGTAGTTGCCACCGACCTTGGCGGCACCGGTGCCTTGTGGCGCGGCGCGGTCGAAGGTGGAGATCTGGAAGTTGTGCGGGGTCAGGCCGCCCTTGAAGTAGGCGCCGACCGGGATCGCGAACACCGAGAAGATGAACTCAGGTGCGGTACGCACGCCGATGTTGTCACCCACGCCGATCACGAACGGACGCAGGTACAGCGCGCCGCCGGTGCCGTAAGGCGGGATGAAGCGCTCGTTGGCGCGAACCACTTGCTTGCATGCTTCGATGAACTGCTCGGTGGAGACATGTGGCATCAGCAGGCGGGCGCAGCTGCGTTGCATGCGCGCGGCGTTCTGGTCCGGACGGAACAGGTTGATCGAGCCGTCCTTGCAACGATAGGCCTTCAGGCCTTCGAAGCATTGCTGGCCATAGTGAAGGGCAGTGGAGCCTTCGCTGATGTGCAGCACGTTGTCTTCGGTCAGGGTGCCTTTGTCCCACTCGCCGTTGCGAAAGTACGACAGATAGCGTTTGTCGGTCTTGATGTAGTCAAAACCCAGCTTGTCCCAGTTGATGCTTTCGTTACCCATGACACCCTCTATCACTGAACAACCGCCGAAGCGGTTCAAGGCTTCTGACGTTTTTTTGGATGGGCACAACAATACTTCATTCTTGAGCGGTTTCGCAGCCCGGGCGATGGGGGGAGCAGCAGATTTATTAGCCTGCTTATGAAAAAACTCCCCCGTGTCGGGTTTTTACAGGTGCAGCGCGTGCCCAAGCGCACGCAACGCCGCTTCCTGCACCGCTTCACCCAGGGTCGGGTGCGCATGGATGGTGCCACCGATGTCTTCCAGTCGCGCACCCATTTCCAGGCTTTGCGCGAACGCAGTCGACAGTTCGGAGACCCCGACACCCACCGCCTGCCAACCGACAATCACATGGTTGTCCCGACGAGCGACCACCCGCACGAAGCCGGTTTTCGATTCCAGGGTCATCGCCCGGCCATTGGCCGCGAACGGGAAGTTCGACACGATGCAGTCCAGTCCTGCCGCTTTGACTTCGTCTGGGGTCTTGCCGACCACCACCAGTTCCGGGTCGGTAAAGCACACGGCTGCAATGGCGGTCGGGTTGAATTCGCGGGTCTTGCCGCTGATCAGCTCGGCAACCATCTCGCCTTGGGCCATGGCGCGGTGGGCCAGCATCGGCTCGCCGCTCAGGTCGCCGATGGCGTAGACGTTGCGCATGCTGGTCTGGCAGCGGCTGTCGATCTTGATCGCCGAGCCGTTCATGTCCAGGTTCAGCGCTTCAAGGTTCCAGCCCTGAGTATTGGGTTTGCGACCGACAGCCACCAGCACCTGATCGGTTTCAAGGTTCAGGGTGTCGCCGTTCGGATCGCGCACCTGCAACGTACCGTCGAAGCCCAGTACGCTGTGTTTCAGGTACAACTTCACGCCCAGTTGCTTCAGCGCGTCGTGCACCGGTTGTGTCAGTTCGGCATCGTAGGCCGGCAGAATGCGATCCTGCGCCTCTACCACACTGACCTCGGCGCCGAGCTTGCGATAGGCAATGCCCAGCTCCAGACCGATGTAACCACCGCCGACCACGATCAAGCGTTTCGGAACCGACTTCGGTGCCAACGCTTCGGTCGACGAAATGATCGGCTCGCCAATCGGCAGGATCGGCAGGTTGACGCTTTTCGAGCCGGTGGCCAGCACCAGATGCTCGCACTGGATGCGGGTATCGCCGACTTCCACGGTCTTGCCGTCGATGACCTTGGCCCAGCCATTGATGACCTGAACCTTGTGCTTCTTCAGCAACGCGGCGACGCCGGTGGTCAGGCGATCGACGATGCCGTCCTTCCACTCGACGCTCTTGGTGATGTCGAGGGTCGGCGCCGAAACGCTAATGCCCAGTGCCGAATGCTGATTGTGATGTTGCGTCTGGTGAAACTGCTCGGCCACATGGATCAGCGCTTTCGACGGAATGCAGCCGATGTTCAGGCAGGTGCCGCCCAGCGATTCGCCCTCGACCAGAATGGTCGAAATGCCCAGTTGCCCGGCGCGAATGGCCGTCACGTAACCGCCGGGGCCACCGCCGATGATCAGCAGCGTGGTGTTCAGAGTTTGCATTGCGTCACTCCACAAACAGGGTCGCGGGTTGTTCGAGCAGACCACGAATGGCCTGGATGAAGAGCGCCGCGTCCATGCCGTCGACCACGCGGTGATCGAAGGAGCTGGAGAGGTTCATCATCTTGCGGATCACCACCTGGCCTTTGACGACCATTGGGCGTTCGACGATTTTGTTGACGCCGACGATCGCGACTTCAGGCAGGTTCAGCACCGGGGTGCTGACGATGCCGCCAAGGGCGCCGAGGCTGGTCAGGGTGATGGTCGAGCCGGACAGTTCATCGCGGCTGGCCTTGCCATTGCGCGCAGCGGTGGCGAGGCGGGAGATTTCCGCCGCGCTGTCCCACAGGCTGCGCGCTTCGGCGTGACGCACCACCGGCACCATCAGGCCGACATCGCTTTGGGTGGCGACGCCGACATGCACCGCGCCGAGGCGGGTGATGACCTGGGCTTCGTCGTCGTAACGGGCGTTCATCTGCGGGAAGTCGCGCAGTGCGACGACCAGTGCACGCACCAGAAACGGCAGCAAGGTCAGCTTGCCACGACTGGCACCGTGTTTTTCGTTCAGGTGGGCACGCAGTTCTTCAATTGCGGTGACGTCGATTTCCTCGACATAACTGAAGTGCGCAGCGCGCTGAGTCGCGTCCTGCATGCGCTGGGCAATCTTGCGGCGCATGCCGATCACTTGAATCTGTTCTTCGTCGTTACGTTGGGCGTACGCGGCGGCGACCGGCGCCGAAGCGTTCGACTGACCTTGCGCCAGATAGGCGTCGAGGTCTTCGTGCAATATGCGACCTGCCGGGCCGGAGCCGCGCACCAGACGCAATTGAATGCCCAGATCCAGCGCGTGTTTGCGCACGGCCGGCGAGGCCAGCGGGCGTTCATCGGCTTCGCGAGCGACCATCGGGCCTTGGCAAACCGGAGCCGTACGCGGCGCGGCGGGTTTGCTTTCAACGACAGCTTCAACTTTAGGTGCGACAGGTGTTTCTTTCGCCGCAACAGGCGCCGGTTTGTCCGACTCCTTCAGATTGCCAGCACCTTCAACCTCGATGCTGATCAGGATACTGCCGACCGCCATCACTTCACCCGGCTGACCACCCAGCGCAATCACCTTGCCGTGGACCGGCGACGGAATGTCGACCATCGCCTTGTCGGTCATCACATCCGCCAGCACCTGATCCTCAACGACCAGATCGCCAACCTTCACGTGCCACTGTGACAGTTCTACTTCTGCGATGCCTTCGCCGATGTCCGGCATCTTGATAACGTGCGTGCCCATTCAGACCTCCATGACCCGTTTCAGCGCCGCGCCCACTCGGGACGGCCCAGGGAAATACGCCCACTCCTGCGCGTGCGGGTAGGGGGTGTCCCAACCGGTGACGCGTTCGATCGGCGCCTCCAGGTGGTGGAAGCAATGCTCTTGCACCAGCGACACCAGTTCGGCGCCGAAACCGCAGGTGCGGGTGGCTTCGTGAACCACGACGCAACGGCCGGTCTTCTTAACGGATTTGACGATGGTTTCCAGATCCAGCGGCCACAGGCTGCGCAGGTCGATGACTTCGGCGTCCACGCCGGATTCTTCGGCGGCGACTTGCGACACGTACACGGTGGTGCCGTAGGTCAGCACGGTCACGTCCTTGCCCGGACGAGTGATGGCGGCAACGTCCAATGGCACGGTGTAGTAACCATCTGGCACCTGGGCTTGCGGGTGTTTCGACCACGGGGTTACCGGGCGGTCGTGATGGCCATCGAACGGGCCGTTGTACAGGCGTTTCGGCTCGAGGAAGATCACCGGGTCATCGTTTTCGATGGAGGCGATCAGCAGGCCTTTGGCGTCATACGGGTTGGACGGCATGACAGTGCGCAGGCCGCAGACCTGAGTGAACATCGCCTCGATGCTCTGGCTGTGGGTCTGGCCGCCGTAGATGCCGCCGCCGCACGGCATGCGCAGGGTCATCGGGGCGGTGAACTCGCCGGCCGAGCGATAACGCAAGCGGGCGGCTTCGGAAATGATCTGGTCGGACGCCGGGTACACGTAGTCGGCGAACTGGATCTCGGCCACCGGACGCAAGCCATAAGCGCCCATGCCCACCGCGACGCCGACGATACCGCTTTCGGAGATCGGCGCATCGAACACCCGCGAGGTGCCGTACTTGGTCTGCAAGCCTTCGGTGCAACGGAACACGCCGCCGAAGTAACCGACGTCCTGGCCGAACACCACCACGTTGTCGTCACGCTCAAGCATCACATCCATGGCCGAGCGCAGGGCCTGGATCATGGTCATGGTGGTCGTGGTCATGGCGGTTTCCAACTGAATATTGTTGTTGTGATCGTTCATGTCAGATCCCCAACTGCTGACGCTGGCGCTTCAAGTGCTCCGGCATCTCTTTGTAGACGTCTTCGAACATGGTCGCGGCGCTTGGAATCTGGCCGCCGGCGAGGGTGCCGTACTGTTCGGCCTGTTTCTGTGCGGCAATCACTTCGGCTTCGAGCTCGGCGCTGACGGCGGCGTGCTCCTCTTCCGACCAGTGGCCGACCTTGATCAGGTGCTGTTTCAGGCGGGCAATCGGGTCGCCCAGCGGGAAGTGGCTCCAGTCGTCGGCAGGACGGTATTTGGATGGATCGTCGGAGGTCGAGTGCGGGCCGGCGCGGTAGGTGACCCATTCGATCATGGTCGGGCCGAGGCCGCGGCGCGCGCGTTCGGCAGCCCAGGCGGAGGCGGCGTAGACCGCGTAGAAGTCGTTGCCGTCAACCCGCAGCGAAGCGATGCCGCAACCGACGCCGCGTCCGGCGAAGGTGGTGGCTTCACCACCGGCGATGGCCTGGAAGGTCGAGATCGCCCACTGGTTGTTGACCACGTTGAGGATCACTGGCGCCCGATAGACGTGAGCGAAGGTGAGGGCGGTGTGGAAGTCCGATTCGGCGGTGGCGCCGTCACCGATCCAGGCCGAGGCGATTTTGGTGTCGCCCTTGATCGCCGAGGCCATGCCCCAGCCCACGCCCTGAATGAATTGGGTGGCGAGGTTGCCGGAAATGGTGAAGAAACCCGCATCCTTGACCGAGTACATGATCGGCAACTGACGGCCCTTGAGCGGATCGCGCTCGTTGGACAGCAGTTGGCAGATCAGGTCGACCAGCGGTACGTCGCGGGCCATCAGAATGCTTTGCTGGCGGTAGGTCGGGAAGCACATGTCGTCGATGTTCAAGGCCAGGGCCTGGGCGCTGCCGATGGCTTCTTCGCCGAGGCTCTGCATGTAGAACGACATTTTTTTCTGACGCTGGGCGACCACCATGCGGTTGTCGTAGATCCGGGTCTTGAGCATGGCACGCATGCCTTTGCGCAGGATCTCGACCGGCACGTTTTCAGCCCATGGGCCGAGGGCGTTGCCCTGGTCGTCGAGCACGCGGATCAGGCCACGGGCCAGGTCGGCGGTGTCGGCCGGTTCAACGTCGATGGAAGGTTTGCGCACCGTGCCGGCATCGGTCAGATGCAGGTAGGAGAAATCGGTTTTGCAGCCTGGGCGGCCCGAGGGTTCAGGGACGTGCAGACGCAGCGGTTCATACGCTTGGGTCATGGCTTCTACGCTCGATCTTGTGAATTTCTTGTAGTGAGCTGGCAGTCATTCTTCGATAAAAGAAATCTTGTCCTACAACAATCATAGGCCCGGGCAAGAAGAATATTTCTCTCTGTTTCGTTGCGCTGAAGATCATTTGCAGATAGAAATTCTGCATAAACATAAAAAACAGGTGGTTTTGTCTCATGCGCAAACTGGACCGTACCGATATCGGCATACTCAACAGCCTTCAGGAGAACGCGCGTATCACCAACGCCGACCTGGCCCGTTCGGTCAATCTGTCGCCGACGCCGTGCTTCAACCGGGTCAAGGCAATGGAAGAGCTGGGGCTGATCCGCGAGCAGGTGACCCTGCTGGATGCCGACCTGCTGGGGCTGCACGTCAACGTGTTCATCCACGTCAGTCTCGAGAAACAGGTAGAGGAAGCGCTGCAGCATTTTGAAGAGGCGATTTCCGATCGCCCTGAGGTCATGGAGTGCTACCTGATGGCCGGCGACCCGGACTATCTGATCCGGGTGCTGGTGCCGACCATCCAGTCGCTCGAACGCTTCATGATGGACTTTCTGACCAAGGTGCCGGGCGTGGCCAACATCCGGTCAAGTTTTGCGCTCAAGCAGGTGCGCTACAAGACGGCGTTGCCGTTGCCGGCGAATGGCTTGACGCTGGGTAACTGAGCGCGATGCAGTTCACAGGTATTCATAGCGATATTCCAGGTCTTCGGTAACAAGTGTCTGCTGAACGGTAAAGCTCTGAGGCCAGGGAGCGGGTTCGTTTTCCGGGTGAAAGACCAGTGTCGAGTGATTCAGGTCGTCCTGCGTGAAGGAGGGGACGTTCGGATGCAGCTTCTTCCACCGCTCCCAGAGCAGATCCAGATAGCAATGATGCAGGAAGAATATCGGGTCGTTGGGGGACGATGCTTCCATCATGTTGCCCCCGATCCAGGCATGTACCTGATTGTGCAGTTCGCGCTCGGAGACGTTTTCCCAACCGCCCGGCTCCATCCAGTACGACGTTCTGTTCAGCGCCGAAATGACGGTTTCTGGTGACGGCAAGGCACCCGCAGCGCCGAGATTGCGGCGCACCCCGGCGTTACCGAACCCCTCGTCCCATACGGAGACAATGAATGACGACTGTGTACTGGAAAAGGGCCCGGTTGTTACCAGCATGTTTTGGGTAGTGTCACCGTTGCCGCCCATGAAGTCCGAAGTGAACGGATTGTCGGCGCCGCCGAGTTGCCAGTTCCAGTAGGGCAGGGTGATGCGAGGGTCATCAGCCGCGGCCTGCAGCGCCAACTCGAACTGGCGGATCAGCACACGGTGCCACGGATAGAACAGGGGGCTGCGATGCGGATTGGGAACAAGAGGATTACCTCGTCCCATTGAATTCTTGTGGATCTGTACAAAATCGTCGTAACGGCTTTGCTGGCCGGGACGCAGTACGCTGTTCACGTTGTTTTTCAGCCTCAGGACCGCGTTGATGAAGGCGGCCTTTTCCTCTCGGGACAGATCCCGGTGGTTGCGGCGAATATCCATATTGCCAAATCTCCATGGGTTGATTACTCCATGAAGTCTGCCTTCTGGCCGAGATTACGCCCAGTTCATGGGGTCCGACGTGACAGGTACGAATCCCCTTGTTTCGGGTTCCCTTAGTGTTTTTTTCTTACACGGAGTTGATGGGAATCTTCAGGTAGACAACGCCATTGCCTTCCGCCGGCGGCAGGTTTCCTGCCCGGACGTTGACTTGAATCGCCGGCAGCAACAGCGTCGGCATTCCCAACCCCGCGTCCCGCCGTGTGCGCATTTCAACGAACGTGGCTTCATCGATGCCGTCATGCACATGGATATTGCTTTTGCGCTGTTCGCCTACAGTGGTCTGGCACTGCGAGTCACGGCCTTGCGGCGGGTAGTCGTGGCAGACGTAAAGCTTCACGCTGGCGGGGAAGGCCAGCAGCTTGTGAATCGAATTGAACAATTGATGGGCGTTGCCGCCGGGAAAGTCGCAACGAGCGGTGCCGACGTCGGGCATGAACAGCGTGTCGCCGACCAGAATCTGTTCGCCATCGATCAAGTAGGCCATGTCCGCCGGGGTGTGGCCGGGGACGTGCAGGGCGGTGGCCTTGAGATTGCCGATCCTGAATGACTCGTTCGGCGTGAACAGATGATCGAACTGCGATCCATCGACACGAAACTCCGGCTCCAGATTGAACAGCGCTTTGAATACGTCCTGCACTTTGCTGATGGATTCGCCAATGGCGATCTTGCCCCCCAGTTCCCGGCGCAGGTAAGGCGCGGCGGAGAGGTGGTCGGCATGGGCGTGGGTTTCCAGCAGCCATTGCACCTGCAGTCGATGTTCGCGCACGAACGCGATGATCCGGTCGGCTTGCAGCGTGCAGGTGCGGCCGGCGGCACCGTCGTAATCGAGCACCGGATCGACGATCGCGCATTGCCCACCGTCGGCTTCGTAGACCACGTAGCTGTAGGTCGAGGAGGCGGGGTCGAGAAAGGCTTCAATCAACGCGGGCATGGACATGAACCTGTGGCAGAGGACGAAAAATCAGTAGTGGGTTGCAACACTTTATGTAAACACATAATGTCCGCAGCTTAAGTGACGTTGAAGGCATCCTGCAAATGCAATCCAGTCTGACCGAATGTGAAGTGGCGCAACTGCGCGCCTCGGCTTCCAAGGCCTGTTCTTTGCTCAAGGCCTTGGCCAATGAGGATCGGCTGCTGATCCTGTGCCAGTTGACCCAGGGCGAGCGCAACGTCGGCGAGCTGGAGAAAATGACCGGCGTGCGTCAGCCGACCCTGTCCCAGCAACTGGGCATCCTGCGTGATGAAGGGCTGGTCGCGACTCGTCGTGAAGGCAAGTACATTTTTTACGGTCTCGCCAGTCACGAAGTGATCCAGGTGATGAAAACCCTTTCCGGACTCTACTGCGGAGCCGTGCTCAAAAGCTGGGCGCAATAGTCCCGGCTATCCTTGCGTGCAGCCATAAGGAACAAACAATGAACGATCAACACTGGGGCCCATCCATCAGTGCGGACATCGTGGTCATCGGCGGCGGCACTGCCGGTATCGGTTTTGTCGCGAGCCTGCTCAAGCGCGATCCCGGCCTGAAAATCACGGTGATCGAGCCGAGCACCCTGCATTACTACCAACCGGCGTGGACGCTGGTCGGCGGTGGCGCCTATGACGCCAAAGACACCGCCCGACCGATGAACAAAGTGATGCCGCGCCAGGCCACCTGGATTCAGGCGGCAGTGACCGGCATCGACCCCGACCAGCGCCGTCTCACCCTCAACGATCAACGCACCATCACCTATCAGAACCTGATCGTCTGCCCCGGCCTGCGCCTGGCGTGGGAGAAGATCGAAGGCCTGCAGGACAGCCTCGGCCAGCACGGCGTCACTTCCAACTACAGCTATCAGCACGCGCAATACACCTGGGATCAGGTGCAGAAACTGCGCGGCGGCAAAGCCCTGTTCACCCAGCCGCCAATCCCGATCAAGTGCGCCGGCGCGCCGCAGAAGGCGCTGTACCTGTCCTGCGATCACTGGCTCAAGCGCAACGTGCTGAGCAAGGTCGAGGTCGAGTTCAATCTGGCCGGCGCCGCATTGTTCGGCGTCCCGACCTTCGTGCCGCCGCTGATGAAGTACATCGAAAAATACAACGCGCGGCTGGCGTTCAATTCCAATCTGGTGAAGGTCGACGGCCCGGCGAAAACTGCCTGGTTCGACGTCAAGGATGCGGACGGCAACGTCACCCGTCAGGCCAAGACTTTCGATCTGCTGCACGTCGTCCCGCCGCAGGTTTCGCCGGATTTCATCGCGCAGAGTCGGTTGGCCGACGCCAGCGGCTGGTGCGAGGTCAACCCGCACACGCTGCAACATCCGCGTTATCCCGATGTGTTTGCCCTGGGCGATATCTGCGGCACCACCCATGCGAAAACCGCCGCGGCAGTGCGTAAGCAAGTCGTGGTGGTGGCGGAAAACCTTCTCGCCCTGCGCAAGGATCTGGCACTGCCGCTGAAGTACGACGGCTACGGTTCCTGCCCGCTGACGGTGGAGAAGGGCAAGGTGATCCTCGCCGAGTTCGGCTATGGCGGAAAACTGCTGCCGACCTTTCCCCTCGACCCGACCGTGCCGCGCCGCTCCGCGTGGTGGCTGAAGGCGACGCTGCTGCCGTGGTTCTACTGGAACGGCATGCTCAAGGGCCGCGAATGGCTGACGCGTCTGTCCAGGGTCGACTGAGAACACTCTATGTTGCTGGCAAGTCTGTTTGGCGTGGTGATGGGATTGGTCCTTGGTCTGACCGGGGCCGGCGGCGGGATTCTCGCCGTGCCGGCGCTGGTGCTGGGGCTGGGCTGGACGATGACGCAAGCGGCGCCGGTGGCGTTGTTTGCAGTGGGCAGCGCGGCGGCAGTCGGCGCGATTGATGGTTTGCGCCATGGTCTGGTGCGTTATCGCGCGGCGCTGCTGATTGCGGCGCTCGGCGCGGTGTTTTCGCCGGTGGGCATCTACTTCGCCCATCAGTTGCCGGAAAAGGTTTTGATGATTCTGTTCAGCCTGCTGATGGTGATGGTGGCGTGGCGCATGCTGCGTCGCGAACGCCAGCAGGAGGGCCCGAGCGACCATGGCCACGCCAGTTGGGGCCAGAAGAACTGCATGCTCAATGAACAGACCGGCCGTTTCGACTGGACCGCCAAATGCACCGCGACCCTTGCGGCACTGGGCGCTGTCACCGGTGTGGTGTCCGGGTTGCTGGGGGTGGGCGGCGGGTTTCTGATCGTGCCGGCGTTCAAGCAACTGACCGATGTACAGATGCGCGGGATCGTTGCCACTTCACTGATGGTCATCAGCCTGATTTCCGCCATCGGCGTGATCGGCGCGTTCCACGCGGGCGTGCGGATAGATCGACTGGGTGCTGCGTTCATTGTGGCGAGCATCATCGGCATGATCATCGGTCGCCAACTTTGCGCGCGAGTACCGGCGAGGACGTTGCAGGTGGGGTTTGCCAGTGTGTGCCTGGTGGTTGCGGCTTACATGTTGCTGCGGGCTTGATATGAAGTCTGTGACGAGGGAGCAGGCGCCCTCGCCACAGCGATCGCGTTACAACACCAGGTGCGGTAACCACAGCGACAGTGCCGGAACGTAGGTCACCAGCATCAGCACCAGGAACAGCACCGCATAGAACGGCAGCAGCGCCTTCACGGTGCTTTCGATGCTGACCTTGCCCACCGCCGAACCGACGAATAGCACGGCGCCCACCGGCGGGGTTATCAGGCCGATACCGAGGTTGACCAGCATGATCATGCCGAACTGCACCGGGTCGACGCCGATACCGAGGATCACCGGCATCAGGATCGGCGTAAGGATCAGGATCAGCGGTGCCATGTCCATCACGGTGCCGAGCAACAGCAGCATGACGTTGATGCACATCAGGATCACGTAGCGGTTGTCGGACAGGGTCAGGAACAGCGTGGTGATTTTCGCCGGGATCTGCATCAGGGTCATGATGTAGCCGAAGCTGGCGGCGAAGCCGATCAGGATCATCACGATGGAAATGGTGCGCACCGTGCGATGCATCAGTTTCGGCAGTTCGCTCCATTTGTAGTCGCGGTAGATGAACATGGTGACGAAAAACGACCACAGCACGGCGATGGCCGCCGACTCGGTGGCCGTGAAGATCCCCGAGAGAATTCCGCCGAGAATGATCACCATCGCCATCAGCCCCCACAGCGCTTCGCCGCAGATCTTCAAGGCTTCGCGCATCGGGATCACTTCGCCTTTGGGATAGTCGCGTTTGCGCGCGAAGATCAGGCACAGCACCATCAGGCACGCGCTCATCAGCAGGCCCGGCACGACACCCGCCATGAACAGCGAAGCGATGGACACAGTGCCGCCGGCGGCCAGCGAGTAGAGCACCGAGTTGTGACTCGGCGGAGTCAGCAAGGCCTGCACCGAACCACTGACGGTCACTGCCGTGGAGAAGTCCCGGGGATAACCCTTGCGCTCCATTTCCGGGATCAGTACCGAACCCACCGACGCGGTATCGGCCACCGACGAGCCGGAAATCGCACCGAAAAAGGTCGAGGCCATGATGTTGACCAGCGACAGCCCGCCACGCACGAAGCCCACCAGGACCCCGGCGAACGCAACCAGTCGCCGCGACATGCCGCCCTCGGCCATGATCGCGCCGGCGAGCACGAAGAATGGAATCGCCAGCAGCGAGAATTTGTTCACCCCGCCCGCCACCTGAATCATCAGGGCCTGGAACGGGATGTCGATCCACCACGCGCCAATCAGCGCCGACAGCCCGAGCGCATAGGCAACCGGCATGCCGATCAGGATCAGTGCGATAAAACTGCCCAGCAGAATCAATGCGTCCATCAGGCAGCCCCTTCGTTTTCTTCAACCAGGTCGAACCGCACCACGCGGCGATTGCTTTGATCGCCGAGCAAGAGTTTTTCCAGCACGAAAATCAGCGTCAGCGCGCCGCCAATCGGGATCGGCATGTAGGTGATGCCGACGCGCAATGTCGGCAGGGCGCTCATGAACTGGTTCCACGTTGACAGGCAGAGCTTGGTGCCCCAGATGGTCATGAACAGGCAGATGGTGCCCATGAGCACTTGGGAAACGATGCTCATGGTTCGACGCATGTTCGGTTGCAGGCGGTCGGTGACCATCGCCACCGCCATGTGAGCGCCGGCGCGATAGCTGGCGGCGGCGCCGATGAAGGTGAAGACCATCATCAGCAGGATGGCGGTGGGCTCCGGCCAGCTTGAGCCGGTGCCGAGGACGTAACGGGCGAACACGCCCCAGGGAATGATCAGGGAAATGGTCAGCACCGACAGACCGGCGACCCAGATGCAGGCCATGTAGATCCGGTCATTGATGCGCAGCAGCAAATTCTTCATCGGGTTCCACCGTAACCGGGCAGGCGTGAGCGCCGAGCGACGCCAGCGCTGCCGGGCCTTGTATTGAGGGCAGGGAGGTTACTGAACGGCTTCGATGCGTTTGATCAGGTCGACGTAGGGCGCGCCGTATTTTTCGCGGATCGAAGCGGTGGCCTCGTAGAAGGGTTTCTTGTCGACGGTGATGAACTCGACGCCGGCGGCCTTGAGTTTCTCTTCACTGCTGGCCGACTTGGCGTCCCACAGCGTGCGCTCCTGGGCCTGCGCAGCCTTGGCGGCTTTTTTCACTAGGGTCTGCTGATCGGGGCTGAGTTTTTCCCAGGTGATTTTCGACATCACGATGGGCTCGGGCAGGATCAGGTGCCCGGTCAGGCTGTAGAACTTGGCGTTCTGGTAGTGGTTGTGTTCAAGCAGGGTCGGCGGATTGTTTTCCGCGCCATCGATGACGCCGGTCTGCAGGGCACTGAAGATTTCGCCGGTGTCCATGGCAATACCGTTGCCGCCCATGGCGTTGATGGTTTCGATGAACATCGGGTTGCCCTGCACGCGGATTTTCATGCCCTTGAGGTCCGCCAGGCTGCGCACCGGTTTCTTGGTGTAGATGTTGCGCGTGCCGCCATCCATCCACGCCAGCGCCACGAGGTTGAATTCGGAGTTGGTGATCTTGTCGAGGATCTCGTCACCGATTTCACCGTCGATGATTTTGCGCATGTGCGCCTGGTCACGGAACACGAACGGCATGTTGAACACGTTCACGTCCGGCACCACAGGGCCGACGATCCCGAGGCTGACGCGGGCCATCTGGATGGCGCCGACCTGGGCCTGTTCGACCACTTCCTTTTCCGAGCCGAGTACACCGCCGGGGAACATCTTGAAGGTCAGCTTGCCGTCACTTTCGGCAACCAGGGTCTTGCCCAACTGTTCTTCGGCGACCACGGTCGGATACCCGGCGGGGTGGATGTCGGCGAATTTGATTTCCAGCGCCTGGGCCGCGCTGCCGAAGGTGAGCGCGAGGGGGAGGGCGACGGCGAGCAACGTGCGTTTGAAGTCCATGAGGGGTTCTCCAGTCTTGTTATTTTTGTGTTCAAGGCACAGCAATGCAGCAAGGGCGGGTTACAGCAAATCGTCGAACATTGGCTCCGGCAGGCCTTTGACGCCGGGGTTGAGGGCGAACACGCCACCGGCCAGGGACTGCGGATCCTGGTCGTCGCCGGGGCGAATCGAAGTCACGAACAAGGTGTCCATCCGGCTGCCGCCGAAGGCGCACATGGTGGGTTTTTTAACCGGTACCTGCAGCGAGCGGTCAAGGCGACCGTCGGGGGTAAAACGATGGATCAGGCCGACGTCGTTGGCGCAGATCCAGTAGCAGCCATCGGCATCCACGGCTGCGCCGTCGGGGCGGCCGTAAAAATGGTTCATGTCCACGAACACCCGCCGGTTGGAGGGTGTGCCTGTCTCGGTGTCGTAGTCGAAAGCCCAGATCAGTTGGACGTTCGGGTGCGAGTCCGACAGGTACATGGTTTTGCCGTCCGGGCTGAAGCCCAGGCCGTTGGGCACGATGAAGCCATCAAGCTGTGCCTCGATCACGCCTGTTTGCCCGGCACCGTAACGATAGAGCCGGCCCTCGGACAGATTCAGACCCATGTTCAGCACCATGCTGCCGGCCCAGAACCGACCCTGGCGGTCGCAGCGACCGTCGTTCAGGCGCATGTCCTGGCGGTTGTGTTCCACCGGGCCGAGCAGGTCGCTGTCGAGGCTGCCATCGGCATGCGGTTGCAGGTGAAAGAATCCGCTCTCCATGCCGGCCACCCAGCCGCCGCGACTGTGTCGGGCGAGGCAGGCGAGCATCTCGGGCGCCTTCCAGGCGTGAACATGGCCAGTGTCGGCGTTCCAGCGCTGCAGGCCACCGTTGGGGATATCGACCCAGTACAAGGCGTTTTCCTGTGGCACCCAGACCGGGCTTTCACCCACAGCGTTGCGGGCGTCGACGATCAATTCGGCTTGCATACTCATTCCCTTGGTTTGTGCTTTTGGAGACGGACAAGCGCAGCGATCAATCGCCGAACGGGCCGGCCGCAACGAAGGCTCCGCCCTGGTAGATCCGCGCCGGGTCATCGGCTGCCGGCATGGGCTGCGCCTCGACCTTGTCGCGAAACACTTCGGAGGTGTCTTTGGCCTCGAAACCGAGGTGACTGGCGAAGCGGTTGTCCCACCACACATCCTTGTTGGCGGACATGCCATAAACCACGGTGTGGCCGACGTTGGGGGTGTACAGCGAACGTTCGAGCAGTTGGGTGAGATCGTCGAAGCTCAGCCAGGTGTGCATCATTCGGCGGTTCTGTGGTTCGGGAAACGACGAGCCGATGCGGATGCTGACAGTTTCGATGCCATAGCGATCGAAGTAGAAACTGGCCATGTCTTCGCCGTAGGACTTGGACAGACCGTAGTAGCCGTCGGGGCGGCGAGCAGAGCTGGCGTCGAGGTGTTCGTTCTGTTTGTAGAAGCCGATGACATGGTTGGAGCTGGCGAAAATCACCCGTTTCACACCGTGTCGGCGTGCCGCTTCATAGATATGGAATACGCCGCAGATGTTGGCGCCGAGGATTTCTTCGAAGGGGCGCTCCACCGAGACGCCACCGAAGTGCAGGATCGCATCCACGCCTTCGACCAGCTGATGCACGGCAGCTTTGTCGGCGAGGTCGCAGAGCACGATTTCTTCGCGGTCATCGATGGCCGGGGCGAGGGCGGCGATGTCCGACAGGCGCAGCACGTTGGCATACGGGCGCAGACGTTCACGCAGGACTTTGCCCAGGCCACCGGCGGCGCCGGTCAGCAGCAGGCGATTGAACGGAGTTGGGGCGGTGGAGGTGGACGTCATGGCAATCCCTTACACGTTGTTATTAGGTTTGTTGTAGGTTGTCGTATGACTGCGCTGAAGTATCGGTAGGGTTTCCGGAACTTGTCAACGCGACTTTCGGTGTAAGTGACGGAAGGCCGATTCACCCTCCGTTCACCCCATGCCAGGGTTTACAACAACGAAATCGGGTAACTGATGAAGATCCGGTTCTCGTCGAATTCATTGGTGCTGAAGTCCCGGCGAATCGTCGCGTTGCGCCATTTGACGTTGAGGTTTTTCAGCGGACCGCTCTGCACTGTGTAGGCCAGCTCCGACTCGCGCCCCCATTCCTTGCCGTCGGTGATGGTGCCGGTGTGCACGTTGTCACCGCTGATGTAGCGGTTCATCAGCGTCAGCCCGGGGACGCCGAGGACCACGAAGTTGTAGTCGTGGCGGATCTGCCAGGAACGCTCCTGCGCGTTGTCGTAGCTGGCGTTGTAGCTGTCGTTGGCCAGGGTGCCGCCGCTGGTGCCGTTGACGCGCATCCAGGCATCGTCGCCACTGAGTTTTTGCAGGCCGATGTAGAACGTGTTTTCGCCGTACCGGGCCGAGAGCATGGCGAAAGCGGTTTTGTTGTCGAGGTCGCCGGCCTGGGCGCTGCCATCTTCCTTGCCGGTGAAGAAACCGAGGTTGGCGCCCAGCGTCCAGTCGCCCAGCGGCTGGCTGTGGCTGAGGTTGAAGTACTGTTGTTGGTAGATGTCGCTGAGTTCGGCGTACCACAGACCGACAAGCGTGCGTTTGTCGTTGAAGGTGTATTCGCCGCCGCCAAAGTTGAAACGGTCGGAGGTGAAGGCGCCGCGGCCGTTCATCGACATGTCTTCCATGCTGGCATCGTTGCGTGGGCTGTTGCCACGGAACTGCCCGCCGTAAAGGGTCAGGCCATTGATTTCGGTAGAGGTGATCTGGCCGCCACGAAAGGTCTGGGGCAGGGAGCGACCATCGTCCGAGCGCAGGATGGGCAACACCGGCATCCATTCACCCACCTTCAGTTCGGTCTTCGACACCTTGGCCTTGAGCGCAACACCCAGTCGCCCGAAATTGTCCGCCGGGCGTCCGTCATCGTGAATCGGCAGCAGCTGCGTACCGCCCGTGCCTTTGCCGCCATCAAGCTTCTGCGAATACATACCCAGCACGTCCAGGCCAAAGCCGACGGTGCCCTGGGTAAAACCGGATTTGGCGTCGAGAATGAAGTTCTGCGTCCACTCTTCGGCCTTGCCCTGCGGATAGTTCGGGTTGACGAAGTTGCGGTTGAAGTAGGCGTTGCGCAGGTTCAGCGTGGCTTTGCTGTCTTCGAGGAAGCCCTCGGCATCGGCGCTCATCGGCAAGGCTAGGGCGAGACTGCCGCAGCCGATCAGGCTCAGGGTGGAACGCGGGCGGGGGATAGAAAAACGGGACGTGCGGACGGAATTGCAGACGAGTGTGCTCACTGTGACGCTCCCTGTTTCATTTGTTGTTTTTATTATTTGTTATACGTCGTCGTACAACATGGTTGCGGATATTTGCGAGGTTTTCCGGAAAAGTCAACAGGGCGTCGTACGATGACTTTGGGTGAGCGGGCAGCCCTCAAAGCGCTGTGAAGAGGGCTGCTTTCGGCACGTTTACTGGTTGTAGAGCGCTTCAGTGTTATCGATCAGGGGATTTTTTTCGGTCAGCACGATCTGCGCGATCTGATCCTTGCGCATGAAACTCACCTTCGAATGCGACTGGGCGTACCGGATGAAGCGCTCCATGGCCTCGACCATCGCCGGGGTGCCGCCGATGCGGTCGTGCAGACTCACCGACATCATCCGCCGCTTGCTCGCGCCTTCGGCGTAGAGGCGATCGAATTCCAGCACCAGTTGCTGATAGAACTGTTCGGCAGAGAAATGCCGGCCCTCGACCAGCACGATGTCGTTGTTGCGCAGGGTGTACGGCACCACGGCGAATTTGCGTCCACGAACCATGGTCACGAACGGCTCGTCGCGGCTGACATCGTCGATGTGATAGGTGAAATTCAGATCCTGCAGCACCTTCAACGTATTGGGGCTGCGGCGCAGCCAGTTGGCGTTGTAGCCGACCGAGCGCTGACCGGTGATTTTTTCCACCGCGGCGACGCCATCACCGATGAACTGTTTTTCCTGGGCGTAATTCATGTTGTACGAGTCGGCCCAGCGCATGCCGTGGGCCGCCAGTTCATGGCCACGCTCGGCAATCGCCTTGGCCAGGTCCGGGTGCTTGAGCGCCGCTTCGCCGACCACGTGGGAGGTGACTTTAATGCCGGTGCGATCCCACAGATCGAGCATGCGCCACAGGCCTTCCTTGTAGCCGTAATCGAACCAGGTCTGCGCCGGTAGATCCGGGTAGCCTTTTGGCAGCGGTGTGCCGGAGAACGGACTTTCAGCGCCCTCGGGCTGGCCGCCGGTTTCGAATTGCATCGACACCGAAATGACCAGTTGCGAGCCATCCGGCCACGGGCGTTCCTGAGCGAAGGTGAGGGCTGGCAGCAACAGCGCGGCGGCCAGCAGGTTTTTCAGCAGACGCGGGGAGCGTTGCCAACGGGGAGTGGTCATATCGGGCACCTTTCAGGTTGAGAAGTGCTGCAAGGTTGGCATCCGCTACGCTTTGGAAAAATCCGCTGCGGGCGAGATGTCTTTTAAACAGAATTTACGAATCGCGATGCACGAATTCCTGGTGGGAGCGAGCCTGGATAGGTGTTTGGTCAGGATTTGCGGCACACTTAAGCGACTACAAGACAAGGCCTTTCAATGGATCAATACGCCCCGCGCAACTGGCAGCCGCACGAGAAGCCCAGTCTGCCCGGCTCCCCCTCGACGCCGCTGCACTCCAACCCCAAGCGTCTGGCTTATGCGCTGGTGGGCTTGCTGGTGGCGGTAACCGGTGGGCTGGGTAATGCGCTGGTGGTCGCCAACCTGCCTTATCTGCAAGGCGCGCTCGGGGCGACGACGGCGGAGATGGCCTGGCTGCCGGCGGCGTATGTGATGACCAACGTGTCGATGAACCTGCTGCTGGTGAAGTTTCGCCAGCAGTTCGGCCTGCGGGCGTTCACCGAGGTGTTTCTGGTGCTGTATGCGCTGGTGACCTTCGGCCATCTGTTCGTCAATGACCTGAATTCGGCGATCGCCGTGCGTGCGGCCCACGGCATGGTTGGCGCGGCGCTCAGTTCACTGGGCCTGTATTACATGGTGCAGGCGTTCCCGGCCAAATGGCGGATGAAGGCGCTGGTGCTGGGCCTCGGCACCTCACAGCTGGCCTTGCCACTGGCGCGACTGTTTTCCGAAGACCTGCTGCAGATCGCCGAATGGCGCGGCCTGTACCTGTTTGAACTGGGTATGGCGCTGCTGTCGTTGGGCTGCGTCCTGATGCTCAAACTGCCGCCGGGTGACCGGTTCAAGACCTTCGAACCGCTCGACTTCCTGACCTTCGCGATCCTCGCCAGCGGCGTCGCGCTGTTGTGCGCGGTGTTGTCCCTGGGGCGGATCGACTGGTGGCTGGAGGCCGACTGGATCGGTATCGCCCTGGCCGCGTCGATTGCGCTGATTCTCGCGGGGCTGGCCATCGAACATAACCGCAGCAACCCGATGCTGATGACCCGCTGGCTCGGCAGCGGGGTGATGATCCGCCTGGCGCTGGCGGTGATCCTGATTCGCATGGTGACCTCGGAGCAATCCACCGGCGCCGTGGGCTTCATGCAGAACCTGAACATGAGCAGCCAGCAGCTTCATAGCCTGTATGTGGTGATGCTGATCGGCAGCGTCGCCGGGTTGCTGACCAGTGCGCTGACCATCGACCCGAAACACCTGCTGATGCCGCTGATCATTTCGCTGGCGTTGATGGCCACCGGCTCGATCATGGACAGCTCATCGAACAACCTGACCCGCCCCGGCAACCTGTATTTCAGCCAGTTCCTGCTGGCGTTCGGCAGTACGTTCTTCCTCGGGCCGACCATGGTGCTGGGCACGCGCAACGTGCTGACCAACCCGCGCAACCTCGTGAGTTTTTCGGTGTTGTTCGGGATCTGCAACAACCTCGGCGGCCTGATCGGCGCGGCGTTGCTGGGAACTTTCCAGATCGTGCGCGAGAAATTTCATTCCAGCCACATCGTCGAGCAACTGGTGATGTCCGACCCGCGTGTCGCCGCCCGGGTGCAGAGCGGCGGATCGGCGGTCGGCTCCGTGATTGCCGACCCGAGTCTGCGCAATCTGCAAGGCATTCGCAGCCTGGCCAACGCCGCCACGCGCGAAGCCAACGTACTGGCCTATAACGATGTGTTCATGCTGATTGCGGTGATCGCGATCCTGACCATGATCTGGATTTCCATCCGTGCGCTGTGGCTGATCAGTACCACCAAAACCGTCGCCCCGACACCTTCCGTACCTTCCAGCGGTGCCACTTCTTCATGACCGAACCGACCACTACGACCACCAATGCCATCGCCGCCACCCCTGAAGGTGTGGCGCCGCCGTCATCACCGAACACCGAGCCGCGTTCGTTGCGGGTGCGGATCATCTCGTCGCTGGGCTTTGCCGCGATTGCCATCGTCGGTGTGCTGATCGTGCTTTACGCCTGGCAACTGCCGCCGTTCAGCAGCGCAGTTGAGACCACCGAAAACGCCTTGGTGCGCGGGCAGGTGACGATCATCGGCCCGCAGCTCAGTGGGTATGTGTTTGAAGTGCCGGTGCAGGACTTCCAGTTTGTGAAAGAAGGCGATTTGCTGGTGCGTCTCGATGACCGCATCTATCAGCAACGTCTCGACCAGTCGCTGGCACAACTGGCGGTGCAGAAGGCCTCGCTGGCCAACGTGGTGCAGCAGCGCAATAGCGCCGAAGCCACGATCAAGCTGCGGCAGGCGGTGGTGGCCGACAGCGAGGCGCAGTTGCGCAAAAGCGAGGCCGACTTGCGACGCAACAAGGCGCTGGTCAATGACGGTTCCGTGTCCAAGCGTGAGATGGACGTGGCGCTGGCCGCCAATGCGCAAAGCATTGCGGCGGTGGCGCAGGCCAAGGCCAATCTGGAGATCGCCCGGCAGGATCTGCAAACGGTGATCGTCAATCGCGGCTCACTGGAAGCGGCGGTGGCCAGTGCCGAGGCGGCGGTGCAGTTGGCGCGGATCGATTTGTCCAACACCCGGATCATCGCCCCGCGCGACGGTCAGCTCGGGCAGATCGGCGTGCGTCTGGGCGCTTACGTCAACTCCGGGGCGCAGTTGATGGCGCTGGTGCCGAACCAGAAATGGGTGATCGCCAACCTCAAGGAAACCCAGATGGACAATGTGCGCGTGGGGCAGCCGGCGAGTTTCACCGTCGATGCCTTGAACCACCGCAAATTCACCGGCCATGTGCAGCACATCTCACCAGGCACCGGTTCCGAATTCGCGTTGTTGCAGGCCGACAACGCCACCGGCAACTTCGTGAAAATCGCCCAGCGGGTGCCGGTGCGCATCACCATCGATCCGGATCAGCAGGAAAGCGAGCGCCTGCGGCCGGGGATGTCGGTGGTGGTCAGCATTGATACGGCGGCGGGTGACACCCAGAAACACTGACCTCAGGCGGCGGTCATCGGCGGCAAGGTGCCAAGCACGGAAACCGCCGCCACGGCGCCGATCCCCAGCAGCCATTCGAGCATGACGCTGCGCTTGAGGGTGTCGAGCCGTTGTTCGCAATCGTTGATCCGCAGGCGATTGAACAGCGCCAGGGCGAGCATGCCAAACACCAGCAGCGCCTTGATCAACAGGATCAGGGCGAAGCCCGAGAACAGCGGTGTCGGCCACCATTGGCCGGTGAGCACGCGCACATTGATCAGCCCGGTGATCAGCAGGCCGGCGACCAGTGCGTAACCGAGCCCGCTGAAACGCTGCAAAACTTCGCGCATGTCTTTGTCAGGTTGGCGCAGGATCATTACCAGCATCAGCAGCCCGCCGAGCCAGGCGCCGACGCAGGTCAAATGAATGACTTGATTGAGGATCAGCATTTGCCCGCTGAAGCCATCGAGCATCGCCCCGTGTCCGACCGGTGCCAGCGTCATCAGCAGCAGCGCACTCAGGCCCAGCCGCAATGGCTGGCTCGAACGCCACGGCGTCAACAGCAACGCCAGCAACAGCGCATTGATCAACAGATGCCAGCGCCAGACCTGACCGAAAAACGTATGACCGAGAACCAGCTCGACGGTGGGCGGATCAAACGCGGCCGCCGCCGATCCGGCCATGCTTGCGGTAATCAACAACGCCCAGATGACGCCGCTGGCCAAGGCAATCGCTACCAGCCAGCGAGCCAGTCGCGCGAGGTGCCGATCCAGCGTCGGCGCTTCACCCTTGAGCAGCAGCGGCCGGAACAGCCAGGCCCCGAACAGCATCAACACCACGATGAAATGCAGGAACCGGCACAGCACCAGCGCTTCACTCATGAATTACTGGCCAACCTTGAACTGATAGGCGCCTTCGCTTGTGTGTGTGTCGACCGACACCGCATGCCATTCGACCTTGTACTCGCCAGCGGTCAGCGGTGTTTCGGGGGTGACGATCAGGGTTTTCTTGTCACCTTCGGTGGTCAGCGGTTTGACCGTCACCGGCTTGCCATCGTGGGTCACGGTGACTTTGGTGAAGCTGGCTTCGACGCCTTCGGAAAACACCAGGCGCAGATCGGCCGGTGCCGCGACGGTGCTGTCGGCAGCCGGAGTTTGGCTTTTCAGATGGGCGTGGGCGAACGCCTGGGAAGTGACGATCAGCGAAGCCAGCAGCGCGCCAGCGGTGAAGAGTTTTTTCATCGGCATGGAAAGATTCCTTTCAGTGAAATGGCCGGCTGAGTATAGAACGTGGATCACAGGGCTTTCAGGCGCATGTGAATGACCGGAAAGGGCCGGCCTTCGCCGTCGAGTGCCGAGCGGCCGATGTCTTCGAATCCGTAGTGACGGTAGAAGCCGTGGGCTTGCGGGTTCTGTTCGTTGACGTCGACCTTCAGCAGTGGGCGGCGGACATGGTCGAGCAAGCGCCGGCCGATGCCCTGGCCACGCTGGGCCGGGTCGATGAACAGCATCTGCACGGTGTCGTCGTCGGTGGCGATGAAGCCTGCCGGGGAGTGGTCGGGGTTCTCGAAAACCTGCACGTCCAGGGCGGGCAGGTAGGTGTCACGCACCAGCGGGAACAGCCGGTGGATGTCGTCTTCCGGGAGGAAATCGTGGGTGGCGCGGACCGAGCGCTCCCACAGTGCGGCGAGCTGCGGATCATCCGCAGCGATGCGCTTTCGAATGGTCATGGGCAGGATCCTTCAGTGTCTGACGGGGAGAAGGAGGGCGATCCTAAACCAGAAAAAAGCCCAAGTGTGTGAAGAATCGTTCTCGGCTGTCGCCCCGTGCCCAGAGCGGATGCTAGTCTTCAACCACGTTGTCTTCAGGGAGCCCTCATGGGCAATCACAAGATCGAAATCCGCCGCACCAACGTCGACAAGATCCTGCTGGCGGCGGAGAAAGTCTTCGCCGAGAAAGGTTTCGGCGGCACCGCCATGGCGGACATCGCCGCGGAAGTGCAGCTGCCGCGCTCCAATCTGCATTACTACTTTTCGACCAAGAGCGAGCTGTACAGCGCGGTGCTGTTCGACCTGCTGGAAGTGTGGAAGCAGGACGCGCTGTGCTTCGAGATGTTCGACGATCCGCGCGTGGTGCTCAGCAGCTACATCCGCGCCAAGATGAACCACTCGCGCAGCCGGCCTTACGGTTCGAAAGTCTGGGCCAACGAAATCATCCACGGCGCCCCGACCCTCGGCGAGGCGCTGGATGTGAGCCTGTACGACTGGGCGAAGATGAAGGAGGCGAAGATCCGGCAGTGGGTGGAGGACAAGCGGATTCTGCCGGTGGAGCCGTCGAGCCTGCTGTACATGATCTGGGCCTCGACGCAGCACTATGCGGACTTCGATCATCAGGTGAATATTCTGAATGAGCACCAGCCGCTGTCGGACATGCAGTTCGAGCGGGCGGTGCAGACGGTGACGAGTGTGATTTTGCGGGGGATCGGGTTGGAGCCCTGAGTCTTGTGGTGGCCGTGCTGGCCTCTTCGCGAGCAGGCTCGCTCCCACAGGAAAGTGCATTCCAAATGTGGGAGCGAGCCTGCTCGCGAAAGCGTCGGGTCAGAAACCGCCGAGCTCAAGGGCTGACGTGGTAGGGATTGCGCGGATCATGATTCCAGTCCAGAAACGGCTTGCCCGTTTCCATCGGCACCATCTCGATGCAATCCGCCACCGGACAAGTGATCTGGCACAGATTGCACCCCACACACTCATCATCGATCACTTCATATTTATGCGTTCCATCGGCCTGTTTCAGGCTGCTGATCGCCTGGTGTGAAGTGTCTTCGCAGGCAATGTGGCAACGCCCGCAACCGATGCATGCCTCCTGGTCGATCTTCGCAATCACCTGATAGTTGATGTCCAGGTACTTCCAGTCCGTGGTGTTGCCCACCGCGCGCCCGGAAAACTCGGCAATGCTGGCGTAGCCTTGACTGTCCATCCACCGCGACAGGCCATCCTTCATCTCATCGACAATCCGGAAGCCATGCAGCATCGCCGCCGTGCACACCTGCACCGCGCCGCTGCCCAGTGCGATGAACTCCGCCGCATCACGCCAGCTGCCAATGCCGCCGATGCCGCAGATCGGCAGGCCCTGGGTCTGTGGATCACGGGCGATTTCCGCGACCATGTTCAACGCGATCGGCTTCACTGCCGAGCCGCAATAACCGCCGTGGGTGCTTTTGCTGCCGACGGTGGGCAGGGCGACCATGTGTTCGAGGTCGACGCTGGTGATCGAGTTGATGGTGTTGATCAGCGACACCGCATCCGCGCCACCCCGGTGTGCAGCGCGGGCGGCGACGCGGATGTCGGTGATGTTCGGCGTCAGTTTGACGATCACCGGCAGCGAGCAATAGGTCTTGCACCAGCGCGTAACCTGTTCGACGTACTCCGGCACCTGACCGACCGCTGCGCCCATGCCGCGCTCGGGCATGCCGTGTGGGCAGCCGAAGTTCAATTCGATGCCATCGGCGCCGGTGGCTTCCACCAGCGGCAGGATGTGTTTCCACGACTCTTCGACGCACGGCACCATCAGCGAAACGATCAGCGCGCGGTCCGGCCAATCCTTTTTCACCTGGGTGATTTCCCGCAGGTTGATTTCCAGCGAGCGGTCGGTGATCAGTTCGATGTTGTTGATGCCCAGCACTTCGCGGTTGTTGCCGTAATGCGCCGAGTAGCGCGACGACACGTTGACCGCCGCCGGGTCTTCACCCAGGGTTTTCCACACTACGCCACCCCAGCCGGCTTCGAAGGCGCGCACCACGTTGTAGGCCTTGTCGGTCGGCGGCGCGGAGGCCAGCCAGAACGGATTGGGGGCTTTGATACCGGCGAAGACAATCGAGAGATCGGCCATTTACGCAGCCTCCACGTTGAGCATCAGTTGAGCGTTGATCGCCTCGGCGGCGCGTTTGCCGTGTTGCACCGCTTGCACGGTCAGGTCCTGATCGAGGCTGGTGCAGTCGCCGCCGGCATACACGCCGGGGATGCTGGTGCGCAGGTTTTCATCGACCTGAATCCGTTCGCCCTGACGCTTGAGTTCGCGGGCCAGCGGGTCGGCGAGGGCGCTGCCGTCGAAGGCCTGGCCGATGGCTTTGAAGATTGCATCGGCGGCCAACTCGAAAGTCTCGCCAGTGGTTTGCAGGCGACCGTCCACCAGCTGGGAGCGGGCGAAGCGCATGCCACGCACCTTGCCTTGGGCATCGAGCAGCACCTCATCCGGTTGCGCCCAGGTCAGCAGCCGCACCTGATTGGCCTTGGCGATGTCCTGTTCGTGGCCGGTGGCGCCCATGTCCGCTGCGCCACGGCGATAGACCAGATTGACGTCACGGGCACCGAGGCGGGCCATTTGCACGGCCATGTCGATGGCGGTATTGCCGGCGCCGAGGACGATGCAGCGCTCGGCCAGCGGCAGTTGCGACAGGTCATCAGCCTGGCGCAGTTCGCGGATATAGTCGGTGGCGGCGAGCAGGCCGGGAGCGTCTTCGTGGGCCAGGCCGAGTTGCTTGCTCGCATTGAGACCGAGGCCGAGGAACACTGCGTCGAACTGTTGATGCAGTTCGCTCAAAGTCAGGTTGTCGCCGAGTTTCTGGCCGTGACGGATTTCGATGCCGCCTATCTGCAGGAGGAAATCCAGCTCCTTCTGCGCGTAGTCGTCGACCAGTTTGTACTTGGCGATCCCGTATTCGTTGAGCCCGCCAGCCTTCTCCCGCGCTTCGAAAATCACCACGTCATGCCCGTGCATCGCGCTGCGATGTGCGCAGGACAAACCCGCCGGGCCGGCACCGACCACGGCGATGCGTTTGCCGGTGGCGGCGGCGCGCTGGAACGGGTGTTCGGTGAAGTGCGCGTTGTCCACGGCATAACGCTGCAGCAGGCCGATCAGCACCGGCGCGCATTCGTGGGCGTTGTTGCGCACGCAAGCTTGCTGGCAGAGGATCTCGGTCGGACAGACCCGTGCGCAACTGCCGCCGAGGATGTTTGCCGAAAGGATTTTCTGCGCCGCGCCGGGCACGTTGTCCTGATGGATATTGCGGATGAACGACGGAATGTCGATCTCGCTCGGGCACGCATTCACGCACGGCGCGTCGTAGCAATACAGGCAGCGCGAGGCTTCCAGATGCGCCTGGCGGTCGTTGAGCGGCGGCGCCAGATCAGTGAAATGGCCGGCGAGGGCGGCCGCACTTTCGTGCGGGTGCGGGAGATGGTTCAGGGTCTCGATCACGGTTTTTTGCCTCACGGTTATTTGAGGTTTTCTGCCTCTGTCGGGCAGTGGTTTTTTGTGGTGTTTGAACTGGCCTCATCGCCAGCAGGCTGGCTCCCACATTTGGAATGCGTACACCTGTGGGAGCTAGCCTGCTAGCGATGGCCGAAGGCCTGGATTTCAGCGTTTAACCGCAACCGGCCTGTGCAACTCCGCCCGCTTGCTCAGCAAATCAAACACCGCCGGATACGCCGGCCGTTCGATATAGCGGCCTGCGCCACGCTCGGCGCGCAGGTCGCCGTCGGCCCAGACCACCCGGCCCTGGCTGACGGTATGGCTCGGCACGCCGGTCACGGTCTTGCCTTCGAAGATGTTGAAATCCACCTGCTGATGGTGGGTCTTGGCGGAGATGGTGCGGGTGCCTTGCGGATCCCACAGCACCAGGTCGGCATCGGCGCCGACGCGGATCGCGCCCTTGCGCGGGTAGAGGTTGAAGATCTTCGCAGTGTTGGTGGAGGTGAGGGCGACGAAGTCCTGCATCGACAACCGCCCCGAGTTCACCCCTTCATCCCACAACACCGCCATGCGGTCTTCGATGCCGGCGGTGCCGTTGGGGATCTTGCTGAAATCGTCACGGCCGGCGGCTTTCTGCTCGGCGCAGAAGCAGCAATGGTCGGTGGCGGTGGTGTGCAGATTGCCGCTTTGCAAGCCATGCCAAAGCGCGTCCTGGTGCCCGCGCGGACGAAACGGCGGGCTCATCACGTAACCGGCGGCGGTTTGCCAGTCCGGATGCTGGTAGACACTGTCGTCCAGCAGCAGATGCCCGGCCAGCACTTCGCCGTAAACCGGTTGGCCCTTGCTGCGGGCATAGGTGATTTCGTCGAGGGCTTCCTTGGTCGAGACGTGCACCAGGTACAGCGGCGTGCCGATGGTTTCAGCGATCCGGATTGCCCGGCTCGCGGCTTCGCCTTCAACCTGCGATGGCCGCGACAGTGGATGCGCTTCCGGCCCGGTGATGCCCTGAGCCATCAACTTGCGTTGCAGGTGATAGACCAGCTCGCCGTTTTCCGCGTGCACGGTCGGCACCGCGCCGAGTTCCAGGCAGCGCTCGAAGCTCGCCACCAGCGTGTCGTCGGCGGCCATGATCGCGTTCTTGTAAGCCATGAAATGCTTGAAGCTGTTGATCCCGTGATGGCTGACCAGCTCGGCCATTTCCTCCCGCACCTGCTCGCTCCACCAAGTGATCGCGACGTGGAAGCCGTAGTCGGACGCGGACTTCTCCGCCCAGCCGCGCCACTGGTGAAAGGCTTCGAGCAGCGACTGCTGCGGATTGGGAATCACGAAATCGATGATCGAGGTGGTGCCGCCGGCCAGGCCAGCGGCGGTGCCGCTGTAGAAGTCTTCGCTGGCTACGGTGCCCATGAACGGGAGTTGCATGTGGGTGTGCGGATCGATGCCGCCGGGCATCAGGTATTGACCGCTGCCGTCGAGCACTTCGGCGCCGGCGGGAACATCCAGGTTTTCACCAATGGCTTTGATCACGCCGTCAGCGCAATAGACATCGGCGCGGTAACTTTCATCATGGGTAACAACGGTGGCGCCACGGATCAACAGAGACATTCCGAGTTCCTCGCAGGCATGACCGACTTGTGCCGGTTCTAGTGTTTTATTGTTTGCGGCGCCAAATGCGTAATCTTGTCAGCGCTGTCAGGAATAGACGCTAGTCGCAGTTCTGCAATTGATCAAGATTATTTTTTATAAGCTTATGACTTTTTTAAGTTGCTGATAAATAACGATAAAAATACAAAATCACCAAAATGGTGAGGCGCTTCACCATTTTGACGCACTTGACAGGTTGGAAATATGAGCAAGATTTCCTATGTGAAATCAGCCGCTTGAAGTTGAGCGGAGAGTGATGCTTCCCGAAGAAAAATAATGCAGTGCACCAGATTGAGTCCTGACAGTTCGGACAACTTGCCTGGCATTTAGCCTGAGTGTTCAGTCAAGTTTTCGCGGCCTCACAAGGTGAATAATTAAAACTGATAAACATCAGTCAGTTACAAAAAGATCAAAGCACGGCCCCAGCGCCAAGCGGTTCCCCCGGCACGTTTATTGATGCCGCCGCTGACACCATGGCCGGTGCATGAAAGTTGTCAGTTCCTCCGGCCATCGTCCGGCTCGCACCTGCGTGTGCAGCCGTCTGATGAGCAAAAAAATAATCAGAAGAACAGTGGAGCGGCCATGCAACAGAACAGATCGCAAGTGACCGAGCGCGACGGCTTGTTCGAACTCGAAGCCGGCAGCGACGTCCTCGACAGTCCCCGATACAACCACGATATGGCACCGACCAAGGTGCGCGAACGAACCTGGAACAAATGGCACATCACTGCGCTGTGGGTCGGCATGTCGATCTGCGTGCCGACCTACACCCTCGGCGGCGTGCTCACCGCGTATTTCGGCCTCACCGTCGGCGAGGCCTTGCTGGCGATTCTGTTTGCCAACGTCATCGTCCTGATTCCCCTCACGCTCAATGCGTTTCCCGGCACCAAATACGGGATTCCGTTTCCAGTGTTGCTGCGCTCGTCGTTCGGGATTCTCGGCTCCAATGTGCCGTGCCTGATCCGCGCGCTGGTGGCGTGCGGCTGGTTCGGCATCCAGACCATGTTCGGCGGGCTGGCGATTCACCTGTTTCTCGGCTCGGTGTTTGACGGCTGGAAATCCCTCGGCGGGACGGGAGAGGTGATCGGTTTCATGGTCTTCTGGGCGCTCAACCTGTGGGTGGTGATCCGTGGCGCTGAGTCGATCAAATGGCTGGAAACCCTGTCGGCGCCGCTGCTGGTGGCGGTCGGCATCGGGTTGCTGGTATGGGCCATGCCGAATGTGTCGATGACCGAGTTGCTGGCGATTCCGCCGAAGCGTCCCGAGGGCGCGAGCGTGGTCAGCTATTTCGCCGCCGGGCTGACGGCGATGGTCGGTTTCTGGGCCACCCTGTCGCTGAACATTCCTGACTTCAGCCGGTATGCCCGCAGCCAGAAAGATCAGATCCTCGGGCAGATTTTCGGCCTGCCGCTGACCATGTTCCTGTTCGCTGCGCTGGGCGTGGTGATGACCGCTGCGTCGGTGAAACTGGTGGGCGTCAGCGTTTCCGATCCGGTGACGTTGATCGGCCATATCCAGAGCCCGGTGTGGGTCGCGGTGGCCATGGCGCTGATCATCATCGCCACGCTGTCGACCAACACCGCCGCCAACATCGTCTCGCCAACCAACGACTTCCAGAACATCGCGCCCAAAGTGATCAACCGCACCAAAGCGGTGATCCTTACCGGATTCGTCGGTCTGGCGCTGATGGGCCATGAGCTGCTGAAGAAACTCGGGCTGATCGTCTCCGATGTCAGCCTGGAAACCGTGTATTCGAACTGGCTGCTGGGCTATTCCAGCCTGCTCGGGCCGATTGCAGGGATCATGTTGGTGGACTATTTCCTGATCAAGAAACAGCAACTGGACCTGGCTGGCCTGTACCGCGACGACGTGTACCCGGCGTGGAACTGGGCCGGGTTCATCGCCTTCGGCGTGCCGGTGGTGCTGACCCTGCTGTCGTTGGGCAGCAGCGCATTCAGCTGGTTCTACAGCTACGGCTGGTTCACCGGCTCGGCGCTGGGCGGGTTGATCTATTACGGGTTGTGCGCGATGCGTGCGCAGCCTTCTGTCGCGAAATCACCGGTGTGATGGAGGGCCTTATCGCGAGCAGGCTCGCTCCCACATTTGGAATGCGTTCCCCTGTGGGAGCGAGCCTGCTCGCGAAGACGGCCTGACTAACGCCGGAGATGTATCCGAAGAAACTCATAAGAAAACTGCCTGAGGAGATCCCCATGAACGCAGCCGTAGACGTTCTGCAATCGACCCATCAGCACATCAACCGCGACCGCTTATGGGCGTCGCTCATGGAGCTGGCGAAGCTCGGCGCGACGGTCAAGGGCGGGGTCTGTCGACTGGCCCTGACCGACCTCGACCGCCAGGCCCGCGACCTGTTCGTGCAATGGTGCAAGGACGCCGGTTGCAGCGTCACGGTCGATGAAGTCGGCAACATCTTCGCCCGCCGCCCCGGCCGCAACCCGAACCTGCCCCCGGTGATGACCGGCAGTCACATCGACACCCAGCCCACCGGCGGCAAGTTCGACGGTTGCTTCGGCGTGCTCGCCGGGGTCGAGGTTCTGCGCACCCTCAACGACCTCGGCGTGGAAACCGAGGCACCGCTGGAAGTGGTGGTCTGGACCAACGAAGAAGGCTCGCGCTTCGCCCCGTGCATGATGGGCTCCGGCGTGTTCGCGGAAAAATTCACCCTCGAAGAAACCCTGGCCAAGGTCGATGCCGACGGCGTAACGGTTGGCGAAGCGTTGAACGCCATCGGCTACGCCGGGCCGCGCAAGGTCAGCGGGCACAAGGTCGGCGCCTATTTCGAAGCGCACATCGAACAAGGCCCGATTCTTGAGGACGAGCAGAAAACCATCGGCGTAGTACTCGGCGCACTGGGGCAGAAGTGGTTCGACCTGAAACTGCGCGGCGTCGAAGCCCACGCCGGCCCGACCCCGATGCACCTGCGCAAGGATGCACTGGTCGGCGCCTCGGTGATCGTCGGCGCGGTCAATCGCGCTGCCCTCGGCCACCAACCCCACGCGTGCGGCACGGTCGGTTGCCTGCAAGCCTATCCGGGTTCGCGCAACGTCATCCCCGGCGAGGTACGCATGACCCTCGACTTCCGCCACCTGGAGCCGGCACGCCTCGACTCGATGATCGCCGAGGTCAAGCAAGTCATCGAAGCCACCTGCGAAGAACACGGCCTGACCTATGAACTGACCCCGACCGCCGACTTCCCGCCGCTGTACTTCGAAAAAGGCTGCGTCGACGCGGTTCGTGGCGCCGCCAAAGGTCTGGGCCTGTCGCACATGGACATCGTCAGCGGCGCCGGCCACGACGCGATTTTCCTCGCCGAACTCGGCCCGGCGGGGATGATTTTCGTGCCGTGCGAAGGCGGTATCAGCCACAACGAAATCGAAAACGCCGCGCCGGACGATCTGGCGGCCGGCTGTGCGGTGTTGCTGCGGGCGATGCTGGCGGCTTCGGCGGCGGTGGCGGGCAAGCAACGCGCGGCGTAAAGCCAGGGTTGGGTAGTCAAGAGACTGTGGCGATCTGGCAGATCGCCGCAGACACCCGGCTCAAGTTGTTCTTTTGTGGCTCAGCTCTGCCTTGCGCCGTTCCTTGCCATCCAGGCTGCCGATGTTCAACAGCCTTCTTTCGATCATCACGTTTTCCAGTGCCTGCCGCTCTGCCGGGTCCATCTGGTGTTCGCGCTTTTTCAGCTCCAACAGAATGGGTGTGGACCACGTGCGATAGGTCCGTTCGGTAATACGGTCGCTCGTCATTTGTCTCTCCTTGATCAGATGCCCGGCCGCAGGCGCGGACACAATCCGTCGAGGTACTAACGTTAGACGAGAAAGCCGCGAGGCGCTAATAGTCAACGCTCAATCGTGGTTGGCACGATCACAACCGTCCGCGGTCGTAAATTTCACATGCGCGAACTTGTGGAGAATCAATGAGCCGGGACGTCCTGACCACCGAAACCAATCGCCGTCAGTTGCAGCAAATCATTGCCGGGCTGTCCGACGGGGTGATTCTGCTGGAGATCGACCAGACGATTCTCTGGGCCAACGAAGCGGCGCTGGCGATGCATGGCGTCAGCCGCATCGGAGAGCTGGGCAACAACGCCGGGGAATATGCCGAGCGCTTCAATCTGCGGTATCGCAACAACCACGCGCTGGCACCGGAGCAGTACCCGATCTGCCGTGTGGCCGCCGGCGAAACCTTCAGCGACGTGCTGGTGGAAGTCTCCCCGTGCAGTGACGAGGAACGCACCTGGGTACACAGTGTGCGCAGCATGGTGCTGACCGATCGCGATGGCGAGGTCGAGTCGCTGGTGCTGATCATGAGCGACGTCACCGATTGGGCCAACGCCGAGCAGCGCTTCGAAAAAACCTTCAATGCCAACCCGGCGCCGGCGGTGATCTGCCGCCTCAGCGATCTGCGTTATATCAAGGTCAATCCGGGGTTTCTGGAAATGACCGGCTACGCCCGCGATCAGGTGATCGGTGCCTCGACCTATGAGCTGGACATTCTCGAACGGGCCGAGCGCAAGGATCTGGCGATCCAGCGCCTGCGTGATGTCGCGACCATTCCGCAGATGCAGGCCGAACTGCGTCTGCCGGACGGTGGCAGCAAACAGGTTATCGTTGCCGGCCAGCCGTTGGTGCTCAACGACGAAGACTGCATGCTGTTTTCGTTCGTCGACATGGAGCCACGGCACAAGGCCGAGGTCGCCCTGCGCCAGAGTGAGGAGCGGTTCGCCAAGGCCTTTCGCCTGACGCCGGTGCCGATCCTGATTTGCAGTGCCGACGAGCAGCGGCTGATCGATGTCAACCAGGCCTTCCTCGATACCTTGGCTTACGACAGCGACGACGTGCTCGGCAAGACCGTCGCGCAACTGGACTTCATCGATGAAAAGGCTGAGCGCGCCCGCTTGCTGGCGGCGCTGGAGAAGACCGGCCGGGTCGATCGCGCCGATATGCGAATCCGCAAGAAAAACGCCGAAGTGCTGGAGTGCGCGGTGTCCGCTGACACCGTCAACATCCAGAACACAGTGTGCTATCTGCTGGTGCTGATGGACATCACCGAGCGCAAGCACACTGAGCTTGAACTGGTGGCAGCGATTGAAGAGGTGATGAAGGATGCGTCGTGGTTCAGCCGCACGCTGATCGAAAAGCTGGCCAATGTGAAGAAGATCAACTCGCCGCAGTTGCCCAGCGTTTCGTTCACCGATCTGACCGCCCGCGAGCGCGATGTTCTGGGGCTGATCTGCGAGGGGCTGGCGGACAAGGAAATTGCTGCACGGTTGAAACTGGCGCCGAATACAGTGCGCAATCATGTGGCGACGGTTTATTCCAAGCTGGATGTGCACAGCCGCAGCGAGGCGATTGTCTGGGCCCGCGAACGGGGGTTGTTCTCGGGGAGCAGCCGGGGACAGCGCTAAGGTGCAAATGCACTAGTTCATGAGGTGCAAATTCGGGTGTCTGACAAGGCAGGCTGTTCTTAGGCTGGTGGGGTGCGATGCGGGTTTCGTTCGTGATCGTGTCCCTTCCGTCGTTGTTATTGGATCAGACCATGAATGTGTTGTTTGTCATTGAACCTGGCGTGTTGCGTCGATTTTCGGAGCTGGCGCGATGATTTATCTGACGCAGTTGCGGGCGCAACTTGAGCGTAGTTTTTCGCCGTTGGCTTGTGAGTGTGTGGTGGATGGGGATCATTCGCTTACGGTGAAGCTGTATCACCCGGCTTCCGGGCAGGTTGATCTGGTGATTAGTGGGTTGAGTCTGGATGCGTTGCGTACTTCGGAAGCGGTGGATGCTTTGGTTGATGAGTTGCGGTATGAGCTTGAGAGTAATTCGTTGCGAACGCCGGGGTGAACTTGGCGGCCTCTGGGCCGACCAGGTTCTTGTTCGGTTTGGGTGAATATCCGGTTCTTCGGGTGCAGCCGCTGGCGGTTTCGCCCTTACGGCGAGTCACCTTTTCCAAACGCCGAAAAGGTAACCCAAAAGGCTTTACCCTGACGTACGGCACCTCGCTTTGGCTCGGTGTCCCTTCGCTCCGGGATTGATCCGGGGGCATCGCCTACGGTTTGCTTCGCTGCACCTCCTCTCGATGCATGCGGCTGCGCCGCACGGTCGCTTCGCTCCCACCCCCGGATCAATCCCTCCACTCAGCCTGCCGACGGGGCTAGCACGTCAAAAGCCTTTCTCGAGCTAACGCTCATCGTGGTGAGTGGTGAGTGGTGAGGAGCGAGGAGCGTAGGGCCGATTTTGATCGTTCCCACGCTCCGCGTGGGAATGCAGCCCAGGACGCTCTGCGTCCCAATCCGACTTTCACCTGTGGGTGATGGCTTGTCGGCGGTGGCGATGGATCAGTCGACTCATTCCGAAAATCGACAGCAAATCCTGCCAGTTCGAGCCATTTCACTGGCACTCACCCCCCACTGGTCTATAAGGAATGAGTGGTTCGGTTTCCATAACCGGGCGTTGTCCTGCTCGGCGACGGGAGTTTTCTTCCATTCATCGCGGGTCATCCTATGAACAATCCTGGGAAACGCGTGTGTGCTTCGTTGTTGTCGGCTTTCGGTCTGGTGCTGCTCAGTGGTTGCGCCAGTCCTCCACCCCCTCCGCCGGCAGCACCACCTCCACCACCTGAGCGCACTTGTCAGGTCATGGAAAATACCGAGGTCGCCGGTGATGCCTATGCCGACGGGCAAGTGACTCGACACATCACCAAGACCCGTTGCGTCACTCAATAAGCCGGGCGCCGTTGAAGGCGCGGGTCGAGTGGATTGTGCTGGTGGCCGATCTGGTTGGCACCGCAGTCTTTGCCGTGGAAGGCGCGATTGCGGCGATGCGCAGTCAGCTCGATCTGCTCGGGGTGATGGTGATTGCGTTTATCGTCGCGCTCGGTGGCGGGGTGACCCGTGATCTGTTGATCGGTGCTACGCCGCCCAAGGCTGTGGCGGACTGGCGCTATCCGGCGCTGGCGTTTGCCATGGGCGGGGTGGCGTTTGTTTTTCATGAGCTGGTGCTTGGGTGGTCCGGTTCGACGCTGATCGTGCTGGATGCGGCGGGATTGGCTCTGTTTGCCGTGGCCGGGGCGCAGAAGGCGTTGAATTTCGGGATCTCGCCGTTTGTGGCCATGTTGATGGGCACGATTACCGGGGTCGGTGGCGGGGTGCTGCGTGACATTGTGCTGGCGCGGGTGCCGGTGGTGTTGCAGGCGGATTTGTATGCCAGCTCGGCGTTTGTCGGGGCGGCAGTGTTGATCGTCGGGCGCAGGCTGGGTGTGCCACCGGTAGCGGCTGCGTTGCTGGCCGGGGCGGCGTGTCTGTTGTTGCGGTTGTTGTCGGTGCATTTCGGCTGGCAGTTGCCGAAGGTTCTGGAGGCATGACCTTCAAATTGTGGGAGCGAGCCTGCTCGCGAAAGCGTTATGACAGTCACATAGGTCTTAACTGGACTGACGCAATCGCGGGCAGCTCGCTCCCACAGGGCTTTTCAGGGCCTGATCAGGACAGGAATCCGCCGTCCACGTTCAGCGACACGCCGGTGGTGTAGCTCGAGGCGTCGCTCGCCAGGTACAGCACGGCGCCGGCCATTTCGCTCGGGTCGGCGACGCGTTTGAGCGGGATCTGTGTCAGGGCCTGTTTCAGGATCGCGTCGTTCTTAACCAGGGCCGAGGCGAATTTGGTGTCGGTCAGGCCCGGCAGCAGGGCGTTGCAGCGGATGCCGAACTGCGCGCATTCCTTGGCGAAGACTTTGGTCATGTTGATCACCGCAGCCTTGGTCACCGAGTAGATGCCCTGGAAGATCCCCGGCGAAATGCCGTTGATCGACGCCACGTTGATGATGCTGCCGCCGCCGTTTTCGCGCATCAGCTTGCCGGCTTCCACCGACATGAAGAAGTAGCCGCGGATGTTCACGTCGACAGTTTTCTGGAAGGCGCCAAGGTCGGTGTCCAGCACGTTGCAGAACTGCGGGTTGGTCGCGGCGTTGTTGACCAGGATGTCCAGCCGGCCGAACTGTTCCTTGATCCCGGCGAAGACCTGGCTGATCTGTTCCATTTCGCCGATGTGGCAGGCGATCGCTGTGGCCTTGCCGCCGGCGGCGATGATGGCGTCGGCCACGTGCTGGCAGCCTTCGAGTTTGCGGCTCGAAACGATCACATGTGCGCCTTGTTGGGCCAGCAGTTTGGCGATGGCTTCACCGATGCCACGGCTGGCGCCGGAGACGAAAGCGATCTTGCCGTCGAGGTCGAACAACTGAGTCTTGGACATGGGATTCCCTTGTAGTAAGCCTTGTTATAACGCCGTCATCAGAGGCTGGATTTGGCAATGACCTGCAGGCTCATCTGCTCCAGCAGTTTGTTCATGTGAATGAACTGCGCGAAGCGTTTGTCCTGGGTCTGTCCATGGAAGAAGCGGTAGTAGATCTGCTGCACGATGCCGGCCAGGCGGAACAGGCCGTAGGTGTAGTAGAAGTCGAAATTGTCGATCCGGATCCCCGAACGCTCGGCGTAATAGTCGACGAATTCGCGGCGGGTGAGCATCCCTGGCGCGTGGCTTGGCTGACGGCGCATCAGTTGCACCGGTGCTGGGTCGTCGGCCTGGATCCAGTAGGCGAGGGTGTTGCCCAGGTCCATCAGCGGATCGCCGAGGGTGGTCAGTTCCCAGTCGAGCACGCCGATGATCTGCATCGGGTTGTTCGGGTCGAGGATGACGTTGTCGAAGCGGTAGTCGTTGTGGACGATGCTGGAGGTCGGGTGGTCGGCCGGCATCTTGTCGGTGAGCCAGGCTTTGACCTGTTCCCAGTGCGGAGCGTCCGGGGTCAGGGCTTTTTCGTAACGCTCGCTCCAGCCTTTGATCTGGCGGGCGACGTAGCCTTCAGGCTTGCCCAGATCGCCGAGGCCGCAGGCGTTGTAATCCACCCGGTGCAGCTCGACGAAACGGTCGATGAAACTCTTGCACAGGGCTTCGGTTTTCGCTGAATCCAGCCCCAGTTCAGGCGGCAGGTCCGAGCGCAGGATGATCCCCTTGACCCGTTCCATCACGTAGAACTCGGCACCGATCACCGAATCGTCGGTGCAGTGCACGTAGGCTTTTGGGCAATACGGGAAACCGTCGCGCAACTGGTTAAGGATGCGGAATTCGCGGCCCATGTCGTGGGCGGACTTGGCCTTGTGGCCGAACGGCGGACGGCGCAGGACGAATTCCTGGTCCGGGTATTCCAGCAGGTAGGTCAGGTTCGACGCGCCGCCGGGAAATTGGCTGATCTGCGGTGTGCCGGTCAGGCCCGGAATGTGCGCCTTGAGGTACGGATCGATCAGGCTGGCATCGAGTTCTTCGCCAGAGCGGATACGGGTGGACTGGTCAGTAAGCGCCATGCTTATCCCTTCTGCTTATTTTGGAGGCCAGACATCATTGGCTAATCTAATGGCGCGCTCGGGTCGTCACAAGCGCGGTCCGGTCTTATAGGTTAGCGTGTTGGACGGTAATCAACTTTGGGAATGGGCGTGGCGTCCCGCAGCCCAACGCCGCCACGCTTGGCATGATTTCGGCAGACGCCGAATCCCGGCGTCTTGAACTTTGCCTGGCGCGCTTTAGTGCACGCGCTGGTTGTTCAGTTTCGGCGGCAACTGGAGCGGCGTCAGCACCGGTTGGCCGGAGAAGAACGCCAGCAGATTTTTGCCCACCAGTTCCACGGTGCCCTGGGTGGCTTCCGGTGATAACCCGGCGACGTGCGGGGTCAGAAGCACATTGCTGAGGTTTTTCAGTGCATCGGGCACTTGAGGCTCGTGATCGAACACATCCAGCGCCGCCCCGGCGATGCGACGTTGTTCCAGTGCGCTGATCAGTTCAGCGGTGGCGATTACGCTGGCGCGGGCAATGTTGACGATAAAACCGTTGGGCCCCAGGGCATCGAGCACCGGGCGGGTCACCAGATGCTGGCTGCCGATGCCGCCGGGCGTGGCGACTACCAGAAAGTCCGAGGCCCGGGCCAGTTCGGTCGGGGTCGAGCAGAAGGCGTAAGGCACGTCACTGCGCACTTGACGGTTGTGGTAGCTGATCTCCATGTCGAAGCCCAGGCTTGCGCGTTTGGCGATCGCCATCCCCACCGCGCCCAGCCCGAGAATCCCCAGACGCTTGCCGGCCAGTGACGGACGCATGATCTTCGGCCATTCACCCCTGCGCACGGCTGCGTCGCAGCGCGGTATGTCACGCACCAGCGCCAGCAACATGGCCATGGCGTGGTCGGCCACCGATGAAGCGTTGACGCCGGCGCCGTTGGTCACGATCAGACCCCGGTCGCTGGCGGCTTGCAGGTCGACCTGCTCGTAACCGGCGCCGATCACGCAAATGATTTTCAGCGCGGGCAATGCGGCGATCTCTTCAGCATATAAACCCAGCGGGCCGCGGGTCAGCACCGCGTCAATCCGCGCCCCGTGGGTGGCGATGGCTTGCGCGCGTTCGGCAGGGGTCGGCGCGAGAATCAGGTGAAAACCCTGATGTTCAAGAATCGGCAAATAGTCATTGATGGTTTCAACCAGTACCAGAACGGTGGCGGGCATTGCTCGGCTCCTGTGATCGTCGGTCTTCGGGCGCAAAAGTCGGTTCAGAGTGCTGACTCCAGAGCGGTTTGGCAATGGCTGGCGCGGCCCCGCATCAGGCAGTGTAGGAGCTGATGCGGGGAGCGCTCGGGTGCTTCGTCAGAAGGTGAGGCCGGCGCCGGTGGTCACAGGATCAGGTCACGTACTGGGCGATGCCGTTGCCGAACGACCAGTTCTCTTTTTTCACCTCCACCAGATTGATAAACACATCCTCCTGACGCACGGCCAGTTGCTGGTTCAGATTGCGCGCGATGGTCTGGAACAGCCGTTGTTTCATCTCGACGGTACGGCCTTCGCTGATGGTCAGTTGGATGAACACGATGCCGTCGCTGCGTTGGATTCCCAAATATTGCGGGTCATAGATCAAGTGCTGGTCGTCGTGCTCGGCCAGCACCTGAAAGTTGTCGTGTTCCGGCACATTGATCTCGCTGCGCAGGGCGGCGTAGATCACTTCGCCAATGCGTTTGGCGAACGTCGGGTCCGGGTTCTTCTTGATGTCGACGCGGACGAGGGGCATGGGATGTCTCCACAGGCGAGGGGGACTGGACGGGAATGTCAGTCAATTCGCCATTGGGTATAGCCGAAAAATGCCGGTCAGTGAGGTTGTTTAAAAACGTTAGGAAATGGACGCACCATCCTGCGGGATTTACGGATGTTGCCTACAAGTGCTGCCGGATTCATCCGCTATACGGCGGGGTGAGAAGCGCGGAACCATAGAGAGCAGGACGGGATGCGCTCTTCAGGACGGAGCGGCAACCCGGACGGAAATTGCCATCAGCCAAGGAAGGCCAATGCTTCAGAACAACCGTGAAAACCTGGAACTGGACAGGCTGCATAACGAAACGCGAAAACTGGTGGCTGAGCGGCAGAAGCTTCTGGCGGAAGAGAAGAAGCTGAAGTGGGAGACGTATTTCTATCCAGTCGCGGTGGTGGCCGGCGTGTTGACGGCAAGCGCGGCGTTAGCGGGCGTCTTTTTCAAGTTTTGAACGTTCGTTTTCGCAATCTTCAGACACATGACCCAAAAGGAAATCAACATGAGCACCTATGACGCCAAAGCCAGAATGGAGCAATTGGAACGGGAACACGATGAGTGGGCCGAAAAAATACGGATCAAGAACAGGAAAGAAATGCGCCCGATCTGGGGGTTGCTGGGGTTGGGCATCTTTTGCATGTCCCTCGGCTTCATATTGGCCCGATCGATCTGATCGGGTTTTCCCATGGCACATTCGGCGCCAGCACATGCCATAGAACGACATGTGACGTATCTGGCGCCGACAGTCTTTTTCCCAAAAGCGACAAGCCTCCGATCTGCTCCGCACAACCATTCCTCAGCTAAGTCTTTGCTTCTGCTCATTTATCGCGGAGAATCGCGCCCCTGTTTCGGCCGGAGCATGTCTGTCGGTTTTTTCCGACGCGTCCTGACCGAGTGGCAAGTGACCGGAATGCGGAGATCCGACCGGATGAATGATCAGGCCAATAGCGTCGAACAACGCTTTGAGGCGGCAGCACCAGCCGAACTGTCGAGCTGGAATCGCCATGACACTACCTGGATGTTGGGACTGTTTGGGACGGCCATCGGCGCCGGTACCCTGTTTTTGCCGATCAACGCAGGTCTGGGTGGCTTCTGGCCGCTGGTGATCCTCGCGCTGCTGGCCTTCCCGATGACGTTCTACGCACACCGCGGCCTGACCCGCTTCGTGCTTTCCGGTCGCGAAGGCGCCGACATCACGGACGTGGTGGAACAGCATTTCGGCATCAAGGCCGGCGCGCTGATCACCCTGCTGTACTTCTTCGCTATCTTCCCGATCCTGCTGATCTACAGCGTTGGCCTGACCAACACGGTCGCCAGTTTCCTCGAGCACCAACTGCACATCACGCCGCCACCGCGCGCGCTGCTTTCGTTCGTGCTGATTCTCGGCCTGCTGGCCGTGGTGCGCTGCGGCGAGCAAGTGATCGTCAAGGCCATGAGCCTGATGGTGTATCCGTTCATCGTCGCGCTGCTGTTCCTGGCGGTGTATCTGATTCCGCACTGGAACGGCGGCATCCTGACCACCGCTTCGCAAGTGCCGGCACCGTCCGCGCTGCTGCACACATTGTGGCTGGCGATTCCGGTGATGGTGTTCTCGTTCAACCACTCGCCGATCATCTCGGCGTTTGCTGTGGATCAGAAGCGTCGTTACGGCATTCACGCGGATGAGCGCAGCTCGCAGATCCTGTCCCGCGCGCACCTGCTGATGGTGGTGATGGTGCTGTTCTTCGTGTTCAGCTGCGTGCTGACCCTGTCGCCGGAGCAACTGGCGGAAGCCAAGGCGCAGAACCTGTCGATCCTGTCGTACCTGGCCAACCACTTCAGCAACCCGACCATCGCGTTCGCGGCGCCACTGATTGCGTTCGTGGCGATCTCCAAGTCGTTCCTCGGTCACTACATCGGTGCCAGCGAAGGCCTGAAGGGCTTGATCGTCAAAAGTGGCAAGCGTCCGGGCGCCAAGGCGCTGGACCGCATCGTGGCGGCGTTCATGCTGGTGGTGTGCTGGATCGTGGCGACCCTGAACCCGAGCATCCTCGGCATGATCGAAACCATCGGTGGCCCGGTCATCGCGGCGATCCTGTTCCTGATGCCGATGTACGCGATCCGCAAGGTGCCGGCGATGGCCCGTTATCGTGGGCAGATGTCGAACGTGTTTGTCACCGCAGTGGGTCTGGTGGCCATTTCGGCGTTGATCTATTCGCTGACGGCGTGAGATCCAACACAAGATCCCGTTTGATCTGGTGAAACAGAAAGGCCGATCTGCATCGCAGGTCGGCCTTTTTTGTGCCTGCGATCAGCGCGGGGCGAGGCCCCATCCGACAGGCATAAAAAACGCCGCTCATCTCGCGATGGGCGGCGTTTTTCATTGCGTTGCAGCGTTAGGCTTGAACGACCGGGATCTTGGCGTTCGCAGCAGCTTCACGGAACTCGGCAATCTGGTCGAAGGACAGGTAGCGGTAAACGTCGGCCGCCATGCTGTCGATCTTGCCAGCGTATTCCATGTACTCCTCGACGGTCGGCAGGCGACCCAGGATCGAAGCGACGGACGCAAGCTCAGCCGAAGCCAGGTAGACGTTCGCGCCGTCGCCCAGACGGTTCGGGAAGTTACGGGTCGAGGTCGACACCACGGTGCTGTTCGGCTCAACGCGTGCCTGGTTACCCATGCACAGCGAGCAGCCTGGCATTTCCATGCGGGCGCCGGCCTTGCCGTAGATGCCGTAGTAGCCTTCTTCGGTCAGTTGGTGAGCGTCCATCTTGGTCGGCGGCGACAGCCACAGACGGGTTGGCAGCTGACCCTTGACCTGATCCAGCAGTTTACCGGCAGCGCGGAAGTGACCGATGTTGGTCATGCACGAACCGATGAACACTTCGTCGATCTTCTCGCCAGCAACGCTGGACAGCAGACGGGCGTCGTCCGGGTCGTTCGGCGCGCACAGCACAGGCTCGCTGATATCGGCCAGATCGATTTCGATGACTTCGGCGTACTCGGCGTCGGCATCGGCTTCCATCAGTTGCGGGTTGGCGATCCAGGCTTCCATCGCTTGAGCACGACGCTCCAGGGTACGCGCATCGCCGTAGCCTTCGCCGATCATCCAGCGCAGCAGGGTGATGTTGGACTGCAGGTACTCGGTGATCGACTCTTTCGACAGCTTGATGGTGCAACCGGCAGCCGAACGTTCGGCCGAGGCGTCGGACAGTTCGAACGCCTGTTCCAGGGTCAGACCTTCCAGGCCTTCGATTTCCAGGATGCGGCCGGAGAAGGCGTTTTTCTTGCCTTTCTTCTCGACGGTCAGCAGACCGTTCTGGATGGCGAAGTAAGGAATGGCATGAACCAGGTCACGCAGGGTGATGCCAGGTTTCATTTTGCCTTTGAAGCGCACCAGGATCGATTCCGGCATGTCCAGCGGCATGACGCCGGTGGCAGCGGCGAACGCGACCAGGCCGGAACCGGCCGGGAACGAGATGCCCATCGGGAAACGGGTGTGCGAGTCACCACCGGTACCGACGGTGTCCGGCAGCAGCATGCGGTTCAGCCACGAGTGGATGATGCCGTCGCCCGGACGCAGGGAAACACCGCCGCGGGTCATGATGAAGTCAGGCAGGGTGTGGTGGGTGGTCACGTCGATCGGCTTTGGATAAGCCGCGGTGTGGCAGAAGGACTGCATCACCAGATCAGCGGAGAAGCCCAGGCACGCCAGGTCTTTCAGTTCGTCACGGGTCATTGGACCGGTGGTGTCCTGAGAACCTACGGTGGTCATCTTCGGTTCGCAATAGGTGCCAGGACGAACGCCTTTGCCTTCTGCCAGACCGCAAGCCTTGCCGACCATTTTCTGCGCCAGGGTGAAGCCCTTGGTGCTTTCAGCCGGAGCTTCCGGTTTCTTGAACAGGTCGAACGCTGGCAGACCCAGTTCGGCGCGAGCCTTCTCGGTCAGGCCACGGCCGATGATCAGCGGGATACGGCCGCCGGCGCGGACTTCGTCCAGCAGCACCGGGGTTTTCATTTCGAAGGTGGTGATGACTTCGTCGGTACCGTGCTTGCAGACTTTGCCTGCGTGCGGGTACAGGTCGATCACGTCGCCCATGTTCATGTTCGATACGTCGAACTCGATTGGCAGTGCGCCGGCATCTTCCATGGTGTTGTAGAAGATCGGGGCAATTTTGCTGCCGAAGCAGAAACCGCCAGCGCGCTTGTTCGGAACGTAAGGGATGTCGTCGCCGAAGAACCACAGGACCGAGTTGGTCGCCGATTTACGCGAGGAACCGGTACCGACCACGTCACCGACGTAGGCGATAGGGAAGCCCTGGCCGCGCATTTCTTCGATCTGCTTCATCGGGCCGGTCTTGCCTTGCTCGTCCGGAACGATGCCGTCACGGGCCATTTTCAGCATGGCCAGGGCGTGCAGCGGGATGTCTGGACGCGACCAGGCGTCTGGGGCAGGGGACAGGTCGTCGGTGTTGGTTTCGCCGGTGACCTTGAAGACGCGCAGGCTGATCTTGTCGGCCAGCACCGGGCGCTTCTTGAACCACTCGCCGTCAGCCCAGGATTGCAGTACGGCCTTGGCGTGAACGTTGCCGTTCTTGGCTTTTTCAGCCACGTCGTGGAAGGCATCGAACATCAGCAGGGTGTGCTTGAGTTCCTCGGCGGCCACTGGCGCCAGCTCGGCGTCGTCCAGCAGTTCAACCAGGGTCACGATGTTGTAGCCGCCCTGCATGGTGCCGAGCAGTTCTACAGCGCGCTTCTTGTCCAGCAGAGGGGAGGAGACTTCGCCCTTGGCCAGTGCGGAGAGGAAACCGGCCTTGACGTAGGCGGCTTCGTCCACTCCTGGTGGTACGCGATTGGTGATCAGGTCAACGAGGAAAGCTTCTTCGCCAGCCGGAGGATTCTTCAGCAGCTCGACCAGGCCTGCAGTTTGTTCGGCGTTAAGCGGCTGGGGAACGATACCCAGGGCTGCACGCTCTTCGATATGTTTGCGGTAGGCTTCAAGCACAGTTATTACCCTCATCAGTGGTCCCAAATGGGTGTCCGGGACGCTCATCCCGAAATTGCCGTACTCATGCTCCTCACGACGTTGTGGGTCGTTCGGCCAGAATTACCGGCAATTCCTTACAGAAGCTGCTTTCAAAGTTTTACGCCTGCAGAACGGGGAGCTGATGAGGGTTGGCGTATGGCTTTTCCCCGCTGGAAAAACCTTACGCCAACACCGCTCTGAAGGAACGACTGTGCTCGTGACGCTTTGAAAACAGCTTCTAACGGACATTGGCGCCTAAAAAGGCTGGCTGATTCTACGGCAAAAAAAATTTAAAGGTAAGTCGCGCTCTATTGGACTTTGGTTGCGTTGTGCACGGGTGGGGCAAACCTTGATCCGGCGCTTGCCCCTGACGTTTGAGGGGTGATGAATGGCGGACAAAGGGCTAACATGCCGACCTGTTCCGCGTTTCAAGTGTTTTGCCCACTCTATGCCCAATCAGACCATCAAGACCCCCTGCGTCGGCCTCTGCTCCACCGTTTACGGTGATCTGGTGTGCCGTGGCTGCAAGCGTTTCCACCACGAAGTGATCCATTGGAACGGTTACAACGAGGAGGAAAAGCGTGCGGTCTGGCTGCGTCTTGAGCAATTGCTGTCACAAGTGATGGCGAGCAAGGTCGAGGTCTTCGATCCGGCGCGTCTGCGTCATCAGCTGGAACAGCGCAAGATCCGCTTCGTGCCGCATCAGTCGGAGTATTGCTGGGCCTATCAGCTGATCGCCCGGGGCGCGCGGGTGATCATTAATCTGGAAGCCTACGGCATGGTGCTGCTGCCGGAGTTTCGCGACTGGAACCTGCCGGAACTGCGCGATGCCATTGATCGGGAATTTTTCCTGCTGTCGGAAGCGCACTATCAGCGCTACATCGCCCCCGGTTTCCTCAAGGACGCCCTCGGCGACTGATCTATTGCCATCGCTGGCAAGCCAGCTCCCACAATGATGGTGTAAAGCTCTCCATGGAGTGCACACCGAAGTTCCTGTGGGAGCTGGCTTGCCAGCGATGACGGCCTTGCAGGCGCCACAATACTTAATGCTTCACCGCCAATTCGACCAAATGGTCTTCAACCTCCTGAGGCTTTAGCACCAGCACGTCGCTTTCCAGCTGATCCAGCACCTGTTCGGCCGTATTGCCGATCAACGCACCGGACACGCCGCTGCGCGCCACGGTCCCAATCACGGTCACCGCCGCCTGCAGCTTGTGCGCCATGAACGGAATCAGCACGTCTGCCGGGCCTTCCTCGACATGCAGATGAGCGTCATCGATGTCGAATTCAGCCTGAAACGCCCGGCATTGCTCGCGATAGCGCGCCTCGATGGTTTCCTTGAGCTGGAACGTCGGGTCGGCCGCCGACAGCATCGGCGACGGATGAGCGGTAATTACGTGCAGATGCCCCTTGGCCAGGCTGGCGATGTCGAACCCATGGTCGATGATCGTGGTGTGCAGATGACGGTGTTCGCCGTCGGCATTGCCCACGTCGACCGCCGCAAGAATCACCTTGTCCTTCCACGAACCGGCGGTTTTCACCAGCAGCACGGGAGTAGGGCAGTGGCGCAGCAGTTTCCAGTCCGCCGGGGTCAGCAGGGCCTTTTTCAGCGAGCTGTCGGGGAAGTGCTGTTTGATCACCAGCCCGCAACCTTCGGCCTGCTGCACGTCGATGATGGTTTCGTGCAGGCTCTCGTTCCACGCCTGCTCGGTGGTGACGCTGTAGCCGTCCGCCAAAAGCGCGGCCTTGAGCACGCTGAGCATGCCGGCGTGATCGTGCTTCTTGTCGCAGACCAGCAGGTGCAGATGGGCCTGGGTCACCCCGGCGATCAGCTTGGCGCGCTTGAGCGCCAGGCTTTCCGCGTGTTCGGGTTCAATGACCACCAGAATGCTGCGAATGGCTTGCATAGCGGAATCTCCAGCAATGAAAAGGCACGGCGTTGCACAACTATAGTTGCTGCTGCCGTGCCTGCGACTTGATGCATATCAACGCAGGCCGCTGGTGGTCTGCGGGCAGGCCGGTATAATCGGCGCCCTTCGCTCGAACACCTTTTGACCGTGAGCCCCATGATCCTTCCCGAAATCCACGAATTCCTTGGTTGCCGCACGCCTGACGCCTGGGTCCAGGCCGCGCTGGCCGATCAGGAAACCCTGCTGATCGACCACAAGAACTGCGAGTTCAAGGCCGCCAGCACCGCGTTGAGCCTGATCGCCAAGTACCATTCCCACGTCGATCTGATCAACATGATGTCGCGTCTGGCCCGGGAAGAGCTGGTGCACCACGAGCAGGTGATGCGCATCATGAAGCGGCGCAAGATCGAACTGCGCCAGCTGCACGCCGGCCGTTATGCTTCCAGCCTGCGTAAAGTGGTGCGCAGCCACGAACCGGTAAAACTGGTCGACACCCTGGTGGTCGGCGCCTTCATCGAAGCGCGCAGTTGCGAGCGGTTCGAAGCGCTGGTGCCGCATCTGGACGATGAACTCGGCAAGTTCTACTTCGGCCTGCTGAAAAGCGAGGCCCGGCATTTCCAGGGTTACCTGAAACTGGCCTACCAGTACGGTGACGCCAAGGACATCGCCCAGGTGATCGAGAAAGTCCGCGCCGCCGAGCAGGACCTGATCGAATCGCCGGACGAGGAATTCCGCTTCCACAGCGGCGTACCCGTCGCGGCATGAATTGTTAAAAACTCTTAAGAGTATGAAACATCAACGAAAACCGGCCCCAGAGGCCGGTTTTTGCTGCCTGCGATAAACGACTCGCCCGCGAATGCCGCCATAATGGCGCCCACTTCACAAAGCGGTTGGCGGCGGTTGTTATGGATAACCTGGGTTTTGGCAGAGTCCTGCTGGTGGAAGACGATGAGCGGCTGGCCGCGCTGATCGCCCACTTTCTCGAACAACACGGCTACGAGGTACGCACGGTGCATCGCGGCGATCTGGCCGTGGCCGCGTTTCTCGAATTCAAGCCCAAAGTGGTGGTGCTCGACCTGATGCTGCCAGGGCAGAGCGGCCTGCACGTATGCCGGGAAATCCGCAGCGTGTCGGACACACCGATTGTCATCCTGACGGCCAAGGAAGATGACCTCGACCACATTCTGGGCCTGGAGTCCGGCGCCGATGACTACGTGATCAAACCGATCAAGCCGCCGGTCCTGCTCGCGCGCCTGCGGGCCCTGCAACGCCGGCAGGTGCCGGACAGCGGCGTGGTCAGTTCACTGGAATTCGGCAACCTGATCATCGACCGCAGTTGCCGCGAAGTGCGTCTGGCGGGCGAGCTGATCGAGCTGACCACCATGGAATTCGAACTGCTGTGGCTGCTGGCCAGCGCCGCCGGCAAGATCCTGTCGCGCGATGACATTCTCAACCGCATGCGCGGCATCGCGTTCGATGGCCTCAATCGCAGCGTCGACGTGTACATCAGCAAGTTGCGCAACAAACTCAAGGACAACCCTCGCGAACCGGTGTGCATCAAGACCGTGTGGGGCAAGGGTTACCTGTTCAATCCGTTCGCGTGGGAGTTGTAGATGCTGCGGTTATTTCTCGGGCTGTTTCTGGTGATGACCGTCGGGCTGGTAGCGGCGCTGCAAACCGTCGAACACACCTTCAACGCGTTGCTCGACAACCAGATGCAGGCCTACAACCGTGAAGCGGTGCGCGGTCAGGCCTGGTCGCTGGTCGAACACATGCGCGACCAGCAGGGCGCGGCGCGCGAGGCGCAACTGGAGGCGTTGCGTCCGCACTACGGGCTGACGTTGAGCCTGGTCGAGGCTGACCAATTGAACCTCAATGATCAGGAAAAAGCCGAACTGGCCCAGGATGTGTTGGTTATTCGTGACGATTACACCCAGTTCATCAGCAACATCGACGGTGGTTCGCAGTTGCTCAGCATCAAGCTGCCGCCCGAGCCGAGCCTGATGCCGTTCTACATTGCCGGGGCCTACCTGATGCTGGCTGTGCTGCTGGGCATCGTCCTGTACTTCTGGGTTCGTCCGCACTGGCGCGATCTGGAAAAACTGCGGCTGGCCGCCGAGCGTTTCGGCGACAACGACCTCTCGGTGCGGATTCAGCTGTCCAAACGCTCGAACATCCGCGACCTGGCCGGCCACTTCAACCTGATGGCAGCGCGCATCGAAGGGCTGATCGCCAATCAGCGCGAACTGACCAACGCCGTCTCCCACGAACTGCGCACGCCGATTGCCCGGTTGTCGTTCGAGCTCGATCAACTCAAGCAGCAACCGGACGCCAGCCAGAACCGCGAACTGATCGCCGACATGTATGCCGACCTCGGCGAGCTGGAAGAAATGGTCTCCGAACTGCTGACCTACGCCAGCCTCGAACGTGGCGCGACGGTGATTACCCGCGAAAACATCCAGGCGGCCAACTGGCTGGACAGCGTGGTCGGCAGCGTAGCCCTGGAGGCCGAGGCGGCCGGTGTGCAATTGCTGATCGTTGATTGCCGAGTCGATGAAGTACGGATCGAACCGCGGTTCATGGCGCGGGCGGTGATCAATCTGCTGCGCAATGCCATTCGCTATGCCGAGCAGCGGGTCGAGGTGTCGCTGGTGCGCATCGGCGATCAATACGAAGTGCAGGTCAACGACGACGGCCCGGGCGTGCCGCTGGAAGGACGGGAGAAAATCTTCGAACCGTTCTCGCGCCTGGACGCCAGCCGTGACCGCCGCACGGGCGGCTTTGGCCTCGGTCTGGCGCTGGTGCGGCGGGTGTCGCAATCCCATGGCGGGCAGGTCGACGTCGGCGATTCACCGTGGGGCGGGGCGTCGTTCCGCATGACCTGGGCGCATCTGGATTGACCCGATCCAGAAAACACCACATGTCCTCTGTGGGAGCCAGCCTGCTGGCGATTTCGGTGTGTCAGCTTGCAAATCAGTTGGATCAGGCACCGCTATCGCCAGCAGGCTGGCTCCCACAGGGAAACAGTGGTGCATCAGCTTCAGCTGAGTACGTAATCGACAGGTTTCAGCGCCGGCGGCAACGGCTCAGTCCCCAGCTCCGCAAGAATGTCCCGCTCGATGCTGCGCACCAGCGCATCGGTCGGCAAGTCGTTTTCATCCCGGCCGAACGGGTCTTCCAGTTCATCGGCAATCGCATCCAGACCAAAAAAGGTGTAGCTGACAATCGCCGTGAACAGCGGGGTCAGCCAGCCCAGCGGTTCGGCCATGGCGAACGGCAGCAGGATGCAAAACAGATAAATCGTGCGGTGCAGCAGCAAGGTGTAAGGGAAGGGCAGCGGCGTGTTCTTGATCCGCTCGCACACCGCCTGCGCCTGGGTCAGGCTGGTCAGGTGATTGGCCAGCAGCATGTAGCGCCATTCGCTGAGCTCGCCTGCCTCATGCAGATCGGAACATTGCTGGCCGACGGTTTGCAGGATGCGCCCGCTGTAGTCCGGCACCTGTGCATCGTGCTGTGGGGTGATCCACTCGGCGCTGGCAGCGGCTTCGTCTTCCCGGCGCAACCGCGCATTCAGCGCGTGGGCAAAACCTGCGAGGTTGAGTAGCAAAAGACGGCGCTGCGCAGATTCGCGAATCACATGGGTCTCGCGAATCATCGAGCGCACATGCACGATCACTTCGCCCCAGGCCTTGCGCGCTTCGTACCAGCGGTCGTAACAGGCGTTGTTGCGGAAGTTCATGAAGATCGACAGCGACAGGCCGAGCAGGGTGAACGGCGTGGCGTTGACCTTGGTGAAGTTGCTCGGGTGGAGCATTTCCACCAGCACGATGGCCGACGCCAGCAGCGTCACCATCAACGCGCGCAGGGCGATGCGCTTGGCAATCGAGCCTTTGAGGGTGAAGAGAATGGCGAATTGATTGACCTTGGGTCGGATGATCATGCGGCTCTCTGCCTTGCAAACGTGGCGGATCAGCCGCCGGTCATGTTCATGAAACGCACCACTTGCACGTCGTCGTTCACTTCAAAATTGTGCCGGTAAGGCTTCAGCTTCATCGCTTCGATAATGGCTTTCTCCAGCCGTTCCGGTTGACCCGGATGAGCCCGCAGCACCGCTTTCAGATCCACCGAATGCTCGTTCCCCAGACACAGTAGCAAACGCCCCTCGACCGTCAGCCGCACCCGGTTGCAGGTGCTGCAGAAATTGTGGCTGTGGGGCGAAATGAACCCCAGCCGGATGTGCGGCGCTTCGGCCAGCCGCCAGTAACGCGACGGGCCCTGGGTCGATTCGGCGGAGTCGATCAGGGTGTAGCGCTCGGCGATCTTTTCGCGCACTTGGGTGCTGGAAAAGAACGACTCGGCGCGGCTGTGTTCGCTGATGATCCCCAGCGGCATTTCCTCGATGAAGGAAATATCCAGATCCCGCTCGATGGCGAACTGCACCAGATCATTGATCTCGTGATCGTTGCGGCCCTGCATCACCACGCAGTTGAGTTTAGTGCGGGTAAATCCGGCGGCGTGTGCGGCGTCGATGCCGTCGATCACCTGGCCCAGGTCGCCGGTGCGGGTCATCTGCTTGAAGCGCTCGGCATCAAGGCTGTCGAGGCTGACGTTGAGGCGTTTGACCCCGGCATCGAACAGCGGGCTGGCGAGTTTGACGAGTTGCGAGCCGTTGGTGGTCAGGCACAGTTCGCGCAGGCCGGGCAGGGCGGCGATCTGCTTGCACAAGCCGACGACGCCGGGGCGAATCAGCGGCTCACCACCGGTCAGGCGGATCTTGCGGGTGCCCAGCGCAACGAAGCTCTGCGCCAGTTGATAGATCTCCTCCAGCGTCAGCACCCGTTGGCGCGGCAAAAACTGCATGTCTTCGGCCATGCAATACACGCAGCGGAAGTCGCAGCGGTCGGTGACCGACATGCGCAGGTAGTCGACGCGGCGGTTGTAACCATCGATCAAGACGCGCTCTGACATGACAGCCTCGCTTGGGTGAAATCCGCTATTGAAGGGATCGGGTCGGTGCAGGTTATGAGCAACTTGAGAAAGCGTCCAATCACTCTTAATGACCGGCCGATTGATGCTGTCGATGATGAAATAATTATTTGGAATTTTGCGCTGCTTAGTTTTGCAAGTGTCCGTATTTAAAGGGTTTAACGCCGTGATAGATGCTTTCGATAACGCAGTCACTAATAGCGATTAGACAAGGTTTTGCAGCGGTTCCTATCCTTGGCCCCGTCAAACGAAACGACCGCTTTTTAACTTGAAAGCCAGTCGTCGCTGTTTAAACCCGATCAGGTTTTTGCCTGTGTGCATCGTCATGGAGAAGTCCCATGTCACAAGTCGACCGTTACAAACCCTACAAGGGCGCCGCTGCGGGTTGGGGCGCTGTCATCAGCCTCACCAAGAACTGGCTGGGCAGTGAAAACGCCCTGAAAAACATCCGCGCCATGCTCAAGACCAACCAGAACGGCGGCTTCGACTGCCCCGGTTGCGCCTGGGGTGAAGCACCCGGCGCGAGCATGCTGAAGTTCTGCGAGAACGGCGCCAAAGCGGTGAACTGGGAAGCCACCGGCCGCCTGGTCGATCCGGCGTTCTTCAACAAGTACACGGTCTCGACCCTGGCCGAGCAAAGTGATTACTGGCTTGAGTATCAGGGCCGGATCACCCATCCGATGCGCTACGACGCGCGGGTCGACCGCTATGTGGAAACTACCTGGGACGACGCCTTTGCGCTGATCGCCAAGCACCTCAAAGGCCTGAAATCGCCCCACGAGGCCGAGTTCTACACCTCGGGTCGTGCCAGCAACGAAGCGGCGTTTCTCTATCAGTTGTTCGTCCGCGCCTACGGCACCAACAACTTCCCGGACTGCTCGAACATGTGCCACGAAGCCAGTGCGGTGAGCATGGGCGAGAGCCTGGGCGTCGGCAAAGGCACGGTGGTCTATGAAGACCTGCACCACGCCGACGCGATTTTCGTGATCGGCCAGAACCCCGGCACCAACCACCCGCGCATGCTCGAACCGCTGCGTGAAGCAGTGAAACGTGGCGCCCAAGTGGTGTGCATCAACCCGCTCAAGGAGCGTGGACTGGAGCGCTTCCAGAATCCGCAGAACCCGATCGAGATGCTCAGCAACGGCTGGGAAGCGACCAACACCGCGTACTTCCGCCCGGCACTGGGCGGCGACATGGCGATGATTCGCGGCATGGCCAAATTCCTGCTGGAGTGGGAGCGCGAAGCCCAGGCCACGGGCGGCGAGCCGGTGTTCGATCACGCGTTCATTGCCGAGCACACGTCGGGCCTCGACGGCTATCTGGCCGAAGTCGATGCCACGAGCTGGGAGCACATCGTCGAGCAGTCCGGCGTGCCGCTGCATGACATCGAACTGGCAGCGCGCATGTACGCCCGGGCCAAGAGCGTGATCATGTGCTGGGCCATGGGGCTGACCCAACACGTGCACTCGGTGCCGACCCTGCAGGAAGTCATCAACCTGCAACTGTTGCGCGGCAACGTCGGCCGTCCGGGCGCCGGGCTGTCGCCGGTGCGCGGCCACAGTAACGTGCAGGGCGACCGCACCATGGGCATCAACGAACTGGCCCCGACCGAGCTGATGGATGCTCTGGAGAAACGCTTCAACTTCAAGGTGCCGCGCATGCACGGCCACAACACGGTCATGGCAATTGGCGCCATGGAGCGGGGCGACGCCAAGGTGTTTATCGGTCTGGGCGGCAACTTTGCCCAAGCCACGCCGGACACCCCGCGCACCCACGCCGCGATGCGCAAACTCGACCTCACCGTGCACATTTCGACCAAGCTCAACCGCAGCCATCTGGTGACCGGGCGTGATGCGTTGATCCTGCCGTGCCTGGGCCGTACCGACATCGATGTCCAGGCCGAAGGTCCGCAAGGCGTGACCGTGGAAGACACCTTCAGCATGGTGCATTTGTCGTTCGGTCAACTGAAGCCGAAGTCGGCCCACCTGAAATCCGAGCCGGCGATCATTGCCGGGATCGCTGCCGCCACATTGGGCAAGCACCCGATCGACTGGGAATGGGCGGTGGGCGACTATGGGCGTATCCGCAACCTGATCGCCGACGTGATTCCGGGCTTCGAGAATTTCAACGAGAAGCTGCTGATCCCCGGTGGTTTCCACCTCGGCAACAACGCCTCCGACCGGGTCTGGAACACCGAATCCGGCAAAGCCCAGTTCACCCCGTGTGTGCTGCCGGAACATCTGATCAGCGAAGGCGTGCGCAACCTGCCGGTCAAACCGCATCTGATCCTGCAAACCATGCGTTCCCACGATCAGTACAACACCACGCTGTACGGCCTCGACGACCGTTATCGCGGTGTATACGGGATGCGCGACGTGGTGTTCGCCAACGAACAGGACATCCGCCGACTCGGTTTCGAACCGGGGCAAAAGGTTGATCTGGTGGCGCTGTGGGGCGACGAGCGCGAGCGTCGGGTCAGCGGTTTCACCCTGATCGCCTACGACATTCCCGCCGGGCAGGCTGCCGCGTACTACCCGGAAACCAACCCGTTGGTGCCGCTGGAAAGCTACGGCGACCGCACCTACACGCCGACCTCCAAATTCGTGGCGATCCGCCTCGAAGCGGCCGAGGCGAGCAACCTGATCCCGTCGTCGGTGGCCTGACCGAACCACGCGATCCAACCCTTTTGCATTTTGACTGGCTGCAGGCGTTCGCGCCTGGCGGTGGCCCGGCCGTGTGCTGCCGCTTTTCAGCCTTGATGAGGACATCATCATGTTCAACCTGGAGGCACTGGACCTGGCGCGAATTCAATTCGCGTTCACGGTTTCGTTCCACATCATTTTCCCGGCGATCACCATTGGTCTCGCGAGTTTCCTGGCGGTGCTCGAAGGCCTGTGGCTGAAAACCCGTAACGACACTTACCGCGATCTTTACCACTTCTGGTCAAAGATCTTCGCCGTCAACTTCGGCATGGGCGTGGTGTCGGGGCTGGTCATGGCGTACCAGTTCGGCACCAACTGGAGCGGATTTTCCGACTTCGCCGGCAGCGTCACCGGGCCGTTGCTGACCTATGAAGTGCTGACCGCGTTCTTCCTCGAAGCCGGGTTCCTCGGGGTGATGCTGTTCGGCTGGAACCGCGTGGGCCGTGGCTTGCACTTCTTCGCCACGGTGATGGTCGCTATCGGCACGCTGATTTCGACCTTCTGGATTCTCGCCTCCAACAGCTGGATGCAGACCCCGCAAGGCTTCGAAATTGTCGACGGCCGGGTAATGCCGGTCGACTGGCTGGCGATCGTGTTCAACCCGTCGTTCCCGTTCCGTCTCGCGCACATGGCGATTGCCGCGTTCGTCGCCACGGCGTTCTTCGTCGGTGCTTCGGCAGCCTGGCATTTGCTGCGTGGCAACGACAGCAAACCGGTGCGCAAGATGTTTTCCATGGCGCTGTGGATGGCGCTGATCGTGGCGCCGATTCAAGCGGTGGTCGGTGACGCCCATGGCTTGAACACCCTGGAGCATCAGCCGGCAAAAATCGCCGCCATCGAAGGCCACTGGGAAAACGCCGACAACGGGCCGACCCCGTTGGTGCTGTTCGGCATCCCGGACATGCAGGCGGAGAAGACCAAATACGCGATCGAGATTCCGTACCTCGGCAGCCTGATCCTCACCCACAGCCTCGACAAGCAGATCCCGGCGCTCAAGAGCTTCCCGAAAGAAGACCGGCCGAACTCGACCGTGATTTTCTGGAGCTTCCGCGTGATGGCCGGGCTGGGGATGTTGATGATTCTGGTCGGTGTGCTGGGGCTGGCGCTGCGGCGCAACGGCAAGATCTACCGGCATCGCGGCTTCCAGCGGCTGGTGCTGCTGATGGGGCCGAGCGGACTGATTGCGCTGCTGGCGGGGTGGATCACCACCGAAGTCGGGCGTCAGCCGTGGGTGGTGTACGGCCTGATGCGCACCCATGACGCCGCGTCCCATCACTCGGTGGCGCAGATGAGCACGTCGCTGGCGCTGTTCGTCGTCATCTACTGCTCGGTGTTCACCGTGGGCATCGGCTACATGATGAAACTGGTGAGCAAGGGCCCGCAGCCGCACCACGAACATCCGCCCGAAGGCACTCAGGTGCAGACCCCGCGCCGGCCACTTTCGGCGGTCACCGACAACCTCGAATCCGCGACCCGGGTCCACTGAAAAAGGAGTGTTGAGTCATGGGTATTCAAGGTATCGATCTCTCGTTGATCTGGGGCGTGATCATTGCCTTCGGGGTGATGATGTACGTGATCATGGACGGCTTCGATCTGGGCCTCGGGATCCTGTTCCCGATGATCAGCGACGAGCAGGAACGCGACGTGATGATGAACACCGTCGCACCGGTGTGGGATGGCAACGAAACCTGGCTGGTGCTCGGCGGCGCGGCTTTGTACGGCGCGTTTCCGCTGGCGTACGGGGTGATTCTGGAGGCGCTGTATCTGCCGTTGATCTTCATGCTCGCGGGGTTGATTTTCCGCGGTGTGGCGTTCGAGTTTCGCTTCAAGGCGCCGGCTGAAAAACGCCATCTGTGGGACTGGGCGTTCATTGGCGGTTCGCTGCTGGCGACGTTCTCCCAGGGCGTGGTGATCGGCGCGTATGTGGCGGGGATTCCGGTGGTGGATCGGCAGTTTGCCGGTGGCGGTCTCGACTGGCTGGCGCCGTTCCCGCTGGTCTGCGGCGTCGGTCTGGTGATCGCCTACGCCTTGCTCGGCAGCACCTGGTTGCTGGTCAAGACCGAAGGCATGCTCGAATCGCGGATGCGCCACTACAGCCGTCCGCTGGCGTGGCTGTTGCTGGCGATGGTGGTGGTGATCGGCGTGTGGACGTTGCAACTGCATCCGGAACTGGCCAGTCGCTGGTTCAACCATGCGCACCTGACCGTGTTCGCCGGGCTGGTGGTATTGGCGGTGCTGGCGCTGTTCGGTCTGTTGCGTTCGCTGCGTCAGCGCCACACCCACTGGCCGTTCGTGTTCACCCTGGTGCTGATGTTCCTCGGTTACATCGGTCTGGCACTGAGCATCTGGCCGAACATCATCCCGCCGTCGGTCAGCCTGTGGGCGGCGGCTTCACCGGCCACCAGCCAGCTGTTCGCCCTGATCGGCGCGCTGTTTATCCTGCCGGTGATCCTGATGTACACCTTCTGGAGCTACTACGTGTTCCGCGGCAAAGTGAGGATTGGCGATGGCTACCATTGAGATGCGTGAAGTGAAAAGCCGCTGGTACAAACGCCTGGGCTGGTTGCTGTTGATCTGGTCCGGCAGCGTGGTTTCGCTGGCGGTGGTGGCGAGCCTGCTGAAGCTGGCGATGTACGCGGCGGGGATGAGAACTCATTGACCATAAAAAAACCGGAGCCTGGCTCCGGTTTTTATTGCGCGGGATTTACTCCCCGCCAAACATCGCAGTCCAGTAAATCCCGGCACTGCTCTTCGGATCGACTGCGTAGGCAGCGCCAAGCTCACGATATTGAGGGTTCATCAGGTTGGCGCAATGACCGGGGCTGGCGAGCCAGCCGGCGACGACCTTCTGCACCGTGTCCTGGCCGGCGGCGATGTTCTCGCCGACCTGCTGGCCGCTGTAGCCGGCCAGTTCGGCGCGGTCGCCGGGAGTGCCGCCGTTGCGGTCCTTGTGGTCGAAATAATTGTTGTTGGCCATCTCGCGGCTGTGTTCCTGGGCAACGCCGCCAAGCACCGCGTTCCATGCCAGCGGCGTGGTCGCCGCGAATGCCTGACTGCCGCACTGGCGCGGTTGGGCGCGGGCGGCATTGAGTTGTTCGAGGAGTTTCTGGCCTTCCGCCTGACCGTCGCCGAGGCGGGCCGACAGCAGCGGTCGGGCCAGAGTGATGCGCCAGTCACGGTCGGCGCGACTGACACCGATATCGACGAACTGCGGATCCAGCACCACCTGACAGAAGCTCTCCTGAATCGCCTTCATCGCCGACGCCGCGTCCCGTGGTCCGTTCAGGGTGATCGCCTGCACGTTGACCATCGGGTAGCGAGCGCTGGACATCGCCTGCTGCAAATCCACCACGCCGGTGGCCGGCAGAATCAGGCGCGGATCGGCCGACAGCGGCGGCAATTCGCTGGACGCCTGGCTGCCACAACGCTGCGGCTGGCTGCGGTAGCTGTTGATCGATTCGATCAATTGCGACTCGTCGGTGGCCATGGCCGAAGTGGCCAGCGCCAGGCCCACGGACAACGCGGCGAGTCGCAGAACGGATGGCATGAAGCGCATGGAAATCTCCCTTGGGCTGAGTGCGCACATCATGCGCGAAAGGGCCCCGGTTGGTGCAATGTCTTTTTCTTCATGGCACGGATTTTTCTGCGGAACGATCCTGTGAAAATTGCCGTCTACACTTCGCGAAGAGCCCGGGATCCGGGCGTCTCAACCACGTAACACTTTGCCCGCAGCGGGCCCTGCCGGAAGAATGATCATGGGATTGAACGGGTTGCTTTGCTGTCTTGCGTTGACCCTGCTGAGCGGTACGGCACTGGCCACCGATCAGGCGCCGATCAAGGAAAAGGCTGAAGCGAAAGCCGAAGTACTGGAAGAGAAAGCGGCCGACAAACCCGACGCGCCCCCGGCACCCAAATCCGAAGCCATCACTCCGACCGAAGCCCAGGCGGTCGACCCCGCCGGCGCTGCGCCGCTGGACGATCCGATCACCTGTCTGGCACGCAGTATCTATTGGGAAGCCAAGGGCAAGGACACTGCCGACATGGAAGGCGTGGCCAGTGTGGTGATGAACCGTCTCGGGCATGACGGCTTTCCGGGCACGGTCTGCGAGGTGGTCAAGCAGGGCTCGGAAACCAGGAGTTGCCAGTTTTCCTGGTGGTGCGACGGGCGTCCGGATCAGGTCAAGGAGGACGCCGAATACGCGCTGGCCAAGGAAATCGCCGGCAAGGCCCTGAACCGCCAGCTCACCGACCGCACCCACGGCGCGCTGTATTTCCACGACCGTAACGTTCATCCGAGCTGGGCGAAGGAATACAGGAAAACCGCCGAGACCAGGAAGTTTCTGTTCTATAAGCCCGCTGGCGGGGATGCGCGTTAGGCGCAGACTTCGCGCACACAATGGCGCCGTTCGCACTGCATTTTCCTTGTGGGAGCGAGCCTGCTCGCGATAGCGCCCGGGTCAGTCAGTTTCATCAGTGCCCGACACAACCCATTCGCGAGCAGGTTCGCTCCCACAGGGAAACCTTGGCGAAATCAGTCGCGGGGTTGTCGGGCCGGAAAGAACAGTTCAAAGCAGGTGATGCCGTCAACACTGCTGACGCTGTAGCGGCCCTGATGCAATTGCATGATGGTCGCGACAATCGACAGGCCCAGCCCGTTGGATTGGGCCGAGCGCTCGCGGGACGGATCGACGCGGTAGAAGCGTTCGAACAGCCGCGACAGGTGTTCGGCAGGAATGGTCGCCCCCTGATTGCGTACCCGCAGATAACTGCCGTCCGCTTCAGCCACGGCCTCGACCTGCAACGTCGAATCCGCCGCGCCGTACTTGATCGCATTGGCGCACAGATTGGCCAGCGCTCGGCGCAGCAGCATCGGCTCTGCCCAGATCACACCGCTGCCACTGGCCTCGATGGTGACGCCGACATCGGCGGCCAGCCCTTCGAAGTAATCGGCAATGCGTTGCATCTCATCGCTGGCGTCCAGCTCCTGCCGCTGACTCAGCGCGCTGGCCGGGTCGGTGCGGGCGAGAAACAGCATGTTGTCGAGCATCCGCGCCAGCCGTTCGAGTTCTTCGACGTTGGAGGCGAGCAACTGCTGATAGGCGTCGACGCTGCGGTTCTGTTGCAGGGCGACCTGGGTCTCGCCGAGCAGGTTGTTGATCGGCGTGCGCAGTTCGTGGGCCATGTCGGTGGAGACCTGGCTCAGTTGCGCAACCCCTCGGTCAAGCCGGTCAAGCATCGCATTGAAAGCTTCGATCATCGGCTGCAATTCCCGGGGCGTGCCGTGGCGGTCGAGGCGTTCGCCGAGGTTGGCGATGCCGATCCCGTGGGCATGCCGGGCAATCCGCCGCAATGGCAGCAAACCGCGATACACCAGCAGGCAGCCGACCAGCGCCAGCACAATCGCGGCCAATGAAGCGAGGCCGTACACGCTGAGCCGATAATTGGCGAGCATTGCCGTGCGCTCGGTCATCAGGCGTCCGGTGAGCACCTGCAGGTTGCCCAGATCGCCCGAGTCGATGGTCGCCGCCACCGCCGAAAATGGCACACCGTCGACGCTCGGCAAGTGCTGTACATCGCTCAGGGCCATCGGGTGATCGATCGGTACGGCGGGCAAGTTCGGGGTGGCGAGGTTGCCGGGGTTGACCACCAGCAACGGCGGCTGGCCGGGTGCGCCGATGGTCAGCAAGGCTTCGCGGTTGCCGAGCATGTTCTGAAACAGCGCCGGCTTGTTCTTGATCAGTTCCAGGGTGTTGCTGTCGTTGAGGAAGGTGCGCAACTGATCGACGCGACTGACCAACTGGATGTCGTCGCGGCGAATCAGAGCTGCTTCCAGTTGGTTGTACAGCGCCGCGCCCAGGCCTGCCAGCGCGGCGAAGGCAAGCACGGCGAAGACCAGCGCCAGGCGCAAGGTCAGGGAATACGTGCCGGCGATTTTCATGGCTGGGTATCGAAGCGGTAGCCGATGCCGCGCACGCTGTGGATCAGCTTGAGCGGAAACGGATCGTCGATCTTCGCCCGCAGGCGGCGCACGGCGACATCGACCACGTTGGTGTCGCTGTCGAAATTCATGTCCCACACCCGCGAGGCGATCAGCGAGCGCGACAGCACTTGCCCGGTGTGGGTGGCGAACAGTTGCAGCAGGGCGAATTCCTTGTTGGTCAGGGTGATCCGGTTGCCGGCGCGGCTGACCCGGCGCTTGAGCACGTCGATCTGCAGATCGGCCACCTGCAATTGCTCTTCTTCATGGATCGGCCCGCGCCGGGTCAGGGTGCGCAGGCGTGCCACCAGTTCGGCGAAGGAAAACGGCTTGATCAGGTAGTCGTCGGCACCCAGCTCCAGGCCTTTGACCCGGTCGGCGATGTCGTCGCGGGCAGTCAGGAACAGCACCGGCGTGTCGGTCTCCTTGCGCAGCCGGCGCAGCACTTCCCAGCCATCCATTTTCGGCATCATCACGTCCAGCACGATCACGTCGAAGTCGAACTCCAGCGCCAGGTGCAGACCGTCGGCGCCGTCCCGGGCCAGGCTCACGCTGTAGCCCAGTTCCTGCAGGCCGTTGAGCAAGTAATTGCCGGCCTTCGGTTCGTCTTCGACAACAAGGATATTCATGGCTACTGCGCCTCAATGGTCGTTGGTGCAGCCGCTGCCTTGCACTTGATAGTCCAGCACATGTTCACGGCCCTGGTGGTCGAGGTAGTCGAGCTGCGCGGGGATCACGCCGCAGGCCTGGGAAATATCGGTGCTGGAGAGGACTTTGTCGACATCCAGGTGCACGAAGAAGCCGGTTTTGTCATGAATGACGGCAGCGTCCGGCGCAGGTGCGGCGAACACGGAACCGGTGGCGAGGAGGGCGGTGAAGGCGAGGATCAGGGTTTTCATGATGGGTCACTCGAATCGTTGAAGTTGATCGGCGTTCTGGCCGGGACAACTTCAAGCTACCGGGCGATCCGCTCGGCAAACCGACAACTCGATGACAAATCTGTAATAAACCGAACCTGTGGGAGCCAGCGCACTCCCACAGCGTATTCAGCTGGCGTGGGTGCTGAGAATGCTCGCGATCTGTTGTGGCTGGCAGTTGAGGTACGGCGAGGATTTCAGCCACTGCTGATCCGGGTACCAGGAGAACATGAATTGGCCGTTCTTCAGGCTGTCTATCACCCGTTTGGCAACCTGCGGTCGCACCGCCGGGCAACCCTGGCTGCGGCCCAGGCGGCCGGTACGTTTGCTCCAGAACGGGTTCACGTAGTCGGCGGCATGGATCACGATGGCGCGGTCACGGGCCATGTCGTTGATGCCCGGTTCCAGACCGTCCATGCGCAGCGAGTAACCGTGGGTGCCCTGGTAACTTTCCTGGGTCCGGAACAGGCCGAGGCTGGACTGGAAACTGCCTTCACGGTTGGAGAACCGGGTGGCGAAATTTTCCCCGGAGTTCGAGCCGTGGGCGACCAGATCGCGCAGCACCAGTTTTTTCCGCGTCAGGTCGAAGATCCACAACCGGCGCTCGGTGGACGGCTGCGAATAGTCGATGATCGCCAGATGACGAGACTGCTTCGCGCCGTTGTTGATCGCACATTGCATGGCGCTCAAGGCACCTTTCAGCGCCTGGGGATTGAGTTCCGGAGCGGCGTGCGCGAGGCTGGTGTAGAGAACCGGCGAAGAGGTGCCGGCGGCAAAGGCTGGGCTGGTCAGCACGCCAAGGGCGGTGGCAGTCAGCAGAAGTCGGCGCAAAAACGTCAACATTTAAAGTGAGTCTCCACTTGCTACTTGTTTGGCACTTAGGCTCCTGACGTCCAGTCGTTCCCGGCAAGCCCGCGAATCGGGCCTGACTGTGCACCGCACCTGAGGTAAGGTTGACCGTCAATCAAGACGGCCATGGATTGGAGTAAAGCAGTTGTTCAAAAAGTACGCATGCTACTTGAGCATTTGTTTGCTCGCTGCGCCGTTTGTCGCTTGCGCCGAAGAGCCGTTGCCGGGACTCCCGACGATGCCGCCCGTGCCGACGGAAATGCCCATCGAGCCGCAGAGCCCGCTGCAGGCTGCGCTGATCAGCCTGCCCCAGGCGTGCCCGACGATCGGCACCAGCCTCAGCGGCCCGGCGCTGGATCAGTTGCGCGCGTTCTACCAGCAGCAGGACTGGCTGCCAGTGTGGGCCGATGGCGGGCAATTGCCGGCCTTGCATGCGCAATTGCAGCTGTTGGCCGACGATGGCCTGAACCCGAAACGCTATCCGGTGGCGCTCACCGCGCCGCAGGATGGAGAACTGTGCGCCGATATCGAGATCAGCCGCTATTACCTGCAAGCCCTGCAGGATCTGCATTACGGCCGCCTGTTGCAATCGCACTTCGAACCGCTGTGGCATTCCGACGAAACGCCTCGCGACCGTCAGGCTGAATTGCTGGCGATCGCCGTGCCGGGCGTGCACAACGTTCCGGCTGCCTTCGATCTGGCCCGGCCGCAGTTGGCGCAGTACCAGAACCTGCGTCATCTGTATGCCGCGCAGCGCCTGCAAGCCCTGCCTCAGTGGACGTCGGTGGGCAACGGCCCGTTGCTGCGTCCGGACATGGAAGACAAACGCGTGCCGGAACTGGCCCGCCGGCTCTACAGCGAAGGTTATCTGAGCAGTGTGGTCGGCACGCCGGACAACGCTTATCACGGCGTATTGGTGGAGGCGGTGAAGCGTTTTCAGGCCAACCATTCGTTGCAGGCAGACGGGGTGGTCGGGCCGGGAACGATTGCCGAACTCAACATCAGTCCGCTGACTCGCCGTGAACAGTTGCGGGTCAACCTAGAACGTTTCCGCTGGATGGCCCAGGACATGGAGCCGGACGGTCTGCTGGTCAACGTCGCCGCGGCCGAGCTGACGCTTTATAAGGGCGGCCTGCCGGTGTGGCAGACCCGCACCCAGGTCGGGCGCGCCGAACGCCAGACCCCGCTGCTCAAATCCCGGGTCACACGCTTGACCTTAAACCCGACCTGGACCGTGCCGCCGACGATCTGGAAGGAAGACAAGCTGCCGGAGATCCGCAAGGACCAGACCTTCCTCAGCCGCCAGAATCTGCAAGTGCTTGACGCCAACGGCCAGCCGCTGGCCGCCGCCGACATCGACTGGGACAACCCCGGCAACATCCTCCTGCGTCAGGACGCCGGGCCACGCAACCCGCTGGGGCAAATGGTCATTCGTTTCCCCAACCCGTTTTCGGTGTACCTGCACGACACGCCGAGCAAGGCGCTGTTCGACAAGGGGCCACGGGCGTTCAGCTCCGGCTGCGTGCGGGTCGAGCATCCGATGAAGCTGCGCGATTTGCTGCTCAGCCCGGCGGAGAAGGCGCGCACCGACACCTTGCTCGCCACCGGCACCACCCATGAATTCCGCCTGAGCAATCCGGTGCCGATCCTCATGACTTACTGGACGGCACAGGTCGACGGCCAGGGGCGTGTGCTCTACGCACCGGACATCTACAGCCGGGACAGTGCGTTGCTGGCCGGGCTGGACCGGGCGCATTGATCCTCAGTGGCTGGCGCGTTTCCAGAAAAACCGCGCCAGCCACGCATCCACGCTCAACTTGCCGGCCCCGGTAAACACCAGCGGCACCAGCGCAGCCAAATAAATCGCCGGCAGCTTGAAGTTGCCGAAGCCCTTGTTGGTGATCGCATAACCCTGGGCCAGTTCACTCAACGATGACCAGTCCGCCGGCCAGTGCACGGCAGCGGTGGCGACGACGGTCACGACAATCAGCGAAATCGCCGAAATCCGCGTGCCGAATCCGATCAGGATCGCCAGCGCGCAGATCAGTTCGGCCCACATCGACAGTTCCCAGTTCAGCGTGGCCGGCAAGTGGTCGAAGGGAAACGGGAACCGCTCCTGAATGTCTTCGAACCAGTTCTGGCCGTTGAATTTCTCCAGCCCCGATTCAAAAAACTCCCAGGCGATGAACAGGCGCAAGGTCAGCGGCGCGAGCCACTGACCGGCGCGGTCGAGGTTCACATGCAGGCCTTTGACGGCCGACGAGAGAGCTGTGGTCATGGGAAGGCTCCATTCATTCAAAAGAAAATGGGGCACCGACGTGCCCCGTAAAAAAGGGTTACTCGCCGGCGCCGCACTTGCCTTCGCCGCATTTGCCTTCCGAGGTTTTTTCCGCCGAGTCGGCCTTGGCCTGGGTCTGGCTGTAGCCGTGATCCAGTTGCTTGACGCTGAACGCTTCGGAAGCCGAAGCGGCGTTGGACAGGGCCAGGCCACCGGCAAGCAGCAGGCCGAGGGTCAGGGAGGTTTTCGAGCGCTTGGTCATGATGTATCTCCGATGCGATAGGTGAGTTCAAAGGCTTGATCGGGGTTGCCGATCGACAGGCGTATTTGAGCGGCAGGCTGTATCGCGGATGTGTCGCAAAGGGCCGGATTTGTGCGCGGGATGTGTCGGGCGTCGGGCCGTACACACTGCGATACACAGCCTGCTAAAAACTGTGGGAGCGAGCCTGCTCGCGATAGCGGTGGGTCAGGCACCGAGGCTACTGTCTGTGCCGGCCTTATCGCGAGCAGGCTCGCTCCCACACTGCATCTCCAATTATTCCAAATGTGTGATTTGCCTCAGACCCGCAGCGTCTAGCCACGGTGTCCCCGCAATCCCATGGGGCGAGACTTCGGAGCCCGGCATGCAAGCGCTGTTGAACGAGATCCTTGACGCTGTCCGGCCCCTGATCGGGCAGGGCAAGGTGGCTGACTACATTCCCGCCCTCGGCACCGTGCCGGCCAATCAACTGGGCATCGCCGTGTATGGCAACGACGGCGAGATGTATTGCGCCGGCGACGCCGAGACGCCGTTCTCGGTGCAGAGTATTTCCAAGGTATTCAGCCTGGTGCAGGCCATCGAACATTCCGGCGAGGCGATCTGGGAGCGTCTGGGCCACGAGCCTTCCGGCCAGCCGTTCAACTCGCTGGTGCAGCTGGAATTCGAACGCGGCCGTCCGCGCAATCCGTTCATCAATGCCGGGGCGCTGGTGATCTGCGACATCAACCAGTCGCGCTTTGCCGCACCGGCGTTGTCGATGCGCGACTTCGTGCGGCGGCTGTCGGGCAACCCGCAGGTGATGGTTGACGGCAAGGTCGCTGACTCCGAATACCAGCACCGCGCGCGCAACGCGGCGATGGCGTACCTGATGCAATCCTTCGGCAATTTCCACAACGATGTTGAAGCGGTGCTGCGCAGCTACTTCAGCCACTGCGCGTTGCGCATGAGCTGCATCGACCTGGCCCGGGCCTTTTGTTTCCTGGCCAACGACGGCTTCTGCAAACACAGCGGCGAACAGATCCTCAGCCGACGCCAGACCCAGCAAGTCAACTCGATCATGGCCACCAGCGGCCTGTACGACGAGGCGGGCAACTTCGCCTACCGCGTTGGTCTGCCGGGCAAGAGCGGCGTCGGTGGCGGCATCGTCGCGGTGGTGCCGGGGCAGTTCACGGTGTGCGTGTGGTCGCCGGAGCTGAACGCGGCGGGCAATTCGCTGGCGGGGATGGCGGCGCTGGAAATGCTCAGTTCGCGGATTGGCTGGTCGGTGTTCTGAGGCCGTGTTGCTTTGAGGGAGGCCAACCTATACATTTTCCGGCCGCCCTCAATATGGTGAATCCGCTCCATGTCTCTCGCGCTCGAACGTCTCGTCGCTGGCACGCCTATCCCTTTCGCCGGTAACCGCGTCACCGTGGTCAGCCCCGAACTGGCCGAGCGTTTCCGCCCCGGCGACCACCTGTTGGTGGAGCAGGTGAGCGGCGAGCTGTTGCTGATTCCGGTGGCGGATCAGCAGGCAGCCTCGGTGGCAATCGAGCGTGCAGCGGCGGCGTTTACCGCGTTGTCCGCGGTGCCGGACGAGGCCATCAGCCGCTTCTTCGATCTGTTTGCCCAACGTCTGGAAAACCCGGACGCCTGGGCACTGATCGAAACCGCCAACCTCGCCGACATCGAACGGGCCAAGGCGCGCGGTCGCTCCACCACCCGCTTGCTCGCCGACGAGCGCATGCGCCGCGACATGATCGCCGGTCTGCGCGCCTGGCGTGATGCGCCGGCCACCCGTGGCAAGGTGATCAGCAGCGTCGAACATGACGGCTGGAAGGTCGAGCAGGTAGTGTCGCCGCTGGGCATCGTCGCGTTCGTGTTCGAAGGTCGGCCAAACGTCTTCGCCGACGCCGCGGGCGTACTGCGCACCGGCAACACCGCCGTGCTGCGTATTGGCAGCGATGCGCTGGGTACCGCGCAAGCCATCGTCACCCACGCCCTGAACCCGGCGTTGGCCGATGCCGGTCTGCCGGCCGGTGCGGTGTCGCTGGTGGAGAGCGTCAACCACGCCGCCGGTTGGGCGATGTTCGCCGACCGGCGTCTGTCGCTGGCGGTGGCTCGTGGTTCGGGGCGTGCGGTCAGCCAGTTGGGCAGCATCGCCCAGCAGGCCGGCACCGCCGTCAGCCTGCATGGCACCGGTGGCGCGTGGCTGATTGCTGATCGCGATGCCGATGCCAAACGCTTCGCCGCCGTGGTGCGCAATTCGCTGGATCGCAAAGTCTGCAACACGTTGAACGTCTGCCTGATCCAGCGCGACCGTGCTGCCGAACTGGTGCCGCTGTTCCTCGACGCCTTGCAGCAGGCTGGCACCGCGCGTGGTCAGGGCTGCAAACTGCATATCGTCGAAGGCAGCGAAAGCTACCTGCCGAGCGACTGGCAGAACGCGACGGTCGAGGTCTATCGCGCCGAGGGTTACCAGACCGAAGCCCTGGCCGAGCCATTGCCGGAAGCGCAACTGGGCCGCGAGTGGGAATGGGAAGAAACCCCGGAAACCAGCCTGATGATCGTCGACGATCTGGATCAGGCCATCGCGTTGTTCAATCGTTACAGCCCGCAATTCACGGTGTCGCTGATCAGCGAAGACGCGGCGGTTCAGGAGCGTTTCTACAGCGCGGTCGACGCGCCGTTCGTGGGTAACGGGATTACCCGTTGGGTCGATGGCCAGTACGCGCTGAACAAGCCGGAACTGGGGCTTTCGAACTGGGAAAGCGGCCGGTTGTTTGCTCGCAGCGCGATCCTCTCCGGTGACGGCGTGTTCACCGTACGCAGCCGCATGACGCAGATCGATCTGGGCGTAAAACGCTGAACAGAACAACGCCGCGCCCGTCGCAATGACGGGCGCGGCGTTGTGTTTTCAAGCCGCATCGACTGCCTGACCGTAGACCGCGCACGTCGACGGTTGCTCGGCCAGCGAGACGAAGGTGCGACGGTCGGCACTCAGCGCGTCGATCGAACCGGTCTCGATGTCGTACACCCAGCCATGCAGATTCAGCAGGCCTTTCTCCTGAGCCAGGCGCACGCTCGGGTGAGTCTGGATATTCGCCAGTTGCGCGATCACGTTTTCCCGCACCATCGAACTCAGCCTGGCGGCGTCATTGGCGTGTGGCCGCGATTCGTTGACCACTTTCGCCGACTCGACGTGTTGCAGCCAGCCGCTGACGGCGGGCAGGTGATCCATGCATTTGCACTGGGCGATGGCGGTCATCGCGCCGCAATCGGAGTGGCCGCAGATCACGATGTCGGTTACGCCGAGCACGGCCACCGCGTATTCCACCGTCGCCGAAACCCCGCCCGGATGCGGGCTGTAGGACGGCACGATATTGCCGGCGTTGCGGATCACGAACAGCTCACCGGGTTCTTGCTGGGTCAGCAGTTCCGGAACGACGCGGCTGTCGGAGCAAGTGATGAACAGCGTACCCGGGGTCTGGGTGGTCGCCAGGTGTTTGAACAGCTCGGTGCGTTGCGGAAACGCCTCGTTCTGGAACTTCAGGAAGCCTTCGATCAGGTTTTTCATGGTGTGTCCTCTCAGTTCGAACAGCCGGTGCCGAATTCACTGTATTGAAGAATGTGTTTTGCGCCGTGGCTGTCGAGGTAAGTCATTTCGACCGGCACCACGCCGCAGACGTCGGCGACCGGGGTGATGCTCACGACCTGCGCGATGTCCAGCGACATGCCGTAGCGATAGGCGACGGCCTCTTCATCAGCCTGGGCCTGGGCGGCGAGGCCGGCGAGCAGGGCCAGGGTCAACAGAATTTTTTGCATGGGGCAGCCTCCAGACAGATGTGGTGATGACTTGGCAAATCAGGTTTGGAGGGGCCCGCACGCGGGGTGCGGGCCCGGGAGGGATCAGAACGGACGCAGCGGGAGGAACTTGCCGTCGAGGGTGACAACGGCGCGGGAACCGCCTTCAGGGTCTTCGACTTTCTTGATGTCGAGCTTGAAGTTGATCGCGCTGATGATGCCGTCGCCGAACTGCTCGTGAACCAGTGCCTTCAGGGTGGTGCCGTAGATCTGGATCATCTCGTGGAAGCGGTAAATGGTCGGGTCGGTCGGCACACCGTCGAGGCTGCCGCGCAGCGGGATGATTTGCAGGGCGGCGACGTCTTCGGCGCTCAGCTCAAGCTTGTCGCCAACCAATTCGGCCGCGGCTTTGGGCAGTGGATGCTGGCCGAGGAGGGCGGCGGTGACGTAGGCCAGACTCAGGCCGGTGTCGTCGGCCAGATCCTGCCACGACAGGTTTTTCTGTGCCTTGGCATCCAGGGCGCGGGTGGTCAGGGCGATGCGGCTGTCGTTGTAGGCTTGGGATTGCATGGTGCTTCTCCTTTCGGGGTTGTCTTGCTGTGTGGATTCATCTTCTGCCGATTGATCCATAGCGTCCAAGACCGATATACAATGCCAAGCATAAGTAATGCCTATAGATGGAGCGTTCCATGCTGCTGCGACATTTGCGATACCTGCTGGCCGTGGCCGATCACGGCGGCTTTACCCGGGCTGCCGAGGCGTTGCATGTGTCGCAGCCGACCTTGTCGCAACAGATCCGCCAACTGGAAGAAACCCTCGGTGTGGATCTGTTCGACCGCACCTCGCGCTCGGTCAAACCGACTGACGCCGGCCAGGCCTATATCGAATGCGCGCGACGGGTGCTGGTGGAGCTGGAGGCGGGCAAGCGCGCGTTGCATGACGTGAAGGATCTGTCCCGAGGCTCGCTGCGCCTGGCCATGACGCCGACGTTCATGGCGTACCTGGTCGGGCCGTTGGTGCGCGACTACGTGGCGCGGTATCCGGGGATTCACCTGGAGATTTTCGAGTTGTCGATGGATGACATCGAGGCCGGGCTGGCGGATGACTCGCTGGATATCGCGATTGCCTTCACGCCGGTGCGTAATCCGGACATCGAGTGCATTCCCGCGTTTGTCGAGACGTTGGGGGTGATGGTCGGGCGTGAACATCCGTTGTATGACAGCGCTTCGGTGCTGACGCCGGAGGACATCGCGCAGCTGGATTTCGCCTTGCTGGCGCCTGATTTTTTCACGCGCCTGTCGATCGATGAATACTTCCGCCAGAACGGCATCACCCCCAAGGTGCAGATCGAGGTGAATTCGGTGAGCACGTTGCTGGAAGTGATCCGGCATGCGCCGATTGCGACCATGCTGCCCGAGGCGATTGCGACCGAGGACCGGGCGTTGCGCAGGTTGCGGGTCGAGAGCGAAGCGCCGCAGCGGGGAGCGGCGTTGTTGCGGCGCAAGAACAACTATCACAGTGCGGCGGCTGAGGCGTTTATGAAGCTGGTGCTGGAAACTCGTTCATGAGCTTTTTTTGCGAGCAATAAAAAGAGCCTGCTTCGTCTTCGAAGCAGGCTCTTGTTTTATTGAAGTTTTAACTTAGCAGAACCGATCAATCACCCGAACTTCGTTCTTGTTCTGCATCGAGTCCCACGCCTGTTTCAGCGTTTGCAGAACATTACCGATGAAGTCCTTGTCGGCCGCGGCTTTCTTGCCGACATAGCCGTGGCCACGGCGGTACATCTTCAGGCGGGCCAGCAGGTTCTGGTTGTTCCGATCGAACTCTTCTTCACCAGCATGGGGCGACAGGCAGTCGATATGGACCTGACCCGACTTGCTGATCCACAGAATATGGCTGTCGTGGCTGTCTTTTTGCGCAGCGAACATACGAGCCAGTTCTTCGATAGTAGGTTGATTGTTCAGATTCATGATATTGCCCCTTGACCAGTCTGGTGATCTTTCAAAGTTGATTCGCTAATACAGGTAGCCCATCGGTTAGTTGATCCCTGGCACCGAAACCAGGACGTCAGCGGTCGCCCGTGTGAAGTACGGGGTCATGCGTCTGTTGCATGTAGTCGTGTTGAATAACTGCTACGCAAAAGCGTCACAACGAGGAGAAGCAGCGAAAACCGGGAGGCTCCTTGACGACGTTTTCAGGGTCGACCACAAGCGTCTTGAGAATTTTCGCCAGCGCTTCTCGTCCTTGTACTGGACGTTCAGGCCAGGTCAGCTTCTTCAATCTGCCTTGTGGGCAGCGTGTATCCGGAAAAAACAGCTCGGCGGTCAGACGAGCTTGCTCAAGCGTGTTGCCAGTGCTCCCGATCGGGGAGACGTCTGCATCATGCAAAAGCAAAACGATGCCGTCAACGGTTTTGTAGTGATTATTTTTGGTCACTACATATTGTCGGACAAAGTCATTCTGGAATGAAAAAAGGGGGGCTTCAGGCAGTGGGAGTAAGGCTGCGCAGGCAGTAGAACGTGCAGGGATAGCCGTCCACTGTTTTGGTCTGGCGGGTAAAGTTGCCGCCGCTCAGCTCGGGGATGAGCCGGGCCCAGAACCGCTGTGCAGGCAGGTTTGCGTCGACATGGAAAATCTGCCATCGACCGGGCAGGTGGCTCAAGAGGGCAGAGGCGACAAACTGCGCGACGCCTTGGCCACGCCAGCGTCGGCTGACGAAGAAGTAGCCGATGTTGTAGTCGGCGCCTTCAATGAGGAGGTGGTCATCCACAGTCACGAACCCCGCCAGTTCGCCGTCGACGTGGATCAGGAATGGTCGGGTCGCCGGCTGGCGCCAGTAATCGTCTTTCAACTGGATCGGGAAGAAACCATGCCCGCCGAGCTTCAGCGGCAGCCACTCGCTGAAGTCATAAGTGTAGAACTGCATCAGGTTTTCAAGGGTTTCCAGTTCGTCGCGCCGGGCGACGCGCAGTTCGATGACAGACATGCCGCAGCCTCCTGACCATCACTGTTGAAACAGTAGCGCGCAGCGGGCTATTTGGCCGCCGGTTTCGCCGAGCGTTTGCCGGTTCCGGTGGTTTTGCGCCGAGTGGTCTTGCGTTTGTTCTTCCATGGCGCAGCGGCTTTGCCGGCAGGTGGCGGGCCGCTGATAGTCAGGCTCAGCCCGGCGCAACGGGTCACTTGCTTGCTCATCCATGCGGCCTGTTTGGTGACGAATTCCTCCAGACTCATTTCGCCGCTCTGCACCATGTCCAGCGCCTGTTCCCAGATCGCTGTGGTGCCGGGGTCGGCAATCGCCCGCGGCACGGCGTCGATCAGGCTGAAGGCAGCGGGCGTGGCGGACAGCGCCTTGCCGTTCTTCACCAGATAACCGCGATCCAGCAACCCTTGAATGATCGAGGCGCGGGTGGCCTCGGTGCCGATGCCGGTGGTGTCCTTGAGTTTCTGCTTGAGCAGCGGATCTTCCACCAGTGTGGCGACGTTCTTCATGGCCTTGATCAGGTCGCCCTCGGTGTAGGGCTTGGGCGGCTGCGTCCACAGGTCCTTGAGTTTCACGTCCGCGATGGCGCACTCGGAGCCTTGGGTCAGCGCTGGCAAAGTCTGCGGCGCGGGGGTTTCACGCCCCTTGGCCGGGGCCAGCGCTTCGGGCAACGCGCGTTTCCAGCCCGGCTCGATGATCTGCTTGCCGACCGCGCGCAAGGCTTCCCCGGCGCAATCGAAATCGGCCTGGGTGCGGTCGTATTCGTGATTGGGCAGGAACTGCGCCAGATACCGTGCGCGAACCAGCGTGTAGACCGCGCGGTGCTTGCCGGTCAGGCGTTCGAGATTTTTCGCGGCAGCGGTCGGGATGATGCCGTGGTGGGCGCTGACCTTGGCGTCGTTCCAGGCGCGGGAGCGGCGCTGCGGCTCCAGATGCTCGCGCAGCGCTTCGAGGCTCGGGTCGGCCTGACGCAGCGCCGCAAGAATCGCTGGCGCCTCGCTGTGCTGGCTCAGGGGCAGGTAGCCGCAATCGCTGCGCGGGTAGGTGATGACCTTGTAGGTTTCGTAAAGCGCCTGGGCGATGTCGAGGGTTTCCTGGGCACCGAGGCCGAGCTTCTTCGAGCAGACTTCCTGCAAGGTGCCGAGGTCGAAGGGCAGGGGTGCCACTTCGCGCATGCGTTCGGTGCGCAGCTTGACCACCCGGGCGCTGGCGGCGCTGCCGATGGCGGCGGCCGCTTGCTGGGCGAGGGCCTGATTGAGACAACGGTCCTGATCGTCACAGGCATCGCCCGGCGCACGCCACTGCGCCGTGAACGGCGTGCCGTTGTGCAGCAGTTGCACGTCGATGGCCCAGTACGCGACCGGCACGAAATCGGCGATGCTGCGGTCGCGATCCACCACCAGCCGCAACGTCGGCGTCTGCACCCGGCCCACCGGCAGTACACCTTGATAGCCTGATTGCCGGCCGAGCAGGGTGAACAGGCGACTCATGTTCATCCCGATCAGCCAGTCCGCCCGCGAGCGCCCCAGTGCCGAGTGATACAGGCTGAAGGTTTCAGCGCCCGGTTTGAGCGCTGCCAACGCCTTGCGGATCGAGGCTTCATCCAGCGCCGACAGCCACAAGCGGCGGATCGGCCCGCGATAGCGGCAATGCTCCACCAGCTCCCGGGCGATCATCTCGCCCTCACGGTCGGCGTCGGTGGCGATGATCAGTTCGCTGGCCTCGCCGAGCAGGCGCTTGACCGCCTTGTACTGGCTGGCGGTACGCGGCTTTACGGTCATTTTCCATTTGTCCGGGATGATCGGCAGGTCCGCCAGCACCCAGCGCTTGTATTTGGCGTCGTAGGCGTCCGGCGGCGCGGTTTCCAGCAAGTGGCCGATGCACCAGGTCACCGTGACGTCCGTTCCCAGCCAGCAGCCGTCGCCCCGACGCTTTGCGCCGAGCACGGCCGCAATGTCCTTGGCCTGGGAAGGTTTTTCACAGAGGTACAGCCGCATAACCACCGTCGTCGATCATTGCCCGAAGAGGCGCACAGGATGGCCTGACTCGGGCGAACGGGCAACTTTTATCTGTATGGATATACAGATAAAAGGGTTGCCGGTCATGACAGCCCGCGTCGGGGCAATCCGGGACGCTATCGAGAAATTGATTAGCGCCCCCGTTGGCGGCTGTGGCAGGGTCAATCTGCCTGACAGGGCGAGTGACAGGACGATCTCGCCAGAAGATCGCCGCTTTTCTGTCTGACACTGACTTTTCAGAAACAAGGACGTACACCATGTCTCAACCTTCCTCCCAGGCCAGCAGCGCCTTCACCGCCGTCGACACCTTCAGCCACCTGTACGATCGCGGCACCGGTACCGTAAACGGCAAACCGTCGTTCACCGCCGACCAGGCCGCCGACGAAATCCTGCGCAAGGGCATGTCGTGGCAGGACAAGAATGCCGACGGCAAGATTGACCTGATCTACACCTTCCTGACCGACAAACCGTCCAACTACAATCCGAAACTCGGCAACTTCAGCGAGTTCAGCGCCCAGCAAAAGGCCCAGGCCGTGCTGGCGATGCAATCGTGGTCGGACGTGGCCAACGTGACCTTCACTGAAGGCAAGGGCGGTGACGGCCACATGACTTTCGGCAACTACGACGTCAGCACTGGCGGCGCGGCGTTTGCCTACCTGCCGCAGGGCAGCAGCTACGACGGTCAGTCGTGGTACCTGATCAACGATCAGTACCAGGTCAACAAGACCCCGGACACCAACAACTACGGGCGTCAGACCCTGACCCACGAAATCGGCCACACCCTCGGCCTGTCGCACCCGGGCGCCTACAACGCCGGCAACGGCAACCCGACCTACGGCGACGCCAAATACGCCGAAGACACCCGCGGCTACAGCCTGATGAGCTACTGGAGCGAAGCCAACACCGACCAGAACTTCAGCAAGGACGGCAGCGGCGCCTACGCCTCGGCACCGTTGATGGACGACATCGTCGCGGTGCAGAAACTCTACGGCGCCAACTTCGAAACCCGTGCCGACAACACCGTGTACGGCTTCAACTCGAACGCCGATCGCGACTTCTACAGCGCCACCTCGAACACTTCCAAAGTGGTGTTCTCGGTGTGGGACGGCGGCGGCAATGACACGCTGGATTTCTCCGGCTTCAGCCAGAACCAGAAGATCAACCTTAACGAAGGGTCGTTCTCCGATGTCGGCGGTCTGGTGGGCAACGTGTCCATCGCTCACGGCGTGACCGTGGAAAACGCCATTGGCGGTTCGGGCAATGACCTGCTGATCGGCAACGCAGCGGCCAACGACCTGATCGGTGGCGCCGGTAACGACATCATTTACGGCGCTGGCGGCGGTGATTCGCTGTGGGGCGGTGAAGGCGCAGACACCTTCGTGTTCGGCGCGGCCAGCGACTCGATCATGACCGCGCCAGACTGGATCATGGATTTCACCAGCGGCCTGGACAAGATCGACCTGTCAGGCATCGCCGGGTTCGCCACCGGCGCAGCCACTCTGAACTTCGTCAGCGGCTTCACAGGGCATGCCGGGGACGCGATCCTCACTTACTTCGAACAGACCAACCAGACCAGCCTGATGATTGACCTCACAGGCCAGGGTTCGGTGGACTTCGCCGTGGGTGTGGTGGGGCAGGCTGTGGCGACCGATATTGTCGCGTGATCTGAAACGAAAAAAACCGCAGTCCTTCGCAGGCTGCGGTTTTTTTTGTTTTCGGACATCGCTCTACGACATTGAAATCGGTTACTGCTCGGTTTCGAGGATCGAAGCGGCGGATGTATTACGTACTCTGGCAAACCACCAGAGAGCCGCAACGCCCAGCAGCGTCGCCAGCACAGCCAGGATCAGGATCACACGTTGTGCCCCCAAAGGCGCGGCGAGCAGCGCAACAAGCAGTCCTGCGAGCGGTTGTGACAAGTTGTTTAGCAGGGTGATCACGCCCACGGTCTTGCCGAAGTCCTGAGGGGGAATGACTCGCTGGCGAATGCTGCGCATGTAGACGTTGAACATCTTGTCGAAGCCGACGATCAGCAGAAAACCCAGCACATAACCCGCCAGGTTCGGGCTCAGGGCACTGATGAAGGCGCCGGCGGCGAGCATCGAACAGGCAACGCCACCCAGTACGCGCAACGGCAATACCACCCGGGCGAGGAAAAACAGAATCACGATGGTGGTCACCGCGCCTGCCGCTTGCAGCACGGCGTAGTCGTCCTTGCCGGCGCTGTACTGACCGAGCACCATGGCCGCCGAAGTGGCCAGGGTGACCCCGACAATCAGATTGACCCCCACTGCCAGTGTGATGATCTTTTTCAGCTCCGCCCGTTCGCGGATATGCCTGAAAGCGATGCGCAGAGGCTGCAGCCAGATGTCCTGATGCTGCTCGAACACCTCCAGAGTGATACGGCTGAAACGTTGCCACACCCGCATGCTCAGGTCGGCGAGCAGGAACAGCCCGGCCACCCACAGCACCACCCAGTGCCAGGCCGAAACTTCCAGCAGCAATGCCGCCACCAAAGGCCCCAGAACCAGTCCGGTCTGGTCGGCTATCTGCGAGTAGGACAGGGTTTTGGTGTAGCTGTAGTGCTGGAAAATACGCGGCATCAGCACTTCGCGGGCCATGATGCCCTGAGTCGTCAGCACGCCGCATAGCGCCGACAGCACCACCAGCCACGCGATACCGCCGAAGACGGCATAAAGCCCTACTGCCAATACGCAAAGCAGCGCGCGGTAGACCTGACTGATGTGCAGGATCCTGATGGGCGAGAACTTGTCGCACAGGGCTCCGCATAGCGGAAACGCGAGAAAACGCGGCAGCGACTCGACGAAGAATGCAAGCCCCGCCCAGGACGCGCTGTTGGTGGTCTGGAACACCACAAGCGGCACGATGAACAACAGGATCTGATCCGCCAGCCGTGACAGGAACAGCGAGATGAAAAAAGCCAGGTAATCCTTGCGCATGATGACTCCTGTCGGTGGGCGTCTTGGTCGTTTTGCGCGTGATATGAAAACAGAAACCGCCGCCTTCGCAAGTGACGGTTGTTGCTGATCGGAGAAAAAACCGTTCGGCTGCGGATCCGACGAGATTCCCCCGCATGGGTTATACCTGAACCGGTGCCTTCGCCGCCCGTCAGGAGAAACCGATGAAAATTTCCGGTCCCAGTCCCGTCATCACCGTTGCCGAGCAGCCTGGCTGCCTGCTGGTAAAATTCCACGGCATACAGGTCGCCGCCTCGGCCCGAGCCCTGGTGCTGCTCGAAGCCAATTACCCGCCGGTCTACTACATTCCGCGTGAAGACATCGACGAAAAATACTTCGCCCGCACCGACCACACCACCTACTGCCCGTACAAGGGCGATGCCAACTATTTCAGTCTGCAAGTGCCGGGACATGAGGGCGCGAACGCGGTATGGACGTACGAAAATCCAAAGATTTCGGTCAGCCAGATCAAGGACTACGTGGCGTTTTATCCCGATCAGGTGAAGTTTGAGTTGCTGGACGCGGAGGTCTGAGATCCAGCAGGGTGGCGAGGGCATTGCGCCCCCGCCACACGAATATCAATCAGTTCTTGTCCAGATCGATATTCTTCGTCTCACGCAGACAGATCATCCCCACCACCAGGCTCACTCCGGTAATCAGCACCGGGTACCACAGCCCGTAAAAAATATCCCCGGTGTACACCACCAGCGCAAACGACACGGTTGGCAGGAATCCGCCGAACCAGCCGTTGCCGATGTGATACGGCAGGGACATCGAGGTGTAGCGGATGCGGGTCGGGAACAGTTCGACCATCAGCGCGGCGAGCGGACCGTAGCACATGGCCGAGATGATGATCAGGCCGACGATCAGGGCCACGATCATCGGTTTGTTGATTTGCTGCATATCAGCCTGTTGCGGATAGCCGGCCAGGGTGATGGCGCCGCGCAGGGCGGCTTCGTCGAAGCCGTCGAGTTTCACATCGCCGACGCTCACTTGCACCGTGCTGCCCGCCGGCGCGGCGACGCTGGAGTAAGGCAGGCCTTGCTTGACCAGGAAGGTCTTGACCTTGTCGCACGGGCTGTCGAATTTGGCCTTGCCCACCGGATCGAACTGGAAGGTGCAGGTCGCCGGGTCGGCCACCACGGTGATCGGTGCCTGTCGGCTGGCGTGGTCGATGGCCGGGTTGGCGTAGTGGGCCAGGGATTTGAAGATCGGGAAGTACAGCGCGGTGGCCAGCAGCAAGCCAAGCATCAGCACCGGTTTGCGCCCGACCTTGTCCGACAGCCAGCCGAAAATGATGAAGAACGGCGCGCCGATCACCACGCTGATGATCAGCAGACTGTTGGCCACCGCCGGGTCCATTTTCAGGAACTGGGTGAGGAAGAACAGCACGTAAAACTGCGCCGCGTAGAAGGTCACCGCTTGCCCGGCGTTGATGCTGAACAGGGCGATCAGCACGACTTTGAGGTTTTCCCATTTGCCGAAGGACTCGCGGATCGGCGCCTTGCTGGCCTTGCCTTCTTCTTTCATTTTCAGATAGGCCGGCGATTCGTGCAGACTCAGGCGAATCCAGGTGGAAATACCCAGCAGCACGATCGACAACAGGAACGGAATACGCCAGCCCCAGACTTCGAATTGATCGCCGGTGAAGTAGCGGCAACCGAGCACCACCAGCAGCGACAGCAGCAAGCCAAGGGTCGCGGTGGACTGAATCCAGCTGGTGTGGAACCCGCGCTTGCCGATCGGCGCGTGTTCGGCCACGTAAGTCGCGGCGCCGCCGTACTCGCCGCCGAGGGCCAGGCCCTGAAGCATGCGCAGTATCACCAGAATGATCGGTGCGGCGATGCCGATGCTGGCGTAGGTCGGCAGCAGGCCCACGGCGAACGTCGCCACGCCCATCAGGATGATGGTTGCGAGGAAGGTGTATTTGCGCCCGATCATGTCCCCCAACCGACCAAACACCAGCGCCCCGAACGGCCGCACGATGAAGCCTGCGGCAAATGCCATCAGCGCAAAGATGAATGCGGTGGTGTCGTTGACCCCGGCGAAAAATTGCTTGCTGATGACCGCCGCCAGGGCGCCGTAGAGGAAGAAGTCATACCACTCGAACACCGTCCCTAGGGACGAGGCGAAGATGACCTTTCGGGTATCGGGGCTGGCGTCCGTGCTGCGCACGGCGTCCAGAGGCTGAACGTGTTCTGACATATCGGTATCCCTCACAGTGATTGTTTTTGTTGTTTCCACTGTCGGCACCGGCCTTGTGGGCGGGCGCCGCTGTTCCTTTGGTCAAGAGAGTGCGGTCAGTGCTTTTTCTTCGGCGGGAAAACTCCGGGCGGTTGGGTTGAGAATCAGCTGTGCCGCTTTTTCAGCAATCATCAGCGTAGGCGAACAGGTGTTGCCCGAGGTAATGCGCGGCATGATCGACGCATCGGCAATCCGCAGCCCCGGTACGCCGTGCACGCGCAACTGCGCATCGACCACGGCGTCCGCGTCGTTGCCCATGCGGCAAGTGCCGACCGGGTGGAAAATCGTCGTGCCGATCTTCGCCGCCGCTTCGTGCAGTTGTTCTTCGGTTTGCAGGCTGGCGCCGGGCAGGTATTCCACCGGGTTGAAGGCTTGTAGGGCGGGGGCGCTGACGATGCGCCGGGTCAGGCGAATCGCATCGGCGGCCACGCGCAGGTCTTCGGGATGGCTGAGGTAATTGGGTTGAATCAGCGGCGCGGTTTGTGGATCGGCGGAACGGATCTCGACCCGACCCCGGCTCTGCGGCCGTAAATCACACACCGACGCGGTGAATGCGGGGAAGCTGTGCAGCGGTTCGCCAAAGCGCTCCAGCGACAGCGGCTGCACGTGATATTCGAGGTTGGCCGAGGTCTGCTCAGGCCCGGAACGGGCAAACGCACCCAGCTGACTCGGGGCCATCGACAACGGCCCGCTGCGGTCGTACAGGTAACGCAGGCCCATGCCCATCTTGCCCCACACGCTGCCGGCGATCTGATTGAGGGTGCGGGCGTTCTCCAGTTGGTAGATAAGCCGCAGTTGCAGGTGATCCTGCAGGTTGCCGCCGACGCCCGGCAATTCATGCACCACGCCGATGCCGAGCTTTTCCAGCAGCGGGCGCGGCCCGATTCCGGAGCGTTGCAGAATGCTCGGCGAGCCCACGGAGCCGGCGCACAACACGATCTCCTTGCGCGCCTTGAAGTTCTTTTGTTGACCCTGCCAACGGGCGCTGACTTTCGAAGCGCGACCGTCTTCGAACAACACGCGATCCACTTCGACTTCAGTCAGCACGGTGAGATTGGCCCGATCGCGAATCGGCTTCAGAAACGCCTTCGCCGCATTCCAGCGCACCCCGGCCTTCTGATTGACCTGAAAGTAGCCGCAACCCTCGTTGTCGCCCTGGTTGAAGTCGTCGATGCTGGCGATGCCGCTCTGTTCGGCAGCGCTGCGGAAGGCATCGAGAATCGGCCACGACAGGCGCTGGCGTTCGACTCGCCACTCACCCTTGTCGCCATGAAAGTCCGCCGCACCAGCAAAATGGTTTTCGCTCTGTTTGAACAGCGGTAGCACATCGTTCCAGGCCCAGCCCGGATTGCCTTCGGCGGCCCAGCCGTCATAGTCGTTGGCCTGGCCACGCATGTAGATCATGCCGTTGATCGACGAGCAGCCGCCCAGCACCTTGCCGCGCGGATAACTCAGCGCGCGGCCGTTAAGGCCCGGTTGTTCTTCGGTCTTGAAGCACCAGTCGGTGCGCGGGTTGCCGATGCAGAACAGATAACCCACGGGGATGTGAATCCACGGGTAGTTGTCGCGCCCGCCAGCCTCCAGCAACAGCACGCGCTGCTGTGGATCGGCCGACAGACGATTGGCCAGCAAACACCCGGCCGGCCCGGCACCGACCACGATGTAATCGAACTCATCGAGGGACGTCTGCATTCCCTGACCTCGCTTATTGTTTTTGTTGTCGGTCATCCTAGTTGTTAGCTTTCGTCAAAAGAATGTTAGTTTTTGCGCAGCCGCTGTGCGTTTTCAAACAGCGTTCCCTGACGATAGCCGACAAGGACAAGCCATGTTCGACTGGAACGACCTGCGGTTCTTTCTCGAGTTGCAGCGCAGCGGCCGACTGCTCACCGCCGCCCGCCGCCTGAACACCACGCACGCCACCGTCGCCCGGCATATCGAGGCCATCGAAAAAAGCCTTGGCACCGCGTTGTTCGTCCAGCACGCCCAGGGGTACGAAATGACTCCGGCGGGGGAGGCGCTGCTCAAGCATGCCGAAGCCATGGAAAATGTCGCGCTCCTGGCTCAGGAAGAAATCACCCAGTCCACGGCGCCGCTGGGCAAGATTCGCGTCGGTGTGACAGAAGGGCTGGGCATCATGTTTCTCGCCAGCCGCATGATCGGGTTGTTCGAGCGCTACCCGGGACTAGAAGTGGAACTGGTGGCGGTACCGCGCTTTGTCAGCATCCTCAATCGCGAGGCGGAAATCAGCATTCACCTGGAGCGGCCGGCGGCGGACATGCTGGTCACCCGCAAACTCACCGATTACCGGCTCGCGCTCTATGCCAGCCGCGCCTATCTCGATAATTCACCGCCGCTGCGCAGTCGCGAAGATCTCGGACGGCACGCGTGGATCGGCTACGTCGATGATCTGCTGTTCAGTCAGGAGCTGATGTTTCTCAACAGCTTCTGCCGCAACCCACGGGTGGTGTTTCACAGCACCAGCGTGATCGCCCAGCAGCAGGCGGCGCGCTCGGGGTTGGGGATTGCGGTACTTCCTTGCTACATGGCCGCGTCGGACCCGGATCTGGTGGCGCTGTTGCCGGATGAGAGCATCGAGCGCAGTTACTGGATCAGCACGCGGCGCGAGTTGCACAAGTCGGTACGGTTGCGGGTGGTCTGGGATTACGTGGTGGGGCTTTGCGAAGGCGAGCGCGAGTTGTTGATGGGCCAGTAAAGACAGCGGTTTCATGCAACTAAAACGCCCGGCAAAAGGTCATTCGATTTGCGGAGGTTGAGTCATCACGCAGAACCTCGACAACGAAGACGTTTCCCGTGGCCACTCACCTCGATCGCCGCAATAACCTGTCCCTCGACAGCCTGAATTTCTTCCTCGCCGACGTGCGTGACGGGCTCGGTCCTTATCTGGCGATTTACCTGCTGGCGGTTCACCACTGGGAGCCGGCGAGCATTGGTCTGGTGATGACTATTGCCGGGATCGCCGCGCTCATCACCCAGACCCCGGCAGGTGCGCTGGTCGACAGCACGCGCTTCAAACGGTCGCTGATTGCGATTGCCGCGCTGGTGGTCACCGCAAGCTGTCTGCTGCTGCCGTTTGTGACGTCGTTCAGCCTGGTGGCGGTGACGCAAGCCATCAGTGCCGTCGCCGCTTCGATTTTCGCGCCGGCCATTTGCGCGATCACCCTCGGGATCACCGGGCCTCGCGCCTTCACGCGAAGGACCGGCCGCAACGAGACTTTCAACCACGCCGGCAACGCCTGCGCCGCGTTGTTGGCCGGTCTGTCGGCGTACCTGTTCGGTCCGGTTGCGGTGTTTTATTTGATGGCGGTCATGGCGCTGGCCAGTGTGATTGCTGTCTCGTTCGTATCGGCCGACGCCATTGACCACGATCTCGCCCGAGGTCTTTCCCCCAGCGAAGCGGGGCAGGGCAAGCAGCCTTCGGGCTTTTCCGTGTTGCTCACCAACCGCCCGCTGCTGATGTTTGCGATTTGCTGCGCGCTGTTTCATCTGGCGAACGCGGCGATGTTGCCGCTGGTGAGCCAGAAGCTGGCGCAGGCCAATCTGCAGATGGCCACACCGCTCACGTCTGCCTGCATCGTCGCGGCACAACTGGTGATGGTGCCGGTCGCGCTGCTGGTGGGGGCGAAGGCCGATCTGTGGGGGCGCAAGCCATTGCTGCTGGCGGGGTTCCTGATCCTGCCGTTACGCGGCGTGTTGTATGTGCTGTCGAACGATCCGTGGTGGCTGGTTTCGGTGCAGTTGCTCGATGGCATCGGTGCGGGGATTTTCGGCGCGCTGTTTCCGGTGGTGGTGAAAGACCTGACGCTGGGGACCGGGCATTTCAATGTCAGCCTCGGGGCAATCTCAACGGTGTTCGGACTGGGCGCGGCATTGAGCAACAGTCTGGCGGGCATCTTGGTTCAAGAGGCCGGTTACAGCGCCGGGTTTCTGACCTTGGCGGCCGTGGCGCTGGTAGCGCTGGTGCTGCTTTGGGTGGCGGTGCCCGAGACAGTATCGGGTTCCAATGCCGACTCAATTGCACTGCAAAGCAAGGCGTCGCGGATGGTTACGCCTTGACTCAACGGTCCCAAGACCTGTTCAACCGGCGGGAATCGACAGCGTCGCCCGCAGGCCTCCCTCGACCCGGTTTTGCAGTGTGATCCGCCCACCCAGACGGGTGGCGATGGTATTGACGATGGTCAGCCCCAGGCCCGCGCCCTCGGGGTTGCCCCGGCTGTAGAACCGCTCGAACAATCGCGCCCGGTCCGTTTCATCGATACCCGGGCCCTGATCTTCAACGTCCAAATGGTAAAAACCGTCGACGCGGGTCAATTGCACGCTGATCACGCCTTGCTCCGGGGAGAAGTTGGCGGCGTTGGTGATGAGGTTGTTCAAGGCAATGTCGATGGTGGCAGCATCGGCGAACGCTGGAAAAGGTTGGTCGCTGACGTCAAAGGCCAGTTCCAGATGTTTGCTCAGCAACCATGGCGTGAGTTGCACCAGACTGTTGCGCACGGTGTCGCCAAGGTCGATGCGTTGGTTGGCAGGCGCACTGGCCTTGGGTTCGAGGCGGGCCATGGTCAGTAGCTGATTGACCAGTCGGCTGGTGCGATCCACCCCGGCGATCAGAAATTCGAGTGACTCGCGACGTTCCTGCTCGGTGCCAGCCTCCAGCAGGTTTTGCGCATGTACCCGCAGTACCGCCAGCGGCGTGCGCATTTCGTGGGCGGCGTCGGCGATGAACCGGCGTTCCCGACCGAGCACTTCCTGGATCTGCGCAAGCATGCGGTTGAGTGCGGCTTGCATCGGTTCCAGTTCGCTGGGCAGCGGCGTCAGTTGCAGCGGTTCGAGAGCGCCACTGTGGCGGGCGCGCAGGGTCGCCGCCATATTGGCCAGCGGCTTGAGCCCCCAGCCGATGGCCAGCCAGATCATCGCCGCAAGGACCAGACTGCCGATTACGTTCGGCCACAGGGTATGGCGGACGATCCGGTCAACCAGATCCGCTCGCACGTCGCCACGTTCACCCACCCAGATGCGCAAACCGTTCTGTTTGTCTTCCAGGACAAACGCCCGCCAGTGGCGCTTGTTCAGATCCTCCACGTCGCTGAAGCCTGGCTGGATCGGCGGCGTGCTGAAGGAGGGTGCACTGGCGGTGTGTACCAACACCTCGCCTTGGGGATTCCACACCTGAAAGGCGAGTTTTCGTTCGTAGGGGTGGCCATCGCCCCGAGGCACGGCTTCAGCCAGTGCCGAGTTGAAGGCCTGATACAGGTTCGTGTGTTCCGGCGCTGACAACGGCATGCGCATCACGCCTTGCAGCAGACGCGCGTTCTGCGCCAGTTGCGCGTCGTAGACCTCGGCGATTTCGTGGTTGCTGTCGTGCAGGTTGAACAGGCTGAGCACAGTCAGACCAGCGAGCATCAGGCCGATGATCAGGGTCAGGGTGCGGCGCCGGATCGAGGTCATCGGCGCTCCTCCACCAGATAACCCACGCCGCGAATGGTGCGGATCAGGTCGGTGGAGAATTTCTTGCGCAGGTGATGAATGTGCACTTCCAGGGTGTTGCTTTCGGCTTCTTCGTTCCAGCCGTAAAGCAGTTGTGTGAGGTGGTCGCGGGTCATGACCCGACCCGGCGGCGAGAGCAGTTCGTGCAGCAACTGATATTCCTTGGGCGTGAGCACCACCGGCTGCCCCAGATAGCTGACTTGCTGGGTGCCGGGGTTGAGACTGATGCCGGCGTGCTCGATCAGCATCTGCGCGCGTCCGGCACTGCGTCGCAGCAGGGCGCGCAGGCGGGCTTTGAGCTCGGCCAGGTCAAAGGGCTTGATCAGGTAATCGTCGGCGCCGGCGTCCAGCCCCGCAATGCGGTCTTCGGTGGCATCGCGGGCGGTGAGGATCAGCACCGGCAGGTTAGAACCAGTGCTACGCAGACGGCGTAGTACTTCCAGGCCGTCCATGCGTGGCAGGCCGAGATCGAGCACCGCCAGATCAAAGGTTTCGCTGAGCAGGGCGTGCAGGGCGCTGCTGCCGTCCTTGAGCCAGTCGACGGTGTAGCCCTCGCGCCCCAGTGCCTGATGAATGCCCTCGCCGAGGGCCACGTCATCCTCGATCAGTAATAAGCGCACACGGACTCCTGTCAGTCGAGTTTCTTGTTTACGTCCACCAGCAACGCGGCGATCTCTTTGCGGCGCCCGGCATCGGCACTTTCCCGGCCCGGGCGCGGAGCGGCTTGCAGGGCCTTGAGCAGCGCTGCTCTGGCTTCAGCGTAGCGTTTTTGACGGTAAAGGTGATCGCCCCAAAAGTACAAACTGTCGATGCCATCAGGGTTGAGTTGCAGGGCCTGCTTGAGCAGTTGCTCAGCCTTGTCGCTGTCGCCGAAACCGATCGGCCAGCCGGGCACCCGATCGTACAGCGCGGCGAGGCTGGTGTAGGCGGAACCTTGCAGCGCCTTGGGGTCCAGGGTCAGGGATTTTTCCAGATCGGCTTTGGCATCCTTGGCTTTACCCAGAGCACCCAGTCCGCCCTCGGCACCGGCCCAACTGCTGGTGACGATGCCTTTCCAGATCCAGGCCTCGGCGACGGCCGGCCGTTCGGTGGCGAAGTGCGTTGCCTGGACGGCCAACTGTTCAAATGCAGCGGCGCGCTGTTTTTCCGGTGTTTCGTACTGGATGTGTGCCCAGCTCTGCTGGATGCTGTTGAGGCGTTGTTGATCGGCAGCGTCCAGCGCCCAGACACTTTGACTGAGGGCGCCCAGCAGCACACAGGCGAGAAGTTTTTTCATGGTTTCGGCGTCTCGTTCTCGGTTTTTTCACTCAGGCGACGGATCAATGGCAATTGCTTGCGCAGACCGCGATCCACCAGATTGGGCAGCAGGCTGTTGAGGCGTACGAAGAAGCGCTCCGGCCAGCCCAGATAGAGGTCGCGGCGATCACCGGCAATCGCATGAATCACCGCAGCGGCGACGGCCTGCGGATCGTCGACGCTGGCTTTGAGTGCATCGTTCAATGCCTGGGCGGCGGGGCTGTTCATGCTGGTGCGTGTGGCGCGGGGCGCCACGTACAACACACCGACCCGGGTATCCGCCAACTCTCGGCGCAAGGCCTCGGAAAATCCGCGCAAGGCAAACTTGGTTGCGCAATAACTGGCATAACCGGGATAGCCGATCGACCCGTAGGTCGAGCCAACGTTGACCACCATGGCACTGTCGGCCTGTTTGAGCAGCGGCAGCAACAGTTTGGTCAGGCAGATCGGCGCACCGATGTTCACCGCCAGCATGGCGTTGATGTCGCTGTCGTCGAGCTGTTCCAGCATTGCGAAATGATTGACCCCGGCGGCGTTGATCAGCAGGTTGATGCCGCCGATGGCCTCGGCGGCGGCCAGCACCTTGCGCCGGTCGCTGAGGAATGTCAGGTCGGCAGCGACCCAGCACAGGTTCTGTGGGTAAAGGTCGAGCAACGGGCGCAACGATTCCTGATGTCGCGCGACCGCCAGGACCTGCGCACCGGCAGCGCACAGGGCACGCGTGATCGCTATCCCGATGCCGCCGCTGGCACCGGTCAACACCACACGGGCTTCATGCAGCTGCATGTTGAGCCTCCGCGTCGCGGGGCAGGCCTCGGAACATGTCGGCGTAGAGACGATAGACGACTTTCGAGGCATGAATCACCGCCGCCTGGTCGGCCGGATCTTCCAGCTGATTCATCAGCCGGCGATAGGTTTGCATGTGCTCGATGTCCAGCGAGCCGTGGGAGCTGAGGTAGCTGAACGCCGTTTCCGGCAGGGCCAGACGTTCGCGGATGCTGCCCGCCGCATGGGTGGCCAGGGCGATGCTGGTGCCCTCCAGCACGTTGACCATGCCAAACAGACCCACCGGATTGCCTCGGGCGATCAGATCGTAAAGAAAGCTGACCATCAGCTCGATCGGCAGCGACGGCTGGCCATCACGCACAGCGTTACGGTCACCGCCACAGGCCTCGATGTCGTTGAGCACCCATTGCTCGTGGCCGTATTCGTCCTCGATGTATTCGCACACGGCTTTGCGCAGCCATTCCAGATGCGTCGGCAGGCGCGCACCACAAGCCATCATCAGCGGTACGGTGTGGCGCACGTGGTAGTAGGCCTGGGCGAGAAACGCGCGATAGCTTTCAAGGCTGACCTTGCCTTGCAGCGCATCGAGGATGATCGGCAAATTGAACAGCTCGTGGCGTTCCTGGTGCGTGGCTTCTTGCAAGGTGTCAAAAAAGCTCATGGTGCGGATTCCTCGGAAAAGGCGGATTCGGTAAGCACGGCGCGGTACTGCGCGACGATTGCCTCGCGGCGGGGGCGACCGTTGGCGGTGAGCAGGCCGTTGGTGGCCGTGAAAGGTTGTTCGAGGCGTGTCCAGTGATGCACCTGGGCGTAATCGGGCAAGGCCTCGTTGGCAGCGGCGACGGCGGCTTCCAGTTGTGCATCGGTGCAATCAGGGCGATGTGGCCAGAGCAGCGCGTGGTTGTGCGGCAAGGCCTCGCCATACACAAAGGCCTGGGCGATGTGCTGGCGCTGAGTCAGTTCGGACTCGACCCATTCCGGGTTGACGTTGCGTCCGAAACTGGTAACGAACTGATGCTTCTTGCGGCCCTTGAGGTAGAGAAAACCTTCCGGGTCGAACTCGCCCAGATCGCCGCTGGGCCACCATTCATCGCTGTACGTCGGCTCGCCAAGGTAACCGAGCAAGGTCGAGCCTTTGATCAACACCTCTCCGTCTTCGGCAAGGCGCACGTCGACATGGGGCAGGGGCCGCCCGACACTGCCCGGACGACGTTCGCCGGGTCGGTTGAGGCAGACCACCGAGGCGCACTCTGACAGGCCGTAACCTTCGTAGACCGGCAGGCCGATTCGTTGCGCGCGGTGCAGCAGATCCTCGGAAACCCGTGCGCCACCAACGGCGGCAAAACGCAGCGATTGCGGATCGAAGGCTTTCTGTTCGGCAGCGCTGACCAACAGCAAAAGCAATTGCGGCACCAGGATCAGACTCTCGGGCGCCCGGTGGGCCAGGCAGCCCAGCAAACGCGGCAGGTCGACGCCGCTGGCGCCCTGGATGCCCAGGGTTTTCTGGCTCGGCACGCTCAGCGTTGCGCCGGCGTACAGGGCCGCGTAACAGCCAAGGTTTTCCAGCAGGATTGCCAGCGGCAGCAACGCCACGTGATGTTGAGGGGCTGTGGGTTTGCTGGCCTCTTCCAGCTCCCGAGCGACCCGCAGCAGACTGTCGGCGCTCAGGCACACGCCTTTCGGTGTGCCGGTTGTGCCGGAGGTAAACGTCAGTTTGGCGGTACCGGCGGGCAGGCGGTTCGGGCCTTCAAAGGCGCGGCACCAGAATTCACCGCGTTGTTCATAACCGGCAGCGAGCAATTCTGGCTCCAGCTCCGGTTCGGCGATCACTCGTTCGGCCTGGCTTTGTTCCAGACAATGGGCACGTTGTGCCGGACTGAAGAACGGCGGCAGGGTCACGCACGTCAAGCCTTCAAACAACGCCGCCAGATCCCAGAGTATGGCTTCGACGCCGTTGTCCAGCGCCAGGGCGATGACCGTCACCTGCTCATCGCGCAGGCGCTGCTGGCGGTACATCACCTCGGCGTACAGCGTCGTGTAACTGATTTTCAGCGTGTCGCCCCACAATGCCAAAGCGTTGTCATTGCGCCCTGCATGGCTGCGCAGGGTTTCCTGGAATCGTTGCCGTTCAAGCGACATGGCAGGCTCCTTCGATAGACGTCGGCAATCCCAGCCGGCTGAACAGACCGATGTTGCGCAGATGGATGAAACCGGCGCGGATGTTGCCGACATGCACCCAGGGTTTGCTTTCGTAGTAACTGCCCCAGTGGTGACGGTCATCGCCCAGGCGTTCCGGGTCGGCGGCGCACAGCGTCACGGGTTTCAGACCCAGGCGATGGAAGCTGTTGACCAGCCCGATATTGCCGGTAAACGTCACCCACTCCAGACCGCCCATGGCCAGCAGGTAAGTGATGGCAATGATGCTCAGGCGCGCGCTGCCGGTGTCGTTGGCGGCAAGGTTGCCGACTTCGACAATCGCGCTGCGCTCCACCGGATGGTCTGCCGCCGCGCTGATCAACGGCTCGATCGGTTCATCCAGGTAACGTTCGAGAAAAAGTGGTTCAAGGTGCGCACGACGTACTCCGGCAACCGCGCAAAGGTCGCCGGAGTCGTTGTGCACACCAAACAGTTCGGGCATGAAATGGCGGATATCGGCGCCGTGGGCCTTGCGAAAACGTTGTTGAATAAACGCTTCGAACGCCGCTCGTTGAGCGTCGCCGGGTGGGGCGCTCGACAGTTGCATCTGCGGTGTTTCGCCTTGGCCGAAACGCAGGGGCAGGGAGATGTTCCAGTCAGAATCGGGCATGGGCTGAACGCCTCCCTCAATAGGTTTGAGTGGAGTATCCGGACCATTTCTTAACGAAGTCTGAAGGTGAAAAAAGGTTAACGAACGACGGATCTTCAGATTGTCTTAAGACTGTCACGGCAGGGTGACGCCGTCGGTCCACCCGGCAACCGGATCGAGACAGCCGAACGAATCGGCCTTCGCTTACAACAATCACGAGGCAACTATGACCCGCGACCTGGCCGCACCCCGTTATGGAAAACTGTCGATCACCTTGCACTGGCTGATGCTGGCGCTGTTCGTGGGCGTGTATGCCTGCGTTGAAATAAAAGGCTTCATGCCCCGAGGCAGCGAAGCGCGAGGCCTGTTAATGGGCCTGCACGGAATGTTCGGCGCGAGCATTTTTGTTCTGGTTTGGGTGCGCCTGTTTGGCCGCCTGACGCCACGTCCGCCGATTATCCCCAAACCGCCTGCCTGGCAGACGGCAATCGCGCACCTGATGCACCTGGCCCTGTATGGGCTGATGATTGTCACGCCAGTGCTGGCCTGGCTGATGCTCGCGGCCGGCGACAAACCTTTTCCGTATTTCGGCTTTCATGTGCCGGCGCCGGTGGCGGTCAATTCGGATCTGGCCAAGCAGATCAAGTACTGGCATGAACTGCTGGGCAGTACGGGCTATTGGCTGATCGGCCTGCACGCGGCGGCGGGGCTGTTTCATCACTATTGGGTGCGGGACAACACGCTGCTGCGCATGCTGCCGTTGCGTCAGCGTTGAGTTCGTTATCAAAAAGCCAAAGGCAGTCTGCCGGGCAGGTTGCCGAACGCACGATCAGCGTCCAGTCTGTTGCCTGACAACAGGAAGTGAGGACATCTTCACGATGATCCGGCCAGCGGTTCGTTTTCCGCTGGTCAAACAGCGTATTGACATATCGAATAATCTCGATATTCTCGCGGCATGGACCTGATCGAAGTATTCAAAGCACTCTCAAACCCGGTACGGCTTGAAATCCTGAAAGGCTTGAAAGACCCCGTAAAGAACTTCCCCCCGCAGGACGAGGGCGACGTTCACACGGTGGGCGTGTGTGTGAGCAGTATTCAAGAGGGCATCGGACTCTCGCAGTCAACGGTGTCCGGTTATCTTGCAACGCTGCAGCGTGTGGGCCTGGTTGAAGTCAGGCGCATCGGTCAGTGGACCTACTACAAGCGCAATGAAGCCAACATCAGCGCCTTGGCCGAGGTCATAGGGAAAGAGCTGTAAAAAAATTTACCGCACGATATCGAGATATCTCGATATCCCTTATTGTCGATACGAGGATTCACCATGAAAGCGATGCTGCTTGAATCATTTGGCAACTCTGAATCGTTCCAACTCTGCGACATACCCAAGCCCGTGCCGGAAGCGGGGCAAGTGCTGGTCCGGGTACACGCCACCTCGATCAATCCATTGGATTATCAAGTCCGACGCGGCGACTATCCCGATCTGGTGCAACTGCCGGCCATCACCGGACATGACGTCTCCGGCGTAGTCGAAGCTGTCGGCCCCGGCGTGACGGCTTTCGCCCCCGGAGACGAAGTCTGGTACACGCCGCAAATCTTCGACGGCCCCGGCAGCTATGCCGAGTACCACGTGGCGTCCGCCAGCATCATCGGCAAAAAGCCGCGCTCGCTGAGCCATCTCGAAGCGGCCAGCCTGAGCCTGGTGGGCGGGACAGCATGGGAAGCCTTGATCGTGCGGGCAGCGCTCAGAGTGGGGGAGAGCATCTTGATCCATGGCGGCGCAGGCGGCGTCGGACACGTCGCCATCCAGCTCGCCAAAGCGATGGGCGCCAAAGTGTTCACCACCGCACGCGAAGCAAACGCCGAGTTCGTCCGCCGCATGGGCGCCGATGTGATCATCGACTACGAAAAAGAAGACTACGTCGAAGCCATCCTGCGGGAAACCAATGGCCTCGGAGTAGACGTGGTATTCGACACTATCGGCGGCGACACCCTCGCGCGCAGCCCCGACGCCCTCGCACAACTTGGCCGCGTGGTCTCGATCGTCGACATCGCCAAACCACAAAACCTCGTTCAGGCGTGGGGCAAGAACGCGAGCTATCACTTCGTTTTCACTCGCCAGAACCGCGGCAAGCTCGATGAATTGAGTGCCCTGGTGGAGCGCGGTCAACTGCGGCCCCACGTTGGCGCGGTGTATTCACTTGCAGAGATTCCGCTGGCCCATGCGCGGCTGGAAAGTCCCAACAACGGTCTTCAGGGGAAGATTGCGATTGCGGTCGTGCCGTCGCTTCGGGCGGGTTCCGTGGGGGATGCGTCATGATTTATGAGATCGCTTTGCTGCCTGTTCACGCAGAACGTGTTGATGAGTTCCGGCGTGCATTTGCCGAGGTTGCGCCTTTGCTCCGCCGCGCGAATGGGTATGGCGGGCACATGCTTGCCCAGGGGATTGAAACGCCGGAGCGGCTCAATTTGATCGTGCGGTGGGAGTCGCTTGAGGCTCACACGCAGTTTGAAGCAGGGGAAGACCACAGGGTCTTTATGCTGGGATTGGAGGGGTATTTTTCGGAGGAGCCGCAGGTTTATCACATTGAAGGGGCGGCTTTTACTGCTGGCGAAGGTGATGGGGCTTTTTGGCCAGGAAACTGAAATGTGCTTTTGTGACGAGGGGGCCGGACTGGGTGACAGTCCGGCTTCTGCTCGGAGTTAAACGCGGCGCGCATTGGTTGTTTAAATCAGTCCTGAAGTCACACCCAGATGCCCACAGCGCCTTGCGCCGTCCCCTACACCTAAGACAGAATCCGCCGGCTTGTGCGTCTGGACCTCCGACCGTAACTTGGTTCCCGTCACTGCCCATCAGTGATCGGGTCTGCAAGCCCGCCGGAAAACCAGTCGCACAGCCTGCCAAAAGGACGCTTGTTTGCGTCCGCTCAATGGCGGCTTTGTGCGGGAGACCCTCGGGTCTGCCGGGTGCCTGGTTTCCCGGTCTTGCAGACCCGCACATGGCTGCCACCCATCATCTGCAAGTGATGCTGGTAGCTCCTATTGAAAATCAGGAGTTTCACCATGATCAAACCCACACCGAATCCCCCGGAAACCGATCCGGTTTCACCCTACAAATTCCCCGACTCCCGAACCCTGAACGAGGCAGCCGAACGCGCGCTCGACCATTACCTGACTCCGCAGCAACGGGTTATGGGGAGTCATCACAAACATGATCCGATGTATCTGGCCAATCCGGCGTACGACACTGAATCCCTGCTCGCCAATGCCAGCGAATCTCTCGGTTCGGCCAGCGAAATGCTGAACAACTTTGCGGCCACGCTGGAGCCCGCTCACCGTAAGACCGCGATAGGGATTGCGCAGATTGTGATGCTTGGGGAATTGGCGGTGAATCAGGCGTTGGATAACGTCGAACTGAAGACCTAAGGCAGTACTTCAGTAAAAAGGGAGCAGATTCATTACCTGAATCTGCTCCCTTTTTTGTTCGTTTGAGCTCAGCCGTTGGCGTTTGCTCTCTTTTCCGCCGTCACGATGCAAGCCTTGTAGAAATTGGAATGGAAATCGCTGATCGCTTTCTGTTGCAAACTCTCGCTTGAGTATTGAGGAATCTCGTACGCCTCGCGAATCAACGACTTGAACACCTCACCCACATACTCGTTCTGCTTACCTGCCGCTTCGGCCAGTTCCAACACCGAAGCCATGGGCACGCCTTGCTGCCTGGTCTTCATGACCTGTTTGGCTGAATTTTCTATTCGTTGGCACTCTTCGAGCTCTTCCTGTGGCACAGGGGAGGCAAGAGCGGAAAGGCTGATGGTGAAGGTTATCGCTGCTGCAAGACATTGTTTGTGCACGAGGTGTCGTCCCTGGTTTTGAGGCTGAACCATATCATTCGTGGCTCGGCGCCACCATTGCAGGCAGGGTGATAGACAGGAAAAGAACCTGGCGCGTCGCCCGAGTCCTGAGCGTTCGAAAAGATCTCTCCCCTCACTCCATCAGCTTGTCAATAGCACAGTTGAGCGACTGTGCAGCCGGCAGCGCGGTGGTAGGCTTTTTACGAGCGCCCGATCTGTTCAGATTATTGATTGAGGCAGGTCAGGCCAATGCACAAGCCGCATGTCAGATAACTGAAAGGATTCGAAAATGAAAAAGTCCATCACTGCTCTGGCCGTATCCGCAACGCTCGCTTTCACCGCCACCGTTGCGAATGCTTCCGTACATCCAACCACCCTTAAGGCTCCTCAAACTGTCAATCAAGTAACAGCTTCTATTGGCACGCCTTTCGGTACCCAACAAACAGCGGGCGAAATCCACATGGCCAGTCTGGCCAGAAGTTGCTCCGATGATCGATATTCCTGGTGGGAGTACAGCGGTTGGGAAATCGTCGGCTGTCTCGCAAGCGGCCAGTGGTAACTGGTCAGATGGGCCTGGTGCGTGACTTGCGTGGCGAGTGCGCACCAGCGCTTGTTGTGAGGTTGGCTGTGAGTCAGGTGCTGGATTACGTGTATCTCAAGGCATAAACCCAATTCTGCGGTGACAAGAGGAGCCGTTCTTCTCCGCATGAAGCCAAGCGCTGGCACTGGGCCACGGCTTGCGCCACCTTGCATCGACTGTCACCCTCCTGCCCGTTCTCAAGGATCAGAACGAGGAATCAAGGATTGAGTGGCTACATTCCCAACCCACCTAAAAACTATCGCAACACAGGCACCAACCCCGTCGATATTCATGCCCAGCGTTGGGCTGAGTATGAGAAACACGGGAAGGAACCGGCATCGGCACGTGAAAAAATTGGCATAGCCCTGCGGATCGGAGTGTTCTTCGATGGGACGGGGAATAATGCGAATAACACCGCAGCAGGCTTGCTTTGTGGTGCCCATCATCCAATTGCGCCCGAAGATATCGATACCAGTTGCAAGCCTTTCATGAGTGATCCTGATAGCAGCTACGCCAACGACACAAGTAATGTGCAGAAACTGAGTGAGCTGTATTTCGCACCCCAGGAAGCCGAAGGGGATAGCTTGTACAAACAAGCGTTTCGGATGGTGTATGTCGAGGGGATTGGAACGCGATCTGGTAAACAGGACAGTACGTTCGGTGCTGGTACTGGGCGAGGTGATACCGGTGTTGCAGGACGAGTTCAAAGCTCATTTGCTGAGATTGAACTGCGTGTAAAAGACGTGTTGGATCTACATCCCAATGGGGAAATTACCTCGCTGAAATTTGATGTATTCGGTTTTAGTCGCGGAGCTGCTGCCGCTCGGCATTTCGCCAACGAAGTCGCCCGTGGAAAACAGGGACCTTTAGGGGATGTTTTAAGAAACGTTGAAAAGCACCTCAGCCGGACCTTCGTTGATCAATTCAAAAGCAGCATAAATATTGGCTTCATCGGCCTCTTTGACACGGTGCCTTCGATTGCTGGATGGTCGAATCTGGGTGACGTCAAAAGTCCAATCGCAACGGGCATCAAGTTGTACCTTGACCGTCGTTTTTTTACAGATGTCGTTCAATTATCTGCCCGAGATGAGTGCCGAGCGAATTTTGCGCTGAGTCGCGTCAAAGCCGACCATTTGGAGATCACGCTGCCAGGCGTTCACTCGGATATTGGTGGGGGTTACCGCGATGAGGTTGAAGAGTGTGTGCTCATCAGCCCTATGCAATCCCTTGAGGTTTCGCAATTTACCGATGTGTCCTCCACCTCGATTTACCAAGATGCGCTGGTTGTGAAAAAACAATGGTTGGACAAAGGTTGGCCGGCGGACATGTTGGAAATCGTCACCCCCGCTGCACGGCTCCTTCCGGTAGATCTGCAAGATAGACTCAGTACTCGCAAGAAACGCGTTTACGTGGCGGTTCAGCTCAAGCGCCCCGTGAGCGGTAAACTATCCAGGGTATATCTGCGTGTAATGCACCAGTTGGCTAAAGAAAAGGGTGTTCGATTCAACGATATTCCGGACACGCCAGAGTTAGCTGTTCCTTCCGAACTTCAATCGCTGTGCAACCGGTTTGTGGCAGGTGACTACAGCACTACACCGCAAGAGGAAAAACAGCTGAAGCTGAAGTACATTCACATGTCCGCAAACTGGAATCATCCCCTCGGCCGCAGAGACGGCAGTGGTCTCCGTGCCGTCTATATCAATGCGCCTACGGCAGACGCGATTCGTGTGCAACATCCTCACGTACCTGACTGGACGCTCTGGTAATGAAGTTACTCGCCACTCTCATCTGTGCACTTTTCATGACTGGCTGCCAGTCTGCTAATCCACTTTCCGCTAAAAATGATCCTAAGTCCGAATGGTGGGAGATGGCTTTTATTGAGCCTGATTACATGAAGGTCTGGGTGGAAGACAGCTCCGTCCAAGATATCACCGGCAAAGTCTTCTTCAGGACTGGCGGCGGCACCGCCGCTGGCGGTGAACCTGAAGACGGAACAGAGTCCGCAAGGGGCTGGAAGGGCGTTGGCGGCAGTGGAAGAAAAGTGGTGGGTGCCGACCTACCCATTCGTATTTACGTACGCTGGCAATCCATCGTAGAGCAGAAGACATGGCAGGTTTGGGTGGACATTCCTGAGGAGGCCAGGCAAGTGATGGTGTCATCTACCAATCAGCGTTGCCCGCAGACGCTTGATCAAAAAGCAAGATATATGGCGTCGATCTATTTGGGGTTGGCTCCTGGTGGCGTCGTGCAGGTTTGGGTAAGAGACTCATGCCATCACCCGGTCAAAGTCGCGCGCGCCCAAGCAGAGATCGAGCCGTTGGGGCCTAGTCAGGGCAAAAATGAAGGGCGTTATGCCTACCCAGTCAGTGAAAAGTCCAAGCGCTATATTGATAGGTACGGTATTCCGTATGGAAGTTGGTAACTGTAAGCCAATGAAGGCTTATATGTTTTCAGGCAAGGAGGGGCGCGTAACAAAAAGCCCGGCGTCTTTCCGGGCTCTGAATGCTTGAAGATCAGGGCATTTCGCCTGTTGTGATCATGGTCAAGAACTGGTCTGGATTAATGATGAATGCTCCGGCTTCAAGCGCTTTGGCAACTTTTGTTGGTCCAGCATTATCGCCATAAACAAGGAATGTCAGGGTTTTGCCTGCAGTGCTCATGACCTTCAAACCATGATCTAGTGCCTTTTTCTCAAGCTCAGCTCTATGCGCAGCCGAGAAACCAGTGAAAAGAATTTGATTTATCCCCCCGGATGGTGTTTTCGGAGCAGGCACTCGCGAAGCGGCTTCTGACGCCGTAAACGCGGGTGATTTTGACCTATGTTTAAGTCCCGGAGCGGGAGGCGCGGCCTCATTTAAAAGCAGCTCCGCCCCGAGCAACACTTCGACAATGCGATCCTTCCGAAAAGTTTTAGGAAATTTATCGCTGGCAGAGCGTCCTTGAATGTAAATCGAATTCTCTGACCACTGAACCAACTCTCGTTGACTCATATCGCCCTTCGCATCTCTGTAGCTAAACTTGATAGTTGACATCAATTTCACTCCACTGTGATGGTCGTATGACCAGGCTCCGTGCGTTACTACTCTAGTTTTGTCCAGAAAAATCGTCTCTTAAAAAACTGGTCTGGTGCTTTTACTAGGCTAAATCAGCAGAGAGTTATCAGGCTAGTTCACGTTCCATGACCAAAAATAAATGCCGTTATACTCAATTTTCGGAGATGAATTTTGTGACCTGCGGTAAGCAGTTTTTTGGAGATTGCCATATTTAAAGAGGTTGATATTTTTGGGTTTTTTTATCAAAAAAATATATGGAAGGCGGTTCTAGCCAATGACTCCCCATTGACCATCATTCGTATTTCGTGTCGCCCCGCATGATGCTTCCTCGTAGTGAAATCCTTAATCACCTGCCGCCGCGCCACAACCTCACTCCCAAACCCCGCCAACTCCAACGTCTTCAACTTGAAAACCTTGGCCGAAGTCCCGCCATTCGCCTTCACATAGTCAATCGCATAATCAATCACCAGCCGCTGCTCCACCGGCACCAATGATCGAACGGTAAACGACAAGGTAATCGTCTCCCCAAGCCGAACAACCGCCGGCTCCACCTTCACATCCAGTAATTCAACCTCAGCCTTCGCCCCCGCGCCAATAACAGTGAGCGCCCGAGAATTCCCCTGTTTGATCAAGCTCCGCAACGCATGTTTGGCAATCCACGCCGTGTGCCTGTTCTCCAGCGTCCACCCCTCAACCGTATCCAGCACCCATTCCGGATGCTCTTTGGTCACGTCATTCAAATGATTCGCCACGGACTTGCGCACATACAAACTCTCATCCGCCTTCAACCGGTCGAGAATCCCGGCAGCCAACAGCGGATCCGCCTGCACCGGTTCCAGCCGAAACGACCACGGCAGGCGAGGGCGGCTGCCTTCGCTGGCGAGTCTTCGGACGTGGTGGTTTTCGTCTCGGGTCCAGTCGTGCATCAGTTCCAGCGAGCGTTCCAGGTCGCTGCGCAGGAAGTGGCGGATGGCGAATTCGGATGAGCCGAAGGTGGTGAAGTACTTCAGGGCTTCCATCGAAGTGTCGAACGCGTGCGCGCCGTAGCACGCGACGTAGTGCGGCAGGCACATGCTGACGAAGCCGCTGTTCAGTCGCGGGGCAAGTTCGCGCAGCACAGCGAGGGAATCTGCGTAATCCAGCGGCAGCACCGCGTGCAGGCTTTCGCTGACGCGGGCCATGCGTTGCATGACGGAGAGGTCGGCGAGGCCGTCGTTGGCATGCTTGAGAAATGCCTTGGCCTTGAATGCCGGGTACACGGCGCTCATTTCTGTGGCGATGTGTTGCAGGCGTTCGGCGTTGAAGATTTCTTTGAGGGCCGGGGCGGCGGTTTCGGTGGCGCTCATGGTCAGGTCATCGGGGTGTCGATGAACGCCTGGGTGCTTTCGGCGTACGCGGTGTATTGGGCTATGCGCGGGAAACGTTGAGCGTCGATCTGGTCGGGGACGACGAGGCCGGTGAAGCTCCAGGCGATGGCGAGAGTGATGCCGTCCTGCTGGAGAGGGCCGTCGGTGGGCAATGGGTGATTTTCGAGTTCATGTTCAAGGGCGGTGAAGGCGGCGGCGAGTTGACCTTCGACGCGTTCGACCCACGGCTGGTATTGAATGTCGGCCGGGCGCAGGTTGCGTTCGTAGTAGAGCTGCACGGCTTTTTCGCAGGCGGCAAGACCGAGGCCGATCAGGCGCAGGGCTTTGGCGCGTTGCGGCAGGTCGGCGGGCAGCAGGGTTTTCCCGGACAGGGCTTCGAGGTAGTCGAGGATCAGGGTCGAGTCGATCAGCACTTCGCCGTCATCGAGCACCAGGGTCGGCGCCTTGACCACCGGGTTGATCTGCTGGAAACGTTCGAAGTGGCGGAACACCGAGACCGGGTCGTGTTCCAGTTCGACCCCCAGGCATTTGGCAGAGATCGCCACGCGGCGCACGTAAGGGGAGTCCAGCATGCCGATCAGTTTCATGACGCGTTCCTTCAAGTCGAACCGGGGAGCGCATAACGTAGCCGAGGTTGGGGGGATTTGTCAGTCTTTGAGAGGGGTGGGTTTTACGGTCAGCGACCGTGACGAATTGCGACAAAGCGCCGCTCGTCTGACGTTTGTCTTCTATATACAGCCGCTCGACTGAATTTCTTGCTATAAACGCACTCCGATGAGCGCTGTGAAGCCTGTGTCAGAGCAGTTTCCGGGCCTTGTCGGACAAATTCCCGGTATTTACAGTTGCTGAGGCCTCAAACGGGCCTTAGACTGCCGCCCCTTCGTAAATTGAGTGCCGGGTGGCGTTTGCAATAAACGATGCCTTTCCGATGACCGCAGGCGGTTCGCCGGAACGCTCCCTAATTCGCCTTAATGCACGTTTTTTATAGAGATATCAATGACAAAGGACAAGTTGCTGGCCATGCCGGCAGATGACTACATGAATGCCGAGCAACACGCTTTCTTTCAAGAGCTGTTGCAGAACATGAAAGTCGAAACCCATGAGCGCATTGAGCAGAACCGCATTGCCATCGAGAGCCTGGACACCCCGGCTGACCCGGCGGACGCCGCATCGGTGGAAGAAGAGCGCACCTGGCTGGTAAACGCGATCGATCGTGACCAGCGCATGCTGCCGCAACTCGAGCAGGCCCTTGAGCGTATCAAGGAAGACAGCTTTGGCTGGTGCGACGACAGCGGCGAGCCGATCGGCCTGAAACGCCTGCTGATCAGCCCGACCACCAAGTACTGCATCGAAGCTCAAGAGCGTCACGAGCAGATCGACAAGCACCAGCGTCAGGCCTGATTCCTGAGGCGACCCCTTCAATGCGGGTCGTCGCGAAAAGATCGCAGCCTTTTGCAGTTTCTCCGGGAACTGCAAAAGGCTGCGATCTTTGCTTTTTTTCGTCTGCCGGAAAGTCTCCCCGCCATTCCATTGACCTGCCACAGACCCACGACTAACGGACCATGGATAATGGCGTTGTAGTGGCGTTTAATGCAGTCACAACAATGAGAACAAGCGTGGGGTAACAAAATGACGAGAGATGGATCTCTGGTTGCGGCTCTGCCTGCACCAGTTGTTTTGCCGAAGAATCGCTGGTTGACGCCGACCCTGCAAAGCATCGCCCTGATGCTGTTGCTGGCCGGGATGAGCCTGGGCGAATGGCCCTTGTACATCGGCATGCCGCTGGCGGTGCTGATCGTCTGGCTGCCGCGCCTGCGTTCCCGGGCGGTTCCCGATGCGCAACCGGTCGACAGCAGCAGTGCGATGTCCGAGCTGACTCGCGACCTTTCCTACACCACCAGTCATAACGCGCTATCAGCTGCTGGCGTGGCGTTTTCCGTCAAGGAGCTGGCCGGCAAGCTGCAATCGCAACTCGACGCCGCCGCGCAGATCGTCAACAACGCTGAAGTGATGATCGCCACTGAACAAGCCACTTCGCAGCTCAGCCGTGAAGCCTTGGGCGCTGCCAGCGAAGCCCATCACAGCAGCGCGGCGGGGCGCGCCGAGCTGGTGGATTCCATTTCGCGCATGCATCAGCTCAGCCAGCGCGCCAATGCCAGCCGCGAACTGATCGAAGCCTTGAGCCAGCGTAGCGATGACATTCAGCGCGTGACGCTGGTGATTCAGTCCATCGCCAGCCAGACCAACCTCCTTGCATTGAATGCCGCCATCGAAGCAGCCCGGGCCGGCGAGCACGGTCGTGGTTTTGCGGTGGTGGCGGATGAAGTGCGCGGTCTGGCGGCGCGTACCGCGACAGCCACCGGTGAAGTGGGCGAGATGGTCGCCGACATCCAGCAACGCACGGCGCAGGTGGTGGAGCAGATTCGGCAGCTCTCCGACGATTTGCACACGGGCGTCGAGCAGGTCGAACACACCGGTCAGCACCTGGAAAACATCGCGCGACTGGCAGCCGGAGTGGAGACCCAGGTCGGTGAAATCGCCCGAGGCGCGGAAACCAATCGTGAGCAACTCGACAGCCTGTTCACCGCCATCGAACAGATGCGCAGCGATCTGGCGATCAGCGACCAACAGACCCGGCGTCTGGCCGAGGCCGCCGTGCAGATGGAAGGGCAGGCGGAAACCATCAGCGAACGTCTGGCCGAAGTCGGGCTGGATGACTATCACCAACGCATCTACGACCTCGCCCGCGAAGGGGCTAGCCAGATTGCCGCGCGGTTCGAGGCCGATGTCGAGCAGGGACGCATTAGTCTTGAAGACCTGTTCGACCGCCAATATCAACCGATTCCCGCCACCCAGCCCGCCAAGTTCCAGACTCGTTTTGATCGCTACACCGATCAGGTGCTGCCGGCCATCCAGGAACCGTTACTGCCGCGTCACGAAGGTCTGGTGTTCGCCATCGCCTGCACGCAGCAGGGTTATGTGCCGACCCACAATCAGGCATTCAGCCAACCGCTGACCGGTAATGTGCAGGTCGATACCGTCAACAATCGCACCAAACGCAAATTTGCCGACCGCACCGGAATCCGTTGCGGCAGCCACCAGCAACCGGTGCTGTTGCAGACTTACACCCGCGATACCGGCGAGTTGATGCACGACCTGTCGGTGCCGATCATGGTCAAGGGCCGGCATTGGGGCGGGTTGCGTCTGGGCTATAAACCGGAGAAGCCGCGCTGAGCCATTGTTGCCGGAACTGCAATTAAGCTGTGCAGCGGCGTTGCTGTTTCCTCTTGATCCAAATCATTAACATGCCCACATAGTTAGGTTGCTAATGAAGTTGGGAGGTCAACATGCAATGCAGAGTCGATGTCGCGGTGATGATCGGCAGCGGTGTACCCGCCGGTCTGCGCGCGATGGGGCAAAGTGTCTGCTGGGTGGTGCTGCTCAATGGCGAACGCCGGGGCACTGCGTTTGCAAGTCGTAACGAGGCGGAAGAGTGCAGGGCCGCATGGCTGGCGCAATTGAGCGCTGAAACCGGTGACAGCCTGCACTGATCAAGATTACTTGCCCCGGTGCAGGCGCACATTCAGCTCATCGACCATGATGGCTTCCTCGCCATCGGCCCGCAGCCACTCCTTGAGCATTTGCGCCTGTTGTGGGCTCCAGAAGTCGGCGTCGATCAGCTTGGTATCGGCATCCAGCGGATGGGCTTCGATGAAGTCGTCGATCGCCGTTTCCTCCGAAGGCAGCCCTAATTGGTCGAACAGGGTTGTCAGATTGTACGCAGGCAGTTCCATGGTTTACTCCTTGAAGGATGGTGGGGTCGATCGCTCTCTTTATCTGAGGTGCTCGCTGGCCAGGAGTTCGATCCGCGATTCCAGTGAACGGGCGAGGGCGCAAGCGGCGTTGTGATTCTCACGGAAACCTCTGACAAGCCCCGTCGACTTTTCCCTGATATGGAAAAAGCCGTTGCCCGCCGGGATTACCTGAAACAACGGTGCCTGACCGCAAGACTCGATTGCAGGAATAGTCTCGAAGGCTGGAGTGTTCAAGGCAAAGGCGGGTTCGTGAGTCACGGCAAAATGCGTCATAGTGCACATATGAAGTCCTTTTCATGGATTGACCCGCATTTACAGGGTGTTGCGGGTAGTCGCGAACAGCATCGCTGCTCTAGAATCGCCAACACCTGTTGTCGGCATGGCGCTATCTAAAGCAATTTTTTGCGTGCGATATGTCGGAAAAATGCTTTTGTTGGTGAGTTTTTTCCCTAAAGTTCGTAGTCAGTTTTTCCTGGCCGGCCGTGATGCGTTTTCCTTCAACATTTGGAGAACGTCTTTGCAGGTTTCGCGAGTGGCATTCCAGTAGTCTTGTGCAACTCGCGTTGAATGAGCACTTCGCTCGCTCAGGCGTATATTCGAGTCATCGCGCAACACCTTCGGCCCGGCCGACTTTTTCTGCTGTGCGCGCTTTCGCGTATGGCACTCTTTTCAAGTGTGGGGATGTTTCTTTGGCAGTCAGTAACCTCGATATGCATGCTTTGTTCGTGCTGGGTGATTTGCGGGCAAAGCTGGTCAAGCAGTTTCAATCACGTTTTGTTTACATCACCGAGCAAAACGCCGAAGGCATTTACGTTGCCGAGATCGACACCGAAAGCGCATTGGTGGTCGATGACAAACCTGGCCTCAAGCTCAAGGTCGGCGATCATTTCAGCGCGTCGGTACTGCCCAGCCGTGAAGGCGGCAAGATGGACATCCGCTTTCGCGAAATCAAAATGACCGTGTACGGTCTGGGCGACTACGCGTTCGTCACCACGGCCGATGGCCACGCCATCGTGTTCAAGGAAGGCCACAGCGCGGTTACCGTGTTTGCCGCCAATGAACAACTGCAGGAAGGCCTGACCAAAACCCTGAAAGCCGTCACCGCCAAAGCCGCCAAGTGGCGCAAGGGCGAACTGGTGACGTTCAAGGCCAGCGAGTGAGCCGCGCCGATTTCCATTTGCAGAACCTCGACAGCGCCCGTGAAGAAGCACGTCGACTGTTCACTGCGAAGGCCGAGTTGAAGGGCGCTTGGCTGGGTTGGGTCGCCTCGCAAATCTACGCTTTGCAGCCTGCGGAATACGCCAGCATGGTCAGACGCGAGCTGAAGAGCCTGCAGGAAATGTCTGAAAAGTAGCCTCGTGCGCGTCATGCCCCTGAAAAAGCAAGAACCTCGTCTACAGTCAGTTGACTGAGTATTCAGAGGCTTGCGGTCTTCTGTCAGGCCATCCTGCTATTGCTGTGAACGGCACGAGGTGCAAAAGCATGAACGGATTTCGACGGTTGCTGGCTGCCGGGTTGACCACATTCGGCCTGATGACGGTGGTGCCTTCGGTGAGCGCGGCACAGGCGCCGATTCACTTTGCCGATCTGAACTGGGAAAGCGGCAGCCTGATCACCGACGTCCTGCGGATCATTGTCGAGAAGGGCTATGGCCTGCCGACCGATACCTTGCCGGGCACCACCATCACCCTTGAGACTGCGCTGGCCAACAATGACATTCAGGTCATCGGCGAAGAGTGGGCCGGGCGCAGTCCGGTATGGGTCAAGGCGGAGGCCGAGGGCAAGGTCGTCAGCCTGGGCGACACGGTCAAAGGCGCTACCGAAGGCTGGTGGGTGCCGGAATACGTGATCAAAGGCGATCCGGCCAAGGGCATCAAGCCATTGGCGCCGGACCTGCGAAGCGTCAGCGATCTGAAGAAGTACAAGGACGTGTTCAAGGATCCGGAAACCCCGAGCAAGGGCCGATTCCTCAACAGCCCGATCGGCTGGACATCGGAGGTAGTGAACAAGCAGAAGCTCACGGCGTATGGCTTGCAGAATGACTTCACCAATTTCCGCAGTGGTTCCGGTGCTGCGCTGGATGCCGAGATCAGTTCATCGATCCGCCGGGGCAAGCCGGTGCTGTTCTATTACTGGTCGCCGACGCCGTTGCTCGGCAAGTTCAAGCTGATCCAACTCGAAGAGCCGCCGTTCGATGCCGAGGCCTGGAAGACCCTGACCGACGCCGACAACCCCAATCCGAAACCGACCCGGTCACTGGCCTCGAAGCTGTCGATCGGGGTGTCCACGCCGTTCCAGAAGCAGTATCCGCAGATCGCCGAGTTCTTCAGCAAGGTCGACTTTCCGATTGATGATCTGAACAAGGCGCTGGCCGAGATGAGTGAAAAACACACACCACCTCGGGATGCGGCGACAGCGTTCATGAAGGCGCATCCGGATGTGTGGCAGGCGTGGCTGCCGAAGGATGTGGCAGATAAGGTTTCAGCTGATTTGAAATAGAGGTTGAATCAACGGACCTCATCGCGGGCAAGCCCGCTCCCACAGGTTTTTCGGTGTGCTCTGAGCTTTGAAAACACATCGATTCCTGTGGGAACGGGCTTGCCCGCGAAGCTTTTAGAAGCGGGTTTGCACAGCCAGCTCAAAGGTGCGCGGTGTGCCGAGGTAATACGCCGGCGATACATGGGCGAACTCGGCATACACCTCATTCGTCAGGTTGCGCACCCGCCCGGTCACGGTGGTGTGCGAGTCCACCTTGTAGCTGAGAAAGCTGCCAAACAAGGTGTACGACGGCACGGTCATGGTGTTGGCCGTGTCGGCGAACACCGACGCCACGTACCGCGCATCGACCCCGCCTTGCCACTGCGGCGAGAAATCATAGGTCAGCCATAGATTGCCCACCCGGTCCGGCACGTTGGTCGGTGTATTGCCCTTGCGCGAAACCACTACGCCGGCGGCGTTCTTCTCGTTGAACTCATCGTATTGCGCATCGACCCAGGCGAAGTTGCCTTCGGCCAGCAGCTTGTCGGTGATCCGCAGCGAGCTGGCAATCTCGATGCCCTTCGAAGTCTGCTGGCCGACCGGAATGCTGCTGGTCGGGTCCAGTGGATCCGTCACTGCGAAGTCCTTGCGCTCGATGGTGTAGGCGGCCACCGTCGCCGAACCGCGTCCGTTCAGATAGTCGAACTTGCTGCCGATTTCCCATTGCTTGCCGGTCGAGACATCGAAGTCCTGGGTGCCATTGGGTTGCTCGGCGGCGGTGCTGTATTGCACGTACACATTGGCTGACGGTATGAACTGGTATGTCATGCCGACACGCCCTGTGACCGGTTCCCAACTGCGCTTCAAATGACGCGGGTTGCTCGCGCTCACCGTGCGATGGTTGGTCACATTGAGGTCGATGTCGTCATAGCGCAGACCGGTTAACAGCGAGAGCTTGTCGGTCAGTGCCAGGAGGTTTTCGGCAAACAGCGCTTTGGTCGTGACTTCGTTGGTCTTGTCGCTGACGAAACCCGGCATCGTTCCGGGGATGTTATAGAAATGCCCCGGTCGGTAGTTGTTCGGGTCCACCGCGCTGGCGCCTTTGACGTTCAGCGGCGAGTTGGTGGTCTGGTTGACCTTGTATTCGAATCCGCCGGACCAGGTGGTGTCGAGGCCGAACAGGGTGTTGTCGTGGCGCAGTTCGAATTGGTTGCCGTTCTGCTCGCCCTGGTGTCGCACCTGATACGCAGTGGAGCGGTTCACCGCGCTGTTGTCGGCGTTGTATTGATAGGTTTCCAGGTTGCGGTAATCACGCTGACTGTCGAGGTGATAGAGGGTGTTGCGCAGGGTGGTGCTGTCGTTGATCCGGTAATCGATGATCGAGCGCACCCAGATCGTCCGCTGCTCGTAGCGGCCGTCCTCGACGTTGTAGTTGTTGAAGCGGTTGTGCTTGTCGATCTTCAACTCGCCGGCCTTGGGGTTGAGCACCGGCGTGCCCCAGTACGGGCTGTCCTCGTGTTCGTCCTGATATTCCAGGGCCAGGGTGTGCGACAGGTTCGGCGTCAGGTCGCTGAGCAACGAGAACGCCACGCTCCAGGCATCGCGTTCCTGGCGGTCAATGTAGCCGTTGCTGGTGTTGTGGCTGACGTCGAGTCGCGCGTAATGCTGAACGTCGGCACCGGGTTCGGTCAGCGCGTGATTGAGGCCGAACGCGGTTTCGGTGGTGTCGTAGGTGCCATAGCTGACCCGGCCTTCGATGGCTTGCTCGTCGCGGGTGGCCAGTTTGGTCACGTAGTTCAGCGAGCCACCGACCGAGCCCGCGCCGTTGATCAACGATGACGGGCCGCCGACCAGTTCCACCCGGTCATAAATCCATGAATCCACTGGCCGCGCCAGTCCCCCGGAAACGTTGACGCCGTTGAACATCTGAGTGATCTGGCTGCTGGTGAAACCGCGATAGGAGACGAATCCGCCAAAGCCAGGCGGTGCACTGGCGTTCACGCCCGGCAAGGTGTTGGCCGCGTCCTGAAAGTTTTGCGAACCGCGACGTTCGATGTCACTGCGGTTGGCAATGGCCACCGAGGCCGGGGTGTCACGCACGCTGAGGCCGAGGCGCGAGGCCATGCCGCTGGACTGGTCGAGGCTCAGGCCGGGTTCGGCGCCGGACTCGCCGTCAATAGTGATCGGCGCCAGATCCACGGTGGATTGCGCCCAGACGTTGACGGACAGGCAGCCGCACAGGCTCGCCAGCAAGGTAAGTTGTTTCATTGATTGAATCCTGAATGCTTGTTCTCGGAGTCAGCGCACAGGCGAACGCCGCGCGTTGGCGCAGTGGGCTGACAGATCAAAAAGGCAAGGGCACTCAGGCGAGCGGCGGGGCGCGGGGATTGGCCGAAGGCCAGATAAAGCGGGCAGGAAGGTCGGCGCTGACGATGGCCGGCAGCGGCGGGCTGTGTTGTTCCGGCAGAATCGCCAGGGTCAGGCTGGAGTTGAACGCCGGGCCCATGCCTCCGGTGGAGCACAGCGGACAGCCGAAGGCTTTGGCCAGGGTAGGCAGTTTTTCTTCGGCGGGATTTGAGGCGAGCGGCGCCTGGGTGCTCGGGTCGACGGCACAGAACTGTCCGCCGATACCGTTGAGCTGCATACCGACCATTTGTCCGTGACCGATGCTGCAGGCGAACACGTTGAACAGGACGCAGCAATAGAGCATCCAGGCCAGCAGTGAGCGATCGGTACGGGTGAATTTCATGGGGCGGCACTTTACCGCACCGCCGATCGGTCGTGCACATGGAAAAATGCCGACTAGGATGTTTTGTTCAAATCCCTTTCAAGGATTCTCGACCATGACCTTTGTGTTGGCTCAATGGCTGGTGACGATATTCGCGGTGATCAGCCTGATGCATGTGTATTGGGCGATGGGTGGGCAGTGGGCGGCCGTGGCGGTGGTGCCGCAGGTTCCGGTGGATAACGGCGGGCTGACCCTCAGGCCTGCGTTCAAGCCGTCAGGCTGGATCACGCTGGTGGTGGCGGCAGCCCTGCTACTGATTGCCGCACTGGTGTGCATGCGAGTGGGGTGGTGGCTGCCCGCCGTGCATCACTGGGCGCTGCAATGGGTGATCAGCGCGATTGCGCTGTTGATGTTTGCGCGGGCGATCGGCGATTCGGAGCTGGTGGGTTTTTTCAAGGAAGTGAAGGGATCGCGGTTCGCCCGGCTCGACACTTGGCTTTACTCGCCGCTGTGTCTGATATTGGGAGCCGGGCTGCTGGCCGTCGCCTGGATCTAGCTCCCGGTTTCAGTACGCCGGCTGCTGACCTCGGCCGGCACGTCATCCCCGGCCATGCGCTTGCGGAACAACGCCGCCCGCGCCAAGAGCAAGGTGGTCACCGGCACGGTGATCGACAGCAGAATCGGGATCAACCATGCGTGCAGCACCGGCCCGGACTTGAGCGCGGAAAAACAGATGATCGATGCCAGCGCCACACACCACGCGCCGAGGGTCGAGGCCAGTGCCGGCGGGTGCATGCGCTGGAAGTAATCCTTCATCCGCAGCAGGCCGGTCGCACCGATCAGGGCGAAAATACCGCTGAGCACCAGCAGAATCGCCACCGGGATTTCCACCCACAAAGACAGTTCAGCGTTCATTCGATCACCTCGCCACGCAGGAGGAATTTCGCCAGGGCAAACGAGCCGACGAAGCCGAACAGCGCGATCAGCAGCGCCGCTTCGAAGTAGGTGTCACTGGCATAACGAATCCCCAGGGTCAGCATCATCAGCATGGCGACGATGTACAGGTAATCCAGCGCCAGTACCCGGTCCTGCGCCGACGGGCCTTTGAACAGGCGCACCAGCGTGAGGACCATGGCCAGGGAAAACAGGAACAGCGTCAGCAGAATGGCGTTCGACAGCAGCGGGCTCATTCGAAAATCTCCATCAACGGCCGCTCGTAAGTGACCTTGAAGTGCTGGATGAACTGCGCCTCGTCATCCAGATCCCAGACGTGCAGCAACAGAATGCTGCGATCCAGCGCCAGTTCCGACCAGACTGTGCCGGGAATCACCGTGGTGATCATCGACAATGCTGCCAGGCCGTTGGCGTCGCGCAGGTCCAGCGGCACCTTGATGAAGCGCGAGCGAGGCGGGCGGCGACCGGCGTTGAGCACGCCCCAGGCCACCTGCAGGTTCGAGACGATCACGTCACGCCCGACCAGCAGAAACAATCGCAGGATCGTGCCCGGGCGGCGGATGTGAATCCGCTGCGGGCGCAATTTGCGCATCATCAGCGGGGCGCAGAAACCGAGTACGGCACCCAGCAGCAGGTTGCCCGGGCTGACCGACAGGTTCAGTACCAGCCACAGCAACCACAGCGCAAGCGACAACCACGGAGCCGGAAACAGACGCTTCATGGTTGCACCTCCAGCAGCGCAGCCTTGGCTTCCGGGCTCGGCACGGCGCGGGTGCCGAGTACCGCCATTACGTATTGCTGCGGATTGTTCAGGGCATCGGCCGCTGCCTGGGTGTAACGCAACAGTGGTTCAGCCTTGAAGGTCAGCGCGATGCTCAGGCCGAGCAGCAGGAAAATCGGTGTGCATTCCAGTTTGCGCAGCAGCGGCGACGGGCGCTCCTCTGGCGACCAGAAGCGTTGGATCCCCAGACGCGAGAACGCCATCAGCGAGCCGAGGCCTGTAAGAATCAGCAAGGCCAGTAAGCACCAGGCGGCATTCGAGATCGGTTCGCCTGCGCCGAGGCCCAGCGGATTGAGCAGGGCACCGATCAGGCTGAGCTTGCCGATGAAGCCGGACAGCGGCGGCATGCCGATAATCAACAGCGCGCAGGCAATGAAGCTCAGACCGAGGAAGGCCATGGTCCACGGGATCACCTGACCGACCACGGCTTTCTGATCGTCGTCGAGGTTGATGCCCTTGATCGGACGCTGCCATTCCTGCGGACGCGGCAGCAGTTCGTTCTCGTCTTCCAGCGGCACTTCGATGGCGGTGCGCGAACGTTCGATCAATTCGGCCAGCAGGAACAGCGCGCTCAATGCCAGGGTTGAGCTGACCAGATAGAACAGCGCGGCGCCGATCAGGTTCGGCTGGGCGAAACCCACGGCCGACAGCAGGATCCCCGCGGACACCAGAATGCTCAGGCTGGCCATGCGTTCCAGACGTTGCGCGGCAATGATCGCCACGCCCGCGCCGGCCATGGTCGCCATGCCGCCGTAGATCAGCCAGTCACCACCAAAATACGCCGAAGCGCCGGCCTGGCCCGAGAACAGCAGCGTCCACAGACGCAGCAGGGTGTAGACACCGACCTTGGTCATGATCGCGAACATCGCCGCCACCGGTGCGCTGGCCGACGAGTAGGCCGGCACCAGCCAGAAGTTCAGCGGCCACATGCCGGCCTTGGCCAGGAACGCCACGGCCAGAATTCCCGCGCCGGCGTGCAACAGGCCACGGTCGGCCTCCGGCACCAGCGGGATCTTCAGGGCCAGATCCGCCATGTTCAGCGTGCCGGTCACACCGTAGATCAGCGCCGCGCCGATCAGGAACAGCGACGACGCCAGCAGGTTGATCGAGATGTAATGCAGCCCCGACGACACCCGCGCCCGGCCCGAACCATGAAGCAACAGGCCGTAGGACGCGGCCAGCAATACCTCGAAGAACACGAACAGGTTGAACAGGTCTGCGGTCAGGAACGCGCCGTACAGCCCCATCAACTGAATCTGGAACAGCGCGTGGAAGCTCGACCCGGCGCCGTCCCAGCGGGCCATGGCGAACAGCAGGGCGCTGACACCAATGATCCCGGTCAGCACCAACATCAATGCCGACAGACGATCGACCACCAGCACGATGCCGAACGGCACCTGCCAGTTGCCCGGCAGGTAGACGCCGATGGATCCGGGCACGCCGGTGGTCTGGGTCCATTGCAGCAGCATCACCGAGATGCCGAGGCCGAGGAGGCTGGAGAACAGGTTGATTTTCGCCTTCAGCGGACGGTGCTTTTCGCCGAGCATCAGCATGATGGCGGCGGTCAGCAGCGGCAGCAGAATCGGTGCGGCGATCAGGTGAGTCATCGCCGTCATTCCTTGGGCTCCCTTCCGTCAACGTGGTCGGTGCCGGTCAGGCCCCGTGAGGCCAGCAACACCACCAGAAACAATGCGGTCATGGCGAAGCTGATGACGATGGCCGTCAGCACCAGCGCCTGGGGCAACGGGTCGGTGTAATTGAGCAGATCCTGTGGCACGCCGTCCTTGATGATCGGCTCCTTGCCGATGAACAGGCTGCCCATGCTGAAGATGAACAGGTTGACGCCGTAGGACAGCAGGCACAGGCCCATCACCACCTGGAATGTCCGTGGCCGCAGGATCAGCCAGACCCCGGACGCGGCGAGTACGCCGATGGCGATTGCGATGACTTCTTCCATCAGGCGGCTCCTTTGGCGGCAGCGGTTTTATGGCCCCGGACCGATTGGTGGGCGAGGGCGGTGAGGATCAGCAAGGTCGAGCCGACCACCACGGCGTAGACGCCGATATCGAAGAACAGCGCGCTGGCGATATGGATATCACCCAGCAGCGGCAGGCTGAAGTGCCAGGTGTGGGTGGTCAGGAACGGATAGCCCACCGCCATCGCCCCGAGGCCGGTAACGGTGGCGAACAGCAGGCCGGTGCCCATCCAGCGCAGTGGGCGCAGGCTCATTTGCGCCTCGACCCACTGAGTGCCGGCGACCATGTATTGGAGGATGAACGCCACCGACATCACCAGACCGGCGACGAAGCCGCCACCCGGCTGGTTGTGCCCGCGCATGAACAGGTAGAACGACACCACCAGCGCAATCGGCAGCAGCAGGCGCACCAGTACCGCCGGCACCATCATGAAACCGAGCGCGGTGTCGCTGGCCGAGCGCGGGTTGACCAGATCGGTGACCACGTCGGGGGCGAGCAGGCGCTGTTGGGCCGGCAGTTGCAGGCTTTCTTTCGGCGGGCGGAAGCGACGCAGCAGGGCGAACACGGTCAGTGCCACGGCGGCCAGCACTGTGATCTCACCAAGGGTGTCGAAACCACGGAAATCCACCAGCATCACGTTGACCACGTTGCTGCCGCCGCCCTCGGGCAGGGCGCGACTCAGATAGAACGAGGAAATGTCGTTCGGCGTCTGCCGGGTCAGCATCGCGTAGGACAGCAGCGCCATGCCGCCACCGACGGCAATCGACAGCAGCAAGTCGCGCAGACGTCGAACCCGCGCCTTGCGCAGGCTGCTTGGCAGCGGCGAAACCTCTTCGATCCGCCGTGGCAGCCAGCGCAGGCCGAGCAGGATCAGCACGGTGGTCACCACTTCGACCACCAGTTGCGTCAGGGCCAGATCCGGCGCCGAGAACCAGACGAAGGTTACGCAGGTCATCAGGCCGCAGACGCTGACCATGGTCAGTGCGGCGAGACGGTGATACTTGGCCTGCCACGCAGCGCCCAGGGCGCAGGCGATTGCCAGCAGCCACAGGGTCACGAACACGATCGAGCCCGGGATCTTCGGCCGGTCGCCCCAGCTCAGGTTGCTGTGCAGCATCGGGATCAGGCCGGCCAGCACTGCCGCCAACACCATCAGGAACAGCTGGGTTTGCAGACGCTTGGTGCCGATCCTCCGCTCCAGCCGCCGGGCCAGACGCATCATCGCCACCAGACTGCGTTCGAACATTCGCTTGCCGTTGAGGCGGCCCGCCAGTGGCGGATACTTGAAGCGGCCGCGCTTGAGCTGGTTGCGCAGCAGCAGATACAGCACGATGCCGCCAGACATGGCGATCAGGCTCATGATCATCGGTGCATTGAGGCCGTGCCAGATCGCCAGGCTGTATTGCGGCAGCACGCCACCCACCACCGGCAACGCGGCAGCGGCGAGCAACGGGCCGACCACCTGGGCCGGGAAAATCCCCACCAGCAGGCAGGTGAACACTAGCAGTTCCACCGGCGCACGCATCCAGCGCGGCGGTTCGTGCGGGGTGTGCGGCAGGTCGGTGGCAGTCGGGCCGAAGAACACGTCGACGGTGAATCTCAGCGAGTAGGCAACGCTGAACATCCCGGCAATAGTCGCGACGATCGGCAGGCTGGTTTCAACCCAGGCGGTGGCGTTGATGAACACGGTTTCGGCGAAGAACATCTCTTTCGACAGGAAACCGTTGAGCAGCGGCACGCCGGCCATGGACGCACTGGCGACCATCGCCAGGGTGGCGGTGAATGGAATCAGTTTGAACAGGCCGTTGAGCTTGCGGATGTCGCGGGTGCCACTTTCGTGGTCGATGATCCCGGCGGCCATGAACAGCGAGGCCTTGAAGGTCGCATGGTTGAGGATGTGGAACACGGCTGCCACAGCGGCCAGCGGACTGTTCAAACCCAGCAGCAGGGTGATCAGGCCGAGGTGGCTGATGGTCGAATAGGCCAGCAGCCCTTTGAGATCGTTCTGGAACATCGCGCAGTACGCGCCGAGCAACAGCGTGGCGGCGCCGGCGCCGCTGACGATGTAGAACCATTCTTCGCTGCCGGACAGCGATGGCCACAGACGGGCCAGCAGGAAAACCCCGGCCTTGACCATGGTTGCCGAGTGCAGGTATGCCGAAACCGGTGTGGGTGCCGCCATCGCGTGGGGCAGCCAGAAGTGGAAGGGGAACTGGGCGCTTTTGCTGAGGGCGCCGACAAGAATGAGGGGAAGCAGGATGGGGTAGAGAGCGTGTGCGCGAATCAGATCGCCGGCGGCCAGGACCTTGTCCAGGTCATAGCTGCCGACCACATGGCCGAGGATCATGACCCCCGCCAGCAAGCACAATCCTCCCGCACCGGTGACCATCAACGCCATGTACGCACCACGGCGCGCGTCGTGGCGGTGGTGCCAGTAGCCGATCAACAGGAACGAGAAAAGGCTGGTCAGCTCCCAGAAGAACACGATCTGGATCAGGTTGCCGGAGATCACCAGCCCGAGCATGGCGCCCATGAACGCCAGAAAGAACGCGAAGAAGCGCGGCACCGGATCGTCCGGCGACATGTAATAACGGGCATATAAGGAAACGAGGGTGCCGATGCCCAGCACCAGCATCGAGAACAGCCAGGCGAAGCCGTCCATGCGCAGGACGAAGTTCAGGCCCAGGCTGGGCAGCCAGGTGAATTCTTCGCGGATCACGCCGCCGTGGGCGATCTGCGGGTACAGCATCGCGACCGAGACAGTGCCGATCAGTGCGACCAGACCTGCCAGCAGGGATTCGGCGTTACGTGCGTTGTGCGGCAGCACGGCTGCCAGACAGCTGCCCAGAAAAGGCAGAAGCAGTAGAACTATCAGGGACATAGGCTTCTAATCTGCGGAAGTTTGTGAAGCATCATACGTGCCAGCTCCCGGATCGCCAAACGCGAGGATGTCTCTGAATCCTACAAAGTAGCCGTAAAACCCCCGTTTAGCCTTCGGTCTCGTGCTCCAATTCTTCCGTGACCGTTTGTGTCTCTTTGCCTTTGGTCTTCAATTCACTGACGATCACGGCCGCCACGATCAGCCCCGCACCCACCAATGCAATCGCTGGCAGACGCTCCCCCGCGATGCGCCCGACGATTCCGGCCCACACCGGCTCACCGGCGTAGATCAAGGTCGCGCGGGTCGGCGAAACACTTTTCTGCGCCCAGTTCATCGCCACCTGAATCGCCGCGCTCATCGCGCCCAGGCCCAGGGCGGTGCTCAGCAACAGCCACGAGAAATCCGGAATCGCCTCGCCGGTCGGCACCACCATCAAGAAAGACAGGGCCGAGGTTACCGCCAGTTGCACCACCGTCACTCGGCGCACATCCACCTGCCCGGCGTAGTTACTGATGAGGATGATTTCGGCCGCAATCGCGATGGCGCTGATCAGCGTGGCGATTTCACCGGGGCTGAAATTCAGCGAAGCCCCGGATGGCCCGGAAAGCAGCATCAGTCCGGTAAACGCCAGCATGATGCCGATGCTCGGCATCAAACCCGGGCGCCGGCCCAGCACCAGCCATTGCAACAGCGGCACGAACGGCACGTACAACGCCGTGATGAACGCCGACTGGCTGCTTGGGATACTCTGCAACCCAACGGTCTGCAAGCCATAACCGAGCAGGATCGCCACGCCGATAAAGGCGCCAGCCTTGAATTCGAACAGGGTCAGTTCCCGCAGGTGTTTCCAGGAGAACAGCGCAACAATGCCTGCGGCGGCGGCAAAGCGCAGGCCGACGAAAAACATCGGGCCGCTGACGGTCATGGCGTGCTGCACCAGCAGGAAGGTGCCGCCCCAAAGCATGGTGATCAACACCAGCACGCACTCGGCTTTGCTGAACCGGGAAAACCGCAGGGGAGTTTGAGGGGAGTTGGCTGACGTCATGACCTTGCGCACTTTTAAGAAGGAGACGCACAATGCGCCAAATGGTGCGCAGTATACTGCCCAACCCCAGCCAGTGAGCAATATAGTGCACAGAGATTCCGTTCAGCGGGCTTCAGTCCTGCAACACGTCAGCCAGAACGTCCGGCGCCTGCGCCACGCCGCCGACATGAGCCAGACGGCCCTCGCCGAAAAGTCCGGGGTCAGCCGCCGAATGCTGGTGGCCATCGAGGCGGGTGAGAAGAATGTCAGTCTGACCACCCTCGACCGCGTCGCCGAAGCCCTCGAAGTGGCCTTCAGCGATCTGATCCAGGCCCCGGACAATCGCGATCCGGGCCGCATCAACGAACTCGCCTGGGCCGGCAGCATCCCCGGCAGCAAAGCCGTTTTGCTATCCAAGGCCAATGCCACCCGCGCGGTGGAGCAGTGGGAATGGTGCCTGCAACCGGGTGAGGTCTATCCGTCGCAACCGGACGCCGAGGGCTGGAGCGAACAGATCTTTGTGTTCGAAGGCTGCCTGACGCTGATGCTCGGCGACCAACCCCAGCAAATCGCGGCCGGCGAGTTTTTCATGTTCGCCAGCAATCAGCCGCACACCTACCGCAATGACGGGGAAGTGGCCGCGCGCTTCGTGCGCAATGTGGTGATCTGACGCCAGTCACCGTCGGTCGGATATAGCCTTTTACCTGTTATTTCTGACAGTAGACGTACATATCTCGTCGCCATTCAATGGTTCCAGGCAACGTCGTTGCTCAGCTCTCCTCTTTGGGCAGAGTTCACCCTCGTTAAGAAGGAATAAAGAAATGGAACCGGAAGCGCTCGAAATGAAAGAAGCAATTGGAACGGTACTCAGCCTGAAGAACGTGCCCGCACAGGGGGCGACGGCCTTAATTCCAGTTCCTCCTGTTACCGATCCCGACGATCTTGTCGAATTGAGAATCAACGCTAAGGTGGTAGTCCCGGCTCAGTCGCCGGGCCCTGATATTGGTGGTTATTATGAGTTGCTGATTCCACGAACGGCGCTACTTGACAATCTTGGTGCTGGAAGGACGTTCGACTATATTCACTGGGCGGGGGGGGCTAACGACCAAAAATCTAAACCCGTCCAATACGACATCACCCACTGATTGTTAACTCCATGGCAGGTCCCGCATCTTTGGTGGCCTGCATTCTCATGTGTTTGCTGATCAACAGTAAAACCACATTCTGTTGAGTGGTTTCTAGGTACGGGATCAAATTTTTATCTTAACCGTTTGATTTAAAACAACTAATGAAGCTGGCATGACTTCTGTATTGACGCCTGTGAAAACATTCTTCGCTGGAGTCGCTTCATGCCCATCTTTGTCCAATGCTTACCTTCCTCTCCTGTTATTCATGGAGTGCAGGGCAGGTACAATTTCAATCGTCACAGAAGTGATGTTTCTTGTGGCAGTTTTCGAATTAGCAGCATTGCTACTCCAATTTTTCGGAGTGCCATCTGATGCCCCGCGAAATCCGCCTCAACGCCTTCGACATGAACTGCGTCGGCCATCAGTCGCCGGGCCTGTGGGCTCACCCTCGGGATCGCTCCTGGCAGTACAAGGATCTGGAGTACTGGACCGATCTGTCGAAAGTCCTTGAGCGTGGCAAGTTCGACGGCTTGTTCATCGCCGACGTGCTGGGCATCTACGACGTCTACAACGGCAATGGCGAAGCGGCGATCCGGCAGGCGGCGCAGGTGCCGGTCAACGATCCGTTGCAACTGATTCCGCCGATGGCGCTGGTCACCGAACACCTCGGTTTCGGCCTGACTGCTTCGCTGTCCTTCGAACATCCGTATCCATTCGCCCGACGCCTGTCGACCCTCGATCACCTGACCAAGGGCCGTGCCGGCTGGAACATCGTCACCTCTTATCTGGAGAGCGGCGCGAAGAACATCGGCCAGCAAGCCCAGACCGAACACGACGCGCGCTACGACTTCGCCGAGGAATACCTGGAGGTCTGCTACAAACTGTGGGAAGGCAGCTGGGAAGAGGGCGCGATCCTGCGGGATCGCGAGCGGCGGATTTTCAGTGACCCGAGCAAGATCCACGAGATCCGCCACCACGGGAAACACTTCCAGGTGCCGGGCATTCACCTTTGCGAACCGTCGCCGCAGCGCACGCCGGTTCTCTACCAGGCCGGCGCGTCCAGTCGTGGCAAGCAGTTTGCCGCCGAGCATGCCGAGTGTGTATTTGTCGCGGCACCGTCGAAAGTGCTGCTGAAGAAAACGGTGGCCGACATCCGCCGCCGCGCCGCCGAGGCCGGGCGCGATCCGTCGAAGATCCTGATCTTCAATCTGCAAACGGTGATCTTGGGCGAGACCGACGCCAAGGCCAAAGCCAAGTTCGAAGAATACAAATCCTGGGTCAGCTACGAAGGCGCGATGGCGCTGATTTCCGGCTGGACCGGCATCGACTTCAGCCGCTTCAAACCGGACGAACCGCTCAAACACGTACACACCAACGCGATTCAGTCGGCGGTCGAAGCATTTTCCACGGCCGATCCGAACAAGGTCTGGACCCCCAATGAACTGGCCGACTGGGTCGGCATCGGCGGCTTCGGCCCGCTGTTCGTCGGCAGCCCGGAAACGGTGGCGGACCTGTTGCAGGAATGGGTCGACGAAACCGACGTCGACGGCTTCAACCTGGCCTACGCGCTGACCCACGAAACCTTCATTGACGCCGTGGAGTTGCTGGTGCCGGAGTTGCAGAAACGCGGTGTCTACAAGACCGAGTACGCGCCGGGGACCTTGCGCGAGAAGCTGTTTGGCGAAGGGCCGAGACTGCCGGAGATCCATCCGGGCAGCGGCTATCGAAACCTCGGCGAGCTGAATCGGCAGGAGAAAAAGGTCGCGTCTGTCTAGACGTCTTCGCGGCGTCTGAATGACACTGGCCCGAGCATATCCTCAGCTGCGAGAACGGCATGACTCAAATCGATACAACCGCCACCCGTCACGCCGACATTCTGATTGTCGGCGGCGGCCTCAGCGGCACGATGCTGGCGGTGCAATTGCTGCGTTTGCCGGGGCGCAGAAAGATTCTGGTGATCGAGCCCCGGGCCGAACTGGGCCGGGGCGAAGCGTACAGCGCGGTGGAGCTGGGCCACACGCTCAACGGCAATGCGGCGCGGATGAGCGTCGATCCGGACAATGCCGATGACCTGACTCAATGGCTGACCGATCACATCGCTGGCGGTGGCTGGCCGGAGTCGGATCAGCAACATGTACCGGTCAGCGAACTGTTTCCACCTCGGGGTTTGTTCGGCGTGTATGTGCAGCAGCGTCTGGCGGAGGCGCAGCAGGTGGGCGCGCAACACGGTTCGACGGTCGAGCATGTGCGCGCCGAAGTGGTCGATGTTCAGGCTTCCGGCGATTCCGTGCTGCTCACTTTGAGTGACGGCCAGCCATTGCAGGGCGCTTTTGCAGTGCTGGCGACCGGGATGTTCCCGGCTGCTCGCACCCCGCAAAAAGAATCCAGCGGCCTCAACGCGGCGGCGCTCGATCCGTGGGATGTCGCGGCCATGCGCCAGCTCGATCCACAATCCACGGTGCTGATCATCGGCTCCGGCCTGACCATGGTCGATGCCGTGGTGTCGCTGGAGCAGGCCGGGCATCGCGGGCCGATCGAGGTGTTTTCCCGGCACGGGCTGCTGCCTCATGTTCGTCGGCAACCGCCCGCGTGGGTGGACTTCCTCGCCGAGGATCACAGCATCCGCACGCCGCGCCAGTTACTGCGCGAATTGCGCCGGCATTGCCGCGACGCCATCGCCCAAGGCATCGACTGGCAGGCGCCGCTCGACACCGTGCGGGCGCACATCGGTCGTTTGTGGAGCCAGGCCAGCGATGCGCAGCGCCGGCAGTTCGTGCGCCATGTGCGACCGTGGTGGGAAAGTCATCACCATCGTTCACCGCCGCTGAGCGCGGAATTGGTCGAGCGACTGCATCGGGAAGGGCGATTGCGCATTCAGGCGGCGTCTTACAAGGGGCTTGAGCCGGTATCGGGCGACGGCGTGGGTATCCGCATTCGCCCTCGCGGTGAGGCTGAAACCCGCGTGGTGCAGGGCGCGGCGTTGATCAACTCAAGCGGCATCGAATACGACTGGCGCCGGGTCGCGCGACCTTTGCCACAACAATTGTTGGCGCGCGGTCTGGTTCGCCCGGGGCCGTTGGCGCTGGGCATCGCGGCGGCGGTGGACGGTGCGGTGCTGGATGAAGAGGGTCGGGTCTCGAACCGCTTGTTCGCCTTGGGCCCGCCGCTGCGTGGCATGTGGTGGGAAAGCACCGCTGTCACCGACGTGGCGTTGCAGGCCAAGGCGCTGGCCGCGCGACTGGTGCGCTGACGCCCGAATGCAAGAAACCCCGCTTTGGCGGGGTTTCCTGTTTCTGGCAGCTCAAACCGATCACTCAGTAGCGCTGATATTTGGAACCGAATTCCGGGCGGTTTTCCGCGACGTACAGTTTGGTCTGTTCGGCGTTCTGTTGGAGTTTGAGGCCTTGGTGTTCGGCGTCGTTGCTGACGGTGTCGACGTTCAGGGTGCCGGACTGGCCAACGGTCGCAGCCGCGACAACTGGAGTGCTGGCGTGTGGGGCAGCGATGGCGGAAGTGGCGCCGATCAGGGAAACAATGAAGCCGAGTGCGATGATGTCTTTCATGATGTTGCTCCAGAGAGTGGGGAGAAGATGGGGCCCACTGTAGTGCTGGAGGGTTTTGATGTGAAAACACCCTTGCGCATAGTTGTTATCGAAGGTGTTGATGCGCGATCAGCGCGGTAGGGTATTGCTCAGCCAGCGCTGGCGCAGCTTCTCCAGACGGCCGTCGGCCCGCAATGTATCCAGCGCCTGCTGCCAGCGTGCGACCTGTTTCGGATCGGTCTGCGGCGAAAAGGCAATGTAGGTGTTCTGTTTCATCAACGGGATCTGGTACTGCAAGCGTCCCGGCTCCATGCCTTGTTCGCGGGCGAGGGCGGCTTTGGACCAGGTATCGGAGACCACGAAATCGGTACGCCCCAGGCTGAACAGTCGCATCATCTGCTCCGGGGTTTCCACGCCGTAGAGATTGTTCAGGTCTTGCCCTTGCAGGTAGCTGTAGACCAGCCATTTGCGCGGCACGGTTATCCGGCCCAGGTGATCGGCTTCACGCAGGCTGTGCACGGGAGGCTGGAGATTGTCGCGGGCGTATAGCGCGGTTTCGACTTCGATCAGCGGCCCGACCCATTGATAGCGATCGTCGCGCTCATCGGTACGCAGCACGGTGAATACGCCGGTGTCGGGGGTGTCGCTGGCCATGCGCAAGGCGCGCAACAGCGGGACTTGTTGCAGATGGATACGATCGCCGGTCTGGGTCGCCAGGGCCTGCACCACGTCCACACCGAATCCCGCGAGCTGATTGCCTTGCATGAAATGCAGGGGCGGGTGGTTGTCGGTGAGCAGTTGCAGATCCGCCGCGGTGGCCGTCAGGGCCAGCATGGACAGCAGACAGGCTGCAAATCGTTTCATGAATCGTCCCTGAACAAATCAATCGCGCAGCTTAGTACGAGCCATGACGGCTGTCGTGGGGAAACAGCGGGGCTTTTGTGTCAGAGAACAAGGCTTATCGGTAGTAGCAAGGGGCCGAGGCTACCTGATTAATGACTGATAGTAGTTATCCTGTGGTTCTTGCTCAAAGTGCACGTTCCGCAGGAACGTGTGTAGAGAACCGAAGTTTCGTTCCCCAGCTAGGCACCGGGCTTGCTCAAAATGAAGCTCAATGGTCTTGAAACTGTCTTCCATGATGTTCATCGCTCGGGTGAAAACTCCGGCATCACCCCAGTCAGAAATGATTCTGCGCTTCTCCAAGTCCGTTCTTTTACTTTTGATTAATGGACTGTTGGCCAGGATCATGAGAAACGTTTTCGGACCTCCTTCCAAATCAGGGGCAAAGCCTTTTTTTTTGAAGTGGGGCGTGTGATTTATATCGCAGTAGTCATTGATGTAGCGGTAATAGACGGCAAGTTCCAGCATCAAGTCCTGCAATGCCAAATAAACTGCTACCGGCATCGGATTGAGGCTTTGGCATGAGTCCAGGATAAACATGAAAAAGCATCCGGTATTGGCTTGTGCAATAAAACGATATTGATCCAGCGTCGGTAGGCTGTCGCCTGCACTCAACTGCGTGTCGAGGTGCTGACCGATGTGCAACGCCTCGAGACTTCCCAGGGCTGCGTGAATAAGATTCGGATCCCCCAAAGCGTTCAACTTTTGCAGGCCTTCAATGTAGCCATACATACCGGATACCAGTGCGCTGGCGATACCGAATTTCACCCAGACGGACGGGGCACCACGACGTGTAGGGTCTTCGTCAATGATGTCATCGTGTACCAGAGACGCCGTGTTGAAGAGCTCGACAATCTGGCAAAGCGTTTGCGCATGCATCGGCGCCAATTGGTAAATGTCCGCAAGCGCGAGCGTCAGTGCTGTCCTGACTTTCATGCCGGCGTGCTGTTCTTGATAGTTAAAGGCCAACGTCCAGAGTTCTCTGGCTTGCGCGTAGGTTGAGCTGGTTGATTGCAACATTGCAGAAGACTCTTTGGGCGGGTTGCCAACAGCGTACTTCTGGCAAGGGCGGGTTATACGGGAGTGACAGTTGAAACGTAGCGTATTTTTTGTGGCGATTCATGCTCAAGTAAAAACTGATTGGTTATCGACTGTAGAATTTTCAGATATATCCAGATGTGGTCTGAAGAGAGGTTGAGTGCCGAACTTGTCACTTGCTCAAATTTGTCTAGTTTTAGAATGAAGTTTTAACCCCACATGCAAAGTGAAGCCTGGTCCGACGTATCGTCCAGTCTTGAAGGGCGACGGTGACGAGAATGGAAGAGCTGATTCTTGTAGATGAATACGATCGGGAAACCGGAACTGCCGAAAAAATGCAGGTTCACCGCGACGGACTTTTGCATCGCGCCTTCTCCATCTTCATTTTCGATTTGAAAGGCCGACTGCTCCTGCAAAAACGGGCGCTGGGCAAATATCACTCTCAAGGATTATGGACTAATACGTGTTGTGGTCATCCTCGAGCCGGCGAACCGATCCTTGCGGCAGCCAGACGACGATTGTTCGAAGAAATGGGACTGGACTGCCCAGCGCTGATCGAGGTCGAGGCCTTCGTTTATCGGACACCGGTTTCGAACGGTTTGATCGAGAACGAGTATGACCACGTCTTTGTCGGGCTCAGTCGAGTGGATCCCAAGGTGAATTCCGATGAAGCGATGGATTGGAGATGGTCAAGTCTGCATGCGGTTTTTGGTGAAATCAGGCGAGATGCGGCACAGTTCACCGTCTGGCTGCAGTTAATTTTCAGGCAGCACGACATCTCGACCGTACGCGGGTGGTACAAGCAGCTTCGCGACCGTGACGCGTTTATCAAACAGCATCGAAAAGACTTCTCGCTTCCGCCTCGGCTGCAACGGCTTTCATTTGCGCTCAGCCCCCATGCCCAGGAAGCGGAACGGCACACTCGCCAATGGCTGATTCGACTGGGGCTGGAGGATGAGCCGCATGCGCAGTACCAGCACGATATCTACCAGTCAGGGTTGTATGCCGGTTATATGTGGCCTAATGCAGATAGTGAGGATCTTTTCGTACTTGCTCACCTTACCGGGTGGTTCAGTTGTCAGGATGACCTGGCCGATGAAGATTTAACCCATGCTCCCGAGTTGCTGGAACAGGCGATCCGCGAGGTGCATGAGCTGGCAAGCCGTGGTGGGCTCTCGTTTTTCAATGGGCTGGCAGGCGGTCTGGCGGACATCGTTCAACAGGCTGCAGTGCAAATGCCGCCACAGTGGCGACAACGAGTGCTTGAGCAATATGAAAGTTTTCTCTATCCCTGTCTGCGTGCTGCGATGCATCGTCTTGAAGGTTCGCAGCCGGCCGAGCAGGATTTTGAGAGTGTCTGGCGCAATGCTGGCGGGTTTCAGGTGTGTGTGGAGTTCAATTACTTCGTCGATCGTGTACACCTGCCATCTCGTATTTATTACAGCGACATCTGGCAGGCGCTACGCAGGCTGAGCTTGAACCTGATGAAGGCCGTCAATGACTTGCAGTCCTTCTCCAGCATGGAGAATCCCATGGAGGACGTGTACAACCTGCTGACGCACCTCATCCATCATCGACAATGTTCCCCAAGTGAAGCGGCTGGCGAGGTCCGCCATCGTATCGATGTCTGGGCGGGAGAGTTTTTCAAGCTGCAACGGCGCTTGCCGCGCGAGCTGGATCGGCTTGGGTGCGACGCCGTTTTGCACGAGCAGGTCTTGCACAGCGCCCGGACGCTCGAGGTGCAATGGCACGGAAATATTGCATGGCATCGGGCAGTGCCCCGTTACCGGGAAATCGTGTTCGCTGCGGGGGCATGACGCCCCCGGCAGGAATCGACAACGGCGGGTACAGACGATCAGTAGCGCTGATACTTGGAACCGAACTCGGGGCGGTTCTCGGCGACCAGTACGCTGCGGGCCGAACGTTCGCGCAGTTCCTGAAGGCGATCTGCACCACCCTCGGCGACGCGTTCACGCAGTTCCTGCAAACGGTCCGCACCGCCTTCAGCCACGCGTTCACGCAGTTCCTGCAAACGGTCCGCGCCACCTTCGGCAACGCGATCCTTCTGCAGGTTTTCCGAACCGTACTCGGCAACCAGTGGTTGGGAGCTGGCGGACGCCAGGTCGGCCATGGCCAGGCCGCCCAGCAGGCTGAGTGCGAGTACCAGGGATTTCGAGGACTTGAACATGGTGCTTCTCCTTGCGTTTGATGATGAGTGAACCAGTGCTTTCTGGTGGGTTCATTCAAACGCGAGGGTGTATCGCTGATATGTGGTGTTACGGCCCAAAAACACCGGTTACGTATCTGCGCGGCGAATTTATACAGAACGATACAAATCCGTCAGGATTCGGCGAGCATCTCCACGGCGAAGGAGAACACATAACCCTCGTTGCGCACGGTCTTGATGTAGGTCGGCTCGCGGGAGTCGTCCAGCAGCCGCTGACGCAGGCGGCTGACCAGCAAATCGATGGAGCGGTCGAACAGGTCGGCGTCGCGACCCTGAGTCAGATTGAGCAACTGGTCGCGGCTGAGCACCCGTTGCGGATGATCGAGAAACACCCGCAGCAAACGATACTCGGCGCCGCTGAGGGCGACCATGGTGTCGTCTTCATCGAGCAGATGTCGGGCGGTGGTGTCCAGGCGCCAGCGACCGAACGCGAGCAGCCGCCCGGTTTCGGTGATCAGCAGATTGGGCGGCAGCATTCGCGTGCGGCGCAGCACGGCGTTGATCCGCGCCAGCAGTTCGCGGGCGGCGAAGGGTTTGGTCAGGTAATCGTCGGCGCCCATTTCCAGGCCGAGGATGCGGTCTGTCTGGTCGTCGCGCGCGGTGAGCATCAGGATCGGGATCGCCTTGTGCTTGCCGGCGCGCAACTCGCGGCACAGCACCAACCCGTCATCGCCGGGGAGCATGATGTCGAGCACGATCAGGTCGACCGTGTTGGCTTCCAGAAAGCTGCGCATCTGCCGGCCATCGGCGACCACGGTGCTGCGCAGGCCGTTTTTTGTCAGGTAATTGCCGACCAGTTCGCGGATCTCGCGGTCATCGTCGACGATCAGGATGTGGTTGATGTGATCCATGGTTCACACTCTTTTTGTGGGAGCGGGCTTGCTCGCAAAAGCGGTTCGTCAGTCAACAAATATGCTGAATTCGATGGCCCCTTCGCGGGCAAACCCGCTCCCACAGTGTTATGGGATGGCCTGAAGAATGGGTCTTCAGGGTTAAGCATTGGCGGTGTCAGGACACCACGCGGTAGCACGGCACATACGCCGCGCCGCCCGGCAGTTTCATCCGGTGCTGGGCGACGAAGGCTTTGAGCAGCAGATCGAGCGGCTGCATGATCGCGGCGTCACCACGGATCTGGTACGGCCCGTGTTCCTCGATCAGACGAATGCCCTTGTCCTTGACGTTGCCGGCGACAATCCCGGAGAACGCGCGGCGCAGGTTGGCCGCCAGTTCATGAGGCGGCTGATCGCGGTGCAGCTTGAGGTTGGCCATGTTTTCGTGGGTCGGGTCGAACGGGCGCTGGAAGCCTTCGTCGATTTTCAGCAGCCAGTTGAAGTGGAACGCATCGTTGCGCTCGCGGCGGAACTGCTTCACCGCTTTGAGGCCCGCGGTCATCTGCCGCGCCACTTCGGCCGGGTCGTCGATGATGATTTCGTAGTGCTGTTTCGCCGCTTCGCCGAGGGTGGCGGTGACGAAGGCGTCCAGTTGTTCCAGGTACGGCGCGGCGTGTTTCGGCCCGGTCAAAATCACCGGGAACGGCAGCCCGGCGTTGTCCGGGTGCATCAGGATGCCCAGCAGGTACAGGAACTCTTCGGCAGTGCCGGCGCCGCCCGGGAAGATGATGATGCCGTGGCCGACGCGGACGAAGGCTTCCAGGCGTTTTTCGATGTCCGGCAGGATCACCAGTTCGTTGACGATCGGGTTCGGCGCTTCGGCGGCGATGATGCCCGGCTCGGTCAGACCGAGGTAACGGCCGCCGTGAATTCGCTGTTTGGCGTGGGCGATGGTCGCGCCTTTCATCGGGCCTTTCATCACGCCCGGGCCGCAGCCGGTGCAGATATCGAGGCTGCGCAGACCCAGTTCGTGGCCGACTTTTTTGGTGTATTTGTATTCTTCGGTGTTGATCGAGTGGCCGCCCCAGCACACGACGATTTTCGGCTCGACGCCCGGACGCAGGGTGCGCGCGTTGCGCAGCAGGTGGAAGACGTAGTCGCTGATGCCCTGGGAGGTGCTGAGGTCGATGCTCAAAGCGTCGAGTTCGTTCTCGGTGTAGACGATGTCGCGCAGGGCACTGAACAGCATTTCCCGGGTGCTGGCGATCATTTCGCCGTCGACGAAGGCGTCGGCCGGTGCGTTCAGCAGTTCCAGGCGCACGCCGCGATCCTGCTGGTGGATGCGGATTTCGAAGTCTTTGTAGGCTTCAAGGATGGTTTTTGCGTTATCGACATGGGCGCCAGTATTGAGGATTGCCAGGGCGCACTGGCGAAAGAGGGTGTAGGTGCTGCCGGTTCCGGCCTGGCTCAGTTGCTGAACTTCACGTTGGGAAAGGGTTTCGAGGCTGCCTTTCGGGCTGACCGAGGCATTGATTACGTGTCGTTGGGTCATGCAGTGATCCTTAAAACGATGTCATTGCCGGCATGGCCAATGGCATCCGAATAGTGTGTATCCATGAATGAAGATGGCACGATCTGCGTGGTATCGCCATGTCCCCGTTGGACTTTGAAAAGATGAAAAGGCGCTCCAGCATAGCTAAATCCGCCTCAGAGGCGATAATGCGCAGCCTCTTTTTAACTCAAGCCATGGAAGCCTGTCGCGATGTTCGAGATTCAACCGATCGATGCCATCACTTATCGCCAGCAGACCCGGCGCAGCACGCTGATCATCGCGTTGCTGTTTCTGGTGCTGGCGATGGCGTTTTCGACGGCGGCGGTGGCGCTGTTCGGCGAGCCGGGCGGGGATAATCTGCGGTTCAATGTTGGCGGGGTGTTTGGCGCATTTCTGCTGACGGCGGCGTTGCTGCGCGGGCGTTTCTGGAACCAGACCTGGATGGCTCCGGCAGTGTATGGCTGGCGGCTCAAGCGCAGCCTGATGAGCGTCACCAATGTGATGCATCAGGTGACGGCGGCGGTGGAGAAGGGTGATCCGGTGGCGATGAAGGTGCTGCGTTTCTATCACCTGGGGCTAACCCAGATGCATGAACTGGACGGTAACTCCAGCGATCACGCGCAATTGCACCGGGAAGTCGAAACACACAAGACGCGGATGGAGGCGCTCGGTCTGGACACCGATCAGACGCGCTTCGATCCGGCCTGGCTGGAAACCTTGAAAGCACGTTAAAACGGAATGCGCGCGGCGCGCCGCAGTTTCCAGCGGCGAATCAGGCGCCCGTAGACCAGCAGGTTGACCACCAGCACCACGCTGCCCAGCACCAACTGAATCTGCGGGGTCAGCCCCGCCGGGTAGATGATCGGCCAGATGTAATGTTCGATGAATCCGCCGGCGTATTCGGTCTGCCCGGCGGCGTGGCGCATCAGGTTTTCCCAATAGGTCAGCGGACAGGTCATGTGCAACACCTCGACCGCCACGCCCCAGGCCGCTGCTGGCAAATGCAGCCACATCAGCCGCGGCCACTTGAGCACCAGCAGTCCGCCGAACAGCACGAACAGAATGAACAGCAAATGAAACAGCACCAGCCCGTCGGCGGCTATTCGATACAGCATGTCGTCTCCCTGACGCGTGTGTGAATGGTTGCCATGTTACGCCCGTAAACGACTGACGGAAGGAAGGATTTGCGCCAACTGCGCAAGATTGTTCAAGCCATGAAAGGGCGTTTGCTGGCAGAGTCCGGGGCCTTGTCTCACGGTTGAAGCGTGTTATGTCTGACTCATTAATGCCGCGCAGTGCCTTCCTTCGCGGCGCCGCGGCGATCATGCCGTTATCCCTGGCGACCGCCCCTTGGGGGCTGCTGGCCGGCTCCATGGCGATCGAAGCCAATCTCACACCGCTGCAGGGGCAGGGCCTGTCGAGCATCGTGTTTGCCGGCGCTGCGCAATTGGTGGCGATCGGCATGCTCAAGGGCGGCGCCGGGATTTTCTCGATTCTGCTGACCACGCTGCTGCTGACCTCGCAGCATTTGCTTTACGGCATGAGCATGCGCCAGGTGATTTCGCCGTTGCCGGGGCGCTGGCGTATTGGCCTGGGCTTTTTGCTCACTGACGAGCTGTTCGCGCTGACCAGTCAGCACGATCGTCAGCAGTTCAATCGCTGGTACGCCTTGGGCGTCGGCCTGACGTTCTACATCGCCTGGAACCTTTTTACCCTGGCCGGCATTGTGCTCGGCAGCAGCATTCCGGGGCTTGAACACCTTGGGCTGGACTTCTCGATTGCCGCCACCTTCATCGCTCTGATCACACCGGTGGTGCGCAATGTGCCGACGGTGGTCTGCGTGGCGGTGTCGCTGTTTTGCTCGGTGTTGTTCAGTTATTGGCAATGGGGTTCGGCGCTGGTGCTGTCGGGGCTGGCCGGCATGACGGCCGGGTTCATCTGCAACAAGCTGTATCGGGAGCGCACATGATGGTCTGGGCAGTGATTTTCGGCATGGGGATTCTGGTGTTCCTCAATCGTTACGTGTTTCTCGAACCACGCTTGCCGGTACGGTTGAGCAGCAACGCGCGGCAATTTCTCGGTTTTGCCGTGCCGGGCATGTTGACCGCGATTTGCGGGCCGATTGTGTTCATGCCGGACAAACAACTGAATCTGCAGTGGGATAACCCTTATCTGCTGAGTTCGTTAGTGGCAATCGCACTGGTGATCTACACGCGCAACACGTTGCTCAGCATGCTATTGAGCATGGCGTTCTTCTTTCTATTGCGCTGGTGGCTTTAAGTTCTACGCTTAATGGATCAATTTCATGAGCGAGGTGAACATGGCAACCGAGCAGAAACGTCCTGAAGAAGATGACGAACCGAGCGAAGAAGAAATCGAGCGGGAGAAACACAAGGAGCAGACCTGGAAGCATGACGACAGCCGCGAGTTGTCCGAACGTGATCGGGAACCCCTGCTGAAACCCTGAACGCCACAACGAAAAGCCCCGCGATTGCGGGGCTTTTCGTTCATCAAAGATCGTCCAACTGCGTGAAATCTGGGTGGGAGGCCCGATAACCCAAGGTCTTGTCGATCCAGGCATTCAGCTCGTTGACCATCACCGGCGGGTGGCAGGGATAGCTTTCGAGGGTGGCGCGCAGGATGCGGTCGATATCGGGTACGTCACGCAGGTTTCGAGTCTTTATGTAGTGGCCGATAAAACAGTCGAGTTGAAAGCGTTCTGTCGGGGACAGATGAATACACTCCAGGCCTGTGACCTGTTTGATTGCAAAATCGTCGCGCAACTTAATTCTCTGCAAGGCTTGTAAGTTTGTGGGGGATTCCTGGTTTTGCTGACTCTTTGGTCAACTGGTATGCCAAAAGGAAATGCGGCGCGCATGCTATCCGTAGTGTTTGTAAATGTATGTATGACGGTTGAAATGTCAGACAGGCGGTTAGTTCAATCAAACGACTGTTTAGGTTGAATGTTTCGCGTTTGAAACACCGCGTGTAACAGGCAGGATTCGATTCGTGAGTTCCTGCTTTTGATAACGCACCGCGTCGACATTTATTTACGGTACGGCATCAATCAATTCCGCGCCCTGATTGCGGGAGTTGCCCACCGCTTTGCCGACTTTGTGCCATTGGAACGCTTCGCTGGGTTCGGCTTCGAACAACAGCATCTGCTCGGCACGCTCTGTGGGCGTGGCGGGATCGAGCCATTCCTGAACCCGGTCAGCGCGCAGCACAATCGGGCGCCGGTCATGCACATCGAGCAAGCCGCCTTCGCTGTTGGCGGTAATGATGACGAAGCCGTCGTCTTCCCGTGAAGGTTCGCCGGGTATCGGAAACTGGCCGATGGCGGCGCAGAAAACCGGCTGATGATCGGCCCGACGAATCAGCCACGGTTGTCGGCTCTTGTCGGGTGCATCGACCCACTCGAACCAGTTGTCGACCGGCACGATCAGTCGATGACGCCAGATCGCTCGAAAGAACGGCCCGTGGGCGACTTTTTCCAGCCGCGCGTTGATCGGTGCGGCGCGATCCCTGGCCCAGTGCGGGCGCCAGCCCCAGCGCAGATTGTTGGCGTATAGCCGTTGTTGGTGCTGATGAAGGATCGCCAGTGACGTGGTGGGCGCGGCGTTGTAATGCGCCAGCGGGGCGTCGCCGACGTGATTGATCAGCGGATCGGGAATACTCAGCACTGCGACGAAATCGTGGATACCCCGGTATTGCGACAGTCTTCCGCACATCGGCCGACCCTCCGGCGAACAGCTGCCTGAAGGTTTCAGCTTAGTTGCACGGTTCAATCCTTGCTGCCCTGGCCGGTGAACGCGTCGCGCCAGACCAGCCAGCGACGTTCCAGCACCGCAAGCAAACCGTCGCTGAGTTTGCCCAGCAGCGCCAGGACGATGATCGCGGCCAGCACGATGTCCGGCCGCGAAGTTTCGCGACCGTCGCTGAGCAGGTAACCCAGACCTTTGGTCGCGGCGATCAGTTCGGCCGCCACCAGAAACATCCACGACAGGCTCATGCCGCTGCGCAATCCCGTGAACAGGCCGGGCAGGGCGGCGGGCAACAGAATCCGTTGCACCAGTTGCAGCGGGCTGAAGCCGTAGATGTGCCCGACTTCCACCAGTTTGCGGTCGATGTTGCGGATCGCCGCTACCACGTTGACGTACACCGGGAAGAACGCGCCGATGGCGATCAGAACGATTTTCGAGGTCTCGTCGATCCCCAGCCATAGCAGCAACAGCGGCACCCAGGCCAGGCTGGGAATCGACCGCAGTGCGGCGAACGTCGGTTCCAGATAAGCCTCGGCTTCACGGCTCAGGCCGACCCACGCGGCAAACACCAGCGCCAGACTCGCGCCGATGGCGAACCCCAGCAGTACGCGAATCAGGCTGGCGCCGATGTGCTTCCACAAGGCGCCTTCGGCCAAATCGGTGAGGGTCAGGGCGATCTCGCTTGGCGCGGGCATCTGGTAGGACGGCAGCCAGCCGATGCGTACGATGAATTCGAGGGCGATCACGATCAGCAGTGGCAGGGCCAGGCCTTTAAGGCGCCGGCGCCAGAGCGGATTCAGCAGTGGGAGTTTTCGGCGTGGTGCCGGCACGGCGAGGCGGGCGGGCAAGTCGTTGCTCATGGACGGTTCTCCGCTCACGACAAATCCGCGACGGACGCGGACTTGTCATGGGCCTGATCGGTTACTGGGCGGCGGCGACTTGATGGAAACCGGTGTCGATCAATTGATCGATGACCTGATCGACATTCACCCCACGGCGCACCAGTTCTTCGGAGACCAGAATCGGCGCGGCGGCTTTCGAGGCCAGCACGTCCCTGGCGGTCAGCTGCGGGCTGCTCAGGTCGGTGCGCGACAATTGCAGTTTGGCCACGTCCAGCGGCAGGCCGGATTCGCTGGCGAGCAATTTGGCCAATTCGTCGGGGTTCTTCACCGACCACTCGCGGGCCTGCTCATAGGCCTTGATCACGGTGTCGATGGTTTGCGGGTGTTGCTTGGCGTATTGCTCGGTGACGCTGACCACGCCGTAGCTGTTGAAGTCGCGATTGCGGTACAGCAGGCGCGAACCGGCCTGCACCTGACTGGCGGCCATGTGCGGATCGAGGCCGGCCCAGGCGTCGACATCGCCTTTCTCCAGCGCGGTGCGGCCGTCCGGGTGCTGCAGGTGTACCAGTTCCACGTCGTCCTTTTTCAGCCCGGCCTGTTGCAGGGTGCGCAGGGTGAACAGGTACGGGTCGGTGCCTTTGGTGGCGGCGATTTTTTTGCCCTTGAGGTCGGCGACGGACTGGATCGGCGAGTCCTTGCGCACCACCAGCGCGGTCCACTCGGCGCGGCTATAGACGTAGACCGATTTGATCGGGCTGCCATTGGCACGGCTGAGCACGGCGGCGAGGCTGGCCGACGAGGCGAAATCCACGCCGCCGCTCTTAAGGTATTCCAGCGAGCGGTTGCTGCCCTGGCTCAGCACCCAGCTGACTTTGCTCTGAGGCAAGGCTTTTTCCAGGTAGCCCAGATGTTTCAGCGCCAGGCTGACCGGCGAGTAATAGGCGTAATCCAGATGCACTTCAGCGGGCGGCGCTTCGGCAGCGTGGGCCAGAGGTTGCAGACTCAGGGCTACTGCGCAGGCCGCGAGCAGCGTTTTGACGCGGGAAAACGGAAAGAAGGGTTTCATGGGCACGCTCCGGCAAGGCAACAGATTCTTATGTCCAAAAAGATATTTTTATCGAATGCTTCCTGCATGAATGGAATATTGCAGGCTCTGTGCCATGTACGTTTTGTCCCGTATTTACGGGGGTTGACGCTGGTTTTGCAGGTTTGAAGTGTTGCAGGGAAAACACTCTGACGAGCCACTGTTGCTCGGCCAACAGTGCGGCGGGAAGGTGCTGAGCTTATGCGCTAATCGAATTTCAAATCTGATTTGTAAGAGCGTTATGGTCTATAAAAATCCCTTCTGCAGGACTCGCCATGAAGCTCTCACGTTTCCTACGCGCCGTGTTGACCGGCGCACTGTTTGCCACGCCATTGACCTACGCTGCCGAACCCTTGGTCCTGCACGTCGGCGACCAGAATTACTACAACATCCGCGCTTCGATAGAAGCGTCCGGCGTGTTGAAGGACGCGCCTTACACGGTTGACTGGAAACACTTCCAGGCTGCCGCGCCGTTGGCCGAAGCGTTGCAGACCGGGTCGCTGGATCTGGGTTTCCTGGGGGATTCGGGGTTTCTGTTTCTGGCCGCCAAACAGGCGCCGGTGAAACTGATTGGTGTGTCACGACAGAACCCGGACACTATCGCGCTGTTGGTGCCCAAGGATTCTCCGGTGAAAACTATCGAGGACCTGAAGGGCAAAAAAGTCGCTTACTGGCCGGGTGCCTGGAGTCAGCAACTGACCTTGCGGGCACTGGAGCAGGGCGGTTTGCCGGAAAATTACGTCGACTTCGTCAAACTGATGCCGATCGATGCGGCGGCCGCGCTACCGCAAGGCAGCATCGACGCGTTCCCGGTGTGGGAGCCGTACATTTCCCAGCAGATCGTGTTCTCCGGCGCCCGGCCGATTCTCACGGCGAAAAACCTGATGCCGGGCTTGAGCGCCATCGCCGCGTCTGCGCCGTCTATCGACAGCAAGCGCGAAGCGATCGCCGATTTCCTCGGACGTTTGAAGCAGGCCAGGGCCTGGGTCGACAGCCACACCGACGAGTACGCCGACCTGTGGGCGAAGAAGGCCAACCTCGATCAACAGGTTTCGCGGCACTGGTTGCGCCAGGCGCACATGACGGTCGGCCCGGTGGATCAGCAGGCCGCCGCCGATTTGCAAAGCACGGCCGACTTCCTGTTCAAGGTCAAGGCGCTGCCGGCTCCGCTGGCCACGGCCGGTATCATCGACAGCTCGTTTCAACAGGCGCTGGCGCGCTGAGCGAGCGCCGGAACCAAACCCTGTGTATCTTTATCCAACCTCGGCCCATCTCAATGGGTCGCAGGGAGGCAGCAGCGGCGAAGGAGTTTTGCCAATCGACAACATGACCGCAACGGTCGGGCTCAAGGCAAAACATGACACAGTGGTTCAAGCTTTTCTGTGCGATGGCGGTAGCCGTCGGGTTGGCCGGATGCATCGCCGCTCCCATCGAAATGACCGCGCAGACCGAAGCCCGGCTCAAGACTCAGGCGCCTGTGCGCTTTCTATTGACCTTCGATGACGGCCCCAGCGCTTCCAGTCTTTTCAATCCTACCGACACCGTGCTCGACAGCCTCAAGGACAACCCGCTGCAACCGGGGATCAAAGCGGTGTTTTTCGTCCAGACCCGCGCACCCCGAGCGGGCAACAGCGAGATCGGTCGGCGAGTCATGCGCCGCGAGTATGACGAAGGGCACATTCTGGGCTTTCACACCGCCACCCATTGGCACACCAATCATCGATTGCTCGATCCCCAAGAACTCGAAACCTCGCTGACCAACGGTTCGGCGGACATCGCGGCAATCACTGGCGCGCCGCCGACGTTATTGCGTCCGCCATTCTGGAACTACGACAAGCGCACCTTCGCCGCCTATCAGCAGCACCATATGCAGGTGTTGCTGACCGACCTGAGCGCCAACGACGGCAAGATCTGGGGCTTCAACGCCAGCCCCCGGCGGCGGGCGAACATGCTGCGACAACTGTCGGAAGTCCGCGAACGGATTGCTCTTGGCGACTTGCCAACGGTGGACGGAGTGATTCCGGTGGTGGTGACCTTCCATGACCTCAACCGCTACACCGCCCGCCACACCCGCGAGTATCTGCAGATTCTGCTCGACAGTGCCGCCGCCACCGGCGTGCGACTGGCAGGCAAACCGTTCTATGACGATCGCGCGGCGCTGGAAAAAGCTGCGCTGGCGCGCACGGTGCGCGAGTCGTCGAAACCGGTGAATCTGCCGGGAATATGGAACTGGATCTGGGATCATGACGCCCATTGAGAGCCGCGATTTGAAGTTGTGAAGCGGTTGGCAATTTTTACACTGTGCGGCAGGGGCGGGGCAGTGAAAGCTCATCTATGCTCATCGGGTCGCCCGAGCCAACGCCTGTGAGGCGTGCCCCCATGATTGCCATTGCCGACATTTGCCGCATCGTCGAATCCGGCTTTTCGCCGTTGTATTGCGACTGCACCGAAACGGCGCAAGGCCTCTTGCAGATCAAGGTTTACGAACCCGACAGCGGGCGTGTCGAGTTGCTGCTCAATGGTGTTTCTCCTGAACATCTGGTCACTATTCGTGACATCTCCAATTTCATCGGTGAATTGCGCACGGAAATGAGCGCCGGACGCCGAGCGTTTGCCGGCTGAGAGTCAAAGGCGTCGTTGAAAGGCGCGGACGATGCTCAGCGTGGCGTCACTGACGTTCAGATTCTGCACCGCATCGAGCGGGTGCCAGAGGCAGTCGACGATTTCATTCAGCGGGCGAACCTGCTCGATGTTCAGCACCGACGCCTCGTAGACGTGGTGGCGGGTGCTGCCGTTCTGCAACTCCATCAGATAAAGCATGTCATCGCTGTCCAGGCCGGTCTCTTCCTTGAGTTCTCGGGCGGCGGCTTGCGCGCGGGTCTCTCCCGGTTCGACGGTGCCCCCCGGAAGCGTCCAGCGGCATCTGGGTTTGCGCACCAGGAGAATGTGTCGATCCTGCTCGCAGATGACGGTTGCTCGTACTTTCATGTGTTACCCGATTGCCGTTTGTCATAAATCTGTCATGAATTAGCAATATTTGGGCCGCTGCCGGTTTAGAGCGTCTGAGTGCCTGGCCAGGCTAAAAGTGCCGGAGACTTGACGCTGCTGCGGTGCGACGTCCGGTCGGCACGACTGCGCGTTGCGGGTGTAAGGTGCAAAAGTTCGTTAGAAGACAGGAGGTGCCTATGAGCATGGCGATGCTGAACAAAATGCACATGAATGGCTACGACGTACTCAGCGTGAACAACGGCCCGTGGCGGGTCTGCACGCAGGGTGACCGGCTCGCTTCGTTTGCCAGTCGCGAGGAAGCGCTGGCGTACGCCGCCGCACTGCCGGGCTATAAAGGTCGTACGCGCGGTCGCAAGTCAGGCTGACGACCTGTGAAGAGAAAGCCCCGGTTGTCCGGGGCTTTTTGCTGTGCGCAGCGTCAGGTTCAGTGGACTTTGGTTCGGCTGATGGCGCGGGCTTTCACTTCCCGGGCATACAGTTGCAGGCGCTCTTCATCGCTTTGCAGCACCTCGCAGGATCTGAGTACCGCCTGGGCGTCCGCCTCGTTGCCCGACTGGCGCAATTGCTCGGCAATGCGCTTGAGGTCCACCGCCGACCATCTCAGGTCCGATGCCACGCTTTGCAGGTCACGTTGAAGTTCGTGTTCGTATTCATTGAGCCGCATGATCACCTCCGGAACATTCTCGGTAAAACAGAGTAGCCGCATTTTTTGGGAGTGGGGCAAGGTCATCTGTCGGTGAGCTGATTGTTCCGGTTTACGAGGAATACAGGCAGAGCGCTACGATGGATGTCCGAACAGTTACAAGGTACATTCGCGTTTTTTCAGATGAAGGAATCACCATGCGGATGTTGATCGGGGGGATGCTGTTGGTGGCATTGGCCGGTTGTTCGTTGCCCGCGTCACTGGTGCCGGGCGAGCCGAATGTCAGCAAGACCAGCGACAAGACTCCCAAGGACTACGCCGCGTGTGTATTGCCGCTCTGGCAGCAGGACGTTGCCAAGACGTCCCAGACAGCAATTTCCAATGGCTACCGGATCACTGCACCGAGCATCGTCACCGCCGACGAGATTCTCGATGTGGTCAAGTACAAGGACGGCAGCCGTGTCTCCCTTTACCAAGGGCCACCGTGGGCGAAGTCCGGATCGTTGCGCAAAGCGGTACGCGACTGCTTGTAAGGTCAAAAATGAGATAGCAGAAACCGCTGATCGGTTTCTGCTTTTTTTTGCCTGCTGATCGAGTTCAGTCCGAGATGTCGGTGACAGCCAGCCGAAATACGTGACCTGCCTCGACTTCGGCGCCTGGGGCGCGGTGTACACCGAAGGCTGGGGTCGCCAGGTAAAACTGGTCAGGGAGGAGGGCAAGTCGCTCAAGACCCAGATCAACACCCAGTGGATCTACCCGCCGGCGGCTGACCGTGCCAGCGCGCTGGCAGCTGCGGATCCGATGATCCCTGTCGTCGCGTAAAACGGCGTGTCACAGAAAATCTCGCCCGGTTGATGCCGGGCGGGATTTTTTTGTTCAGATTCCGCAAACCCCTCCGGCAAGGACCACTCGACCGAACTCGGCGTTGGCCTCCTGAGGTGTGATGGCGAGCAGTTGATCGAGGCGAATTTCCTGTTGCGCGCCTTGTTGCTCGATCACCAGAAATTCTTCTTTTTCACTGCTGGTCCGCGTGGTCACGGCCCGGGCCATCAGACGCTGACCGTCGACCAGCTCGATGTCCAGCTGATAGCCGCGCAGGCAGGCGATTTCCAGGTAGTCGTGCAGATCGCAGTTCAACGGCTGATAACGGGTCATGGCGTTACTCCTCGAAACCTTGGGCGATGATGAAACGATCCGGCTCGTGCATCAACCTTCATGCGGCGGTGTTGATGGCGGCAGGGGACGGCGCGGATCAGATTCTGCAGGATGCGTAATGCGCGGTGACAGATGATCGCGAGCGTTTCTCCCGTGTGCACTAGGCTTTGAATGCCGGACCATTACAGGCCGGCATTGCTGTTTTGGGAGGAGTGTTTTTTGATTCAAGGAGCGACCGATCATGGATGATCTGGTGAAAGAAGTGATTCCGTTGTTGCAGTACCTGATCCCGGGGTTTGTCTCGACCTGGATTTTCTACACGCTGACGGCCTTCAAGCGACCGGATACGTTCGGCCAGATTGTGCAGGCGCTGATTTTCACGTTTGTGATTCACGGGATGGTGCTGGGGGTTGGAGCGGTTTGTGTGTGGGTGGGGGAGAAGGGGTTTTCTGTAGGGAGATGGGATGCGAAAGCTGAAACGTGCTGGGCATTTTCTGCGTCCTTGCTGCTGGGATTGATGGCTTGTTGTCTGGCAACTAATGGCAAATTGCATAGGTGGTTGCGCAGCAGAAACGTAACGAAACAATCTTCCTATCCCAGTGAATGGTTCTGCGCTTTCGCTCAATATGACCGATTCATCACCCTTCATCTGGAGGATGAAAGGCGCGTCCTAGGCTGGCCAGTCGAGTGGCCACCGGAGTCGAACACCGGGCAGTTCTTGATGAGGTTTCCACGCTGGCTCAACGAAGATGGCAAATTGGATCCTATTGGCGCCGAATTTTTACTGATAGATTCCGCGAAGGTTAAATGGGTTGAATTCAGCCCGGCATCAGAGGGTTCATCATGACCGCCAGAGCACCGCAACCAATGCCAGAACATCTGGAGCGACTTTTCGTAGGGCCCGACGGGAAGCTGTTGGAGAAACCATTGATCACGGGCCCAAAGGCACCCCCACCGCTGAAGTACCCCCCGTCACCGCAAGCCCGCTACTAACCCCATCCATCCTTCACCGCCCGGCGAATGCCCTCCAGCAACATCGCAAACGCCGGGTTGTCGTTGTTCTCCCGCCAGATCAGATGCAGCTCGCTCTGCACCCCTTCGCCCAGATCGATCTCGCGAAACACCACATTCCTGAACACCACACTGGTCGCGCAACGCGGCACCAGCGCCAGGCCAATGCCTGCGTTGACCAGCGCCAGAATCGTCAAGGAAGAACCCAGCCACTGCACATAATCCGGGGCGACCCGGGCCGAGCGCAGCATGCCGGTGAGCAATTCGTTGAACGGCGGATAGGCCGCGTGGGAATACATCAGGAACGGCTGCCCATCCAGGTCCTTCACTGAAACTTCGTCGGCCTCGGCCAGTCGATGGCCGCTCGGCACCGCCAGCACAAACGGCTCGCGCACCAGGCATTCGGTGGCGTAACCCGGCTCCAGCAACGGCGCGCGGACGATCCCCAGGTCAATGCGTCGAGCGCGCAGGGCTTCGTGTTGCTGGTAGGTGTTCATTTCAGTCAGGTCGATCTTCACCTGCGGCTGCTTGAGGCGCGCCTCGGCGATGACCTTGGGCAGGAATTCATAAACCGCGCTGCCAACAAAACTGATGTTCACCGAACCGATATCGCCCTCGGCAAAACGCCGGGCGGTGACGGCGGCTTGCTGGGCGCGCTCGAGCAGGTTCTGCGCCTCGATGAAGAATGCGCGGCCGGCAGCGGTGAGCGCCACACTGCGCGTGCTGCGGGTAAACAGTTCGACGCCCAGGTGATGTTCCAGCAACTGGATCTGCCGGCTCAATGGTGGCTGCGTCATGTTCAACCGCTCGGCAGCGCGGCGGAAGTTTAGTTCGGTGGCGACGGTGGTGAAGCAGCGCAATTGGGTCAGTTCGAACATTGATCTAATCCAGGTATCAATCGAATGCCAAGTTAGATTAGACGGGATCAATCACCCCGTCCATGATCGCTCTACGCCTGAACAGGCCATCCCTACAAAAACAAAGATCGGGAGTCGCCCCTTGAAAACCCTCCAGAGTCCGCCGGACATCACGGTACTCGCCCGCGCCGCCGCCAAGGTCAAGCGCCATGTGCTGCCGTTGTTCGTGGTGATGTTCATCGTCAACTACATCGACCGGGTCAACATCGGTTTTGTGCGCAGTCATCTGGAAACCGATCTGGGTATCGGCGCTGCTGCCTATGGCCTTGGTGCCGGTCTGTTTTTCATCGGTTACGCCTTGTTTGAAGTGCCGTCCAACATGCTTCTTCAGCGCTATGGCGCCCGCGCCTGGCTGACGCGGATCATGTTCACCTGGGGCGCAGCGGCGATGGCCATGGCGTTCGTCAAAGGCGAAACCAGTTTCTACGTGCTGCGCTTCATCCTTGGCGCTGCCGAGGCCGGGTTCTTCCCGGGGATCATTTATTACTTCACCCAATGGCTGCCGGCCTCTGAGCGCGGCAAGACCATGGCGGTGTTTCTCAGCGGCTCGGCAATCGCTTCGGTAATTTCCGGTCCGGTGTCCGGTGCGCTGTTGCACATCAGCGGTCTGGGCATGCACGGCTGGCAGTGGATGTTCCTGATCGAAGGTGCCGCATCGGTAGTGCTCTGCGGGTTCGTCTGGTTCTGGCTGCAATCCCATCCGCGCCAGGCCAAGTGGCTGAGCGAGGAGGAGCGCGAGGCGCTGGTGGCGGCAATCGCCGAAGAACAGCGTGCTCGGGAAGCGACCCACGTTGCCAAACCATCGATGTTCAAACTGTTGGCGGACCGGCAAATCGCGCTGTTCTGCTTCATCTACTTCTCCATCGCCCTGACCATCTACGGCGCCACTTTCTGGCTGCCGAGCATGATCAAGAAGATGGGCAATCTCGGCGACTTCCAGGTCGGGTTGCTCAACTCCGTGCCGTGGATCATTTCCATCGTCGCGATGTACGGCTTTGCGGCGCTGGCCGGCAAGTGGAAATTCCAGCAGGCGTGGGTCGCGCTGACCCTGGTGATCGCCGCGTTCGGCATGTTCATGTCCACCACCGGCGGGCCGATTTTCGCCTTCGTCGCGATCTGTTTTGCGGCCATCGGTTTCAAGGCGGCTTCGGCACTGTTCTGGCCGATTCCGCAAAGCTACCTGGATGCGCGCATCGCGGCGGCGGTGATCGCGCTGATCAACTCCATCGGCAATCTGGGTGGCTTCGTTGCGCCGACCGCGTTCGGTTTCCTGGAACAGACCACCGGCTCCATAGAAGGCGGCCTGTATGGCCTGGCCGCAACTTCGCTGGTGGCAGCAGTGGTGATCTTCTTTGCCCGCATGGCGCCCGGCGCCAAAGGCAAAACCCCGGCAAAGCCTGAACCCGAAACCGCCGTCGCGCCGACGGCCAATCCGGTGGCGAGCCACTGATTCCGACTCAACAGGAGCGTCATTTTGAAAATCACTCGCGTAACCGTCACTCCGATTGCCTTCCGTGATCCGCCGCTGCTCAACGCCAGTGGCATCCACGAACCGTTCGCCCTGCGCTCGATCATCGAGATCGAAAGCGACAACGGCTACATCGGCCTCGGCGAAAGCTATGGCGATGCCCCGGCGCTGGCGATCCAGCAACAGTTGCAGTCGCAGTTGATCGGCCTCGATCCGTTCAATCTCAATCAGTTGCGTCGGATCGTCCAAGCGACGGTCGCTGCCAACAAACCGGCCAGTCTGGCCGGTGCTGAACTCGCCCCTGGTTCCCATGCCAGTAAAGCGGTGAGCAACGCGTATTCGGCGTTTGAAGTGGCGTTCCTCGATTTGCAGGCCCGCTACTTGAATGTGCCGCTGGTGGATCTGCTGGGCGGTGCGGTGCGCGATGAAGTACCGTTCAGCGCCTATCTGTTTTTCAAGTACGCGCAACACGTCGATTCACCGTACAAGCCGGACAACTGGGGTGAGGCGCTGAACGAGCTGCAGATCGTCGCCCAGGCCGCGCGGATGATCGAGGCGTACGGTTTCAAGAGCATCAAGCTCAAGGCCGGCACGCTGCCGCCGGAGCACGAAGTGGCGTGCATCAAGGCGCTGAAAAAGGCCTTTCCCGGTTATCCGCTGCGCATCGATCCCAACGGCAACTGGTCGCTGGAAACCTCGATCCGCATGGCCGAGTTGCTGGGCGATGATCTGCAGTATTACGAAGACCCGACCCCGGGCCTCGACGGCATGGCCGAGCTGCACAACCGCACCGGGCTGCCGCTGGCGACGAACATGGTGGTCACCGATTTTGATGAGTTCCGCCGCAGCGTTGCGCTGAACAGCGTGCAGATTGTCCTCGCCGATCACCATTACTGGGGCGGTCTGCGCGACACCCAGACCCTGGCGAAAATGTGCGACACCTTCGGCCTCGGCGTGTCGATGCATTCCAACTCACACCTGGGCATAAGCCTTATGGCCATGGCGCACGTGGCGGCGGCTGTACCGAATCTGGACTACGCCTGCGACACCCATTACCCGTGGCAGGAACCGGATGAAGAAGTGATCAAGGGCGGCAAGCTGCCGATTGTCGATGGCTGCGTGAAGGTTACTCGTGCACCGGGCCTCGGGCTGGAGTTGGATCACGATCAACTGGGCAAGCTGCATGACCAGTACCTGACCTGCGGCATTCGCCAGCGCGATGATGTGCGACAGATGCAGCGCTACAAGCCGGACTGGAAAGCAGTTAAGCCGCGGTTCTGAGTTCACGGGTCTGGCGCCATCGCGAGCAGGCTCGCTCCCACATTGGAGTATTGATCTCTGTGGGAGCGAGCCTGCTCGCGATGGCAATTGATCTGGCGATCTAGAGATTCAGAGCGTGCGCATCAACCAGTCGCGAAACGCCTTCAGCGACGCCAGCGACTCATTGCGCGCCGGGTACACCAGGTAATAGCTGCGCCGGCTGCTGATCGGTTCGCCCAGTTGCAGCAACTCGCCGTTGTGCAGCTCATCCTCCACCAGAATCCTCGGTACCAGGCCGATGCCGATGTTGGCGCGCACGGCCTGAATCAAGTGCGAGGTCATCTCGAAACTCGGGCCAATGCGCATACTGCGATGGGGCAGGGCGTGATGGCTGAACCACTCGGACCAGGCCTGGGCGTTGCTGCTGACGTTGAGCAGCAGTTGCCCGGCGATATCCTTGTCGGCCGCTAGACGTTCGGCATCGGTCAGCTGCGCACTGGCGATCACAACCAGTTCCTCGGTGTGCAGACGGTGGGCTGTCAGCCCCGGCCAGTCACCGCCGCCGACACAAATCGCTGCGTCGATTTCGCTGGTGTCGAAGTCGATGGTTTCGATGCGTGAATGCAGGTGCACAGTCATGCCGGGGTGGGCAGTGTAGAAATCCTTCAAGCGTGGCAGCAGCCATTTCGAGCCGAAGGTCGGCAAGGTCGCCAGGCGCAGGCTGTGGATTCCCGAACCAAACGCCATGGCCTGCAACGTCGCGCTGCGGATCTGGCCGAGGGCTTCGGACAGTTCGCGCTGATACATGCGCCCGACGTCAGTGAGGATCACCCGCCGACCTTCGCGGCTGAACAGGCGCATGCCGAGCATCTTTTCCAGGATCTGCACCTGACGGCTGACCGCACTCTGGGTCAGCGACAGTTCGTGGGCGGCGCGGGTGTAGCTTTCATGGCGTGCGGCGGCTTCAAACGCCAGCAGCAACGACATCGAGGGAGTAAGGGTTCGCGGATTCATTCGTTTTAGTCATGGATTGCGGGTCGATTTTACGGTTGTCCCGGCATCGCTCTGCAATGAACATAAGGCCTATGAGATGGCGGGAGCGTGACGCAATCATTCCTTGCGCACAACTGTTCACCGCCACACGGCCCGTTTTTGACCGAGATTGCACTTCCGATGATTGCTCAGCTGTCGCCTTCCACCACGTTGAACACCGACTACCAACAGTTTCTCAAAGCCCTTGAAACCAGCGGTTTTCGCGGCGAAATCAGTGCCGACTACGCCAGCCGCGTGGTGCTGGCCACCGACAACTCGATCTATCAACGCTTGCCGCAGGCGGCGGTATTCCCGCGTGACGCCGACGACGTGGCGCTGCTGGCACGCCTGATCGCCGAACCGGCCTACCAGAAAGTGGTGATCACCCCTCGCGGTGGCGGCACGGGCACCAACGGCCAGTCATTGACCGACGGTATCGTCGTCGACCTGTCGCGGCACATGAACCGCATTCTCGAAATCAACGTTGAAAAGCGTTGGGTAAGGGTGCAGGCCGGCGTAGTGAAGGATCAACTGAACGCCGCCCTGAAATCCGCCGGGCTGTTTTTCGCCCCGGAACTGTCGACCTCCAACCGCGCTACGGTCGGCGGCATGATCAACACCGACGCCAGCGGCCAGGGCAGTTGCACCTACGGCAAGACCCGCGACCACGTGCTGGAACTGCACATGGTCCTGCGCGGTGGTGAGCGCTTGCACGGTCGCCCGCTGGAAGAAAGCGAACTGGCGGCGGAATGCGCCCGCGAGGGTCGGGCCGGCGAGGTGTATCGCTGCGCGCGGCAGATCATCGATGAGCAGGGCGAGCTGATCCGGGAAACCTTCCCCGACCTCAACCGCTGCCTGACCGGCTACGACCTGGCGCACCTGCGCGAGGCCGACAATCGTTTCAACCTCAACAGCGTGCTGTGCGGCGCTGAAGGTTCGCTGGGATTTGTGGTCGAGGCCAAACTCAATGTGTTGCCGATTCCCAAGCACACGATGCTGGTGAACATTCGCTACGCCGGCTTCATGGATGCCTTGCGCGATGCCCGGGCGCTGATGGCGCTCAAGCCGCTGTCGATTGAAACCGTCGACTCCAAAGTGCTGTTGCTGGCGATGCAGGACATCGTCTGGCATGGCGTCGCCGAGTACTTTCCGGAAAGCGCCGAGCGGCCGACGCTGGGGATCAACCTGGTGGAGTTCTGCGGCGACGATCCCGAGGAGCTGCAACGCCGGGTCGAAGCCTTCGTCCAGCACTTGGGCAACGACGCCACGGTCGAGCGCCTGGGGCATACGCTGGCCGTCGGGCATGCGGCGGTGAATCGCGTCTACGGCATGCGCAAACGCGCGGTGGGCCTGCTCGGCAACGTCGCCGGTGAAGCGCGGCCACAGCCGTTTGTCGAAGACACCGCCGTGCCGCCACAGCACCTGGCCGAGTACATCGCCGAACTGCGCGACCTGCTCGACAGCCACCAATTGCAGTACGGCATGTTTGGTCACGTCGATGCCGGCGTGCTGCACGTACGGCCGATTCTCGACATGAAAGACCCACAGCAAGCCGCACTGGTGCGTCCCGTTTCGGACGGCGTCGCCGCGCTGACCCAGCGTTACGGCGGCCTGCTGTGGGGCGAACACGGCAAGGGCCTGCGCTCGGAATATGCGCCGGCCTTCTTCGGCGACTTGTACCCGGCGCTGCAGGCCCTGAAGGCAGCGTTCGATCCGTTCAACCAGTTCAATCCGGGCAAGATCGCCACGCCGAATATTCCCGGCGCGGCATTGCTGAAGATCGATGAAGTGACCCTGCGCGGCGAACTTGACCGGCAGATCGACGAGAAAGTCTGGCAGGACTACGGCGCAGCGATGCACTGCAACGGCAACGGCGCCTGCTACAACTTCGATCCCGACGACGCCATGTGCCCGTCGTGGAAAGCCACCCGCCAGCGTGCGCAATCGCCCAAGGGCCGCGCTTCGCTGATTCGCGAATGGCTGCGATTGCAGGGCGAGGCGGGGGTCGACGTGTTGGCCGACGCCAGTCGCCGTCCGCCGTTTTTCAGCACGTTGCTGCAGCGCTGGCGCAACAGCCGTGCGCAGGAACAGGACTTCTCCCACGAGGTGTACGACGCCATGGCCGGCTGCCTGGCGTGCAAGTCCTGCGCGGGGCAGTGCCCGGTGAAGGTCAACGTGCCGGACTTCCGCTCGCGTTTTCTTGAGCTGTATCACACCCGTTATCTGCGGCCGGCGCGGGATTATCTGATTGCTTCGCTGGAGTACACGATTCCGTACATGGCGCGGATTCCGTTTCTCTATAACGGCTTGATGGGTGCCTCGTTCAGCCGGCGCTTGATCGAGCGTCTTGGCGGCATGGTCGATGTGCCATTGCTCAGCCGTTTCGATTTCCACGCGGCGATGCGTCGCTGGCAGGTTCAGCCGGCATCGGTCGAGGTGTTGTCGGCGCTGACTGCAGCCCAGCGCGAACGCAGCGTGGTGCTGGTGCAGGACGCCTTCACCCGGTATTTCGAGGCGCCGTTGCTGGCGGATCTGATCGAGCTGATTTCGCGTCTCGGCTATCAGGTCTACCTGGCACCGTTCAGTGCCAACGGCAAGCCGTTGCATGTGCAGGGCTTCCTGTCGGCGTTCAACCGCGCGGCGTTGCGCAATGTCGGGCAATTGCGCGCGCTGGCCGAGATCGGTGTGCCGTTGGTAGGGCTCGACCCGGCCATGACCCTGGTCTATCGCCAGGAATATCTGAAAGTCCCGGGAATGGAGCAATGCCCGGAGGTGGCGCTGGTGCAGGAGTGGCTGCTCAAGATCATGCCGGAGCAAGTCGGAACGCGCCGCGACGAAACCTTCCGCCTGCTGGCGCACTGCACCGAAAAAACCAACGCTCCGGCCGCCACTCGGCAATGGGAGCAGGTGTTCGAGCGTGTTGGCCTGAAGCTGGCGACCCAGGCCACCGGTTGCTGTGGCATGTCCGGCACTTACGGACACGAAGCACGCAATCGCGAAACCTCGGCAGTGATCTACGAGCAATCCTGGGCGAAGCAGATCGAGGCGCCGGTGGAGAAGGGCGAGGCGCTGGCCACCGGGTATTCCTGCCGCAGCCAGGTCAAGCGCCAGGCCGATCGACAGTTGCGTCATCCGTTGCAGGTCGTGCTGGAAACCCTGCGCACCGCGTGATCGCTGTTTGAGAACCGCTAGCGATTGGATCGGTTTTTCATGTTATAAGGTAACGCAAATTTTACGGCCGCTTTCGGGCGGCTGCATCGATCAACCTTTCGATTGCGATACTTCCATGACGATTGCGGTTCCCCGTTCTGCCCCCTCGGCGACTGGCCGGTTGCTGTCCATTGATGCGCTGCGTGGCCTGGTGATTCTGTTCATGTTGCTGGACCACGTGCGCGAAACCTTTCTGCTGCATCGTCAGGTCACCGACCCGATGGACATCGCCAGCACGGAACCGGCGCTGTTCTTCAGTCGCACCCTGGCGCATCTGTGCGCGCCGGTGTTCGTGCTGCTGACCGGGTTGTCGGCGTGGCTGTTCGGGGAAAAGTACGACGGCAAGGCTGACGTCAGTGCTTTTCTGTTCAAGCGCGGTTTGTTTCTGGTGGCGCTCGAATTCACCCTGGTGAATTTTGCCTGGACGTTCCAGCTGCCACCGACTGTGATCTACCTGCAAGTGATCTGGGCGATCGGCCTGAGCATGATCGCGCTGTCGCTGCTGGTCTGGCTGCCACGCTGGCTGTTGTTGACGCTGAGCCTGGCGATCATCGCCGGGCACAATCTGCTCGACGGACTGCACTTCGCAGCGGAGTCGGCGCTGCACATACCGTGGGCGATCCTGCATGACCGGGGCTGGATCGAGGCGGGCGAGACCTTGCGTCTGCGCACCTCGTACCCGTTGTTGCCGTGGATCGGCGTGATCGGGTTGGGTTACGCGCTGGGGCCGTGGTTCGCTCGTGCGGCCGATGCCGGGGTGCGTCAGCGCCGTTTGTTGATCGGTGGCATCGCCGGGCTGCTGGGGTTCGTGGCCCTGCGGCTGGTCAACGGTTACGGCGAGAAACCCTGGGCCTTCGGTGACAGCGGTGTGCAAACCCTGATGAGTTTTTTCAACATCACCAAATACCCGCCGTCGCTGTTGTTCATCACATTGACGGTGAGTGTCGGACTGTTGCTGTTGCTGGTGTTCGAACGCGCACAGGATCGACGCTGGATTCGCTGGCTGACGGTGTTCGGTTCGGCACCGATGTTTTTTTACCTGCTGCACCTGTATGCGCTGAAGGTGCTGTACCTGATTGGCGTGGCGCTGTTCGGGCTTAATCAGGGCACGTATTTCGGTTTCTCGTCGGTGACGGCGGTGTGGCTGGCGGCGATGGTGCTGGCGGTCGCGTTGTTCCCGGCCGTGCGCTGGTTTTCGGCATTGAAGGCCCGGCGTCGCGACATCGCCTGGTTGAAGTATCTGTAAAACGGCTCAGCCCGTTTTGCCATCGCGGGCATGGCGGGCGAAGTCGATAAACGCCTTGAGCGGCGCCGGCACATGGCGCCGGCTCGGGTAATACAGGTGCAGACCCGGATAGTACGGGCACCAGTCCGCCAAGACCTGCACCAGACGCCCGGCCGCGAGGTGCTCGCTGACCATGTCTTCGAACACATAGGCCAGTCCCAGACCTTGCAACGCCGGGCCGACCATCAGGCTGACATCGCCCAGGGTCAGCGGGCCGTTGACTTCGATTTCCTGATCGATGCCACCGCGTTCGAATTCCCAGCGATACAGCGCGCCGCTGGGAAAGCGGTGACGGATGCAGGGCAGGGTGTGCAGATCCTCCGGTTTTTGCGGCGCGGCGTGCCGTTCCAGAAACGCCGGTGAAGCGACCACCACCGAGCGCAAGGTCGGGCCGATCGGCAGCGACACCATGTCCGCCTCCAGCCGATTGCCGAACCGCACCCCGGCATCAAAACCGGCGGCGACGATATCCAGCAGCGCATCGCTTTCGACCACTTCCAGGCGGATATCCGGATAGGCCTGAAGGAACGCCCCGGCAATCGGTAGCAGGACCAGTTCGCAGGCCTGGCGCCCCGCAGTGATGCGCAGGTTGCCGGAAGGTTTGTCGCGAAAGTGATTGAGGTCTTCGAGCGCGTCGTCGATGTCGCGAAACGCCGGTTTCAGCCGCGCATATAACCGCTCGCCCGCTTCGGTCAGCGCCACACTGCGAGTGGTGCGATTGAACAGACGCACGCCCAGGCGATTTTCCAGAGCGCGCAACGAATGACTCAGCGCCGACGGTGTCAGGCCCAGATCCACCGCTGCACGGCTGAAATTCAGGTGCTGGGCGATGCAAAGAAAGATCGACAGATCCGCCGTGGACGGGTTTTTCATTTGTGAACACCTTTCACAAAGTCATGCAAATTTGCTGGGATTATCACATCAGTAGCACGGCTTTAAAGTCGACTCAACTCATCAAGAAGGCCCGGCAATCTCGCCAGGGTCACCGACAGGAGGAGTTGATATGCGTACCTGGCTGATTACCGGAGCTTCCCGTGGTTTTGGCATCCTTATCGCCGAACAGGCCCTGCGTGCCGGTGACGCGGTGATTGCCACCGCCCGCAACCCGCAAGACATCACCGACCGCCTCGGCGATCACCCGAACCTGCTGGCGGTGCGGCTGGACGTCACCCGCGAAGAAGAAGCCCACCAAGCGGTGGCACAGGGCATCAAGCGCTTCGGCCGCATCGACGTGCTGATCAACAATGCCGGCTTTGGCGTGTTGGGCGCCGTCGAAGAAACCAGCGCCAGCGAAACCGAGCGCCTGTTCGCCACCAACGTGTTCGGCTTGCTCAACGTCACCCGCGCCGTGCTGCCACACATGCGCGCCCAGCGCAGCGGACGGGTCATCAACATCTCGTCGATTGGCGGTTATCAGGCCTACGTGGGCTGGGGTGTCTACGGCTCGACCAAGTTCGCAGTGGAAGGCATCAGCGAAGCGCTGCATCAGGAACTGGCGCCGCTGGGCATTCATGCCACGGTGGTCGAACCGGGCTTCTTCCGCACCGACTTCCTGGACGAGCAATCGCTGATCAAGACCGCGCTGGTGCTGCCGGACTACGACGAAACCGTTGGCAAGATGCGCACGTTTGCCGAAGCGGCCAACCATGCGCAACCGGGCGATCCGCTGAAGTTTGCTGAAGCGATGCTGGCGCTGGTCAACGCACCGAACCCGCCGCAGCGGCTGGCGCTGGGCAGCGACACGGTTGCACGGATCGAAGCGAAGAATCGTTTGGTGGCGCAGGAATTGGCCGAGTGGAATGAGCTGGCGCTGTCCACGGATTTCAAGGACTGAAACAAGACCTGTGGGAGCGGGCTTGCCCGCGAAGGCGGAGTGTCAGGCACCTTAAACGGAGACTGACTCTCCCTCTTCGCGGGCAAGCCCGCTCCCACAGGGTTTATCGGATCGACCGGATCAACGGCGATCCAGCCATATCGTCTGCGCATTGCAGAACTCGCGCACGCCGAAGTGCGACAGCTCGCGGCCGAAACCGCTTTTCTTCACGCCGCCGAAGGTCACGCGCGGGTCGCTGGCGGAGTAGCCGTTGATGAACACGCCGCCGGTTTCCAGTTCGCTGGTCAGTTGCTGGGCCAGGGCGACGTTGGCGGTGTAGATCGTGGCGGTCAGGCCGAACTCGCTGTCGTTGGCCAGGGCCACGGCGTGAGCGCAATCCCGAGCGGTGATGATCGAGGCCACCGGGCCGAACAGTTCCTGCTTGAACGAAGTCATGCGGTCGGTGACGTCGGCCAGTACGGTCGGCTCGTAGTAGTTGCCCGAACCCTCTACTTTGCCGCCGCCGAGCAGCAGGGTGGCGCCTTCTTCGAGGGTGTCGCGCACTTGTTGATCGAGTTCGTCACGCAGGTCGAAACGGGCCATCGGGCCGATGTAGTTGTCGGCGGACAATGGATCGCCCATCTTCAACTGGCGGGTGGCTTCGACGAATTTGCGGGTGAATTCTTCGACCACGCCTTCTTCGATGATCAGGCGTTTGGCGGCGGCGCAAACTTGCCCTGAGTTCTGGTAACGACCGATCACCGCCGCTTGCACGGCTTCGTCGATGTCGGCGTCGTTGAGCACGATAAACGGATCGGAACCGCCCAGTTCCAGTACACATTTCTTCAGCGCGGCACCGGCCTGTGCACCGATGGCCATGCCGGCGCGGACGCTGCCGGTCAGCGTTACGGCGGCAATGCGCGAATCGGCAATGGCGGTCGAAACGCCTTCCGGGGTGACGTTGATCACTTCGAACACGCCATCGGCAAAACCGGCGCGGGTGAAGGCGTCGCGCAACAGATAGGCGCTGCCCATCACGTTCGGCGCATGCTTGAGCACGTAGGTGTTGCCGGCGATCAGCGCCGGGACGGCGCCGCGCAGCACTTGCCAGATCGGGAAGTTCCACGGCATCACGGCGAGAATCGGGCCGAGCGGACGGTACTCGATGCGCGCCTTGCCGCCTTCGACCAGCGTCGCTTCGGCGTTGAGCATGGCCGGGCCGTGTTCGGCGTACCACTCGCAGAGCTTGGCGCATTTCTCGATTTCGCCACGGGCCTGGGCGATCGGCTTGCCCATTTCCCGGGTGATCATGGTCGCCATGGCTTCGCTGCTGTCCCGCAGGGCGCCGGCCAGCGCGGTCAGGGCGAGGGAGCGATCCTGCAGCGGTTTGCGTTTCCACTTGTTGAAGCCGAACGCCGCGCGGGTCAGCGCAGCATCGAGGGCTTCGGCGGATTCGAAAGCGTAGTGACCGATCTGCTCGCCCGTGGCGGGGTTGATCGAGATGGCGTGGGTCTGGCTGGAAATCGGGCTCATGGCATCGTCCTGCGAGGTCAGTGGATGCGCTCAGAGTAGGGTGGCGTTTGGTTTCTGGAAACTGAATAATAAAGAGCGTTTCTTTCACGATTGGAGAATGACTGTGGATCTGGTGCAACTGGAAATCTTCAAGGCCGTTGCCGAGCACGGCAGCATCAGTGCGGCGGCGGCGCAGATCCATCGCGTGCCGTCGAACCTGACAACGCGCATCAAGCAGTTGGAGGAGGACCTGGGCGTCGACCTATTCATCCGTGAGAAAAGCCGCTTGCGCCTGTCGCCGGCGGGCTGGAGTTTTCTCGAGTACGCGCGGCGCATCCTCGACCTGGTACAGGAAGCCCGCGCCACGGTGGCCGGCGAGGAACCGCAAGGCGCTTTCCCACTGGGGTCGCTGGAAAGTACGGCGGCGGTGCGGATTCCCGGTTTGCTGGCGACCTACAACCAGCAACATCCGAAGGTCGATCTGGACCTGTCGACCGGTCCGTCCGGGACGATGATCGACGGTGTGCTCTCCGGTCGCCTGGCGGCTGCGTTCGTCGACGGCCCGGTCTTGCACCCGGCGCTGGAAGGCATCCCGGCGTTCGAAGAAGAGATGGTCATCATCTCGCCGCTCCATCACGGGCCGATCCATCGCGCTGCGGACGTGAACGGCGAGAACATCTATGCCTTCCGCTCGAACTGCTCCTATCGCCATCACTTCGAAAAATGGTTCAGCACCGACGCTGCGGTGCCCGGCAAGATCTTCGAAATGGAGTCCTATCACGGCATGCTCGCCTGCGTCAGTGCGGGTGCCGGCCTGGCTTTGATGCCGCGCAGCATGCTGCAAAGCATGCCCGGCTGCGCGACGGTCAGCGTATGGCCGCTGGCGGCAGATTTCCGCTATCTGACGACGTGGCTGGTGTGGCGCCGGGGCACGGTGTCCCGCAGTCTGAGTATGTTTGTGCGTTTGCTGGAGGAGCGCGGTGTGGTGCGTGCAGAAGAGAATTGACGCTCTGGGTTCGGGTCTTCTCCATGAAGACCTGCTCATTTGATTGAAAAGCGTGCCCGGTTCGGTGATTCGCCGAACCGGGCATTTTTCATTGGCCGTCGATGCTGCGGGGCAGGTCGAGTGGATTGGCGTCGCGCAACACCTCCGGCAACAACGCATCCGGAAAGCCCTGATACGCCACCGGTCGCAAAAAACGCTCGATCGAGGTCATGCCGACCGAGGTGAAGCGGCTGTCCGAGGTGGCCGGGAACGGCCCGCCATGTACGGTGGCGAAAGTCACTTCCTGCGGGTGGGCGAAGGCGTTGACCACGATGCGTCCGGTGCGTCGTTCGAGGATCGGCAGCAGGCATCGAGCCAGATCCAGATCGCGGTCTTCAAGGTGAATGGCTGCGCTCAGTTGGCCCTTGAACGAGCGGGCAACTGCCAGCAGTTCTTCCTCATCGCTGACCGTCACCAGCAGTGCAGCCGGGCCGAACACTTCATGGGCCAGTGCGGTTTCGTTGAGAAAGTGCTGGCCACCGACTTCCAGCAACGCCGAGCGGCCCTCAAACTGGCCATCCGACGGCGCGCCGACCGCCACCAGATTCGCCCCCGCGCTTTCCATTGCCACCAGCCCTTTGACGTATGAACCGTGAATCCCCGGCGTCAGCATCGTACGCGCCGACGCTTCGTTGACTCGCTTGATCATGGCGCTACGCAGCGCTTGCAGACCTTCGCCCTCGACCGCGATCAGGATCGATGGACACAGGCAGGCTTGGCCGACATTCACCAGCATCCGCTCGACAAAGCCATCGCCGATCTCACTGCCACGCGCGGCCAGCGCGGCGGGCAAAATGAAGGTCGGGTTGACGCTGGTCATTTCGGTAAACACCGGGATCGGATCAGGCCGCAATTGAGCGCGGCGATAAAGCGCCATGCCGCCCACCTCTGAACCGGTGAAGGTCACCGCTTTAATCAAAGGATGATCGACCAGCGCTTCACCGATGGCGTTACCACCACCGCGCACCATGGAGAAAACGCCTTCATGCAAGCCATGCGACTGCACCGCTTTGCGGATGGCGCGCGCCTGAATTTCCGATGTACCGGGATGCGCGTTATGTGCCTTGAGAATCACCGTCGCCCCGGCCGCGAGTGCCGACGCAGTGTCGCCGCCGGCCACCGAATAGGAGATCGGAAAATTGCTCGCACCGAAGATTGCCACCGGGCCGATGGCGACTTTCTGCAGGCGATGATCCATTCGGGGTCGCGGCTGACGCTCCGGCTGTGCCGGGTCGATTGCCAGCTGCAGGAAGCGCCCCTTGCGCACCACCTCGGCGAACTGGCGAAACTGGGTCGCAGCTTTGGTGGCTTCGCCTTCCAGTTGAGCCTGAGGCAGACCGGTTTCCAGGGCAGCGCGGGCGGCCAGTTCCTCACGGACGGCGTCGAGGTTGTCGGCGATGCTTTCGAGAAACGCCGCACGTTCTGCCAGCGAGGTGTGGCTGTAGGTGTCGAATGCCGCGTCGGCGAGGGTAGCCGCCTGATCGACCTGGGCCGTACCACCGAAGGCGAATTCCGGCTCGATCAGCGTGTTGGTTGCCGGATTCAGCGCCTTCATCGTGCCCTCGGTAGCGGGGACGTCAGCGGCGCCGATCAGCAGGTGGCCAGTCAGACTCATTTCGCTTCACCTTGCGACTGAAGAGTGGCGATCAGTTCGTCCGTGGTGGTGATGACATGAGCGAAGGTCGGGCCGTTGAGTTCGTGGGCGGCGTGCATCATTTCCTCTTTGAACGCGGCGGTCGCATCGCGCACCAGCGTGACGTGATAGCCGAGTTCCGATGCATAGCGCGCGGTGGCTTCGATGCAGGTGTTGGCCAGCAGGCCGACGATGATCACGTGGGTGATGCCTTGCTGTTTCAGGCGAAAATCCAGGTCGGTGTTGGCGAAACCGCTGGAGCCCCAGTGTTCCTGAACCACGATGTCGCCGTCCTTCGGTGCGAAATCCGGGTGCCATTCACCGCCCCATTCGCCGCGTGCAAAGTGGTGCATGTGCATGATCTTTTGTTGGGTAGGGGTTGGGTGATCCCAGTTCTCGTAGTCGCCTTTGACCCAGCGATGATGCGGTACGATGACCACCGGAATCGGCAGGGCCCGCACGGCGTGATCGAGTTTGCGCAGGTTGTCGAGCAGGCCGTTCTGCTCGGCGATCGGTTTGAGCAGCGGAAAGATCTTGCCGCCCTCGGAGAGAAAATCGTTGTACGGATCGACCAGCAGGTAGGCGGTTCTGTCGAGCGGATAAAGAGGTTTCGACATGACGATGTACTCCGGCAATGAGAGTGATCGATGCTCAGGGCTTGTTCCCGCATCGTGTTGATATGATAATCATAGTAACTGTGTAAGAGGCAAGCCCTGATGGCTGTAAACGATAGTCTTCCTGAGACCCTGTGCCCGATTTCCCGGGCCGAGGCGATCGTCGGCGACCGCTGGACGGTGCTGGTTTTGCGCGAATTGTTCATGGGCAGCCACCGCTATGACGAGATCCTGGCGCAGACCGGCGGCACGCCGCAGATGGTCGCCGCCCGTCTGAAAAGCCTGGAGGCGGACGGACTGGTCGAGCGCCGCTTGTACAACGAGCGGCCGAAACGCTACGAGTACCACCTCACCGCAAAGGGTGAGGCGTTTTACCCGGTGGTGATTGCGTTGCGCGCCTGGGGCGAGACCTGGTGTAAATCGCCGGAGGAGGGGCTGGCGGTGAACATGACCCACAAGAACTGCAACCACAGCGCCGGCCTCGGACCGATGTGCGATCACTGCGGTGAAGTGTTGCGCCGTGAGGATCTGATCAGCCAACCGCAAGAGGCGTACGCCGCGGAACGACAGGCGCGGCGTGAGGCGTTCAAAAACAAATGACTGAAATCACGGCGTGCCATTTCGTCCGTGCAATCGGTAAGCGGGGTGTTGGCTCAGGCGTTCGTAATAAGCGCTCACTGCGGGCAGGTGCGGATGCTCCAGCGGCGTCTCGAACCAGCGATTGACCGACAGGGCGATAGGGATGTCGGCGAGGGAAAACTGCTCGCCGCTGACATAGGCGCCGGTTTTTTGCAGCTGCCGGTCGAGGATCTCCATGTGCCTTGCCCACTCCCGGCAACCGGCCGCAAGAGCAACGCTGTCCTGATGCGCGGGTGACTTGCGCACCAGCGAAAGGAACGCGTACGACCACGACTTGTTCAGCTCCGAAGCCTGCCAGTCGATCCATTGATCCACCCGCGCGCGGGCACGCGCCTCGCTCGGGTAAAGTTGCTCGCCGCCGTAGCGCGACGCCAGGTAGCGAATGATCGAGTTCGACTCCCACAGCGTGAAGTCATCGTCCTGAATCACCGGCACCATCGCGCAGGGATTGAGTGCGAGAAACTGCGGCGTCAACGTTGATTGAAAACCTGAGCCCCAGTCTTCGCGTTCGAAGGGAAGATTCAGTTCAGCACAGGTCCACAGCACTTTGCGCACATTGATCGATGAGGCTTTGCCCAGAATTCGCAGCATTGGATTTCCATCTCCGGTTGTCGTCGGGCGTAAAGAAATAGCACAACGCAAAGCAGAAGGCCCGCGAACGGCGGGCCTTGTTGGTGCATCGAGTCAATCTCAGAGACTGCCCGCCAGTTTCCCGGAGGTCAGCCGCCGACGATAAGCACTGTCACGGGTCGCCAGCCAGAAATACAGCGGCGAAGTCACCAGCAAGCCAACCAGCCACGACAGGTCCGCGCCGTTGATGTGCACTGACACCGGCCCGACGTACAGCGGCGTGTTCATGAACGGAATCTGCACCGCAATGCCGATCGCATAGGCCAGCAAGGCCTGCGGGTTGTAACGGCCGTAGATGCCGCCATCGACCTGGAAGATCGAGCCGATGTCGTACTGGCCTTTGTGGATGGCGTAGAAGTCGATCAGATTGATCGCGGTCCACGGCACCAGTACGACCAACAGCACCAGCACCATGTCGACGAAGTGGCCGATGAAGTCCGCCGAGGCGCCGACCGCAGCGAAGCAGCAGGCCAGCAGGACGATGATCGAAATCACTGCGCGGCTCTTGGCAGTTGGAATCCAGCGGTAGGCAAAGGTCTGCACCAGCGTGATCAGCGACAGCACCGCGCCGTACAGGTTGAGGGCGTTGTGGCTGATGACGCTGAGCAGAAACAGCACGAGCATCAGCGGGCCGATGGCGCCGGTGGCGAGTTTCACCGCGTCCATGGTGTCCATGCCCACCGGGGTTGCCAGCACCGCGACGGCGCCGAATACGAACGACAGGCTCGAGCCCAGCGCCGATCCCAGATAGGTCGTCCAGAAGGTCGCCGCCACCGGCACGTTCGCCGGCAAGTAACGCGAGTAGTCCGACACGTAAGGCGCGAACGCGATCTGCCACAGCGCCGCCAGCGACACCGTTGCCAGCCATCCCGAGAGGTTGAAGCTGCCGCGCGTGAGGAAATCATCGGTCTGGATGTGGGTGAGAATGTAGCCGAAACCGATCACGATGCCGATCCCCAGCACCCAGGTGCCGATGCGGTTGAGCACGTGGATGAAGCGGTAACCGATGATCCCGATGATCCCCGAACCCAGCGCACCGATGACGATGCCGACGGGCACTGGAACGCTGTCGACCACGCCATGCAGGGACTTGCCGGCGAGCACGATGTTGGAGGCGAAGAAGCCGATGTACATGACGCCGGCAATCAACACCACCAGCAGCGCGCCGAGGGAGCCGAATTGCGCGCGGCTCTGGATCATCTGCGGAATGCCCATCTGCGGGCCTTGCGCCGAGTGCAGCGCCATCAGCACACCGCCGACCAGATGGCCGACCAGAATGGCGACGATGCCCCACACCAGATTCAGGTGAAACAACTGCACGCCGAGGGCGCCGGTGACGATGGGCAACGGCGCGATATTGCCGCCGAACCAGAGGGTGAACAGATCCCGAACCTTTCCGTGGCGATCTTCGGGCGGCACGTAGCCGATCGTGTGTTTTTCAATGAGCGGTGCAGACGTTGATGCAGAGGTGGTCATGACGAACTCCAAGGCAAGGACGAGTACGTGGACGTACTTCAGTGAGCGCCGGCACGGACGGCGCATTTCTTGTTGGGGTGATCATGGGCAAGGAAAGGGCAGAGATAAATTAGTAGTTTTGTTGCTTCAGGCGTTAAAAAAACGAGGCTCTCCGGTCAGCTGAAATCGCTCTGTTGCGGGCGTTTTAGCCCGGTGAACGACAACGCAGCTGACCTCCATCGGAGCAGCTGTCTGTCGGTGAACCGGCGGCTTGGCTGCGGATTTCAATCCAGCAGCCAGGCGTTCTTTCAAAGACGAATCGCCACTAGCATCCGTTGCAGCATCGCATCGCAGGCCGTGAGCTGATCGATGCTGACGAACTCGTCCGGCTTGTGGCCCTGATCCATGCTGCCGGGGCCGCACACCACCGTGGGAATCCCCGCCGAGTCGAACAATCCGCCTTCGGTGCCAAAGGCCACGGTGCCGAAATCGTCCGAGCCACAGAACGTGGCGATCAGTTCCGCAGCCTTGCTTCTGGCATCGGTTGCGAGCCCCGGATAGGCCGACAATTCGCTGAAACGGATATCGCTCTGCTCGCTGACGGCTCGCATTCGCGGCAGCATTTGCTGTTCGGCGTAGGCCTTGAGTTGCTGCGCGACCAACGCCGGGTCCTGCGAGGGCAGGGCACGGATTTCGAAGTCGAAACGGCAATCGGCGGGGACGATGTTCAACGCCTTGCCACCGCCGATCACGCCGGTTTGCACCGTGGAATACGGCGGGTCGAAACGCGGGTCGAGGTGTTCATCCTTGAGCTGTCGACCGATGCGTCCCAGCTCGCCGATCAGCTCGGCGGCGCATTCGATGGCGTTGACCCCAAGTGGCGCGTAAGCCGAGTGACAGGCGTGACCCTGGACATCACAGCGCATCGCCAGTTTGCCCTTGTGCCCGAGCACCGGTTTGAGTTCGGTCGGCTCGCCGATGATGCAAAGCAGCGGTTTGACCGGACGTTGCTCCAGCACCTTGAGCAACGAGCGCACGCCGAGGCAGCCGACTTCTTCGTCGTAGGACAGGGCAATGTGCACCGGGATGCGCAACGGTGCTTCGATCAGCGACGGCACCAACGCGAGCACGCAGGCGATGTAGCCCTTCATGTCCGCCGTGCCTCGTCCGTAAAGCTCGCCGTCGCGCTCGCTGAGTTCGAACGGCGGCAGCGTCCACGGCTGGCCATCGACCGGCACCACATCGGTGTGCCCCGACAGCACGATGCCCGGCTGATCGGCCGGGCCGATCGTGGCGAACAGGTTGGCCTTGCTGCGCTCATCGTTGTAGATCAGTTCGCACGGCACATCGAAACTTTCGAGGTAGCTGCGCACGAACTCGATCAATTGCAGGTTGGACTCGCGGCTGGTGGTATCGAACCCCACCAGCGTCTTGAGCAACGCGACGCTGTCGCTCATCGGTCGTCTCCGGCAACCCCGTAGCCCGGCGCCTTTGCCGGATCGAGGGCGCGGTCGATGTAGTCCTGCAACTGCGGGCGATAGGCGTCCCACAGTTTCTGCAATTGACCGATCGGGTCTTCATCGGCCCAGTCCACCCGCAGGTTGACGATGGGCCAGGTCAACTCGCCGACCACGACCACGGCCGCCGAATGCACCGGGCCCGCTTCACCGCCCAAGGCCTGGGCGGCGTGCAAGGCCTTGATCAGGCGATCGGCCAATTGACCTTCGCCTTCTTCGAACGCGCTGACCATGGCTTCGATCACCGAGCGCCCGGCGAGCATGTTGCCCGCCGCCACGCATTGCTCGCCCGACACGGCGTTATGCACGCCGAGGGTTTGCGCGCCGCTGAAATGCGCGGTCTGGCCGAGGTGGTTGATCGCCGTGATCTGCCGGTACTGGCTGTAGCCGTTGCGGATCAGCACCTTGTCCAGTGCAGCCTCGGGTGCCAGGCCTTGTTCCATCAGGACAAGCACTTCCGGGCCGAGGGACGGCAGGGTGATGTTCTGGCTCGACACCGCGCCGACCCCCGGCAACAGCCACGGGCAGCGTGCGCCGACGGCGATGCTGGAGGAACTGATGGCGATGCCGAACTGACCGGTTTCGGGGCAACGGGCGGCGATGGAAAATGTCATGTGTGGCCTCCTTTCGCTAAGGTCGAATTACTCGGGAATCACCGCAACCACATCAATCTCCATCAGCCACTGCGGCTGACCCAAGGCCGACACCACCAGCCCGGTGGAGATCGGGAACACGCCTTTCAGCCATTTGCCGACTTCCTGATACACCGGCTCGCGGTAGCGCGGGTCGATCAGGTAAGTGGTGGTCTTGACGATATGGCTCAGGTCGCTGCCGGCTTCTTCGAGCAGTTGCTTGACGTTGCGCATCGCTTGTTCGGTCTGCGCACGCGGGTCGCCGAGGCCGACCAGTTCGCCATCGAAATTGGTGCCGACCTGGCCACGGACGTACACGGTGTTGCCGGCGCGTACGGCCTGACACAGGTCGTTGTCCAGGGTCTGGTTCGGGTAAGTGTCCTTGGTGTTGAACATGCGAATGCGGGTATGGGTTGGCTGACTCATTGTGAAGCTCCTGACGAATTCGAACCCGGCGCGACAGGCGCCGGTACTGAAGAGGGAAATCAAACGTCGACGGTGTCGACAACGTTGTTGTGCAGCGCGGCTTCGCGTTGTTCGGCATCGCGATAGGCCAGGTATTTGCGCTGGGTGGCGATGTGATCAGCCACGTGCTTGGCGTCGTGCCAAACGCCCCAGATGAACGACGACCCGCGCCGCGACTGCCACGGCAAACCGAGGAAATACACGCCCGATTCGCTGGACACGCCGCGCTGATGTTGCGGCTTGCCGTTGTCGTCGAAAGCGGCGACTTTCAGCCAGGAATAGTCCACGGCAAACCCGGTGGCCCAGATGATCGAGGTGATACCGGCGGCGGCCAGATCGAGATCGGTCAGCGGGTTTTTCACGCATTCAGGGTCCGGATACGTCTCGCGGGCTTCCGGTTCCAGCGGCAGGTCGAGGCCGTTGCGTTCGATATAGGCGTCGGCGGCATCCAGCAGCGCAAGGTAGTTCTCGTCGCCACGCTTGAGGTTGTCGCGCAGGTCCTGTTTGAAGGTCACCACGCCGTCGCTGAACGATTCGGTGACGCCGACCAAGGTCATGCCGCGATGGGCCAGGCCACGGAAGTCGATGGTGCGACCACCATGGGCGCCGCTGACGGCGATGGTCACGTGCTCGCGGCCGGGTTTCATCGCGGCTTGATCCCATTCGCCGAGCACACCAAGCCACCAGCAGAAATCACGGTTGCGGTAAGCGCGAGGAGGGCGGTCATGGGCGCCGACCGAGAGGTAAACCTGCTTGCCAGAGCGCTGCAATTCGTCGGCGATCTGCACGCCCGACGAGCCGGCGCCGACCACCAGCACCGCGCCGGCCGGCAGTTGTTGCGGGTTGCGATAGTCGGCCGAGTGAATCTGCAGCAGACGCTCATCTTTCGGCGCAATCGCCGGGATCACCGGACGCTGGAACGGGCCGGTGGCGGCGACGACGCGGGCGGCTTCGATCACGCCCTCGGAGGTCTCGACAGTGAAGCCCGGACGCCCGACATTGCGCACCACGCTTTTCACATCGACACCGGTGCGGATCGGCGCGTTGAATTTCTTCGCATAGGCTTCGAAGTAATCGGCGACACGTTCCTTGTGGGCGAAACCGTCCGGATCGACGTCATCGAATTCCATCCCCGGAAACCGGTCGTGCCACGCCGGACCGTTGGCCACCAGCGAGTCCCAGCGTCCGGTGCGCCAGCGCTCGGCAATGCGGTTGCGCTCCAGAACGAGGTGCGGCACACCGAGTTTGCTCAGGTGTTCACTCATGGCCACACCCGCTTGACCGGCGCCGACAACAAGCGTGTCTGTTTTTATTATTTCAGTGGTCATCTCTGATCCCTTCTCACGAGGCCGTTGGATTCAGGTCGCTGTCGACCTGTTCTCTGTGCTTGGGATCAGACTAGGGAGGGGGTGGTTATCGGTAAAATATTATTAAGCTGGCATGTGAAGATAAAAACGTGATGCAGAGGTCTGAAAGCCCCGTAAACAAAGGGGTTCGCCCTGGAGACGGAATCCGGGACAACGAAAAAAAGGGCCGTCGACAGGTGTGTCGACGGCCCTTTTCAGTTGGCGCTTGATTTACATCGAACTCAACGATTGAGGAAAGCCAGCAGGTCTTCGTTCAGTGCCTGCGCATGCGTCACGGCAAACCCGTGCGGCGCACCGGCGTAAACCTTCAGCTCGGCACCCTTGATTTGCTCGGCGGCGCGTTTGCCGGTGGTTTCGAACGGCACGATGACGTCGCCGTCACCATGGATTACCAAGGTCGGTACATCGATTTTCGCCATGTCAGGACGGAAGTCGGTTTCCGAGAACGCAGTGACGCAATCCACGGTGCCTTTGAGCGAGGCCAGCAGGGCGATGTTCAGGGTTTGTGTCAGCACGCCGTCCGAGACTTTCTGACCTTTATCGAGGCCATAGAACGGCGTGTTGAAGTCAGCGATGAACTGCGCGCGATCCTTCAAAAGACCCGCCTTGATCCCGTCGAATACCGACTTGTCGACGCCCTCGGCGAAGTCCGGTTTCTTGCCGAACAGCGGGGTCACCGCGCCCAGCAACACCAGCCCGGCGACACGCTCGCTGCCGTGACGCGCGATGTAGCGGCTGACATCGCCGCCGCCCATGGAGAAGCCGACCAGGGTCACGTCACGCAGGTCGAGGTGCTCGATCAACTGCGCGATGTCATCGGCGAAGGTGTCGTAGTCGTAGCCGGTCCAAGGCTGCTCGGAGCGCCCGAATCCACGACGGTCGAAGGCGATGGTGCGGTAGCCGCGGCTGCTCAGGTATTCCATCTGGTATTCCCACATGTCGGCGTCCAGCGGCCAGCCGTGGCTGAACAGCACGGGCTTGCCGCTGCCCCAGTCCTTGAAATAGATCTCGGTGCCGTCTTGGGTCGTGAAGGTGCTCATGAAAACTCCTTATGTCGGGGCGTGTGTGGTTGCCGGGATGGCATCGCTGACTATCGCGGTTAAGCGTCTGGTCTACTTGTACGCAGGTGCTAAGTTTCGCCAGCCGATCAGCGTAGACGCTCGCGGGCGCCAGAGTTGTAAGATGCAACCACGATTTGATGACCGTTTTGCTGGAGAGCGCTGAATGAAACGTAAAAGCCTGGAGGGCAACATCTGCCCGGTTGCCCGGACGCTGGACCTGATCGGCGACTGGTGGTCGTTGCTGATCATCCGCGACGCGCTGGAAGGCATCAGTCGTTTCAGCGATTTCGAGAAGAGCCTGGAAATCGCCAAGAACATGTTGAGCATGCGGCTCAAAGGGCTGGTGGAGCGGGGCATCCTGCGCCTGGTGCCGGCGTCCGACGGCAGCGCCTATAAGGAGTACGTGCTGACTGAAAAGGGCCGGGCGTTGCAAACCGTGATCGTTGCGTTGTCGCAGTGGGGTGGGGAGTTCATGTTCGAGCCGGGCGAGGCGGGGTCGGTAATGGTGGATGCGCAAAAGCGAAAGCCGATCAGGAAGCTGGAGTTACTGTCGGCCGATGGACGCCATTTGGCGCCGGAAGATATCGAGACAACTTCGACTGCGTACTGACACCTGTGTCAGACGAAAAAAAGCGCCCCGACGTTCTATTCGGGGCGCTTCTACATTCAGGGTCGCTTAGCGTATTTAACGAAACGCCGGCACCACATGCTTGATAAACAACTCCAGCGACTTCTTCTTCTCCGCATGCGGCAAGCTGTTGTCGCACCAGAAACTGAACTCATCCACCCCCAGTTCCTGGTAGTACTTGATCCGTGGAATGATCTCTTCCGGCGTGCCGATCATGGCGGTCTTGTGCAGGCTCTCCAGTTCAAACTCCGGACGCCCGGCAAATTTCTCTTCCGGGCTCGGCGCCAGGAAGCCGTTCACCGGCACTTCTTTGTTGCCGAACCACGCATCGAACGTGCGATAGAAACGTGAGATGGCTTTCGCGCCCACCTTCCAGCCTTCCGGGTCATCCGCCGAGTGCACGTGGGTATGACGCAGCACCATCAATTGTGGGCGCGGCACATCGGGGTTGTTGTCCAGCGCAGTCTGGAACTTGTTCTTCAGATCGAGGACTTCTTCGTCGCCCTTCATCAGCGGCGTGACCATCACGTTGCAGCCGTTGGCCACGGCGAAGTTGTGCGAGTCCGGGTCGCGGGCGGCGATCCACATCGGCGGGTTTGGCTTCTGGATCGGTTTCGGCACGCTGGTGGAGGTGGGGAATTTCCAGATCTCGCCGTTGTGGGCGTAGTCGCCTTGCCACAGTGCGCGGACCACCGGGACCATTTCCCGCAGTGCCTGTCCACCGCTGGAGGCGGGCATGCCGCCGGCCATGCGATCGAATTCCACCTGATAGGCGCCGCGTGCCAGGCCGACTTCCATTCGGCCGTTGCTGATCACGTCGAGCAACGCGCATTCACCGGCGACCCGCAGCGGATGCCAGAACGGCGCGATGATGGTGCCGGCGCCAAGGTGAATGGTGGTGGTCTTGGCCGCGAGGTAGGCCAGCAGCGGCATCGGGCTCGGCGAGATGGTGTATTCCATCGCGTGGTGTTCGCCGATCCACACGGTGCTGAAACCACCGGCCTCGGCCATCAACGTCAGCTCGGTCAGGTCTTCGAACAGTTGACGGTGGCTGACGCTTTCGTCCCAGCGTTCCATGTGTACGAACAGGGAAAATTTCATGACGCTACCTCGAATCTCTTGTGGTCGGCCGGTCGCTTGCCGGCCTGTTTAAATGCAATCGTGCGGATCAGGCGAAGGCGGGCAGGGCGCCCATCTTGCCGTGGCAATACACCAGCGGGCCGGCGTCTTGCTGAGGGACGATGAGGTTTTTCACCGCACCGACCATGATCGCGTGGTCGCCGCCTTCGTATTCGCGCCACAGCTCACATTCGATGATAGCTGTCGCGTTGGCCAGGATCGGGTTGCCCAGTTCGCTCAGCGTCCACTCGATGCCCTGCGCCTTGTCCTTGCCTTTGCGGGCGAACGCATAGGCTTCGCTCTGCTGGCCGCCGGACAGGACGTGAATGGCAAAGCGTTTGTTCTTGATCAGGACAGGGTAGGAATCGGAACTGTAGTTGGGGCAGAACAGCACCAGGGCCGGGTCCATCGACAGCGAACTGAAGGCGCTGGCGGTCAGACCGACGATCTGGCCGTCGTCATCCAGCGTGGTGATGACAGTAACGCCGGACGGGAACGAGCCCATGACTTGTTTGTAGACGGCAGCATCGATCATTGGTCAATCCTCGAGTGCGGTAGAGCGTGTTTTTATGTGTTTATGGGTCTGATGGTATACCGTAATACATCGATTGCAAGCGCTTTTTTGGTGAAACGATAAACGTGGTTCATCCGTCGGAAACTCAGCATTTACGGGGCTTTGCTCTAGCCGTGAGCGCTGGCTATCAGTGAGGATGCCGGATCAGATGCCGTCGTAAAGAGCGGATCAGTCTTGTGAAAATGTTGGAATACCATAATATGGTCTTCATCTGAGGGGTGGCCACGAAGCACCCCCGGTTTGGCTTCATACAACGATAAGAACAGACCCAATCGAGTTCATTTTTATGTCCCAGATGTCCCGGCAAGATCCGTTGATCGAGAATCACACGGTCGACTACGTCCCACTCGCGGAACGCCACGGGAAGGCCCGCGACCTTTTCACTCTATGGTTCAGCACCAACATTGCGCCACTGCCCATCGTCACCGGCGCCATGGTGGTCCAGGTGTTTCATCTCGACCTGTTCTGGGGGCTGCTGGCGATAGCGCTGGGGCACATGATCGGCGGCGTGGTGATCGCCCTGGCGTCGGCGCAAGGCCCGCGCATGGGCATTCCGCAGATGGTGCAGAGTCGCGGTCAGTTCGGGCGTTACGGTGCGCTGTTGATCGTGTTCTTCGCAGCGATCATCTATATCGGCTTCTTCATTTCCAACATCGTGCTGGCCGGCAAGTCCATCGTCGGCATTGCGCCGTCGGTGCCGGCGCCGTTGAGCATTCTGATCGGCGCCCTCAGCGCCACGGCCATCGGCGTGATCGGCTACAACTTCATTCACACGCTCAACCGCATCGGCACGTGGGTGATGGGCAGCGCGCTGCTCGCCGGTTTCATCTACATCTTTGCCCATGAGTTGCCGGCGGACTTCTTTACCCGTGGCAGCTTCAACCTGTCCGGGTGGCTGGCGACGGTATCGCTGGGGATCATCTGGCAGATCAGTTTCTCGCCGTACGTCTCCGACTATTCCCGTTACCTGCCAGCGGACATCGGGATCGGCAGACCATTTATCGCGACTTATCTGGGCGCCACGCTGGGCACGATTCTGTCGTTCACGTTTGGCGCGGTGGCGGTACTGGCAACGCCGGAAGGCACTGAGGCGATGGCGGCGGTCAAGCAGTCCACCGGTTGGCTGGGGCCGATTCTGATGGTGCTGTTTCTGCTCAACATCATCAGCCACAACGCGCTGAATCTGTATGGTGCGGTGCTGTCGATCATCACCTCAATCCAGACCTTTGCCAGCCAGTGGACGCCGAGCATCAAGGTGCGGGTGATCTTGTCGAGCATCGTGCTGGCGGGTTGCTGCGTGGTGGCGCTGGGGGCGTCGGCGGATTTCATTTCCGAGTTCATCGGGCTGATTCTGGCGTTGCTGCTGGTGCTGGTGCCATGGGCGTCGATCAACCTGATCGACTTTTACTTGATCAAGCGCGGCAGTTACGACATCGCCTCGATCTTCCGCGCCGATGGCGGCATTTATGGGCGCTTCAACCTGCACGCGATCATCGCCTATTTCATCGGCATCATTGTGCAGCTGCCGTTCGCCAACACATCGTTGTATGTCGGGCCGTACGCCAATCTGGTGGAAGGCGCTGACTTGTCGTGGCTGGTCGGCCTGATCGTGACGTGCCCGCTGTATTACTGCCTGGCGACCCGCGGGCAGGCGCAGCAGAGCAGGGCGACGCGGTTGGGTTTTACCGACTGAGCGTTCGCAAGCTGTTCAAACAATGCCCGGCACATCGTCGGGCATTGTTGTTTCCGCATCCCGGCGGTCATGCAAATTGGCCATTTCGATCCCCTTTTGGCCAACCGGCTACTGTGCTGCGTCTACGCTGTCAGGAAGAATCGAAGCCACAACTAAATGCTGCACCTTCCTTGCCCATGGCTGATTTTGCCAGCCACTGCCGTGTACAGAACATAAAAGCCATCGACTCACGCTGCATTCGGGGAAACACAACATGGTCACGATGAAACGCATTCTGGGCGCTACTGTTTTCGGGCTGACGCTGCTGGCCAGCGCCGTACAGGCCGAACAGCGCGAACTGCGGGTGTACAACTGGGCGGATTACATCCTGCCGTCGGTGCCCAAGGAGTTCGCCGCCAAAAGCAACATCAAAGTGACCTGGGACACCTTCGACACCAACGAATCCCTCGAAGCCAAATTGCTGACCGGCAACTCCGGCTATGACCTGGTGGTGCCGTCGAATCAGTTCCTCGATACCCAGATCAAGGCCGGTGTGTTCCAGAAACTCGACAAGTCCAAGCTGCCGAACTGGAGCCACCAGGACCCGGCGCTGCTCAAGTTGCTCGACGCCAACGACCCCGGCAATCAGTACGGCGTGCCCTACATGGTCGGCACGGTACTGATCGGTTTCAACCCGGCCAAGGTCAAGGCTGCGCTCGGTGAGAATGCGCCGGTGGACAGCTGGGATCTGGTGTTCAAGCCGGAGAACATGGAAAAGCTGAAATCCTGCGGCGTGGCAATGCTCGATTCGCCGTCGGAAATCCTGCCGCTGGCTCTGCACTACCTGGGCCTGGACCCGAACAGCCAGAACCCGGCCGACTATGAGAAAGCCAAGGACCTGATGCTCAAGGTTCGTCCTTACGTGACCTACTTCAATTCGGCCAAGTACATGACCGACATCGCCAACGGCGATATCTGCGTGGCCATCGGTTATTCCGGCAGCTTCTACCAGTTCGGCAACCGTGCCAAAGAGGCGGGCAACGGCGTGGTGGTCGACTGGCGCTTGCCGAAGGAAGGCGCGCCGATCTGGTTCGACACCTTCGCCATTCCGAAGAGTGCGAAGAACGTCGAAGAGGCCCACGAGTTCCTCAACACCTTGCTCGATCCGAAAGTCATCGCGTCGATCAGCGACTTCCTCGGTTACCCGAATGCCAACAAGGATTCGCTGCCGCTGATCAACAAGGAAATCACCGGCAACCCGAACCTGACACCGACCAGCGAAGCGCTGAAGAAGCTGTACGTGGTGCAACCGTTGCCGCAGAAACTGGAGCGGGTGCGGACCCGGGTGTGGACCAGTATCAAGTCGGATAAATGAGCTCAAAGCCGAGGGAGCGAATCCGTTCGCTCCCTCGGCCGTTATTTCGCCTGACTTTCTTCGGGCGACTTGTCCTTCGTCAGCATCAGACTCAGCACCACCGACGCCAGAATCAGCCCGCCGACAATCGCCAGCGACCACTCCACCGGCATGTGAAACCACGGCATCGCCGTCATCTTCCCGCCGATGAACACCAGCACCAGCGCCAGTCCGTACTTGAGCAGATGAAAGCGGTCGGCCATGTCCGCCAGCAAAAAGTACAGCGCCCGCAGGCCCATGATCGCGAAGATGTTCGAGGTGAAAATGATGAACGGGTCGGTGGTCACCGCGAAGATCGCCGGGATGCTGTCGACCGCGAACATCAGGTCGCTGGCCTCGATCAGCACCAGCACCAGAAACATCGGCGTGGCCCAGCGCACACCGTTCTGCAGCACGAAAAACCGCTCGCCGTGAAAGCCGTTGGTGATCCGCAGATGTCCGCGCACCCAACGCAGCAGCGGGTTGTTATCGAGATCCGGTTGCTGCTCGGCGAACACCAGCATCTTGATCCCGGTGATGATCAGGAACACGCCGAACACATACAGCAGCCAAGTGAATTGCGACACCAGCCATACGCCGGCAAAAATCATCGCCGCGCGCATCACGATCGCCCCGAGCACGCCGTACAGCAGCACCCGGCGCTGCAACTCCGGGGGCACGGCGAAGTAGCTGAAGATCATCACGAAGACGAACATGTTGTCGATCGACAGCGACTGCTCGATCAAGTAACCGGTGAGGAATTCCAGGGTCTTGACCTTGGCGATTTCGGGGCCGAATTCGCCGCTCAGGTACCACCAGAGCAATCCGGCGAAAGCCATCGCCAGCATGCACCAGGCAAATACCCAGGATGAGGCTTCCCGTACCGAAACCCGATGCGCCTTGCGCCCACCGAAGACAAACAGGTCGACGGCCAGCATGGCGAGGACAAAAACGATGAAGGCGACCCACATCCAGGGTTCGCCGATGTTAATGGGGTGCATGCCGTTCTCCCTGTCTTTCTGTTTGTCGGGGTAGACGGGGCCATGCTAGTAGGAGCTTTCCGACGAAGAAAAATCGTTTATTTCGTGGGTATTGTTCGTTATTAACGAAGTGTCTGCCTTGGCAACGGGGTGACGGAAGGTATTTCAGTCAGTGCTTCTTTGCTAACCTCCCTTCGAGCCAGTCCATCATCCCTTGGGAGTCACGATCATCGAAACGCCAGATCCTCAAGCCGTCTGCAGCCCGATCACCAGCGCTGCCATATTCATTGTGGCGACCCTCAACGCCGATTCAGATGCAGCGGAAAAAGTCCGCGGCTGGTGCGCCGATGTCGCGGGGCTGACGCGCTCGGTCGGCAAGCGTGTCCCTTCGGGAAACCTGTCCTGTGTTTGCGGGTTCTCTTCCAACGCCTGGGATCGTCTGTTCGGCAGTCCACGCCCGGCATCCTTGCACGACTTTCGCGAATTCGGCGTAGAAGGGCGGCGCGCTGTTTCCACACCTGGCGACTTGCTGCTGCACATTCGTGCCGATCAGATGGACCTGTGTTTCGAGCTGGCAACGCAGTTGATGTCGGCGCTGGACGGCGCCGTGACGGTGACCGACGAAGTACAGGGTTTCCGCTATTTCGACATGCGCAGCATCATCGGTTTTGTCGACGGCACGGAAAATCCGGTCGGCCGCAAAGCCGAGCATTTCACCCTCGTGGGTGATGAAGATCAGCCGTTCAGTGGTGGCAGTTACGTGCTGGTGCAGAAGTATCTGCACAACATGAAGGCCTGGAACGAATTGTCGGTCGAGGCGCAGGAACGGGTGATCGGGCGCACCAAACTGTCTGATATCGAGCTGGACGATTCGGTCAAGCCGAGCAACTCCCACAGCGCCTTGACGACCATCACCAAGGACGGCGAAGAGGTGAAGATCCTGCGCGACAACATGCCGTTCGGCCGACCTGGCGCAGGCGAGTTCGGCACTTATTTCATTGGTTATGCGCGTTCGCCGGAGCCGCTGGAGCAGATGCTGGAGAACATGTTTGTCGGCAAACCACCCGGCAATTACGATCGACTGCTGGATTTCAGCACCGCCGTCACAGGCAGTCTGTTCTTTGTGCCTTCGGCGGATTTGCTGGAAGAACTGGCAGAACGTTAAGAAAAACCAGGACAGGTAGCCGAACTGACTTCGTTGTTTTTGAATTTTCAGTTCTGAAGTTGAATTGGGAAGGGGCTCGTCAACGATTAAATTTAGCTTTTATCGAAAGACTGCCCTTCACCCTGTGTTGAAAAGAACATTGGCCTGTTTAAAGCGGGCCAGTTGCTTTCACTTTAAATTCAACTTGTGATACTCGGTACTCAACGCCTTCTCCAAAGTCAATTTTGAAATCGGCCGTGCCTTCGATTGAGTTATTGGTGGTGTTTCGTTTGAACGTTACAGAACCTTTTCGAGCATGTGTAAACACACCGTCTGCAAACAGTACTGCTCTGACGTCCCCTCCTTGGAAATCACTCACCTCATAGGTGCCATCTGGGGTGTGTTCGTTGATAAGGATAGATATTTGCTTCATTTTTGCATCTGCGTCAGAGCGCCCCAACACGCTAATAGTGCGCGGCGTAAATTTCTCATACCAAAACTCCACTGCCTTGAATTGATTAGTTTCGGAGGGGAGTGCAGGTTCAATGATTGCGGTGAAAGTTTGGTCGGCGGCGCTTGATTTGTGAGTGGCAGGCAGAGGCTTCAGGTTGTTATCAATGCCCAGTGCTTCATACAGTTTGTCTGTGGTCATGATTTTACGTTCCTTCGAAATCAGAGTGCGTGAAAGTCAGTCTTGGGTTATTAACGACCCAATCAATCGTCACGCTACGCTTGCGTTTTCCAAGGGGCAACTGTCAGAACTTACAGTTGTATAAGGCAGGAATGTGTGAGCGCGTACTTGATATTAGAGAAGCGGGGCCATTATTGACTTCATGGCGCCCGCTTCTCTAAGCGAAGTGCGTTAAGACTGAGAACCTATCGGGTTACCAGTGCTGGCGTACGTGGCGGTACCAGTCGTTTCGAGCCGGTCGCCTCGAACGCCGCCGCCAGTCGCAGCAGCGTCGAGTCGTCATAGGCCCGCCCGGCAAACGTCAACCCCACCGGCATGCCGATGTCGGCCATCACGCCCATCGGCACGGTGACGGTCGGCACGCCGAGGTGGCGGATCGCGAGGTTGCCGTTGGCGACCCAGATGCCGTTGCTCCAGGCTATGTCCGCCGAGGCCGGGTTGACGTCGGCGTCGGCCGGACCCACGTCGGCGTTGGTTGGGAACAGCACGGCGTCGAGGCCGAGGCGATCCATCCAGTCTTCGAGGTCGAGCTTGCGGGTTTTCTCCAGACCGCGCAGGCCGTCCGGCAGGGTCGGGATCTGATCCCATGGTGTGATGCCGCGCTGGGCCATGCGCACGTATTCGTCCATGCCGGCAGCGAGGTCGCCTTCACGGTTGGGCAGGGTGCCCGGGTCGTGGGGGAAGATTTTCGGGCCGTCGACGTCCGCCAGACGGTTGAGTTTCGGATCGCCGTTGGCACGCAGGAAATCATCGAAGGCCCAGGCCGACAGGTCCCACAGTTCGTGATGCATGAACTCTTTGGAGACGATGCCGCGATTGAACACGGTCGGTGCGCCCGGGCGGTCGCCCTCGCAGTTGGAAACCAGCGGGAAATCCACTTCGATCACTTCTGCACCGGCGGCTTCGAGGGCCTGGCGGGCCTGTTTCCACAGATCGATCACCGAGGCGCGGGTGTTGATGCGTTGTCCGGTCGGGCCGCCAATGCCCGGCTCGTCGCTGGTGCCCGCCTCGGGGTCGGCGTTGATGTACATGCGCGGAACGCCCAGGCGTTTGCCGGCCAGTGCATCGCTCTTCACTGCCAGATCGAGATAGGACGCCGGGCGCACCGAGGCCACGCTCGGGATCGGCACCCATGGTTGCAGGCGCCACAGGTCGCCACGGGTGTCGCTGTCTTCGGCGACCACCACGTCGAGCACTTCCAGCAGGTCGGCCATGGTGCGGGCGTAGGGCACCACCACGTCCATGGTCGGCGTCAGCGGCCAGTTGCCGCGTACCGAGATCACGCCGCGCGACGGCGTGTAGGCGCACAGCCCGTTATTCGAGGCAGGGCCGCGACCGCTCGACCAGGTTTCTTCCGCCAAACCGAATGCCGAGAAGCTCGCAGCGGTGGCGGTGCCGGCACCGTTCGATGAGCCGGAAGCAAACGGTGCAGTCAGATAATCAGCGTTATACGGGCTTTCGGCACGGCCATAGACGCCGCGCTGCATCCCGCCATTGGCCATCGGCGGCATGTTGGTCTTGCCCAGGCAGATCGCACCGCCCGCACGCAGACGCTCAATGGTGAACGCATCGCGCTGTGCCATCAGATCGGCGAAGGCCGGGCTGCCGGACGCGGCGGTCAGGCCTTTGACCAGATAGCTGTCCTTGGCGGTGTAGGGGATGCCGTCCAGCGGACCGAGGGTTTCGCCCTTGGCACGACGGGCGTCCGAGGCTTGCGCTTCTTTCAGTGCGTCGGGGTTACGCACGATCACCGCGTTCAGCGCAGTGGCGGTGTCAGGGCCGTCATAGGCGTCGATGCGCGCCAGATAGGCCTGCACCAACTCGACCGCCGTGGTCTGGCCGGACTCGAGCGCCGCGCGCAATTGGGCAATGGAAACTTCAGTGACTTCGATCATGCTGTTACCGCCGACAGGTTCGCTAAAGGGTGGTTGATCATTGTTATCGTCGAAAGATGTCAAAGGTTCTTGATGGGCGAAACTCTACCCTGAAATTTGCCCAATGGCATGCACAAAGTCGATAAATATCGGTTAATTTCATCGGAAAAACTCTCCCGGCGTTTCGCCGAACTGTTGGCGAAACGCCGCAATAAAGGCCGATGTCGAGTCATAACCACAGGCCAAAGCCACGTCGGTGACGCGTTCGCCGCGTTCCAGCGGCGTCAGCGCACCCAGCAGACGCAGGCGCTGGCGCCAGGTGCGGAAGGTCAAACCGGTGTCGCGCAGGAACAGCCGAGTCAGAGTTTTCTCGGTCACGCCGAATTTTTCGCTCCAGTGCGCCAGGGTGGTCTGCTGTTCCGGATGTTGCTCCAGACTCTGATAGATCTGGCGCAAGCGACTGTCCTGCGGCAGTGGCAGCATCAGGTCGATGGGCGGCGCCTCGGCCAGTTGATCGAGGATCACCTGGGCCAGGCGCCCGTGCGGGCCGCTCTGGTCATATTCGACAGGTATCTGACTGAAGGCCCGAATCAGCTCACGCAAAAGATCACTGACGCCGAGCACATGACAACGCTCCGGCGCCCAGTCGGCGACGCTGCAATCTATGTACAGGCTGCGCATTTCCGTGTGCGGCGAACTGAAAACCCGATGCGGCACGCCCGCCGGAATCCACACCGCCCGCTCCGGCGGCGCAACGAAACGACCGACGGCAGTCTGCACTTCGAGCACACCCTGAATCGCGTAGGACAACTGCACCCACGGATGGCTGTGGCGGCGGGTGAGCGCTCGATTGGGCAGCGATTCGGTGCGCCCATACAACGGACGCGGCAGGCTGGGCAGCCCGGGAATGCTGCGTCTGACGCTTTTGTCGTGTCCTTTTGGCGGCATCTGTGGTTTCTTCGGCGTTAGTCGGTAATTTCCAACCACGTTAGAGTCGCTTCCACGTACTGGCAACCCCCGGATGAGCAAACCATGACGCGCCCACGATTTTTGCCCGACAACTTCACCCTGACCCTGATCGGCGTGGTGCTGCTGGCCAGCTTCCTGCCCGCCAGCGGTCAGGTCGCGACCGGTTTCGGCTGGCTGACCAACATCGCCATTGCGCTGCTGTTTTTCCTGCACGGCGCCAAGCTGTCGCGGGAATCGATCATCGCCGGCGCCGGCCACTGGCGCCTGCATTTGCTGGTGTTCGGCCTGACCTTTGTCCTGTTCCCGCTACTGGGGTTAGCGCTCAAGCCGCTGTTGTCGCCGCTGATCGGCGATCAGCTGTACATGGGCATGCTTTACCTGTGTGCGTTGCCGGCCACGGTGCAGTCGGCGATTGCCTTCACCTCTCTGGCGCGGGGCAACATTCCGGCGGCGATCTGCAGCGCGGCAGCGTCCAGCCTGTTCGGGATTTTCCTCACGCCGCTGCTGGTGACGCTGCTGCTCAACGTCCACGGCGACGGCGGCTCGACCCTCGACGCGATCGTGAAAATCAGCGTGCAATTGCTGCTGCCGTTCATTGCCGGTCAGATCGCCCGTCGCTGGATCGGCGCGTGGGTCGGTCGCAACAAGAACTGGCTGAAATTCGTCGATCAGGGCTCGATTCTGCTGGTGGTCTACGGCGCGTTCAGTGAAGCGGTTAACGAGGGCATCTGGCACCAGATTCCGGTGATCGACCTGCTGGGGCTGGTGGTGGTGTGCTGCATCCTGCTGGCGCTGGTGCTGCTGGCGTCCACGCTGCTGGGCAGGGCGTTCGGTTTCAGTCTTGAGGATCGCATCACCATTCTGTTCTGCGGTTCGAAAAAGAGCCTGGCCACTGGCGTGCCGATGGCGCAGGTGTTGTTCGCCGGCAGCACGATTGGCGTGTTGATTCTGCCGCTGATGCTGTTCCATCAGATTCAACTGATGGTCTGCGCGGTGCTGGCGCAGCGGTATGCGAAGCGGCAGGAATCGGTGCCTGAACTGATGGCCCAAGTCGATCCTTGATCCTCATCGAGCGGGCCAGCGGGTATGCAGGAACTCCTGCAAAAATTCGGTGAAGGCCTTGACCTTGGAAGTCATGGCCGCCCGTTCCTGTACACAGGCATAGATCTCGAGCGGCGCGGCGCTGGCAAAGGTCGAGCCGCCGCCCGGTTCGAATAAAGAGACCAGTTGACCACTCTCCAGATAGGGCGCGGCAACGAATTCCGCCAGTCGGGTGATCCCGGCACCATGAGCAGCCATTTGCGCCAGGGCGTCGATATCGTCGCTGATGGCGGTCGCATTGATCGCAGCCTCAAAGCGCTGACCCTGCTCAACGAACCACCAGCGCAGTAACCGTCCGTCCAGCGGATAGCGGAACGCCAGACAGGCGTGCTGTTGAAGATCCGCCGGAGTCGACGGCCGACCGGCCTTTTGCAGGTAGTCAGGGCTGGCGCAAATCACGAACGGCACCGTCGCAACCATGCGCGCGATGATGCCGTCTTCCAGTTGCGGCTCGATGCGCAGACTCAGGTCGATACCTTCGTGGAGGTGATTGATTTTGCGGTCGGTCGTCGAGAGCTCAAGCGTCAACTGCGGGTAGCGTTCGGCGAAACCGGCAATGACCGGGGCCAGTACATGGCGCCCGAACCCGGCGGTGGAGGCGATACTCAAGTGTCCCTGGAGTTGCGTCTGCGCGTGGCTGATGGCGCTCTGCGCGGACTCCAGATCGAGCGCGATACGTTTTACTTTCTCGAAATACACCGAACCGCTCTCCGTCAGCGCCATGCTGCGGGTGGTGCGTTGCAGCAGGCGTGTGTCGAGGTGAGTCTCAAGGCGACCAAGGGTCTGACTGACGGCGGCGGCACTCACCCCGAGGGTTTTGGCGGCGCCGACAATCGATCCCGCCTCAACGACTTTGATAAAACAATCGATTGCACCCAAGAGGTTCATGCGTGAATCCGGCGAGGACGAATTAATAAGATTTTGTTTATAAAGTGCTCACGGCGATCAGTCTAGTTACGGCTTGGCAGACTTGTTAGGGTGCTCGGCGACTATCCACTTCGGTCAACAAGGACTGACATGAATCAGAGACTATCCCCAAGAACCACGGCGTTCAGCCCGCGCAAGCTGTCTGCCCGTGCCATGCCGTACGTATTTGCGTTGTACATGGCGACAATCATGGCGTTTCTGATGTCGCTGGTGATCACCGCCTCCAATTTCGGAATTGATGCCGATTACCTTAGCAATGCGCTGCACGCCTACAAACTGGCGATGCCCGTGGCATTTCTGTGCATTCTCGTGGTCCGGCCGATTGTGGTGAAACTGGTCGCACTGACCGTCCACCCGCACGCCTGATTTGGAGGCACGCTACAAGGCCCCGGAGTATTTCACCGCCGCCGCAGCTCGCGACGGCACGTTGAGCACCCGCAACAACGACGACACATGAATCCGCACCGTGAACGGCGAAATATCCAGTTCGCGGGCGATTTCCTTGTTGGTCTTGCCTTGGGCGATCAACCGCAGCACCTCTTGCTGACGCGGGGTGAGGGCGGTGCCGGAGTCCAGCGGCAGCAGGCCGGACGGGGCGAATTTCACCAGAACCTCACCTTCACGAATCGCCCGGATCGCCTGACCGATCTCATCCGGGGCGATGTTCTTGCCGATAAAACCATCGATGCCGGCCGCCATGACTTCGCCGATCAGCGCCTCGTCATCAACCATCGACACCACAATCAGCGTGGTTCGCGGCAAACGCCGGCGCAGTTCCGCGAGCTGGCTGACACAGGTCAGGCCGGGGAAGCGCAGGTCGAGGATCAAGGTGTCAGGCTCATCGCCCGCCGGCAGCAGGGCGAGCACTGTGTCGAGGTCGCCGGCTTCTTCGATCAGGGCTTCGGGCAGCAGACGCTGGACGGTGCGCAGCAGCGCTTCGCGAAACAACGGGTGATCGTCGGCTATGATGATTCGGCACGCCATGGCGCAACCCTCCCTGGGTCTGCATTGCTCATGGCATGCACCTTAGCATCGGGCGAAGGCATTGCCTGTTGATTAGTGCGTTTATGACGACTGCTGCACAAGGACGTTCCCCCATGAAGTTCGAAAAGAACACCGAGCTCGACCAGGCCAATCTGCGCATCATCATCGCCAGCATTGCGCTGGTTTACATGGGCGTGCTTGGTTTCCTGCCGGGCCAGCGCTTCGATACTTACCTGCCGGTGGTCACCTACATTTCCCTGTTTCTGCTGGCCTCCGTCGTGCTGCGCCAGGCCATTGTGCGCTGGCCGGGGCATTATCCGGCGCGGCGGATTTTCGGCATGCTCCACGATTACACCGGCACCAGTTTCGGGCTGGTGGTCGGCGGCGAGGCGGCGTTGCCCATCTATGCCGTCATGGTCTGGGTCAATCTCGGCAACGGCATGCGCTACGGCTCGCGCTACCTGGCGATCGCCACGGTGCTGGCGTTGCTGGCGCTGCTGGCGGTCTATCGGTTGACCCCGTATTGGCAGGCGCAACCGTTCATGGTGTTGATGCTGATGATCACCAGCACGGTGATTCCGGTGTATGCGCACCTGCTGCTGGAGCGCACGCGCAAGGCGTCCGAAGAGGCGGTCGCCGCCAACCTTGAAAAATCACGGTTCCTGGCTCAGGCCAGTCATGACCTGCGTCAGCCGATCCACTCCATCGGGTTGTTTACCGCGTGCCTGCGTGAGTCGCGGCTGGGCGAAGAGGAGCGGCGGCTGGTGGACAGCATCGACCGTTCGCTGCTCAACGTGTCGCAGTTGTTTCGTTCGATTCTTGATCTCTACACCCTCGACAACGGGCGGATTCTGCCGCGCTTGCAGACGCTTGAGCTGGGCGAATGGCTGGCGGATCTGATCCGTCAGAACGCCGAAGCCGCACGCTGGGCGGGTGTGGAGTTGCGTCTGCGACCTTGTGAACACTGGGTACGTACCGATCCGGCGTTGTTGGCGACCATGGTCCAGAACGTGCTCTCCAATTGCTTCAAATACGGTGCGCACCGACCGGTGTTGATCGGTGTGCGCAAGCGCGGCGCGGGGTTGGCCATCGCGATCTATGACCGGGGCAGCGGCATCGCCGAAGAGCATTTGCCCAAGGTGTTCGAGGAGTTTTATCGGGTTCGCCAGTTGCGCGACAAGGACGTCGAAGGTGTGGGCCTGGGGCTGTCGATTGTTCGGCGTCTGGGGCAATTGATAGGTGTTGATGTCGCGATCCGCTCACGGCTGGGGCATGGCACGGCGGTGACCTTGCATGGACTGCCGCTGGCGCCGCCGCAGGTGCCGGTCAATCGGGAGGAGGCCCGCCAGGTCGGTTTGCTGACAGGGTTGAAGGTGTGTCTGGTGGAGGATGATCGCAACGTTCTGCTGGCGACCTCGGCGTTGCTCGAGCGTTGGGGCTGCGTTGTGCAGGCCGAGCTGAGCGGGCAGGACCTGGTCACGGACTGCGACATCATCGTTACCGACTATGACCTCGGTGCGCACAGCACCGGCATCGAGTGCATCGATGAGGTTCGCCGTCAGCGCGGTTATGCGGTGCCGGCCATGATCATCACCGGGCACGACATCGAAAAAATTCAGGCGGCCCTGCACGATCGCCAGATCGCCGTTCTGTCCAAGCCGGTACGCCCGGCCGAGCTGCGCGCGACCTTGCGTGCGCTGCGCGACCGGCAGATCGAAGGGGTCAGCGCTTACACAGATAGTCCTGCGTGATGGTGGTTTGCAGGCAGTTGTACTGGCCCATGGTGCGGCAGATATTTTTCTCCGAGCCTGATACTTCGGCGCTCTTGTAGCCCCAGACCTTGCAACGGGCTTCTGCCGTGGCCAACCCTTGAGCGGCGGAGGTTTGCCCGCTTTCGAACTGGCCCAGTTCATAGGAGACCTGGACAACGCCGTCGGTCTTGCTGCCGCCGGTGGCTTCCCATTGCTTGGGGGTGGCGCAGCCGGTGAGAACGACGGCTGCGAGGCTGAGGGTGGCGATGAGTGTTTTCATGGTCGAACGGAATCCTTTACCGGATGAGAAGAGGCGTTGAACGGTTTTCCTGCGCCGGATTACTGGTACGGAATCGGCGACGCGCCTTTGGGCAGGCAGGACAGCGGAGGCGTCATGATGCCCATGCTCGCCACCGCGATGATTGCGCCGCTGGGCAACTCGCAGTTGTATTCGCCGGCGGCGGTGTAGGCGGTGTAGTAGGTCAGCGTGCTGTCGTTGCGGATGTTGCCGATCTTGGTGACCGGTTGGCCGATGACGGTCTGGGCGCGTTCGCGCATGCTGTCTTCGGTGGGTTTGGCGGTCTGGCAACCGCTGGCGCCGAGGAGCAGGGCACCGAGAACTGTAATCTTGGCGAGGCTGAGCTGAAGTTTCATGGTGTTTCTTCCTTGGTGTTGTTGTTTTTCCAGGCACAACGATCCCGCGCACTGCACAGCGGCAATGTTGGGGAGCGTCGGGGGTTGCGAGGGAATATAACGCCAGGGATCGGGGTGGTCGATTAGCACAAATGTGCTAGTGCGGCGCAACCAGCGGTGGGCTGATTGCGCCGATAGCGGTTATTGAGGGCTGTTGAACTGATCCGAATAGCTGCCGCTCATGAGGGCGGAAGCGACCTGGTCGGAGCCGACGCCTGCGCGGGAGTAGGCGAGTCGACTGGCACCGACCTTGTCTGCGCCATCGGCGGCGACTACGCCTGCGCCGACGTGATCCGCACCGTCAGAAGCAACGGCTCCGGCGCGGACGTGATCGGAGCCATCAGAAGCAACAGCACCAGCGCCGACGTGATCCGCACCGTCAGAAGCAACGGCTCCGGCGCGGACGTGATCGGAGCCGTCAGAAGCAACAGCACCAGCGCCGACGTGATCCGCGCCGTCGGAAGCAACGGCGCCAGCGCCGACGTGATCGGAACCGTCAGAGGCAACGGCGCCAGCGCCAACGTGATCGGAACCGTCAGAAGCAACGGCACCGACGCCAACGTGATCGGAACCGTCAGAAGCAACGGCGCCAGCGCCAACGTGATCGGAACCGTCAGAAGCAACGGCGCCAGCGCCAACGTGATCGGAACCGTCAGAAGCAACGGCACCGACGCCAACGTGATCGGAACCGTCAGAAGCAACGGCGACAGCGCCAACGTGATCGGAGCAGTCAGAAGCAACGGCGCCAGCGCCAACGTGATCGGAACCGTCAGAAGCAACGGCACCGACGCCAACGTGATCGGAACCGTCAGAAGCAACGGCGCCAGCGCCAACGTGATCGGAACCGTCAGAAGCAACGGCGCCAGCGCCAACGTGATCGGAACCGTCAGAAGCAACGGCACCGACGCCAACGTGATCGGAACCGTCAGAAGCAACGGCGCCAGCGCCAACGTGATCGGAGCCGTCGGAGGCAACTGCTCCGGCGCCGACGTGGTCCGCGCCGTCAGAAGCTACCGCGCCAGCACCGACATGATCGGAGCCGTCAGAGGCAACGGCGCCGGCGCCAACATGATCCGAACCATCAGAAGCAACCGCCCCCGCCCCCACATGATCCGCCCCATCCGACGCCAATGCCTGCGCCTGCGCAGCCCAGACATTCGGCATTGCCACTGTTGCCGCAACTGCCAGGACGAAGCCCGGCCAAAGCGTGTGCTTCATGATTTTCTCCACGCCCCATCAGCCACACAGCAGCCGAGTATTACCCGTCATTCGTTTATCGACGGAAGGCTCGTTGGCCCGGGGTCAACCAGATTGGTGAATGGCACGGGGGCACCGGAGGGTGCACGGGTGTCGACGGTTTACAGGAAATCTGGACAGCGAACTGAAAAGTATAGTTCGCCCTTGGCGGGAGGCAGGCTGAAGGGTCGTGAAGGCGATAGTCGGTTAGCTTCCTTGCAGGCCTGCGCTAGAAAACAATCAGTCTAAAAACCGCGTAGCGCAATGCAGTGTGTTTGCTAGGCTCAAGAATGTAGGCGAAGACGCAGACTGATGCGCAAGCGGATAGCGAGGAAGCGTTGGGCGCGTTCCGAAGGGTACACGGTTAGAAAGAACCCCGCGCTGGGTTCCAGCCCTTATGCCGTGTGAAGCAGCAGAGCACATTGCCTGTACTGTGGGAGTCCTGAGAAACCTCGTAAGCCAGAGACCAGCACTGGCCGCCTACTCAAACACCAAAGCCCGCCTTGTGCGGGCTTTGACGTTTTCGGGCTTTAGATGCTGGCCAGCGCCTGCGCCAGATCGGCACGCAGGTCTTCGATGTCCTCGACGCCCACCGACAGACGCACCAGGCTGTCACCGATGCCGAGTTTGGCACGGGTTTCGGCCGGAATGGTCGCGTGAGTCATGATTGCCGGGTGCTCGATCAGGCTTTCCACACCGCCAAGGCTTTCGGCCAGGGCGAAGATCTGCACGTTCTCCAGGAAGCGCCGGGCGCCGGCCAGATCACTGTTCAGATCCAGGGAAATCATCCCGCCGAACCCACGCATCTGCCGCTTGGCCAGCTCGTGCTGCGGATGGGATTCCAGACCCGGGTAGTAGACACGTTTGACCTGCGGCTGTTGCTCCAGCCAGCGCGCCAGATCCAGCGCATTGCTGCAATGACGCTCCATACGCAGCGCCAGCGTCTTCACGCCACGCAGGGTGAGGAACGCGTCGAACGGGCCGGAGATGGCACCGACTGCGTTCTGCAGAAAGCCCAGACGCTCGGCCAGCGCAGGATTGTCGCCAACCACGGCAATCCCCCCGATCACGTCGGAGTGACCGTTCAGGTATTTGGTGGTCGAGTGCAGCACGATGTCGAAACCCAGTTCCAGCGGACGCTGGATCCACGGGCTGGCGAAGGTGTTGTCGGCCACGCAGATGATCCCGCGCGCCTTGCAGATACGGGCGATGGCGGCGAGGTCGGACAGACCCAGCAGCGGGTTGGTCGGGCTCTCCACGATCACCATGCGCGTGTCGTCCTGCAACGACGCTTCGAACGCCGACAGATCCGCCAGATCGACGTAGCTGAAACGATGCCCGGCACTGCGCTGACGCACCTTGTCGAACAGGCGGAACGTGCCGCCGTACAGGTCATTGCCGGACACGATGTGCGAGCCGGCGTCGATCAGTTCGAGCACGGTGGAAATCGTCGCCAGCCCGGACGCGAAGGCGAACGCCTGGGTGCCGCCCTCCAGATCCGCCACGCAGCGCTCCAAGGCAAAGCGCGTCGGGTTGTGCGAGCGGCCGTAGTCAAACCCCTTGTGCACGCCGGGGCTGTCTTGCAGGTACGTGGAGTTGGCGTAGATCGGCGGCATCAGCGCGCCGGTGGTCGGGTCCGGCGTTTGCCCGGCGTGGATCACGCGGGTGGCGAAGCCTTGTTGAGGGGCGTTCTTGTCGTGCTGGCTCATGCCAGGGATCTCCGTAATTGATTGAGCATGTCGACGCGGGTGATCAGGCCATGGAAGCCTGAAACGTCGGCAATGATGGCCACCAGACCGCTGCTGAGTACGGCTTCCAGTTCAGCCAGCGTCGCGCCGGGGGCGAGGGTTTGCAACTTGTCGGTCATCGCGCTGGCGACGGGTTTGCTGAAGAGCGAGGCGTCTTCGTGCACACGCACCAGAATGTCCGATTCGTCGATCACGCCGACCAGTTGCTTGCCATCCACCAGCACCGGCAGTTGCGAAACATCGGCCAGGCGCATGCGTTGGAACGCGGTCATCAGCGTATCGTCCGGGCCGACGCTGACAACTTTGCCGTCCTCGAAGCGTCGGGCGATCAGGTCGCGCAGGTCGCCGTAGCGTTTGCGCTGCAGCAGGCCCTGATCGGTCATCCACTGGTCGTTGTAGACCTTCGACAGATATCGGGTGCCGGTGTCGCAGACGAAGCTGACCACGCGTTTCGGCTCGGTCTGTTCGCGGCAGTAGCGCAGCGCGGCAGCGAGCAGGGTGCCGGTGGACGAACCACCGAGAATGCCTTCGGCTTTCAGCAGCTGGCGCGCGTGATCGAAGCTTTCCTCGTCGCTGATCGAGTAGGCGTTGCGCACGCTCGACAGGTCGGTGATCGACGGAATGAAGTCCTCACCGATGCCTTCCACCGCCCACGAACCTGCGGTGCCGAGATGCTTGCTGCGGCTGTATTCAGCCATCACCGAACCGACCGGATCGGCCAGGACCATTTCCAGATCCGGTTGCACGCGCTTGAAGAAGCGGGTCAGGCCGGTCAGCGTGCCGGCCGAGCCAACGCCGACCACGATCGCGTCCAGGTCATGCTCGGTCTGGGCCCAGATTTCCGGCCCGGTGCTGCACTCGTGGGCCAACGGGTTGGCCGGATTGTTGAACTGGTCGGCGAAGAACGCGCCGGGAATGTCCTTGGCCAGACGCGCGGCGACATCCTGGTAATACTCGGGATGACCCTTGCCGACATCGGAGCGGGTGATGTGCACTTCGGCGCCCATGGCCTTGAGGTGCAGGACTTTCTCGGTGGACATTTTGTCCGGCACCACCAGCACGACGCGGTAGCCCTTGGCGCGGCCGACCAGGGCCAGGCCCAGACCGGTGTTGCCGGCGGTGGCCTCGACAATCGTGCCACCCGGTTGCAGACGACCGTCGCGCTCAGCGGCGTCGATCATGGCCAGACCGATGCGGTCCTTGATCGAACCGCCGGGGTTCTGTGATTCGAGTTTGAGAAACAGGGTGCAGGGACCGGTATCGAAGCGGGTGACTTGTACCAGCGGCGTATTGCCGATCAGCCCAAGTACGGCAGGGCGTGAATCCTTTGACATCTCTTCACCTCTTTGTGGTGTTGATCGCGTTCCATTCGCGGGGAAAAAGCTCGCGTGCAACATAGGCTCAGACCTGAGCTGTCGCAACCTTTAAACGGCCGGAAATACTGCCATTTCGATCTAACGATAGAACGAAATCAGCGAGGGGCAGGAAGTGATTTGCAGGGGTTTATACGCAGGCGTCATCGAGTATTGAAAGGGCGTCTTCAGCGTCACGAAGCGCTTGATCCGGTAGTAAAAATCTTGCAGCGAAAAATGCTGATTGATTGCTCGTCAGAACTAGTCTCCGGTGCCGGGCAGATTTTTTCTCAGCGACTTACCGGGTATGCAGCGTTTGCAATCCCGAGCGACACACGATTAATATACGATCCATATACACTTCGTATCGGATATTGCCATGGGCATCGTAAAGATTTCAGAGGACATGCACGAGAATCTGCGTATCTCCAGCAACGCACTCAGCCGCTCGATCAACGCGCAGGCCGAACACTGGATGCGCATCGGCATGCTCGCCGAGTTGTATCCCGATCTTGATCACCACGCCATTTGCCGGTTGCTGATTCGCGCCGAGCAGTCGGGCGGTCTGGATCTGCAGCAAGTCTGCGCACTGGCGGATGCCGCGCAGAACGCCTCGGTCAAAGAGGCAGTCAAGGCATGAGAAACCCGATCAAGATCAACACCCAAGCCGAAATCGCTCAATCCCGCGAGGCCGGCAGACTGGCCGCCGAGGTGCTGGCGATGCTGGTGCCGCACGTCAAGGCTGGCGTGACGACCGATCAACTCGACCAGTTGTGCAACGACTACATCGTCAATGTGCAGAAAGCCATTCCGGCCAACGTCGGTTACCACGGCTTCCCGAAAACCGTCTGCGCGTCGGTCAACGAAGTGGTGTGTCACGGCATTCCGTCGAAGCGCGTGCTGAAGGACGGCGACATCGTCAACCTCGACATCGCGGTGATCAAGGACGGCTGGTTCGGCGACACCAGCCGCATGTACGTAGTGGGCGAACCGACGCCCGAGGCGCGGCATCTGATCAAGACAACCTACGACGCCATGTGCGCGGGCATCCGCGTCGTGCGGCCGGGCGCCACGTTGGGCGACATTGGCCATGCGATCCAGACGTTGGCGGAAAAAGAAGGGTTCAGCGTGGTGCGTGAGTACTGCGGGCACGGGATCGGCAAGGTTTATCACGATGAGCCGCAGGTGCTGCATTACGGTTATCCGGAGCAGGGCTTGAAGCTGAAGGCGGGGATGATTTTCACCATCGAACCGATGCTCAATGCCGGCAAGCGCCATGTGAAGAGTTTGGCGGATGGCTGGACGGTGGTGACCAAGGATCAGTCGTTGTCGGCGCAGTGGGAGCATATGGTGGCGGTGACGGAGGATGGGTTTGAAGTGTTGACGGCGTGGCCTGACGAAATTGATGGGTTTGCGCCGATCAACTGATACCGAGTCGCCTGCTGGCCCTCACCCCAGCCCTCTCCCGGAGGGAGAGGGAGCCGATTGGGGAATATTGGAGAATTACGCCGACCTGAAAACTCCGCAGTGAATCCATAATCGCCGCCGACCAGAATGCTGTGCCAAATCCACAATCGACTCGGTTTTTCAGGTCGATGTACAGCGCAAGACACCTCGGTCGGCTCCCTCTCCCTCCGGGAGAGGGCTGGGGTGAGGGCGGGCAGGCGACTCGGTGTTAATGAGCCCCCGCCGCTTTGTTCAAATCGCTCTCCGCCCACTCCGTATAAACGCAAGCATCCGCCGTCGCCCAACGCACCCGAACCGGATCCCCGGCCTTCAACGGCATCCCCGCCGCCGACAATGCCTTCACCGTCATCGCAGTCCCGCCCGACGTCACCACACTGCACGTCTGGCTCTCACCCAGAAACAGCACCTCGACCACCTTCGCCGAAACCTCGTTCCAACCCGCCGCCAGCGGTTCATCGATCGCTTGCTGCACACTCAACGCCAACGCCTTCTCCGGACGCACCATCAGCAAAACATCCTGCCCGGTCTGCAATCCGGCAGTCAGTCGAATCGACAGCGACTGCCCCTCAAAACTCGCCGCCGCATTGCCCTGCGCCTTGAGCTTGAGAAAGTTCGAGTTACCCAGAAACGACGCCACAAACGCATTCGGCGGATTCTGATAGAGGTCATAACCGCTGCCGAGCCCGACAATCTTGCCGTGACTGAAAATCGCGATGCGCTGGGACAGGCGCATGGCTTCTTCCTGGTCGTGGGTCACGTAGACGATGGTGATGCCGAGGCGGCGGTGCAACTGGCGCAATTCATCCTGCAGGTCTTCACGCAGTTTCTTGTCCAGCGCCCCGAGGGGTTCGTCCATCAGCAGAATGCGTGGCTCGTAAACCAGCGCCCGTGCAATGGCGACCCGTTGCTGCTGGCCGCCGGACAATTGCGAAGGGCGGCGATGGGCGAATTGTTCGAGTTGCACCAGTTTCAACATCGCATCGACGCGCTTGTCACGTTCAGCGGCGGCGAGTTTGCGGATCGCCAGCGGGAACGCGATGTTGTCGTGCACCGACAAATGCGGGAACAGCGAATAACGCTGGAACACCATCCCGATGTCGCGCTTGTGCGGCGGCACGTTGACCAGCGACTGGCCGTTGACCAGGATCTCGCCGCTGCTCGGGGTTTCGAAGCCGGCGAGCATCGACAGCGTGGTGCTTTTGCCCGAGCCGCTGGATCCGAGGAAGGTCAGGAATTCGCCGTCCTTGATGTCCAGCGAGATGTTGTCCACGGCCGCAAAATCGCCGTAGTGCTTGTTCAGGTTGCGCAGGCTGACCAGGGGTTTGTCGTTCTGCTGGGATGCGTCTTTGATCACGGCACTCATGTCGTACTCCTGGGCGCTCAGGCGCTGATTTCGTTGCGCCGGCGCAGGGCGGCGGCGATCACCATGACCAATACCGACAGGCCGATCAGCAGCGTCGAGGCGACGGCGATCACGGGCGTCAGGTCCTGGCGCAGGGTGGTCCACATTTTCACGGGAAGGGTTTGCAGGGTGGGACTTGCCATCATCACGCTGAGCACCACTTCGTCCCACGAAACCAGGAAAGCGAAGAGGGCGCCGGCCACCATCCCCGGGCGGATCGCCGGAAAGGTCACCTTGAACACCGCTTGCAGGCGTGACGCCCCGCAGATCACCGCCGCGTCTTCAATCGACTGATCGAACAGCTTCAGCGAGTTGATGATCGAGATGATGGTGAACGGCAGGGCGACGATCACATGGCTGACGACGAAGGCGAACATCGTCCCGGTGTAGCCGAGCTTGAGGAACAGCGCGTACACCGCCACCGCGATGATCACCAGCGGCACGATCATCGGCAGGGTGAACAGACCGTAGAGCATTTCCCGGCCGGGGAAGCGTCCGCGCACCAGCGCAAAGGCCGTCGGCAAACCGAGGGCGACGGCGCAGATCGTGGTCAGCACCGCGACCTTGAGACTGGCCAGTGCCGCGCTCATCCAGTCCGCGTTGGAGAAGAACTGCACGTACCATTTCAGCGTCCAGCCCGGTGGCGGGAACACCAGCCACTGGGACGAACCGAACGACAGCAGGACGATGAACACGATCGGCAACAGCAGGAACAGGCCGATCAGCCCGGTGGTGAAATACAGGCCGAAGCGCATCCGGCGACTCATGGCATTGGGCGTCAGGAGCATGTCGGTTTACCTCGCGTTACTGGCGCCAACCGGGGATTCCGGTTGCAGCTTCAGGTAGACGTAGAACAGCACCAGCGTGATGACGATCAGCAACGCGGCGCCGGCGCTGGCCAGACCCCAGTTGAGGAACGACTGCACCTGCTGAATGATGAATTCCGGCAGCATCATGTTCTGCGCCCCGCCCAGCAGCGCCGGGGTGACGTAGTAACCGAGCGACATCACGAACACCATCAACCCGCCGGACGCCAGACCCGGCCGGCACAGCGGCAGGAACACCCGGAAGAAATTGGTCCACGGGCTCGCGCCACAGATCGAACCGGCCTGCAGGATCATCGGGTCGATGGCCTGCATGGTCGCCTGCAACGGCAGCACGATGAACGGAATCATGATGTAGCTCATGCCGATCACCACGCCGGTCAGGTTGTGCACCATTTCCAGCGGCTGATCGATGATGCCCATGGCCATCAAGGCCTTGTTGATGACGCCCGAAGCCTGCAACAGCACCAGCCACGAATAGGTGCGGGCGAGGAGGCTGGTCCACATCGACAGCAGCACAATGTTGAGGATCCAGCGGCCCCAGCCGCGCGGCACCAGAGTGATCGCCCAGGCCAGCGGAAAGCCCAGCAGCAGGCTGAACACCGTCACCAGTCCCGCAACCGAGAAGGTGTTGAACAGCACCCGTGCATACGCCGAGTTGGCGAACAGTTGTTCATAGTTGCCAAGGCCAGGCACCGGCTCCAGCACGCCGCGCAGCAACAAACCAATCAGCGGTGCGAGAAAGAACAGACCGAGGAACAGCAGCGCCGGCGCGAGATTGCCGGCGCCGCGCCAGCGTTGCTTGAGGGACGGGGCTTGCGCCATTGCACTCGCCTTGCCGGATGCCAGGCCGGCAGCGCTCGCGGCGCTCCCGGTGGCAGTGGAGGGACGGGACGCGGTGGCCGCCATTTTCATTTGACCAGCCATTCGTTCCACCGTGTCGCGATGGCAGGACCGTTCTTGGCCCAATACGCGAAATCAAGAGTGATCTGATCCTTAGCGTAGGCAGTCGGCAGGTTCGGGGCCAGCGTCGAGTCCAGACGCGCCACACTGTCGACATTGACCGGGGCGTAGGCGGTCAGGTTGGAGAAGTCGGCCTGGCCTTTGGCACTGCTGGCGCTGGCCAGGAACTTCATCGCCGCGTCCTTGTTTTTCGAACCCTTTGGCACGACCAGAATGTCGGCCATGACCAGGTTCTGTTTCCAGCTCACGCCGACCGGTGCGCCGTCTTCTTGCAGGGCGTGGATCCGGCCGTTCCAGAACTGGCCCATGCTCGCTTCACCGGAGGCCAGCAGTTGCTGCGACTGCGCGCCGCCACCCCACCAGACGATGTCTTTCTTGATGGTGTCGAGTTTCTTGAAGGCGCGATCCAGGTCCAGCGGGTAGAGCTTGTCGGCCGCTACGCCATCGGCGAGCAGGGCCAGTTCAAGCACGCCGGGGCTCGGCCATTTGTACAGGGCGCGTTTGCCGGGGAAGGTCTTGGTGTCGAACAGCGCGCTCCAGTCCTGCGGCTTGTTGGCGCCGAGCTTGCCCTCGTTGTAGCCGAGGACGAAGGAGAAGAAGAACGAGCCGACGCCGTGGTCGCTGACAAAACGCGGGTCGATCTTGTCGCGCTGGATCTGTTTGAAATCGAGGGGTTCGAGCAGGCCTTCGGCGGCGGCGCGCAGGGCGAAGTCGGCTTCGACGTCGACCACGTCCCATTGCACGTTGCCGCTTTCGACCATGGCCTTGAGTTTGCCGTAGTCGGTCGGGCCGTCCTGCACGACGGTGATGCCGCTGGCCTTGCTGAACGGATCGGCCCAGGCCTGTTTCTGCGCATCCTGGGTGCTACCGCCCCAGCTGACAAAGTTCACACTCTCGGCGGCCATCGCGGCCTGACCGGTCACGCTCAGCAGTCCCGCGAAAAAGATCGCGGTTGCAGCTTTGTTCAACACCATTTTTACGCCCTCATTGTTGTGTTTTTGAGCGGGCTTGCGTTGTTGCCCGCCTGTCGGGAGCAGTAGCTGGACGGTTTTTCAGGTCGTCCGGTCTATGGAATATCATATTATGGTATTCCAAGCTTTGTGCAAGCACTTTGCCGTACCGGCTATCTGGCGAAGGTCTTCTTGCTGTTCAAAACTCAAGTTCGACTCGGAGTTTCAGGTCGATGTATAGCGGTAAAACAACTCGGTCGGCTCCCTCTCCCTCCGGGAGAGGGCTGCTTTACTCGGTGAACGGAATGCTCTCGACCACCTCAAGATCGTAGCCGGTCAAACCGGCATATTTCAGCGGCGGACCCAAGTGGCGCAGCTTGCCGACGCCCAGGTTCTGCAGAATCTGCGCCCCGGTGCCGACCTCCGAATAGATCCGCGATTGCGAGCGACTGAACTGCCGAGGCGGCTGAGTCAGTTGCGGAATGCGCTCCAGCAGCGCCTGGGAAGACTCATGGTTGGCCAGCACTACGACCACGCCATGCCCTTCGGCCGCGACCCGTTGCAACGCCGCCCACAACGTCCAGTTCGACGGCCCGCTGTACTCGGCACCCACCAGATCGCGCAGCGGATCGATCACATGCACGCGCACCAGCGTCGGTTCCTCACGGCGCAACTCGCCCATGACCATCGCCATGTGCACGCCACCCTCGATGCGATCTTCGAAGGTGATCAGGCGAAACGTGCCATGCACCGTCGGCAGTTCCCGCTCGCCGATGCGCTCAATGGTGTGTTCAGTGCTCAGGCGATAGTGGATCAGGTCGGCGATGGTGCCGATCTTGATCCCGTGCTTGCGGGCGAAGATTTCCAGATCCGGACGACGGGCCATGGTGCCGTCGTCGTTCATCACCTCGACGATCACCGAGGCCGGCGTGAACCCCGCCAGCCGCGCCAGATCACAACCGGCTTCGGTGTGGCCGGCACGGGTCAACACGCCACCTTCCTTGGCGCGTAGCGGAAAGATATGGCCGGGCTGCACCAGGTCTTCTGCGCGTGCGTTCGGCGCCACCGCAGCGGCCACCGTACAAGCGCGGTCGGCGGCGGAAATGCCGGTAGTCACGCCGACCGCTGCTTCGATGGAGACCGTGAACGCGGTGCTGAACACGCTGCCATTGCTCGGCACCATTTGCTCCAGTCCCAGGCGCTGGCAATGATCGTCAGTCAACGTCAGGCAGATCAGCCCCCGAGCCTCGCGGGCCATGAAACTGATCGCCTCGGGCGTGCAACGGTCGGCGGCCAGCAGCAGGTCGCCTTCGTTTTCCCGATCCTCGTCATCGACCAGCAACACCATTTTGCCGAGGCGATAATCTTCGATGATTTCTTCGATGCTGTTGAAGGCCATGCTGGACTCTCGATGTAAATGAAATTCGTGGTATACCATAATACAAAATCAACCAAGAGGTCACTATGAAGGCGTACTGGATTGCACACGTGGACATCACCGATCCCGATCACTACAGCCAATACACCCAGCGCGCGCCGAAAGCGTTCGCCGAGTTCGGCGCGAAGTTTTTAGCCAGAGGCGGGCGCAGCGAAGCGATGGAAGGACGGACGACGCCGCAGCGCAGCGTGGTGATCGAGTTCGACAGCTACGAGCAGGCGGTGGCGTGCTATCGCTCGGCGGCGTATCAGGAAGCGAAGAGCTATCGCGAGGAGTGGGCGAGGGCGGAGATCGTTATTGTGGAAGGGGTGGCGCCGTAACGTCTTGCTTGTAAACCCGCAGGAACTACAGAATCGAACGTGGCCGCGATCTTTTGATTTTTTTCTGGATCAGGAGATCGCCCGCCGGACGGAATTTAATGCCTGCGGTTATGCACGATGTGCTCTAAGGGAATATTGATGCGCGAGACAAAAGGGATGTTTGCAGGTAAGCGAGTAGGTCTCTGGCTAGTGGCTGCTCTATTGGTAAATGCAGTCTTTCTGGCTTTTCTGATTTTCGGAAACAGTGCGAAGGGATGCGATCTGGAGATGATTAAAACCAAAGAACCCCTGCTGATCGAAGGGCAAGGTGGCGATGACAATTACTATGTCCTGCCGATGGGGACAACGCTATATCACGATAAAAGCTTTCCTGAAGGGCACGATCGTTATGTTGTGTATCTGAATCACAAAGGTGCCATTGCCCACGAAGAAATCCCGATGAAGCCTGAATATGGCGGTTCTTTTATTGATCCTCTTTGGCTCTCCAATATTGATGCCGATACCTTGAAGGACATTTTCAAACGTTTCCCGCTCTCCAAGAAAGACATCTTCGCTGCTCTCAAAGCCAATGAAATCACCAAAGATGATTTGGCGGATATCATTCGTGCGATGCCGGATTGAGTGAGCAACTGTCGAGGACCCGGATCCAGCTCTGCATCTCTGGCAAGTGACGTTTAATCAGCGCATGAAATGAATTTTGCCGCTGTCGTCATTGCCCATGTACATGCCATACACCCCGGCCTGGCGTTCCTCGATGTAGCGTTCGAGGATCTGCCGGATCGCCGGGTAGTAGATCTGCTCCCACGGGATGTCTTCGGGGGCGAAGAATTTGCAGGCGAGGGTTTCCGGGCCGTACTCGCCGGTGATCTCCAGCGCTAGGGCGCGGAAGATGATGTAGACCTCGCTGATCTTCGGCACGCTGAAGATCGAGTACGGCGAGACGATTTCCGCGCGTACGCCGCTTTCTTCCCAGACTTCGCGCAGGGCGGCCTGCTCGGTGGTTTCGCCGCTTTCCATGAAACCGGCGGGCAGGGTCCAGGTGCCGGGACGCGGGGGAATCGCCCGTTGGCACAAGAGGTATTTGCCGTCCTGTTCGATGATGCAGCCGGCGATGATTTTCGGGTTCACATAGTGGATGTAGCCGCAGCCGCGGCACATCAGGCGCTCGTGCGTATCGCCCGGCGGCACCTGCTGACCGAGGTCAGCGCCACCGCATTTCGGGCAAAAGCTCGGGCTGAACATGTCAGTGACCTATGCGCGGTTCTTTCAGCGCGATGGGCAGGGTGATCGGCGGAGTGCTCTTGAGATCGGTGCCGGTCTCTTCCTGCTTGCGCTTGAGGTAATCGAGGGCCACGGCAGCCGCGGCGCGAACGTGATCGACGCACGCCTGATGCGCCGCCAGCGGATCGCCGCTCTTGATCGCCTCGACCATTTTTTCCATCTCGTGATTACTGGCGCCGCGACGATTTTCCTGGGACACCGAGGTCGCCCGCAGGTAGCTGATACGCGCCTGTAACTGACGCAGCTGAGTGGCCGCAACATGGTTGCCGGAACCTTCCAGCAGCACGTCGTAGAAACCCTGCACCGAGTCGATCACCTGCTGCAACTCTCCGTCCTTGAGTGCCTTGCGGTTCTCGTCGAGGGCTTTTTCCAGGGCCTTGATGTCCTTGGCCTTGGCGCGCAGGGTGAACAGCTGGACGATCAGGCCTTCGAGCACGCAGCGCAGTTCATAGATGTCGACGGCATCGGCGAGGGTGATGATCGCCACGCGCGGCCCCTTGGCGTCGGCGAATTCCACCAGGCCTTCGGATTCCAGGTGACGCAAGGCTTCACGCACCGACGTACGGCTCACGCCCAGGCGATCGCACAGATCGCGCTCCACCAGGCGATCGCCCGGCAGCAGCTGGAAGTTCATGATGGCGCTTCGCAGTTTATCCAGCACGATTTCGCGCAGGGTGACGGGGTTGCGATTGACCTTGAAGCTGTCGTCGAGTGGCAGGCGTTTCATGGGGTCCGCTCTTTAAGGTGGCTGTCCATGCCAGACGGGCATCAAAACAGCCGAGGGGTTAACTGGAGGCCTCGGCGTCGGCTTCGGCGAAGGCTTCACGGGCGAGCCGGAAACTGTCCACGGCTGCCGGGACGCCGCAATAAATACCGACCTGAAGCAGAATTTCGCGTATTTGCTCACGACTCAGGCCGTTACGCAAGGCGCCGCGCACATGCAGTTTCAGTTCGTGCGGACGGTTGAGCGCCGAGATCATCGCCAGGTTGATCATGCTGCGCTCCTTGAGCGACAGGCCTTCACGTCCCCAGACGTGGCCCCAGCAGTATTCGGTGACCATTTCCTGCAGCGGGCGGGTGAAGTCGTCGGCGTTCTCGATCGAGCGCTGCACATAGGCTTCGCCCAGCACCTGGGTGCGGATCTTCAGGCCCTTTTCGTACTTCTCGTTACTCATAAATCCTCCAATCACCACAATTCCCTTGTGGGAGCGGGCTTGCTCGCGAATGCGGTAGCTCATTCAACATAGGTGTCGGCTGACACGACGCCTTCGCGAGCAAGCCCGCTCCCACAGTGGAATTTGTGTGAATCTGTCAGGCCAAGGTCGGCAATGCGCCGAGCTTGCCCTTGTGATAGATCATCGGCGTCACCGGCTGCTCCGGCAGGATCAGGTTCTTCACTGCGCCAACGATGATCGCGTGATCGCCACCGTCGTATTCGCGCCACAGTTCGCACTCGATGATCGCCGTGGCCTTGGCGAGGATCGGGTTACCGAGCTCGCTCAAATGCCACTCGATGCCGTTGGCCTTGTCCTTGCCTTTGCCGGCGAAGGCATAGGCCTCGGCGGTCTGGTCGGCGGACAGCAAATGAATCGCGAACTTCTTGCTGTCGCGCAGTACCGGGTAAGTGTCGGAGGCGTAGTTGGGACAGAACAGCACCAGCGCCGGATCAATCGACAGCGCACTGAAGGCGCTGGCGGTGATGCCGACGATGCCGCCGTCCGGGTCGAGGGTGGTGACCACCGTGACCCCGGACGGAAACGAGCTCATGACGTCTTTGTAAATGCCGGGTTCGATCATGTCGCAGGACTCCTAACGCATCACAAACGGATCAGGCATCGGCGCCTGGGAGAGGTTGATCCACACCGTTTTCAGTTCGGTGTAGGCCAGCACCGAATCGATGCCGCTTTCGCGTCCATAGCCACTGTTCTTGAAGCCGCCGATCGGTGCCATTGCCGACACCGCGCGGTAAGTGTTGACCCAGATAATCCCCGAGCGCACGTCCCGGGCCAGGCGATGGGCACGACCCAGATCGCGGGTCCAGATGCCGGCAGCGAGGCCGAACTGCGAGTCGTTGGCAATCGCCAGCGCTTCGGCTTCGTCCTTGAAACGGATCACCGAGGCCACCGGACCAAAGACTTCTTCCTGCATGATCTTCATCGAGTTGCGATCGCATTCGAACAGCGTCGGTTCGTAGAACCAGCCGTCACCCACGCCACTCGGACGCTTGCCACCCAGACGCAGGCGTGCACCTTCGGCAATCGCATCAGCCACCAGACCCTCCACCACCGCCAGTTGCTGCGCGGTAGCCATCGGGCCCATTTCGCTGTTGTCGTCTTGCGGATTGCCGATGCGGATGCGCTGGGCGCGTTCCACCAGTCGGCTGACGAACTCGTCGTAGATTTCGTCCTGCACCAGCAGTCGCGAACCGGATACGCAGCTCTGCCCGGATGCGGCATAGATCCCGGCGATGGCGCCGTTGATCGCGCTGTCGAGATCGGCGTCGGCGAAGATGATGTTCGGTGACTTGCCGCCCAGTTCCAGCGACAGCTTGGCGAAGTTCTCGGCGCTGCTGCGCACCACATGCCGGGCCGTGGCCGCGCCGCCGGTGAAGGCGATCTTGCGGACCAGCGGATGACGGGTGAGGGCGGCGCCAGTGCTCGGGCCGTAGCCGGTGACGACGTTGACCACCCCCGGCGGAATCCCGGCTTCGAGGGCCAGGCGCGCCAGCTCCAGAATGGTCGCCGAGGCATGCTCGGACGGTTTGATCACGATGGTGTTGCCCGCCGCCAGCGCCGGCGCCAGTTTGATCGCGGTCAGGTAAAGCGGGCTGTTCCAGGGAATGATCGCGGCGACCACGCCCATGGCTTCGTGCACGGTGTAGGCGAACAGATCGGGCTTATCCAGCGGCAGGGTGCCGCCTTCGAGCTTGTCGGCGAGGCCGGCGGTGTAGTGGAAGAACTCCGGCAGATAACCCACCTGACCGCGGGTTTCGCGGATCAGTTTGCCGTTGTCGCGGCTTTCCAGCTGCGCCAGTTGTTCCTTGTTTTCAGCGATCAGGTCACCGAGACGACGCAGCAGTTTGCCGCGCGCGGTGGCGGTCAAACCACGCCATGCCGGGCTGTCGAAGGCGGTCTGTGCGGCTTGCACGGCGCGTTCGACGTCGGCCTCATCTGCGTCGGGCAATTCGGCCCAGGGTTCGGCCAGCGCCGGGTTGAGGCTTTCGAAAGTCTTGCCGGAGAGGGCGTCGACCCATTCTCCGCCGATGCACATCTGGAAGCGTGCGAGCGTCATGCAACGATCCCCTTTATATGGTTTTGTCGGGCGTATGCGGTGTCGAGAAATTCCAGCAGCGTCTGGTTTACCAGCCGTGGCGACTCTACCGGCATCATATGCCGTTGCTCGGGCAGCACGGCAACCTTCGCGCCGGGAATGCGCGCGGCCAGTTGCTCGGCCATTTCCGGGGTCGATCCGGGGTCCAGCTCGCCGGTGGCGATCAGCGTCGGCGCCTGGATGCTGCCCAGGTCGTCGGCACGGTACATGTCCTGGGTGGCGAACAGTTCGTAGGTGGTCAGATAGCCTTGCGGATCATTGCCAGCCAGGGTCTGGCGGATCGCAGCGATCTGCGCCGGGTTGGCCGCCTGATATTCACGGCTGAACCAGCGCGACAGCGCCGCTTCGGCATTCGCGTCCGGCCCGTGTTCGGCAGCCTGCGCGGTACGGGCGATGACCCCGGCGCGCTGTTCTTCGCTGCGGTTGAACACGCTATTGAGCACCACCAGGCTTTTCAGGCGTTCCGGGTAATGCAGGGCAAACGCCCGCGCCACCAGACCGCCCATGGAAAAACCGATCACCGACGCCTCGGGCAATTGCAGGTGGTCAAGCAGCTCCAGCAACTGATCAGCGTAACCGAGCAGGGCGGTACCGCTGGCCGGTCGCGGGCTGGCGCCATGGCCGAGCATGTCGTAGGCGATCACCCGGTATTGCGTGGCCAGGCCAACGATCTGGCCGCCCCACATTTCTTTGTTCAGGCCTACGCCGTGGATCAACACCACGGGTTGGCCAACGCCTGTCGCCAGATAACTGGTGCCGGCCGGGGTGAGTTCAGCGGTGAGCCGAATCATGGAGCGCTCCTGCAATGCCTTTTTTATTGTGGTTACTGGGCTTTTTCGGCGGCCAGTTCTTCCAGATCGATGTAGCGGTTGCCGATGCGCGGGTGCAGGCGACCACCGTCGGCGCAACCGAGCACCACGACGATTTCGTCGGCGCGCGGGGCGTCTTCGATCTGCATTTCCAGGGTGATGTAGTGCGAGCGCAGGCCTTCGTCATCCTTGTGCATCATCGGAATCTGAATCGAAGTGCCCGGACCGCCGCGCTTGTTGGTGAAGCTCAGGTAGCTCTTGGCCTTGACCGCTTCGCGGTAGTGGTTGCCGAAGCGCAGGGTGTGGATCACCGCCGACGCGTGCTCGATTTCGCCATCGGCACCGACGACCGCGGCTTTGCCGTAAGCCTCGATCTTCTCGGCGCCGCCGATGATCCCCACCAGACGCTCGACCATCATCGCGCCGAGATCCGAACAATTGGCGCGGATCTGCGGCTTGAGGTCTTCGACAAACCCATTGCCGACCCACGGGTTCTTCATCACGACGGCCAGGCCGACCATGGTCACCGGGGTGTCGGACGCCTTGCCGCCTTCAATGAAGGTCTCTTCGACATAGCTGACGATCTTGCGAATTTCGAAACTCATGAGCTGCTCCGTAGGGGATAAAGAGTGTCTGTGCGTCTGATGGTATACCATAATACCGATCGTGCAAGTCCCCCTCGCAAGAATCCCCGCCATCAGTCGGACGAATGCCCGCGCATTCAGCCGCCGCTGTAGTCCCTTTCGGTTAACAAAAGATAACGTTGCGCCGATTGTCAGACGTTTCGAATGCCCGATAGGATGAGCCAGCTTCCGAAGGGGCTCTGGACAGCGGGTTTCAGGACTATGCTTGTGACCAGGCAGTCACCGTGAGCACCCTTGCGGCGCCCTTAAGGTCCATGACCAACAATAATAAACAGGGGAAGGTCTATGAGTCGTTGCCGCCCGCCGGCGTTACGCAACACCGCGTTGCTGGCCACAGCACTCTCTCTGCTGGGCTTTGCCACATTGTCGGCGCCGGTTCTCGCCGCCGGAGCGCCAGCCGACGTGGTCTATTCCACCGAATCGGCCAAGGCCTCGAAAAGCCTGATGCTCGATGTCGTTCACGCCGGAACCCGCCTGGTGGCGGTCGGGGATCGTGGGCACATTCTCTATTCCGACGACCAGGGCAAGACCTGGACCCAGGCCAAGGTGCCGAGCCGCCAGTTGCTGACCGCCGTGTATTTCGTCGATGACAAGCACGGCTGGGCCGTCGGCCACGACGCGCAGATCCTCGCCAGCGAAGACGGCGGCCTGACCTGGACCAAACAGTTCGAAGACCTCAAGCGCGAATCGCCGCTGCTCGACGTCTGGTTCAAGGACGTCAACAGCGGCCTGGCGGTGGGTGCCTACGGCGCGCTGCTGGAAACCACCGATGGCGGCAAGCACTGGGAAGACGTCAGTGATCGCCTCGACAACGAAGACCAGTTCCACCTAAACGCCATCGGCGCGGTAAAAGACGCCGGTCTGTTCATCGTTGGCGAGTCGGGCAGCATGTTCCGCTCCGCCGACTGGGGCCAGACCTGGGAAAAACTCGAAGGCCCGTACGAAGGCTCGCTGTTCGGCGTGATCGGTACGGCGCAGCCGCAAACCCTGCTGGCCTACGGTCTGCGGGGCAACCTTTACCGCTCCACCGATTTCGGCAGCACCTGGGAACAGGTCGAACTGAAAGCCGCGCGCGGTTCGCTGGAGTTCGGCCTGTCCGGTGCCACACTGCTTGCGGACGGCTCCATCGTCATCGTCGGCAACGGCGGCTCGGTGGTCAGCAGCAGCGACAACGGCGAAACCTTCAGCGTGTTCAACCGTCCGGATCGCATCTCGCTGTCGTCGGTCACCGCCGCCGGCAACGGCAATCTGATCCTGAGCGGGCAGGGTGGCGTCCGGGTCACTTCGCCGAACGGCGCCGAGCTGGGCAAATGAGCCGAATCAATAATAAGAAGGCGGGGCTATGACTTCCTTGAGCACTCATCATCAGGACAAGGCGACGTTTCTCGAGCGCCTGATCTTCAACAACCGCCCGGCAGTGATCGTGATCTGCCTGCTGGTCAGCATTTTCCTGTTCTGGCAGGCCACGCTGATCCGTCCGTCCACCAGTTTCGAAAAGATGATCCCGCTCAAGCATCCGTTCATTGAAAAAATGATGGAGCACCGCAACGATCTGGCGAACCTGGGCAACACCGTGCGCATTTCGGTGGAAGCGAAGGACGGCGACATCTTCTCCAGGGAGTACATGGAGACCCTGCGCCAGATCAACGACGAGGTGTTCTACATCTCCGGCGTCGACCGTTCCGGCCTCAAGTCGCTGTGGAGCCCGAGCGTGCGCTGGACCGAAGTGACCGAGGAAGGTTTTGCCGGCGGCGAAGTGATCCCGCAAAGCTACAACGGCTCCCAGGACAGCCTCGATCTGCTGCGCAACAACGTGCTCAAGTCCGGTCAGGTCGGGCGTCTGGTGGCCAACGACTTCAAGTCGAGTATTGTCGACATCCCGCTGCTGGAGTCCTACCCGGACCCGCAGGACCAAGGCAAGTTGCTGGCGCTGGACTATCGCCAGTTCTCCCATGAGCTCGAAGACAAGATCCGCAACAAGTTCGAAGCGCAGAACCCCAACGTCAAGATCCACATCGTCGGTTTCGCCAAGAAGGTCGGTGACCTGATCGACGGCCTGGTGATGGTGGTGATGTTCTTCGGCATCGCCTTCGTCATCACCCTGATCCTGCTGTTGTGGTTCACCAACTGCCTGCGCAGCACCGTGGCGGTGTTGAGCACCACGCTGGTGGCGGTGGTCTGGCAACTCGGGTTGATGCACTTCTTCGGGTTCGGCCTCGATCCGTATTCGATGCTGGTGCCGTTCCTGATCTTCGCCATCGGCATTTCCCACGGCGTGCAGAAAATCAACGGTATCGCCCTGCAATCCGGTGAGGCGGACAACGCGTTGACGGCCGCACGGCGGACCTTCCGTCAGTTGTTCCTGCCGGGGATGATCGCGATTCTGGCGGACGCCGTCGGCTTCATCACACTGCTGATCATCGACATCGGGGTGATCCGCGAGCTGGCTATCGGCGCTTCCATCGGCGTGGCGGTGATCGTGTTCACCAACCTGATCCTGCTGCCGGTGGCGATTTCCTATGTCGGCATCAGCAAGCGCGCCATTGCCAAGAGCAAGAAGGACGCGCACCGCGAACATCCGTTCTGGCGCCTGCTGTCGAACTTCGCCAACCCGAAAGTCGCGCCGATCTCCATCGCTTTGGCGCTGGTCGCCTTCGGTGGCGGCCTCTGGTACAGCCAGAACCTGAAGATCGGCGACCTCGACCAGGGCGCGCCGGAACTGCGTCCGGACTCACGCTACAACAAGGACAACAACTTCATCATCAATAACTACTCGACCAGCTCCGATGTGCTGGTGGTGATGGTCAAGACCAAGTCCGAAGGCTGCTCGCGTTATGAAGCCATGGCGCCGATCGACGAGCTGATGTGGAAGATGCAGAACACCGAGGGCGTGCAGTCGGCGATCTCGCTGGTGACCGTGTCCAAGCAGATGATCAAGGGCATGAACGAGGGCAACCTGAAATGGGAAACCCTGTCGCGCAACCCGGACGTGCTGAACAACTCCATCGCCCGGGCCGACGGCCTGTACAACAACAGCTGCTCGCTGGCGCCGGTGTTGGTGTTCCTCAACGACCACAAGGCTGAAACCCTGGATCGGGCGGTGCATGCGGTGCAGGACTTCGCCAAGGAAAACAACAAGGAAGGCCTGGAATTCATCCTCGCTGCCGGTAACGCCGGCATCGAAGCGGCCACCAACGAGGTGATCAAGAAGTCCGAGCTGACCATCCTGATCCTGGTGTACATCTGCGTGGCGGTCATGTGCATGATCACCTTCCGCTCGTGGGCGGCGACCCTGTGCATCGTGCTGCCGCTGGTGCTGACCTCGGTGCTGGGCAACGCGCTGATGGCGTTCATGGGCATCGGCGTGAAAGTTGCGACGTTGCCGGTGGTGGCGCTGGGCGTGGGGATCGGCGTGGACTACGGCATCTACATCTACAGCCGTCTGGAAAGTTTCCTGCGTGCCGGTTTGCCGTTGCAGGAAGCCTATTACCAGACCCTGAAATCCACCGGTAAGGCGGTGCTGTTCACCGGCCTGTGCCTGGCCATTGGTGTATGCACCTGGATCTTCTCGGCGATCAAGTTCCAGGCCGACATGGGCCTGATGCTGACCTTCATGCTGCTGTGGAACATGTTCGGTGCGCTGTGGCTGCTGCCGGCACTGGCGAAGTTCCTGATCAAGCCGGAGAAACTGGCAGGGCAGAAGGGCAATTCGTTGTTTGCTCACTGATCCGTTTGGCTGAAATGAAAAAGCCGCAACCTTGAAGGGTTGCGGCTTTTTTATGGGGCAAGATCAAAAGCCCCTCACCCTAGCCCTCTCCCGGAGGGAGAGGGGACTGACCGCAATGTCTCGCGTGATACATCGACCTGAAAAACCGAGTCGATTATGGATTCAAAGCGGATCGTTCAAGTCGGCGTATCTCTCAAGTATCCCCCAATCGGTTCCCTCTCCCTCTGGGAGAGGGCTAGGGTGAGGGCAAGCGGTCTCAAGGCTTAAGAAAGATCCGCCCCCAGCACAACACTCAAGGCACTGCGCGCATCATCCAACTGCACCAACGTCGCATGCCGAGCCCCCAACGCATCACGATTCTCGATCGCCGTCAGAATCGCCTTATGCCGCGGCAACGCCAACTCATGCAGATTCGGCCGTTGATTGGAATGCTTCAATGCCTCGGCAATCGCCACCGCGAGCATGTTGCACAGGTTCGCCAGCAAATCGTTGTGCGTCGCATCGGCAATCCGGCTATGGAAATCCAGATCCGGCTGCAACAAGGCTTCCGGCGTCGGCGCGGCCTCCATGCGTTGATAGGCTTCGTTGATGGCGGCAATGTCGGCATCGGTCGCATGCTGGGCGGCGAGGGCGGCGGCGGCCGGTTCGATGATGCTGCGCACGCTGGTCAGGACGTTGAAGAACTCGTTCTGCGGGCTGCTTTGCATCAACCAGTGCAATACGTCCGGGTCGAGCATGTGCCATTCGCGGCGCGGCTTGACCACGGTGCCGACGCGGGGTTTGGAATACACCAGGCCCTTGGCGACCAGCACTCGCGTGGCTTCGCGCAACACCGGCCGGCTGACCGCGTACTCCTCGCAGAGCAGGGCTTCGGCGGGCAGTTTGTCGCAGGGCAGAAAACGTCCGGAAACAATCTGCATGCCCAGTTCCTGGACGATGCGCGAGTGCATGCTTTTACGGTCGGAAGGTTTGCGGTAATCCATAGGGAGTGGCGCGATCCTGAGCGATGGAGATGCCGCGCATCATAGCAGGCACGACACAATCTTGAGGTGGATACACAAAGCAAATGTGGGAGCTGGCTTGCCAGCGATAGCGGTGTATCAGTCAATATGAATATCAACTGACAGATCGCCATCGCCAGCAGGCTGGCTCCCACAAAAGGATGGCGGTTTTAGTGAGAATGGCGCGGGACTTCAGCCCCTCGGCAACCTACCAGGAAGTCGAAATCGCAACCCTGATCCGCCTGCAGCACATGGTCGATGTACAACTGACGATACCCACCCACCAACAGCTGCTGCGGCGGTTGCAGATCCGCCATGCGCGCCGCCAGTTCAGCGTCCGGAATGTCCAGATGCAAACGCCCGCTGGCGCAGTCCAGCTCGATCCAGTCGCCTTCCTTCACCGCCGCCAAAGGCCCGCCGGCCGCCGCTTCCGGAGCTACGTGCAAGACAACGGTGCCATACGCGGTGCCGCTCATCCGTGCGTCGGAGATGCGCACCATGTCGGTCACGCCCTGCGCCAGCAGCTTGGCCGGCAAACCCATGTTGCCGACTTCGGCCATGCCCGGATAACCCTTCGGCCCGCAGTTCTTCATCACCAGAATCGAGTCCGCATCGACGTCCAGTTCCGGGTCGTTGATCCGCGCCTTGTACATGTCGAAATTCTCGAACACCACCGCGCGCCCACGGTGTTGCATCAGTTCCGGCGTGGCGGCTGACGGCTTGAGCACCGCGCCCAGTGGCGCCAGGTTGCCGCGCAACACACAGATGCCGCCGTCGGCGCGGATCGGATTGTCGAGGGTGCGGATCACTTCGTCTTCACCGTAGATCGGTGCGTCCTTGGTGTTCTCGCCGATGGATTTGCCGTTGACGGTCAATGCATTTGGATTGGGAATCAGATTGGCCTCACCGAGGCGGCGCAGCACGGCCGGCAAACCGCCCGCGTAGTAGAACTCCTCCATCAGGAAACGCCCGGACGGTTGCAGGTCGACGATGGTCGGCATGCCGCGACCGATGCGCGTCCAGTCGTCCAGATCCAGCTCGACGCCGATGCGCCCGGCGATGGCTTTGAGGTGGATTACCGCGTTGGTCGAACCGCCAATGGCCGCGTTGACCCGGATCGCGTTTTCGAAGGCTTCCTTGGTCAGGATCTTCGACAGTTTCAGATCCTCACGAACCATCTCCACCGCACGCATGCCGGACATGTGCGCCAGCACATAGCGCCGCGCATCCACCGCCGGAATCGCCGCGTTGTGCGGCAGGGAAGTGCCGAGTGCTTCGGCCATGCAGGCCATGGTCGACGCGGTGCCCATGGTGTTGCAGGTGCCGGCCGAGCGGGACATGCCGCCCTCGGCCGCGAGGAAATCGTCAATCGTGATGGTGCCGGCCTTGACCTGTTCGCTGAGCTGCCAGACCACGGTGCCGGAGCCGATGTCCTTGCCCTTGTGCTTGCCGTTGAGCATCGGCCCGCCGGTGACGACGATCGCCGGTACGTCGCAACTGGCCGCGCCCATCAGCAGGGCCGGGGTGGTCTTGTCGCAACCGGTCAGCAGCACCACGCCGTCAATCGGATTGCCGCGAATCGCTTCCTCGACGTCCATGCTCGCCAGGTTGCGGGTGAGCATGGCGGTCGGGCGCAGGTTCGATTCGCCATTGGAGAACACCGGGAATTCCACCGGGAAGCCGCCAGCCTCGATCACCCCGCGTTTGACGTGTTCCGCGATCTGGCGGAAGTGCGCGTTGCACGGGGTCAGTTCCGACCAGGTGTTGCAGATGCCGATGATCGGCTTGCCGTGAAACTGATGGTCGGCGATGCCCTGATTCTTCATCCAGCTGCGGTACATGAAGCCGTTCTTGTCGGCCGTGCCAAACCATTGGGCGGAGCGCAGGGTGGGTTTCTTATCAGACATGATCGATTCTCTTATTGTAAGACTATTGTTTGCGAGCTTTGACTAAACATAAGCGCAAAATCACCGGTTTGGAAGTGTTGTTGCGTAATTAGTATTACTATATAGTCGATTTCGACGGAGGGACGGCCCTGGCGGTTTTCCGCGAGAGGCGTCCCCCGAGGTTCCATAAAAACAACAATCGGAGACCGATCTCATGAGCCAGGAACTGCGGCTTGTCCGGCGCATCACGTTGAAACTGATTCCCTTCCTGATCCTGCTGTACCTGATCGCCTATGTGGATCGCTCTGCCGTCGGCTTCGCCAAGCTGCACATGGGCGCCGACATCGGCATCGGCGATGCCGCCTACGGCCTTGGCGCCGGGCTGTTTTTCATCGGCTACTTTCTGTTTGAAATCCCCAGCAACCTGATGCTCGAACGCTTCGGCGCGCGGCGCTGGTTTGCGCGGATCATGATCACTTGGGGCGCGATCACCATCGGCATGGCCTTCGTTCAGGGCCCGCACAGTTTCTACGTGATGCGCTTTCTGCTCGGCGCGGCGGAGGCGGGTTTCTTTCCCGGCGTTCTTTACTACATCACCCAATGGTTCCCGGTGCGCCACCGCGGCAAGATCCTCGGGCTGTTCATCCTGTCCCAACCCATCGCGATGATGATCACCGGCCCCGTTTCGGGCGGTTTGCTGGGCATGGACGGCATCCTCGGCCTGCACGGCTGGCAGTGGTTGTTCATCGTTATCGGCACCCCGGCGATCCTGCTGACCTGGCCGGTATTGCACTGGCTGCCGGACGGCCCGCAGCAAGTGAAATGGATGGACCAGGCCGAGAAGGACTGGCTGACCGGCGAGCTGAAAAAGGACTTGCAGGAATACGGCCAGACCCGTCACGGCAATCCGCTGCATGCGCTGAAAGACAAACGCGTATTGCTGCTGGCGCTGTTCTACCTGCCGGTGACCCTGAGCATCTATGGCCTGGGCCTGTGGTTGCCGACCCTGATCAAACAGTTTGGCGGCAGTGATCTGGTCACCGGTTTCGTGTCCTCGGTGCCGTACATTTTCGGGATCATCGGCCTGCTGATCATTCCGCGCAGTTCCGACCGTTTGAACGACCGCTACGGCCATCTGGCGGTGCTCTATGTGCTGGGTGCCATGGGCCTGTTCCTCAGCGCCTGGCTGTCGTTGCCGGTGGCGCAACTGGCGGCGTTGTGTCTAGTGGCGTTTGCGTTGTTTTCCTGCACGGCGGTGTTCTGGACGCTGCCGGGCCGATTCTTTGCCGGTGCCAGCGCGGCGGCCGGGATCGCCTTGATCAACTCGGTGGGCAACCTCGGCGGTTACATCGGCCCGTTCGTGATCGGCGCGCTGAAGGAATACACCGGCAACCTCGCTTCGGGCCTGTACTTCCTGTCCGGGGTGATGGTGTTCGGGCTGATTCTGACGGGCGTCGTTTATCGCTTGCTGGAGCGCAAGCATGTGCTGCCAGTCGAGCAATTTGCAGCGAGCGCACGCGGTGCGACGCGCACCTGAATGATCAACACTGGCCCCTGTGGGAGCGCTGTGTTTTTGAGGGAATAGGAGAGGATTTATGCATCTGGTTCAATTCGAATTGAGTAACGGCGAGCGCCGTGTCGGGGTGGTCGAGGACGGTCTGGTGCGTGAAGTGCAGGATGCGCGCACGGTTCGTGATCTTGCCCTGGCGGCAATCGAGGCCGGCAACACGCTCGCGCAGCAAGTGCAGACCCTCGGCCTGGGCATCAGCCATGATTACGCCGAGTTGCTGGCCCAACTGCGGATCCTGCCGCCACTGGATCACCCGGACCCGGCGCACTTGCTGGTCAGCGGCACCGGCCTCACGCACCTCGGCAGCGCGTCGGCCCGGGACAAGATGCACCAGCAGGCCGGCGACGAAGCGGCGATGACCGACACCATGCGCATCTTCAAGTGGGGGGTGGAGGGTGGAAAACCGGCGGCGGGGCAGGCCGGGGTGCAGCCGGAATGGTTCTACAAGGGCGACGGCAGCATCGTTGTGCGTCCCGGTCAGCCGTTCCCGCTGCCGCCGTTTGCCGAAGACGCCGGCGAGGAGCCGGAGATGGCCGGCCTCTACATCATCGGCCACGACGGCAGGCCGTATCGCCTCGGGTTTGCGGTGGGCAACGAGTTCTCCGATCACGTCATGGAACGCAAGAATTACCTGTACCTGGCCCACTCCAAGCTGCGCAGTTGCAGCTACGGCCCGGAACTTCGCACGGGTGAATTGCCTCAACACCTGGCGGGCACCAGTCGCATCCTGCGCGACGGCGAAGTGCTGTGGCAGAACGAGTTCCTCAGCGGCGAGGCCAACATGTGCCACAGTCTGGCGAACCTCGAATACCACCACTTCAAGTACCGCCAGTTCCTGCGTCCTGGCGACGTGCACATTCACTTTTTCGGCACCGCGACCCTGTCGTTCGCCGATGGCATCCGCACTCAGCCCGGCGACGTCTTCGAGATCAGCCAGGCTGAATTCGGCGCACCGCTGGTCAACGGCATCGCCCCGGTTGCAGCGGCATTCGAACCGGACAGCATCGGCACCCTTTAAGGAGATCCCATGACTCAGATTCTCGGTCACAACTACATCGGCGGTCGTCGCAGCGCGGCGGGCAACGTCAAGCTGCAAAGCGTCGACGCCACCACGGGCGAAGCACTGCCCCACGATTTCATTCAGGCCACGGAAGCGGAAGTCGACGCCGCCGCCAAGGCCGCTGCGGCGGCGTATCCGGCGTATCGCAGCCTCAGCGCCGAACGCCGTGCGCAGTTTCTCGATGCGATTGCCGATGAGCTGGACGCACTGGGTGATGATTTCGTCGCCGTGGTCTGTCGCGAAACCGCGCTGCCGGCCGGGCGGATTCAAGGCGAAAGAGGGCGCACCAGCGGCCAGATGCGCTTGTTCGCCAAAGTCCTGCGGCGCGGTGATTTCTACGGTGCACGCATCGACCTGCCATTGCCGGATCGTCAGCCGTTGCCGCGTCCGGATCTGCGTCAGTACCGTATCGGCCTGGGGCCGGTGGCGGTGTTCGGCGCCAGCAATTTTCCGCTGGCGTTCTCCACTGCTGGCGGCGATACCGCGTCGGCGCTGGCGGCCGGTTGCCCGGTGGTGTTCAAGGCTCACAGCGGTCATATGGCCACGGCCGAATTGGTTGCCGACGCGTTGATCCGTGCAGCAGAAAAAACCGCTATGCCGGCCGGCGTGTTCAACATGATCTACGGCGGTGGCGTCGGCGAATGGCTGGTCAAGCATCCTGCGATTCTGGCCGTGGGTTTCACCGGCTCGCTGCGCGGTGGACGGGCGCTGTGTGACATGGCCGCCGCGCGCCCTCAACCGATTCCGGTGTTCGCCGAGATGTCGAGCATCAACCCGGTGATCGTGTTGCCCGAGGCCCTGGCCGTGCGCTCGGAAACCGTTGCTCGCGATCTCACCGCGTCGGTGGTGCAGGGCTGCGGTCAGTTCTGTACCAACCCGGGCCTGGTGATCGGCATCCGTTCGCCACAGTTCACCGCATTCGTTGAGCAAGTCGCGGCGCTGATCGGTGATCAACCGGCGCAAACCATGCTCAATGCCGGCACCCTCGGCAGCTACGGCAAAGGCCTGGAAAAACTCCTGGCGCACGCCGGCATCGAGCATCTGGCGGGCAATCCGCAGCAGGGCAATCAGGCGCAGCCGCAGTTGTTCAAGGCCGATGTCAGCCTGCTGGTCGATGGCGATGAAGTGCTGCAGGAAGAAGTGTTCGGCCCGACCACGGTGATCGTTGAAGTGGCCGACAAGGCGCAGTTGAGCGCGGCGTTGCAGGGCCTGCACGGGCAACTGACGGCGACCATCATCGGCGAGCAGACGGATTTCGAGCGCTTCCCGGAGCTGACGCCGTTGCTGGAACAGAAGGTCGGACGGATCCTGCTCAATGGTTATCCGACCGGTGTCGAAGTGTGCGATTCGATGGTGCACGGCGGGCCTTATCCGGCGACCTCCGATGCCCGCGGCACTTCGGTGGGCACGCTGGCGATCGATCGATTCCTGCGTCCGGTGTGCTTCCAGAACTACCCCGACAGTCTGCTGCCGGAACCGCTGAAAAACGCCAACCCGTTGCGCATACAGCGGCTGGTCGATGGCAAGCCATCGCGCGATGCCCTCTAACCGCCGAACCCAGTCAATGGGGGGAGCGAGCCTGCTCGCGATCGTCAGGCGACATGTATGTCGACTGATGCACCGCTATCGCGAGCAGGCTCGCTCCCACAGGCAGGCTCAGCAGCTGCTTTGAGCTATCATTGCCCCTTTCCCCCTGAAAGACATGATTGCCATGACTGCCGTAACCGACACCCTTCTCAACGCCCTCGAACACTGCGGTATGGTCGAAATCGACGGCCTGCACGCTTTCGAATTCGCCCTCGACGAAGACGACAACCTGCACATCGAATGCATCGATGGCCGGGCAGCCAAGCATTGGGAGTTCACCCCGGCGCAGGTGGCAGCGGCGACGTTTGATCAAGATTTGCAGAGTTGGCTGATCGTCGGTTTTGCCAGCGACACCAAAACCGTTGGCGAGCACCGCTTGGTGTGCCTCGGTGATGTACTGAGCAGCGCCGACGACGAGGAAGAAACCGAATGAACATGCGTAAATTCTGGCCATTGCTGATGGCCGGCAGCGTCGGCGCGATGGGCCTTTCCAGCGCCTCGGCCGAGAGCTTCCAGTTTTTGGTGGGCTCCTACACCGCCGATACCAGCGAAGGCATCTACCGGATGAGCTTCGACAGCGCCACCGGCCAGATCGACACCAAACCACTGCAAGTGATCAAGAGCGAAAACCCGTCATGGCTGACCCTGTCGAAGGATCAGCGCCGGCTGTTCGTGGTCAACGAAAACGGTCCTGGCCAGAAAGACCCGGTCGGTCGCGTCAGCAGTTATTCCATCGATCCGAAGACCCATGCCCTGACCCTGATCAATCAGGTCCAGAGCCTGGGCAACGAGCCGACCCATTCCAGCCTCAGCGGCGACGCCAGCCATCTGTTTGTCAGCAACTATTCGGTGATGGAAGATCCGGGCGGCACCCTCGCGGTATTGCCGGTGGGCAGCGACGGCAAGCTCAAACCGGTGGTGCAGATGAGCGCGCACCCGGCAAGCCGGATCAATCTCGAGCGTCAGGCCTCGAACCACGTGCACTCGACGGTTTCCTCGCCGGACGGTCGTTATGTGTTCTCCAATGACCTGGGCGCGGACAAGGTCTTTGTCTACCTGTTCGATCCCAAGGCCAACCCGGACTTGCCATTGACGCCGGCGATGACCGCTTCTGTGCCTTTGCCCGCGGGCAGCGGCCCGCGTCATCTGTTGTTCAGCGCCGACGGCAAACACGCCTGGCTGACCATGGAAATGAGCGCCCAGGTTGCGGTGTTCGATTACCACGACGGCGTGCTGACCCAGACGCAACTGGTCGATTTGGCGGCCGGTCAACCGACCTCGGACAAGGCTGCCGCCGCGTTGCACACGTCCGCCGACGGCAAATTCCTCTATGTCAGCAACCGTGGCACGGCCAATCAGCTGCTGGTGTTCGCGATTGATCCGGCGTCCGGTCAGCTCAAAGAGTTGCAGCGACGTTCGGTGGAAGGCGATCACCCCCGTGAGTTCAGCCTCGACCCAAGCGGCAAATTCCTGCTGATCGCCAATCAGAAGAGCAATCAGATTGTCGTGGTCGAGCGCGACAGCAAGACCGGTCTGCTGGGCAAAACCGTACAAAAACTGCCGATGGACGCCCCGAGCGATATCAAGTTCCTCATGCGTCAATAAGCCGCAGGCCCCGTTCTACGGGGCCTGAAGCTATGTATTAATCCTGCTGATAACAGGTAATGTTGCAAAGCATTTCAAGCGATCAACCCTCGAGCGTTAAGTTTGCTCCACGGCCCAACCGGGCAAGCAAGCCAACTGAACACGAGGGTTACCGCCATGAACTTCAATCTCTTCTCCGTAATTGCCGCTTCCGCCATCTCCGCCACCGTGGCTCTGCCAGCCAGTGCCAACGTTGAAATCAGCGACAAAAAATCCCACACCCAGAGCTACACCCAGAAATACCTGCAACAAAGCGCCAACTTCTACGCCGCGCTGGATCACAAAGCTCAACACTGAAATTTCCGTTACGCCCTGGAACTGCCCAAGGCTGCGATCCTTTGATCTTGTTTCTCAAAAAGCAAAATCAAAAGATCGCAGCCTTGGGCAGTTTTTTGCCTGCGCAACGACCAACGATAGCTATTTTCAAACGACGAGATAGATCGGCTAAATAATCAACGAAGCTGATGGTTACTATGGAAAACCCTGAGTGGATACCCCGGCTTTTTTGATCGATTCTGTGGACCTCGAAACATTGTCCACGGAGCACACATCATGGCCAGTTCAATCATCACTTCCGCCAAACGCGGCGCCTACGTGGCCATCGGTCTGTACCTGGTCATGGTGCTGTTTGTCAGTCTGGCGTCGCAGTCGCAACACAGCTTCGAAGCACCGATCGACGTTGCACATCCCGGCATCCAGTTCGAACTTCGCTCGCAAAACGCAGCGGTCGGTTCAGCTGAACTCACGGGAGTCGGCGGAGCATGAAAGGCTACAGACTCTGGGTCATTGCCGGACTGGCGTTCATGACCAACGGCGCTTCCCTGTTGGGATTCGGCCAAGGCTCGGTCGGCGGGCTGGCCCGGGCCATAGAGGCCAACCACAACATCGCGCACAACATCGAACGGGCCAATGCGCTGGGGCTGCTGGCCGGCAATCCGCCAGCGAAAACCGCCAGCGGTTTTCTCGGCCCGTTCGAAGTGGATTGCTCGGCCATCGGCATGTGTGAAGTGTTGGCGTAACGCGCCTACTTTTTCATGATGCCGGTGAACAGCTCCGATTCCAGAAACCGCTGCAACCAGGCCTGCAATCGCACGTAAGGCGTCTGCGCAAACCAGTCACGATCAACGTGAGCAAACTGGCGAACGAACGGCAACAGCGCGATATCGGCCAGGCTCGGGTGCCCGGTCAACAAGTAATCACGACCCTCGAACAACTCATCCAGTTTCTGCAAGAACAGAGCACCTTCGGCGCGATAAACCTCCATCGGCTGTTCCGGATAACGCTCGGCGTACTTGTAGCGATTCAAGTGAATCTTGAACACTTGATCGTTGGCTTCAATCAACTCGGCGATCCTTGAATCGCCACCCAGCAACCAGTTATCCGGATCGTTCTGCGCCAGCGCCCAGTGCATGATCTCCAGGCTTTCGTCGATCACCTGACCACCCGCATCCAGCACCGGCACCGTGCCCTTGGGCGAGATCGCCAGCATCTGGGCCGGTTTGGCCTTGAGGCTGACTTCGACGATCTCCACCGGCACGCCCGAATAACGCAGGGCCATCCGTGCCCGCATCGCGTACGGGCAGCGGCGGAAGGAATACAGCGTGTTCATTTCACCTCCAGCGTGCTCAAACCGTTGCCTTGTCGCTGCACCTGAATCTGTACCGGAATCCGTTCGTGCATTTCCTGTACGTGGGAAATCACCGCAACCTTGCGCCCTTGAGCCTGCAAGCCGTCGAGGGCGTCCATGGCCAGTTGCAGGGATTCCGGATCGAGACTGCCGAAGCCTTCGTCGATGAACAGCGATTCGATCTTCAACGTGCTCGACGCCATCGAAGCCAGGCCCAGGGCGAGGGCCAGCGACACCAGAAACGTTTCGCCGCCGGACAGCGAATGCACCGAGCGCAGTTCGTCGCCCATTTCGGTGTCCATCACCAGCAGGCCGAGCATGCTGCCGCCGCGCTTGAGGCGGTAGCGCTTGACCAGTTGCCGCAGCTGCACGTTGGCGTGATGCACCAGCAGGTCGAGGTTGTAAGCCTGGGCGATCTTGCGGAAGGTGTCGCCAGTGGCCGAGCCGATCAGCGCATTGAGCCGCGCCCAGCGCTGATATTCGGCATAGGCATCGGCGATCTGCTGCGCGAGCGCTTGATTGGCGTTCTGGCGCCGCTGGTCTTCGGCCTGCTCGGCGCGCAGTTCGGCGCATTGCTGTTCGCTGGCCGTGCACTGGTTTTGCAGGTCGGCGAGGGCGCTGGCGAGTTGTTCTGCATCCAGGTTGCCGTTGTGTTGGCCCTGATGTTCGAGCAGACGCTGATCGCGTTCCTGCAACAACACCTTGGCCTGTTCAATGGCTTTTTCGTTGTGCTGCAAGCGCTGGCGCAGCTCATCAACTTGCGCGTCATCAATCCGCAGCAGGTCTTCGAGGCCGCCGTCATCCAGCTCCGGATGACGGGCGCGCCAGTCGGCAATCTTGCCGGCCAGTTCGCGGTCCTCGGTTTCCAGCGCTTGCAGACGCTCTTGCTGCGCCTTGAGTTCGGCGGCGATTTGCACCCACTGCGTACGCGCTTCCTGCAACGCCTGAGTCGTCGTGGATTCGGCGTTGCGCGCCTGTTCCACGGCCTGTTCCAGTTGCTGCTGCCAATGCTCGGCGCAGGTGTGATCGCCCAACAATTGCGCCAGTTTTTCCTGGCTGGCGAGTTGCTGTTCGGTCAGCGTGTTGAGTTGCTGTTCAGCGTTTTGCAGCTGCTGCACACGGCCCTGTTGGCGGTCCTGTTCTTTCTCGAGCGTCTGCTGGCGCTGTTGCTGTTCGGCCAGTTCTTCCTTCTGCTGATCGACTTGCGCCAGACGTTCGGCAATCTGCCGGTCAAGCTGCATGAAGGTGGCAGCCGGGTCGGCGCGCAGGGCGTCGAGGGTGTCGCTGGGCAGCAGTGTGGCGAAGGCCGCCAGCTCTTCGTCCAGACGCTGGCGGTCAGCGCTCAGTTCGCGTTGCTGATTGCTCAGGTGCTGCGCCGCTTGCTGGTGCGCCGTCTCGGCCTGACGCAATTGCTGGGTCAGGCGCGCCGCGTCCTGTTGCAGCGTGAGCAGGGCGGTCTGGCGTTGTTCGTCCTGGGTGATGCTCTGGTTCAGCTGTTCATTCTGGCGAGTCAGCCACGCAGCGCGTTTGTCACTGTCCTGATTCAGCAACGATGCCGCCAGCGGATGCGCCTCGATGCTCGGCGTCAGCGATTGTTGCTGAGCAGCCAGTTGTTCCTGCTGTTGCAGCAACTCTTTCTGTTGGGCAATCACGCCACCGACACTGGCGCGCAGCTCGGTGAGTTTTTCCTTCAGTTGATCGACTGCTTGCTGCGCGCTGGCCTGCTCGCTTTCATCGTGACGGCCGAGGCTTTGCAGCAGGGCTTCCGGCTGATGATACGGATGCTCGTTGCTGCCGCAGACCGGGCACGGCTGGTCGTCCTGCAACTGCGCGCGCAGCTCTTCGACACTGGCACTGCGGGCCAGACGCTGACGCTCGAGCAGTTCACGGGTGACGTTGAGGGTCTGTTCGGCGACGGTCAGCTCGGACTTGGTGTTCACCCCGTCCTGGGTCAGGCGCTCGCGTTCCTGTTGCGCATCGAGCTGACGCTGTTGCAGCTCGGCACTGCGTTTGTCCAGCTCCTGCTGACTGGCCCACAGGCGCGTCAGCTCTTCGATGGCACGCAGTTGCTTGCGGTTGTCCTGCAACAGAGTGCCGAGGATGCCGATCTGCTCGGCGACGGCGTCCGGCTCGGCGCCGGCTTCCTTGAACAGCACTTCCAGCTGTTGCTTCTGCGTGGCGAGCGCTTCGCTGGCGCGAGTGGCGTTTTCTTCGAGGGAAGCGAGTTCGCTTTGGCCCTTGTTCAACCGATTGCCGATCAGCATCAGTTGCTGCAAGCGGTCGCGGTAGGCATTCCACGCTTCGCTCAACGGTGCCAGATGAGCACTTTGCTCAAGATCAGCGGCGATACGTTGCAGGCGCTCGGCAACCTGTTTTTGCTGATCGAGCAGGGACTGGATCGTGCTTTGGCCCTGAGTGCAGGCTTGCTCTGCGGCGTGCTTCGCTTCGGTGCCGGACGCAACGTCCTTGGCGAGGCGGGCGAGGGTGCTTTGCTCCTCGAAAGCCTGGCGCAACAGCGGAGCGCTTTCGCTCAGCTGCGTTTGCGCCTGGGTCAGGGCGATCTGCGCTGCGGCGAGATCCTGTTCCAGTCGCGTCTGGCGCTCAGCCAGTTCGCTTTGTTGCCGGGTGTGCACGCTGATCTGTTCCGCCAGTGGCGTCAGCAGTACATCCAGTTCGGTTTTGCGGGCGAACTGGTGCCGTTGCGGGGCGAGCTGTTCCAGGCGTGTCAGTTTCAGACGTTCTCCGGCCAGCGATTCGCGTTCATGCTCGGCGCTGCGCAGTTGCTCGGCGGCGGCTTGTTGCGAGTCTTGCAGCCGCAACAGCTCCCTGAGCCAGTCGTGCTGTTGCTCGATCTGCTTGAGCTGCGCCTGCTGCAACTTCAGTTGTTGCTGGGCGGCATTGAAGCGCTCATCGAGTTCGGCGCGGGCTTCGGGGGCCAGCGGAGTCACGCCGGTGGCCTGATCCTGCAACTGCTTGTGGGCTTCGCGGGCCTCTTTGGTCTTGTCGAACGCGCGGCGGCCGAGTCGTGTGTAGAGCGCGGTGTCGGTGAGCTTTTCCAGCAGTTCGCTGCGGTCGTTATCGTCGGCCTTGAGGAACGCACTGAACTCGCTCTGGGCCAGCAGCACCGCGCGGGTGAACTGTTCGAAGTTCAAGCCCAGCGCGGCCTCGAGCTGAGTCTTGTACTCGCCTTTCTGGCTGGCGAGCAGTTGATCCTGATCGATGTCGCGCAGGCTCTGACGGCTGGCCTGCAACTTGCCGCCGGCCTTTTCCCGGGCGCGGTTGGCTTCCCAGCGCGCGCGATACCTGCGGCCATCGACGCCGACAAAATCCACTTCGGCAAAGCCTTCACCGGTGCCGCGACGCAGCAGGGTGCGCGGGTCGCCGGTGGCGATTTCGCCGTCGGCGTCCGGCACCTTGGCGTCACGCCCGGTGTTGTTCAGTCGCGGCACGGCGCCGAACAGCGCCAGGCACAAGGCATCGAGCAGAGTGCTTTTACCGGCGCCGGTGGGGCCGGTGATCGCGAACAGACCGGCGCTGGCCAGTGGTTCGGCGGTGAAGTCGATCTCGAACGGGCCGGCCAGCGACGCGAGGTTTTTCAAACGAATGGCGAGAATCTTCATGGCTGCTCGCCCTCCATTTGCACGTCTTGCAGCAGCTCGGCGAAGTCCTTCAGGGTTTGCTCGTCGACTTCGCTGCCGTAGTTGTCGAGCCAGGCGCGGCTGAACAATTCCTGCGGCGTAAGCTGGTCCAGTTCAATCAGCGCGCTGCCGTCCTCGGCACCATCAGCGCCACGGTTGCCGGCGTATTCGGCGGCGATCCGCACCAGCCGCACAGCCTTGCCTTGCAGGGCGCTTTCGACCTGATGGCGCAGGTCCGGTTGCGGTTCGTCGAGACGCACCCGCACTTCCAGCCACGGCTGGCGCTGGGTTTCGGCCAGCAGGTCGATGTTCGGCAGGTCCGCCAGTTGCAGCAGAATTTCGGCCAGCGGCGCTGGGCCGAGGCGCTGCAAGTTTACGGAGCGGGGGATCAGCAATGGCTCGACGCTGACCAGGGTTTCGCCGTCCAGAACGACGTCGAGCACCTGGTGCTGATAACTGATTTCCGAAAACGACAACGGGATCGGCGAGCCGCTGTAGCGAATTCTTTCTTCGCCATTGACCTTCTGCGGCTTGTGCAAATGGCCGAGCGCGACATAGCTGATGCTCGGCCCGAACAGGCTGGCAGGCAGAGCTTCGGCGTTACCGATGATCAGGCTGCGCTCGGAATCTTCCGACACCGAGCCGCCGGCCATGTGCGCGTGGCTGATGGCGACCAATGCCTGACCCGGCTGACGCTTGGCGTTCGCCGCTTCGATCAGCCATTCATGCACCTGGCAAATGCCGCGCAAATAGTTGTCGCCCAGATGCGCGCCGGTCACTTCGGCAGGCCGCAGGAACGGCAGCGCCAGGCACCATGCAGCGATTTCACCGGTGGCGTCCGGCAGCGGCAACAGCAGGCGTTCCGCATCCAGCTGCCCGTCGTCCAGCCATAACACCCGGCCCAGCGCATGGGTACGCAAACGCCGCATCAACGGCGCGGGCAGTTCGATCCGCGAACCGGAATCGTGGTTGCCGGCGATCATCACGATGGTCAGCAACGGTTGCTGTTCGTGGGCGCTGACGATGAAATCGTAGAGGCGTTCCTGGGCTTTGACCGGCGGATTGACCGTGTCGAAGATGTCGCCGGCAATCAGCAGCACGTCCGGCTGCGCCAGCCTCAATTGACGCAGCAGCCACTCGAGAAAACAGGCGTGCTCGAAATCGCGCTCCTGGCCGTGCAGGTTCTGCCCAAGGTGCCAGTCGGAGGTGTGAAACAGACGCAAGGCTGACTCCGCAATATAAAAAGGTGATGGCCGCCGGGATGAGAGGGCGGCGAAAGAGGGGAGAGTTTACAGATTATTGCGGCGGGTAGGCTTGTCCGGGAGATGGCGGCCGCGATCTCGGTGAACCCATTAATTGACGACTCGGCACCGGTTACCTACCATCGCGCCACTATATTGATATCGTTTTTGGGGTCTGGCGACTCGTCGTGCTTCAACCCGCACGCCACGATAGCTCACAGAGACATAGAGTCTGGAGCAAGCGTAATGAAACGGGTTAATTCGATACCTTCCGTTACTGACAATCCAGCGTATTTTTCCTGGAAAAAACAGTGGTCGAATCAGGAAGGCCTGGACGTTTATTCGTACATCTTCGATCAATGCCAGCCCGAACATATTCTGTTGTTTTCAAAAATGCTTTTCCCGGATTTTGTGGTGAAAGAGGGTGGCGTATTTTTAGCGCGGAATTTCTCGACTGAAGTGCTTGATAGGTGTTCTGGCCTTACCTCTGGTGATATTTCAAAGACTGAAAAGTTATTGAATGTTGTGAGGATCTATGACGTTTTTGGCCAGGTTGCTGCTGGTGTTTCGGATGACGTGTTTCTTCAATTGTGCAATGTGATCGGTTTCGCGTGGCGCATGGTGCTGAAAGAAAAATTTCCAGAGAAGGTGTTTTGTGTAGAGGTGTCGAACTCGGAGCAGAACTATGGCCCGGATATTACTTTCTACCAGGTTGGATCGTTGAGTCCGGGAGCCGAGGCATGAGGTTTCGGGACCTGGAGCAAGGACCGGATGTTTACGGGCCCCCGGTAAAGCTCTCGTCGTTGGATGAATGGTATTTGTCCGTGCGCGATACGCCCTTGGATTGCTTGAGTGTGGGAGATGTCTGTCGTGCATTGAGGCAGGATTTGCATGTGCGGGAATTGTTGCCCATCGGCATCGCTTTACTGACCGAAGACGTCCTGGAAGGCGATAGATATGACGGAGAATTGCTGGTCGCGCTGGCGGGTTTGAGAACTGTGTATTGGCACGAGAATGTCGAAGCATCCCGCAAGGCTGTTGTAGCTGTGGCCGAAGTGAATCGCTTGAGTGCTGACGCCGAGCTGTTAAAGGCTGCTTCAGCCCTGACAGGTTGCTTGAGATGACTATGATTTTTAGCTTGTTGGGTCGCGGTGATCTGGGATTGATTCGCGCTGGTATGACGCGAGACCAGTCCCGAGCGACCCTTGGTGGAAAGTTTGATGAGTTTTTCAAGACTGAAGATTCGGCAGTGCCGACGGATGCTTATGATGATCTAGGCGTTCACATGTACTTTGATGAGAGTTTCATTGTCGTTGGTGTTGAATTTTTAAAGTGGAGTGAGCTTGTTTGGGGGGATCAGAAACTGGTCGGTGAAGATGCTCTGGTGATACAGCGGTTTCTGAAAAGCCGAGGACAAACGCTGGTTTTCAATAACTCGGGTTTTGATGTTGTTGATATGGGTTTGAAGTTTTACGTGCCTGACTTCGAAGAAGATGACGCCATCGTCGAGGCTGTGTATGTAGAGCTTTATCGCGCCTGATGAAGACTTCAAAAGTAATTAAGGTCGCAGAATCCTTGAGTGTTGTGCTGATTGATCGACTTGGGCAAGAAGCACTTTTCGGTGAACTTGAGTGTGCGAGCAATATCTATTTAATGGGTGAAGTCGGTCGTAGGGTTTGGCAAGTTTTTTCTGACTTTGACGCCCATGCAGGTCCCTTCACAAATATCATCCTCAATGAGAGGGGGCTTAAAGGTTATAGATGGGATGGTGGTATGTTTGAGATTGATATCGAAACGGGAAGGGCGGTTCCTGGCGAGTTTATGAAGTAGGTGCTAACAGACAATGAGCCAGATAAAAGTGGAAACTCGTTGCTCAGGATCGAAAAGCGAAAAAGGCGATAAATGACCGCAGGGGTTGCGATGAAGGATGGAGAAGTGTTCCGAAAGACGTTGATTGACTTGATTGCCGAAAAGTGGGGAACTTTCGAGGCTGAGAGTTGGGCGGCCGACTATAGGCTGAATTGGAATGACGAACTGTCGGAATTGATGGGTAACGCTGTGTCCGATGTTTCGAGAGTCGCGCAAGCATTGAAAAATAAAGATGACGTTGAGTTGTGTGTGGCGGCGGGGAGGGCGCGTACGGGTTTTTTGGATCTGTCAAATTTTTTTAGAGGAATATTTGATGATTTCGATGCACTGGTCAGAGAAGCCGAGTGGCAAGAAATACCTGACGACTATGTTTACGACAAGACATGAAAGTGAAAGGAAAGGGGGCTTTTTTATTAAATAAATCTGTCCCTTTTTTTACTATGTTTGAGGATTGCTGTGAAAGCTAACAAGGCAATGGAATCGCTGCTGGCTGACCTGCCACTCGTTGTTATCGAGGGTGAGCTAGAGCGTATTGCACGTTCTGATTTTGTGGAGCGTGATGGTTGTATTTTTATCGCAGCTCTGAATCCTCAAAGTCATATGAGCCTCGATAGCTTCCCTGATAGAACCGGTTATGAGTGTTTCGTGAACTCGGTTCATATTGATGATTATGTCAGCGATGATTTATTAGCCACCGCTATTTCCTGGTTGTCCCTGGTACTTGATCAATGGAATAAATTCGGTCTGCCGGGTGTTCTTCAGGGGAGCGTTTCAACCGACGAATTCGGTGCAACGGTCAAGGTTCATGTGCTCCGACCTGATGAGCCCTGGTTGGGCGATGACCTTGAGGGGTATGAGCAAGCAGTGCTTACTGTTAACTCGGGTGACATGGGATTTCTTGCCCAGTAGCAAAAGGGGACAGATTTATTTGATTAAATAAATCTGTCCCCTTTTTGTCTTGACTCCGCAATATAAAGAGGTGATGGCCGCAGGAAAAAAACGCGGCGAAAAAAGAAGAGAGTTTACGGGCAAAAGCTTCTATTGGACTGCAACTACTTCGGATAAAGCGGCGGCAACCCACTATCACCGACCGGATCCTGCACCCGCTCCGCCGTCGGAATCGTCCGGATCGCCCGCCACAGATCCTCACCCTGCCAATGCTGCCCGGTCTCGCTGTACAGCGCGCCGTTCAAACCATCGAGCGCATCCGACAGCGGCACAAACCGCGCCGCCATGTCCGCCAGTGTTTCCGGCTGCTGACGGGCCCAGGCGTCGAGGGCCTGGCGGGTGGCGTGGGGGTCGTTGGCCTGGCTGGCGCGTTTGATGTCGTCGAGCAGGGTGCGCGGGCTCGGGCCGGTTTGGGCGGCGCGCAGGATTGCCGGTTGCCAGCGGGCACGCCACCAGAGGCCGAAGCCGAGCAGGGTGGTGCAGGCGAAAACGAACGTGCTGAGCTTCCACCACCACAAGGCTTCGCTGTCGGCGACGCTGAGCGGTTGCGCGTTGCCTGCCGGGGTGTCGACTTGCAGGCTCGGGTTGTTCGCCACTTGCAGGGTGCGCGCCGGCAGGCTGGTGTGTTCTAGGTGATCTTCGAAGGTGTTCCACCAGACCACGTCCACCGTTGGCAACTCGATCGCGCCGCTGCGGCTCGGCACCAGCGCTTCGCGTTCTTCGCGGCTGCCGATCAGGCCGCGGTCGCTGCTCTGGTTGTTCAGCACCGGTTGGTCCGGGTAGCGGCGCAGGCCGTTGGCTTCGGTGGCGGGCAGGGCGGGCAGTTGCGAGCTGGCCAGGCCTTCGGCCTTGAGGGTCAGGCTGCGGGTCAGGGAGTCGCCGACCTGAGTGTGCTCCGGCTCCGGGTTCCAGCTTTCGCTCAGGCTCAGGCTGCGAGCCGGCAGCCACGGCGCATCGCTGGGGTAGGTCATCGGTTTGGGTTTGACCGTCAGCGAAGTCGCGGCGGAGCTGATGTGCATCAGTTTGCCCGGCTTCGGCCCCTGCGCCGTGGCGTCCTGCGAGGGTTGGGTATCGACCAGTGTGGCGCTGAAGGTCTGCGGGGCGATGCTCAGCAGACCGCTGTGCTGCGGATAGATCGCGTAGCGCATCTCGATCACGCCATGGCGCACACCGTTGATGTCTTTTTCGTAGGTGCGCATGTCGCCCAGTTGCTCGATGCGCGCATCGGCGATCTGCAATGGCGTCAGGCTGCTGTCGTCGTACAGCGACACCGAATGGTAGATGCGCAACGTCAGGATTGCCTGGGCCTGCACGTAAACGCTGGTCTGGTCGAGGCTGGCTTCGATGAACACCGGTTCGCGGGCATTGTTTTCTTCGCGGGTGTCGCTCTCGATCACTTGCACGGTGATCGGCTGGCTCTCGACGTCGCCCAGTTTCAGCGGCGGGATTTCAACGCTGCCGTTCTGCTTGGGCAGCAATGTGATGATCCAGCGCGTGGTAGCGCGGTTGTCATCGTTTAGCGTGTTCAACTGGTTGACCTGACGCGTGCCGCGCACTTCGAACAGCGGCTCCAGCGGGCTCAGGTCCGGTTTGCCGAACTGCGTGACATCGTTGGATTCGAGGGTGAGTTCCACCGTCTCGCCGGAGTTCAGGCGACTGCGATCCACACTGGCCGTCAGCTCGGCCGCCTGGGCGGTGGCCGTGCAGATCAGCAGGGGCAGCAAGAGAGCGGTGAAACGGGTCATCGAATGTTTTCCTGATCCTGATGTTGTTGCTGTTCGTACCAGAATTTGCGTCGCAGCAGTTCGCCCGGATCATCCGGGATCTTGCCCAGCCATTGTTCCAGCGCCTGCTGTTGCTCGCCTTCGAGAGTGTCCTCATTGGGGCGCAGCAGCGGCGGGGTGTTGTGTTCCTCGCCCGGTTCGCTGTCCGGCAGCTCGTTGGCACCCGGCAGCGGCGGAGTGGTCGGTGGCGGTTCGCTGGCGGATTCGCCGGTCTGCGGCTCGCTGTGCGTTTCGCTTTTGACCGCTGGTGGTGGTGCGGTCGTTGGCGGTGGTTCATCGCCCGGTAGGTTTGGCTGCGCCGGTTTGTCTTGCGGTTCGGCCGGCGGCGGGGCGTTTTTCTGTTTCAGCAGGTTTTCCACCAGCGCCTTGTTGGTCAGCGCCGGACGCAGATCCGGCTGACGTTCCAGGGCCTGTTCGTAGGCATCCAGCGCCGCTTCCAGCTCGCCGCTTCTGGCCAGGGCATTGCCACGATTGTAGTGGGCGTGGGCGTCATTGCCCTCGGCGAAACGCTGAGCGGCGCCACTGTAGTCGCCGGCCTCGTACAACGCCACCCCTTGCCATTGCGGATCTTCGAAATGCTTCGCCGCTTCGGCCGGGCGCTTCTGTTTGAGCAGGTGCAGGCCTTGTTGGTCGGGGCGCAGCCACAGGTCCTCGAAGTCGAAGGCATAGCTCGGTTGCGGCAATGCCAGAAGCAGCGGCAGGCAGAACAGCCAGCCACGCCGCCCGGCGCACGCGGCGAGCAACAACAGCGGCAACAGCAGCCAGTAACCCTGATCGGCCCAGGTGTCGAGGCGCACGGTCTGGCCATCGTCGCGCAGGCTGCGCGGGCCATCGAGCAGGCCGAGGTCGCCCAGATCGGATTCATCCAGCCGTGCGCTGCGGTACTCGCCGCCGACCGCGTTGAGGAAGGCGCCGAGGCCCGGGCTGTCGAGTTGCGGCACGCGGATTGCGCCCTGGGCATCCTTGAGGAAACTGCCGTCTTCCTGAGCAATCGGCGCGCCCTCGGCGGTGCCGACACCGAGCATCAACAACTGCGCCGATTGGCCGCTCAGCGCATTGCGAATGCCTTGGCGTTCTTCTTCCGACAGCGAAGAGCCAATCAGCAGAATCCGCCCCTGACCCAACGCACCCTGCTTGAGCAACGCCAGCGCCTTGCCCACTGCCAGATCGGCGCGATGGCCGCTTTCCGGCATCAGCGAAGGCTTGAGCGCGTCGAGCAGGTTGCGGCTGGTCGCCAGGTCATCCGACAGCGGCACCAGCGTATGGGCGCTGCCGGCGTAAACAACGATGGCGGTCTGGGCGTCGCTGCGCACCTGCAACAGGTCGAACAGCTTGCGCCGGGCCTGTTCCAGTCGCGTTGGCGGCGAATCGGTGGCGAGCATTTCCGGGGTCAGCTCCAGCACCACCACCAACGGATCGGCGGGTTTCTGGCTGGTCTGTTCGACCCGTTCCCAGCTCGGCCCGAGCAACGCCAGAATCGTCAGCAGCCAGGCCACGCTCAGGGCGACCCACGGCAACTTGCTGTCACGACCACTGCCGCCACTGAGCAGCGTGGCGTGGAAGGCCGGCGGCAGAATCATCTGCCAGCGACCCGCGCGTTTCTGCCGGTGCCAGAGCTGCCAGATCAGCCAGCCGAGCAACGGCAGCAGCAACAGCCACCAGGGACGGAACCAGTGCGGCCACAGGACGATCATCGGCGCCTCCGCAAGCGCAGGCGCTTGAGGCGTTCGCGCCAGTCAGGCAGGGGACTTTGCAGATACAGCTCCTTGGTGAACAGCCGTTGCAGCGGGTTGTCCGGCCACAACACGCGGGCCACCAGCAAAATGCTCAGCAGCAGCGCGAATGCCAGCGGCCATTGATACAACGCCTGCGCCGGGCGGGCCTGGGTCGGTTGCTGAGTCACCGGTTCGAGCTGATCGAGGGTGTCCTTGATCGCTTGCAACTGCTTACCGTCGCGGGCGCGGAAGTAACGCCCGCCGGTGACCTCGGCGATGGACTTGAGCGCCGGTTCGTCGAGATCGAGAGTCGGATTGCCGCCGAGCAACGCCGTGGCGCCGCTTTCTTCGGGATCGGCACCGATACCGATCGGATAGATTTTCACGCCTTCGCTGGCGGCCAGTTTTGCGGCGGTCAGCGGGTCGATTTCGCCGCCATTGTTGGCGCCGTCGGTGACCAGAATCAGCACCCGGCTCTGGGCCGGACGCATGCGCAGGCGCTTCAGGGCCAGGCCGATGGCGTCGCCAATCGCGGTGTTCTTGCCGGCGATGCCGATCCGCGCTTCATCGAGCCAGACCCGAACGGTGCGCCGGTCAAACGTCAGTGGTGCTTGCAGATAAGCCTGGCTGCCAAACAGGATCAGACCGACGCGGTCGCCATCGCGGCTTTCGAGAAAATCACCGAGCAAATGCTGGACCAGCGACAGGCGACTGACGTCTTCGTCGTTCCATTGCATGTCCGGGAAATCCATCGAGCCGGACACGTCCACCGCCACCAGCAGATCACGACCGCTGGCGGCAATCGGCAGCGGTTCGCCGAGCCATTGCGGGCGTGCGGCGGCGGTCAGCAACATCAGCCACAACAACAGAAATGGTGCCTGCTGACGCCAGGCCGGCAGATTGGCCCGGGCGCGACGGCGAGCAAGGCCTTCCAGGTCACCCAGGAAACTCACTTTCAACGCCGGCTCGCCGCTGTCCGCCACCGGCAGCACCAGGCGCATCAGCCACGGCAGCGGCAACAGCAGAAAGATCCACGGCCAGGCGAACTCAAACATGTTTGCGGATCCAGGTGTCGACTGCCTGGGTCAGGCCGGCGATGGCTTTGTCGTCGAGTTTGCACTCGGGTTTGTAGGCGCCTTCGACGAGCACCATCCAGCGGGTCAGGCCGGCGGCGGGGCAACGGTTGTCGAGAAACGCCAGCCATTTGCGGCCGTTGAGGGTATGGCTCTGGCTGTAGGGATAGTGGTTGCGGCACAGGCGCTTGAGCAGGCCGTTGAGCTGCTGCAGCCAGGCCCCGGCCGGGGCGCCGTCGTAGGGTTTGGGCATCTGCGCCAGTTCCGCGAGTGCAGCGATGCGCACCGGGTCCAGTGGCAGTTCGGCGCGCACGACCGGTTTTTTCTTGATCGGAATGAAACGCCGCAGCCGCCAGACTGCAAAACCAATCACCGGCAACAGCAAAAGCAGCAACCACCAGCCCGGTGCCGGCGGCCAGAAGGCAATCGGTGGCGGGGAGATCAGCGGCTGCAGTTGTTCGAGGCCGTTCATCGACCTTTCCCCGGGCGTTGCGGGTTAAGGAATTCGCGCATCTGTTCGACCATTTCGCTCTGGGTGCTCAGCGGCATCAGCAGCACGCGCAGCTTCTGCGCGAGCAGTTCCCAGCGAGCGATCCGCGCTTCAGCCTGGGCGCGATAGGTCTGGCGCAGATCGAAGTTCAGGGTGTCGAGTTCCAGCTGCGCGCCGCGCTCGGCGAACCTCAGCAGTCCGGCGGCGGGCAGGGCGTGATCCAGCGGATCGGACAGCGGCAGCATCAACAGGTCGCAATGGCGCGACAGCAGGCTCAATTGCTGCTCGGCGCTGTCGGACAGTGCGCGCTCGTCGCAGATCACGATCACCAGACTGCCCGGTCGCAGCACTTCACGGGCCCGGCGCAACGCCACGCCAAACGCATCGCGATCCGGCTCCCGCTCGCTGTGCAGCGACTGGTTGACCTTTACCAAGCGGTTGAGCAGTTGCAGCAGGCTTTGCTTGCTGCGCCGTGGTTTGATTTCGTAATGCTCGTTGTCGCCGAACACCAGCCCGCCAACCCGGTCGTTGTGGCCCAGCGCCGCCCAGCCGATCAGCGCCGCCGCCTGCGCCGCGAGCACCGACTTGAACATCAGCCCGGAGCCGAAAAACAGCCGCGTGCTTTGCTCGACCATGATGAAAATCGGCCGTTCGCGTTCTTCATGGAACAGTTTGGTGTGCGGCTCCTGCGTCCGCGCGGTGACGCGCCAGTCGATGGTGCGCACGTCGTCGCCGGCCTGATAGACCCGCACCTGATCGAAGTCGACGCCGCGACCACGGAATTTCGAGTGATGCAGGCCGATCAACGGGCTGCGCTGGCTCGGCGTCGAAAACAGCTGCACTTCGCGCACGCGGTGACGCATCTCGATCAGCTCGGCGAGGCTGATGCGGATGCCCGGTTCGGACGGCAGGGAGGCGTTCATCGAGGTCAAGCGACGGCTACGACGTCGAGAATCCGTTGCACCACCCGATCCTGGTCGATACCAGCGGCTTCGGCCTCGAACGACAGAATGATGCGGTGACGCAACACGTCGAACAGCACCGCCTGGATGTCTTCCGGGCTGACGAAGTCGCGACCGGCCAGCCAGGCGTGGGCGCGGGCGCAGCGGTCGAGGGCGATCGAGCCACGCGGGCTGGCGCCGTAGGCGATCCACTCGGCCATTTCCGGGTCGAACTTGGCCGGGTTGCGCGTGGCCATGACCAGTTGCACCAGGTATTCCTCCACGGCGTCCGCCATGTACAGCCCGAGGATTTCCTTGCGCGCGGCGAAGATCGCCTGCTGGCTGACTCGACGTTCGGGCTTGGTCTCGCCGTTGAGGGCTTCGCCCCTTGCCTGTTGCAGGATCCGGCGTTCGACGGCCGCGTCCGGGAAACCCATTTTCACGTGCATCAGGAAGCGGTCGAGCTGGGCTTCGGGCAACGGATAGGTGCCTTCCTGCTCGATCGGGTTCTGCGTGGCCATCACCAGAAACAGCGGCGACAGCTCGTAAGTACTGCGCCCGACACTGACCTGACGTTCGGCCATGGCTTCCAGCAGCGCCGATTGCACCTTGGCCGGGGCACGGTTGATTTCGTCCGCCAGCACCAGGTTGTGGAAGATCGGCCCTTGCTGGAACACGAAACTGCCGGTTTCCGGGCGATAGATCTCGGTGCCGGTGATGTCGGCCGGCAGCAGGTCCGGAGTGAACTGGATGCGATGGAACTGGGCTTCGATGCCCTCGGCGAGCTCTTTGATCGCTTTGGTCTTGGCCAGACCCGGAGCGCCCTCGACCAGCATGTGGCCGTCGGCGAGCAGGGCGATGAGCAAGCGCTCGATGAGTTTTTCCTGGCCGAGAATCTGCGTTGAAAGAAAGGTTCGCAGCGCCAGCAGCGCTTCACGATGTTCCATCGATGACTGTTCCTGGAAAGGGTGGCCACAGGCGTTCGGATAACGCCGGGGCTGGGGGCGTTACTTTAATCCATCGCGGGGGGTGGCGACTAACGGCATTTTGCGCAAAGTGCGGGAAATGACCGGGGGATTTGTTGGAATTTTGTAGGGCGGGGTAGGTGCGGTGTTCTTTCGGGCCCAATCGCGAGCAGGCTCGCTCCCACAGTGACCGCGTTCTGTCAGTAAGACACGGTCCACTGTGGGAGCGAGCCTGCTCGCGATTGGGCCAGTGCAGACGCCATTAAACTTCGCTAATGAAGGTCCCGGTGCCATCAAGAATGTTCTTCAGCGTTTCCTCGACTTCAGCCAGATCCACCATGTCCGGGTTGAAGGTGATTTCCAGCACATCATCCCCGTTCAGCGCATCGGCATCCGCCGCGGCGATTTCGATCTTCAGCAGTGTCCTGGTCAGCGTGACCTTGACGCCATCGAGCGTGGACGGCTCGCCATCCAGCGTGATCTCCAGCTCATCCTCGTCCGGGTAACGGCTCATCAGGAACATGTCGCCCTTGTCGCTGTGGCAGCAGAGCATGGCCATGTTGTCTTCTTCGTCGTCGCACGGGTTGACGATCAAAAGGGCGGTGGTCATTTGCATGGGGAATTCCTGCCTCGGCGGGCGTGTTGGTCGCAATTGGGCGCGATTCTGCCAGCCCGCGGGAATTTCTGCATGTGAGAGTGTCAGAGGATGTGTCGTGAACGCGACACAGGTCAATGGTCATTCCTGGCACGCCTGTACCGTAAAAACGGGCATTCAGACCGGCGTTCCGCCCCATGAATGCTAGTGTTTACCGATGCGCAGGCCTTGGTTTACGTGCCAATGACCGAATATGTCGCAGCACCGCAAGCAGACACATTGTCGCACCCATTAAGCTGCGCAACGGATGAGCACCCGTAAAGGCATTGCCAGGGCCCCGCGAGCGGCGCCGGGCAGTCGTTTTTGCAGATGCCCATTCATGGAAGGTGAATGTGACCTGAGTGTCTCGTCCAGCTTCACCCACCTGTCACCCTGTTTCCTCTGCCCGAGATTCAGGAACAGGGCGACGGAACGCCCCGAAAGGGGTTTTGCACGCGACGCTTTCCATCAATAACAAGCCCAAGCGGAGTACCACAGATGGCGTTCTTCACCGCAGCCAGCAAAGCCGACTTCCAGCACCAACTGCAAGCGGCACTGGCGCAGCACATCAGTGAACAGGCACTGCCACAAGTGGCGCTGTTCGCTGAACAATTCTTCGGCATCATTTCCCTGGACGAGCTGACTCAACGTCGCCTCTCCGACCTCGCTGGCTGTACTCTTTCTGCGTGGCGCCTGCTTGAGCGCTTCGATCACGCGCAACCGCAAGTGCGCGTCTACAACCCCGATTACGAACGTCACGGCTGGCAGTCGACCCACACCGCGGTCGAAGTGCTGCACCATGACTTGCCGTTCCTGGTGGACTCGGTGCGTACCGAGCTGAACCGTCGCGGCTACAGCATCCACACGCTGCAGACCACCGTGCTGAGCGTGCGTCGTGGCAGCAAGGGCGAGTTGCTGGAAATCCTGCCAAAAGGCACCACCGGCGAAGGCGTGCTGCACGAGTCGCTGATGTACCTGGAAATCGACCGCTGCGCCAACGCGGCCGAATTGAATGTGCTGTCCAAGGAACTGGAACAGGTCCTGGGTGAAGTCCGCGTCGCGGTCGCCGATTTCGAGCCGATGAAGGCCAAGGTGCAGGAAATCCTCACCAAGCTCGATAACAGCGCATTCGCCGTCGATGCCGACGAAAAGAACGAAATCAAGAGCTTCCTGGAATGGCTGGTGGGCAACCACTTCACCTTCCTTGGTTACGAAGAGTTCACCGTTGTCGATCAGGCCGATGGTGGCCATATCGAATACGACCAGAACTCCTTCCTCGGCCTGACCAAGATGCTGCGCACCGGTCTGACCAACGAAGACCGCCACATCGAAGACTATGCCGTGAACTACCTGCGCGAACCGACACTGCTGTCGTTCGCCAAGGCCGCGCATCCGAGCCGCGTGCACCGTCCGGCCTACCCGGACTACGTGTCGATTCGCGAAATCGATGCCGACGGCAAAGTGATCAAGGAACACCGCTTCATGGGCCTGTACACCTCGTCGGTGTATGGCGAAAGCGTGCGTGTCATTCCGTTCATCCGCCGCAAGGTCGAGGAAATCGAGCGCCGTTCCGGCTTCCAGTCCAAGGCTCACCTGGGCAAGGAACTGGCACAGGTTCTGGAAGTGCTGCCGCGTGACGACCTGTTCCAGACCCCGGTCGACGAACTGTTCAGCACCGTGATGTCGATCGTGCAGATCCAGGAACGCAACAAGATCCGCGTGTTCCTGCGCAAAGACCCGTACGGCCGTTTCTGCTACTGCCTGGCCTACGTGCCGCGCGACATCTACTCCACCGAAGTTCGCCAGAAGATCCAGCAAGTGCTGATGGAGCGCCTGAAAGCTTCCGACTGCGAGTTCTGGACGTTCTTCTCCGAGTCCGTGCTGGCCCGCGTGCAACTGATCCTGCGCGTCGACCCGAAAAACCGCATCGACATCGACCCGCTGCAACTGGAAAACGAAGTGATCCAGGCCTGCCGCAGCTGGCAGGACGACTACGCCGCCCTGACCGTTGAAACCTTCGGCGAAGCCAACGGCACCAACGTGCTGGCCGATTTCCCGAAAGGCTTCCCGGCCGGCTACCGCGAGCGTTTCGCTGCGCATTCGGCCGTGGTCGACATGCAGCACTTGCTCAATCTGAGCGAGAAGAAGCCGCTGGCCATGAGCTTCTACCAGCCGCTGGCCTCCGGCCCACGCGAGCTGCACTGCAAGCTGTATCACGCCGATACCCCGCTGGCCCTGTCCGACGTGTTGCCGATCCTGGAAAACCTCGGCCTGCGCGTGTTGGGTGAATTCCCGTACCGTCTGCGTCACACCAACGGCCGCGAGTTCTGGATCCACGACTTCGCGTTCACCGCTGCCGAAGGCCTGGACCTGGACATCCAGCAACTCAACGACACCCTGCAGGACGCGTTCGTCCACATCGTCCGTGGCGATGCCGAGAACGATGCGTTCAACCGTCTGGTGCTGACCGCCGGCCTGCCATGGCGCGACGTGGCGCTGCTGCGTGCTTACGCTCGCTACTTGAAGCAGATCCGCCTGGGCTTCGACCTCGGCTACATCGCCAGCACCCTGAACAACCACACCGACATCGCTCGCGAACTGACCCGGTTGTTCAAGACCCGTTTCTACCTGGCCCGCAAGCTCGGCAGCGACGACCTGGACGACAAGCAACAACGTCTGGAACAGGCGATCCTGACCGCGCTGGACGACGTTCAGGTCCTCAACGAAGACCGCATTCTGCGTCGTTACCTGGACCTGATCAAAGCGACCCTGCGCACCAACTTCTACCAGACCGACGCCAACGGCCAGAACAAGTCGTACTTCAGCTTCAAGTTCAACCCGCACTTGATCCCTGAGCTGCCGAAACCGGTGCCGAAGTTCGAAATCTTCGTTTACTCGCCACGCGTCGAAGGCGTGCACCTGCGCTTCGGCAATGTCGCTCGCGGTGGCCTGCGCTGGTCCGACCGCGAAGAAGACTTCCGTACCGAAGTCCTCGGCCTGGTAAAAGCCCAGCAAGTGAAGAACTCGGTCATCGTGCCGGTGGGGGCGAAGGGCGGCTTCCTGCCGCGTCGCCTGCCACTGGGCGGCAGCCGTGACGAGATTGCGGCCGAGGGCATCGCCTGCTACCGCATCTTCATCTCGGGCCTGTTGGACATCACCGACAACCTGAAGGACGGCAAACTGGTACCGCCGGCCAACGTCGTGCGGCATGACGACGATGACCCGTACCTGGTGGTCGCGGCGGACAAGGGCACTGCAACCTTCTCCGACATCGCCAACGGCATTGCCATCGATTACGGCTTCTGGCTGGGTGACGCGTTCGCGTCCGGTGGTTCGGCCGGTTACGACCACAAGAAAATGGGCATTACCGCCAAGGGCGCGTGGGTTGGCGTACAGCGCCACTTCCGCGAGCGCGGCATCAATGTCCAGGAAGACAGCATCACGGTGGTCGGCGTGGGTGACATGGCCGGTGACGTGTTCGGTAACGGCCTGCTGATGTCCGACAAGCTGCAACTGGTCGCCGCGTTCAACCACATGCACATCTTCATCGACCCGAACCCGGATCCGGCCACCAGCTTCGCCGAGCGTCAACGCATGTTCGACCTGCCGCGTTCGGCCTGGTCCGACTACGACACCAGCATCATGTCCGAAGGTGGCGGCATCTTCTCGCGCAGCGCGAAGAGCATCGCCATCTCGCCACAGATGAAAGAGCGCTTCGACATCCAGGCCGACAAGCTGACCCCGACCGAACTGCTGAATGCCTTGCTCAAGGCACCGGTGGATCTGCTGTGGAACGGCGGTATCGGTACTTACGTCAAAGCCAGCACCGAAAGCCACGCCGATGTCGGCGACAAGGCCAACGATGCGCTGCGCGTGAACGGCAACGAACTGCGCTGCAAAGTGGTGGGCGAGGGCGGTAACCTCGGCATGACCCAACTGGGTCGTGTGGAATTCGGTCTCAATGGTGGCGGTTCCAACACCGACTTCATCGACAACGCCGGTGGCGTGGACTGCTCCGACCACGAAGTGAACATCAAGATCCTGCTGAACGAAGTGGTTCAGGCCGGCGACATGACCGACAAGCAACGCAACCAGTTGCTGGCGAGCATGACCGACGAAGTCGGTGGTCTGGTGCTGGGCAATAACTACAAGCAGACTCAGGCCCTGTCCCTGGCAGCCCGCCGTGCTTACGCGCGGATCGCCGAGTACAAGCGTCTGATGAGCGACCTGGAAGGCCGTGGCAAGCTGGATCGCGCCATCGAGTTCCTGCCGACCGAAGAGCAACTGGCCGAACGCGTTGCCGAAGGCCATGGCCTGACCCGTCCAGAGTTGTCGGTGCTGATCTCGTACAGCAAGATCGACCTCAAGGAGCAGCTGCTGGGCTCCCTGGTGCCGGACGACGACTACCTGACCCGCGACATGGAAACGGCGTTCCCGCCGACTCTGGTCAGCAAGTTCTCTGAAGCCATGCGTCGTCACCGCCTGAAGCGCGAGATCGTCAGCACCCAGATCGCCAACGATCTGGTCAACCACATGGGCATCACCTTCGTTCAGCGACTCAAAGAGTCCACCGGCATGACCCCGGCGAATGTTGCCGGTGCGTATGTGATTGTTCGGGATATCTTCCACCTCCCGCACTGGTTCCGTCAGATCGAAGCCCTGGACTATCAGGTCTCCGCTGACGTGCAACTGGAGCTGATGGACGAGCTGATGCGTCTGGGCCGTCGCGCTACGCGCTGGTTCCTGCGTGCCCGTCGCAACGAGCAGAACGCTGCCCGTGACGTCGCGCATTTCGGTCCGCACCTCAAAGAGCTGGGCCTGAAGCTGGACGAACTGTTGAGCGGCGAAATCCGCGAAAACTGGCAGGCGCGCTATCAGGCGTACGTCGCCGCCGGTGTACCGGAACTGCTGGCGCGTATGGTGGCGGGTACTACCCACCTCTACACGCTGCTGCCGATCATCGAAGCCGCCGACGTGACCGGTCAGGATCCAGCCGAAGTGGCCAAGGCGTACTTCGCCGTGGGCAGCGCGCTGGACATCACCTGGTACATTTCGCAGATCAGCGCCTTGCCGGTTGAAAACAACTGGCAGGCCCTGGCCCGTGAAGCGTTCCGCGACGACGTCGACTGGCAGCAACGCGCGATCACCATCGCCGTTCTGCAAGCGGGCGGCGGTAACCTGGACGTGGAAGAGCGTCTGGCGCTGTGGATGGCGCAACACGACGCGATGATCCAGCGCTGGCGCGCCATGCTGGTGGAAATCCGTGCCGCCAGCGGCACCGACTACGCCATGTACGCGGTGGCCAACCGTGAGCTGAACGACGTGGCGCTGAGCGGTCAGGCGGTTGTGCCTGCTGCGGCGACGGCGGAGCTTGAGCTTGCTTGAGTAGACGTTGAATGAAAAAGCCCCGCTCTCGAAAGAGGCGGGGCTTTTTTATGCCTGTTGTCTCGGCGGTATTTATGTGTTGATGCATAGATCCCACCCCCTCACCCCAGCCCTCTCCCCCAGGGGGGCGAGGGGGAAAGGGAGCAGATCTCCATGCTGTTCAAACTTGAGTTCGCCTCGGTATTTCACGTCGGCGTAGTTCGAAAGAGCACCTCGGTCAGTCCCCTCTCCCTCCGGGAGAGGGCTAGGGTGAGGGCAGCGGCCTAACTATCACCGCACATTCAGTTCCTGTTTACTCTCAAGCATCGACACATTACCTGCCGACCTGGTCAATAAATTACTGAGCGACTGGTCAAACTTCTGCAGCGCCCGAACTTGTACATTCTGCTGTTCGTTAATATCTGCCACGATATCTTCCGAACGCTTGAAGTCCGCCCAGACCGGCGTCAACTCTTTCGCCTCGGATCCTTTGGCCGTCCCGATATAGTTGAACTTCCCGTCATAAAAATCCGCACTCACATCCGCCTTGATGTTCGAACTGCGCGAGGTAATCAACTGGCTGTGCGTGTCGACGATCGCCACCACATCCGGGTTGGCCGCACGCAGGCTCTGCATGTCCGGGTACACCGTCACCGAACCGAACTGGCGTTGCAGCGAGGCTTTCACCCAATCCACCGCCATGTCCGGTTTTGAAGTGGCGACGTAGGCGTCATGGATCGGCTGCACCAGCAGGCTCTGGCCGAAGCCGGTGCCGGCGTTGGCCTGGTAGTTGCGCAAATAGTCGCGGTTGGCCTGGGTGCTTGGGCTGTAGATGACACCCAGCGAGACACCGGGACCGCTTTTGACCTGAGTGGCGCTGCTGCGTCCCACCGGTTGGTTGAACAGCGTATCGAGGGAGGAAACCGCTTTCGGAGCGGTTGGAACAGAACAGGCTGACAAGGCTAAAACCGATATCGCCAGAGTACTGGCAAATGCAAGTTTCATGGTGAGTCTCCCGTGAAGCAACTTCAGTCGGAAAGTCAGGCATGTCGGGGTTGATTAAATAGAACCGGCGACAGTCGCCTCAGACTACTCCCGCCAAACTGAAAACAACCTGACAATTTGCTGAATGACTGTCATGTCATAGTTTTATTGGTTGTAAGGATTTTTGATTAATTGCCGCGTGAAATAAAAAAGGCGCAAATCAGAAATTTCCGCCTTTCATTTATGGCTGGTTAAACAGCCATCAGTTTTTCAATGGGATCAGCACTTGCTCGTCCGGCGAGAGCACCATGAACACCAGCAACTTGGCCGGCTTGCTCTTGCTGGCATTTTTCGAGATCAAATGCTCGGAACCGGCCGGCTCGTACCAGTACTGGCCTTTCTTGTAAGTGATCGGTTGCTCACCTTTGACCTGGGAAACGATCTCGCCTTCGAGCACGTAGGCCATGGCGGTGCCGTCGTGTTTGTGGGCGATCGAGGACTGGCCGGGTTTGTAATCGACTTCGATCATCATGGCTTTTTTGCCCGGGACGTTTTTCAGCAGCTGGTCCTGCAGCACCGAGACTTTCTCGGACGGGGAATCGGTACCGTGGGCCAGTGCGGAAGCGCTGATGGTGAGCGCCAGAGCGGCGAGCGGGGCGGCAAGCAAGTGCAGGACTTTCATGGTGATCACCTGATGAAGTGGGGGAGTCGGTGATCACAGTAGTCCGCGTGCCGGGGTATTCAAACGGCCAATGTTCGGGAAGTTCGGGTGACCAATCGCGGGAAAACAAGGCCGGCAAAACGAACGATGGCGACGGAGGGGGCTCCGTCGCCATCGATGTGGATCCTGTTGTTTTTATACGATCGGGAAGCTGTTGAAATCCACGCTATTGGCCAGACGACTGTCGATCAAGTCAATAAACCCCTGAGCTTCCGGGCGATTGAAATGCGCCTGCATCGCCGCTTCCGACTGCCAGCGGGCGCTGACCGTCCAGCGGTGGCTGTCCTCGGGGCAGCGGTCGACCATGTAGGAATCGCAGCCCGGCGTCTGGCGCAGGGTTTCGACGATCTTCTGCAACTGCTTGCCCAGCTCCTCCGATCGGCCGGCGGCAGCCTGCACCTGTACGGTGTTGATCACTTCGTTGGACATTGCTCACACTCCTGAATCAGGCCGGACGAATCCTGCTCACTGAGGGATAACGCTTGTGCAGAATAGGCCTGCACCCCCGGATCACCAATAACCAATCGGCGGTTAATCGTTTAGTCCAATCTAACCAACGACCTGTTGCAGTATGTCGCGCAGGCGGTCCAGCGCGATGTCTATGTCCAGCGTCTCGATGGCGCCGAAACCGAAGTACATCCCGCTTCTGGCCGGCTGCTGGTAATAGAAGCCGTCGATGGCGTACAGCCCGACTTCGACTTTTTTCGCCAGTTCGATCACCAGCGGCAAGTTGATCGGCACCTTGCAGAACACCGCCATGTGAAACCCCGCGCTGGGCGGCACGGCTTCCAGCCACGGCGAAAGGTCGGTGGCCATGCGCGCCAGAATCCGCTCGCGGCGCTGGGCATAAATGGTATGGCAGCGGCGGATGTGCTTGAGCAGACAGCCTTCGGCGATGAACTTGGCCAGCGCCCATTGGGGCAGGGTAGAGGCGTGCAGATCGGTGAGCTGCTTGGCGCGAATCACCGCCTCGAGAATCGCCGGCGGCAGGATCGCGTAGCCGAGCCGCAGCTCCGGCAGCAGGGTTTTCGAGAAGGTGCCGACGTAGGCGACGATGCCGCGCTGATCGAGGTTGTGCAGCGAATCCGTCGGGCGGCCCTCGTAGCGGAACTCGCTGTCATAGTCGTCCTCGATGATGATCGCGCCCAGCTCATGGGCTCGCTCGAGCAGGGCCTCGCGCCGCGCCTGACTCATCGGCATGCCCAGCGGGAATTGGTGCGACGGCGTCACGTAAATCAGCCGCGTGCCCTCGGGAATCCGCTCGACCTGAATGCCCTCGGCATCCACCGGCACGCCGACCACCGTCGCCCCGTGAGTGCCGAACAGCAGCCGCGCCGGCGGGTAACCGGGATCTTCCATCGCCACCAGACTGCCGGGGCGGATCAACACCCGGGTGATCAAATCCAGCGCCTGCTGCGCGCCGTTGCAGACCACGATGTCCTCGTCCTGACAGTTCACACCACGGGAAAACGCGATGTGCCGGGCAATCGCATTGCGCAGCGCCGGCAGGCCTTCCGGCACGCTGTAGAAACCTTTGGCATTGGCCATCTGCCGCAGCGCATGAGCGACGCAGCGGCGCCAGTCATCCTGGGGAAACTGGCCCTTGCTGGTGGCGCCGCCGATGAAGTCGTAGCGCAGCGAGCCTTCAAGCGTTGGATGCCGCAGGAACACCGGCAGATTGCGCCAGCTCTCGATCACCTCGGAACTGGCCAGTTCGGAATGGCTTTGTTTGCGCTGTACCGGCGTCGAGCGGGCGTTGACATAAGTGCCTTTGCCGATCACTCCGGTCAGGAAGTTTTCGTAAGTCAGCTGCGCGTAAGTGTCGGAAATGGTCTTGCGCGAGATCCCCAGTTGCTCGGCGAGCAAACGGCTGGGCGGCAACTGGGTGCCGGCGGCCAGGCGCCCGGATTCAATGGCGCCGCGCAGTTGCTGGTACAACTGACCGGCCAGATCCTTGCGGCCATTGATCACGACATGCAGTTCCATCCCGACGGGGCGCTCCGGGTGATTGAGTGTGCCGGCCAGATTACTCCCGTTTGTTTACGGGGCAGTAGTTGCGTAGAGCAAAAATATCGAATTGGTCACTTACCCTTGTGGGAGCGGGCTTGCTCGCGAAGGCGTCGTGTCAGGCAACAAAAAATCGACTGGCACACCGCCTTCGCGAGCAAGCCCGCTCCCACAGGTATCGTGTTTGGCTCGGGGGAAATGGTCTGCCATTTTTTCGTGGAATTGGGGCTGTAACGTTGCCCAACCAGCGCCTACCGTGAAATCACTCTTCTGCTGCCCGAGGCCCGCCCATGTCCCCGCGTCTGGATTACTACAGTGCATCGCCCAAAGCCATGAAAGCGATGATTGGCCTGGAAGCGCTGACCAGCAACCTGAGCATCGAACCGCCGCTGCTGCACCTGATCAAGATCCGCGCCTCGCAACTCAACGGCTGCGCGTTCTGCACCGACATGCATTCGGTTGAGGCGCGGCGGGCCGGGGAGACGGATCGACGCTTGTACGCCATCGCGGTCTGGCGCGACAGCGGCTTCTTCAACCTGCGCGAGCGGGCGGCGCTGGCCTGGACCGAGGCGGTGACGCTGCTGGCGGATAGCCGGGTGCCCGACGATGTTTACCAGCAGGCGCGGGAACAGTTCAACGAGACGGAACTGGTGGACCTGACCATGGCCGTCAGCACCATCAACAGCTGGAACCGGTTGGCGGTGAGCTTTCGCCAAATCCCCAGCGACTGATCACTTGCCCAGTAGCGGTGAAGCGCCGGTATTCACCGGCGGCCGCTGCGGTTTCACCGACGTGCCAAACGTATTGCCCATCCGCGTACTCGTGGCCGCCGGCGTCGCCAGCCCCACCTGATTCGGCGGGCGCTTGTTGACCGGCACATTCATCGCTTCCTGATTCTTCTGCGCAGCCGCCGCGCCGTCGGGGTTGTTGCCCATCTGCTGGCTCAGGCAATCGTAATTCGGCGCCTTGTAGCCACCCACCGTCACCTCGACGCAGCCCAGCGGCTGCTCCGCGTGCGCACCGCCCAACACCGTCAGCAACAACCCGCCGAAGACGACTTTCCAGACTGATTTCATGCCTGCCTCCTGGCCGGCCCGAAGGGGCCGCTCTAGCTCCAGAGTCTAGTGCAACGGCGGCGCCGATCCCGTGATGGTTTTTTTGCAGTGGCCGTCACACCAGATTCATAAACAGCCCTCAGGATGACGGTTTTCAGGGGTGCATCAGCCGTGCAGCGAGGCCGTGCCAGGGACGAATTTACGCGCTCAGCGCTCGTGCGCCAGCTCTGTCTGGGGCTGCTGCTTGGCTTGTTTCTGAGCCGCGTCAGCGCCGACCCGATGCCGGCATCGATGCGCATGACGCTGCACATCCCGGCCCAGGAACTGGCCCGCGCCCTCGAACAGTTCAGCCGCGCCACCGGCATGGCGGTGCTGGTCGACAGCCAGTTGAGTCGCGGTCGCCGCTCGTTGGCAGTCGAAGGCGAATTCACTGCTGCCGAAGCATTGCGCCGGATGCTCGGCGGCAGCGGCTTGATGGCCAAGTACAGCCGCGACGACGCGTTCACCTTGCAAGTGGCGCAAGTCGAGGACGTGCCGATGCCGGCGGAGAAACCGACCCCGGCCAGCGCGGCAGTCAACCGCAGTTACGCCACGGCGGTGCAGGCCGCGATTGAACGCAACCTGTGCCGCTCGCCGCTGACCCGGCCCGGCAGTTTTCGCGCGGTGTTGCAGCTGTGGATCGGCCGCGACGGCGTGGTGCAGCACAACCGGTTGGTCACCTCGACCGGCGATGTTCGGCGCGATGCAGCGCTGGTAGACAGTTTTCACACGCTCAAGATCGACCGGCCCACACCCGGCGCATTGCGCCAGCCAGTCACGTTGCTGTTGTTACCCGAATCGTCAGGAAAGCGCATGGAATGCACACAATGGGAAGGAGTTTCCGGGGGATGAAAGACGCCGGACAAAGTTCGATGGTCCAGCTGTTCCTGACGTCCTACGAGGACTTTCGGGTGCGCCTGCGACGCCGTCTCGGCTCGGAGGACCTGGCCAACGACGTGCTGCACGAAACCTACCTGCGGGTCGACCGCATGGAAGCGCCGCCGAACCTGCTGCGGCCCAACGCCTACCTCTATCGCATGGCCCTGAACATCGCCGCCGACCGCCGCCAGGCCGATGCGCGATTGCTCACCGGCAGTGAAGTCGAAGAGCTGCTGCAAGTCAGCGACGAAGCGCTCGACCCGATGCGCGTCGTGGGCGGCCAAAAGGAAATCCAGTCCCTGCTAAGCGCCCTTTACGAACTGCCGGCCCGGCGCCGCCGGATCTTCATCGCCGCACGGCTGGAAGAAGCGCCGCACCTGGAAATCTCCCAGCGTTTCGGCATCTCCACGCGCATGGTCGAGAAGGAAATCAAGGCTGCCCTCGGACACTGCGCGGCCAAACTGGAAAGAAAAGTGTTTCAGCGGTTCGGTCGCGGGGCCGGAAAACCGTCTAGTGAATGAAGCTCCCGATCAACCCGTCGAGTACCTGTGCGTTTGAACATCTTCCGTCTGACACCTGCCGAGCCCACGCCTGCCGAGCGTCTGCAAAGCGAAGCCCGCGACTGGCTGATCCTGCTGACCTCCGGCCGCGCCACGGTCGCCGACGCCCGAGCGCTGCGCCAGTGGTGCGCGCAAAGCCCCGAACACGCCCGAGCCTTTGAAGAGTGCAAAGCGTTGTGGCATCTGTTGCAACCGGCGGCGGAAGCGACGCAGGCGCCACGCCGGTTTGGACGACGGGCCTTTCTCGGCGGCGCGGTTGCGGCGTCGGCAGCGTTCCTGTTGGTGCGCGGCACGATCCCGGGCGGGTTCTCCGGGCTCGGCGCGGATTACATCACCGAAGTCGGTCAGCAACGCCGCGTCGAACCGGCCGATGGTTTGAGCCTGGAACTGAATACCCAGACCCGCATCAACCAACGCTCGGTGGATGAGGGCGTGCAAGGCTTTGAACTGGTCAGCGGCGAAGTTGAAGTGCAGACCGCACGGTTGCCGATGGCGATGCAGGCCGGTGGCGGATGGCTGCGGGCGAGCAGGGCGCGGTTCAACCTGCGCAACCTTGATCAACAGGTTTGCGTGACGTGCCTCGATGGTGCGGTGGATGTGGAAGTTGAAGGCCGGAGCCTGCGCCTGGAACCGGGCCAGCAACTGACCTATGACGCGCAACAGGTCGGCACCGTGCAAAGCGTCGACACCGCGGCGGTGATGAACTGGCGTCAACAGGTCCTTGTGTTCAACGGTGCGACCCTGAGCCAGATGATCGACGAGATCAACCGCTACCGCCCAGGCATGTTGCTGCTGCTCAACCGCGAACTCGGCCAGCGCCGCGTACAGGCGCGTTTCTCCCTCGATCAACTGGCCGGCGTAGGCGCGCTGATCCGCGATGCCTACGGCGTCAAATGCACCGAGTTGCCGGGCGGCGTAGTCGTCCTCAGCTAACTAACACAACCCCCACAAACACCCTAAAACCCTGTGGGAGCTGGCTTGCCAGCGATAGCGGTATGTCAGGCAATGAAATGTTGGATGTGCAGGCCCCATCGCTGGCAAGTCGAATCGTCGCACCGCAGCTCCCACAGGACCTCAGTGACTTCAATTACTGCAACGGCCCCATCACCTGCCGATACTTCTCCACCCCCTGCGCCGTCTCCCGAGTCAACCGCACCTCCAGCCCCAACGGATCCTCCCGCCGATTCCCACTCAACTGCCGCCAGCCCTTATCCATTTCCCAAACCCGCACCTGCAAATCACTCACCCCGCCCAACACCGCCACCCCAGCCGTCGGCGCCGGCAACGGATAGCGACTGCGCGCCGGCGCCACCGCGCGATACAGCGTGTCCCCCTTGAGCCACCAGCGCACCCGCTGCAACGCCCCCGACTGATCCGCCGCGCTCCGAATAATGTCCAGCCGAAACCCCTTGCTGTCACTGCTGCGCACCGTAACGGCAGGCGGCGCCGTCGCCGGTTCATCCTCCGTGCCAACCTTCTTCGGCTCCGTCAGCTCAACCCCGGCGCGCATCTCCACATCCCGCTGCATCTGATTCAACGCCCGCAACAGGCTGTCGCTCTGCTCACCACTGGCCTGCAAATGGCTGTCGGCGCGGGTGACACTGTCCAGCCCCTTCCAGGCAATCAGACTGACCACCGCCATCAGCAGAATCGCGACCATCACCTCGATCAGCGTAAAACCGTGTTGTCTGTTCATTGCACGCTAATCCGGCCCGAAGCATCGCGCAGCACACTCAACCGATTGAGCCCGTCAGACAGCGTCAACTGCAGCGGCGGATTGATCCACTCCGCGTTCAGTACCACTTTCTGCTTGGGCTCCACCCGCACCTCCAGCTTCGGACTCTGCCAGGGACGCGGCCGCAACTGAGGGTCCCGATCGAAATGATCAAAACCGTTGCCACTGTCACTGCGCCGACTGAACCGAAACCCCTTGCCATCGCTCAACCACGCAATCGGCCGCCCATCGGCGCGGGCCTCAGCCTGGGCAATCTGCAGCAACTGCGCCACGCGCTCGGCGTCCTTGCGCAGCAACTGCAACGGATCGGGCTTGATATTCAAACTGATCGCCGCACTGGCGATACCGATGATCACCAACACCACCATCAACTCGATCAGCGTAAAACCCTGCTGCCTGCACCGGTTCATCGAATGCGCACTCCCTTGCGTCCAGCCCCGTCCCAAAAAACCATCCTGCACGGCCAACATGTAAGGCGTGTGAAATAAAACCGTGAGAATTGCCGCGTAGTCTGGTCACCGGGACTAAAAGGAGATTCAGCCCATGAAATACACCGCACGCTTTTCACCCCCCCAAATCATCCAGGCCGCCGCACTGCTGACCGCCCTGGTCGGCATCGCCACCTGGTCATCCCTGCTCCTGACCACCGCCGAATCCCACACCCCGGCGGCCACGCCGCAACTGCTCGCGGCGCGTAGCGATAACCCGGCGTTGCAATGGTTTTCCAACCGGACGGCGCCGGTGGAAATCAAGGTCAGCGGCGTGATGGCGGGGAGCCGCGGGGCGGTGGCGATACTCAGCCTGAACGACGGATCACCGAGGAGTTTTTTGCAGGGGGAGCGGGTGAGTCCTGGGGTGAAGTTGGTGGCGGTGGAGGGAGATGGGGTGGTGATTGAGCAGGGTGGGGAG
>NZ_NEIT01000008.1:0-333064 GCF_002112855.1 Pseudomonas sp. B40(2017)
ATCGCCGATGGTAGTGTGGGGTTTCCCCATGTGAGAGTAGGTCATCGTCAAGATTAAATTCCGAAACCCCAATTGCGAAAGCAGTTGGGGTTTTGTTTTGTCCGCAAGAAAATGGGTTGTTTGAATTCTATGCAGCGGCCCGGTGCATGGCTATTATTCGGGCCTCATTCTGAGGCGAGACCTGCATGCTGACGTTGTTGAACCTTCTGAAGGATGGTCGATTCCATTCCGGTCAGGCCCTGGGCGTTGCTCTGGGAATTAGTCGAAGTGCGGTGTGGAAGCAGCTTCAGCATCTGGAGACGGAGCTTGGGTTATCCATACATAAAGTTCGAGGGCGGGGCTATCAATTGGCTTCGCCGCTGGCGTTGCTTGACTCGCTCGCAATAGAGGAAGGTCTTGCCGGCTGGTCTGTCAGTGTCTTCGATTCCATCGACTCAACTAATGCTGAATCGTTGCGAGCGGTAGATCGAGGGCGGGTTGCGCCTTTTCTAATACTGGCTGAGCGTCAGAGTTCCGGGCGCGGGCGCAGGGGGCGTAAATGGGTAAGCCCGTTTGCTGAAAACCTTTATTACAGCCTCGTGTTGCGTATCGATGGAGGGATGCGTCAGCTCGAGGGGTTAAGTCTCGTTGTCGGTCTCGCGGTCATGCAGACCCTGCGCGCGTTTGGGGTGCCAGGTGCGGGACTGAAATGGCCCAATGATGTTTTGGTCGGGCGAAAAAAAATTGCAGGCATCCTGCTGGAGCTCGTCGGAGATCCAGCGGACGTTTGTCATGTAGTGTTGGGCGTGGGCATTAATGTGAACATGCAGGCTACAGGCGAAGTCGATCAGCAATGGACTTCACTGCGTCTAGAGTCGGGTAAATCTTGTGATCGCAATATTCTGGCGGTTGAGCTGAGTAAGCAGCTGCAATTCTATCTGCGACGTCACCAGTCAGGCGGCTTCTCTGCGCTTCAGGCGGAGTGGGAGGCGAGCCATTTGTGGCAGGGGCAGCAGGTTTCTCTCACTGCCGGTGTCAATCAGGTAGAGGGTGTGGTGCTGGGAATCGATAATCAAGGCGCGCTGCGGCTAAAGGTAGATGGTGTGGAAAAGGTCTTTAGTGGTGGTGAGCTCAGCTTGAGGTTGCGTCATGATTCTTGAGCTCGATTGTGGAAACAGTTTTATCAAATGGCGGGTGCTGAGTGCAGAGTTGGGCGCCTTGGTCGCAGAAGGTGTGGTCGACTCTGATGGCGCCTTGGTCGACAGTCTTCGGTCGCTTGAGAAGATATCTCTCGGTAAATGTCGCCTTGTCAGCGTAAGAACTGAAGATGAGACCAATTTGCTTATTGGCTTGCTCAGGCGCGAGTTCGGCATTTCCGTTGTCTGTGCGTCGCCCGCTCGTGAGATGTCTGGCGTAACGAATGGTTACGACGACTATGAGCGCCTCGGTCTCGATCGCTGGCTGGCGATGCTTGGTGGTTTTCACCTGGCTAAAGGTGCTTGTCTGGTTCTTGATTTCGGGACGGCGGTGACCGCGGACTTTGTCTCCGCGGACGGTGAACATCTGGGAGGCTTCATTTGTCCTGGCATGCCGCTGATGCGTAATCAGTTGCGTACGCATACTCGGAAAATTCGCTATGGGGATCTGGCGGCGGAGCGGGCATTGGCGAGTCAGGCTCCTGGGCGCAACACGGCTGAGGCTGTAGAGCGTGGCTGTTCGTTGATGCTCAGGGGGTTCGTATTGACGCAGCTGGAGATGGCGCATTCCTATTGGGGTGATGACTACAGTGTCTTCATTACGGGTGGTGATGCCGAACTGGTCTCGGATGTTGCGCCTGACGCTCGGGTTGTTTCCGATCTGGTGTTCGTGGGTTTGGCTATGGCGTGTCCTTTGTCCTGAGGTTTGTATGCGTTGGTTGTTCCTTCTGCTTCTGGTACTCAATGTTTTTTATTACGTCTGGCATCAGCAGGAGGCCCCGCTACGCGCAAAGGATGTCACGCCGCTCAGTCTTTATCGTGGCTCGCAACAGGATATTCGCTTGCTGAGTGAGGCTGGTGGTGATGCTTCCCGTGAAAAAAGGACTGGAGGAAAGCCTGATGGGCAGTGCCTTTATGTGGGTGGTTTGGCGCGCCCCGAGTCTGCTCAGGCGTTGGAGCAGCGTTTGGCGGAGCTTGGTGCAAAAGTTCTTCCTTCGTCAAAAGAGTCTTCCGGCGGCTCATATTGGTTCCAGGTTACGCCCGAAACCCAGCGTTTGTTGGGTGATGCTCAGCTGCAAAACCTTTCCAAGGAATTCAATGAGTTAAAACATAAAATAATGCTGTGCGAGGGGGTTGCACCTACTGAATAGTTTGCATAGAATGGCGCCCGCTCCACAGCGAAGACCTGAAAAGGTAGCAGCAGCGGGGTGGTGTCAATGCAGCTAACCTCAGGTTTTTAAATGAGAAAATGCTTGACAGGGGTTTGGCATAGTATAGAATGCCGGCCTGATTAGGAGGGGTTCCCGAGCGGCCAAAGGGATCAGACTGTAAATCTGACGTCTACGACTTCGAAGGTTCGAATCCTTCTCCCTCCACCAGATTTTAGCGTGAGCTGCAGGCTCCGCGGGTATAGTTTAGTGGTAGAACCTCAGCCTTCCAAGCTGATGATGCGGGTTCGATTCCCGCTACCCGCTCCAAGTTTGCAGGTTGTGCAAAGTGTTACGCTCTTGTAGCTCAGTTGGTAGAGCACACCCTTGGTAAGGGTGAGGTCAGCGGTTCAAATCCGCTCAAGAGCTCCATATAACAAGGCAGATATGAAAATATCTGCCTTTGTTTTAATGGCTTGTGTTGTTTGCTCAATTTCTTCTGTTAGGGGTGATATCGATGGCTAAGGAAAAATTTGATCGTTCCCTGCCGCACGTCAACGTTGGCACCATCGGTCACGTAGACCACGGTAAAACCACGCTGACCGCTGCTCTGACTCGCGTCTGCTCCGAAGTTTTCGGTTCGGCCGTAGTTGAATTCGACAAGATCGACAGCGCTCCAGAAGAAAAGGCTCGCGGTATTACCATCAACACCGCGCACGTTGAGTACAACTCGAACATTCGTCACTACGCTCACGTTGACTGCCCAGGTCACGCTGACTACGTGAAGAACATGATCACTGGTGCTGCGCAGATGGACGGCGCGATCCTGGTTTGCTCGGCCGCTGATGGTCCGATGCCGCAAACCCGTGAGCACATCCTGCTGTCCCGTCAGGTAGGCGTTCCGTACATCGTGGTTTTCCTGAACAAGGCTGACCTGGTAGACGACGCTGAGCTGCTGGAACTGGTTGAGATGGAAGTTCGCGACCTGCTGTCCACCTATGACTTCCCAGGCGACGACACTCCGATCATCATCGGTTCTGCTCGTATGGCGCTGGAAGGCAAAGACGACAACGAAATGGGCACCACCGCTGTTAAGAAGCTGGTGGAAACTCTGGACAGCTACATCCCAGAGCCAGAGCGTGCTATCGACAAGCCGTTCCTGATGCCAATCGAAGACGTGTTCTCGATCTCGGGTCGCGGTACTGTTGTGACTGGTCGTATCGAGCGCGGTATCGTTCGCGTTCAAGACGCCCTGGAAATCGTTGGTCTGCGTGACACCACCACCACCACCTGCACTGGTGTTGAGATGTTCCGCAAGCTGCTGGACGAAGGTCGTGCTGGCGAAAACTGCGGCGTTCTGCTGCGTGGCACCAAGCGTGACGACGTTGAGCGTGGTCAGGTTCTGGTTAAGCCGGGTTCGGTTAAGCCACACACCAAGTTCACCGCAGAAGTTTACGTTCTGAGCAAGGAAGAAGGTGGTCGTCACACTCCGTTCTTCAAGGGCTACCGTCCGCAGTTCTACTTCCGTACTACTGACGTGACTGGTAACTGCGAGCTGCCAGAAGGCGTTGAAATGGTAATGCCAGGTGACAACATTCAGATGACTGTTACCCTGATCAAAACCATCGCGATGGAAGACGGTCTGCGTTTCGCAATCCGTGAAGGTGGTCGTACCGTTGGTGCTGGCGTAGTGGCCAAGATCATCGAGTAAACAGTTGTAATGTCTTTTTCAGGCCGGCATAATGGTCGGCCTGATTTTGTTTTAGGTCAGTAGCTCAATTGGCAGAGCGACGGTCTCCAAAACCGTAGGTTGGGGGTTCGATTCCCTCCTGACCTGCCAGATTCACTTGGTGTGTCTGGCTTTCTTTTCACAGGATCTTCATAGATGACTCCTAAAGCTGAAGCTCAAGGCTCTCGCTTCGATTTGCTCAAGTGGCTTGTAGTAGTCGCTTTGGTAATTGTTGGCGTTGTCGGTAATCAGTATTACGCTGCTTCGCCGATCCTGTACCGTGTACTCGTATTGCTTGTCATTGCTGCTGTAGCTGCCTTTGTAGGCCTGCAGACTGCCAAGGGCAAATCTTTCTTTGTACTGGTTAAGGAAGCTCGCACCGAGATTCGTAAAGTCGTATGGCCAACTCGCCAAGAAACCACGCAGACCACACTGATTGTTGTGGCTGTTGTCCTGGTTATGGCGTTGCTGTTGTGGGGGCTTGATTCCCTGCTCGGTTGGCTTGTTTCCTTGATTGTCGGCTAAGGGTGTCCCGTGGCTAAGCGTTGGTACGTTGTGCATGCTTACTCGGGTTACGAGAAGCATGTCATGCGTTCGTTGATCGAGCGTGTAAAACTGGCTGGCATGGAAGATGGCTTCGGCGAAATTCTGGTTCCCACTGAAGAAGTGGTTGAAATGCGTAATGGCCAGAAACGCAAAAGCGAGCGCAAATTCTTCCCAGGTTATGTGCTGGTTCAGATGGATATGAACGAGGGTACTTGGCACTTGGTCAAGGATACTCCTCGGGTGATGGGTTTTATCGGCGGTACTGCTGATAAGCCGGCACCAATCACCGATAAAGAAGCTGAGGCGATTTTGCGTCGCGTTGCCGATGGTAGCGACAAGCCGAAGCCAAAGACGTTGTTCGAGCCAGGCGAAACCGTTCGAGTCAATGACGGGCCGTTCGCTGACTTTAACGGCGTTGTTGAAGAAGTTAACTACGAAAAGAGCCGGATCCAAGTGGCAGTGCTCATTTTCGGACGCTCTACTCCGGTAGAGTTGGAGTTCAGTCAGGTCGAAAAGGTCTAGCTGAGCAAGCATCCCAACCCCGCAGCCCTAGGCTGTGGGGTTTTGTCGTCACTGGGATAAACGCGCAAGTAACCGGGGAGCCTTTCGAGGCGTTCGAACCCGTAATTGGAGTGCCTCATGGCCAAGAAGATTACCGCTTACATCAAGCTGCAAGTGAAGGCCGCTCAGGCTAACCCAAGCCCACCTGTTGGTCCTGCTCTGGGTCAGCACGGCGTGAACATCATGGAATTCTGCAAAGCTTTCAACGCCCGTACCCAGGGTCTGGAAGCTGGTCTGCCGACTCCAGTGATCATCACTGTCTACAGCGACCGTAGCTTCACTTTCGAAACCAAATCCACCCCTGCTTCGGTTCTGCTGAAGAAGGCGGCCGGTCTGACCAGCGGTTCCGCTCGTCCGAACACCGTTAAGGTTGGCACTGTTACCCGTGCTCAGCTGGAAGAAATCGCGAAAACCAAAAACGCGGATCTGACTGCAGCTGATATGGATGCAGCCGTGCGTACTATCGCCGGTTCTGCTCGTAGCATGGGCCTTAACGTGGAGGGTGTGTAATGGCTAAGCTGACCAAGCGTCAAAAGGCTATCGCCGGCAAAATCGAAGCAGGCAAGGCCTACAACATTGTAGACGCCGCTGCACTGCTGGCCGAGCTGTCGACTGTCAAGTTCAGCGAGTCGTTCGACGTAGCTGTAAACCTGGGCGTAGACCCGCGTAAATCCGACCAGGTTGTTCGTAGCGCTACTGTGCTGCCACACGGCACTGGCAAGACTGTTCGCGTTGCTGTGTTCACCCAGGGTCCAGCTGCTGAGGCCGCTCTGGCTGCCGGCGCTGACCGTGTAGGTATGGACGACCTGGCTGCCGAAATGAAAGGCGGCGACCTGAACTATGACGTAGTGATCGCATCCCCGGATGCCATGCGCGTTGTAGGTCAACTGGGTCAGATCCTCGGTCCACGTGGTCTGATGCCTAACCCGAAAGTCGGCACTGTTACCCCTGACGTCGCTACCGCGGTTAAAAATGCCAAGGCTGGTCAGGTTCGTTATCGCACCGACAAAAACGGCATCATCCACACTTCCGTTGGCAAGATCGGCTTCGATGCCGTCAAGCTGAAGGAAAACGTTGAAGCCCTGATCGCTGATCTGAAGCGTATCAAGCCAGCTTCTTCGAAAGGTATCTACGTCAAGCGCGTTACCCTGAGCACCACTATGGGCCCAGGTCTGGTTATCGACCAGAGCTCGCTGGACGCGTAAGACAAAAATTGGCGCAGTTGACTGCGCCAATTGAAAGATTGGGGTCCCTGCCTGGCGGGGGCTATCCAAGACCGTAGGCGACGCAAGTCTTAAACCTCAAGCCTACGCAGATGGTGCTCCCGGTTCCTTACCGAATCAGACACCAAAACGACATTCGGTTTCGATCGAATGAAACGGTAACAAGCAGGAGTTAAACCCGTGGCAATTAATCTCGAAGACAAGAAGGCCATCGTCGCTGAAGTCAACGAGGCTGCCAAAGTCGCTCTGTCCGCTGTCGTGGTTGATGCCCGTGGCGTAACAGTAGGCGCAATGACCGGACTCCGTAAAGAGGCTCGTGAAGCTGGCGTTTACGTACGTGTTGTACGTAACACCCTGCTCAAGCGCGCTGTTGCTGGCACTTCGTATGAAGTGCTGAACGACGCGTTCACTGGCCCGACCCTGATCGCATTCTCCAACGAACACCCGGGCGCTGCTGCTCGTCTGTTCAAGGAATTTGCCAAGGGTCAGGATAAGTTCGAGATCAAGGCAGCATCGTTTGAGGGCAAGTTCCTCGCAGCGAATGAGATCGACGTGCTGGCAAGCCTGCCAACTCGCGACGAAGCTATTGCGAAACTGATGAGCGTGATTCAAGGCGCTACCAGCAAGCTGGCTCGTACTCTGGCGGCAATTCGCGATCAGAAAGAAGCAGCTGCAGCCTGAGGCTGAGCGTTTCCACTCTCGCGTATTTTTGTTTATTTCGACGGCCGTACAGGCTGTCCACCAAATCAGGAATTGAGTCATGTCTCTGACTAACGAACAAATCATCGAAGCAATCGGCCAGAAAACCGTTCTGGAAGTTGTTGAGCTGATCAAAGCAATGGAAGAAACCTTCGGCGTGACCGCTGCTGTTGCTGCTGCTGGTCCAGCTGCTGCTGCCGCTGTTGTTGAAGAGCAAACCGAGTTCAACGTTGTTCTGGTTGAAGCCGGCGAGAAGAAAGTAAACGTGATCAAGGCAGTTCGTGAACTGACCGGTCTGGGCCTGAAAGAAGCCAAAGAGAAAGTCGACGGCGCTCCTCAGGTTGTAGCTGAAGGCGTTTCGAAAGAAGCGGCTGAAGACGCTAAGAAGAAGCTGGAAGAAGCAGGCGCTAAAGTCGAGCTGAAGTAAGCATCGACTTTGCACCTCCAGCCCGAGCGTCAAGCGACAGGCTGATGGCTGGTGGCTCTTGCCACCGGCCTTTTTCCGTTATTGGCAGCCGACTGGGTCGGTGTCGATAGCGAGCTGTAACCACCCGATGCGGTGGCGCAAACCATGGGGTTTGCACGATTTTCTGGCTGCTCCCGTCGGGAGGGGCCAAACAAGCAGGTGACCAAGCTGGGGAACGCTGATGGCTTACTCATATACTGAGAAAAAACGTATCCGCAAGGACTTTAGCAAGTTGCCGGACGTCATGGATGTGCCTTACCTCCTGGCCATCCAGCTGGATTCGTATCGTGAATTCTTGCAAGCGGGAGCGACTAAAGATCAGTTCCGCGACGTGGGCCTGCATGCGGCCTTCAAATCCGTTTTCCCGATCATCAGCTACTCCGGCAATGCTGCGCTGGAGTACGTCGGTTATCGCTTGGGCGAACCGGCATTTGATGTCAAAGAATGCGTATTGCGCGGTGTAACTTTCGCCGTACCTTTGCGGGTAAAAGTGCGCCTGATCATTTTCGACAAAGAATCGTCGAACAAAGCGATCAAGGACATCAAAGAGCAAGAAGTCTACATGGGTGAAATCCCATTGATGACTGAGAACGGTACCTTCGTAATCAACGGTACCGAGCGTGTTATCGTTTCCCAGCTGCACCGTTCCCCGGGCGTGTTCTTCGACCACGACCGTGGCAAGACGCACAGCTCCGGCAAGCTGCTGTACTCCGCGCGCATCATTCCTTACCGCGGTTCGTGGCTGGACTTCGAGTTCGACCCGAAAGACTGCGTATTCGTGCGTATCGACCGTCGTCGCAAGCTGCCGGCCTCGGTACTGCTGCGCGCGCTCGGTTATACCACCGAGGAAGTGCTGGACGCGTTCTACACCACCAACGTATTCCACGTGAAAGGCGAAGGCCTGAGCCTGGAGCTGGTGCCTCAGCGCCTGCGTGGTGAAGTTGCTGTTCTCGACATCCAGGATGACAAAGGCAAGGTGATCGTTGAGCAGGGCCGTCGTATTACTGCCCGCCACATCAACCAGCTGGAAAAAGCCGGGATCAAAGAGCTGGACGTGCCTCTGGATTACGTTCTGGGTCGTACCACCGCCAAGGCCATCGTGCACCCGGCTACCGGTGAAATCCTGGCAGAGTGCAACACCGAGCTGTCGACCGAGATCCTGGCGAAAATCGCCAAGGCCGGCGTCGTACGCATCGAAACTCTGTACACCAACGACATCGACTGCGGTCCGTTCGTCTCCGACACGCTGAAGATCGACTCCACCAGCAACCAATTGGAAGCGCTGGTCGAGATCTATCGCATGATGCGTCCAGGCGAGCCGCCAACCAAGGACGCTGCCGAGACCCTGTTCAACAACCTGTTCTTCAGCCCTGAGCGCTATGACCTGTCTGCGGTCGGCCGGATGAAGTTCAACCGTCGTATCGGTCGTACCGAGATCGAAGGTTCGGGCGTGCTGTGCAAGGAAGACATCGTCGCGGTACTGAAGACTCTGGTCGACATCCGTAACGGTAAAGGCATCGTCGACGACATCGACCACCTGGGTAACCGTCGTGTTCGCTGTGTAGGCGAGATGGCAGAGAACCAGTTCCGCGTTGGCCTGGTACGTGTTGAGCGTGCGGTCAAAGAGCGTCTGTCGATGGCTGAAAGCGAAGGCCTGATGCCGCAAGACCTGATCAACGCCAAGCCAGTGGCTGCGGCGGTGAAAGAGTTCTTCGGTTCCAGCCAGCTGTCGCAGTTCATGGACCAGAACAACCCGCTGTCCGAGATCACCCACAAGCGTCGTGTCTCTGCACTCGGCCCTGGCGGTCTGACTCGTGAGCGCGCGGGCTTCGAAGTCCGTGACGTACACCCGACTCATTACGGTCGTGTCTGCCCGATTGAAACGCCGGAAGGTCCGAACATCGGTCTGATCAACTCTCTGGCTGCTTACGCTCGCACCAACCAGTACGGCTTCCTCGAGAGCCCGTACCGCGTGGTGAAGGAGGGTGTGGTCACCGACGACATCGTGTTCCTGTCCGCCATTGAAGAAGCCGATCACGTGATCGCGCAGGCTTCGGCGACCATGAGCGAGCAGAAAGTCCTGATCGACGAACTGGTAGCCGTACGTCACCTGAACGAATTCACCGTCAAGGCGCCGGAAGACGTCACCTTGATGGACGTTTCGCCGAAGCAGGTAGTTTCGGTTGCAGCGTCGCTGATTCCGTTCCTCGAGCACGACGACGCCAACCGTGCGTTGATGGGTTCGAACATGCAGCGTCAAGCTGTACCAACCCTGCGCGCTGACAAGCCGCTGGTCGGTACCGGCATGGAGCGTAACGTGGCTCGCGACTCCGGCGTTTGCGTCGTGGCTCGTCGTGGCGGCGTGATCGACTCTGTTGATGCCAGCCGTATCGTGGTTCGCGTTGCCGATGACGAAGTTGAAACCGGCGAAGCTGGTGTCGACATCTACAACCTGACCAAATACACCCGCTCGAACCAGAACACCTGCATCAACCAGCGTCCGCTGGTGAGCAAGGGTGATCGTGTTCAGCGTGGCGACATCATGGCCGACGGTCCGTCCACCGACATGGGTGAACTGGCTCTGGGTCAGAACATGCGCATCGCGTTCATGGCATGGAACGGCTTCAACTTCGAAGACTCCATCTGCCTGTCCGAGCGTGTGGTTCAGGAAGACCGTTTCACCACGATCCACATTCAGGAACTGACCTGTGTGGCTCGTGACACCAAGCTTGGCCCAGAGGAAATCACTGCGGACATCCCTAACGTGGGTGAAGCTGCGCTGAACAAGCTGGACGAAGCCGGTATCGTTTACGTAGGTGCTGAAGTCGGCGCAGGCGACATCCTGGTAGGTAAGGTCACTCCGAAAGGCGAGACCCAACTCACTCCGGAAGAAAAACTGCTGCGCGCAATCTTCGGTGAGAAAGCCAGCGACGTTAAAGACACTTCCCTGCGTGTGCCAACCGGCACCAAAGGTACTGTCATCGACGTACAGGTCTTCACTCGTGACGGCGTTGAGCGTGATGCTCGTGCCCTGTCGATCGAGAAGTCCCAGCTGGACGAGATCCGCAAGGATCTGAACGAAGAGTTCCGCATCGTTGAAGGCGCGACCTTCGAGCGTCTGCGTTCCGCTCTGGTAGGCCACAAGGCTGAAGGTGGCGCGGGCCTGAAGAAAGGTCAGGACATCACCGACGAAGTACTCGACGGTCTTGAGCATGGTCAGTGGTTCAAACTGCGCATGGCTGAAGATGCTCTGAACGAGCAGCTCGAGAAGGCCCAGGCCTACATCGTTGATCGTCGCCGTCTGCTGGACGACAAGTTCGAAGACAAGAAGCGCAAACTGCAGCAGGGCGATGACCTGGCTCCAGGTGTGCTGAAAATCGTCAAGGTTTACCTGGCAATCCGTCGTCGCATCCAGCCGGGCGACAAGATGGCCGGTCGTCACGGTAACAAAGGTGTGGTCTCCGTGATCATGCCGGTTGAAGACATGCCGCACGATGCCAATGGCACACCGGTCGACGTCGTCCTCAACCCACTGGGCGTACCTTCGCGTATGAACGTTGGTCAGATCCTTGAAACCCACCTCGGCCTCGCGGCCAAAGGTCTGGGCGAGAAGATCAACCGGATGGTCGAAGAGCAGCGTAAAGTCGCTGAACTGCGCACCTTCCTGGACGAGATCTACAACCAGATCGGCGGTCGTAACGAAGATCTGGACAGCTTCTCCGATCAGGAAATCCTGGATCTGGCTAAGAACCTGCGTGGCGGTGTTCCAATGGCCACTCCAGTGTTCGACGGTGCCAAGGAAAGCGAAATCAAGGCCATGCTGAAACTGGCAGACCTGCCAGAAAGCGGCCAGATGCAGCTGACCGACGGCCGTACCGGCAACAAGTTCGAGCGTCCAGTTACCGTTGGCTACATGTACATGCTGAAGCTGAACCACTTGGTAGACGACAAGATGCACGCGCGTTCTACCGGTTCGTACAGCCTGGTTACCCAGCAGCCGCTGGGTGGTAAGGCGCAGTTCGGTGGTCAGCGTTTCGGGGAGATGGAGGTCTGGGCACTGGAAGCATACGGTGCTGCTTACACTCTGCAAGAAATGCTCACAGTGAAGTCGGACGATGTGAACGGCCGGACCAAGATGTACAAAAACATCGTGGACGGCGATCACCGTATGGAGCCGGGCATGCCCGAGTCCTTCAACGTGTTGATCAAGGAAATTCGTTCCCTCGGCATCGATATCGATCTGGAAACCGAATAACACGTGACGCGATCGAGAGCGGGGCAGGATTGCCCGCTCTCTGCTCCGCCAGGAGGAAAGGCCTTGAAAGACCTACTGAATTTGCTGAAAAACCAGGGTCAAGTCGAAGAGTTCGACGCCATCCGTATCGGATTGGCCTCGCCTGAGATGATCCGCTCGTGGTCGTTCGGTGAAGTTAAAAAGCCGGAAACCATCAACTACCGTACGTTCAAACCTGAGCGTGACGGTCTGTTCTGCGCCAAGATCTTTGGCCCGGTAAAGGATTACGAGTGCCTGTGCGGTAAGTACAAGCGCTTGAAGCACCGTGGTGTGATCTGCGAGAAGTGCGGCGTTGAAGTTGCACTGGCCAAGGTTCGTCGTGAGCGCATGGCGCACATCGAACTGGCTTCGCCGGTTGCCCACATCTGGTTCCTGAAATCGCTGCCGTCCCGTATCGGCCTGCTGATGGACATGACCCTGCGTGATATCGAACGCGTTCTCTACTTCGAGAGCTATGTCGTTATCGATCCGGGCATGACCACTCTTGAAAAAGGTCAGCTGCTGAACGACGAGCAGTACTTCGAAGCGCTGGAAGAGTTCGGTGACGATTTCGACGCCCGCATGGGTGCCGAAGCTGTCCGCGAACTGCTGCACGCTATCGACTTGGAGCACGAGATCGGCCGTCTGCGTGAAGAAATTCCGCAAACCAACTCCGAAACCAAGATCAAGAAGCTGTCCAAGCGTCTGAAGTTGATGGAAGCCTTCCAGGGCTCCGGCAACCTGCCAGAGTGGATGGTGCTGACCGTTCTGCCGGTTCTGCCGCCAGATCTGCGTCCACTGGTTCCACTGGATGGCGGTCGTTTCGCGACTTCCGACCTCAACGATCTGTATCGTCGAGTGATCAACCGTAACAACCGTTTGAAGCGCCTGCTGGATCTGTCCGCTCCGGACATCATCGTGCGCAACGAAAAGCGTATGTTGCAGGAAGCTGTCGATGCACTGCTCGACAACGGTCGTCGTGGCCGCGCTATCACAGGTTCCAACAAGCGTCCTCTGAAATCCCTGGCTGACATGATCAAGGGTAAGCAAGGTCGTTTCCGTCAGAACTTGCTCGGTAAGCGTGTTGACTACTCCGGTCGTTCGGTAATTACCGTTGGTCCGACCCTGCGTCTGCACCAGTGCGGTCTGCCGAAGAAGATGGCTCTCGAGCTGTTCAAGCCGTTCATTTTCGGCAAGCTGGAAATGCGTGGTCTGGCGACCACCATCAAAGCGGCCAAGAAAATGGTCGAGCGCGAACTGCCAGAGGTTTGGGACGTTCTCGCTGAAGTGATTCGCGAACACCCGGTTCTGCTCAACCGTGCACCGACCCTTCACCGTCTGGGTATCCAGGCGTTTGAACCGGTACTGATCGAAGGTAAGGCTATCCAGCTGCACCCTCTGGTCTGCGCCGCGTACAACGCCGACTTCGACGGCGACCAAATGGCCGTGCACGTACCGCTGACGCTGGAAGCCCAGCTCGAAGCGCGTGCGTTGATGATGTCGACCAACAACATTCTGTCGCCAGCCAACGGTGAGCCAATCATCGTTCCGTCGCAGGACGTTGTATTGGGTCTCTACTACATGACTCGTGAAGCGATCAACGCCAAGGGCGAAGGTCGTGTGTTCGCGGATCTGCAGGAAGTTGACCGTGTGTTCCGTGCCGGCGAAGCCGCACTGCACGCCAAGATCAAGGTTCGTATCAACGAAACCGTGAACGATCGTGACGGCAACAGCGTGAACAACACCCGTATCGTCGACACCACTGTCGGCCGTGCGCTGCTGTTCCAGGTTGTGCCAAAAGGTCTGTCGTTCGACGTCGTCAACCTGCCGATGAAGAAAAAGGCGATCTCCAAGCTGATCAACCAGTGCTACCGCGTGGTTGGTCTGAAAGAGACCGTGATCTTCGCTGACCAGTTGATGTACACCGGTTTTGCCTACTCGACCATTTCCGGCGTTTCCATCGGTGTTAACGACTTCGTTATCCCGGACGAAAAAGCCCGCATCATCGGTGCTGCCACCGACGAAGTGAAAGAAATCGAGAGCCAGTACGCCTCCGGCCTGGTAACCCAGGGCGAGAAGTACAACAAAGTGATCGACCTTTGGTCGAAAGCGAACGACGAAGTCTCCAAGGCGATGATGGCCAACCTCTCGAAAGAGAAAGTCATCGACCGTCACGGCGACGAAGTCGAGCAAGAATCGTTCAACTCGATGTACATGATGGCCGACTCGGGTGCGCGGGGTTCCGCAGCACAGATTCGTCAGCTGGCCGGTATGCGTGGTCTGATGGCCAAGCCGGACGGTTCCATCATTGAAACGCCGATTACTGCGAACTTCCGTGAAGGTCTGAGCGTACTCCAGTACTTCATCTCGACTCACGGTGCTCGTAAAGGTCTGGCGGATACCGCGTTGAAAACTGCGAACTCCGGTTACCTGACTCGTCGTCTGGTAGACGTGGCGCAGGATCTGGTCGTGACCGAGATCGATTGCGGCACCGAACACGGTCTGCTGATGACTCCGCACATTGAAGGCGGTGACGTTGTAGAACCGTTGGGTGAGCGCGTATTGGGTCGTGTCATCGCCCGTGACGTATTCAAGCCGGGTACCGAGGACGTTATCGTTCCTGCAGGCACTCTGGTAGACGAGAAGTGGGTTGAGTTCATCGAGCTGAACAGCATCGACGAAGTAATCGTGCGTTCGCCGATCAGCTGCGAAACCCGCTATGGCATTTGCGCCAAGTGCTACGGCCGTGACCTGGCTCGTGGTCACCAGGTGAACATCGGTGAAGCGGTCGGCGTTATCGCTGCCCAGTCCATCGGTGAGCCGGGTACCCAGCTGACGATGCGTACGTTCCACATCGGTGGTGCGGCAAGCCGTACTTCCGCAGCCGACAGCGTTCAGGTGAAGAATGGCGGTACCGTCCGTCTGCACAACCTGAAACACGTTGAGCGTGTGGATGGCAACCTGGTTGCCGTGTCTCGTTCCGGTGAGCTGGCAATCGCTGACGACTTCGGTCGTGAGCGCGAGCGTTACAAGCTGCCGTACGGTGCCGTGATTTCGGTTAAAGAAGGTGACAAGGTCGACGCTGGCGCAATCGTGGCCAAGTGGGATCCGCACACTCACCCGATCGTTACCGAAATGAAAGGTACCGTGACCTACGTGGGCATGGAAGAAGGCATCACGATCAAGCGTCAGACTGACGAATTGACCGGTATGACCAACATTGAAGTACTCGATGCCAAAGACCGTCCGGCCGCTGGCAAGGACATCCGTCCTGCGGTGAAGATGGTCGATGACAACGGCAAGGATCTGTTGCTGCCAGGCACTGACGTTATCGCTCAGTACTTCCTGCCAGCCAACGCCCTGGTCGGTGTTGCGGACGGTGCGAAGATTGCGATCGGTGACGTTATCGCTCGTATCCCGCAAGAAACTTCGAAAACCCGTGACATCACCGGTGGTCTGCCGCGTGTTGCCGACCTGTTCGAAGCCCGTCGTCCGAAAGAAGCGTCGATTCTGGCTGAAGTCAGCGGCACCATCGCGTTCGGTAAAGAGACCAAGGGCAAGCGCCGTCTGGTCATTACCCCGAACGACGGTAGCGATCCGTACGAAGAGCTGATTCCGAAGTGGCGTCACCTGAACGTGTTCGAAGGCGAACAGGTAAACCGCGGCGAAGTTATCTCCGACGGTCCGAGCGATCCGCACGACATCCTGCGTCTGCTGGGTGTAAGCGCGTTGGCCAAGTACATCGTCAACGAGATCCAGGACGTTTACCGCCTGCAAGGCGTGAAGATCAACGACAAGCACATCGAGACCATCCTGCGTCAGATGCTGCGTAAAGTTGAGATCTCCGAGTCCGGCGACTCCAGCTTCATCAAGGGCGACCAGATGGAACTGACTCACGTACTGGTGGAAAACGAGCGCTTGGCGACCGAAGACAAATTCGTGTCCAAGTTCACTCGCGTGCTGCTGGGTATCACCAAGGCGTCGTTGTCGACTGAATCGTTCATCTCGGCGGCCTCCTTCCAGGAGACCACTCGCGTACTGACCGAAGCAGCGGTAACTGGCAAGCGCGATTACCTGCGCGGCCTGAAAGAAAACGTGGTTGTGGGTCGTCTGATCCCGGCCGGTACCGGTCTGGCTTATCACAGCGAGCGCAAGCGTCGTCGTGATGCAGACAAGCCGTTGCGCGTAAGCGCCAGTGAAGTGGAAGCTGCACTGACCGAAGCGCTGAACTCGAGCGGTAACTGAGTTCTGCGAAAAATGAGCTGAGGCCCTGATCAAGCCGTTCATCGAATCGAGACAATTTGTCGAGGTTCGACGAGCGGGGAGGTCGGGGCCTTGCCTTGACTGGGGACAAGATCCTCTTTAGACTCTTGATCCCCTAAATTTGGCGGGATTCGTTCCTGCCATTTTGCTTTTCTTGCAAGACAATAGCGTCGCAAGACAACAGTGGAGCTAGTAGATGGCAACTATCAACCAGCTGGTACGTCAGCCGCGTAAGCGTATCGTCGAGAAATCCGACGTGCCTGCGCTGCAGAACTGCCCGCAACGTCGTGGCGTGTGCACCCGTGTGTACACCACTACGCCGAAAAAACCTAACTCGGCACTGCGTAAAGTATGCCGTGTGCGTCTGACCAACGGTTTCGAGGTTTCCTCGTACATCGGTGGTGAAGGCCACAACCTGCAAGAGCACAGCGTGGTGCTGATCCGCGGCGGTCGTGTAAAAGACTTGCCAGGTGTTCGTTACCACACCGTTCGCGGCTCCTTGGATACTTCCGGCGTTAAAGGCCGTAACCAGGGTCGTTCGAAGTACGGTACCAAGCGTCCGAAGTAATCGGCCGTTTTGCAGATTTTCATTTTATTGAGTCGATAAGAGTAAGGTCGGGCGCGCATCCATTGGATCTGTCCCGAGCTAACCTGAAGACCGTTTGAGGGCTTATCAATGCCAAGACGTCGCGTAGCAGCAAAGCGTGAGATTCTGGACGATCCGAAATACGGAAGCCAAATCCTCGCCAAATTCATGAACCACGTTATGGAAAGCGGCAAGAAAGCCGTTGCCGAGCGTATCGTTTATGGTGCCCTGGAAACCGTTGCGGCTCGCAAAACCGGCACCGATCCCCTGGAACTCTTCGAAAAAGCACTCGACGCCATCGCTCCGCTGGTCGAAGTGAAGTCGCGCCGCGTTGGTGGTGCTACTTACCAGGTTCCGGTCGAGGTTCGTCCGTCCCGTCGTAACGCTCTGGCAATGCGCTGGTTGGTAGACTTCGCCCGCAAGCGTGGCGAGAAGTCTATGGCTCTGCGCTTGGCTGGCGAGCTGCTGGATGCTGCTGAAGGTAAAGGTGCTGCTGTTAAGAAGCGTGAAGACGTGCACCGTATGGCCGAAGCTAACAAAGCTTTCTCGCACTACCGCTTCTAATTTTAGCTTCACTAATTTTGCGAGGGCTTTATGGCTCGTACTACTCCGATTAGTCGCTACCGTAACATCGGTATCGTCGCTCACGTGGATGCTGGTAAAACCACCACCACCGAGCGCGTCCTTTTTTACACTGGCAAAAGTCACAAAATGGGCGAGGTGCATGATGGCGCCGCGACCACAGACTGGATGGTTCAGGAGCAGGAGCGTGGTATTACCATTACTTCTGCTGCCATTACCGCCTTCTGGAAAGGTTCCGAGAAGCAGTACCCACACGAGCATCGCTTCAACGTAATCGATACCCCGGGCCACGTAGACTTCACTATTGAAGTAGAGCGTTCCCTGCGTGTACTCGACGGCGCTGTTGTTGTGTTCTGCGGTACTTCGGGTGTTGAGCCTCAGTCGGAAACCGTATGGCGTCAGGCCAACAAATACGGCGTTCCACGTCTTGTTTACGTAAACAAGATGGACCGTGCTGGTGCCAACTTCCTGCGCGTGATCGGTCAGATCAAACAGCGTCTGGGTCACACTCCGGTGCCGATCCAGCTGGCTATCGGTTCGGAAGATAACTTCCAGGGCCAGATCGACCTGATCAACATGCAAGCTGTCTACTGGAACGACTCTGACAAGGGTATGGTTCCGGTTCGCAAGGAAATCCCTGCGGACATGCTTGAACTGGCTGAAGAATGGCGCAACAACATGGTTGAAGCCGCCGCCGAAGCCAGCGAAGAGTTGATGAACAAGTACCTGGAAGGTGAAGAGCTGTCGATCGAAGAGATCAAGGCTGCTTTGCGTGCGCGTACTATCGCCGGCGAAATCGTTCTGGCTGTTTGCGGTTCTTCGTTCAAGAACAAGGGTGTTCCCCTGGTTCTCGACGCCGTTATCGACTTCCTGCCTGCTCCGACCGACATTCCTGCTATCAAGGGTTCCAACCCTGATAACGAGGAAGAAGAGATGGAGCGTCATGCAAGCGACGACGAGCCGTTCGCGGCCCTGGCGTTCAAGATCGCTACCGACCCATTCGTGGGTACCTTGACCTTCGTCCGCGTTTACTCGGGCGTGTTGAACTCCGGCGACGGCGTGATCAACTCGGTTAAAGGCAAGAAAGAGCGCGTGGGTCGTATGGTGCAAATGCACGCAAACGCCCGTGAAGAGATCAAGGAAGTGCGCGCTGGCGACATCGCGGCCCTGATCGGCATGAAGGACGTCACCACTGGTGAAACCCTCTGCAACGCTGACAAGCCAATCATCCTGGTTCGCATGGACTTCCCGGAGCCGGTTATTTCGGTTGCCGTAGAGCCTAAGACCAAGGATGACCAGGAAAAAATGGGTATCGCTCTGGGCAAGCTTGCTCAGGAAGACCCGTCTTTCCGCGTTAAGACTGATGAAGAGACTGGTCAAACGATCATCTCCGGCATGGGCGAGCTGCACCTGGACATCCTGGTTGACCGGATGCGCCGTGAGTTCAACGTCGAAGCCAACATCGGCAAGCCACAGGTTTCGTACCGTGAGCGCATCACGAAGAACTGCGAAATCGAAGGCAAGTTCGTTCGTCAGTCCGGCGGTCGTGGCCAGTTCGGTCACTGCTGGATTCGCTTTGCTCCTGCTGACGAAGGTCAGGAAGGTCTGCAATTCCTGAACGAAGTAGTGGGTGGTGTGGTTCCTAAGGAATACATCCCGGCTATCCAGAAGGGTATCGAAGAGCAGATGAAGAACGGCGTTGTTGCCGGCTATCCGCTGATCGGCCTGAAGGCTACCGTGTTCGATGGTTCTTACCACGACGTCGACTCCAACGAGATGGCGTTTAAAGTGGCTGCTTCCATGGCGACCAAGCAACTGGCCCAGAAGGGCGGTGGTGAGTTGCTCGAGCCGATCATGGCGGTAGAGGTTGTTACGCCTGAAGACTATATGGGTGATGTGATGGGCGACCTTAACCGTCGTCGCGGCATGATCCAGGGTATGGAAGACACAGTGTCCGGCAAGGTTATCCGTGCCGAGGTTCCACTGGGTGAGATGTTCGGTTATGCGACCGACGTTCGTTCCATGTCCCAGGGTCGCGCAAGCTACTCTATGGAATTCAAAAAATACGATACGGCTCCGTCGCACATCGTCGAATCCGTTACCAAAAAACAAGGCTGATTCAGCCCCTTTAGGCTAGGAGTTAATTGTCGTGGCTAAAGAAAAATTTGATCGTTCCCTACCGCACGTAAACGTTGGCACCATCGGCCACGTTGACCACGGTAAAACCACTCTGACCGCTGCTCTGACTCGCGTCTGCTCCGAAGTTTTCGGTTCGGCCGTAGTTGAATTCGACAAGATCGACAGCGCACCAGAAGAAAAAGCTCGCGGTATCACCATCAACACCGCGCACGTTGAGTACAACTCGAACATTCGTCACTACGCTCACGTTGACTGCCCAGGTCACGCTGACTACGTGAAGAACATGATCACTGGTGCTGCGCAGATGGACGGCGCGATCCTGGTTTGCTCGGCCGCTGATGGTCCGATGCCGCAAACCCGTGAGCACATCCTGCTGTCCCGTCAGGTAGGCGTTCCGTACATCGTGGTTTTCCTGAACAAGGCTGACCTGGTAGACGACGCTGAGCTGCTGGAACTGGTTGAGATGGAAGTTCGCGACCTGCTGTCCACCTATGACTTCCCAGGCGACGACACTCCGATCATCATCGGTTCTGCTCGTATGGCGCTGGAAGGCAAAGACGACAACGAAATGGGCACCACCGCTGTTAAGAAGCTGGTGGAAACTCTGGACAGCTACATCCCAGAGCCAGAGCGTGCTATCGACAAGCCGTTCCTGATGCCAATCGAAGACGTGTTCTCGATCTCGGGTCGCGGTACTGTTGTGACCGGTCGTATCGAGCGCGGTATCGTTCGCGTTCAAGATGCTCTGGAAATCGTTGGTCTGCGTGACACCACCACCACCACCTGCACCGGTGTTGAGATGTTCCGCAAGCTGCTGGACGAAGGTCGTGCTGGCGAGAACTGCGGCGTTCTGCTGCGTGGTACCAAGCGTGACGACGTTGAACGTGGTCAGGTTCTGGTTAAGCCGGGTTCGGTTAAGCCGCACACCAAGTTCACCGCAGAAGTTTACGTTCTGAGCAAGGAAGAAGGCGGCCGTCACACTCCGTTCTTCAAAGGCTACCGTCCACAGTTCTACTTCCGTACTACTGACGTGACTGGTAACTGCGAGCTGCCAGAAGGCGTTGAAATGGTAATGCCAGGTGACAACATTCAGATGACTGTTACCCTGATCAAAACCATCGCGATGGAAGACGGTCTGCGTTTCGCAATCCGTGAAGGCGGCCGTACCGTTGGTGCTGGCGTCGTAGCTAAAATCATCGAGTGATCTCTTTATTGAGTCAGCTTTGATGAGTTGAAAAAGCCCCCGCTTAGCGGGGGCTTTTTTATTGGGTTGACACCTATCTGGGGCGTCTATAGAATTGCGCCTCCTTTTAACGGGCGTATTGCGCCCGGTGGGAATAGCAGCCGGAGTCTGAAATCCAATGCAAAATCAGCAAATCCGTATCAGGTTGAAGGCTTTTGACCATCGTCTGATCGACCAATCAACCCAGGAAATCGTGGAAACCGCGAAACGTACTGGTGCTCAAGTGCGTGGTCCAATTCCACTGCCTACCCGTAAAGAGCGGTTCACCGTTCTGGTTTCTCCGCACGTCAACAAAGACGCGCGTGACCAGTACGAGATCCGCACTCATAAGCGCGTTCTGGACATCGTCCAGCCAACGGATAAAACCGTTGATGCACTTATGAAGCTTGATCTTGCGGCCGGTGTGGAAGTGCAGATCAGCCTCGGCTAAGACTCGGTCTTGGTCGTGTAACGCTCTGAAATGGGCGGCCATAGCGGGTGAAAGCCCCGTACACTCATGAGGTTTACAACATGACTATTGGTGTAGTCGGTCGTAAAGCGGGTATGACCCGTATTTTCACCGAAGAAGGTGTCTCCATTCCGGTCACGGTCATTGAGATCGAGCCGAATCGCGTCACCCAGTTCAAAACTGAAGAAACCGATGGCTATCGTGCAGTGCAAGTCACTGTCGGCGAGCGTCGTGCTTCCCGTGTTACAGCTGCTCAAGCTGGCCACTTCGCCAAGGCGAACGTTGCCGCTGGTCGTACCGTAATGGAATTCCGTCTTGAAGAAGGCGAGTACCAGGCCGGCGATCTGATCAACGCTGAAATCTTCGCTGCTGGTCAACTGGTTGATGTAACCGGTCAGTCCAAAGGTAAAGGCTTCCAGGGTACGATCAAGCGTTGGAACTTCCGCGGGCAAGATAACACCCACGGTAACTCCGTATCCCACCGCGTCCCAGGCTCTATCGGCCAGTGCCAGACTCCTGGTCGTGTATTCAAGGGCAAAAAAATGTCCGGTCATATGGGCGCTGAGCGCGTGACCGTGCAGTCCCTGGAAGTAGTGCGCGTGGACGCTGAACGCAATCTGTTGTTGGTCAAGGGCGCTGTACCTGGCGCTACTGGCGGCAACCTGGTTGTACGTCCGGCAGCCAAGGCTCGCGGTTAAGGGGAAGCTGACATGCAATTAAATGTAAATGACGCTCAAGCGATCGAAGTTTCCGAACTGACATTTGGCGGCGAGTTCAACGAGACGCTGGTTCACCAAGCAGTCGTGGCCTACATGGCTGGCGGCCGTCAGGGTAGCAAGCAGCAGAAGACCCGTTCCGACGTTCGTGGTGGCGGCAAGCGCCCATGGCGTCAGAAAGGTACTGGCCGTGCTCGTGCCGGTACTATCCGCAGCCCAATCTGGCGCGGCGGCGGCACCACCTTTGCAGCTCGTCCACAGGATCACTCCCAGAAGCTGAACAAGAAGATGTATCGCGCAGCAATGCGTTCCATCCTTGCTGAGCTGGTGCGTACTGATCGTCTGGTCGTGGTTCAGGATTTCGCAGTTGAAACTCCGAAAACCAAAGACCTGCTGGGCAAACTGAACAACATGAGCCTGACCGATGTTCTGATCGTGTCGGACGCTGTTGATCAGAACCTGTACCTGGCTGCTCGCAACCTGCCACACGTTGATGTACGTGACGTGCAAGGTTCCGATCCAGTTAGTCTGATCGCATACGACAAGGTGTTGATCACCGTGTCGGCCGTGAAGAAATTCGAGGAGCTGCTGGGATGAACCAGGAACGCGTATTTAAAGTTCTGCTTGGCCCGCACGTTTCCGAGAAGGCTACGGTTCTGGCAGACAAGAAAGGCCAGTTCGTTTTCAAGGTTGCTACTGATGCAACCAAGCTGGAAATCAAGAAGGCCGTCGAAAGCCTGTTCAGCGTGAAAGTTGAGCGTGTTACTACCCTGAATGTTCTGGGTAAGAGCAAGCGCACCGCTCGCGGTCTGGGCAAGCGTAATGACTGGAAGAAGGCAGTTATCTCCCTTCAGCCAGGCCAAGATCTCGATTTCAGCAGCAGTGCTGAGTAAGGAAGGGGTGCATCATGGCAATCGTTAAATGCAAACCGACTTCCCCTGGCCGCCGTTTTGTGGTCAAGGTGGTCAACCAGGAGCTGCATAAAGGCGCTCCTCACGCACCGCTGCTCGAGAAAAAATCGAAGTCTGGTGGTCGTAACAACAATGGCCGTATTACCACTCGTCACATCGGTGGTGGTCATAAGCAGCATTATCGTCTGGTCGACTTCCGTCGCAACGACAAAGATGGCATCGCTGCCACTGTCGAGCGTATCGAATACGATCCAAACCGTACTGCTCACATCGCTCTGCTGCTGTACGCAGATGGCGAGCGTCGCTACATCATCGCCCCTAAAGGCGTGAGCGCTGGCGACCAGCTGATCGCAGGTGCTCTGGCACCGATCAAGCCGGGCAACGCTCTGCAACTGCGCAACATTCCAGTTGGTAGCACCGTACACGGCATCGAACTGAAGCCAGGTAAAGGCGCGCAAATCGCTCGTTCCGCTGGCGCTTCGGCTCAGCTGATCGCTCGTGAAGGCGTTTACGTGACCCTGCGTCTGCGTTCCGGTGAAATGCGTAAAGTACTGGCTGAGTGCCGTGCGACCCTGGGCGAAGTCTCGAACTCCGAGCACAGCCTGCGTTCGCTGGGTAAAGCTGGTGCCAAGCGCTGGCGTGGCGTTCGCCCAACCGTTCGTGGTGTTGCCATGAACCCGGTTGACCACCCACATGGTGGTGGTGAAGGTCGTACCTCTGGTGGTCGTCATCCGGTATCGCCATGGGGCTTCCCGACTAAGGGCGCGAAGACTCGTGGTAATAAGCGTACCGACAAAATGATCGTCCGTCGTCGCAAGTAAATAGAGGGATACGACAGTGCCACGTTCTCTGAAAAAAGGTCCTTTTATTGATCTTCACCTACTGAAGAAGATCGAAGTGGCGGCGGAAAAGAACGATCGCAAACCAATTAAGACTTGGTCGCGTCGTTCGATGATCCTGCCACAAATGGTCGGTCTGACCATCGCAGTACACAACGGTCGTCAGCACGTCCCAGTTCTCGTTAACGAAGACATGGTCGGCCACAAACTGGGCGAGTTCGCCGGTACCCGCAACTATCGCGGGCACGTGGCAGACAAGAAAGCCAAGCGTTAAGGGGTAAGGAAATGGAAGTAGCCGCTAAGTTGTCGGGCGCTCGAATCTCCGCCCAGAAAGCCCGCTTGGTCGCCGACCAGATCCGCGGGAAGAAGGTGGGCGAAGCGCTCAACCTGTTGGCTTTCAGCAGTAAGAAAGCCGCCGAGATCATGAAAAAAGTGCTGGAGTCGGCCGTAGCCAACGCCGAGCATAACGAAGGCGCAGACGTTGATGATCTGAAGGTCAGCACCGTTTTCGTCAACGAAGGGCGTTCGCTGAAGCGCATCATGCCACGTGCCAAAGGCCGTGCTGATCGCATCGTCAAGCGGTCTTGCCATATCACTGTCAAGGTTGCTGACAAGTAACGGAGTCGAAGAGATGGGTCAGAAAGTACATCCCATTGGCATTCGCCTGGGAATCGTCAAGGAGCACACCTCCGTCTGGTACGCAGACGGTCGGACTTATGCGGACTACTTGTTCGCTGATCTGAAGGTGCGTGAATACCTCCAAGACAAACTAAAAAGCGCGTCCGTAAGCCGTATCGATATCCATCGTCCGGCCCAAACTGCACGCATCACCATCCACACCGCTCGTCCAGGTATTGTTATCGGGAAGAAAGGTGAAGATGTTGAGAAACTGCGTCAGGACCTGACCAAGCAAATGGGTGTGCCTGTGCACATCAATATCGAAGAGATCCGCAAGCCGGAGCTCGACGGTATGCTGGTTGCGCAGAGCGTAGCTCAGCAGCTGGAGCGTCGTGTAATGTTCCGTCGCGCCATGAAGCGCGCTGTACAGAACGCCATGCGCATTGGTGCCAAAGGCATCAAAATCCAAGTGAGCGGTCGTCTCGGCGGTGCTGAAATCGCACGTACTGAATGGTATCGCGAAGGTCGTGTGCCACTGCACACCCTGCGTGCCGACATCGACTATGCCAACTACGAAGCTCACACCACTTACGGTGTGATCGGTGTAAAGGTTTGGATCTTCAAAGGCGAAGTAATTGGTGGTCGCCAAGAAGAGCTGAAGCCACAAGCACCAGCGCCTCGTAAAAAAGCTGCTAAGTAAGGGGTACGCCAAATGTTGCAACCTAAGCGTACGAAGTTCCGCAAGCAGATGACCGGCCACAACCGTGGTCTGGCACTGCGCGGTAGCAAAGTCAGCTTCGGCGAGTTCGCGCTGAAGTCTGTAGCTCGTGGTCGTCTCACCGCTCGTCAGATCGAGTCAGCGCGTCGTGCACTGACCCGTCACGTAAAACGTGGCGGCAAGATCTGGATCCGTGTATTCCCGGACAAGCCGATCTCCAAGAAGCCTCTCGAGGTTCGTATGGGTAAAGGTAAGGGTAACGTGGAGTACTGGGTTGCCCAGATTCAGCCAGGCAAAGTCCTGTATGAAATCGAGGGTGTTTCTGAAGAGCTGGCGCGTGAGGCTTTCGCCCTGGCTGCTGCAAAGCTGCCGCTCGCCACCTCCTTTGTTAAACGGACGGTGATGTGATGAAAGCGAATGAACTTCGTGAAAAATCCGCACAGCAGCTGAACGAGCAACTGCTCGGCTTGCTGCGCGACCAGTTCAATCTGCGCATGCAGAAAGCAACTGGCCAGTTGGGGCAGTCTCATCTGCTCTCGCAAGTTAAGCGTGACATTGCTCGCGTGAAGACTGTGCTCAACCAGCAGGCAGGTAAGTGATCATGGCTGAAGCCGAAAAAACTGTCCGTACGCTGACTGGCCGTGTTGTCAGCGACAAGATGGACAAAACCATCACCGTTCTGATCGAGCGTCGCGTTAAGCACCCGATCTACGGTAAATACGTTAAGCGTTCGACTAAGCTGCACGCGCACGACGAAACCAATCAGTGCCACATCGGCGACAAAGTCACTATTCGTGAAACTCGTCCGATGGCCAAGACCAAGTCTTGGGCGCTGGTTGATGTTCTCGAACGCGCTGTGGAAGTCTAAGGGCTAGGGGTCGGAGAAATTATATGATTCAGACTCAATCCATGCTCGATGTGGCCGATAACAGCGGCGCTCGCCGTGTTATGTGCATCAAGGTGCTGGGTGGCTCCCATCGTCGTTACGCTGGTATCGGTGACATCATCAAAGTTACCGTGAAGGAAGCAATTCCTCGCGGTAAGGTGAAAAAAGGCCAAGTGATGACTGCTGTTGTAGTCCGCACTCGTCACGGCGTGCGTCGTGCTGATGGCTCCATTATCCGCTTTGATGGCAACGCTGCTGTTCTTCTGAACAACAAGCAAGAGCCGATCGGCACCCGTATCTTTGGGCCAGTGACCCGTGAACTTCGTACCGAGAAGTTCATGAAGATCGTCTCGCTCGCCCCAGAAGTGCTGTAAGGAGATCCGACATGCAAAAGATTCGTCGTGACGACGAGATCATCGTGATCGCCGGCAAAGACAAAGGTAAGCGCGGTAAGGTGCTGAAGGTTCTTGCTGACAACCGTCTGGTTGTTGGTGGTCTGAACCTGGTCAAGCGTCATACCAAGCCTAACCCGATGTCGGGCGTACAGGGCGGTATCGTCGAGAAAGAAGCGCCACTGCACGCTTCCAACGTCGCCATCTTCAACGGCGAAACCAACAAGGCTGACCGCGTTGGTTTCAAAGTAGAAGACGGTAAGAAAATTCGTGTCTTCAAGTCGACCCAAAAAGCGGTTGATGCTTGAACACTGCTAGGTAGAAGACCATGGCACGACTAAAAGAGATTTACCGGAAGGAAATCGCTCCGAAACTTAAGGAAGAACTTAAGCTTTCGAACGTGATGGAAGTTCCGCGCGTTACCAAGATCACCCTGAACATGGGTCTGGGCGAAGCGATCGGCGACAAAAAAGTCATCGAGCACGCTGTTGCTGACCTGGAAAAGATCACCGGCCAGAAAGTCGTTGTGACCTACGCTCGCAAATCCATCGCTGGCTTTAAAGTCCGTGAAGGTTGGCCGATCGGCGTCAAAGTGACCCTGCGCCGTGAGCGTATGTACGAGTTCCTGGATCGTCTGCTGTCTATCTCCCTGCCTCGGGTTCGCGACTTCCGCGGCCTGAATGCCAAGTCCTTCGATGGTCGTGGCAACTACAGCATGGGCGTGAAAGAGCAGATCATTTTCCCGGAAATCGACTACGACAAGATCGATGCTCTCCGCGGTCTGGACATTACCCTGACCACCACTGCCAAGAACGATGATGAAGGCCGCGCTCTGCTGCGTGCTTTCAAATTCCCGTTCCGCAACTGATTGGAGTAGGAAAATGGCCAAGAAGAGCATGAAAAACCGTGAGCTGAAGCGTCAGCTCACCGTTGCCAAATACGCCGTCAAGCGTGCAGCGCTGAAAGCTATCATCGTCGATCTGAACGCAAGTCCAGAAGCGCGTTGGGAAGCTACCGTAGCTCTGCAGAAGCAACCGCGTGACGCAAGCGCTTCGCGCATGCGTAACCGTTGCCGTCTGACCGGTCGTCCGCACGGCGTTTACCGCAAGTTCGGCCTCGGCCGTAACAAACTGCGTGAAGCGGCAATGCGTGGTGACGTACCAGGTCTGGTTAAAGCCAGCTGGTAATTGCTGTCAAAGCCTTGATGGTCGAGGTCGCAAGAACCTGACCATCGGTGGCCTTGAACTTGAATCAAGCCCCTTTTGGGGCTTGATTCATTTCTGGGGTGTGTCTAGAATGACCGGCTCGCCTGAGCCCGTGTTTTTTACGCCCGGAATTCCTCGGCGACAAGTAGTAGCCGCAAGGCTAATTTTTCTGTATTAGGAGCGTCTAGCCCATGAGTATGCAGGACCCGTTAGCGGACATGCTAACTCGAATCCGTAATGCCCAGATGGCTGAAAAGTCCGTCGTAAGCATGCCGTCTTCCACGTTGAAGGTGGCTGTAGCAAAAGTCCTGAAGGACGAAGGTTACATCGCGGGTTATCAGATCAGCAGCGAAACCAAGCCGCTGCTGTCCATCGAGCTGAAATACTTCGAAGGCCGTCCGGTCATCGAGGAAGTGAAGCGCGTTAGCCGTCCAGGCCTGCGTCAGTACAAGTCCGTCGAAGATCTGCCAAAAGTACGTGGCGGCCTCGGTGTGTCTATCGTCTCCACCAACAAAGGTGTGATGACTGATCGTGCTGCGCGCGCTGCCGGTGTCGGCGGCGAAGTTCTTTGCACTGTGTTCTAAGGGGGGATAAGCATGTCTCGCGTCGCTAAGAACCCCGTTAAGCTGCCAGCCGGTGTCGAAGTAAAATTCGCAGGCCAACAGCTTTCGGTGAAGGGTGCCAAGGGTACTCTTGAACTGAACGTCCATTCGTCCGTTGAAGTCGTTGAAGAAGCCGGTGAGCTGCGTTTTGCTGCTCGCAATGGCGATCAACAGACTCGCGCAATGGCCGGTACCACTCGTGCGTTGGTAAACAACATGGTCCAGGGCGTAAGCCAAGGCTTCGAGCGCAAGCTCCAGCTGGTCGGTGTTGGTTACAAAGCGCAAGCAAAAGGTCAGGTGCTGAACCTGGCTCTTGGCTTCTCGCACCCAGTGGATTACGAACTGCCGGAAGGCATCACCGCTGAGACTCCTAGCCAGACCGATATCCTGATCAAGGGCATCGACAAGCAGCTGGTAGGTCAAGTGGCCGCCGAGATCCGCGACTTCCGTCCACCAGAGCCGTACAAAGGCAAAGGTGTGCGCTACGCGGACGAAGTCGTCCGTCGTAAAGAAGCCAAGAAGAAGTAGGGCATAGCAAATGACCGACAAAAAAGTTACTCGACTGCGTCGCGCTCGCAAAGCACGCCTGAAAATGCACGAACTCGAAGTCGTGCGTCTCTGCGTGTTCCGCTCTTCGCAGCACATCTACGCCCAGGTCATTTCGGCCGACGGCAACAAAGTCCTGGCAAGCGCCTCGACTTTGGATAAAGAACTGCGTGATGGCGCCACTGGCAACATCGACGCGGCCACTAAGGTTGGCCAGCTGGTCGCTACGCGTGCTAAGGCCGCTGGCGTCTCGCAGGTGGCTTTCGACCGCTCTGGCTTCAAGTACCACGGCCGCGTTAAAGCGCTGGCTGATGCTGCTCGTGAAGCTGGGCTGGAGTTCTAAGTTATGTCAAATAACGACCAAAAGCGCGACGAAGGCTACATCGAGAAGCTGGTTCAAGTTAACCGCGTAGCCAAAACCGTTAAAGGCGGCCGTATCTTCACTTTCACCGCGTTGACCGTGGTTGGTGATGGTAAAGGGCGTGTTGGCTTCGGCCGTGGCAAGTCGCGTGAAGTGCCTGCTGCGATCCAGAAGGCAATGGAAGCTGCTCGCCGCAACATGATCCAGGTTGATCTGAACGGCACCACTCTGCAGTACGCAATGAAGTCCGCTCACGGCGCTTCGAAGGTGTACATGCAGCCTGCTTCTGAAGGTACCGGTATCATCGCTGGCGGCGCTATGCGTGCTGTCCTCGAAGTTGCTGGCGTTCAGAACGTTCTGGCCAAGTGCTACGGCTCGACTAACCCGGTAAACGTGGTTCACGCCACTTTCAAGGGTCTGAAGGCTATGCAGTCTCCTGAGTCCATTGCAGCCAAGCGTGGCCTGCGTGTTGAGGAGATCAAGTAATCATGGCTACCGTTAAAGTTACGCTGATCAAAAGCATGACCGGCCGCATCCCTAACCACAAACTGTGCGTGAAGGGTCTGGGTCTGCGTCGCATCGGTCACACTGTAGAAGTCCAGGATACTCCCGAAAATCGCGGGATGATCAACAAGGCTTACTACATGCTGCGTGTCGAGGGTTAATCGATGAAACTCAATGATCTGAGTCCAGCGCCGGGTTCCCGTCGCGAAAAGCATCGTCCGGGCCGTGGTATCGGTAGTGGTTTGGGTAAGACTGGTGGCCGTGGTCACAAAGGTCAGACTTCCCGCTCCGGTGGCACCATTGCTCCAGGCTTTGAAGGCGGTCAACAGCCGCTGCATCGTCGCCTGCCGAAGTTCGGTTTCGTTTCCCTGAAAGCCATGGATCGCGCAGAAGTGCGTCTGTCCGAGCTGGCTAAAGTGGAAGGCGACATCGTCACCGTGCAGTCCCTGAAAGATGCCAACGTGATCAACGTCAACGTGCAGCGTGTGAAAATCATGCTGTCCGGTGAAGTGGCTCGCGCTGTCACTATCGGCAAGGGAATCGGCGCCACCAAAGGTGCGCGTGCGGCTATCGAAGCAGCTGGCGGCAAGTTCGAGGAATAAATGGCTAAGCAAGGTGCTCTCTCTGCGCTCGGCAAAGGCGGTATGTCTGAACTTTGGGCTCGTCTGCGTTTTCTGTTCCTGGCGATTATCGTCTACCGAATAGGCGCACACATCCCGGTTCCAGGTATCAACCCGGACCGACTCGCAGACCTGTTTCGACAGAATGAGGGGACCATTCTTAGCTTGTTCAACATGTTTTCCGGCGGCGCGCTGGAGCGGATGAGCATCTTTGCACTGGGGATCATGCCGTACATTTCGGCATCGATCATCATGCAGCTGATGACCGCCGTCAGCCCGCAGCTGGAGCAGTTGAAGAAGGAAGGTGAAGCTGGCCGTCGCAAGATCAGCCAGTACACCCGCTACGGCACCGTCGTCCTCGCTCTCGTTCAGGCCATTGGCATGTCCATTGGTCTGGCGGGGCAGGGCGTTGCGTTCACTGGTGACTTTGGCTTCCATTTCGTCGCGGTCTCCACGTTTGTGGCTGGCGCGATGTTCATGATGTGGCTGGGTGAGCAGATTACTGAGCGTGGTGTAGGCAACGGTATCTCGATGTTGATTTTTTCGGGTATCGTCGCCGGTCTTCCGAGAGCAATCGGGCAGTCTTTCGAGTCTGCGCGTCAGGGCGATATCAATATCTTCGCCTTGGTTGCCATCGGTTTGCTGGCAGTAGCGATTATCGGTTTCGTGGTGTTCATTGAGCGTGGTCAGCGTCGTATCGCTGTTCACTACGCCAAGCGTCAGCAGGGCCGCAAGGTTTTTGCTGCGCAGACAAGCCACTTGCCGCTGAAGGTGAACATGGCCGGTGTTATTCCGGCTATTTTCGCGAGCAGCATTTTGCTGTTCCCGGCTTCGCTGGGTGCCTGGTTCGGTCAGTCTGAAGGTATGGGCTGGTTGCAGGACATCTCGCAGTCGATCGCTCCTGGTCAGCCGTTGAATATTCTGCTGTTTAGTGCAGGGATTATTTTCTTCTGCTTCTTCTATACGGCGTTGATGTTCAATCCGAAAGACGTAGCGGAAAACCTGAAGAAGTCCGGTGCCTTTATTCCGGGCATCCGTCCAGGTGAGCAGTCCGCACGCTATATTGATGGCGTTCTGACTCGCTTGACCATGTTCGGTGCTCTTTACATGACGGCCGTGTGCTTGTTGCCCCAGTTCCTGGTGGTTGCAGCAAACGTTCCGTTCTACCTTGGCGGGACCTCGTTGCTGATCGTGGTCGTGGTTGTGATGGACTTCATGTCCCAAGTACAATCGCACCTCGTTTCGCACCAGTACGAATCCCTGATGAAGAAAGCCAACCTGAAGGGTTACGGCAGCGGCATGTTGCGCTGAGTACCCATAAGGTTCGAGGAGTTGGTGATGAAAGTTCGTGCATCGGTGAAAAAGCTGTGCCGTAACTGCAAGATTATTCGCCGCGAAGGTGTTGTTCGAGTAATTTGCAGCGCGGAACCGCGTCACAAACAGCGCCAAGGCTGAGTGTGATTGTGCTTCAAGCCCGGTAGCTAGTGCGCTACCGGGTTGATTATTTGTTATTACAGCGATATTATCTCGCGCCCTATTTCTTGGCTTCCGGGGCGTAGGTAGCTGTCAATTGGAGTCCCACTGAATGGCCCGTATTGCAGGCGTTAACATTCCAGATAACAAGCATACTGTTATCTCGCTGACCTACATCTATGGTGTTGGTCGCACTACTGCACAGAAGATCTGTGCAGAGACTGGGGTAAACCCAGCCGCAAAGATCAAGGATCTGAGCGACGAGCAGATTGAACAGCTGCGTGGCGAAGTGGCGAAGTTCACCACTGAAGGTGACCTGCGTCGCGAAATCAACATGAAAATCAAGCGCTTGATGGACCTCGGTTGCTATCGCGGTCTGCGTCATCGTCGTGGTCTGCCAGTACGCGGTCAGCGTACCAAGACCAACGCGCGTACCCGTAAAGGTCCGCGTAAGCCGATCCGCAAGTAATCGCCCCAGCGAATCGACAGGAATTTAATCATGGCAAAACCTGCTGCTCGTCCTCGTAAAAAAGTTAAAAAGACAGTGGTTGATGGCATCGCCCACATCCATGCCTCTTTTAACAACACCATCGTGACCATCACCGACCGTCAAGGTAACGCTCTTTCCTGGGCTACCTCCGGTGGTTCGGGTTTCCGCGGTTCCCGCAAGTCCACCCCGTTCGCTGCTCAAGTAGCTGCTGAGCGTGCTGGTCAAGCTGCGCTGGAATACGGCCTGAAAAACCTCGACGTGAACGTCAAGGGCCCAGGTCCAGGTCGTGAATCCGCAGTCCGCGCTTTGAACGGCTGTGGCTACAAGATCGCCAGCATCACCGACGTGACGCCAATCCCGCACAACGGGTGCCGTCCGCCGAAGAAGCGCCGCGTGTAATCCAGGAGATTGTAAAGAATGGCTCGTTACATTGGTCCAAAATGCAAACTCGCTCGTCGCGAAGGCACCGATCTCTTCCTGAAGAGCGGCGTGCGCGCGATCGAATCGAAGTGCAACATTGAAGCAGCACCTGGTATCCACGGCCAACGCCGCGGTCGCCAGTCCGATTACGGCACCCAACTGCGCGAAAAGCAGAAGGTCCGTCGTATCTACGGCGTTCTCGAGCGTCAGTTCAGCGGCTACTACAAAGCTGCTGCCAGCAAGAAAGGTGCAACTGGTGAAAACCTGCTGCAACTGCTCGAATGCCGTCTGGACAACGTTGTATACCGTATGGGCTTCGGTTCGACTCGTGCCGAATCCCGTCAGCTGGTATCGCACAAGTCGATCAGCGTTAACGGCCAGACCGTAAACGTTCCGTCCTACCAGGTTCGTGCTGGTGACGTGGTTGCTGTTCGCGAGAAGGCAAAGAACCAACTTCGCATTGTCCAAGCTCTCGAGCTGTGCGCCCAACGTGGTCGCGTAGAATGGGTAGAGGTAGATGCTGAGAAGAAGTCGGGCGTTTTCAAGAACGTTCCTGCTCGCAGTGATCTGTCCGCCGACATCAACGAAAGCCTGATTGTCGAGCTCTACTCCAAGTAAGTAAGGGCTAGAAAATAGGTGCATCCATGCAGATTTCGGTAAATGAGTTCCTGACACCCCGCCACATTGATGTGCAGGTTGTCAGTCCAACCCGCGCCAAGATCACTCTCGAGCCTCTCGAGCGTGGTTTTGGCCACACCCTGGGCAACGCGCTGCGCCGCATCCTGTTGTCCTCAATGCCCGGCTGCGCAGTAGTCGAGGCCGAGATTGACGGTGTGCTCCACGAGTACAGCGCCATCGAAGGTGTACAGGAAGACGTAATTGAAATCCTGTTGAACCTTAAAGGTCTGGCCATCAAGCTGCACGGTCGTGACGAAGTTACGCTGACCTTGTCGAAGAAGGGTTCGGGGGTGGTTACCGCTGCCGATATTCAGCTGGATCATGATGTCGAGATCGTTAATCCCGATCACGTAATCGCTAACCTGGCGTCTAACGGCGCCCTGAACATGAAGCTCACTGTAGCTCGTGGTCGTGGTTATGAACCAGCCGACTCGCGTCAGAGCGATGAAGACGAAAGCCGCAGCATCGGTCGCTTGCAGCTTGACTCTTCGTTCAGCCCGGTTCGCCGTATCGCATACGTGGTGGAAAACGCCCGTGTCGAGCAGCGTACCAACCTGGACAAGCTGGTTATTGATCTGGAAACCAACGGTACCCTGGATCCTGAAGAGGCTATCCGCCGCGCTGCAACCATCCTGCAACAGCAGTTGGCTGCGTTCGTCGACCTCAAGGGTGACAGTGAGCCAGTGGTTGTCGAGCAGGAAGACGAGATCGATCCGATCCTGCTTCGCCCGGTTGACGATCTGGAACTGACTGTACGTTCGGCTAACTGCCTTAAGGCGGAAAACATCTACTACATCGGCGACCTGATTCAGCGTACCGAAGTAGAGCTGTTGAAGACTCCGAACCTGGGCAAGAAATCCTTGACTGAAATCAAGGACGTTCTGGCCTCCCGCGGTCTGTCCCTCGGCATGCGCCTCGACAACTGGCCGCCTGCAAGTCTTAAGAAGGACGACAAGGCGACTGCCTGATCGTCGTAATCACCGAACGTAGTGTTTGGTAAGGAATGAACCATGCGTCATCGTAAAAGTGGGCGTCACCTGAGCCGCACCAGCTCGCACCGCAAGGCCATGTTCCAAAACATGGCGGTGTCGCTGTTCGAGCACGAGCTGATCAAAACTACTCTGCCAAAAGCCAAAGAACTGCGCCGCGTTGCCGAGCCGCTGATCACTCTGGCCAAGACAGACAGCGTTGCTAACCGTCGTCTGGCTTTCGACCGTACTCGTTCGAAAGCTATCGTTGGTAAGCTCTTCAACGACCTGGGCAAGCGTTACGCTACCCGTGAGGGTGGCTACCTGCGCATCCTCAAGTGCGGTTTCCGCGCTGGCGACAACGCGCCTATGGCGTACGTCGAACTGGTTGATCGTGCTGTCGGCGGTGAAGCTGTATCCGCTGAGTAAGACGTCAGTCTGAAACAAAGAACCGGGCCTAGTGCCCGGTTTTTTGTGCCTGTAAGAAATGCGCTGTTCGTACAAGCTTCTACCCTGTTTGGGTCTGCACTATGTGTGCGGATTGATCGTTAGTTTTTATCTATTGATGACCATAAGTTAATGAATTTGTGGCTGTCATATTGATGATTGATACTCCCCAGCAAGCCGATTAGCCGGCAGTTCAAGACCGATAGAGGATGAAGATCGCATGAGCCAGAACAAGACGCTTACGACCGCCAGTGGCGCACCTGTCGCCGACAACCAGAACTCTCGCTCCGCTGGCCCTCGTGGCCCGTTGCTGCTCGATGACTTCCACTTGATCGAGAAGCTCGCCCACTTCAACCGGGAAAACATTCCTGAGCGTCGTGTACACGCCAAGGGGTCGGGTGCCTACGGCACTTTTACCGTCACCCGTGACATTACTCAGTACACCAGCGCCAAACTGTTTTCTGCCGTCGGCAAGCAAACCCCGACATTCCTGCGCTTCTCCACTGTAGGTGGCGAGCGTGGCTCGGCTGACACCGAGCGCGATCCACGTGGCTTCGCTCTCAAGTTCTATACCGAAGAAGGCAACTGGGACATCGTTGGCAACAATACGCCCGTGTTCTTCATTCGTGATCCACTGAAATTCCCTGACTTTATCCACACCCAGAAACGCCTGCCGCAAAGCAACCTGAAAAGCGCGCAGATGATGTGGGACTTCTGGTCGCATTCGCCTGAAGCGCTGCACCAGGTCACGATTCTGTTCTCTGATCGCGGTATTCCGGACGGATATCGCCATATGCACGGTTTCGGCAGTCACACCTACAGCCTGATCAGTGCTCAGGGCGAGCGTCACTGGGTGAAGTGGCACTACAAGACCAAGCAAGGGATCAAGAACCTTGCGCCGGCAGACGCTGCACGCCTGGCGGGCACTGATCCGGATTACGCACAGCGTGACCTGTTCGAAGCCATCGAGCGTGGTGACTTCCCGAAATGGAGCGTATGCATCCAGATCATGACCGAAGCCCAAGCCGCTGCGCACTATGAGAACCCGTTCGACGTGACCAAGACCTGGTCGCAAAAGGAGTTTCCACTGATCGAAGTGGGTGAACTGGAACTGAACCGTAACCCGCTCAACTACTTTGCCGAAGTCGAGCAAGCCGCGTTCGGCCCGAGCAACATGGTGCCTGGCGTAGGTCTGTCGCCAGATCGCATGCTGCAAGGTCGGGTATTCGCGTACGCCGATGCCCACCGCTACCGCGTAGGTACCAATCACCAGCAACTGCCAGTGAACGCTCCGCGTAGCCCGGTGAATACTTACCAGCGTGATGGTTCGATGGCTTTTGGGAGCAATGGTGGCGCAGCGCCTAACTACGAGCCGAACAGCTACGTGGAGTCGCCGAAACAAGCGCCGCACTACGCCGAGCCTGCACTGGCCCTGAGCGGCGCGGCTGATCGTTACGATCACCGTGAAGACACTGACTACTACAGTCACGCCGGTGCGCTGTTCCGCTTGATGAGTAACGAACAGAAAGCGCTGCTGGTCAGCAACATCGCCGGGGCGATGGCGGGGGTGTCGAGTGACGTCGTCGATCGTCAGCTGCAGCATTTCTACAGGGCCGATCCGGCGTACGGAGAAGCAATCGCAAAGCTGCTCAACGTACAGCTTAACGAAGTCTAAACGAGAAGCAGAACCGCCCTCATTTGGGCGGTTTTTGCGTTATTTAGGCTGCTTTTCTCGGAATATCTTCGCTTTTATTGCGCTAAGTGAGTGACCTTCCAGTCAGGTTGGTTCAAACTACAGACTTTCAAGCAGGGAGATGTAGGGCGATGCAAGGCCACCCAGACGTTATCGATTACCTCAACACGTTGCTGACCGGCGAACTGGCCGCGCGTGACCAATATTTCGTTCACTCGCGGATGTATGAGGACTGGGGATTCACCAAGCTCTACGAACGAATCAACCACGAGATGGAAGAAGAGGCCGGTCATGCCGATGCGCTGATGCGCCGGATTCTGATGCTTGAAGGCACCCCGCGCATGCGCCCGGATGATCTGGATGTCGGCACTACGGTGCAAACCATGCTCGAAGCGGATCTGCGCCTGGAGTACAAGGTGCGCGCCGCGCTGTGCAAGGGCATCGAACTGTGCGAACAGCACGGCGACTATGTCAGCCGCGAGATCCTGCGGGTTCAGCTCAATGACACCGAGGAAGATCACACCTACTGGCTGGAAAAGCAGCTCGGCCTGATCAAGCTGATCGGTATCCAGAACTACCTGCAGTCCCACGCGTCCTGATTGCAATTGATACAAAAAAAGCCCCTGTCACTGACGAAGTGACAGGGGCTTTTTCATGCCCGGCAATCAGGCCCGATCGCGAATCAACAGCGGCTTGAGATAGTGACCGGTGTGAGATTGCTTCATCTCGGCCACTTCCTCCGGCGTACCGGTGGCGATGATCTGTCCACCTTTCGAACCACCCTCGGGGCCAAGATCCACCAGCCAGTCGGCCGTCTTGATCACGTCGAGGTTGTGCTCGATCACCACCACGGTGTTGCCGTGGTCGCGCAGGCGATGCAGTACGTCGAGCAGTTGCTGGATATCCGCGAAGTGCAGACCGGTGGTCGGCTCATCGAGGATGTACAGGGTTTTGCCGGTATCGCGCTTGGACAGTTCGCGGGACAACTTGACCCGTTGGGCCTCACCACCAGACAGCGTCGTGGCCGACTGCCCGAGCTTGATGTACGACAGGCCCACATCCATCAGCGTTTGCAGCTTGCGCGCCAGCGCCGGCACCGCGTCGAAGAACTCCCGCGCTTCCTCGATAGTCATCTCGAGGGTTTCGTGGATGCTCTTGCCCTTGTATTTGATCTCCAGGGTTTCGCGGTTGTAGCGCTTGCTCTTGCACACGTCACACGGGACGTAGATGTCCGGCAGGAAGTGCATTTCCACCTTGATCAGACCGTCGCCCTGGCAGGCCTCGCAACGCCCGCCCTTGACGTTGAACGAGAAACGCCCCGGCCCGTAACCACGGGAGCGGGACTCGGGCACGCCGGCGAAGAGTTCGCGAATCGGCGTGAACAGGCCGGTGTAGGTCGCCGGGTTGGAGCGCGGCGTGCGGCCGATCGGGCTCTGGTCAATGTCGACGACCTTGTCCAGATGTTCCAGGCCCTTGATGCTGTCGTGGGCTGCCGCTTCCAGGGTAGTCGCGCCATTGAGTGCCGTGGCACTCAGCGGGAATAGCGTGTTGTTGATCAGCGTCGATTTGCCGGAGCCGGAGACGCCGGTCACGCAGGTCAGCAGGCCGATCGGGATTTCAAGGTCGACGTTGCGCAGGTTGTTGCCCCGCGCGCCCTTGAGCGACAGCACCTGTTTCTTGTTGCGCGGCGTGCGCTTGGCCGGCACCTCGATCTTGACCCGGCCCGACAGGTATTTACCGGTCAACGAATCCGGGTGCGCCATGACCTCGTCCGGCGTGCCTTCAGCGACGATCTGCCCACCATGAACACCGGCGCCCGGGCCGATATCCACTACGTAGTCGGCCAGTCGAATCGCGTCTTCGTCGTGTTCGACCACAATCACCGTGTTGCCGATGTCGCGCAGGTGCTTGAGGGTGCCGAGCAGCCGATCGTTGTCGCGCTGGTGCAGACCAATCGACGGTTCATCGAGGATGTACAGAACACCCACAAGGCCCGCGCCGATCTGGCTGGCCAGACGAATCCGCTGCGCTTCACCGCCAGACAAAGTGTCGGCACTGCGATCCAGCGACAGGTAGTCGAGACCGACGTTAACCAGAAACTGCAGGCGCTCGCGGATTTCCTTGAGAATCTTGTCGGCGATCTCGCCACGGCGGCCGGTCATCTTCAGCGCCCCGAAGTAATCGCAGGCGTCACCGATCGGCAGGTTGGTCACCGCCGGCAGGGTTTTCTCGCCGACCCACACATGCCGCGCTTCGCGACGCAGGCGGGTGCCACGGCAATCCGGGCACGACTGGGTGCTGAGGAACTTCGCCAGTTCTTCACGCACGCTGGCCGATTCGGTTTCGCGGTAGCGGCGCTCAAGGTTCGGCACGATGCCTTCGAACGGGTGTGAGCGTTTGACGATGTCGCCCCGGTCGTTGAGGTATTTGAAATCGACGTTCTGTGAACCGCTGCCGTGCAGGATGAACTTCTGCTGATCGGCCGGCAGTTCGTTGAACGGCTGCTCCAGACTGAAGCCGTAATGCGCGGCCAGTGAGCCGAGCATCTGGAAGTAATAGACGTTACGCCTGTCCCAGCCACGGATCGCGCCTTCGGCCAGGGTCAAATCACCGTTGACCAGTCGCTTGATGTCGAAAAACTGCTTCACCCCCAGACCATCGCAGGTCGGGCAGGCGCCGGCCGGGTTGTTGAAGGAAAACAGCTTGGGTTCCAGCTCGCTGATCGCGTGGCCGCAGACCGGGCAGGCGAAGCGCGCGGAGAAGATCATCTCTTCGCCCGGCTCGTCGTCCATCGGCGCCACCAAGGCGATGCCGTCGGCCAGCTTCAGCGCGGTTTCGAAGGATTCGGCCAGACGCTGTTGCAGATCGGCGCGGACCTTGAAGCGGTCGACCACCACTTCAATCGTGTGCTTCTTCTGTTTATCCAGCTTCGGCAGTTCGTCCAGCTCGCAGAGCCGACCGTTGACCCGGGCCCGGACGAAGCCCTGGGCACGCAGTTCTTCGAACACCGACAGGTGCTCGCCCTTGCGCTCGCGGATCACCGGCGCCAGCAGCATCAGCTTGCTGCCTTCCGGCTGAGCCAGCACCAGGTCGACCATCTGGCTTACAGTCTGCGCTTCCAGCGGAATGTCGTGATCCGGGCAGCGCGGTGTACCGACGCGCGCATAAAGCAGACGCAGGTAGTCGTAGATTTCGGTGATGGTGCCGACCGTGGAACGCGGGTTGTGCGAGGTCGACTTCTGTTCGATGGAGATCGCCGGCGACAGGCCTTCGATGGTGTCGACGTCGGGTTTTTCCATCATCGACAGGAACTGCCGGGCATAGGCCGACAGGGATTCGACATAGCGGCGCTGACCTTCGGCGTACAGCGTGTCGAAAGCCAGGGAAGACTTGCCGGATCCGGACAGGCCGGTGATGACGATCAGTTTGTCCCGTGGCAGGGTCAGGTCGATGTTCTTCAGGTTGTGGGTGCGGGCCCCACGAATCAGGATCTTGTCCAAAATGGCCTCGCTCGGCGGGCGTCGAAAACACAGGAGTATACGGCCAAATACTGGATGGATGCACACTATCAAGTGAAGGGTTTTTTGCCTTACATGAAGAGAGTTTCATCTGTACGCGTCAAAGCGTCGCGATATACCCCGTCTCTCGATGGGACTGGTAGAATCGCCGCCGGTTCACACGAGGTTTTTCCATGCACGATCCCCACAGCGAACGCATGAGTGGCAGCGAGACCCGCGCGGCGAGCGGTCTGGCCCTGGTGTTCGCCTTCCGTATGCTTGGCATGTTCATGGTGTTGCCGGTACTGGCGACCTACGGCATGGATCTGGCGGGAGCGACCCCGGCCCTGATCGGGCTGGCGATCGGCGCTTATGGCCTGACCCAGGCGATTTTCCAGATTCCGTTCGGGATCATTTCCGACCGCATTGGCCGGCGTCCGGTGATTTACCTGGGGCTGATCGTTTTCGCTCTCGGCAGCGTGCTGGCGGCTCAGGCCGATTCGATCTGGGGCGTGATCGCCGGGCGGATCCTGCAGGGCGCCGGGGCAATTTCCGCGGCGGTCATGGCCCTGCTCTCCGACCTGACCCGCGAACAGCACCGCACCAAAGCCATGGCCATGATCGGCATGACCATCGGCCTGTCGTTCGCCGTGGCCATGGTGGTCGGCCCGCTGCTGACCCGTGCGTTCGGCCTGTCCGGCCTGTTTCTCGCCACCGGCGGCATGGCCCTGGTCGGGATCGTGATCGTGATGTTCATGGTGCCGAAGTCCACCGGGCCGCTGAGTCATCGCGAGTCCGGCGTTGCACGCCAGGCGTTGATGCCGACGCTCAAGCACCCGGACCTGCTGCGGTTGGACCTGGGCATTTTTGTGTTACATGCGATGTTGATGTCGAGCTTCGTCGCACTGCCCCTGGCCCTGGTCCAAAAGGCAGGTCTGCCCAAGGAGCAGCACTGGTGGGTGTACCTCACCGCACTGCTGATTTCCTTCTTCGCCATGATTCCGTTCATCATCTACGGCGAGAAGAGACGCAAAATGAAACGAGTTCTGCTCGGCGCCGTGATGACGCTGATGCTGACTGAGCTATTCTTCTGGCAGTTCGGCGACAGCCTGCGGGCTCTGGTGATCGGGACGGTGGTGTTCTTCACCGCGTTCAATCTGCTGGAGGCTTCGCTGCCGTCGTTGATCAGCAAGGTTTCACCGGCAGGTGGCAAGGGCACGGCCATGGGCGTGTACTCCACCAGTCAGTTCCTCGGTTCGGCACTCGGCGGGATTCTCGGCGGCTGGATGTTCCAGCATGGCGGTCTGTCGGTTGTGTTCCTCGGATGTGCCGGGCTGGCTGCACTTTGGCTGGCCTTTGCTGTTACCATGCGCGAACCTCCCTACGTGACGAGCCTGCGCCTGCCGTTGTCGCCCGAAGCGATCCGCGAAGCGGGTCTGGTCGAGCGTCTCAAGGCCCTCGTAGGGGTAACTGATGCAGTGATAGTTGCTGATGAAGCGGCGATCTACATCAAACTGGACACCGAATTAATGGATCGCACCACTCTCGAACGCCTGGTGAACAACCCGGCGCAGACTGCGTGCGAAGCCTAGGAGAACGTTATGGCCCGTGGGGTTAACAAAGTCATTCTGGTCGGTACTTGCGGCCAGGATCCCGAAGTACGCTACCTGCCCAACGGTAACGCCGTGACCAACCTGAGTCTGGCGACCAGCGAGCAGTGGACCGACAAGCAGACCGGTCAGAAGGTCGAGAAGACCGAGTGGCACCGCGTATCGATGTTCGGCAAGGTTGCCGAAATCGCCGGCGAATACCTGCGCAAGGGTTCGCAGGTCTACATCGAAGGCAAGCTGCAGACCCGTGAGTGGGAAAAAGACGGTATCAAGCGTTACACCACCGAGATCGTGGTCGACATGCAGGGCACCATGCAACTACTGGGCGGCCGTCCACAACAGGGCGACCAACAAGGCGGTGGCAACAACTACCAGCAGCAGGCGCCACGCCAGCAGGCTCCGCGTCCGCAGCAGTCGGCACCTCAGCAGCGTTCGGCCCCGGCTCCACAGCAGGCCGCACCGCAACCGGCCCCGGATTTCGACAGCTTCGATGACGATATTCCGTTCTGAGTCGCTGCTGAATTCGCGCTGAATAAAAAAGGCCCGTCGCTGAACACGACGGGCCTTTTTCATGCCCGCAGGTTTTTCAGTCAAGAATCAAATGCGGCAAAAACCGGCTCGAATCCTTGGTGATCAGGCTGTTGTCTTCGCGCACGCCAATCCCGGCCGCCTGGTCGCCGATCACCCAGGAACCGATCAGCGTGTAGCTGTCGTCGAACTTCGGCAAAGGGGCAAGTTCCTGCAGGATGAAGGGCGCATCGGTGTAGGGCCCATCCTCTTTGACGATCAGGCCTTCAGCGGTCTGCAACTCGATGTTGGCGCCTTCCCGCGAGAAGTACGGTTTACGCACCCAGCCCTTGGGCACCGCGCTGCCCGGATTCGGGTCGAGGTGCGCGGCGAGCAGATTCGGGTGGCCCTTGTGAAACTCCCATAGCAGGGGCAGGGCGCCCTTGTTGGAGAGAATGGATTTCCACGCCGGTTCGAAAAACTGGGTGTCGCATTCGGCGATCGCCGCGCCGAACGGTTCGTGGAAGATGAACTCCCAGGCGTGCAGCTTGAACAGGTGCGGGATCCAGCGATCTTCGAGATCCACGAAACGACCGTCAGCGCTCAGGCCGATGTCTTCAATGTCAATGTGTCTAGATTCGATGCCGACCTTTTCTGCGATCAGCCGCAGGTAATCCGTGGTGCCCTTGTCTTCGACCGAGTCTTTCATCGAGGCGAAGTAAAACGGCCGCGTGAGTTTCAGTTGGGCGAAGGCTTCGTGCAGCCGGGTGTCGATGCTGTTGAACTGGTCGGCATGGCGCGGCAGCATCCCGCGCTCGATGCATTGCTCCAGCCAGCCCCACTGGAACGCCGCCGCTTCATAAAGGCTGGTGGGCGTGTCGTAGTTGAGTTCGAGCAGCTTCGCCGGGCCGTTGCCGCTGTAGGAGAAGTCCATGCGCCCGTACAGATGCGGATGACCTTCCAGCCAGGACGTTCGGATCATGTCGTAGTACGGCGCCGGAATGCTCAGGCGATCCAGCAGTTCTTCGCTGTGCACGACGCGGTCGACCAGGTCCATGCACATCTCGTGCAGCTCGGTGGTTGGATCCTCCAGATCGTTTTCGATCTGTGCGAGCGTGAACTGGTAATAGGCGCGCTCGTCCCAGTAGGGCTCGTCGTCGATGGTGTGAAACAGAAAACCGAGGCTCTCGGCGGTCTGCTTCCAGTCGTGGCGCTCGGCGCAGTGGATCTTCTTCATGGTCAGCTGCTCGAACGGCCCCAGCCGCCCCAACCACTGCGTGCGCTGGACTGGCTGCCGAAGCCGCCACGAGAGGTGGACGCCGCGACGTTGACCGGTTTGCGGTAATCGCTGTCGTAGTCCCGCTGGCTGCGGCTCGGCGCCGATTCGATGCGACGGTTCAGCGTCGAGGTGTCGTAGGTCTGGCGGGTATTGCGCTCACGATAAACCGGCCGCGAGTCGATCGCGCGGTTGTTGCTCATGGCATTGCCGATCAGCCATCCGGTGAGCCAGCCGTTGCCTGCACCGCTGGACGAGTGCGAAGTGCTGGTCTGATTGCTCTGCACGGCGGCCGCGTCGCCGGCGGGCATCTGGGCATTGGCGATCGCATCGAGGTTCTGCGCCGGCTCACCGTCCTGCGGCACTTTGAAGCCACCGAGTTTCGGTACGAAACGGCCGGCGGAATTTTTCTGACACCAGTCGGCGGCGAAGTCCGCGTCGCAGGCAGCCTTGTCGTCGTAGGCCGGGGAGATCCGCCGGTGTTCGGCCAGGGCTGCGACGTAGGCGTTCGAGCAGACATCCGGCGCCACTTCGGCGTCGACGCATTGTTCGACGCTCTGGAAGTTGCGTTGCTGCTCCTGGGCGGCCACTTCAGCGGAAATCGCCAGGGCTACCGAAGCGGCCAGCGACAGTTGAACGTACTTGCTTCGTTTCATCTCAGGCTTCCTGCCGATCAGTAGGACGGGGTCATGCACGCGGCGTTGAGCATGCCGACGCTGATCGCCACCGCCGCCACATAGATGCCGGCGGCGATTTCACCGTTAACGATGCGCTGGGACGTGCCTTTGAGCACCAGCCCGGTCGCCAGGAAAGCCAGCAATTGCACCGCGGCCGCGATCACCGCCCAGAGAACGAAGTCGAGGACGTTGATCGAATGAGCGATCACGTTGCTGGCCGGAATCGCGAAGCCGATGATTGCGCCGGACAGTGCGATCGCGGCGGCGCTGTTGCCAGCACGGATCAGCTCGAATTCCTTGTGCGGCGTGATGCGGGTGTAGACGAACTGAAACAGCATGAACAGCAGCACGGCGCCGATCAGGTAGGCGACGAAACCGACCAGCGCGGCTTTGTTCAGGGAGATGGACAACGCTTCCAGCATGGAAAACTTCCTTTTAGATGGTGCTCAAATCGGTGGTGTACAGCGAGATGCCCAGCGAGGTGCTCAGGCTGACGGTGCCTTCTTCGTCCTGTTCGACGGAGAACAGCAAGAGCTCGCGGCGATCGGTCAGGCCGGTCTCCCGGGCGTAGAGCATCGAGTGATGGTTGATGGTGTAGGACTCGTCGGGGTTGATCACCTGTTCGGTGAGCGGCACCAGTTCGGTCTGGCCGCGTTCGGTGCCCCATTCACGGGTGTATTCGACACCTTCGTGGCGATAGGTCGGCAGGCCGATCAGGCTGTTCGGCCCGGCCAGGCGTTGCAGTTCGGCGTCACTGTTGACCGTCACATAGCTGACGTAATTGAACAGCGTCACCGATTCGATCTGATCGTCGCCCGTGACATGTATCTGTACCCAGAATTCTTCATCGTTCAGGTAGTAGCGATGCAGTTTGTTCGACTGTCCGAGGTCGAGCCAGCCGGCGCTCCAGATGGCCTGGGCGTCGGGAACCCGCACTGAAGTGCTGCCGTCGAGCAACAGGCCGAGGGTCGTGTCGAAGCGGATCGCCTTGCCCTGCGCCAGTCCGAGGGGGCCGCCGGCAGACCCGGACGCCGGCGCGGCCGACTGCCAGTTGCTGGTGCCGAGCAAATCTTTGAACCATCCCATGGGTACATTCCTTGAAGCGGGTGGAGGTATTCGTTTGCAAAAACGCCGCTAGTGTACCGGGCGCGCGGCGAACGAGCAGGCAAAAAAGAAGGGCACCCGGTGCCCTTCTTTACTCCCGCCGCCGTTACTGGGCGGACTTCTGCTTCAGACGCTCGAGGATGGCGTTGGCGCTGCCTTCGTTCGGCGTGATGCCGGCTTCGCGCAGCTTGCGATCCAGGTCGTTGCCGGTCGACGCATCGGCCAGCTCGTCGGCAGCGCTCAGCTCGGCAGCGCGTTGCTGCTGCTTGGCTTGCAGACGGTTCAGGGTGCCGACGGCGGTTTCCAGCTTGCCGTTGGCGCCGCCGCTGGCGATCGAGGCGCTGACCTGAGCCTTCTGCACGCTGTCACGGGCCTTGGCCATGTCCACTTGCTGGCGCAGGCTCTTGATCCGCGCTTCGGCCTTGTTGATGTCCTTGCGCATGTTGTCGGCGTAGGTGCCGAACTCGTCGCTTTGTTTCTTCTCGACGCCCAGGTCGTTGGTCAGGGTCGAGATCGCTTCGGCCACTTCCAGCGCCAGGTCTTCGCGGCCGGCGTTCAGGGCGGAAACGGCCTTGGCTTCCAGGTCCCTGATCTTGGCTTCGTATTCGCTCACGCGGTCGGCGGAGAGTTTGTGCTTGGCCATGATGGTGACCAGTTCGCGACGGGCGTTGGACAGCGCGCTGTCGGCGTCACGGATTTCCTGATCGAGGATGCGCAGGGCCTGTTGATCGGCGATCGCTTCGCCGACTTCGTTGGCGCCGCCGCGCAGCGCGGTGAACAACTTGCTCCAGATGGACTGAGTCATTGGATATTCCCTGTTGATTACTTGAAGAAGTGTTCGAAGGCTTCGCTGGCGCGCTGTACGTTGTCGACCAGGGTTTTCACCTCGGTGACCACGTTGGTCAGGCTCGAGTCGGCACTCAGTGCACCGAACATGTTGTAGACGGTCTGGCCGTTGGGCATGGTCTCGATGCCGATCGACGACAGCGGGAACATTTCCCGGCTGCGCAGCACGGCGTCGTTGAAGGCGCGCACGTCGGTGATCGAATCGATGTCCACCAGCACGGTGTCGACGATGATCTGCTGACCGGCGAGGGCGATGTGAATCGGCAGACCGCCGAATTCGTTCATTTCCAGCTTGAGGCTGGGTTCGGAGCTCTGGATCAGAGACAGCGTGATCTCTTGCGAAGCCACCTCGTCCAGCGCCTTGAAAGCGTTGTAGAGGCTATCGATGTCCCAGTTGTTGCCTGCGCTCATGTAATTCTCCGACATGAAAGAGCCAGCCAGAATCGGTTGGCGTAGCTGTTGCTCCATTTGCTTGAGCAAGCTTCGGTTTTCCGGAAGCACCCAAGTTTCGTGTTTCACATAACCGGCGGCAGCCAGGCCCGCGCGCATCTGCTTCATGTAGAAGCTCGACGGTTTTTTCGCGGACGGTGTCGAGCGCACTCCCTTTGGGCTCTCTGACTTGGTGGCAGGGGAGCGGCTTTTCATGGCGATGACTCCGTTATGAACATCTCACGCGTGAGCCACACTACAACCAAATCAAAATGCCATCAATGGCTCACGCGTGAGATTTTCATGACCCACGGAAAAACGCCCGCAACGAGGCGGGCGCAGGTATTTCCAGTTGTATCAGAGCGGGCTCAGCGGCTGGCGGCGAGGAACTCGTCGGTGGACACCACGCTGGCGTAGGCAAAGCCCAGCGCCGACATGAACGCCGCATGCACGTGGGCGGCGGGCACGGTCAGACCGTTGAATTCCAGGTCACGGCTGGCGCAGGCATCGTGGATCACCGTAACGGTGTAACCCAGATCCGCCGCTGCACGGGTGATGCCATCGACGCACATGTGGCTCATGCTGCCGACCACCACGAGCTCCTTGATGCCTTGTTCGTCGAGGATCGATTGCAGCTCGGTTTCGCGGAACGAGTTGACGAAGTGCTTGAGCACCACCGGCTCGTCGGTGCGGTTGAGCACTTTCGGATGCAGTTTCGCGCCTTCGGAGCCCGGGGTGAAAAACGGTGCCTCGGGCGAGGTGAATTCGTGGCGGATATGCACCACCGAATCACCGGCTTCACGGAAGGCCGCGATCAGCCGGGCGGCGTTGTCGGCGGCGGCGTCGGCACCGGCCAGCGGCCACTTGCCTTGGGGGAAGTAGTCGTTCTGGATATCGACTACGATGAGCGCTTGCTTGGCCATGGATGTGTCCTCGAAGTGTGGGTTGGCGTGGGTTCAGTATTGGCGCTGGCCACGGTTTCGAGGATTGGCCGCACCGACAATACACAGGGGAAAACTGACAATGGGTGCAGAAAGGACCGTCGCGGAACTGGGCGTGCTGATGTATCCCGGGGCGCAAATGGCGGCGGTGCATGGCCTGACCGACCTGTTCGGGGTCGCCAACCGGATCGCCGCCGAACACCAGTCCACACAGCTGCCGCTGCTGCGGATCAGCCACTGGCAGGTCGATGACGACCACCCGCCCGTGCGGGTTTACGACAGTCATCCCGGAGCCGACAACGGTTTGCTGGCGGTGTTGATCCCGCCGTCCATTGCCGGTTTTTCCGCGGCACAGATGCCGGCCGGGCTGCTGCCCTGGCTGCGTGAACAACATGCTCGTGGCGCGACGCTTGGCGGGGTTTGTGTCGGCTCGTGGCTGCTGGCGGAGAGCGGGTTGCTCGATGGTCGCAGCGCTACCACGCACTGGACTTCGGCCAAGGCCTTTGCCGAGTGTTACCCGAAGATCAGGCTCAAGGCCGACACGCCGATTGTCGACGACGGTGACCTGATAACGACGGCGGGGCTGATGGCCTGGTCAGAGCTTGGTTTGCGTCTGGTGGACCGATTGCTCGGGCCGAGCATCGCCAGCAGCACCGCGCGGTTTCTGGTGGTGGAGCACAGCGACAGCGCCAGTGCGTGCGGCAGCAATTTTGCGCCGATTCTCAATCATGGCGACGGGCCGATTCTTCAGGTTCAGCATTGGCTGCAGGGCACCGGCGCGACCGATGTCTCGCTGACGGCAATGGCCGAACGTGCGGGTCTGGAGGAGCGAACATTCCTGCGCCGGTTCCGTGCGGCGACCGGCCTGAAACCCACCGAATACTGCCAGCACCTGCGAGTCGGCAAGGCGCGAGAGATGCTGGAATTCACCAATGGCACCATCGATCACATCGCGTGGACGGTGGGCTATCAGGATCCGGGCGCCTTTCGCGCGACGTTCAAGAAAATCACCGGGCTGGCGCCGAGTGAATACCGAGCGCGATTCGGCGTGAGTCCGCAGGCGACCGTGGCGAAGTAATACGCATCTGTCGTGCAAAATGCCGGACCCTGCAGCGCGGTCGTGCAGATTGAAACGGGCGCGGTGCCAGTACGGTTTTTTCAAGTGGCTGATTTTCAGAGTGTTTCAGGCGAGCCCCGGTTGGCCTGATCTCTGCACCCTCTGACCTACATTCAACCCGCCGTTGGAGGGGGACGCATGACCCCGACATCCCGCAGGAAAGTGGTCGTCGCCCATTCGGTCCGGCCCGGCGCACCACAACATGAAGTGCAGACCAACAAGGCCCTCGCGCGATGGCTGGCGCAGATCCTCGGCCTCAAGTTCGGCGGCAGTTACGACGCTGAAAAACATCGCGGCCGGGATATTTATCTGCTGCCGACCCAGACCCTCGTTGGCGCTGCGGCCCGCGAACTGGGCGTGAGCGGCCCGGACGATTTGTGGGGTGGTTTTGTCGAGCACGATTTCATCTGCACCAAAGCCATCAGCCACGGTTTGCGCAGCCATCAGGCCCATGCGCCGCACGGCTGGTCGCCATTGTTCTCCGAGCGGGTGCGCACCGTGGTGCTGGACGGGCTCAGTGTTTTTGCGCTTGAGGATGCACGGCTCGCCGCCGAACATCTGTTGTACAGCGGGCCGATCCGGATCAAGCCGATCCATGCCTGTGCCGGGCGTGGGCAGGAAGTGATCAAGAGTCTCGATGCGTTCGACGAAATCCTCGCCCGACCCGAGGCTGGAGAACTGTTCAGCGATGGCGTGGTGCTGGAGCAGGATTTGAGTCAGGTGGTTACCCACAGCGTCGGCCAGTCGTTCATCGGCGGCAGGGTGCTGAGTTACTGCGGTGATCAATACTTGACCAAGGACGCCCACGGCGAAGAGGTGTACGGCGGCTCGAACCTGCTGGTGGTGCAGGGCGGTTACGAGGATCTGTTGGCGCTGGATCTGCCCGACGACGTGCGTCTGGCGATCCGGCAGGCGCAGGTGTTCGACCGGGCGGCGGACGAGGCCTATCCGCGCTTCTATGCCTCGCGGCGCAATTACGACATCGCCCAGGGCCTGGACAGCGAAGGCCGGCCGCGCAGTGGCGTGCTCGAGCAGTCCTGGCGCATGGGCGGCGCCAGCAGCGCGGAAGTGGCGGCGTTGCAAAGTTTCGTCAACGATCCTTCGATGCGCGCGATCCGCGTGTCATCGGTGGAAACCTATACCGATCAAGCCCTGCCGGCGGATGCCATTGAGGTGTATCGCGGGCCGGCCGAAAACAGCGACTTTCTTCTCAAATACGTGATGGTCAAATCCTATGACGGCTAGAAGCGAAAGCATTCAAATCGACATTGATGACGAGCAGATGAGCGGGACCTTCCTCAGTCCCAAATCGAAAGTCCCCGGCGTGTTATTCGTACACGGCTGGGGTGGCAGCCAGGAGCGGGATCTGGAACGGGCCAAAGGCATCGCCGGTCTGGGCTGTGTGTGTCTGACGTTCGACCTGCGCGGGCACACCGGCGGTACCGGCATTCCGCTGAGCCGGGTCACCCGTGAAGACAATCTGCGTGACTTGCTGGCGGCCTACGACCGGCTGCTCGCCCACCCGGCGCTGGATACTTCGGCCATCGCGGTGGTGGGCACCAGCTATGGCGGTTACCTCGCCTCGATTCTTACCTCGCTGCGTCCGGTGCGCTGGCTGGCGCTGCGGGTGCCGGCGCTGTACCGCGACGAGCAATGGCACACGCCCAAGCGCGAGCTGGACAAGGCCGATCTGCGCGATTATCGCAGCACGCTGATCCGCGCCGACAGCAACCGCGCCTTGCACGCCTGCTCGCAATTCACCGGGGACGTGCTGCTGGTGCAGTCGGAAACCGATGACTACGTGCCCCACGCGACCATCATGAGTTACCGCGCCGCGTGCCAGCAGACCCATTCACTGACCCACCGCATCATCGATGGCGCCGACCATGCCCTGAGCGATCCGACCTCGCAGCAGGCCTACACCTCGATCCTGGTCGACTGGATCACCGAGATGGTGGTGGGTGAGCGGTTGAGCATCATTCAGTCCACATGATTTGTGGTGTCTCTTCGGACGCCTTCGCGAGCAAGCCCGCTCCCACGTTTGAAATGCGTTCTGCCTGTGGGAGCGGGCTTGCTCGCGAAGGGGCCACCAGCCATAACAAAAAAATCAGGACGGCTTCTTCTCGATCCGCAACGCCTTGGCCTTGGCTTCTACTACCAGATACATGACCACGGTGATCAGCAGCGGCAGCAGAAAATAGATCGCCCGATACGCCAGCAGCCCCGCCACCAGACTGCCGCGCGAAGCCTCGTGTTGCAGCAGCGCCACAAACACCGCTTCCAGTACGCCGAGGCCGGCGGGAATGTGGGTGATGACCCCGGCAATCGCACTGATCAGCAGCACCCCGAGCACCAGCGGATAGTCGAGCTTGCTCGGCAGCAAGGTGAAAATCACCGCCGCCATCAGCGACCAGTTGAGCGCCCCGAGCAGCAATTGCAGGACCGCCATGCGCAGCGACGGCAGGTTGATTTCCACCCCACGAATCGACCACTCGCGACGCCGGGAAAACTGGCAGGCAACCAGATAACCGACACTGACCAACAGCAGCAACACGCCAATGCCCTGCAACGCGCCGCTGCTGACTTTCCAGCCCGGTGGCATGCGCACCAGCCCGCTGGCGAACACCACGCCGGCGATGGTCATGTAGCCGAACCAGTTGGTCGCCAGGCTCAGGCCGAGGATCTTGGCGATGTTGCTTTTGCTCACCCCGAGCCGCGAGTACAACCGATAACGCATGGCGATCCCGCCGACCCATGCGCTGAGGTTGAGGTTGAATGCATAGCTGATGACGCCCACCGGCAGGATCTGTTTCCACGTCAGGTCCTGACGAATATAAGTGCGGCCGATCAGGTCGAAACTGGCGTACACCAAAAAGCTCAGCAAGGTCAGGCTGGAGGCGATGATCAGCGTGCGTACCTTGAAGTCGGCAAGGGTTTGCAATACCTCGGCCCATTCGATGCGGCTGGCGAACATCGTCAGCAGGACGATCAGCGCCAGAAAAAACAGCAGGGTCAGCGGACGTTTCCAGCGACTCCAGCGGGACTTGCTCGCCGGTGCCGGATGCACGGCTGCGTGGGCTTCGGAATGGCTCATGAAGGATCACTCCCGGCGGCATGGGAAAAGGGTTTGAGTCGTGGCTTGTGCGCCGGCAGCCAACCGGCCATGGCCGGAAAATGCCGCAGGAAGTGAAACACCAGAAAGCCCACGGTCATGTGCCAGATCCGCCCGCGCGGCGACTTCGCGGCGTCCATCGCCTTGCAGTGGTTGTGGCTGAGGTCTTCGAGGCGTTCGAACAGGTGGCGATTGAAGGCGCGGTCGCGGATCAGCACGTTGGCTTCCAGGTTCAGCGACAGGCTCAGCGGATCGAGATTGCTCGAGCCGACGGTGCTCCATTCCTCGTCCACCAGTGCCACTTTGCCGTGCAGCGGCCGCTCGCAATATTCGTGAATCTGCACCCCGGCCTTGAGCAGGTAGTCGTAGGTCATGCGCGCGGCGAGTTTGGCCACCAGCATGTCCGGCTGCCCCTGCAGAATCAGCCGCACCTCGACCCCGCGCCGGGCGGCGTTGCGGAGCTCGCGCAGCAGGCGGTAGCCAGGAAAGAAGTAGGCGTTGGCGATCACCACCCGCCGTTTGGCGCGGCGCAGCACCTGCAGATAGACGTCTTCGATATCGGTGGGGTGGCGGTCGTTGTCGCGGAACACCAGACGCACCTGACCGTCGTGATCATCGAATGCCATCTCGGCGCGCCGCTGTCGACGGCGTTGCCACCAGAACCTTGCGCGTCCCGGGCGGCCGCTTTGCAGCAGGGCGAAATGATGGATGTCGGCCACCGCCGGGCCCTGAATTTCCACCGAGTAATCCTGCTTCGCTTCGGGACCGAAATCGGCCAGGTGATCGCCGGAAAAATTGATCCCGCCGATGAACGCAACCAGCCCGTCGACCACCACAATCTTGCGGTGCAAACGGCGGAACCAGTTGGTGCGAATACCCAGATGCTTGGGGGCCGGATCGAAGATCTGCAGGTGGACGCCGGCTTCGCTCAGCGCGGCCAGATAACCGGTGCTCAGTTCGCCGCAACCGAAGCCGTCGAGGCTGACGGTGGTGCGCACGCCACGGCGGGCGGCATCGATCAGAATTTCCTGCAACTCTTTCCCGACCTTGTCTTCGAAGACGATGAAGGTCTCCAGCAGGATTTCGCTTTTCGCTGCGCGCATCGCTTCGAAGACCCGGGGGAAATACTCTTCGCCGTTTTCCAGCAACTCGACGCGGTTGTTACCCTGCCAGCGATACTCGACATCGACGGTGCCGGGCTGGCGCACGGGTGGGTTGATGCTGACCGGCTCTACGGCGGATTTCTCCAGCGGTGCACTGCTCATAGTTCAATCTCCACCGACAGCGGCGCGTGGTCGGAAAGGTGTGACCAGGGACGGTTCGCCAGCACTTTGGGCTGGCTGGCTTTGAGGTTGCGCACGTAGATCCGGTCCAGGCGCAGCAACGGCAGACGTGCGGGAAAACTGCGCGCTGCCCGGCCATGATGCGCAGCGAACACCTCACGCAGACCGCAGGGTTCAAGCAAGGCATCGGCGCGCTGGCGCCAGTCGTTGAAATCGCCGGCAACGATCACCGGCGCATCCTCAGGCAGTTCGGCCAGGCGCTTTTTCAGCAGAGCCAACTGATCGTTGCGATGGCTTTCGCGCAGGCCCAGATGGACGCAGATCGCGTGCACCTCACGGTCGTCTCCCGGAAGGCGCAGCACGCAATGCAGCAGCCCGCGGTTTTCGTGGCCGCTGATCGACACGTCGAGGTTGTCATGGCGCACGATCTGGAATTTCGACAGCACCGCATTGCCATGATCACCCTCCGGGTACACGGCGTTGCGGCCGTAGGCGAACTGCGGCCAGAGACTGTCGGCGAGAAATTCGTACTGCGGCATCGTCGGCCAATTGTTGTAGCGCTTGGGATGATGTTCGTGGGTGCCGTGAACTTCCTGAAGAAACACCACGTCGGCGGACACGCTGCGCACCGCTTCGCGCAATTCCGGCAGGATGAAGCGCCGGTTCAGCGCGGTGAAACCCTTGTGGGTGTTCACCGTCAGCACAGTGAAACGGCGCTCGGTGGTGATGACCGTGGACTGCTCGTCGGTGAAGCCGAGCGGCTCGGGAATGCTCATGCGAGTACCCCCTCGGCAGCCGGTTCGCCGGGCACGGTTTCGAGTGTTTTATCCAGATCGAAGCGCTGCAGCAGGCTGCGGGCATCGAACGGCGCGCGGACCTTGATGTCGTTGTCGAAGTAGCAGAAAACCTCACGGGATTTACGCGCCCGAGGCTTCAGGCGCGGGGCGATCAAATGGGCGTCGCCCGGTTGCCGGCCATGGTGCCAGTCATCAATCCGTTCGGCCCAGCGTTGCAGCGCAGCTGGGGTGTAGCCGCTGGCGTAAAGTTCTTCGGCACCGTGCAGGCGCAGGTAGACGAAGTCGCTGGTGAGGTCTTCGCGGTACGGCCATTTCCCGGCGGTGTCGGCGATCACCAGCGCAGTGTTGTAGCGCTTGAGCAGGCGCACGAAGTCGGGATCGATGAAACTGTCGTTGCGGATTTCCACGGCATGGCGCAGCGGTTTTTTGCCGTAGGCCTTCAGGCTCGCGTGGCCGTGCAGGTGTGAGTCGTGCTGACGGGCGAGGGCGGCAGCGGCCTGGGTGTCGTGGGGCAACTGGTCGAGAAAGGCTTCGAAACGCACGGGGTCGAAAGTGAAGTTGGGCGGAAATTGCCAAAGGACCGGCCCGAGTTTTTCCTTCAGTTCCAGCACCCCGGAGGCGAAAAAATTGGCCAGGGGTTTTTCGATATCGCGCAGACGGCGGATGTGGGTGATGAAGCGGGGCGCCTTGATGCTGAACACGAAATCGTCCGGCGTTTCGGCGTACCACTGGGCATAACGTTCAGGCCGCTGCAAGGCGTAGAACGATCCGTTGATTTCGATGCTGTTGACCGCCCGAGAGGCGAACTGCAATTCGCGTTTCTGCGCCAGCCCCTTCGGGTAAAAGTCCCCGCGCCACGGGGCGTAACGCCAGCCTGAAATACCGATATGAATCGTTGCCATGCCGCCCTCCCGTCGAAAGTCCCCATACGGCCTCTGTCTGTGGATGACTGCGAGCGGTCGCGGAAAGTTTCGACGGGATTACGGACGGTCGGGCTGCTACGGATCAGTGCCCGGTGACGATCCGGGCCGAGCCTTCGGCGGGTTCGGCGTACACCGGGCCCAGGCGATCGAGGCGACCGCTCCATGCCGTCAGGGCCAACGCGACCAGCACCACCAGGCCGCCGATCCATGCGGTGTGAATCAGGCCGATGTGCTCGACGATCAGACCACCACCCCACGCGCCACCGGCAATACCGAGGTTGAACGCGGCAATGTTCAGGCCCGATGCCACGTCCACGGCGTGCGGTGTGTGATGTTCAGCCTGCCGCACCACGTACACCTGCAAGCCCGGCACGTTGCCGAAGGCGACCGCGCCCCAGACCAGCACGGTGGCCAGTGCCAGCCACGGGTTGGCGGCGGTGAAGGTGAGCACGAACAGCACGGCGGCGAGCAGGGCGAAGATGATTTTCAGCGCGCTGATCGGCCCGCGTTTGTCCGCCAGTTTGCCGCCCCAGAGGTTGCCGACCGCCACCGACACGCCGTACACCAGCAACACCAGGCTGACGGTGCCGGCGCTGAAGCCGGAGATGTCCTGAAGGATCGGCGCCAGGAACGTGAAGGCGATGAACGAGCCGCCGTAACCGATGGCCGTCATGGCATATACCAGCAATAGACGCGGTTGCTTGAGCACCTGCAATTGCTGCAACAGCGACGCCGGTTTGCTGTGGGCAATGTTGTTCGGCACATACAGCAGGCTGCCGATAAACGCGATCACGCCCAGTGCTGAAACGGCAAGGAAGGTTTCACGCCAGCCGAAATGCTGACCGATGAACGTGCCCAGCGGCACGCCGGTGACCAGCGCCACGGTCAGGCCGGTGAACATGATCGCAATCGCACTGGCGGCTTTCTCCTTGGGCACCAGGCTGGTGGCGATGGTCGAGCCGATCGAAAAGAACACGCCATGGGCCAGACCCGTGACGATCCGCGCCAATACCAGCGATTCATAACTCGGCGCCAGCCAGGCCAGCAGGTTGCCGAGGGTGAACAGCACCATCAGCGACAGCAGCAACAGTTTGCGCGGGACTTTGCCGGTGAGGGCGGTCAAGACCGGCGCACCGATGGCTACGCCGAGGGCGTAGAGACTGACCAGCAGACCGGCGGACGGCAAGCTGACGCCGAGATCGGCGCCGATGGTGGGAAGCAGGCCAACGATGACGAACTCGGTCGTCCCGATGGCGAAAGCGCTGAGGGTCAGCGCGAGCAGGGCAATGGGCATGACGGCACTCCGGTAGGGGATTGAATGGAGCGCAGTGTCGGGGTTTGGTGGGGGTGGAAAAATACAGGGGTGGGCATTTGATATTTGATCTGGGCGCAAAGATCAAAAGCACCCCCTCACCCTAACCCTCTCCCGGGGGGAGAGGGGACTGATCGATGTGTCCTTTTGAGTTACGCCGACGTGATACACCGAGCCATACTCAGGTTTCGACGCAGCATAGGCCGGCTCTCGGACTTGAGAACAAAACGAACTTTGCAGGTCGATGTAACTCGTGAAAACACCTCGGTCGGCTCCCTCTCCCTCCGGGCGGTCCGACGTTTCGGGAGGGCTGGGGTGAGGGGGCTCTTGAACTTTGTCGGTCAAATGTCGATCAGTTCCTTACAGGTTCAACCGAGGGAGCTCTGCGTTTTGACCAGGTTCAGGATCGCGATTCTATTGGGGGCATTGCTGTTGTTCGGCGGCCATGCAGTGCAAGCCGCCAGCCTGCCGGGCGTTCCGGCGGCCAGTGAAGAGCCGGCCAAACCGGAACCGATCGTCCAGGGCGGACTGCTCGGCGCCATCAGTTCCAGCATCGACGACGTGCAGGACAAGCTCGACCTCAACGAACATCTGGTCGACGCCTGGCGCCTGCGCGCCGATCGGGCGGCGGATGAAGTCGACAGGCTGGTCAATCAACCTTCGAACCGCTCAGGCTGGAGCGTGGCGGGGGATTTCATGATGCTGTCCGGCGTGTGGCTGGGCACGTTTGCCGTGTTGACGGTACTCGGCAGTGTGCTGGGCAAGCGGCTGCGGGAAGGGCGCTGGCTGCGCACCCGCCAGCGCAGCCAGGATTTGCTCGGTTACCTGTTGCCCTACACGCTGCCCGCGCTGATCTGCCTGCCGCTGACCCTGTACGTCAGCCATTTTCTGTCGGCCTCGGTGGGGCGAGCGCTGGCGCTGTGTTTCGCCTACGCCACCAGCAGCGGGATATTTTCCACGTCGATGCTGTTGTGCGTGGTGGTGATGTTCAATGTCGGCCACAAGCGCCGCGCCGTGCAGATCATCCGCGACTACTGCCCGAAACCGCTGTTCCTGATCGGCTTTCTCGCCGCGTTGAGTGACGCCCTGACCAGCCCGCAGATCGCCCGGCAACTGGGCGGCAACATCACCAGCAGCATTGCGGTGTTCACCGGTCTGCTGGCGTCGATCATCTTCGGCCTGCTGGTGATTCGCCTGCGTCGGCCGGTGGCGCACCTGATCCGCAATCGCCCGCTGGCCCAGCGCCTGAAACAGCCGTCGCTGCAGGAGTCCCTGAGGATTTTTTCCGGGCTCTGGTACTGGCCGATCGTGTTGATGGTGCTGGTCTCGGCGGTCAATCTGATCGGCATCGGCGAGGACAATCAAAAGGCCCTGCGATGTGCGCTGTTCACCACGGTGCTGCTGATCGGCACGGTGTTTCTCAGCACGATTCTTCAGCATCTTTTCAAGTCGCGCAGGGCCGAGGCGATCCAGCGCAGCAGTGCCTACAAGGAACGCTTTCTCAGCCTGTTGCACGCCTTGCTGCGGATCGTCATTGCGATTGCGTTCATCGATATTCTCGGGCGGATCTGGGGGGTGTCGCTGCTCGATTTTGCGCAGAGCAGCACGGTCGGTCGGGCGATCAGCAATGCCCTGAGCAGCATCGGTCTGATCTTCCTCGTGACGTGGCTGTTGTGGGTGGTGCTCGACACGGCGATTCAGGAAGCACTCAAACCACCGGTCAGCAAACGCTCGGCGCGCCAGCCCAGCACCCGGGTGAAAACCATCCTGCCGCTGCTGCGCAATGCGATCAAAATCATCCTGGTGGTGATCTGCGCGATCACCACCATGGCCAATCTCGGGATCAATGTCGCGCCGCTGCTGGCCGGTGCCGGGGTGGTCGGCCTGGCCATCGGTTTCGGCTCGCAGCAACTGGTGCAGGACGTGATCACCGGGCTGTTCATCATCATCGAAGACACCCTGTCGATCGGCGACTGGGTGGTGCTCGATTCCGGGCATGCCGGCACGGTCGAAGGCCTGACCATTCGCACCCTGCGCCTGCGCGACGGCAAGGGCTTCGTGCACTCGGTGCCGTTCGGCCAGATCAAGGCCGTGACCAATCAATCGCGACAGTTTGCGTTCGCGTTTTTCTCGGTGCAGTTCACCTATGACACTGATGTCGACAAGGCCATCGAGCTGATCCGCGAGGCGGGGGATTCGATTCGCGAAGACCCGTTCCTCAAGTACAACCTGCAAGGGCCGCTGGATGTATTTGGCGTGGACAAGATGGATCTGAACGGCGTGGTGCTGACCGCGCAATTTCGCACGGTCTCGGGCGGGCAATACGCGGTGAGCCGCGCGTTCAATCAGCGCTTGAAAAAGCTTGTGGATAACAGCCCGTGGGTGCATTTCGCGCAGACTTATCCACAGCAGGTTTTGCTGCCCAAGCGACCGGAAGTAGAGGTGGCGCCGGCGCATTCGTCGGTGGTGTTACCGGAGCAGGCGCGCACTCAGTGACGGGTCAGCCTGTTGCGGATTTCGCTCATGGCGGCGGAGTCCAGCTCCACCCAGAATTGCGGCTTGCCCGCGACCTCGGCAGCGACCGGCAACCCATCGCGATACACCAGCCGATTGCTCGCCAGCGCCGGCACTTTCGCCCCCGGCAACAAGGTCCCGGCGAGGTTCAGCGGATCGACGCCGCACACCGCGATCAGGCTGCCGTCATGGGGGCGACGGCGGACTTCGCGCAGCAGCGGAATCGCCTCGGGCAGGGCGAATTGCTCGCCGGCCAGACCGCTGACAAAGCGCCCGCCACGAATCTCGCCCCGCGCTTCCAGTCGATGGAACGTGCGCAACAACTCGCGCCAGCTCGGCAGCCAGTCTGCTTCGCGCTCCAACAGGCGCCAGAACACCACGCCATAGCGGCGTAACAGAGTCATGGCGATGTGTTCGAGGGTTTCGGGCGACGCCGTTTGACGGTTTTCCACCACCGGCCCGCGACGCAAAAGCGCCCAGCGCCCCGCATCGTCCATGCCACCGACAAACGCCCCGCGCCCGCGTCGACTGCTGCGCTGCTGGCGCTTGCTCGCCGGGGTGATCAGCGCCCGCAATCCGGCAAAACTGTCGGCATTCACCAGCCCGGCGCCGACCAGTTCCTGCAAGGCGATTTCCAGCTCGGTGCGCAGCAGGTGTGCTTCATGAGTCAGCTCATCGAAAAACAACGCACCGTGCTGGCTCAGCGCGTCGAACACCTTGCGGGTTTTGGGCGACAGTTCGCTGACCGGCGTCTGCTCGGCCAGCGCGCTCCACAAGCCGACCTGACTGCGCGGCAGCAACACGATGGGGGTGCTGCGCAATGCCGTGCCGCTGATGTTTTGCCGGGCGCTGAGGCGTGTCCATACCAGTTTGCCGCTGCGGCACAGATCATCCAGCCAGCTCGGTGAATAATCCTTGAGCCGCGCCGGAAGAATGTCGCTGTCCCAGGCCGAAGCGGCGGCCGGGTAGCCTTCGAACTGGCCGACAATCGCCGGCAATACGGCGTTGCCCTGACCACGGGTGGACGGGGACACATGCTGCCAGTCGAACAGAAACCGCATGAAATCCTGCAACGCCACCGGCTCGATTTCCCGGCGCAGACGCTTGACGGTGTAGCGGTGAATGCGCGCCAGCAGATGCCGTTCGCACCATTCTTCAACGGTCGACCCCGGCGTGAACTGGCCGCGCAGTACATAACCTTCACGCTCCAGATGAGCGAGGGCTTGATGAACAGCGGCCGGCATCAGGGCCAGCGATTCGGCAATCGCCACCAGCGGTTGCGGACCGAATGCGCCGAGCCGCGCGCGGATCACTTCGATCAGTGCATCATCGGCGGTCCATGCTTCGTCGAAACCGGGCAACGCGGCCAGGTCAGAATGCGCCTGTGGATAAAGCGCTTGCAGACAGGTCAGGCGTTCTCTCGCCAGCCACAGTGAGTGCTCGGGATCGATCTGCAATCGGCAGGCTCGCCCGGTTTCGGCCAAAGCATTCAGCCACTCGCGCCAATGCGGATTGGCCTCGACTTCGCGATCGCTGATGCAGGCCAGGCTCATCAGCGCTTCATGCATTTCATCGGCGCTGTTCGGCGTCGGCCAGGCTTCTTCGCGCACGGCGTTGATCGCGTCGGCGTCCAGCGCGCCGAGGTCGTCGGTGGATTGCGGATCGCTCCAGCGGCGGTTGAGCACGGCCTGGGTGCGACGCTCTTCCAGCGGCGCGTCGTCGAGAAAGGTGTAGGGGCGGGCGCTGAGGATTTCCGCCGCCAACGGCGAGGGCGCCGGCAGGTCGCGGGCGATCAGGCGCACTTCGCCGCGCTCCATGCGCCGCAGCAGTTGCAGCCAGCCTTCGCTGTCCATCGCTTCGTGCAGGCAATCGTCGAGGGTCTGTTCCACCAGCGGATGCTCGGGAATTTCCCGTTCACCGGCGAGGTTTTCCAGGCAGGCGATCTGATCGGGAAACACACTGGCGATCAGGTCTTCGCTTTTCATCCGCTGCAATTGCGGCGCGACCTTGCGCCCGCCGGTGAAGCGCGGCAGGGCCAGCGCCACCCCGGCATTCCAGCGCCAGCGCACACCGAACAGCGGCGCATCCAGCACGGCTTGAATCAGGATGTGCTCGGCGCTGTTGCTGTGCAGGTAACGCCAGACCTCGTCGAGTTCGAAACTGTGGCTGGTGGACAGCGACAGCACGATCGCGTCTTCGCTGGCGGCGGCCTGCAATTCGAAGTTGAAGGTGCGGCAGAAACGCTTGCGCAGGGCCAGGCCCCAGGCGCGGTTGATTCGGCTGCCGAATGGCGAATGGATGATCAACTGGGTGCCGCCGGACTCGTCGAAAAACCGCTCCATCAGCAGCGTGTCTCGCGACGGCAAGGCACCGAGGGCGAGGCGGGCGCGGGCCAGGTAATCCACCAGTTGCTCGGCGCTGGCCAGGTTCAGGCCGAGGGTGTCGGTCAGCCAGTCGAGGGCCGGTTGCAGGTTGCCGGGGCTGGCGCTGAGCAGTTGATCGAGCTGCGCGTGCAGGCGCGCCACGGCCGCCGACAGTTCATCGCTGCGTCCCGGCGCCTCGCCGAGCCAGAACGGAATGGTCGGCGGCAGGCCCCGGGCGTCTTCGACCCGCACCTTGCCGGCTTCCACCCGCAGGATCCGGTAAGAGGCGTTGCCGAGCTGGAACACATCGCCGGCGATGCTTTCCACGGCGAAGTCTTCGTTGACGCTGCCGATGTTCAGGCTCTGGGGTTCGAGCAAGACGCTGTAGTCGGCATTGTCGGGGATGGTGCCGCCGCTGGTGACTGCCGTCAGCCTTGCACCGCGTCGTCCGCGCAGGGTTCGGCTGATGGCGTCGCGGTGCAGATAGGCGCTGCGGATGCCCTGGCGACCGTTGTAGCCTTCGGCGAGCATGCCCAGCAGCGCCTGATAATGTTTTTCGTCAAGGCGGGCGTAGGGCTCGGCCCGGCGGAACAGCGTGAGCAAATCGTCTTCGGCCCATTCCTGGCAACTGACCTCGGCGATGATCTGCTGCGCCAGCACATCCAGCGGCGCTTCGGGTATGTGCAGCGTATCGAGTTCACCCCGGCGCACGCTGTCGAGCAGGGCGGCGCACTCGATCAAATCGTCGCGGGTGGTGGCGAACAGGCGGCCCTTGGGCGTACCGCCGACCTGGTGCCCGGAGCGGCCGACCCGTTGCAGAAAACCGGCAATCGAGCGCGGTGAAGCGATCTGGCAGACGAGGTCGACTTCGCCGATATCGATCCCCAGCTCCAGCGAGGCGGTGGCGATCAGCACTTGCAGCTCGCCACGCTTGAGCCGTTGTTCGGCGTCGAGGCGAAACTCCTTGGCCAGACTGCCGTGGTGCGCGGCCACGGCGTCTTTTCCGAGGCGTTCGCTGAGGTGCCGGCTCAGGCGTTCGGCCAGACGGCGGGTGTTGACGAAAATCAGCGTGGTGCGGTGTTCATGGGCCAGTGCTGCGAGGCGGTCGTAGACCAGTTCCCAGACGTCGTTGGCCATCACCGCCGTCAACGGCACCGGCGGCACTTCGATGCCCAGATCCCGTGGGCGCGCGTGGCCGATGTCGATGATTTCGCACGGGCGGTCATGGCCGACCAGAAATCGTGCGACCGCATCGATCGGTTTTTGCGTGGCCGACAGGCCGATGCGGGTCAGTGGTTCAGGACACAGCGCCTGCAAGCGTTCGAGGCTCAAGGCCAGGTGGCTGCCGCGTTTGCCGGCGGCGATGGCGTGGATCTCGTCGACGATTACGGTGCGCGTGGTGCCGAGCATTTTTCGCCCGGACTCCGAGCCGAGCAGCACGTAGAGCGATTCCGGGGTGGTCACCAGTATGTGCGGCGCACTCTTGCGCATGGCGGCGCGGTCTTTCTGCGGGGTGTCGCCGGTGCGCACGGCGGTGGTGATTTCCAGCGCCGGCAGGTCCATTTGGCGTAACTGCTCGGTAATCCCGGCCAGCGGGTTCTGCAAGTTGATGCGGATGTCGTTGGACAGCGCCTTGAGCGGCGAAACGTAGACCACCAGGGTTTCGTCCGGCAGACCTTCCGGGGTTTCCAGGCCGCGGTGGACCAGTTCGTCGAGCACGGCGAGGAACGCGGTGAGGGTCTTGCCGGAACCGGTGGGCGCGGCGATCAGCGTCGAACGGCGCTGGCGGATCAACGGCCATGCGCGGGCCTGGGCGGCGGTTACCGTCGGGAAGGTGCTGCTGAACCAGGCGCTGACGGCGGGGTGAAAGCCTGCCAGCGCCGCGTCCGTGGGAAGGGGCAGATTCATGGCTCCAGTTATGCGGGTGGGTGGGCGAAGTTGCAAGTACCGCTCGGGATCTACACTTTACGGGTGACGGTTGCGCACTAAACCCGCAAAATGCAACGATTCCGGCAATTATCGACGACGGTGTCACAAAGCATCGTCGCCAAAGCCATCGTTCCAATCAGACTGGGCCTGCTGACTCTATGCGAATGCGCCTTATGTTACTGGGCGGCGGAAATGCCCTTGGGCAGGCGCTGATTCGCCTCGGTGCGGAGGAAGACATCGGTTTCCTCGCCCCCCGCCCGCCCGAAGACGGCTGGGATGCCGCGAGCCTGACCCAATTGCTCGACGACACCCGTCCCGATGCATTGATCAACCTTGCCTACTATTTCGACTGGTTCCAGGCCGAGGTCGTCAGTGAAAGCCGTCTGGCCGGGCAGGAACGCGCCATCGAACGCCTGGCCGAACTGTGCCAGCACCACAACATCGTGCTGGTGCAGCCGTCCAGTTATCGGGTATTCGACGGCTCCCGCGCCACCGCCTACAGCGAAAAGGACGAACCGGTGCCGTTGGGCCTGCGCGGTCAGGCCCTGTGGCGGATCGAACAGAGCGTACGCGCCACTTGCCCGCAACATGTGCTGCTGCGCTTCGGCTGGCTGCTCGACGACAGCCCGGAAGGGATCCTCGGACGCTTCCTGGCCCGTGCCGAACAGCCGGAAGAGTTGCTGCTGGCCGATGACCGCCGTGGCAATCCGACGCCGGTCGACGATGCCGCGCGGGTGATCATTTCGGTGCTCAAGCAACTCGATTGCGCCGCGCCGCTGTGGGGCACATACCACTACGCCGGCCACGAGGCGACCACGCCGCTGGCACTGGGTCAGGCGATTCTCTCCGAAGCGCGCAGCCTGCACCCGCTGGCCATCGAAGCGCCGACCGCCCAGGCCCACGCCGCGCGGCCGGATGCCGCCGAAGAACCGCAACACGCGGTACTCGCCTGCAAGAAAATTCTGCACACCTTCGGGATCAAGCCGCGCGCCTGGCGTGCCGCACTCCCGGGCTTACTGGATAGGTTTTATCGTCATGGCTGAAGGCCCTGTTCTCATCACCGGCGGCGCCGGTTTCATCGGCTCGCACCTGACTGACGCGCTGCTTGCCAAGGGCCATTCGGTGCGGATCCTCGATGACCTGTCGACCGGCAAGCGCAGCAATCTGCCGCTGGATAATCCCAGGGTCGAACTGATCGTCGGCGATGTGGCCGATGCCGCATTGGTCGCACAGGCAATGCAGGGTTGCAGCGCTGTCGCCCATCTGGCTGCCGTTGCGTCGGTGCAGGCGTCGGTGGACGATCCGGTGAAAACCCACCAGAGCAATTTCATCGGCACGCTGAACGTCTGCGAAGCCATGCGCGAGGCCGGCGTCAAACGTGTGCTGTACGCTTCCAGTGCGGCGGTCTACGGCAACAATGGCGAAGGCGAGTCGATTGACGAAGACACGCCCAAGGCGCCGTTGACGCCTTATGCGTCGGACAAACTGGCCGGCGAGCAGTACTTCGATTTCTACCGCCGCCAGCACGGTCTGGAACCGGCGATCTTCCGTTTCTTCAACATCTTCGGCCCGCGCCAGGATCCGTCCTCGCCGTATTCCGGGGTGATCAGCATCTTCAGCGAACGCGCGCAGAAAGGCATGCCGATCACCGTGTTCGGCGATGGCGAGCAGACCCGGGATTTCATGTACGTCGAAGACCTGGTCGACGTCCTGGTGCAGGCGATCGAGAAGCCGCAAGTGGACGTCGGTGCGGTGAACGTCGGCTGGAATCAGGCGACCAACCTCAAGCAGATGCTGGCCGCGCTCGAAGCGGTGGTCGGCGAGTTGCCGCCCGTCAGCTATGGCCCGGCGCGCTCCGGTGACATCCGCCACTCGCGGGCGAACAACAGCCGGTTGCTGGAGCGATTCAAGTGCCCGACGCCAACGCCGATGAACGTCGGCCTGGCCCGTCTGCTCGGCCGCTGAGCTTTTCGCAGACATGAAAAAGGCGCCTTTTGACAGGCGCCTTTTTCACGGCCGGAAATCGGGTTTCAAACCTGTTTCCTGTAGCGAGGGAGCTTGCTCCCCGGTCGATTGCGTAACATCGCCGTCAGTTCTGAGCTGCCCGCCACCAAGCCTCATTCACCACCACGTGAACGTTATTTAGAACTTGTAGCCTAGACCAACCATGTAGATGAAGGGATCAACGTCCACATTCACCCGTGCACGGGTGCCCGGGGCTACGGCGTTGTTCTCGACGGTGGCACGGGTGTCGATGTCGATGTAGCGCACCTGGGCGTTGAGCATGATGTTGTCGGTCAGCATGTAGTCGGCGCCGACCTGCCAGGCCAGGCCCCAGGAGTTTTTCGCCTTGAAGTTGCTGAAGCCGTTGGACTGGGCTTCGCTGCCGACGTGCTCGTCGTAGATCCAGGTGTAGTTGATGCCGCCGCCGATGTACGGCTGGAACGGCGATTTCGCGTCCAGCGGGTAGTAGACGACGCTCAGGGTCGGCGGCAGGTGTTTGAGGGTGCCGAGTTTGCCGTTGGCGGCTGGCAGGGCGGTGCCCTTGAGCTTCACGTCATGTTCGAACGGCGAGGCGGCCAACAGCTCGATACCGATGTTGTTGGTCAGCATGTAGGCGAAGTTCAGGCCCAGTTGGGTGTCGCTGCTCATGGTCGCCTTGCCGCCCAGGTTGGCGCCGCTCAGCGGACCCTGATCGACCTTGACGCTGGAGCTGTCGGCCTTCGGGTTGACGGTGATCGCACCGGCACGAACGATGATGTCGCCGGCTTCGTGGGCGTGGGCGAGCGGGGCTGCGAGCGCGAGGGCAAACAGCGAGGCGCTGAGCAAGGACTTGTTCATGGAAGCTCCCAAAGGACGTTAAAAATGTTTGATGTCCTATGGTACGAATCCGTCTGATACGGTCTTTTGACTCAGCTCAATGAAACAGTGATGCTCCGGATTTTTGTGGAACTTTCATGGCCTCATCGCCAGCCTGCTGGCGATGGCAATCGATCAATCAACACAGAGCAACGGATTTACTCCGGCAGTTCGTAGACGTAAATCTTGTCCGCTTCCATCTGATACCCGGCATCGGCCAGTTCGCTGGTGGACTGCTTGACCTGCAACGGCCCTTCCACCCAGTACGGCTGATACAGCTCGTCGAGCTTCACGCCGAGTTCGCTTTTTACGTGCACGATCTGGTTCGACGGCGGTGGCGGCACGTGGATGCAGGCGCCGAAATATGGCACCAGCAGGAAATCCGTGGTGCGACCTTCTTCGCTCACTTCCAGCGGCACGATGTAGCCCGGCAGGCGGATGTTCTGGCCATCGAGGCTTTGCACCACGGGGGCGTTGGGCATGTCCTGTTTGGCCGCTGGCGCGGACTCCGCCGACAGCGCGTCGCCCATCTTCGACAGGTCGTGCAGCGGCGTCATGTTCGGCACTTCGGGCGCGGCGTCCGGCGGGATCATTTCCGACCAGGTCAGGTCTTTTGGCGCCGCCGCCCACACGGGCAGGGCGACCAGCAACAGCAGCGCAAGCACGGCGCGGGGCATGGTGAACATCCTCATAAACGGATCGACAGGCCGTCGGCCAGAGATTGGCGATACGCGCGCCAGGCCGGCACGCTGCCCATCAGCAGCGCGGCCGCCAGAATGCCACCGAGCAGCGTCCATTCATACTCGCTTGGCCAGGCCAGCGGCAGATACAGACCGTAATTGGCCTGCACATAACCCTGTGCCGCAGCGATGCCGACGTACAGCAACGCCAGTCCGGCGATCACCCCGGTCAGCGCCAGAGCGAACGCTTCCAGCACCAGCAGACTTGCGATATGCCACGGCCGCGCGCCCACCGAACGCAGGATCGCCATCTCGCGGCGGCGTTCGTTGAGGCTGGTGAGAATCGCCGTGAGCATGCCGATCAATCCGGTCAGCACCACGAACAGCGAGACCACGAACAACGCTTTTTCGGCGGTGCTCATCAGGCTCCACAACTCCTGCAAGGCCACGCCCGGCAGAATCGCCAGCATCGGCTCGCCACGGAACTCGTTGATCTCCCGTTGCAGGGCGAAGGTCGAGATCTTGCTGTTGAGGCCGAGCATGAACGCGGTGATGGCTTGCGGCGTCAGGTCCATGTTGCGTGCCTGATCGGCGCTGATCCGGCCGTTGCCACGGGCCGGCACACCGTTGTGCCAGTCGATGTGAATCGCCTCCATGCCGCCGAGGCTGATGTGCAGCGTGCGGTCCACCGGGGTGCCGGTGCGCTTGAGAATGCCGACCACGGTGAACGGCTTGTCGTCGTGCTTGACCAGACTGATCGCCGCCACGCCATGGGCCAACACCAGTTTGTCGCCGAGCTTGTAATGCAGCGCTTCGGCCACTTCGGCACCGAGCACCACTTCGAACGGATCGGTGGCGAAGGCGCGGCCATCCGCCAGTTGCAGATGCTGCTGGCGACCGTACTGGTAATGCTCGAAATAGGCTTCGGTGGTGCCCATCACCCGGTAGCCGCGATGGGAGTCACCGAGGGACATCGGAATCGCCCACTTCACCTTCGGGTTGCTGGCGAAGTGTTCGAAGCTGTCCCAGCGGATGTTGTTGGTGGCGTTGCCGATGCGGAACACCGAATACAGCAACAGGTTCACCGAGCCCGAGCGGGCGCCGACGATCAGGTCAGTGCCGCTGATGGTGCTGGCGAAACTGGCTTTGGCTTCAGTTCGCACCCGCTCGACTGCCAGCAGCAGGCAGACAGAAAGCGCGATGGCGAAAGCAGTGAGCAGGGCGGTGAAACGCCGGTTGGCGAGGCTGGCCATGGCCAGACGGAACAGATACATCTCAGACCTCGGCAGACGTGGCGGCGCGATTGAGTTCGGCCAGGGACAGGTGACGGTCGAACAGCGGCGCGAGGCTCTGGTCGTGGCTGACGAACAACAGGCTCGAGCCGGCTTCGCGGCACTCGGCGAACAGCAGACGAATGAAGTTTTCCCGGGCGTCGTAATCCAGTGCCGAGGTCGGTTCGTCGGCGATCACCAGTTCCGGTTGCCCGATCAATGCACGGGCAGCGGCGACCCGTTGCTGCTGACCGATCGACAGCGAATCGGCGCGGCGACTCAGGAGGCTTTCGTCCTTCAAACCCAGGTGGGCGAGCAGGGTGGCGGCGGCCTGATCAACGCTGCCGTGACGCTGTTTCGCACGCTCGGCGCGCAGCTTCGAAAAGTGGCACGGCAACTCGACGTTCTCGCGCACCGAGAGAAACGGCAACAGGTTGAACTGCTGGAAAATGTAGCCGGTGTGATCGACGCGAAAGCGATCACGGGCGCCGGCACCCAGTTCGGTCAGTTCCTGGCCGAGCAGGCGAATGCTGCCGCGACCGGGTTTCTGCACCCCGCCAAGTAGGCCGAGCAGGGTGGTCTTGCCGCTGCCGCTGGGGCCCTTGAGGAACAGGGTTTCGCCGGCTTCCAGGCGAAACGCCGGGATGTCCAGCAGCGGCGGGTGACCGGGCCAGTTGAAGCCCAGGTCGGACAGTTCGATGAGTGCTTGGGTCATGGCGCCGTTTCGTGTCAGAACTTCAGGGCGGCGGCCTTGGCCGTCACTTCCGTGCCTTGCTGGCCGCTCGGGCCGATCAGTTGTACCTGAATTTTCTGGGTGGCCGGGAAAGTAGTGAACAGGTTCGCCAGATCCAGGGTTTTCAACGCACCCGGTGCCGCACAGCTGAACTGGTAGTGGGCGTGGATTTCGCTGTGGTCGTGATGATGCTCGTGACCGTCCTTGCCGGCCTCCTCTTCGTCGTGGTCGTCGGCATCCGGCTTGTCGCCGAACAGCGGGCTTTCCAGCTCCTGGCTGGTGACTTTGCAACCGGCGGCGGCCGGCAGGCTGAACAGAGCCTGCGGTTTTTCCAGTTGCGCGCGGGCGGCGGCGACCTTGGCCTTGTCGGCATCGCTGGTGGCGACGTGTTCAAAACCCACAAGGTTCATCGCCGGGCTTTCCAGCTCCAGCTCCAGGGTCTGGCCGTCGAGCGCGGCGTTCAGGCGTCCAACGCCATGTTCGTGGGCAGCGAGGCTGCCGTGCTCATGGTCGTGATCATGCTCATCGGCAGCCTGGGCGATGGCCAGCGGCAACAGGGCAAACGGCAAAGCGAGCAGCAGACGACGCATGGCGGTCTCCGGGAAGTAAAGTGAAGAGTTTGTTATGTAATCTTATAACGAAAGTGCGCAGAGTTTGCCCGCCCGCTTGGCGTTACACAAGTCCCATGGGAGCATGCAGGTCAGAAATGTGCGGGAGAAAGCTTATGTTGCGGATACGCGGAACCGTCGGCGACTTGCCGGTGGATTTGACCCTGGAACTGGATGAAAGCGACTGGGCGCGGCTCGGTTCGCAGTTTGGCGTGCAGGTGCAGGCCGCTCAGCCACAGACCGCAGCGGCGCCAGTGGCGAAACCTGTGAATCAGGACGATGCGTTGTGGCAGGTCGCCAGGGATTTGCTGCGCAAGGCCGGACAGCTCAGCGGCCCGGATCTGCTGGATCAGCTCGAAGGGCTGACCGGCAGCGCAGCGGCGGGCAAGCGCTTGCTGGTGCGTCTGCGTCATTCGGCAGATGTGAAGGTGGCGAGCGGCGGGGATACGCCGCTCTACAGCTGGATCGAGTAAGGGGGTTAGTACAGCGCGGCAAACACCTTGCGCCGGTAAGCGGTCACCAGCGGGTGATCGTTGCCCAGCAGTTCGAACACTTGCAGCAAGGTCTTGTGCGGCAGACCTTCGCCGTAGCTGCGGTTGCGGATGAACAGCTTGAGCAGTGCGTCCAGCGCCGCTTCGTATTGCTGGCGGGCCAGTTGCTGGATTGCCAGTTGATACACCGCTTCATCGTCCTGCGGGTTCTGCGCCAGACGGCTTTTCAGGTCGGCAGCATCTGGCAGGTCACGGGCCAGGCCGAGGAACTTGATCTGCGCCTTGGCGCCAGCCAGCGCGGCTTTGTGCTCATCGCTCTTGACCGCGTCGAGCACGGTTTGCGCTTCGCCCAGTTCACCGCGTTCGGTCAGGCAGCGAGCGTAGAGGATCAACGCCTTGGCGTTGGTATTGTCTTCGCCCAGCAGCGTGACCAATGTCGCTTCCGCGTCGGCGTAGCGGCCCTCGTCAAACAGTGCCTGAGCCTGTTCGAATGGATCGGCAGCCGACGGCGCGGGCATCTGTACATGGGGTTCGAGCAGGGCGCGCACGGCGGATTCCGGTTGCGCGCCGGCAAAGCCGTCTACCGGTTGGCCGTCCTTGAACAGCACCACGGTCGGCAGGCTGCGGATGCCGAAGCGGGCGACAATGTCCTGCTCGATATCGCAATTGACCTTGGCCAGCAGCAACTCGCCCTGATAGCTCTCGGCGATGCCTTGCAGCATCGGCATCAGCGCCTTGCACGGCGCACACCATTCGGCCCAGAAATCCACCAGCACCGGTTTTTGAAAGGAAGCCTCGATCACCGACTGGTCGAAGTCGGCCGTCGTGGCGTCGAAGATGTACGGCGTTTGCTGACTCATGGGGTATCTCGTAAAAGCGTGAATGGGGCAACTATACGGTCAGGCGCGGGCCGCATGGTAGAGGCTGACATGGCGAAACTCTTCGGGCTCGGCCAGATCCGGCAGGGTCATGGCTTCGAGCATTTCGATGCGCCGGTACAGTGGGTGACGGAAATCCCGAACCCGCGAATCCGCCACCAGCGCTTCGCGGCCACGGCTCAGGAAGGCGTCGAGCAGCGGCAGGTTTTCCCGGTCGTACAAGACGTCGGCCACCAGGATCAGATCGAAGCGATCCGCCTCGGCGAAAAAATCCGTGGAATAGCTCATTTGTACATCATTGAGTTCGGCATTCGCCCGACAGGCGGCAATCGCCAGCGGGTCAAGGTCGCAGGCCACCACTTCCAGCGCGCCGGCCTTCACCGCCGCGATGCCGGCGATCCCGGAACCGGCGCCGAAATCCAGTACGCGTTTGCCCCGGACCCACTCGGGGAATTGCGCGAGATAGCGCGCCACCGCCAGACCGCTGGCCCAGCAGAAACTCCAGTACGGCGGTTCATGCAGGATTCGTTGGGTTTCTTCCTGGCTGAATTCACGCGCCATGTTGTCGCCATCGATCAGCCACAGCTGCAAATCGGTGTCCGGCAATGTGCAGGCTTTCAGTCGGGCGTCGCCGAGCAACTCGCCCAGCGACTGTTGCAGGTCTGACGGGGCATTCATGGGGCTTTGACAAATTGCAGCTGGCCCAACGCCTGGGTGGTTGGCTGAGTGATGGTCTGCGACGGCAGGTGCAGGATCAACTGGCCGGACTGGCTGGCGCGGCCGCGCAATTCAACCCGGGCGCCAACCGGGAAGGATTCGGGGTTGAAGCGCAGGTGAAACGGCAGAATCTGGTTGTTGCCGATCAGGCTGGAACTGGCGAGCAATTGTTGCGGGCGATCCTTCTCGTCGATCACCAGCAGCGCCAGTTCGACTTCGGCACCGGCCGGCACGCCTTGCAGGGTGCCGCTCAGTTCGCGTTGATACGCGGGCAGCGGGCCGAGATCAGCAGCTTCCCGGGCTTTTTTCTGCGCCTGTTGCGGCGCCGGGCCCGGCGTGGGTGGCTGAGGCTTGGGCGCGTCGCTGCCACAGGCCACCAGCAGGCTGAAAACACTGAGCAAAACGAGCGGTCGTAGGGACATTGGTGGCTCCAGCAAAATGAAATCCATGGATCAATCGATCATGGCAGTCTGTATACCGCAAAGCCTATGGCTTGTCTTGCCACCGGGATGCGCTACCATGGCCCTCCCTTTTTTTGTTGCCAGCCACCATGCACTGTCCCTTCTGCGGTGCCAACGACACCAAGGTCATCGACTCGCGTCTGGTCGCCGAGGGCGAACAGGTGCGCCGCCGGCGTGAATGCCTGGCCTGCGGCGAACGTTTCACGACGTTCGAGACGGCCGAACTGGTGTTACCGCGCCTGATCAAAACCGACGGCAGCCGCCAACCGTTCGACGAAGAAAAACTCCGCGCCGGCATGCAACGCGCCCTGGAGAAACGTCCGGTGAGCGTCGAGCGCCTCGAATCCTCGCTGGTCCATATCAAACACAAGCTGCGCGCCACCGGCGAGCGTGAGGTCAAATCCCTCGTGGTCGGCGAACTGGTGATGGCCGAGCTGCAAAAGCTCGATGAAGTCGCCTACATCCGTTTCGCCTCCGTGTACCGCCGCTTCCAGGACCTCAACGAATTCCGCGAAGAGATCGACCGCCTCGCCCGCGAACCGGTGAAAGAATGACCACCGCCGCCGAGCAGGCCATCCTCGACGCTCACTTCATGGCCCGGGCCCTGGAGCTGGCGCGCAAGGGGCATTACACGACGCACCCCAATCCACGGGTTGGCTGCGTGATCGTGCGCGACGGGCAGATTGTCGGCGAAGGCTGGCATGAACGCGCCGGCGAACCCCACGCCGAAGTCCACGCCCTGCGCGCCGCCGGTGAACTGGCCCGGGGCGCCACGGCTTACGTCACCCTCGAACCTTGCAGCCACCACGGCCGTACGCCGCCGTGCGCCGATGCGCTGGTGAATGCCGGTGTTGGCCGGGTGGTCGCGGCGATGCGTGATCCCAATCCTCAAGTCGCCGGACGCGGTCTGCAGCGTCTGGCCGATGCCGGCATCGCCACCGAAAACGGCGTGCTGGAAGCTGAGGCGCGCAAGCTCAATCAAGGTTTTTTGAAGCGCATGGAACACGGCTTGCCGTTCGTGCGGGTCAAGTTGGCCATGAGTCTCGATGGCCGCACAGCGATGGAAAGCGGTGAGAGCCAATGGATCACCGGCCCTGCCGCGCGTTCGGCGGTGCAGCGTCTGCGCGCCCAAGCCAGCGTGGTGCTGACCGGCGCCGACACGGTGCTGGCCGATGGCGCACGCCTGACCGTTCGCGGCGATGAGCTGGGGCTGGATGCCGAACAAACCGCACTGGCCCTGAGCCGCCCGCCGCTGCGGGTATTGATCGACGGGCGTCTGCGGGTGCCGCTGGATGCGCCGTTCTTCAAGGCCGGCCCGGCACTTGTCGCCACGTGTGTGGCCATCGAAGAGCAGTACGCCCACGGCCCGGAATGCCTGATCGTGCCGGGCGATGACGGTCAGGTCGATCTGCACCAGTTGCTGGTCGAACTGGCCAACCGTGGCGTCAACGAAGTGCTGGTCGAGGCCGGCCCGCGACTGGCCGGCGCGTTTGCCCAGCTCGGACTGGTCGACGAGTTCGTGATCTTCATTGCCGGCAAGTTCCTCGGCTCCACGGCGCGTCCGCTTCTGGACTGGCCGCTGGCCTGTATGAAGGATGCGCCGGAGCTGAAAATCACTGAAATTCGCGCGGTTGGCGATGACTGGCGAGTCACTGCCATCCCTGTCCCATCGGCGAGCGTATAATTCCCGGCCATCGCGTTAGCGCTGGCTTCGTTCTCAAGGAGAACCCCATGTTTACCGGCATCATCGAATCCATCGGCAGTATCCGCGCACTGACCCCAAAGGGCGGTGATGTGCGGGTGCATGTCGAAACCGGCAAGCTCGACCTGAGCGACGTCAAACTCGGCGACAGCATCGCGGTCAATGGCGTGTGCCTGACTGCGGTTGAACTGCCGGGCAACGGCTTCGCCGCCGATGTCAGTCGCGAAACCCTCGACTGCACCGCCATGAATGACCTGAAAAGCGGTAGCCCGGTCAACCTGGAAAAAGCCCTGACCCCGACCACCCGTCTCGGCGGCCATCTGGTCAGCGGTCATGTCGACGGTGTCGGCGAAGTGGTTTCGCGCAGCGACAATGCCCGCGCCGTGGAATTTCGCATCCGCGCGCCGAAAGAGCTGGCCAAGTACATCGCCCACAAAGGCTCGATCACCGTCGACGGCACCAGCCTGACCGTGAACGCGGTCGATGGCGCCGAATTCCTGCTGACGATCATCCCGCACACCCTGAGCGAAACCATCATGGCGTCCTACAAGCCAGGTCGCCGGGTGAACCTGGAAGTCGACCTGCTGGCGCGTTATCTGGAGCGTCTGCTTCTGGGCGACAGGGCCGCTGAGCCTGACTCTTCACAAAAGCTTGGCGGTGGCATCACTGAAAGCTTTCTGGCCGCCAACGGCTACCTCAAATCCTGACTGAAGGGGGTGCCTTGTGGCGCTCAATAGCATCGAAGAACTGGTTGAAGACATCCGCCAAGGCAAGATGGTCATCCTCATGGATGACGAAGACCGCGAGAACGAAGGCGACCTGATCATGGCCGCCGAATGCTGCAAGGCCGAGCACATCAACTTCATGGCCAAATACGCCCGTGGCCTGATCTGCATGCCGATGAGCCGCGAGCGCTGCGAAACCCTGAAGCTGCCGCTGATGGCTCCGCGCAACGGTTCCGGTTTCGGCACCAAGTTCACCGTCTCGATCGAAGCGGCCGAAGGCGTGACCACCGGCATTTCCGCCGCTGACCGTGCGCGCACCGTGCAAGCGGCCGCCGCGAAAGACGCCAAGGCCGAAGACATCGTCAGCCCGGGCCACATTTTTCCGCTGATGGCCCAGGCCGGTGGCACCCTGGCCCGCGCCGGCCACACCGAAGCCGCCTGCGACCTGGCGCGCATGGCCGGTTTCGAGCCGAGCGGCGTGATCTGCGAAGTGATGAACGATGACGGCACCATGTCCCGTCGCGCCGAGCTGGAAGCCTTCGCCGCTGAACACAACATCAAGATCGGTACCATCGCCGACCTGATTCACTACCGGATGATCCACGAACGTACCGTTCAGCGGATTGCCGAACAGCCGCTGGACAGCGAACTGGGCCAATTCAACCTGGTGACCTATCGTGATTCGGTGGAAGGCGACGTGCACATGGCACTCACCTTGGGCACCGTTTGCGCCGAAGAGCCGACCCTGGTTCGCGTGCACAACATGGACCCGCTGCGCGATCTGCTGATGGTCAAGCAACCGGGCCGCTGGAGTCTGCGCGCCGCCATGGCTGCGGTCGCCGAGGCCGGCAGCGGTGTGGTGCTGTTGCTCGGTCACCCACTGGATGGCGACGTGCTGCTGGCGCACATCCGCGAAACCGGCGATCAGGCCGCACCGAAAAAACCGACCACCTACAGCATCGTCGGTGCCGGTTCGCAGATCCTGCGTGACCTCGGCGTGCGTAAAATGCGTTTGATGAGCGCGCCAATGAAGTTCAATGCGATATCCGGTTTCGATCTGGAAGTTGTAGAATACGTGCCCTCCGAATAATGACCGGTTGTTTCCGGCCCTGTATTCGCGGCAAATAAATCACTGAGGGACGCGAAACAGACGCGTCCCGGCTCTTTAAGAGATCTGACGAATGACCCTGAAGACCATCGAAGGTACCTTCATCGCCCCTAAAGGCCGCTACGCTTTGGTAGTGGGCCGCTTCAACAGCTTCGTGGTTGAAAGCCTGGTCAGCGGTGCAGTTGATGCCCTGGTTCGCCACGGCGTGAGCGAAAGCGACATCACCATCATCCGCGCACCTGGCGCCTTCGAAATCCCGCTGGTTGCGCAGAAAGTCGCCCAGAAAGGCGAGTTCGCAGCAATCATCGCCCTGGGCGCGGTCATTCGTGGCGGTACTCCGCACTTCGAATACGTAGCGGGCGAGTGCACCAAGGGCCTGGCCCAGGTGTCCATGGAATTCGGCGTACCGGTCGCTTTCGGCGTCCTGACCGTTGATTCCATCGAGCAAGCCATCGAACGTTCCGGCACCAAGGCCGGCAACAAAGGTGCTGAAGCTGCCCTGTCCGCTCTGGAAATGGTCAGCCTGCTGGCGCAGTTGGAGGCCAAGTGATTAGCGACGAAAGCGATCGTTTCAACCCGCGCGATCCGAAACCTGCGGATGCTGGCAAGCCATCGAAGAGCGCCAAGCGCCGCGAAGCCCGTCAGCTCGCGACCCAGGCCCTGTATCAATGGCACATGGCTCGGCAATCGTTGAACGAGATCGAAGCGCAGTTCCGGGTCGATAACGATTTCACCGATGTCGACGGGGCTTACTTCCGCGAAATCCTGCACGGGGTTCCGCAGTTCAAGACCGAAATCGACACCGCGCTCACGCCTTGCCTGGACCTGGCGATCGAAGAGCTGGACCCGGTTGAACTGGCAGTTCTACGCCTGTCTACCTGGGAACTGCTCAAGCGCGTCGACGTGCCGTACCGAGTTGTGATCAACGAAGGTATCGAGCTGGCCAAGGTGTTCGGTTCGACCGACGGCCACAAGTTCGTCAACGGCGTGCTCGACAAGCTGGCTCCGCGCCTGCGTGAAGCTGAAGTAAAGGCGTTCAAGCGCTGATCCGCGCTTGAATACTTTTTCTCAGCCATGGGCGAGTTTGAGCTGATCCGCAATTTCTTCGCCGCCGCGCCTTGTGCGCAGGGCGGCGAAGGCGTTGCACTGGGGATCGGTGACGACTGCGCCTTGCTGGCGGTCCCTTCCGGGGAACAGCTGGCGGTTTCCACCGATACGCTGGTGGCCGGCGTGCATTTCGCCGATCCCTGCGATCCGTTTCTGCTCGGTCAGCGCTCGCTGGCCGTGGCGGTCAGCGACCTCGCTGCCATGGGCGCCTCGCCCGTCGCCTTTACCCTTGCCCTGACCTTGCCGACGGTGACCGCCGATTGGCTGCAAGCCTATGCCCGCGGTTTGAACCGAATGGCGCAAGGCTGCGGCGTGGCACTGGTCGGCGGCGACACGACCCGCGGGCCGTTAAGTCTGACCGTCACTGTGTTCGGTCGCGTCCCGGCCGGTAAAGCGCTGACCCGCAGCGGCGCGCAGCCGGGCGATCTGCTGTGTGTCGGCGGTGAGCTGGGCAATGCCGCCGGGGCCCTGCCGCTGGTGCTGGGGCAGCGAGACGCCGAACCACACATCGCCCAGCCGCTGCTTGATCATTACTGGTCGCCGCAACCGCAACTCGCTCTCGGTCAGGCCCTGCGTGGCAAGGCCACTTCGGCGCTGGATATCTCCGATGGGCTGCTCGCCGATTGCGGTCACATCGCATTGGCCTCGAAGGTTCGACTCGAAGTCGAGCGCGAGCGCGTTCCGTTGTCGGAGGCGCTGGTGGCGTTTCTCGGTCAGCGTGGCGCCGAACGTGCGGCCTTGAGCGGTGGCGATGATTACGTGCTGGCCTTCACCCTGCCGGCCGTCGAGTTGCCGGCGCTGCTCGCCGATGGCTGGTCGATCCATGTGATCGGCCGCGTGACGCAAGGGCAGGGCGTAGTGCTGCTGGATCGCGACGGGCACGACATCACCCCGCAAATCCGGGGTTATCAACATTTTCAGGAGTCACCGTGACAGATCACCCGAAACAGGTTCCGGCCGAATTCGTTCCGCCGTCGGTCTGGCGCAATCCCTGGCATTTCCTCGCGTTCGGCTTTGGCTCGGGCACCTTGCCCAAGGCGCCGGGCACTTGGGGCTCGTTAGTTGCGCTACCCTTTATCCCGTTGTGGCAGATGCTGCCGGACTGGGGTTACTGGCTGATGCTCGGGATCACCATGTTGTTCGGCTTCTGGCTGTGCGGCAAAGTGGCCGACGATCTGCGGGTGCACGACCACGAGGGCATCGTCTGGGACGAAATGGTCGGGATGTGGATCACCCTCTGGCTGGTGCCGGAAGGCTGGTACTGGTTGCTCGCCGGGTTCCTGGTGTTCCGCTTCTTCGACATTCTCAAACCGTGGCCGATCCGCTGGATCGACCGGCATGTTCACGGCGGCGTCGGCATCATGCTCGACGACGTGCTGGCCGGCGTGTTTGCCTGGCTGGCGATGCAGGGACTGGTGTGGATTTTCGCCTGATTTCCGGGCGTGGAGGAGGGACGCAGGGATGACTCGACGCTGGTTGGCGATAGTGGTTTTGACCTTGCTTGGTGCCGTGGCCCAGGCACAGGACGCATCGCCGTCGGTCATTCACCTGGCCAGCGAAGACTGGGAAGACTACACCGCCGCCGACGGCCATGGCCTGGCCTGGGATGTGTTGCGCAAAGTGTTCGAGCCGGCCGGCGTGACCCTGGATATTCGCACCGTGCCCTACACTCGTTCAGTGGGGCTGGTACAACTGAAGGAAGTCGATGCACTGGTCGGTTCCTATCGCGGCGAAGCCGAGCAGGTGCTGTACCCGAAATGGAATTTCGATTCCGACCACATCTACGCGCTCGGCTTGGCCAGCAATCCTTCGCCGACCCAGGCGACCCTGGGCAAGTACCGACTGGCCTGGGTGCGAGGCTATCGCTACGAAACCTATCTGCCGAACGTCAAACGCTTCAACCAGATCGAGCGCCGCACCGGGATCCTGTCGATGCTCAAGCAGGGGCGGGCGGATTACTACATCGATGCGCTGACGGAAATCGAAGCGGTGCTGCGAAACGCCGCCGATCCATCGCCGTACCGTTATTCGCATCTGGCAGAGTTGCCGCTGTACCTCGGCTTCGCCGACACCCCGCAAGGCCGGGCGCTGATGTCGATCTACGACCAGCGCATGGAGCAACTGGTGAAAAGCGGCGAGTTGAAGCCGATCTTCGAGCGCTGGAAGCAGCCATATCCGTTCGAGTAAAGGCGATAGCGACGAGCCTGTCATCAAACTTTTTGATAGTTATCCCCGATAATTCAGCCTAAGCGCCTGTAGGAACCTGCTGTTACAATGCCGCCCAGCGAATCTCGGACTTTTCAGATCAGGAGCACACCGGTGCCTGTCGTTTTTGTCGCCGCTTCCAAGCTGCCAACGCCTTTTGCGCAATTCACCATGCACGGTTTTCTCGATGAAGCCACCGGCCGCGAGCACGTCGTGCTGAGCCTGGGCGAGATTGCCGACGGTGCCCCGGTACTCGGCCGTCTGCACTCCGAATGCCTGACCGGCGATGCCTTGTTCAGCCAGCGTTGCGACTGCGGCTCGCAACTGGAAGGCGCCCTCAAGGCCATCGCTCGGGAAGGCCGTGGTGTGTTGCTGTACCTGCGTCAGGAAGGGCGCGGCATCGGTCTTTTGAACAAGATCCGTGCCTACGAATTGCAGGACGGCGGCGCCGACACCGTTGAAGCCAACGAGCGTCTGGGCTTTGCCGCCGACCAGCGTGACTACGCCATGTGCCTGCCGATGCTCGAGCATCTGGGCGTCAAATCCCTGCGCCTGATGACCAACAACCCGCGCAAGGTCAAAGCCTTGACCGATATGGGCATTGTCGTCGCCGAGCGCGTGCCGCTGCACACCGGCCACAACCCGCACAACAAACTCTATCTGGCGACCAAGGCCAGCAAGCTCGACCACATGATGGGCAACGAGCATCAGGGCGAGGTAGACCGGGCGTGACCCGCGGGCAAGTGCGGCGCCGTCTGTCGATCGCCTGGTGGAAATACCTGGCGCTGGCGCTGTTGCCGCTGTTCGTGATCAACGCTGTATTCGGTCAGGGCGAGGCAATTCTGCCGGTGCTGGCGATGCCTTTCTTTATCGCGGGCGTGGCCTCCATGTTTGTCAGCCTGAAGTTTTTCGGCCGCTACAAGCATGCGCTGATCGCCACGCAAAAAGCCCTCGATACCCCTGACGAGCCCGCCGCCTGGATCGCCCTGGCGGCCTGCCTTCGCAGTGCATTCGTGGTCGCGGCGCTGCCGGCATGGATTGGCGCGCTGGCGGTGTTTGTCGGCCTTGAAGCGGTGCCGCTGATGTTGCTGGCGCTGTCCACGGCGGTGCTGTTCTACCTCTACCGTATCCCGCGTCAACTCGCCTGATGCGTCGTCTCTGGCTGGCGGTTCTGCTGCTGATCGTCAGCGGTGAAACGCTGGCCGCCCTGCGGGTGGTCAGCCTCGCGCCATCTCTGTCTGAAATCGTGGTTGAACTGGATTCGGCGGATCTGCTGGTCGGCGTGCTGGATGCCGGTGAGCGGCCATCCGCGATCAAGGACGTGCCTTCGGTGGGGCGTTACGGCCAGCTCGACATGGAACGGCTGCTCAGCCTCAAACCTGACTTGTTGCTGCTATGGCCCGGCAGTGTTGGCCCGGCCCAGCGCGATCAGCTCAAGCGTCTGAACATTCCGACTTTCGTTGCCGAGCCCCACAGTCTCGAGCAACTGACCGCGCAGATTGAAGCCATCGCGACACAGCTGGGTCGCCCGGAGCGTGGGGTTGAACGGGCCGCCGAGCTACGGCGCAACCTCGATGAGCTGCGCCAGCGCTACAGGCGGGAAGCGCCGCTGCGGGTGTTCTATCAAGTCTGGGACAAGCCGCTGTACACCGTCGGTGGCGGACAGATCATCAGCGATGCGCTTGAAGTGTGCGGCGCACGCAATGTGTTTGCCGACTTGAGTCTGCCGGCGCCGCAGGTGAGCATCGAGGCCGTTTTACAGCGTGATCCCGAAGTGATTCTGGCCGGCGATCAGCTGCAACTGGACGCGTGGAACGCCTGGCCGCAGGTGGCAGCGGTCAAGCACGGGCAATTGCTGCTGGTCACCGACAAAGGCCTTGAACGCCCGAGCGGGCAGATGATCGAAGCCACCGCCAAGCTCTGCCAGCTGATCGCGCCAGACCGCTGAGACCGAGGTGAATTCTTCGCGAGCAAGCCCGCTCCCACATTTGGAATGCGTTCCCCCTGTGGGAGCGGGCTTGCTCGCGAAGAGGTCAGTCAATGCAGCGCAAGTTCTGGATCAGAGTAGCGGTGTCCAGGTTACCCCGAACATGAACGCCCGCCCCTCCTCGCGATAGCCATACTGACTGCCGTCATGGCTGTACAACGCCCGGCTGTAACCCTTGTCCAGCAGGTTGTCGACCTTGAAATCCAGTTTGATCTCGCGGTTCAGCGCCCAGCTGCTGCGCAATCCGAGCAGCGCATAACCGCCCAGTGGTTGCTGATTGTTCAGGTCGTCGTAGCTACTGCTGACGGCCTGCCAACTGGCGCCGAGGCCGAGGCGATCAAATTGCCGATCCAGATCCCAGCTCAAGGTGCGACGGGCACGACGTGCCAGGGTGTGGCCGGTGTCGCGGTCGCGGGGATCGATGATCGCTACGCCGAGGTTGCTCTGCCAGCCCAGCAGTTCCTGTTTCAGGGTCGCTTCGAAGCCATTGATCCGCGCCGAGGCGACGTTTTCCGGGCGGGAGTTGCTGCCGAAGATGATCGCGTCTTCCAGATCGGTCCGATACAGCGAGGCTTCGAGGCGAGTGCTGTCGCTCAACTGGCTGCGCCATTGCAGTTCGTAGCTTTTCGAGGTTTCCGGTTTCAGGTCGGGGTTGCTGAAGTCCGGGTAATACAGATCGTTGAAGGTCGGCGCGCGGAAGCCTTCGCTGTAGCTGAGCAGCAGATCGTTGTCCGGGTTGACCGGCAAGGTCAGCGTGCCGCTCCAGCTGCTCTGGCCGCCGAACTGCTGGTTGTCGTCACGACGCAGGCCCAGTTCGGTAGAGAAGCTGTCGGCCTGGAAGCGATGCTGGATGAAGGCTGCGCGGTTCCAGCGGCTGTCTTCGTCGAACGCGGTGCTGCTGTTGACCCGGTCTTCGTACCAGTCGCCGCCAAGGATCAGGCTGTTGCGCGCATCGAGGGTCAGGTCGTTCTGCCAGGTCACCGAGTCGCGGTAGGTGTTGAACACCGAGCGTTCGACGCTGAGTTTGTCGAAGGACTTCTCGCGGTTTTCGCTGTGGCCGAGTTCCAGGCGCGACTTCCAGCGCTCGTTGAGCCGAGCGTCGATGTAGCTGCTGAAACTGCTGACGGTGAAATCGCTGTAAGGCTGCTGCTGGAGGGAGTCGAAGGTCTCCGGGTCGAAGCGGCCGAACGGGTTGTCGAACTCGCTTTTGCCACGGTTATCCAGCAGGTTGGCGCCGACTTCGATGTCATCGGTCAGCGCATGGCTGAGGCTCAGGCTGATGGACTTATTGCGGTAGGCGTCGTGGTCGCTGTCGCTGGGATAGGATTCGTGGGTGCGATCAAGGCCGGCGGTTTCATCGAGGCTGGCGCCGAGGTTGAAACGGGTTTTCTCATCACCTCCGGACAGACCGACACTGCGCTCCCAGGTCTGGTGGCTGCCGAAGCCCACATGCATCCGCGGCTGCAAGCCCTGTTCGCCGCCGCGTCGGGTGAAGATCTGAATCACCCCGCCAATTGCATCGCTACCGTAAATCACCGAACGCGAACCGCGCAGCACTTCCACGCGCTCGATCTGTTCGATGTTCAGGTGTTGCAAGTTGCTGTCGCCGGACGTCGAATTGCCGATGCGTTGGCCGTCGACCAGCACCAGGCTTTGCGCCGATTGCGTGCCACGAATGTAGATCCCCGGCAGACTGCCGCGCCCGCCGGTTTGCGCCACTTGCACGCCCGGCACCCGTTGCAGCAGATCGGTGACGCTGCGCGGTTGCAGGCGCTCGATGTCTTCGCGGGTGAAAACCGTATTGGCGGCACTACTGTCGTTGCGCGCTTCGACTTGGCGGTTGGCGCTGATCAGCACGTCCGGCAGCTTCAGGGCCTGATCGCGTTCGAAGGTGTCGGCGAGGGCGTTGGCGGTTGGCAGCAGCAGGAGGGGCAGGGCGACGCGCGAGAGGTTCATCGGTATTCCGTAGGTCTTTCAGGTGTACACAAATCAAATGTGGGAGCGGGCTTGCTCGCGAAGGCGGTTTGTCAGTCAACTCATCATCGACTGATCCGACGCTTTCGCGAGCAAGCCCGCTCCCACATGGGGTTTTGCGTGTATCTAGCGAGTTAGCGGTTAAGCAGTTCCAGGCGCTCACGCACCGCCGCTTCAATCCCGGCCTCGTCCAGCCCGCACTCGGCCAGCATCTGCGCCGGTTTGGCGTGCTCGACGTAAACGTCCGGCAAGCCCAGGTGCAGCACCGACTTGAGGATGTTTTCGCGGGCGAGGAACTCGCTGACCGCGCCACCGGCGCCGCCCATGATCGCGTTTTCTTCGATGGTCACCAGCAGATCGTGGCTGTTGGCAATCTCGCGCACCAGCGCTTCGTCCATCGGCTTGACGAAACGCATGTCGACCACGGTCGCGTCCAGCGTCTCGGCGACCTTCAGGGCTTCGGCCATTTGCACGCCGAACACCAGCAGGGCGACCTTGCTGCCCTGACGACGCACCACGCCCTTGCCGATCTCGATCGGTTCAAGGTCTTTCTCGATGGTCGCGTTCGGGCCAGTACCGCGTGGGTAACGCACCGCCGCCGGGCCGTTGTAGAGGTGGCCGGTGGTGAGCATTTTGCGCAATTCGTTTTCGTCGCTCGGGGTCATGATGACCATGCCCGGGATGCAGCGCAGGTACGAAAGATCGAAGCTGCCGGCGTGGGTCGGGCCGTCTTCGCCCACCAGACCGGCGCGGTCGATGGCGAACAGCACATCGAGGTTCTGCACCGCGACGTCATGCACCAACTGGTCGTAACCGCGTTGCAGGAACGTCGAGTAGATCGCCACCACCGGTTTCGCGCCTTCGCAGGCCATGCCGGCAGCGAGGGTCACGGCGTGTTGCTCGGCAATCGCCACGTCGAAGTAGCGCAGCGGGAAACGCTCGCTGAACGCCACCAGATCCGAGCCTTCCTTCATCGCCGGGGTGATGCCCACCAGACGCGGGTCGGCAGCAGCCATGTCGCACAACCATTCACCGAACACGCCGGAATACTTCGGCCCGCCGGCCTTCTTCGGCGCAGCGGCCGGGGCGTCCAGCGGTTCGAGTTTGGTGATGGCGTGGTAACCGATCGGGTCAACTTCCGCCGGGGCGAAGCCTTTGCCTTTCTTGGTGACGATGTGCAGGAACTGCGGGCCTTTCAGATCGCGCATGTTGCGCAGGGTGGCGATCAGGGTCGGCAGGTCGTGGCCATCGATCGGACCGATGTAGTTCCAGCCCAGTTCCTCGAACAGGGTGCCGGGGACCAGCATGCCTTTGGCGTATTCTTCGGTACGACGGGCGATTTCCCAGGCGCCGGGCAGGCGCGACAGCACTTTCTTGCTGCCTTCACGCATGCTCGCGTAGGTGCGGCTGGAAAGGATTTTCGCCAGATAGTTCGACAGCCCGCCGACGTTGCGCGAGATCGACATGTCGTTGTCGTTGAGGATCACCAGCATGTTGGCGTCGACTTCCGGCGCGTGGTTCAGCGCCTCGAACGCCATGCCGGCGGTCAGTGCGCCGTCGCCGATCACCGCAATCGCCTTGCGATCGCTGTTCTGCAGGCGGGCGGCGATGGCCATGCCCAGCGCGGCACTGATCGAGGTGCTGGAGTGGCCGACGCCAAAAGTGTCGTACTCGCTCTCGGAGCGGCGCGGGAAGGCGGCGATGCCGTCCTTCTGGCGCAAGGATTCCATGCGCTCGCGACGACCGGTGAGGATCTTGTGCGGATAGGCCTGATGACCGACGTCCCACACCAGCCGGTCGTCCGGGGTGTCGAAGACGTAATGCAACGCGATGGTCAGCTCGATGACGCCCAGGCCGGCACCGAAATGCCCACCGGTCTGGCCGACCGTGTAGAGCAATTCCAGGCGCAACTCATCAGCCAGGGTTTCCAGCTCGGCTTCGCCTAACCGGCGCAGGCCGTCCGGCGTGTTAGCGCGGTCGAGCAGGGGCGTGGTCGGGCGCTTGCGGGGAATCTCATGAAACGTCGTGGGCATCAGGCGAATCGTTATAGGTATAAAAGATGCGGCAGTTTACCTGATGCATCGCCCCCTGCCCACGCGTTGGTCTTTTTTGGCAGATAAGCCTTCAGTTGCGCCGGTCGACGATATACCGGGCCAGATCGCGCAACGGCTCGGCAGCCGCGTCAAACGGTCGCAGCGCGTGCAGGGCCTGATCGCGCAGTTCCAGCGCGTAAGCCTTGGCCGCTTCGAGGCCGAGCAAAGCCGGGTAGGTCGGCTTGTCACGGGCAATGTCGGCGCCCTGGCGTTTGCCGAGGGTTTCGGTATCGCTTTCGACGTCGAGAATGTCGTCCTGGACCTGGAATGCCAGGCCGATGGCCTGTGCATAAGTCTGCAGGGACTTGAGTTCATCCCTCTCGGCACGGCCGCTGGCCAGGGCGCCGAGCTTGACGCTGACTTCGATGAGCGCGCCGGTCTTGTGCCGGTGCATCTGTTCCAGGGCTTTCTGATCAAGCTTGAGGCCGACCGAACCGAGGTCGATGGCCTGACCGCCGACCATGCCGGCCGGGCCCGCCGCGTGTGCCAGCGCTGTGACCTGCTGCAGGCGGATGTCCGCGCTCAGGTCGCTCAGACGCGGGTCGAGCAGGGCGCTGAACGCCAGACTCTGCAAACCGTCACCGGCCAGAATCGCGCAAGCTTCGTCGAATTTCTTGTGGGTGGTCGGCTGGCCGCGACGCAGATCATCGTCGTCCATCGCCGGCAAATCGTCGTGCACCAGCGAATACGCGTGGATCAGCTCAACCGCACACGCCGCGCCGTTGGCCTGTTCGGCCTTGCCGCCGAGGGCTTCGCACGCCGCGTACGCCAGCAGCGGACGCACGCGTTTGCCGCCGTTCATCACGCTATAGCGCATGGCTTCATAAAGGCGCGCCAGTTCTGGCAGCGGGGCGTTGAACAGGGTTTCCAGTGCCGCGTTGACCCGCGCCTGGCTGGTGGCCGAATACGCTGCAATCATTCTGGCTGATCCGCGTCGAAGGGTTCCTCGGCGAGTTCGCCATCGCGCTCCAGCAACACCTGGACTTTCTGCTCGGCCTGGGCCAGCGCCGCCTGGCAGTCACGGGTCAGGCCGATGCCCTGCTCGAAAGCGGTCAGCGAGTCTTCCAGCGACAATTCACCGTTCTCCAGACGCTCCACCAGCGTTTGCAGGTCGGCGAGGGACTGTTCGAAATCCAGTGCAGCTTTTTTGCGGGCCATGGCGGCTAATTCCGGTTGACGTTAAACCGGCGCGACACTAGCAGATAGGGGGGGTATGGGCAAATGAGCGGGGCGTGGATCACTCCGCGGATTTGCCAGGAAAACTTATCTGATAGCGCGTGCTGCGCCCACCACCGGGCAGGCGTTCGAGACAACCTTTTTCCAGCAGCTCCGCCAGATGTCGGGTCGCCGTGGCCTTGGAGACTTTTGCCACGGCCTGATACTGCGCCGCACTGATACCGTGCTCGAAACCACGTTCACCACCGTCGAGCAGGCGATTGAGCACTTTGATCTGCTCCACCGACAGCTCGGATTCGCGATGCGTTTGCCAGAAGCGTGACTTGCCCAGTACGCCTTCAATCCGCGCGATGGCCTGTTGCAGGCTGCGCAGCAGGGTTTGCAGGAACCATGCGAGCCAGGCGGTGATGTCCATCGTGGCTTTCTGGCTGGATTCCAGAATCCGGTAATAGCCTGCACGATCATCGAGAATGCTGGCGGACATCGCATAAAAGCGAATCGCCTGCGCTTCGCCCTGGGCCAGTGCCAGATCGGTGAGGGTGCGGGTAAGACGGCCGTTGCCGTCGTCGAACGGGTGCAAGGTGACGAACCAGAAATGCGCGATGCCTGCTCGCAGCAAAGGATCGAGGCCTGCCTGATGCCGACTGGCGTCGAACCATTTGAGAAAACTGTCGAGTTGTCGCTCGAGGCCTTGTCGCGGCGGCGCCTCGAAGTGCACGGTCGGGCGGTCGATTCGCCCGGAAACCACCTGCATCGGCTCATCGCCGCGTAATGCACCGACATTGATTGCTCGCGAAAGGAAACCACTCTCCTGTTCTGGAAACAGCCATGAGTGCCATTCCAGCAATCGTTCCAGCGTCAGCGGTTCGGCAAAACGTTGAGTGGCATCGAGCATCAGTTGCGCAAGCCCCTCGCTGCGCTTGCTGACTTTGTCGCCATCCGGTGATTCCAGCCCCAAACGTCGAGCCAATGAAGAGCGCACGGATTCGACATTCAACTGCTCCCCCTCGATGGCCGAGGAGGTCACGATGTTCTGCAGCAACGCGTCCAGCTCAGTCTGAGCGCTCAGTGAATTGCCCACTGAGCGCGCCATGCCCATCAATTGTCCCTGCGCTTGAACGCATTCGCGCAACAGCGCAGTGAGACGCTCTGCCTGCCAGTTGAAGTCGGGCCAATCGGGCTGCTGCCAGATCCAGTGAGTTGCCATGAAATGCCGTTCCTGAGTGCGTGAGCCGAATAGAAACGCTATTCGGCTCATTTCGTGAGCCGAATATGACGCCTATTCGGCTCATCGTCCACTGAACGCCGTGATTCTCACCGCAAAACCAGATGTATCCGATTGTTAAAAAACTGCCGAATCGCTAACCTTCGCGCCTTCTACGACCCGACAGTCACGGGTCTTTCAGACGAAACGCAGTTTTCACCGCTGTGAAGTACCGAGGATCGGGTGCAAGGTTTCGTCAGGCATGGCAGGAGGCATCACATGCGTTCACTTCTTTTGCTGCTGATCGGGTTGGCCTGCGCACCCGCGCTGCTGGCAGCGCCGAGTGCGGAGTTGTCGGAGCCTGTTGGCGGCTGGCGCTATCACGGGCTGCTCGATCGCACGGAAAACCCGCAGGTCGCCTATCCCACGCCGCCCATCGATCGCGGCATCCAGCGCAATCGCACGATGATCCAGGGCCAGCTCAAGGCGATCGGGCATCTGCGTCCGCCGCACAGCCTGGCGGTGAATGGCAATCCACTGAATCTGTACACCGACGACGATGGGCGTTTCGCCCGGCCGTATGCGTTCGGCGCCGGCTCCAACAGCGTCGAAGTGATCAGCGCCGACGGCCAGCCGCTCAAGCGCGTTCAATTCTACGAAGCCAATAACCTGCGCACGCCGGCGCGGATCCGCGTGGTGCTCGGTTGGGATGACCCTAAAGCCGAACTCGACCTGCACGTCATTACGCCTGACGGCCAGCACGCCTTCTGGGCGCGCCCGGCGATGAGCAACGGCGGCGGCCTCGATCCGGACGGCGTCGACGGCCCCGGCCCGGAAATGTTCACCATGACCGCGCCGCTGCACGGCACCTATCTGGTTTACGTCAACTATTGGGGCAACTTCGGTAACGGCGGCTATAACTTCGAGGAGACCAGCAACCAGAACGAGGTCATCACCTCGCAAATCACGCTGGTGCTCAACGAAAACACCGTCGACGAAAAACGCGAAACGTTCATCGTGCCCCTGCGGGCCATCGGTGATCTGCTGCTGGTCAAGACTTTCAACTATTAAGCATCCCGCCACGGATGAACTCGGGTTCTGGAAAGATGAGCGATAACACTGCTGCACCGGCCGCCGTAACACCTGCCGGCAAACCTTCCCGGCGCTGGCCGTTACTGGCGGTCGGGCTGTGCCTTGTCGCCGGCGTGGCGGGCGGGCTCGGCTGGCTGATGCACAAGCCGAAGGCGCCGCCGGCGGAACTGGCCAGCGACAAGCTCGGCCTGAGCCGCCCGGACGCGCTGCTGGAAACCCGCTCCCTGAGCCAGTTGCCCAAGGACCTGCTGACGGTGCCGTTCCTCAAGGCCACGCTCACCGAGGATTTCGTCTTCTATTACGAAACCCACGCCGACCGTCTCGGGTTGATCGGCAGTCTGCGGCGGATCATTTACGAGCATGACCTGAAGTTGCAGGACAGCCTGATCGAGCAGCTCTTCGATCAACCGGCAGACGTAGCGTTGTGGCGCGGCGCCGATGGTCGCTTGAAGGATTTCCTGCTGGTGATGGATCGCGGCGGTCTGGCCAAGGTGCTGGAGCCGCTGGCGAAAGTCGCCCTGGATGATTCGCAACTGAGCGTGCTCAGCACCCTGAAAGTCGGTGGCGATGAAGTGCCGCTGTATCAGCTGACCTACAACGCCGGCAAATCCCTGTTGTTCGCCTCCCATGGCGACAAACTGGTGGTGCTGTCCAACCCCACCAAATTCTACGACCCGGAAAGTGGTGCTTCCGAGGAGTCCGGCCACGTCTCGCCGCAAGCCCTCGCGGCGCTGCTCAACGGCGAAAAACTGTTCCCCGAAGCGTTCGGGCTCGCGGCCAAAACGCCTGAAACCAAACAGCGTCTGTCGGTCAATTCCAGCGTCCTGGCCATGGGTTACCAGCGCTTCATCCCGAACTTTGCCGGCCTGCGTTTCGACATGGACGACAAGGGCTGGCACAGCTATCTCGCCATGGACGAACTGGAGAACCAGCCGGACTTCGATTTCAAACCGGTCTGGCAAGCCATGCCGCTGGGCGCCAGTGCCTGTGTGACCCTGCCGGTCGCTGCCGAACCGCAGAAACCGTTGCTGGTGAAGCTCGGCGCCGAAGAAGCGGTGGCGCAGAAACTCACCGAGCACGTGGCCGGCGCGGCGGGCCTGTGCTGGTACGCCGATTCGCGGCTGTACACGCCATTGCTGGTGGCCAGCCTGAACGACGAAGACAACGGCAAACTCGACGCGGATATCGGCACGCTGTTCGATTCGATGGTCGGTGCCTACGAAGGCAAGGTCGACGAGCACGCGTTCCCGGTGGTCGAGAAACAGGAAGGCCAGAGCCACCTCTGGCAGCGTCAGGTCAGCTCCAACTTCGGCCCGTATGCGGCAAAGGATGCCGAGAATCCGGACGCGATCACCGGCCGTGCGTTCATGAAAGTCAGCCTGGCGCGCCACGGTTCGACGCTGCTGTTTTCCCTCGACGACAAACTGGTCGACAAGGCCCTCGGCACCCTCGACAAACGCTTCCCGCCGATGGCCGACGTACTGCCGAAAGACGTGCTGATGCCGATCTACTTCGGCCCGGATTCGATGGCGCAACTGATCCAGCAGGAAACCCTCGACAGCCTGCCGCAGGACATGGAGCCGGTGTTCTACAACGCCGCGCAAACCTACCTGATCCCGAAACTGCGCACCCTCGGCGGCATGGGCAAATACGCCCTGACTTTGCCGGAAGGAAGCGAGCCTGACGGGCACTGGCAATGGCTGCCGCTGGAGTGGAAAGCGCTGTGACCGGACTGATTCGCAGCCTCGGCTTGCTGGCGCTTTTGCTCAGCGCGGGCGCCCGAGCCGTTGAGGCCCCGGCCCTCGATCCGCAGCAATCCCAGGTCTTTCGCGCCTGGTTCGTGCGCATCGCCCAGGAACAATTGAGCAAAGGCCCGAGCCCGCGCTGGTATCAGCAGGATTGCGCCGGCCTGGTGCGTTTCGCCGCCAACGAAGCGCTGAAAGTCCACGACGACAAATGGCTGCGCAGCAATGGCGTGTCCAATCGCTATCTGCCGCCGGAGATGGACCTGAGCGCCGACCAGCGCAAGCTCGCCCAGCAATGGCAGCAGGGCGGCGGCAAGGTCGGGCCCTACGTCAACGCGATCAAACTGATTCAGTTCAACAGCCATCTGATTGGCCGCGACGTGTCCCAGGCACGGCCCGGCGATCTGATGTTTTTCGATCAGGGCGATGACCAGCACCTGATGATCTGGATGGGCCGCTACATCGCCTATCACACCGGTACGACCACCCCAACCGACAACGGCATGCGTTCGGCAAGCCTGCAGCAACTCATGACATGGAAGGACACCCGATGGATACCCGACGCAGCCAACCCCAACTTCATCGGCGTCTATCGACTGAATTTTCTCTCCCAATGACCGGTGCCCGCATGCTGCGTTTACTGCCTTTTCTGTTGCTGTTGACCCTGCCGTTCTCGGCCGTGAATGCCGAAGACACCGTGGAGCCAAGCGGCTATACGCCGGTGTCCGGTGAGAGCTTTTTCCTGCTGGCCGACAGCAGTTTCGCCGCCGACGAACAGGCGGTGGTACGCCTCGAAGCTCCGGGCCGCGACTACCGTCGTTTCCGCATGGAGCCGTACGGCGGCGCCGACATCCGCGTGTACAAGATCGACAAACCGCTGGACTTCCTCAAGCGCCAGAAGAACCTGCACCGCGTGGTCAGTGACGGCCAGTTCAAGGGCGAAGGGCTGTCGAACACCCTGGCGTACCTGTGGGACAACTGGTACCGCAAATCCCGTCGGGTGATGCAGCGTGCGTTCTCTTACGAGTCGCGCCAGCAAGTCACCGAGGAAGTGCCGGAGCTGAAGATGGGCAATGCCATCGCCGCGCCGACGCCGTACGACGCGCAACCGCAGTTCGCGCTGATTCCGGGTCTGCCGGTGGTCAGCCAGTTCCGCTATCCGCTGTGGCAGGCCAAGCCGATCCAGCCGCCGACCGGCGTCAATCTGGCCGGGTCTTCCAGCGAGTTCGTCAGCGTCGCGCCGGGTAACGTCTACATCCCGTTGGGCAATCTGAAACCGGGTCTTTATCTGGTCGAAGCGCTGATCGGCAAGTACCGCGCGACCACCATGGTTTTCGTTTCCAACACCGTGGCGGTGAGCAAGATTGCCGGTGATGAATTGCTGGTGTGGGCCGCGCGCAAACACGAAGGCAGCTCGGTGCCGAAGGTCAACGTGCTGTGGACCGACGGCCTCGGCGTGATGAGCAGCGGCGCCACCGACACCGATGGTCTGCTGCGCCTGAAACACGTCAGCCCCGAGCGTTCGTTCGTGATCGGCGAGGACGAAGAGGGCGGCGTATTCGTCTCGGAAAACTTCTATTACGACAGCGAAATCTACGACACCAAACTCTACGCTTTCACCGACCGGCCGCTGTATCGCCCGGGCGATTGGGTGTCGCTGAAAATCGTCGGCCGCGAATTCAAGAACGCGCGGGATTCGGTATTGCCGGGTGCGGCGGACGTCAATGTCAGCGTGCTCGATGCCACCGGCACCGAGCTGCAGCGGCTCGATCTGAAACTCGATTCCAAGGCCGGTACTCAGGGCCGTTTCCAGTTGCCGGACAACGCGGTGGCCGGTGGTTACGAGCTGCGTTTCAACTACAAGGATCAGGCCTACAGCAGCGCGTTCCGTGTGGCCGAGTACATCAAGCCGCACTTTGAAATTTCGCTGAATCTGGCCAAGCAGGATTACCGCACCGGCGAACCGGTGAAGGGCAGCCTGGTGCTGCTGTACCCGGACGGCAAACCGGTGGCCAACGCCAAACTGACCTTGAGCCTGCGCGCCCAGCAACTGTCGATGGTCGACAACGAGCTGCAATACCTCGGGCAATTCCCGGTAGAACTGACCAGCACCGAACTGACCACCGACAGCAAGGGCAACGCGACCCTCGACCTGCCAGCCGCCGACAAACCGAGCCGCTACATGCTCACCGTGTTTGCCAGCGATGGCGCGGCGTATCGGGTCAAGACCACCAAGGAAATCCTCATCGACCGTGGCGCCGCCAGCTTCCGCCTGACCGCGCCGCAGCGCTTCAGTGCAGTCGGTGGCAAGGTCGCGTTCAGCTTCGCCAACGAGGGCGGCAGCCAACAGGCGCAGGCCGTTGTGCCGAGCAGCTACAGCTGGGTTCGCCTCGAAGACCAGACCACCGGCGAAGGCAAACTGGCGGCGAAAGACAAAGGCTTTAGCGTGGCCTTCGATCGTCCGGGCACCTACAACCTGTCGCTGAAAGATCAGCACGGCCGAGTGCTTGGCGCGACTGGTCACTCGGTCACCGGCGACGGCGTCAAGGCCGTGCCGGGCACCGTGGAAATCGTCCTCGACAAACCCGAGTACAAGGCCGGCGACGAAGCGCTGGCGCTGATCACGTTCCCGGAGCCAGTCAGCGATGCACTGCTGTCGCTGGAGCGTGACAAGGTCGAAGCCACCGCGCTGCTGGCCAAGGGTGGCGACTGGCTGAAACTGGAAAAACTCAGCGACACCCAATACCGCGCACGCATTCCGGTGAAGGACAACTTCGCGCCGAACCTGACGTTCTCCGTGCTGTACACCAAAGGCGGTCAGTACAGCTTCCAGAACGCCGGGATCAAGGTTGTTGCGCCGCAGATCGACGTGGCAATCAAAACCGACAAAGAGACCTATCAGCCGGGCGATACCGTGACCGTCGACCTGACCACGCAGTTCGCCGGCAAGGCAGTGCCAGCGCACCTGACGGTCAGCGTGGTTGATGAAATGGTCTACGCGCTGCAACCGGAAGTCGCGCCGACCATCGACCAGTTCTTCTACCACCCGCGCCGCAACAACGTGCGCACCAGCGCCAGCCTGTCGTTCATCAGCTACGACGTGGCGTTGCCGGGCAGCCCTGGCGCACCGGGCAAGGCCAACCGCAGCGAGCGTGGGGTGAAAGTGCTGGAGCGGCCGCGTCGCGAAGACGTCGATACCGCTGCGTGGCAGCCGGAATTGCTGACCGACGCCGACGGCAAGACCCGCTTCACCTTCAAGATGCCGGACTCGCTGACCCGCTGGCGCATCACCGCGCGGGCGATCGCCGACGACGGTCAGGTCGGGCAGAAGAAGCAATTCGTCCGCTCGGAAAAACCGCTGTACCTGAAGTGGAGCGGGCCGAGCAAATTCCGCAAGGGCGATCAGCCGCAACTCGGCGTGTTCGCCTTCAGCCAGGCCGAGAAACCGGTCAAGGCTGAGCTGGTGACGCATTACGCCGGTACCGAACAGCGCCTGCCGGTGACCCTCAACAACGGCATCAACTACCTGCCGCTGCCGGCCTTCGCATTGGCCTCCGGCGAATGGACCGCCGAACTGGTGCAGGACGGCAAGACCGCCGACGCCCTCGCGGTGCGCCTGACCGCCACCGGCGAAGGCTGGCAAGTAACGCAGACCCAGAGCCTCGACGTGGCCATCGGCGACACACCGTTGAGCCTGCCGGCGGACGCCACCGACATTCGCCTGCGTCTGGATGACAGCCCGCAAGCGCTGTTCCGTTCGGCCCTCGATGACCTGCTCAGCTATCCGTACGGCGGCGTCGAGCAGACCGCCAGCCGTTTGCTGCCGCTGAGCATCGCCTATCCGTCGCTGGCGTCGAGCCCGCAGATCCGCGATCGCTTGCGCCTGATCATGCAGAACAGCCGTCTGCGCCTGGTGCAGATGGCCGGGCCGTCGGCGAGCTTCACCTGGTGGGGCTTTGACGGCGAACCGGATGCGTTCCTCACCGCTTACGCCTATTACGCCGACTGGAACGCCAGCCAGGTGCTCGATCTAACCTTGCCGCCGGAGCATTGGCAGCGGGTGCTGGAGGTCTACGCAAAGCAGGCGCCGAACACGCCGTTGCTGCAACGGGCGCTGATTCTGTCCTTCGCCAAGCAGATGCATCTGCCGGTCAACACACTGCTCAGCGGTTTGCTGGACGATCTGGCCCAGGCCGGGGAAGGCAATGCCGAAACCCTGATGGACGATGGCGAAGACAGTCTGGTGATGGGCGATCCGGATTCGGCGCTCGGTCTGGCGGCGGCGCGGGTCTTGACCGCATCGTTGGCAACCCAGTCGAAAGTTGCTTTGCCGGACGCGTTCAATCGTCAGCTGGGTGCTGCGCAACAGCGCTTGTCGGTCAGTTCGCAGCCGTTTGCCGAAGCGCTGAACCTGTCGCTGCAACCGTTCGATCAGGCTCGCGCGACAGCGTTGTTGCAACGCCTGTTGCCACAGCAGTCGACCCTTGAACGTGCGCTGGCGCTGACCTGGCTGCAACGCAGCATCGCCCAGGCTTCGCCGACCATCGCGCTGGCACCGGGCGAAGGCTGGAAGAAAAACTACGGCGCGACCGGCGAGATGTACTGGACGTGGCAGGGTGTTGCGCCGGTGCCGAGCGTGTTGTCGGTATCGGGCACTCAGGAGCGTCCGTTGCGTGCCGCGCTGAGTTACCAGACCCAGCAACCGGCGGTCGATCCGATGGCGGTGACCATCACTCGTCGCCTGTCGCGTCTGGTGCCGGGTGATGAAGCGTTCACCTTCAAACTGGAGCCGGTCGGCACTAAACCGCTGTCCAGCGACAGCCTGTATCTGGACGAGGTGATCCTCACCAGCAAAGCACCAAAACCGTTGCGCTACGGCATGCTCGAAGTGCCGTTGCCGCCGGGCGCGGATGTCGAGCGCGCCACGTGGGGCATCAAGTTGCAGGGCAAGGACGGCACCGAGCCGACCGCGCTGGAGAAGGCGCGTTTCGAGCCGGGCCAACTGGCCTACGCGGTGCCGGTGGATGCGCTGAGCGGTGAATTGCGCCTGCGGCATCTGGTGCGCTTCTCGCAGAAGGGTCAGTTCAACCTGCCGCCGGTGCGCTTCACTCAGGTCTACGCGCCGCAGCATCAAGCCCGCGAAGCGAAAGCGGCCCTCGGTCAGGTCACGGTCAACTGACATGATCCGGCCGCTGGTCTGGCTGCTGATGTGTGTGATTCCTGCGCTGGCGACGGCGCAGGATGAGCCGTTGCGCGTGGCCTACAAGGGTGAGTTGCTGTCGCTGAACACCACACAACTGACTGCTCGCGAGCCGTTGCCTTCTTCGCTGGAGACACCGCTGGGCAGTCTGTGGAAGGTGTTCGTTTATGCGTGGCTGGTGGATACCGGTGCGCGGGAACCGGCTTATGAATGTCGTGGGCAGTCGAAGGAAGAGGTTTATTGCTGCACGGCGGGCGGGAAGATCGAGCGTGATCAGGCGCTGGTGAAATCCTGCGGGCTGTATTTCGAGCCGGCGCGGTTGGGCATAACCGCTGGTGATTGGAGAACCTATTGGCAAGCCCGACAGGCGCCGTCGTGGTTGTTGGATTTGCCATCGGTGCAACCGGCTACTCGGGTTTCCGTGGCGGACTTGCTGAAGGTTCTGGTTTTGCTGCCGGCTCAGGATCAGATGCGTCGGGTGCTGCTCGACGTGGTGCTGAATGCGGCGGACGGCAATGTCGCCGGTGAACTCGGCGGGCGCTTGCGGGTGAAAACCTGGAGCTGGCTCGGCAATCAGGACCCGCAATCACGTCAGGGTGGATTCGCTGGGTGGACGGCGGATGGCTCGCCGATCTGGGCCGGTGGCCGGGGCACCAGTCAGATGGTTTTGCGGCATTATGGTTCGGCGTTAGCGACGGTGTTGCCCGCATCATGGCCGGCGGAAGCGGGGCGTTGTGTTGAGGTCGGGCTGTTCTCGCGTTATCCGGTTTCGCGGGTTCTGGCCGGTGATCGAGTGGTGAGCTCCGGCCCGTTGCAGGGCGATTACCGCGTCGAATTCGCCAATGGTAATGCGCTGGATATCCACAGCGACGGCGAGCTGTTTCTGCTCAACGACAAGCTTGTGGCTCGGCTGGATCGCGAAGAGTACGTCGCCCGTGTGCTGGAGCGTGAAGCCAAACCGGAACCGCACGAAGCGGCCAAAGCATTGGCCGTGGCAATCCGCACGTATCTGCTGCAGAACGCCACGCGTAACGGCGAATGTTTGAGCATCGACGACAGCAGTACACGCCAACGCGTCGCCCCGCGTCCTGCTTCCGCCGAATCCCGCAACATCGCCGCATGGACGGCGGATCTGGTGTTGGCCGGCAGCACCGTCACCTATCACTCCGATCAACCCGGCTCGGACAAACTCGCCTGGCAGCAAGCCGTCGAGCAAGCCAATGCCGGCCAGCGTTACGACGCTATTTTGCTGCACGCCTATCCGCGCGCGAGCCTCAGTCGCTGGGACAACCCGGTGGCGTCCTGCGAAGCGCTGCCCGCCGCGCAAGACTGGCTGCAAAAACAACGTCGCGGCTGGCGTCCGACGCTTGAAAGCGAAACCGGTTACAACGAAGTCAGCACTTTCGCCGTCTGCAAACTCGCCTTCGGCCGCCCCTTCGTCGACCGCGAACGCCAGCGCATCTACGTGCGCGGCGTGCTGTCCTTGCAGGACCGCCTGGACCTGACTCACGAATACCTGCACCTGGCCTTTGAAGCTCACCCCAATGGCCAGGATGAAACCTATATCGAAGGGCTCGCCCGTCACCTTTTGCTGGAATAGACCATGACACTCCGTTATCCACAGGTCTTGCTGTTGCTCTGTGTATTTGCCGCGGTTTCGCCGGTGATCGCTGCTGACGGCGTCAAACTCGACACCCCCGTCGGCGGTTGGCGCAGCGGCGCGCCCGAAGGCGAGGGCGAGAGCTTCCGCCAGACCGTCAACTATCCTGCCTCCTCGGTGAACACACCGCTCGGCCAGGCCAACACCGCGCGCATCAGCGGTGAAATCAAAGCCACACCGAAAAACAAAGAGCCCGGCCGACTGATCGTCAACGGCGTCAGCATGCCGCTGAAAATCGACGACAGCGGCCGCTTCGACCGCCCGTTCTCGTTTCCCAACGGCAGCAACAGCGTCGAAGTCCGCAGCCCGGACGGCCAGCAACGGCATCGCACGCAGTTTCTCAACACCAGCGGTGGCGCTACTCCGGCCAAACTGCGGGTGTTGCTGGCGTGGGACAGTGACGGCACCGACCTCGACCTGCACCTCATCACACCTGACGGCGCACACATCTGGTACGGCGACCGCGTCGCCCTCAACGGTGCGGCTTTGGACGTTGACGTAACCACCGGCTATGGCCCGGAAATCTTCGCCATGCCGGCGCCGATCAAGGGGCAGTATCTGGTGTATGTGAATTATTTTGGTGGTGGGTATCGCGGGGATGACGAAGGTGGGGAAGAGGCGGTGCAGCCGTTGACGACCGCACAGGTGACGGTGATTACGGAAGAGGGGACGCCTAGCGAGAAGATGGAGACTTTCATCGTGCCGATGCGGGCGGTGGGGGAGTTGACGTTGGTGAAGTCGTTTAGTTATCCCTGAGCAGGAGCCTGCTCAGGGTTGCATTAGAAGCCGGGTGGAATGTAGCCGGGCACGAACGGAACGTTGATGCACTTCCCGTGAATGATCTTCCCGTCTTCAATCCTGAACAGCACGATCTTCTTGGCCTTATTGACGGTGGCCTCCAGTTTGCAATCCGAACTGTGACCGACCGTCTCGTAGTACTCGGTGTAAACCATGCCGTTGCCGGTATGGTTCATTGAAGTCCCGGCCGCTTCTGTAGTGGTCCAGCTGGAGGATTTGAACCAAGTGAGAACCGCCAGATTCTCACCGTTGGCACCGGTCTGTTTTTTCATCGAGTCGGGTTTGCCGAACAGGTCGAGTGCTTCCTGGACATCGCGTCCTTCCCAGCGAGACTGAGCAATCAGGTGGCAGCCATGCAGCAGCAATAGTGTGGGTGTCAGCAGCACCGCCAGTAACGTTTTAGTCCATTGATTCATCATGCGTTCCGCCGCTTACTTGTTACCGAGGATCGAATCCAGGTTGTCCATCATCTGCCCCTTCTCCTGAATCGGTGCCAGCTTGAAGAACATCTGTTGCATGCCCTGAATCATCTGCAAGGGCTCCATCTTGCCCAGCGCGATCATGTCCTTTTTAGCGGGGGAGCAAACAAACTCGGCGGCGCGTTGTACCCAGAACTCCTTCGGCTGCTGCCATTGGTTGTTAACTTTCAGGTGCCGCATCATGTAGGCAATGCGATCTATGGATTGCCCATTAAGAAAGCGGACCTTGTTCGTGGAGCACTGCACTTCGAGGTTGTAGGCATCGATCATCGGTTTGCCGGGTTCTTCATACACCAGCGTCACGGCCACCAATTTCGCACCCTTGGTATGGTTCGACGGCACGACTGAAGTGCTGTCGGCCACATACATGATGTTCTTGTTGGGAATGCCGTTGCCGTAAATGATCCACCAGTCACCGACGGGGTTCGGTTCTTCTGCCTGCGCGCAAGTAGTGGCGGTCAGAAGTGCGGTTGCTAGAACAAGGGATTGATTGAGTTTGAAAAACGACGACATGGTGTTGCTCCATTCCTTGGTGCTTTTGCAATGCACAAAAACAGAATGGAAATTTAGTGGCGAGGTTGGGTGAGGGGCAATTAGGGCGGATGTGCTAATGGCTTATTGCGATGGTTGAATAATCAAATGAAAGTGTTGGGAGGGGAAAGAGTAAACCGCTTTGTCATGGTCGCCATCAATCCGGGAAAACACCGCAAAGCGCGTTGCCTTGGTAACCGTGGACGATCGGTCCCAACATCATGAATGGGCCACAAGCGTATAGCGAAGATGGCACTTTTTGCTGTGTGTTGAGCAGAACGGCTTCGTTTCCGAACTCGTCTTTGCCGAAGGATTGCTCAAAGTACGACGTGCAAACCGGCAGCTGCAACGGCACCGGAACCACCAACGCCCAGACAGTAACTCCGCACCATTCTCGGACGGGTGTCGATTTTGATGTTCTGGTGATCTGTGGGGGAAGCGAGCGGTAACTTTGTGTTTTGTATGCGTCGGTTTTGAGTGTGTTTTTTTCAGGGAAGGAAATGCCTACTCCCACGCAAGCTGGCAGGCTGAGGCATATGGTCGAAACCAGTCCGACGTATTTCAGGCGTGAGTTCAGGGCAGATGGGAGCAATCTAGAACGTCCTTGTAGTGCTTTAAGCATCGAAATTGCCAAGAGCTTTTTTGCTGAACAATTGTGCAAGTAGCGCCTGCACGATTTGCGTACTGATCAGCCATTGGCTGAGCGGCTCTCGAAAACCACTTTTCCAATAGGCATTAAAAAGCCGGCTTGTGGCCGGCTTCTCGGGGACTGGCTTGGTTTATTTTTGGTAAACCGCGCCAGCCTTCAAAACGTACATCCGGATCTTGCGTCCGGCTGTGGGACTTGGTCAGACAGTGGTCTGCCGCGTCAGGCGTCATCTGGGCCGCTTGGCGGGCCGATGCGCGAATGTGGGGCGCAGGATACTGAGTTTTGTTGGGGATTCCCAGTGCGAAGTGCGGGATAGAGCGTTCTATCCATGAAAAATCCCGTATTTGTACCGACTATCCGGGCCGGTTGCCCCTCACGACAGAAGCTGGATCAGAGAAACGGCACCACCGGTCGGCGCTTGCCCAGTGTCGACCACCAGAACACCCATCCCAACACATGAATCCGCTGCTCCTCAATCTGCGCCGCCCGGAAAATCTCGTCCGGGTATTCGGCGCTGTTGTGGCTGCGCAGGCGCAGGGCGTTGCCGGGCATGCGGTGCAGGTATTTGATGCGCAGCATGCCGTCGTGTTCGATGGCGTAGATTTCGCCGTCCACCACCTGGGTGAGGCCGCGGTCGATGGCGAGGGTTGAGCCGTCTTCGATTTTCTCGGCCATGCTGTTGCCGATCATGTGAGTGCAGATGGCATCGGTGTGACGAATTTCCAGGGCTTCGAGGTGGCTGCGGGGCAGACGGATGGTTTGGTCCGGGTCCTTGATGACGTGGGTCTTGTCGGAACCAGGGGCAGTCGGGGCTTCCTTGTAGAGCGGCAGTTCGATGTCGTTGGTTTCGAGCACCGTGTAGACGCCGCGAATGGCATGGGCATCGAGGATGTCGCCCGACTCCGTATGCAGGTGCGGGGCGTCTTTCGGGCCTTCGCCGGTCTTCAGCCATTGGCTGTTGACGGACAGCAGGCGCGCAACTTCTTCCATGCGGTACGCGGGTACGCCCCGGGTGTACCAGTTATGAACGTTTTGGGCTTCCGTGCCCCAGAACTTTGCGAATCCCGTGGTGGTGATGTTCGCAGCTTCCAGGAGTGCCTTGAATCTTGGACCGCTAGTGTTCTTTCTCATAAACACGAGTCTACGACCGGCCTAGAGCGGTTTGAATAAACCTTGCGTTCAAAATCAGGGCAAATTTTGCGACGGGATGTAAGACGCCCTTGTGGGAAATTACACACACTAAAACTTTTCTGTAGGCCGCTATAAACAATTCGTTTAAGCACTTATCAGGCAGGCACAAAAAACCCCGGATCAACCGGGGTTTTCTTCAAGCGTTCGCAGGTCGCGAGGCTTAGCCTTTGTAGGCAGCAACCGACTTGGTGATCGCGGCGCGGGCAGCTTCAGCGCCGTCCCAGCCTTCGATTTTCACCCATTTGCCTTTTTCGAGATCTTTGTAGTTCGCGAAGAAGTGCTCGATCTGCTGGATCAGCAGGGCTGGCAGGTCGGTGTATTCCTTCACGTCCACGTACAGCTGGGACAGCTTGTCGTGTGGAACGGCGATGACTTTGGCATCGCCGCCGCCGTCGTCGGTCATGTTCAGGATGCCGACCGGACGCGCGCGGATCACCGAACCTGGAGCAACCGGGTAAGGGGTTACGACCAGCACGTCCAGGGGATCACCGTCGTCAGCCAGGGTGTTCGGGATGTAACCGTAGTTGGCCGGGTAGAACATCGGGGTGGCCATGAAACGGTCAACGAACAGGCAATCGCTGTCTTTGTCGATTTCGTATTTGATCGGCGCGTGGTTGGCCGGGATCTCGATCGCGACGTAGATGTCGTTCGGCAGGTCTTTGCCAGCCGGAATCTTGCTGTAGCTCATTGGGCTTTGCCCCCGTTAGTTGACCAAAAACACTTGGCCGGATTGACCAAAAAGTGGCGGCGATTATAGGCATATTCTGCCGTGGACGCCATGTACCGGAAGTCGTGCAGACCTTTACTCGTGAGCCTGATAGACCGGGTCGCTGGCCTGAAGTTGCTTCAGGCGGGTCAACGGATCCTGGCGATAGAAAAGCCGCAGCTGCGCATACACCTGTGGGTAAGCCTCGTGCAACAAGTCCGGAGCGCTGAAGAAGTACTCACTGGTGACGGCGAAGAACTCAGCCGGGTTCTCGGCGGCATACGGGTCGATGGCGGTTTCGGCGTCAGGATGGCGGTCGAGCTGGCGATTGAGGTCGTCGTACGCTGCCTGCATCACTTCGGCCCAGTCTTTCACCCGCATGTCGGCATGCAGCGGGGGCAGGCCGTTGGCGTCACCGTTGAGCATGTCGAGCTTGTGCGCCAGTTCGTGGATCACCAGGTTGTAGCCTTCCCAGCCACCGCTGGCCATTACGCCGGGCCAGGCGAGGATGATCGGCCCTTGTTGCCAGGCCTCGCCGCTGTGTTCGCCGTCCCACTCATGCTCGACGCCGCTGGCATCGCGATGGCGCTGGGGGCTGAGGAAGTCGTCGGGGTAGAGGACGATTTCGTGGAAACCCTGATACCAGTTCAGATCGCCGAGATGCAAAAGCGGCAATTGCGCCTGGGCGGCGAGCAGCAGGCGTTGCTCCTGGTGCAGCTCGACTCCGGGCAGGGCGGTCAGGTGTTTGTCTTCGAGGAACAGCACGCTGGCTTCACGCAGCCACTGGTCTTCAGCGGGCGTGATGCCATCGAGAAAACTCAGGTGATGGCGCACCCGCTGCCACAGTTCGTCGGCAATCGGGTGCCTGGCCAGAATGCGCCGGCGGCGCCAGGCGCTCAGCGACCACATCGGCTTAGTGCGATTGGGCTTTGGTGCCGCCGAAACGGCTGCGAACCACGCCGATGATCATCGGAATCAGCGACAGCAGGATGATGCCGACCACCAGCAGCGACAGGTTCTTCTTGATGAACGGCACGTTGCCGAAGAAATAGCCCAGCGTCACCAGACCGCCAACCCACAGGACGGTGCCGAACACGCTGAAGCCGAAGAATCGCGGGTAAGGCATCTTGGCGACACCGGCGACGAACGGTGCAAAGGTGCGGATGATCGGCAGGAAGCGCGCCAGGGTCACGGTTTTTCCGCCGTGCTTGTCGTAGAAATCGTGGGTCTGTTGCAGATAGTCGCGGCGGAAGATTTTCGAGTTCGGATTGCTGAACAGCTTTTCACCCGCCGTTCGCCCGATCACGTAGTTGGTACTGTCGCCGAGAATCGCCGCGAGCATCAGCAAGCCCGCCAGCAATACCGGGTCCATACCGCCGCCCGCAGCCACTGCGCCGGCGATGAACAGCAGGGAATCACCCGGCAGGAATGGCATCACCACCAGACCGGTCTCGCAGAAGATCACCAGAAACAGGATGGCGTAGATCCATGGCCCGTAATTATTCACCAGCAGGTCGAGGTAAACATCGAGATGCAGGATAAGGTCGAGCGGGTTGAAATCCATGGAGGCACCTGTGGTGACGGTCTGACTCGGCAGACCTGTGCGGATGACTTCGTGTAAGCCTACAAGCGGGTGTAGTTTTTCTTACAAGCCGGAAAGATCGGGATTATACGGGCAGAGGGGTGAAAAGCGCGTTGGTTTTGTAGCGGGGGATGTCGGTGTGAATAAATGTCGGGTTGGCATTCATTTTGGGGAGGGAGTCTGCTCCCTCCCCGCAGGGCACCCCGCGATCAGAGTTCTTCGCTGATCGGCAGCACGTAGTTCTTGAACTCGGTGTCTTCCTTGAACCCGATGGATTCGTAGGTTTTCTGCGCCACTTCATTGTCGGCGCTGGTGGAGACGCGCATGCGCACGGCCTGGGTTTCCTTGGCCATTTTCTTCGCGGTGCGGATCAAGTTGTCGGCTACCAATTGGCGGCGGGCGTCCTCGGCGACATAGATGTCGTTGAGAATCCACACGCGCTTGAGCGACAGCGAGGAAAAGCTCGGGTAGAGCTGGCAGAAGCCCATGAGCTTTCTGTCGTCGTCATCGGCCAGGGCCAGGTAGATCACCGACTCCTTGCGTCGCAGGCGCTTTTCGAGAAAGGCCCGGGACGAGTCTGGATAGGGCAGGGAGCCGTAAAACTCGCGGTACTTAACGAACAACGGGGTCAGCAAATCCAGGTGTTCGAGGGTCGCTTGGATAATCCGCATGGTAGGTCTCGTCCTTCAAGTGGCTGTCTTCACGTGCTCTGACGGCGATGGGAAACCCGGGCGGCCGTGCATCGATCCTGCCTGAAACCGGCGCAGAAAGGCAATGCGGAAACGGTTCAGGCTGGGGGCGGATCGAGTAGGAAATTACTCTTCATGTCTGCACCGGCTTCCGATTCCAGCGTCTGAACCTGCGCCTCGTCCTTCAGATTGACGCCCGACAGCTGGCGCCGACAGGCTTCGCGCATCAGATACAGCAAGCGATGCGCCGCCATGCCATAGCTGAGCCCTTCCAGCCGCACATTGGAGATGCAATTGCGATAAGCATCCGTGAGGCCGACCTTGGGATTGTAGGTGAAATATAAACCCAGGCTGTCCGGCGAACTGAGGCCCGGACGCTCTCCAATCAGCATTACGACCATTTTCGCGCCCAGCAACTGGCCGATTTCATCGCCAATCGCCACTCGACCCTGTTCCACCAGCACTACCGGTGCAGTCGACCATTCGTCGGCGCTCATCTGCTCTTCCAGACGGGTGAGAAACGGCAGGGTATGCCGATGCACCGCCAGCGCCGACAGACCGTCCGCCACCACCATCACCAGATCCACACCGCCCGGATGCGCCTGGGCGTATTCGCGCAGGGTTTGCGCCGATTGATCGCTCAACTTGCGCCCCAGATCCGGGCGTTGCAGGTAGCTGTTGCGATCCACCGCCGCGCTGTGCAGCACAAGACTTTCACATTGGCGTTCAGTCAGCTGGGCGCTGAGCCCGGCGTGATCGAACGGCAGATGCACCGCGTCCCGTGCCTGTGCGTGGGCGTACTGGAAATCCAGCTGTGCGCGGGTCGGCAGGCTGGTGCCGGTGCGGCCGAGGGCAATGCGCGCCGGGGTCAGACGACGCAGCTCCAGCCACGGGTTTTGCGGATCGACGGGCGGTTTTTCCATCTGACTCATCCCAGTTGCGCCAAGGCCTGGCGGAAGGCCGGCGGCAGGTTGTTGCCGAAGCGGACCTTGCCGTCCGCCTGGGTGAAGATGCCCATGTTCGCCAGCCACTGCTCGAACTCCGGCGCCGGTTTCAGGCCCAGGGTCTGGCGCGCGTAGAGCGCGTCGTGGAACGAAGTGGTCTGGTAGTTGAGCATGATGTCGTCGGAGCCAGGGATGCCCATGATGAAGTTGATCCCGGCCACGCCCAGCAAGGTCAGCAGGGTGTCCATGTCATCCTGGTCGGCTTCGGCGTGGTTGGTGTAGCAGATGTCGCAGCCCATCGGCACGCCGAGCAACTTGCCGCAGAAGTGGTCTTCGAGGCCGGCGCGGATGATCTGTTTGCCGTTGTAGAGGTATTCCGGGCCGATGAATCCCACGACGGTGTTCACCAGAAACGGCTTGAAATGGCGCGCCACGGCGTAGGCCCGGGTCTCGCAGGTCTGTTGATCGACGCCGTGGTGGGCGTTGGCTGACAGTGCACTGCCCTGACCCGTTTCGAAATACATCAGGTTTTGCCCGAGTGTGCCGCGATTGAGGCTCAGGCCCGCTTCATAACCTTCCTGCAAAATGTTCAGGTTGATGCCGAAACTGGCGTTGGCCGCTTCGGTGCCGGCAATCGACTGGAACACCAGATCCAGCGGCACGCCACGGTTGATCGCTTCTATAGAGGTGGTGACGTGGGTCAGCACGCAGGCCTGGGTCGGAATGTCGTAGCGCTGGATGATCGCGTCGAGCATTTCCAGCATCGCGCAGATCGAGGCGATGCTGTCGGTGGCCGGGTTGATGCCGATCATCGCGTCGCCGTTGCCGTACAGCAGACCGTCGAGAATGCTCGCGGCGATGCCGGACGGTTCGTCGGTCGGGTGATTGGGTTGCAGCCTTGTGGATAACCGTCCACGCAGGCCGAGGGTGCCGCGAAATTTTGTGACCACGCGGATCTTCTGCGCCACCAGCACCAGATCCTGCACGCGCATGATCTTCGAAACGGCAGCGACCATTTCCGGCGTCAGGCCGGGGGCGAGGGCGCGCAGGCTGGTTTCATCGGCGGCGTCACTGAGCAGCCAGTCGCGAAAGCCGCCGACGGTGAGATGGCTGACCACGGCGAAAGCCTGTTTATCGTGGCTGTCGATGATCAGTCGGGTGACTTCATCGGTTTCGTAGGGAATCAGCGCTTCCTGCAGGAAATGCGTGAGCGGGATGTCGGCCAGTGCCATTTGCGCGGCTACCCGCTCGCCATCGTTGAGCGCGGCGACGCCGGCCAGGAAATCCCCGGAGCGTGCCGGGCTGGCCTTGGCCATCACGTCCTTGAGGCTGTCGAAGCGGTAGGTCTGGGCGCCGACGGTATGGGCAAATGCGGCCATTGGGCGCGTTCCTCCTGATTCTGTGGATAACTCGATCCCCTGTGGGAGCGGGCTTGCTCGCGAAGGCGTCGTGTCAGGCGACATCATTGTTGAATGACGCACCGCATTCGCGAGCAAGCCCGCTCCCACATTGGATCTTTATGCACTTCTATATAGCGGGCACCGGGCGAAAGGCGCGGTGCCGGTGCAATTCATATACCTTCGAGCATAGCGTCTGCCGGTGCTTCGGAGCGTTGCTTGGCGGTCAGCTGGAAATACAGGTAACCGGCGGCCATGAACCCGAGGAACACACAACCGATCAGCGTGTTGAACCAGGCCATCGCCACCAGGCACACCAGCGCCAGAAACAGCGCGATGGCCGGCACCACCGGATAGCCCGGCGCGCGGAAGGTGCGTTCCAGGTTCGGCTCGATTTTGCGCAGTTTGAACAGGCTGAGCATGCTGATGATGTACATCACGATGGCGCCGAACACCGACATGGTGATCATCGCCGCCGTCAGGGTCATGCCTTGCAGATTGACCAGACCGTCGCTGTAGATCGCCGCGATGCCGACCACGCCGCCGGCCAGGATCGCCCGGTGCGGGGTCTGGAAACGCGAGAGTTTGGCCAGACCTTTGGGCAGATAACCGGCCCGGGCCAGGGCAAAGAACTGTCGCGAGTAGCCGAGGATGATCCCGTGGAAACTCGCCACCAGTCCGAACAGGCCGATCCACACCAGCATGTGCATCCACGTCGAATTGTTGCCGACCACCGCTTTCATCGCCTGCGGCAGCGGGTCGTTGATGTTCGACAGTTGGCGCCAGTCGCCGACGCCGCCAGCCATCACCATCACACCGATAGCGAGAAACACCAAAGTCAGGATGCCGCTGACGTAGGCCCGTGGAATTGTGCGTTTCGGATCCTTGGCTTCCTCGGCCGCCATGGCTGCGCCTTCGATGGCGAGGAAAAACCAGATCGCGAAGGGAATCGCGGCGAAAATGCCCGGAATCGAACCCATCGTGAATTCATTGGCGCCGGACCAGCCGTTCAGCACAAAGTTGCTGAAGCTGAAGCCCGGCGCGACCACGCCCATGAACACCAGCAGTTCGGCGACGGCGAGCACGGTCACCACCAGCTCGAAGGTCGCGGCGATGCTGACGCCAAGGATGTTCAGGGTCATGAACACAAAATACGCGCCGACCGCCGCGAGTTTTGGATCGAGCCCCGGATATTGCACGTTCAGATAGGCGCCGATGGCCATGGCGATGGCCGGCGGGGCGAACACGAATTCGATCAGGGTGGCGATGCCGGCGATCAATCCACCTTTTTCGCCGAACGCCCGACGGCTGTAGGCAAACGGCCCGCCCGCGTGAGGAATCGCGGTGGTCAGTTCGGTGAAACTGAAGATGAAGCAGGTGTACATGGTCGCGACCATCAGGGCCGTGACCAGGAAACCCAGGGTTCCCGCGGTGCCCCAGCCGTAACTCCAGCCGAAGTATTCGCCGGAAATCACCAGGCCGACGGCAATGCCCCAGAGGTGCAGGGTGCCGAGTGTGGGTTTGAGCTGTGTGGTGGAAGTCATAAGTCCTCTCTGTCTTTTTTATTGTTCGATCTGTTGGACTTTCAGGAGTAGCGGTTGGGTGGGTGGAGGCTGTTCACGCAGCGGCAGTGTTCAGGCAAATCCTGAATGACGGGTAGGCAAGGCCCGTGCCAGAGCGGCCAGGCTATGTATGTAGTCATCAAGGACGCCAATCGCGAGCAGGCTCGCTCCCACAGGGGGAACGCGTTGTAAGTGTGGGAGCGAGCCTGCTCGCGATAGCGGTAGAAAGGCTAGGCAAAAACACCTGCCTAGCCCGTGTTTTAGAAGAAGCCCAACGGATTGATGTCGTAGCTCACCAACAGGTTTTTGGTCTGCTGGTAGTGGTCGAGCATCATCTTGTGGGTTTCCCGGCCGACGCCGGACTTTTTGTACCCGCCGAACGCGGCGTGCGCCGGGTACAGGTGGTAGCAGTTGGTCCATACACGACCGGCTTTGATGGCGCGGCCCATGCGATAGGCGCGGTTGATGTCGCGGGTCCAGAGGCCGGCGCCGAGGCCGAACTCGGTGTCGTTGGCAATCGCCAGGGCTTCGGCTTCGTCCTTGAAGGTGGTGATGCTCACCACCGGGCCGAAGATTTCTTCCTGGAACACACGCATCTTGTTGGTGCCCTTGAGCAGTGTCGGCTGGATGTAATACCCGGTCGCCAGGCTGCCCTCGAGTTTTTCCACTTTGCCGCCGGTCAGCAGTTCGGCACCTTCGCCCTTGGCGATTTCCAGGTACGACAGGATCTTGTCGAATTGCTGCTCGGACGCCTGGGCACCGACCATGGTGTCGGTATCGAGTGGGTCGCCACGTTTGATCTGGCTGACCTTCTTCATCACCGCTTCCATGAACTGCGGATAGATCGACTCCTGAACCAGTGCGCGGGAAGGGCAGGTGCAGACTTCGCCCTGGTTGAAAAACGCCAGCACCAGGCCTTCGGCAGCTTTTTCGATGAAGCTTGGCTCGGCCTGCATGATGTCTTCGAAGAAGATGTTCGGCGACTTGCCGCCCAGTTCCACGGTGGACGGAATGATGTTTTCGGCGGCGCACTTCATGATGTGCGAGCCGACCGGGGTCGAGCCGGTGAAGGCGATCTTGGCGATGCGCTTGCTGGTGGCCAGGGCTTCGCCGGCTTCTTTGCCGAACCCTTGCACCACGTTGAGCACGCCCGGCGGCAGCAGGTCGCCGATCAGCTCCAGCAGCACGCTGATGCCCAGCGGGGTTTGCTCGGCAGGTTTGAGCACCACGCAGTTGCCGGCGGCCAAAGCCGGGGCGAGTTTCCACGCGGCCATCAGGATCGGGAAGTTCCACGGGATGATCTGGCCGACCACGCCCAGCGGTTCATGGATGTGATAGGCCACGGTGTTGCCGTCGATTTCGGCGGCGCTGCCTTCCTGGGCGCGCAGGCACCCGGCGAAGTAGCGGAAATGGTCGGCAGCCAGCGGGATGTCGGCGTTGAGGGTTTCGCGGATGGCTTTGCCGTTGTCCCAGGTTTCGGTGATCGCCAGGGTTTCGAGGTTCTGTTCGATGCGGTCGGCGATTTTCAGCAGGATCAGCGAGCGGGCCTGGGCGGAAGTGGAACCCCAGGCATCGGCAGCGGCGTGGGCGGCGTCCAGGGCCTTGTCGATGTCTTCGGCCGTGGAGCGCGGGAATTCGGCAATCGGCTGGCCATTAACCGGCGAGGTATTGGTGAAGTACTGACCTTTGACAGGCGCGACGAACTCGCCGCCGATGTAGTTACCGTACTTGCTCTTGAACGAGACTTTGGCGCCTTCAGTACCGGGGTGAGCGTAACGCATGATGTTCTCCTTGGCTGTTGTACTTATCAGAGAGACGCGCATGAGCGCTTGCTATAAGCGTAGAGCAAAGGCCGGGCCACTGCCGTGCAGGTCAGGCAAATCAAGGCCTTGCGTGATTTCTGTCGGACAAGTGGCAAGCGCCTGTGACGGTATCGGTACAGCCTGGGTGACAGTTTGTACCGCTTCTGGCACAGCCCGTGACCGGGCGGTCTTGCCAGCATTGCAAAGACCGGTGGGCTGGAGGATGCTGGGCACCACTTCACGCATGGGCCGATGAGCCTCGGGGAGAATAATAAGAAATGCACGACAACCATTTGAGTCGCCATGCCCGGCAGGTTCTCACCGTCACCCAGGGCAAGCCGCACCTGCACGGCCCCGGTGCCGACCCGTCGATTGCCCGTTCGTGGCTGCGTTGTCTTGAGGACTATCACCTCGACCCGGCTCTGACCATGGCGCCGACCGTGCTCGAACACGGTCGCGTTCTCGAAAGCCGCGAACGGCTGCAACAGGTGTTGCAGATTGCCGGCAATGAAATGAGCAGTCTGCATCAACAACTCTCCGGCGCCGGCCACGCGGTGCTGCTGACCGACGCGCGCGGGGTGATCCTCAACTGCGTCACCGCTCCCGCTGAACGCAAGATTTTCGAACGCGCCGGCCTGTGGCTGGGTTCCGACTGGAGCGAGGCCTGCGAGGGCACCAACGGCATCGGTACCTGCCTGGTGGAACGTCAGGCCCTGACCATCCATCAGGACGAACACTTTCGCGGCCGTCACACCGGCCTGACCTGCTCGGCGAGTCCGGTGTTCGACCCGCACGGCGAACTGCTGGCAGTGCTCGATGTTTCCTCGGCGCGGCACGATGTCTCGCGGCAGAGCCAGTTCCACACCATGGCGCTGGTCAATCTGTCGGCGAAGATGATCGAGAGCTGCTATTTCCTGCGCTGTTTCGATAATCAATGGTTGTTGCGTTTTCATCTCCAGGCCGAGTCCGTCGGGCTGTTCAGCGAAGGGCTGCTGGCGTTTGACGGGGAAGGGCGGATCAGCGCGGTCAATCAGAGCGCATTGAATTTGCTCGGGCACATTCGTGGCGGCTTGCTCGGTAAACCGGTTGAGGCGTTTTTCGATTGTTCGCTGGATGAGTTGCTCGGGCGCGCCAGCGCCAATGCCAGCGCCAGTTGGCCGCTGCGCACCCGTGACGGGCGGCATCTGTTTGCGGTGCTGCGCGGTGAGACCCGCCGGCCGTTGCCGGTCGCGCCGGCTCCCGCGCCTGTGGAAGCGCCGCGTCTTGCAGGCATTTGCCTCGGTGATGCGACGTTGCAGGCGGATTTCCGCAAGTCGTTGCGGGTATTCGAGCGTGACGTGCCGCTGCTGATCAACGGTGAAACCGGCTCCGGCAAGGAAGCATTCGCCAAGGCTGTGCATAACGCCAGTCAACGCGCCGGCAAAGCCTTCGTTGCCCTCAACTGCGCGGCGATTCCCGAAAGCCTGATCGAGAGCGAACTGTTCGGCTATCGCGGCGGCAGTTTCACCGGCGCGCGCAAGGACGGCATGCGCGGCAAGTTGCAGCAGGCCGATGGCGGCACGCTGTTCCTCGATGAAATCGGCGACATGCCGTTGGCCTTGCAGACCCGTCTGCTGCGGGTGCTGGAGGACCGGCAAGTGGTGCCCATTGGCGGCGAGCCGGAAGCGGTCAACGTGCGGATCATCAGCGCCACTCACCGCAATCTGCTGGAGCGGGTCGACGATGGCAGTTTCCGTGAAGACCTGTATTACCGGCTCAACGGACTGGAAGTCGCGTTGCCGCCGTTGCGCGAGCGCAGTGACAAATCTCAGTTGCTGGATTTCCTGCTGGCCGAAGAGGCGGGCGGGGAAAAGATCCTGATCGAAGAACCGGCGCGCCAGGCGTTGCTGGGCTTCAACTGGCCGGGCAATGTGCGGCAGATGCGCAATGTGCTGCGCACGCTGGCGGCATTGTGCGATGAAGGGCGGATCGGGTTGGAGGATCTGCCGGCGATGTTTCGGCAGGTGCAGCCGCTGTTGGTCAAAGTCGATGAATCGTCGTCCGAACATCCATTGGAAGATGCCGAGCGGCTGGCGTTGCTCAATGCGCTGGAACACACACGCTGGCACATGACCCACACGGCGCAGCAACTGGGCGTGAGCCGCAATACGCTTTATAGAAAGCTGCGCAAGCACGGGATCGAGCGGCGTGTCAGTTAGAGCCCCCTCACCCTAACCCTCTCCCAAGGGAGAGGGAACCGACCGGTGTTTTCTCTCAAGTTGCGTCGACATAGATATCCGGTCGAACTCAGATTCTGAAAGCCATACAAATCAGCCCCCTCTCCCTCCGGGAGAGGGCTGGGGTGAGGGCAACAGTCTCCAGTCGGACCGAGATGTCGTGATCCACTCGCCCGGCTCCATCAGCTAAAGGATGCGATTTCCCCCTCCCTGCGCTAACCTGCGGCCATGTTTTACGAGGTCGACTATGCACATTCATATTCTGGGTATCTGCGGGACTTTCATGGGCTCGATGGCGGTTCTGGCCAAAGAGCTGGGCCATCATGTGACCGGCTCCGATGCCAACGTCTATCCGCCGATGAGCACCCAGCTCAAAGCTCAGGGTATTCAGCTAACCCAGGGTTACGACCCGGCGCAGCTTGATCCGGCGCCGGATCTGGTGGTGATCGGCAACGCCATGTCCCGCGGCAACCCGGCGGTGGAATATGTGCTGAACAAAGGCCTGCCGTACGTTTCCGGCCCGCAGTGGCTGGCCGACCATGTGCTGCAAGGTCGCTGGGTGCTGGCGGTTGCCGGTACGCACGGCAAGACCACGACCAGCAGCATGCTCGCCTGGGTGCTGGAACACGCCGGCATGAGCCCGGGTTTCCTGATCGGCGGCGTGCCGCAGAATTTCTCGGTGTCGGCGCGTCTGGGCGGCACGCCGTTCTTCGTGATCGAAGCCGACGAGTACGACAGCGCGTTCTTCGACAAGCGTTCGAAGTTCGTCCACTACCGTCCGCGTACCGCGATCCTCAACAACCTTGAGTTCGATCACGCCGACATCTTCCCTGATCTGCCGGCCATTGAACGGCAATTCCACCACTTGGTGCGCACCATCCCGAGCGAAGGGCTGGTGATTCACCCGACCACTGAGCCGGCCTTGCAGCGCGTGATCGAAACGGGCTGCTGGACTCCGGTGCAAACCACCGGTGCTGGCGGTCAGTGGCAGGTCAAGTTGCTGAAAGACGACGGCTCGGCGTTCGAAGTGATGTTCGAAGGCGTGTCCCAAGGCGTGGTCGAGTGGGAATTGACCGGTCAGCACAACGTTGCCAACGCCTTGGCCACTCTGGCTGCCGCGCGTCACGTCGGCGTTGTACCGTCGATGGGCATCGCCGGGTTGAGCGCGTTCAAGAGCGTCAAACGCCGGATGGAGAAAGTCGCGGAAGTGCGCGGCATCACCATCTACGACGACTTCGCCCACCACCCGACCGCGATTGCCACGACCCTCGACGGCTTGCGCAAACGCATTGGCGATGCGCCGCTGATCGCGATCATCGAGCCGCGCTCCAACTCGATGAAGCTCGGCGCCCACCGTGACGGTCTGCCGGACAGCGTGGTCGATGCCGATCAGGTGATCTGGTACGCCCCGGCCAACCTCGGCTGGGATCTGGCAGGCACCGCCGCGTTGTGCACCGTGCCGTCGATCGTCAGCGATTCGCTGGAAGGCATCATCGAACGGGTGAAGAGCCAGGCCCAGCCCGGCACTCACGTGGTGATCATGAGCAACGGCGGCTTCGGTGGCCTGCACGGCAAACTCGCCGAGGCGCTGAAATGAACACTCGTTTCGAGAGCAATGGCCCCGAACGCATCACGCTGGCGATGACCGGCGCGTCCGGCGCCCAGTACGGTTTGCGCCTGCTGGATTGTCTGGTGCGCGAGGATCGCGAGGTGCACTTTCTGATCTCCAAGGCCGCGCAACTGGTGATGGCCACCGAGACCGACGTGTCGTTGCCGGCCAAGCCGCAAATGATGCAGGCGTTCCTCACCGAATACACCGGCGCGGCCGCCGGGCAGATCCGCGTGTACGGCAAGGAAGACTGGATGTCGCCGGTGGCCTCGGGCTCCGGCGCTCCGGCGGCCATGGTGGTGGTGCCGTGTTCGACGGGCACGTTGTCGGCCATCGCCACCGGCGCCTGCAACAACCTGATCGAGCGGGCGGCGGACGTGACGTTGAAGGAACGGCGCCAGTTGATTCTGGTGCCGCGCGAAGCGCCGTATTCGAGCATTCACCTGGAACACATGCTCAAGTTGTCGAACATGGGCGTGACCATCCTGCCAGCCTCGCCGGGCTTCTATCACCAGCCGCAGACCATCGATGACCTGATCGATTTCGTGGTGGCGCGGATTCTCAACCTGCTGGGCATCCCCCAGGACATGCTGCCGCGCTGGGGCGAACACCATCTGAGCAGCGATGAATAAGCTGCTGGCGATCCTGCTGGTGTTGCAACTTACTGGCTGCGCCACGGCGCGCACGCTGGATGCCGCCAAGCCCGGCGCGCCGGTGGTGTATTCCGGCACCCGGCTGGATCTGTATGCGATGAATGGCGGATGTTGCGCGATGGATCGATTCGGCGCCGAGGCGCCGAGTTACCCCGGTGTGGATCTGCCGGCCAGCGCACTGCTCGACACGCTGCTGTTGCCGTTGTCGTTGCTGACGGTGATCGGCGTGGGGTTCCAGGCGACTGGCGGACTCTAAAAAGATCGCAGCCAATGGCTGCGATCTTTTGTTTTTACTTGCCGAGTTTTCTCAACTCATCCGATTCGACGATCCGTACCCCGTCCTGCTCCTCCAACGCCAGCCGCCACATGGCCCGGGCCAGTTGGCAGGCTTCGATGCCGCGGTATTTGCCAGGAATCAATTTGGAGAATGGCGCGGCAAGCTGCTCGCCCAGGCGGGGCTCGCTGCGTTCGCCGAGCAACAGCGATGGCCGACAAATGGTCAGTTGCGGCCAGTCCTGCGCGCGCAACGCGTATTCCATCTCGCCTTTGACGCGGTTGTAGAAAATCGAGGATCGGCGATCGGCGCCCAGGGCACTGATCACCATCAGGTGCCGTGCGCCCATTTCCCGGGCGCGCTTGGCGAAGGCTACGACCATGTCCAGATCCACGGCGCGGAACGCTTCTTCGGAGCCGGCCTGCTTGATGGTGGTGCCGAGGCAGCAATAGGCGATGTCGACGCGACCCGCCAACTGCGGCAGGAAGGTCTGTGGGTCGCCGACCGGGTTTTCCAGATGCGGATGTTCGGCCAGCGGCCGGCGTGAGGGGGCAAGGACACGGCTGATCGTTGGCTCGTTGAGCAGGCGGTCGAGCAGATGTTCACCGGTCAGACCGGTGGCTCCGGCAAGCAAGACATGCTGAGGCGTCAAGTACATAGTGTCTCTCCCTTGATACTGTTCAGCTTAGTTGCTCTTTGTCGCTCCGTCGTTCAACGCAGCACTTTGCAATGCTTTTCTCGCTTGTTGTTTACGCAGCAGTTGCCAGTGCGCCAGCACGGTTTTCGGCGCCCAGATCTGCGGTTCGGAGGCTTCGAAATTGTCCGCCAGTTCGCGCTCGGCAACGGTGGCCTTGGCCAGTTTGAAGGCTTGCTCCAGGTCGTCGGTCTGGTTCAGTGCCTGGGCAAACAGGGCATCGCCGAAGTAGGTGAAATTGGCCTCCTCGGAGCAACCGAACGACACGCGGTCGGCGCGTGAGGCGGTCATGATCAGCGTGCGTTCGTCCTTCAGCGCCGGTATGAAACCGCCGGAATAGCACGAGGAGATGACGATGATCTTGTCGCGGTTCTTCAGCGGTGCGAGCACGGCGGCGAGTTCGTCGGCGGGCAGGTCGGCCAGTTCCATTCGCGGCTGATCGAGCACCAGCTCGTGCTCGGCGGTGCCATGGCTGGTCAGATAGATGAAGACCAGATCTTCCGGGCCGCTGCGTTCGGCCAGGGTTTGAGCGGCGCGCCGCAGATTTTCGCGGGTGGCCATCGGCCGGTCGCCGAGGTGGTCGCGGTGGTTGACCAGGCGAATCTGGCCAAAGGCACCAAAACGGCTGGTGAGCATGTTCGCGACGTAATCGGATTCGCGCAGGAACACGCTCTGTTTGCCGTCGCCGCCGAGGGTCAGGGTGTACAGCTCCACTGCCGGGGTTGAGGCCGGTACGTTGGCCAGCGCCTCGTCAAGCAGGCGACCCTGGGCCAGCAGGCCGAGTTCGAGGGTGTCCGGCAGCAATTTGCCGTCGGCATCGCGTACCCGCTGGCCGTTGATCCAGGTGCCGCTGAGCACGCTGCCATCGGTGAGCACCAGGGTGCCGCGTCCGGAATAACTGTCGCTGTCGAATCCGCCGACGTAGAAACTGCCATCGGACAGGTTCAGGCGCCCCTGACCGCTGAAGCGCCAATCATTGAAGTAACCGATGTAGTGGCTGCCGTCGGCGCCGATCAATTCACCCTTCCCGGTCAGCGCGCCTTCCTTGAACTGCCCGAGCCAGACGTCGCCGTCGGCGTTTTCGTAGCGGCCCTTGCCGTGCAGTTGATTGTTCTTGAAACCGCCGACGTAAATGTCGCCGTCGGCGCTGTTGAAGGTGCCGTTGCCTTCGAGCTGGCCATTGACGAAGTGGCCGGTGAACTGATTGCCGCTGGCATCGCCGCGCTGGCCTTCGCCATTGGGTTTGCCGTGGGCGAACTGGCCCTGATAGGAGCTGCCGTCGTCCAGCTCCAGGCGACCGAGCCCGGAGTACTGGTCGGCCTTGAATTCGCCGCGATAGGTCATCGCGTTTTCCTTGAGGGTGCCTTCGCCGTCGCGCCGGCCCAGCTTGAAACCGCCGGTGTAGCTGCCGGCGGTGGTGGTCAACGTGCCCTGGCCGTCGAACAGCCCTTGCTGGAAGTTGCCGCGATAGACCTCGCCATTGCTGCCGTGCCATTCGCCCTGGCCATGCCATTGCCCCTTGTCGAACGCCCCGGCGTACCAGCTGCCGTTGGGGTAGTCGACCCGGCCCTGGCCTTGCAGCAAGCCATCGACCAGTTCACCGCGATAGCGGCCGCCGTCGGGCAGGCGCGCATCCGGCGGCAACAGCGATTCGCCGTCGCCACACGCGGCCAGCAAAAGGGTCAAGGCAAGGGGAGCAAGAGGGGCGAATGAGCGCATAGCGGGATCCGGGCAATTAGGCGACCGAGTATGCCGCAGCTATGTGACCTTATACAGCCGGCAGGGAGGAGCGGATGCGAAACAGCGTGAGCCGCTTCGCATCCAGGCGCTTAAACGAAGCAGAGCGACAGCGGTTCGGCGATGTAGGCCGGTTTGTCCGAACCTTCGATCTCCAGGGTGGCGGTGGCCTTGAGCAGCCACTGGCCAGGTTTTTTCTCGGTCACTTCACCCAGATCGACCTTGAGTCGGACTTTGGAGTCGACCTTGACCGGCTGGATGAAGCGCACGCTGTCCAGGCCGTAGTTGACCACCATCTTCACGCCTTGCGGCAGAACCAGAATGTCTTCCATCAGTTTGGGGATCAGCGACAGCGACAGGAATCCGTGGGCGATGGTGCTGCCAAATGGCGTTTGCGCGGCTTTGACCGGATCGACGTGGATGAACTGATAATCCCCGGTGGCTTCGGCGAACAGGTTGATGCGCTCCTGATCGATGGTGAGCCATTCGGAACGTCCGAGTTCCTTGCCGACATAATCTTTGAGCTCTGCAACTGGAACATAGGGCATTGAGACTCTCCTTGGGTTCATCGGTTTTATAGTTTTTCAGGTGGGGGATTTGACCGCCCTGCGAACCACTGTAGATCATCATGGCGATTTGCTCAGGTCAACCGACCATGCTTTTGGCGAATGCCGATCCATAGCGCAGGCGTGCTTATAATGCCGACGACTTGCGGGTTGGAAAGTAAGACGGAGATGTCCGATGTTGCTACGTGGCCTGACCATGCTGGTGCTGTTTCAATTGCTCGGCACGGCCCTCAATCATTTGCTGTTGCCGGTGCTGCCGGGGCCGATCATCGGCCTTTTGCTGTTGCTGGTGTTCCTGATCGTGCGTGGTGAAGTCGGGGAGCCGCTGAACCTCGCAGCCGGCAGCCTGTTGCGCTATCTGCCGTTGCTGCTGGTGCCGCCGGCGGTGGGCGTGATGGTGTATGCCACAGCGATTGCCGCGGATTTCTGGGCCATCGTCGGTGCGCTGGTGGTGTCGCTGATTCTGTCGATGGCTTTCGCTGGGGTGCTGATGCAGCGTCTGGTCAAACGTCACGCGCCGCATTCGGAGGAGTCCTGATGCTGTTCGACTGGCAAGGCGCCTGGGCCTCGGTGATTCACCATCCCCTGTTCGGCATCGGCATTACCTTGGGGGCCTATCAACTGGTGCTGGCGGCGTTCGAGAAAACCCGCTGGATCTTCCTGCAACCGGTGCTGGTCTCGATGCTGCTGGTGATCGGCGTGCTGGTCGGCTGCGGCGTGACCTACGCCGAGTACCGCAAGAGCACGGAAATCCTCAGCATTCTGCTGGGGCCGGCAACCGTGGCGCTGGCCGTGCCGCTGTATTTGAATCTGCGGCGCATCCGCCAATTGTTCTGGCCGATTTTTACTACGCTGGTGATAGGCGGCGTGGTCGCCACGGGGATGGGCGTGGCACTGGGCTGGTGGTTCGGGGCCGATCACATGATTCTGATGACCATGGCGCCCAAGTCGGTGACCTCGCCGATCGCCATGCTGGTGGCCGAGCAGATCGGCGGTGTCGCGGCACTGGCGGCGGTGTTCGTGCTGATTACCGGGGTGATCGGTGCGATCTTCGGCCCGGCGCTGTTGACTCGCCTGGGCGTACACAGCCCCGAGGCGCGCGGCATGGCGCTGGGCATGACAGCGCACGCGGTCGGTACGTCGGTGGCGTTGCAGGAAAGCGATGAATGCGGCGCCTTCGCGGCGCTGGCGATGAGTCTGATGGGCGTGGCCACGGCGGTGTTCCTGCCGTTGGCGGTGTCGATGGTGGTGTAAGGAAATGTCTATGAGTCTGCCGCTTTTTCCGCTGAACACGGTGCTGTTTCCCGGCTGCAATCTGGATCTGCAGATCTTCGAGGCGCGCTATCTGGACATGATCGGCCGCTGCATGAAACAGGGCGGCGGGTTTGGTGTGGTATGCATCCTCGAAGGCCACGAAGTCGGAGTGGCGCCCGAAGGATTTGCGATGGTCGGGTGCGAAGCGCGGATCACCGATTTCCAGCAACAGGACAACGGCCTGCTGGGAATTCGTGTGCAGGGCGGGCGGCGCTTTCATGTTCTGCGCACCGAGGTGCAGCGCGATCAGCTGATCGTCGCGGAGGTCGAGTGGCTGGATGAAGAGCCCGAGCAGCCTCTGCAGGACGAAGACGCTGATCTGGTGGCGCTGCTCAAGGCCCTGGCCGAGCATCCGATGGTCGAAGCGCTGAACATGGGCATCGAAGCGGCGGGGCAGCAGGCGCTGGCGAACCAGTTGGCCTACCTGCTGCCGTTTGCCGAGGAAGACAAGATCGACCTGTTGCAACTCGACGATCCGCAGCAACGCCTGGATGCGATCCAGGCGTTGCTCGACGAGTTGCAGGGTGAACTGTTCGCCTAGGACCGCCTCGGTCACTCAGGCCAGACGATATCGTTGGCGAACCACTCCTTGCCCTCGTCCAGATACAGCACGGGTTTGCCTGCCTCGGTCGCTGCGTCGATGAGCGCGTCATATTCATGCTGGTTGGCGCTGCCGGAGTGTGTGTCTTCCTCCATGCTGTTGAGATACGGCGCCTGATCGACGACATCGTCGACCTTCACCGCGCGGGTGCCGGTTGAGTCGAGCAGCCAGATCCGTTCTGTAGGGATGCCCCTCCTGGAGGCGGATATCAAGGCTTCGTTTTCGTCTTCAGGGAACCACGCCCCGCGTTCTTCGGCGCCGCCATTCAGAAACAGGTTCTCCTCCCTCAGGACCACCTCCATGTTTCGGGTATCGATGACGTATTTGAAAATGAAACTCTGGTCGTGCCGGATCGTTTCATAGTTCCGCTCGGCGTCCAGCTCGACATCGGACGTATCGGACCATTCATTGTCGGACTCTCCTGAGTCGTTGTCGGACTCGCCGGGTTTTTTTCCGGGGTACTTGTTCTTCTGATTGTTGTACCGCAAGTATTCCTTATCAGGAGCGTTCGAACCCTGTCCTGCGTACTCGTGAACCAACTTCAGGCTGATCGTGGCGCTGATCGGTTTTTCGCTCGTCGCACCGCGTTTATGGAGCATGCGTGGCAGCATTCGGCCATCGTTGTTGAACTCGAACGGTGTGCGCTCATCGGCCCTGAACAGGCCGGGAATGTCTGTTCGGTACAGGCAGTCGCTGGCGTTGCGCTTGTAGCCCAACGAGGTCAAGAAGGCGGCGAAAAAAGTCGGGCTTATGCTTTCATCAAGATCGAACATGCTTTTTTGTCGGATCGTGCCATTGCGCAATGGCAGGAGCAGCGGTTCGATTTCCTGACGCAGTGGCTCGAAACGCGTCGGGTCGTTCTCGTCGACAGAGCGCAACTTGTGTTGCTCGGCCCATTGGGGCATTTGTTGCGGATTGTCGAGCAAGTCCTTGCGCAACTGTGCGTGCTGCCCCGGCGACAGATTGTAGGCGCGCAGATGGGCTACTCGTTCGTCAGGCGTCATCTGTGGATGCAGCCATTTCAGGGCATCGCCGAGCAGATCCTTGCGCGGGTTGTCGGTTTCCAGCGGTCGCGCCCAACCGGGACGAGTGCCGTGAGTTTGGGCGTCGAGCCGAAAGCGCGAGATGGCCTGGCCGTGAAGACCGTAGGTCTGCCAGATTTCATGATCCGTCCAGTTTGTCAGGTGGGTCGGCGTGCCATTGAAGCCGGCGGGCGGCTCGTCAACCGCTACCCAATAATCCTTGGTGTCCCTGAAACCGTAATGATAGGTGACCCTCTGCGGATCAAAGGCGACTTCCTCCCTTCGATAATAACCCTGGGCATCGACCTGCACTTGCGGGTAGTGGGCCGGATTGAAATGACCCAGGCTCAGCGCCGGCAATGGCTTGGCCGGTTGAGTGGGCGGCGGGGAAAGGGTCGGGCGTTTGGCCGCCGTGGCCGCGTCGCGAGCAGCATCATCTGTGGAGGTATGTTTGTGCCGCGATGGTGTCTGCGCCTGTTGCACCGGGGTCCAGGTGGTTTCACCCGGGGTGCGCAAGATCTGCGGGCCCGGTGGCAGTTTCTTGTATAGATCCGTTATTCGATAGGCGTTCAGCGCCGTGTCGAATTCCACATGTACCGTGCCGACATCCTTGATATCGACGAACCGGCGCCCGACGACAAAACGAAAGCCGTCGTCATCGGCTGCCTGCATGTTGCGCAACAGCGCAGGGCTCAAGAGGTAAGGGGTCAGGCCGGCACGGGATTCGGTCTGAATGGCCGGCAGGTCCGAAGTCTCGACTTTGGGAGGGACGTTGGCCGCATCAGGGAGTCTGCCGGGGCTTGGAACGGGGGCTGCAGGGTCGGGCAATTCCGATGGTGGCCGGTGCAGCAATGGCAGGTCCGCGTCCGGCCGTGGCCGGCTGATGCTCGGTGCGTGCGTCGTCGAGTCGGTTCTGGTTGTGGGGGATGATGGGTTTTTGGGGCGCATGGTGTCATTCCTTGACGATTGAATTATGGATGGGTGCAGCGTTGAGTCAGTTCGGCGAGGGGGTGGTAAGCGGTGTTTCTCCAATGGTCAGCTGTTCGGGGTCGATGGGGTTCGATGCATCGTCATGCCGGGTCCAGTGTCCGGTCGACGCGTTGTAAAAGATCCGGGCCGCCGGCGCGCCGGGCAATCGGACGTTCAGGACATGAACTTCATCCCATTCCAGTAACTCACGGCTCTTGTGTTCTTGTATCAACGCTACGACTGACTGGATCGAGGCGCTGCCCGCCACGTTGACCGCATACAGACCGATCGTTTCAAACAAGGCGTTGATGCTGTAGCGGTTGCCGGAGGCGAGGATGACGTTGACGGTTTCCAGCGGTAATCCCGGGTCGCTGCTGTCGGGCAGATGCACGTGAACGCTGCCGACCTTGAGCAGGTCGTCCTTGATGGTCAGTTGATGGTCGGTGATGACTTCCTGCAGTTGTGCTGTATGAATGTTCCAGGTGGATGAGCCTGTGAGACTGGCGTCTGAGGTCGCGGTGGACAGTCGAATGGATGTGTTGCGGACGGGATACAGCTCGTAGGTCGAGGATCGGCCCTCCAGCCAGTGGTTGCTGTAATGTTCAGTGTTTCGGAAATCCACCCGCTGAGGGGTCGTCTTCAAGGTGCGTTTGTCGATGGAGGGCCTGACGAACAGGTATTGGCCCGCGCGCTGACGCAGCGATTCGCGGCTTTGCACCAGTCGATATCCCGGGTTCCTGGCGTCCTCTAGGTAAGCGGTGCGGGGGAAGTCGAGGTGGTAGGAAATGCCATCGCGCATCACCAGTGTGACAGCGTGATTCATTGTCCAGCCGGGTGCATGAAGGCTGTTACCCACGTCGGTTTTCCGGCCCGGGTTTTCAAATACGCAGTCGTGCAGCGACAGCAGGCCGCCCCGCAGGAATGTCAGGGTGAAGTGGATATTGCGGTAACCGAGCCAGGTGAAGGCTCCCGTATTCGAGACGCGGACATCATAAATGGCTCTGACTTCGTTGATTTCCGAACTGTCGTATTCGACATACAAGGTGCTGCGCCGTTGCGTTTCATTTTTTGGAGCTACAAGAATGGTGTGATGGCTTTTGCGGGACACGAAATAGAACGAGTGCGGCTTGGGTGAGATTTTATGAGGCGCGTCGTTGAGCTGAACCGGGGAGATCCTGGACACACCCGCGGTGACCACGACGACGCTCAGGGGCGTGTCGCTCAGGTCCGGGGTTTCGGCTGGCCACGCAGGTTGCAGGTGGTAGCCGTCTTGTGTGATGAACGTCCATTGGTCATTTTGCAGCAGGCGTTTGTTATCGACTGTCCGGTACACCGCCTCGAGCACCAGTTGGCGTCTCCGTGAGCGAGGATCGTCATCGCGCAAGGTCTCGATCACCACGGCGTCGTCACGCAGTTGCCAGCGCTGGATGGCCTCGAGCGCTACGCCCAGGTACACCTTGCTCGGATCCTGGCCGTCTTCGGTGATGGAAACATTGAGACTCGTTGCATCGAGAATGTAGGTGTCGCTGCCGAGACCTCCCTCGACGATGCCATGCCGGCCCCGAACAGTAATATGATCGTCTCCCGCGCCAGCCTCGACCCGGTCGTTGCCATTGGCAGCGATGGTGTCCGCCAGAGCCGAGCCCGTGACCCGGTTGGAAGCCCCGGCCAGTGTTTCGATTTTTTCAATGGCTTCGAAACGCGTATGGAGCACCGGGGCCTTCTCGGGGTTCGCTGAACGTAATCCGAGCGTGCCGTCTTGCAGGTTCACGTCATACCCGACATAGGGCGCTGCGGCAGATCCATGACTCGCAGGCTTTTCTCTGCCCTGCAGCCACAGCAGGTCGACACCTTCTCCCCCTTGTAACAGGCTGACTTGCTCGGGGGTGGTGTCGAGTCCGTCGGCGGCCGACTGAAAAAGAAAGGAGTCGTCCTTGATTCCACCGCTCAGATTTTTTGTACCGGCGCCGTAGCTGAACAGGTTCGGTTTGTCGCTTACGCCTTTGACCGTATCGGCGCCGCCACCCAGATTCCACAGCACGCCTTTGGCGGGGTCATTGATGCCCTTGCTGATGACCGCATCATCCGCCGGCAGACCTGCACTCGCATCCCAGGTGTCATCGGTCTCTTCGATGACCGGCAGATTTTTTGTGGTGTAGGTGGATTCGCCCTCGCTCCATTGGTACTTGTACAGTCGGGTGGGCTGCAGTTTGACGTCGAAGCGGCCATTGACCACGGTGTCGACACTGTCCTTCAGTTCATGATCCAGCCAGGCAACGCTCTTGGTCTTCAAGGCCTTCGCGTAGTCGGCATGGGTCTTGGCGACGGTGAAACGCTCCATCAGTGCCTTGTCCTGCTCCTGCCCGGTGAACGCAAACCAGCCGGAACGCCAGCGCTCGTTCACGCTCAGCTCGATGTAGTCGTCGATATCGTCGACCATCCGTACCGCGCCATAGACGCGGGCGCCGATAATCATGATGGCGGCAGCGGCAATGCCCACCGGACCGGCCGCCTGGAAACCCATCAATGCTGCGCAGCCGAGGGTCAGGGACAGTACGCCGCTGAACACGCTGAGCCCGCCGGTGACGTACAGATCCTGCGCCTGTTTGCCTTGGGCCTCGGCGGCTTCACTGAAGGACTTGATGGCGGTATAGATATCAAAGGGCAACGTGAGAACACTGGCGATCAGTCCCGATCCGCGACACAGCCACTTCCCCATGGTGGTTTTGCCGAACTGCTCGAAAACCATGGCCCCTTGGCGAATCATCTGATCGCCGGTCTTGTTCAGGGCGTATTCCAGTCCCAGCGAGGTGATCTCCGCGAGTCCGCCTCCCACGTTGATAAGCACCTCGGCGGTCTGGCCCTTTTTCATCGCATCGATGGCGCCGATGTAAGCGCTGTAAAGGCCATACGCTTGCAGTCCGACGCCCATGCTGGTCATGCCGCGACTTTTGGCTTTGTCGACCCAGTCCGGCAACGGCCCGGCCAGTGGGTCCTTGCGAATGTCCAGACGCTGCGAGGCGTTCAGCGTCTCGATGATTTTGTTCATCGCAGCGGCGGATTCGCCCGTCGGCACCTCACGCATCAGCGGTGAAGCATTCGATGAGCGCAGTGTGACGATCTCGTACAGCAGTGGCGGGATCAGCCGGCCTTCCTGTGCATTGACCGACTTGATCCGTTGTTCGACCTGTGCCGGGTCGAATTCCAGCGCATTGATGAAAGCTTGATCGGGTTCGGAAAAGTAGGTGCCGGCGGCCGTGATGGCTTGCCCGTCGAGTCGGGCGCCCAGGGCCTGGAGTTCTTGACGGCTCACGGTCAGTTCACCAAATCTCAAGGGGCCGAACAGTTCGTCCACCTGACTCAGGGTGGGTGAGGACCGGTTATGTTCTGCCACACCGGGAAGAGTCACAGCATCGTTAATGTCGGATATTTTAATTAACTCGGTAGGAATAGTTTCCGTGTCGAGTTGAAAGGGTTTTGCCAAGGCTCATACTCCGTGATGATTATCTGAGTGATTAAGCTGGCATGAATTGTTGTCGGTTAACTTGGTTTTTGTTTTGCTGTTTGTGTGGTTGCAAGTGTGCGTCTGTTTGATTGGGTGTATGGTCTGGTCCGCTTTAGAGAGCGGCTTTAAACAGGAAGACGTTAGTTTGAACAGTGCCTGGCTGGATCTGGTTGTTTGATGTTTTAAACAAAGTTGCTATTCAAAGAGCGTGTGCTTTGTTTTGGCTATGCAATAAAAAGGCTCAAACACTTTGTGTGCGAGAGCCTCGAAAATATAAGACACACTGTGTTCAATTGCGTGTCTGCATGATTTGTCCGTTAGACGGATTCGTGATGGGCCTCCCCGGCCTAGTATGAATATCGCAACAACGTATGCGGCAAATGGCGCAATACAAAAAAACCGAACAAGGCGACCAAGGCTGGCAGCACCAGCCACCAGACTTTCTGCGGCATCGCACCGAGTGGCGAACGGCGCTGGCTCAGCCATAGCCCCGCTGCGCAGACACAGGCGGCGAGCATGGCGCCGGCAAGGACATCCGTTGGCCAGTGCGCGCCCAGATACACCCGTGACAGGGCAATGGCCAGCGCCGGTATGCAGCCGAGCAACAGCCAGGTGAGGCGTAGCCGTGGCGGCTGCCCGCGTCCGGCCAGCACGGCGAGCGCCAGGAACAGCGCGAACGACCCCGAAGCGTGACCACTGGGCATGCTGTAGCTGGTAAGCGGATCAGTCAGTACTTCCGGGCGCACCCGGGCGAAGAACATTTTGGTGCCGGTGTTGGCCAGGGCCGTGACGAGCAGGGTGCCGCCCACGAAGATCGCGTGGCGCCACTGTCGGCACAGCAACAGCAACGCAGTCAGCAGGGCGCTGAACAGCAGCATGTTGCGGAATTCACCGATCAGGGTGAAAACCACCGCGACTTCATCCAGCGCCGGGCGGCGGTGTTCCTGCACCAGGGTCATGACGCCCTGATCGAGGGCGGTCAGGTACGGGTAGCCGATGAACAGGCCGATCAGGATCAACAGGCTCATGCTGCTGATCCAGAGCGTCGCCCGGCGATGACGACGCAAGCTGCTGTTGGCGCTCAGGCCGACCATCACCGCAATACTGCCGGCGACGATGCCGGCCTGCAGCCAGAAGCCTTCCGGCAACGGCAGGCGAATCGCCGCGCCGGTGGCCCAGCCCCGCAGCAGGTACGCGAGGCTCCAGCCGGCCGCCGCCAGCAGACTCACGGCGGCGAAGCGCGGGAAGGGCATGTCGCACATGCCCGCGACCATCGGCAACATCGGTCGCAACGGGCCGATGAAGCGTCCGACCAGCAGGCTGGCGATACCGTAGCGCTGGAAGTAGGTTTCGGCGCCGGCCATCCATTCCGGGTGATGGCGCAACCCCGGTAAGCGCCGGATGTTCTGGTGGAAGTGGCGGCCGAGGAAATACGAAATCACATCGCCGAGAATCCCGCCGAGGAAACCCAGCAACAGGGTTTCGCTTAACGACAGTGCACCGCTGCCGGCCAGCACCGCCACGGCAAACAGCAATACCGTACCGGGCACGATCAACCCGGCAATCGCCAGGCATTCCACGCAGGCCACGATGAACACGGCGGCGGCCAGCCACTGCGGATTGGCGGCCAGCCACCCGGTCACGCTATCGAGCCATGGGCCCATACAAACCACTCCATTTCATTGATGTCCCTGATCGGCGAGCCGAAGGGTGTGCATTCACAGCAGAAAATAATCGCGACCTTCGACCTGGCCCCGGCGCAGCGGGTTCCGCGTGCACCACTGGGCATAGGCGGCATCGACGAAGCGATACATCAGGTGTTCGTCGCGGCCATGGGGAATGCCCAGGCGGGTGGTCTGAATTACGTGGGTCGGCGCAGGGCCGGTGTCTTCCACCAGCAGAATTTCGTGGTCGAAGCGCTTGGCATCCCACACCGGCACTTTCAGTCCCAGCGCCTTGCACAGCAGCGTCTGCCCGGCACACAGTTTCTGTGACGGGCGCGGTCGCCCCTGGGCATCCGGGTTGTTCAGCAGCATCTGCGCCAGACTGGCCGGGCCACTGATCTCGTCGACCCACGGATAGGCCGATTTGATCAGCACTGCATTGCCCGGACCCTGCGCGCTGAAGTTCAGCGAATCGCCGCCACGGGCGTAGTACATATAGATGTGGCCGCCGTCCAGAAACAAAGCCTTACGCTTTTCTGTGTAGCCGAGGGACGCGTGGCTGCCTTTTTCCTCGCAGTAATAGGCCTCGGTTTCGATGATTCGGGCGCTGAGCCACAAATCGCCGACGCGGTGGCGGATGACTTTGCCGAGCAGATCCTTGGCCAGCGTCTGGGCGTCACGGTCGAAAAAGGCGTCCGCAAGGCCGACAGGCTGGCGCGCGGAGGTGGCGCGAACGGTCAGGTTGGACATGGCAAACACTGTTTATCCAGGCGGAGGAGGTCGTGATGATAACAATTCGCGGCTTAATCCCGGCTGAACATCGGCAAATCGCCGTCCATTTCGACCATCCGCCCGTCACCGCTGTTAGTCCCGGGACGCGGCAGCTATAATCTGCCGCTTTCCTCTTTGCCAAGACCCCAGCTGACCATGACTGAGTCCGTTCTTGACTACATGACCCGATTGGGTCGCGCCGCCCGCGAAGCCTCCCGCGTCATCGGCCGTGCCAGCACCGCGCAGAAAAACCGCGCCCTGCTGGCCGCCGCCAATGCTCTGGACGCCGCCCGCGCCGAGCTTGCGGCAGCCAATGAACAGGATCTGGCCGCCGGTCGCGCCAACGGTCTGGAGCCGGCACTGCTGGAACGTCTGGAACTGACCCCGGCACGCATCGACGGCATGATCGTCGGCCTGCGTCAGGTCGCAGCGCTGCCGGATCCGGTCGGTGCGATCCGCGACATGAGCTTCCGTCCGTCGGGCATTCAGGTCGGCAAGATGCGCGTACCGCTGGGCGTGATCGGGATCATCTACGAATCCCGTCCCAACGTGACCATTGATGCCGCGAGCCTGTGCCTTAAGTCCGGCAACGCGACGATCCTGCGCGGCGGTTCCGAAGCGATTCATTCCAACCGCGCGATTGCCGCCTGCATCCAGCGCGGTCTGGCCGAAGCCGAACTGCCGGCCGCCGTGGTGCAAGTGGTGGAAACCACCGACCGCGCCGCCGTTGGCGCGCTGATCACCATGCCCGAATACGTCGACGTGATCGTACCGCGCGGTGGCCGTGGCCTGATCGAGCGCATCAGCCGTGACGCCCGGGTGCCGGTGATCAAGCACCTGGACGGCATCTGCCACGTCTATGTCAGCGAACACGCCGACCTGGCGAAAGCCCAGCGCATCGCCTTCAATGCCAAGACCTATCGCTATGGCATCTGCGGTGCGATGGAGACCTTGCTGGTCGATCAAAGTGTTGCGAAGGATTTCCTGCCGTCGATGGCGAAGCAGTTCCGCGAAAAAGGCGTCGAACTGCGTGGTTGCGAACGCACCCGGGCGATCATCGAAGCCGTAGCGGCGACCGAAGAAGACTGGAGCACCGAGTACCTGGCGCCGATCCTGTCGATCCGCGTGGTGGATGGCCTGGATCAGGCCATCGAGCACATCAACCATTTCGGCTCCCACCACACCGACTCGATCGTCAGCGAAAACCTCGCCGACACCCGCCAGTTCGTGGCTCAGGTCGACTCGGCGTCGGTGATGATCAACACCCCGACCTGCTTCGCCGACGGATTCGAATACGGATTGGGTGCCGAGATCGGCATTTCTACTGATAAGCTGCACGCCCGTGGCCCGGTGGGCCTGGAAGGACTGACCTGCGAGAAGTACATCGTGGTCGGTGATGGCCAGTTGCGCGGCCAGGCGACGGTCTGACTTGTCCGACCTCGACCTGAAAGCGCCGAAACCCGGCAAGAAGTCCCGTCCCCGGCGCATTGGCGTCCTGGGCGGGACGTTCGACCCGGTGCACATCGGCCATTTGCGTGGCGCGCTGGAAGTCGCCGAAGCGCTGGGGCTCGATGAGCTGCGCATGATGCCCAGCGCCCGGCCGCCACACCGCGATACGCCCCAGGTGTCGGCGCAGGACCGGCTGGCGATGGTTGAGTGTGCGGTGGCCGGTGTGCCGCCGCTGGTGGTGGACGCCCGCGAATTGCAGCGGGACAAGCCGTCCTGGACCATCGATACCCTGGAGTCGCTGCGTGCCGAAATGGCCGCCGAGACCCAGGTTTTTCTGCTTCTGGGCTGGGACGCATTTTGCGGCCTGCCCACTTGGCACCGCTGGGAAGAGTTGCTCCAGCATTGCCACATCCTGGTGCTACAGCGCCCGGACGCCGACAGCGAACCGCCGGATGCCTTGCGCAACCTGCTGGCAGCGCGTTCGGTGAGCGACCCGCTGGCCCTGAAGGGGCCGAGCGGACAGATTGCATTCGTCTGGCAGACACCGCTCGCGGTTTCCGCCACCCAGATCCGTCAACTGCTGGCCAGCGGTAAGTCGGTACGTTTCCTGGTGCCCGACGCGGTCCTGGCCTACATCGATGCGCACGGTCTGTACCGTGCGTCGAACTGAACAAGGCGTGCTTCACTGATACGAATCCACGTGTCGCCAAGCCGCCGAAAATATGAGCAAAACGAGTTTTATATGACTGACAAAGACCAAACCAAAGTAAAGCGCAAAGGCACATTCAAGAGCGCCCCGCTGCCAGAACCGGTCAACACCAACGAACCGCTGAAGGGCGACGAACTGGTCAAGGTGGCCGTTGCAGCCCTGGAAGACGTGAAAGCCCAGGACATCCAGATCATTGATGTGCGCGACAAGCAGAGCATCACCGACTACATGATCATCGCCACCGGTACCTCCAACCGCCAGATCAACGCGATGCTGGACAAGGTTCGCGAAGAAGTGAAAAAGCAGGGCGCCAGGCCGCTGGGCGAAGAAGGCAAGGGCGACAGCGACTGGGTGCTGCTGGACCTGGACCTGGTGATCGTGCACATGATGACTGCCTCGGCACGTCAGTTCTACGACCTGGAACGCCTGTGGGCCGGTGCCGAGCAGAGCCGTGCGGCGGACGCCAAGCACCACAGCCCGGAAAACACCCACGAGCATTTCACCAAGCTCAACAAAGACCAGCTGTAAGGGATTGCTGTGCGACTGCGACTGATCGCCGTCGGTTCACGCATGCCCAAGTGGGTGGAAGAAGGCTGGCATGAGTATGCCAAGCGTCTTCCGTCCGAGCTGGCGCTGGAACTGGTGGAAATTCCGCTCAATACCCGTGGCAAGAACGCCGACGTGGCCCGCTTCATCCGTCAGGAAGGCGAAGCCATGCTGGCCAAGGTCGGGCAGAACGAGCGGATCGTCACCCTCGAGGTTCATGGCAAGCCGTGGAGCACCGAGCAACTGGCGGTCGAACTCGATCGCTGGCGCCTGGACTCGCGCACGGTCAACTTCATGGTCGGTGGCCCGGAAGGGTTGGCGCCGGAAGTCTGTGCCCGCGCGGATCAGCGCTGGTCATTGTCGCCGCTGACGCTGCCGCACCCGCTGGTGCGCATCCTCATCGGCGAGCAGTTGTATCGTGCCTGGACCGTGCTGTCCGGCCACCCTTACCACAAGTAACCCGCCCTCATGTCTCAGCCGATCCGCATCAAGGACCACGAAAAAGACGCCCGTCTGGTGCGTGGTCGCGTCGTGTTCGGCGCAATTGCGGTGGTGGCACTGATTTGCGTGCTGATTGCGCGGCTGTATTACTTGCAGGTGATTCAGTACGAATATCACTCGACCCTGTCGGAAAACAATCGGGTTCACGTTCAGCCGATCCCGCCGACCCGTGGCCTGATTTTCGACCGCAACGGCGTGGTGGTGGCGGACAACCGTCCGAGCTTCAGCCTGAGCATGACCCGCGAGCGCTCCGGCGACTGGCAGCAGGTGCTCGACGTGATCGTCGAGGTGCTGGAGCTGACGCCGGAAGACCGGGTGATCTTCGAGAAGCGCATGCGTCAGGGCCGCCGGCCGTTCGAGCCGGTGCCGATCCTGTTCGAGCTGACCGAAGAGCAGATCGCCCGGATCGCGGTGAACCAGTTCCGCCTGCCGGGCGTCGAGGTGGTCGCGCAACTGGTGCGTCATTACCCGCAGGGCGCGCATTTCGCGCACTCGGTGGGTTACATGGGGCGGATCAACGAGAAAGAGCTGAAGACCCTCGATCCGGTCAACTACAGCGGCACCCACCACATCGGCAAGACCGGCATCGAGCGCTTTTACGAAGCCGAGCTGCACGGCCAGGTGGGTTACGAAGAGGTCGAGACCAACGCCCGTGGCCGCGTCCTGCGCGTGCTCAAACGGACCGATCCGGTGCCGGGCAAGGACATTGTCCTGAGCCTCGACATCAAATTGCAGGAAGCCGCCGAGGCTGCGCTGGGCGGCCGGCGTGGCGCGGTGGTGGCGCTCGATCCGAAAACCGGCGAAGTGCTGGCGATGGTCAGTCAGCCGAGCTTCGACCCGAACCTGTTCGTCACCGGCATCAGCTTCAAGGCTTACGCCGAGCTGCGCGATTCGATCGACCGGCCGCTGTTCAACCGCGTGCTGCGCGGTCTGTACCCGCCGGGCTCGACGATCAAGCCGGCGGTGGCGATTGCCGGTCTCGATGCGGGTGTGGTGACGGCGTCGAGCCGGGTGTTCGACCCCGGTTACTACATGCTGCCCAACTACGATCACAAGTACCGCAACTGGAACCGCACCGGTGACGGCTTCGTCGACCTCGATACGGCGATCATGCGGTCCAACGACACCTACTTCTATGATCTGGCGCACAAGCTGGGCATCGACCGGTTGTCGGCCTATATGAACAAGTTCGGCATCGGCCAGAAGGTCTCGCTGGACATGTTCGAAGAATCCCCCGGCCTGATGCCGTCCCGCGAGTGGAAACGCGCGACCCGGCGTCAGGCGTGGTTCCCCGGCGAAACCCTGATTCTCGGGATCGGCCAGGGCTACATGCAATCGACCCCGCTGCAACTGGCCCAGGCCACGGCGCTGGTGGCCAACAAGGGCGTGTGGAATCGCCCGCACCTGGCCAGGACGATCGAAGGCGAGAAGCCCAAGGATGAAAATCCGATGCCGGACATCATCCTTCGCGATCCTTCGGACTGGAACAAGGTCAACCACGGCATGCAGCAGGTGATGCACGGTGCCCGTGGCACCGCGCGCAAGGCCTCGATCGGCGCGCAATACCGGATCGCCGGCAAGTCGGGTACGGCACAGGTCGTGGCGATCAAGCAAGGCGAGAAGTACGACCGCTCCAAGGTTCAGGAGCGCCACCGTGACCACGCCCTGTTCGTCGGTTTCGCGCCGGCGGATGACCCGAAAATCGTGGTGTCGGTGATGGTCGAGAACGGTGAGTCCGGTTCCGGCGTCGCGGCACCGGTGGTGCGCCAGGTCATGGATGCCTGGCTGCTGGATCAGGACGGACGGTTGAAGGCCGAATACGCCAGCCCTATCAGTGCGGAGGCTACGGCCCGTGATGAATAATTTCGATCGCATGCTCTCCAGCGAGGATGTGATGCGTCGCCGGGCGACGCTGCTGCAACGTTTGCATATCGACGGCCCGTTGCTGGTGCTGTTGTTGATCCTGGCGGCCGGCAGCCTGTTCGTGCTGTATTCGGCCAGCGGCAAGAGCTGGGACCTGTTGGCCAAACAGGCCACGTCGTTCGGCATCGGTCTGGTGTCGATGATCGTCATCGCCCAGTTCGAGCCAAGGTTCATGGCGCGCTGGGTGCCGCTCGGCTACGTGATCGGGGTGGTATTGCTGATGGTGGTGGACATCATGGGCCACAACGCCATGGGCGCGACCCGCTGGATCAACATTCCCGGGGTGATCCGCTTCCAGCCCTCGGAATTCATGAAGATCCTGATGCCGGCGACCATCGCCTGGTACCTGTCCAAACGCACGTTGCCGCCGCAGCTCAAGCATGTCGGCATCAGTCTGCTGCTGATCGGCGTGCCATTCGCCCTGATCGTGCGTCAGCCGGATCTGGGCACTTCGCTGCTGATTCTGGCCGGTGGTGCCTTCGTACTGTTCATGGGCGGTTTGCGCTGGCGTTGGATTCTCAGCGTGCTGGCGGCGGCGATTCCGGTGTCGGTGGCGATGTGGTTCTTCATCATGCACGACTACCAGAAGCAGCGAATCCTGACGTTCCTCGACCCGGAAAGCGATCCGTTGGGCACCGGTTGGAACATCATCCAGTCGAAAGCTGCCATCGGCTCCGGTGGCGTGTTCGGCAAAGGCTGGCTACTTGGCACCCAGTCGCACCTGGACTTCCTGCCGGAAAGCCACACCGACTTCATCATCGCGGTGCTCGGCGAAGAGTTCGGGCTGGTGGGCATCTGCGCACTGTTGCTGATCTATCTGTTGCTGATCGGCCGTGGCCTGGTGATTACCGCCCAGGCGCAGACGCTGTTCGGCAAATTGCTCGCCGGTGCTCTGACCATGACGTTTTTTGTTTACGTTTTCGTCAACATCGGTATGGTCAGTGGCCTGTTGCCGGTGGTGGGGGTGCCGTTGCCGTTCATTAGCTATGGCGGAACTTCGCTGGTGACGCTGCTGTCAGCGTTTGGGGTTTTGATGTCGATCCATACCCATCGCAAGTGGATCGCACAGGTTTGAATAAGGTGAAGAGTTCAATGCAAGTAATGCGTGACTGGGCGACACGATACGCACCGTGGCTCGGCCTGGTAGGCATCCTTGGCAGCGCGCAGGAAGCGTTGGCCGGCGATTACGAAGGCTCGCCCCAGGTGGCCGAATTCGTCGGTGAAATGACCCGCGACTACGGTTTTGCCGGCGAACAACTGATGGCCGTGTTCCGCGAAGCCCAGCGCAAGCAGGCGATTCTCGACGCCATTTCCAAACCCGCCGAACGGGTCAAGCAGTGGAAAGAATACCGGCCGATGTTCATCACCGACGCGCGCATCGCCCGCGGTGTGGACTTCTGGCGCCAGCACGAGGCCACCCTGGCCCGCGCCGAGCAGGAATACGGTGTTCCAGCCCAGGTGATTGTGTCGATCATCGGCGTTGAGACCTTTTTCGGACGTAATACCGGCAATTACCGGGTGATCGATGCCTTGTCCACGCTGGGTTTCGACTATCCTCCCCGTGCCGAATTTTTCCGCAAGGAGCTGCGTGAGTTCCTGCTACTGGCCCGGGAAGAGCAGGTCGACCCGCTGACCCTCAAGGGTTCCTATGCCGGGGCGATGGGGCTGCCGCAGTTCATGCCGAGCAGTTTCCGCGCCTACGCGGTGGATTTCGACGGCGACGGCCACATCAATATCTGGAACAACCCGGATGATGCGATCGGCAGCGTCGCCAGCTATTTCAAGCGTCACGGCTGGGTCGCCGGTGAACCGGTAGTCAGCCGCGCGGATGTCCGTGGCGAGCAGGTGGATGAAGGCCTGACCACTGGCATCGAGCCGACGAAAACCGTTGGGGAGTTGCGAGCGCTGGGCTGGTCGAGTCATGATGCGCTGCGCGATGACATGCCGGTCACCGCATTCCGCCTGGAAGGCGACAATGGCCCGGAATACTGGATGGGCCTGACGAATTTCTACGCGATCACGCGTTATAACCGCAGCGTGATGTACGCCATGGCCGTACATCAACTGTCTGAACAGCTGGTACAAGCACGGGGCGTCAAGTAATGCGGGCATTGCCTATCAATAAACCCCTGAAGCTGGTGGCCTTTGCTGCATTGGCGGTACTGGTCGCCAGTTGTTCGACCAGCCGTTCGCCGAGCCAGAAGCCGACCACCGCCGTACGTTCGCAGCCGGGCCTGGACATCAACCGGGCCCACAAGGACGGCGCGCCGTGGTGGGACGTCGATGTGTCGCGCATCCCCGATGCAACGCCAACCCTGCACACCGGCCCATACAAGGCCAACCCGTACACCGTGCTGGGCAAGACCTACTTCCCGTTGCAGGAATCCAAGACTTACGTGGCCTCCGGCACTGCGTCCTGGTACGGCACCAAGTTCCACGGTCAGAACACCGCCAACGGCGAGGTCTACGACCTGTACGGCATGAGTGCCGCCCACAAGACATTACCGCTGCCGAGTTACGTTCGGGTGACCAACCTGGACAACAACAAGAGCGTGATTCTGCGGGTCAATGACCGCGGGCCGTTCTACTCGGACCGGATCATCGACCTGTCCTACGCCGCCGCGAAAAAACTCGGTTATGCCGAAATCGGCACCGCGCGGGTCAAGGTCGAAGGCATCGACCCGCAGCAATGGTGGGCCGCCAAGGGCCGTCCGGCGCCTTTGATGCTCAACGAGCCGCAAGTCGCGCAGAATAGCGCCCCGGTGATCACGGCCTCGGCCGGCACCGTCGAGCAATGGACTCCGCCGCCGCAGCAGCACGCCGCGGCCGTCGTGCCAGTCCAGCTCGATGCAAAAAAAAACGCTTCTGCACCAGCGTCTGGCCAGTATCTGCAGGTGGGCGCGTTCGCCAACCCGGACGCTGCAGAACTCCTGAGGTCGAAGCTCAGCGGGATGGTGAGCGCTCCGGTGTTCATCAGCTCGATCGTGCGCAATCAGCAGACCCTGCACCGGGTTCGCCTGGGACCGATCGGCTCGCCGGGTGAAATTGCCCAGGTGCAGAACAGCGTGCGCCTGGCCAACCTGGGTTCGCCAAGTGTGGTCACCGAGTAAACGTAGGACTTGATTGACGGTTCACCAGCGATTGGGGGGTGAACCAGGTTGTTGGCTCGTCGAAGAACAAAAGCCCGGCAAGGGTGACTGGAGTGAGCAACTGAACACGCGATGCTCGTAGGGTTTGCTCGAAAGCTCGCCGAGCGGCGATCAGGCAAGGCAAAAACAGGTGAGGAAGCGGAGTGTAGGGGACCTACATGAGCATTCCGAATCTGTTTTTAACGCAGCATGATCGTCGCGCAGGCAGGTTTCGGGCAAAACCTGAAAGACATCTGATTAAATTTTGTCCGCCAGGACAGTTTCCATTAGCGATTTCGAGAGACGGATGAACATCACCACCTTTGCCAAACGCCTGTGTCTGCTAGTCCCGCTGCTCCTCTCGCCAGCCGCCTTCGCGGCCGAGATGATGCCGTCGCCACCACAACTGGCCGCCAAATCCTACGTGCTCATGGATGCCAACAGCGGCAACGTGCTGGTGGAAAACAACGGTGACCAGCGTCTGCCGCCGGCCAGCCTGACCAAACTGATGACCGCGTACATCGCCACGCTGGAAATCCGTCGCGGCCAGATCGGTGAAAACGACCCGGTGACCGTCAGCGAAAACGCCTGGCGCACCGGCGGTTCGCGGATGTTCATCAAGGTCGGCTCGCAGGTCACTGTCAGCGACCTGCTGCACGGCATCATCATCCAGTCCGGCAACGACGCCAGCGTCGCGGTGGCTGAACACATCGCCGGCAGCGAAGACGCCTTCGCCGACCTGATGAACAAGACCGTCGCCGATCTGGGCATGACCAATACCCACTTCATGAACCCGACCGGTCTGCCGAACCCTGAGCACTATTCGTCGGCTCACGACATGGCGATCCTGGCGCGCGCGATCATCCACGAAGACCCTGCTCACTACGCGATCTACTCGCAGAAAGAGTTCTTCTGGAACGGCATCAAGCAGCCTAACCGCAACCTGCTGCTGTGGCGCGACAAGACCGTCGACGGTCTGAAAACCGGCCACACCGACGAAGCCGGCTACTGCATGGTGTCCTCGGCCGTACGTGATGGCATGCGCCTGATCGCCGTGGTGTTCGGCACCAACAGCGAAGTGGCTCGCGCCGCCGAGACCCAGAAGCTGCTGACCTACGGTTTCCGCTTCTTCGAAACCCAGACCTTCTACCAGAAGGGCACCGAACTGGCTCAGGCCCCGGTGTGGAAAGGCACTACCAGTCAAGTCAAGGCCGGCCTGGCACAAGACCTGACCATGACCCTGCCGAAAGGCCAGCTGAAGAAGCTCGCTGCCAGCATGACCATGAACCCCCAACTGACCGCGCCAATCGCCAAGGGCGACGTGATCGGTAAAGTCGAAGTGAAACTGGACGACAAGGTGGTGCACAGCGCCGACCTGATCGCCCTGGACGCTGTCGAGGAGGGTGGTATCTTCCGCCGCATGTGGGATAGCATCCGTCTATTCTTCTACGGCTTGTTCAACTGATTTGAGTTGACCTGCATGGCCCCGTTCCGATCCGGAGCGGGGCCTTGTTCGTTACCGGGCTTACGCTTACGAGGCCGTTACGCCATGACCGATACCGAAGTAAAGGCGCCAAAGATCGAATTTCCCCAGGTTGATTATCCGGTTAAGGTGATCAGCGATACGGGCGTCGGCAACAAAGACAAGATCATCGACATCGTCAAGAAACACGCCAGGATCAACGATGAGCGTGTCGACGAGCGTCAAAGCAGCAACGGCAAGTACACCACCATTCAGTTGCACATCGTCGCGACCGACCAGGATCAGCTGTACAACATCAACAGCGAACTGCGGGCTACCGGTTTCGTGCACATGGTGCTGTGATGCCCGGCACGCTGGGCTTTCGCGAGCTTGGCCAGATGGCTTACGAGCCGGTCTGGCAGGCCATGCAGCGTTTTACCAACGAGCGTGGCACCACGGCCCCGGACGAAATCTGGCTGGTGGAACACCCGCCGGTGTTCACCCAGGGCCAGGCCGGCAAGGCCGAGCACCTGTTGCTGCCGGGAGACATTCCGGTGGTGCAGGTCGACCGCGGCGGTCAGGTGACCTACCATGGCCCAGGCCAGCTGGTAGCCTATCTGCTGCTGGATGTGCGCCGACTCGGTTTCGGCGTGCGCGATCTGGTCAGCCGCATGGAGCGCTGCCTGATCGAACTGCTGGCCAGCTACGGCGTGACCGCCGTGGCCAAGCCGGATGCTCCCGGCGTCTACGTCGACGGAGCGAAGATCGCTTCTCTGGGTTTGCGGATTCGCCACGGTTGTTCCTTTCATGGCCTGGCCCTGAACGTGGACATGAACCTGGAACCGTTTCGACGGATTAATCCCTGCGGCTATGCCGGGCTGGCGATGACCCAGCTGAGCGAGCACGCAGGATCGATTGAATTTGCCGAGGTAAGTGCCCGGCTGCGCGCGCAGCTCGTCAAACACCTCGACTATGCTGAGCAGACGACCCTGACGGGCGGAATCGACTGATATGACTACTGATGCAGTGCAAACCATGATCCCGACGCTCGACGTGACCGAGCGCCCGGCCCCGCGTCCCAAGGTTGAAGCCGGCGTCAAGCTGCGCGGCGCCGAGAAGGTTGCACGCATCCCGGTGAAGATCATTCCGACCACCGAACTGCCGAAGAAACCCGACTGGATCCGCGTGCGCATCCCGGTTTCGCCGGAAGTCGACCGCATCAAGAGCCTGCTGCGCAAACACAAGCTGCACAGCGTCTGCGAAGAGGCCTCCTGCCCGAACCTGGGCGAGTGCTTCTCCGGCGGCACCGCGACCTTCATGATCATGGGTGACATCTGCACCCGTCGTTGCCCGTTCTGCGACGTTGGCCACGGTCGTCCGAAGCCACTGGACGTCAACGAGCCGGAAAGCCTGGCCATCGCCATCGCCGATCTGAAGCTCAAGTACGTGGTGATCACCTCGGTTGACCGCGACGACCTGCGTGACGGCGGTGCCCAGCACTTCGCCGACTGCATCCGCGAAATCCGCAAACTGTCGCCGAACGTGCAGCTCGAGACCCTGGTCCCGGACTACCGGGGCCGCATGGACATCGCCCTGGAAATCACCGCGGCCGAGCCGCCGGATGTGTTCAACCACAACCTGGAAACCGTACCGCGCCTGTACAAGGCTGCGCGTCCGGGTTCGGACTACCAGTGGTCGCTGACCCTGCTGCAACGCTTCAAGCAGATGATGCCGCACATCCCGACCAAATCCGGCCTGATGCTCGGCTTGGGCGAGACCGACGACGAAGTCATTGAAGTCATGAAGCGCATGCGCGAACACGACATCGACATGCTGACCCTGGGCCAGTATCTGCAACCGTCCCGCAGCCACTTGCCGGTGCAGCGTTTCGTGCACCCGGACACCTTCGCCTGGTTCGCCGAGGAAGGTTACAAGATGGGCTTCAAGAACGTCGCGTCCGGCCCGTTGGTGCGTTCTTCGTACCACGCTGACGAGCAAGCGAAACTGGTCAAGGCCGAGCTGCTCGGTTCCTGATTCAGCGCTGAATGAAAGAATGCCCGCCGGGGTTTATCGCCCGGCGGGCATTTTTTTGCCCGGCCTGCACTCGTTACTGACTTCTCCTGCAATCTGCGGCGCAGCCGAGCCTCTTCTGTTTGTCGCCGTTCCTGACTACTGTGTGAGCATGACTTCACACAGGGAGATCCATGGATGACCGTTCGACCGACCCACACCCTTTTTCCGCACAAGTCTGTGCCCGCACTGCCGTCGGAAGGGCTGATCGGCGTCATTGCGCCCGCCGGCCCCGGCACGCTGGATACCGAAAAGGCCGTTCAGTGGATGCGCGCCCGGGGTTACGGTTTACGGGTGTTCCCGGGCGTCTATGAAAAGGACGGTTATCTGGCCGGCAGCGACGAGGTGCGGCTCAACGATCTGCACGCGGCGTTCGCTGACGAAGAGGTCGATGCGATCATTTGCCTGCGCGGTGGTTACGGCACGCCAAGGTTGCTGGATCGGATCGATTACGACCTGCTGAGCCGTCATGCCAAGCCCTTCGTCGGTTACAGCGACATCACCGCACTGCACCTGGCCATCAGTCGCTACGCCGGGTTCGTGACCTTTCATGGGCCGTTGTTGAATGCCGATCTGCTGGGGGACAAGGAACCGCCGACGGTGACCTCGTTCTTCGCCATGCTGCGCGGTCAGTTGAAGGCCGGCAGTGTACTGAGTCATCCGGCGGCTTATCCGTTGACCACCGTGGAGCCCGGCATTGCCCACGGGCGTTTGCAGGGCGGTAATCTGGCAATGATCGCCTCGACTCTTGGCACGCCTTACGAAATCGATGTCGAAGGGGTGATTCTGCTCATCGAGGACATCAACGAGCCGCTGTACCGGATCGACCGCTTGCTGACCCAGATGCGTCTGGCGGGCAAGTTGGCCAGATTGCGCGGCGTGTTGGTCGGGGACGTGGCGGGTGTGGATGTCGAGGCCTTGAACCGCTTGCTCAAGCAGACCTTTGAACCCCTGCGGATTCCGGTGCTGTCCGGCTGGCGCAGCGGGCACTGCGATCCGAACCTGACGTTGCCGCTGGGGGCGTTGGTTCGACTGGATGCGGGCAAGAAGGAGTTGATGCTGGAACAGGATGTGGTGATTCGCTGATCGAGCCGCAAAAAAAGACCGCCGCCTGAAGAGGCGGCGGTCTTTTTGTTTTTACTGGTTACGCAGGCTTTCCAGCAGCTTGTGCGTCGGATAACCATCCGCCGGCCAGCCAAATGACTGCTGCGCAGCGCGAATCGCCTTGCGCGTATTGGCACCGATGATCCCGTCGGCGGTGCCTGCGTCGTAGTTGCGCGCGGTCAGCAGGTTTTGCAGTTCGATCCGCTCGGTGCGGCTCAACGGCAGGTCGTCTTTTGGCCAGGTGCCATTGATCAGGCCGGCGCCGTTGAAGCGCTCGGACAACAGGCTGACGGCCAGTGCGTAGGACGACGAATTGTTGTACTTGAGGATCGCCCGGAAGTTATCGAGGATCAGGAACGCCGGGCCACGATAGCCGGCCGGCAGCAGCAGGGCAGCCGACAATTGCTCGGAACCGGCCGGTGCCTGGCCGCCGTTGGGCAGGATCACGCCCAGTTGCCGCCATTCAGCGACGCTTTTACGAATCGCGCCGTCGGCCAGGGTGTAGTTGAAACCGCTCGGCAGTTGCACTTCGAAGCCCCACGGCTGGCCACGCTGCCAGCCCGAGCTTTGCAGGTAATGCGCGGTGGAGGCCAGGGCGTCAGCCGGGCTGCCCCAGATGTCGCGGCGACCGTCGCCGTCGAAATCCACGGCGTGGGTGTTGTAGGTGGTCGGAATGAACTGGGTCTGCCCCATGGCGCCGGCCCACGAGCCAAGCATCTTCTCCGGCGTGATATCACCCTGCTGCAGGATCTGCAGGGCGGCGATCAGCTGTGCATGAGCAAAACCCGGGCGGCGACCTTCATAAGCCAGGGTCGCCAGCGAGTTGATCACCGACTTGCTGCCCTGGAACTGGCCGAAATTGCTTTCCATCCCCCACACCGACACCAGCGCCTGGCGATCGACGCCGTAACGCTGTTCGATGCTCTGCAGAATGTCGGCGTACTGGCTGATCAGTGCCTGGCCTTTGCGCACGCGCAACGGCGACAGTGCGCCATCCAGGTATTCCCAGACCGGCCGGGCGAATTCCGGCTGGCTGCGGTCGGCGCGAATCACGCTGGCATCGAAGCTGACATTGGCGAAGGCACGGTCGAACAGGTCGGCACGAATGCCGGCGGCCAGGGCTTCCTTGCGGAAACCTGCCTGCCATTCGGCAAAGGTCTGGGTCGGTTGCAGGTCGAGGTTGTCACCGGACGGCACTACCGGCGGGATGACCGCTGGGGCTGTGGCAACGGGGACGGTCTGAAGCGGTTGAGCGTCAGCGGCGGTGGGTTTTTCCGCGCAGGCGACGAGCAATACGAAGCTGGAGGCAGCGATCAGTTGGCGAAAGGGCCAACGACGGGAAAGACTGAGGGGCATGCACGGGTCCAGGGAATACGAATCAGGTGCAGACCTTAACATGAGGAAGGGGTGCTGCGCTTCAAGCGGCCAGAAAGTAAGAAGCCTCCCAGCTGTCAGACTGGAAGGCTTCGCGGCGGTAGCTGCCTTTACCCTTGGTTGGTCGTTCCTGACGGCTGCGGAACAGGGGTTGGGCGACGATGGATTTGGCCTTGTTGTGGCCATGTTTCGATGGCTTTTTGCTCATGATGATTCTCTCGATTGAGTGAGGTTTTGCGCGGCAGATAATCTGCCGATCTAGAGCGTCTGTCTATAGGACCGACGGCGGGATGTTCTGTAGGAAATGGACTCGGTAAAAAAACGGGATCGCAGCGCGCGATCCCGGAATTCATTCGGCAGGCAATGTCAGGCGCTGACCGGCCATCAGCAGCGCCAACCGGCTCAGGCTCATCCACGGCGAGCCGGCCGCCTGGCCCTTGATTTGTGCATCGATGCGCTGGGCTTCGAGCAGCAACTGTGCCCAGCGTTGCGCCGAGTAGCGTTGCAGGGCCTTGCTCATCAGCGGTTTGCGCTTGTCCCAGACCGGCGGTTTGGCCTGACTGAAGCATTTGTCCAGCGGTGTGCCCTGGCTGTATTGCAACGAGATGTTGGCCAGCAGCCGTAACTCCCGAGCCAGGGCCCAGAGGATCACCGGCGGCTCGACCCCTTCACCGCGCAGCCCTTCGAGCATGCGCAGGGCGTGGGCCGGTTCGCCGTTGAGCACTGCATCGGTCAGGCCGAACACGTCGAAACGCGCACTGTCGGCCACGGCCGCCTGTACGGTTTCGATGGTGATCTGTCCGCCCTCGGCCATCAACTTGAGCTTTTCGATCTCTTGCGCAGCGGCCAGCAGGTTGCCTTCGACCCGCGCGGCAATCAGTTCGACCGCGTCCTGACTGGCCGACAAGCCGGCCTGGGACAGGCGCTGACGAATCCAGCTCGGCAACTGGTTGGCATCCACCGGCCAGATCTGCACGAACTGGGTCTGCTGACCCTCGACCAGCGCCTTGCCCCACTTGGTCTTCTGCGCGCTGCCGTCGAGCTTAGGCAGGCTGATCAGCAGCACCGTGTCTTCAGCCGGGCGCGAGCAATATTCGATCAGTGCGGCGGCGCCCTTGTCACCGGGCTTGCCCGAAGGCAGGCGCAGTTCCAGCAGGCGCTTTTCAGCGAACAGCGACATGCTGGCGCCGGCCTGCAGCAACGTACCCCAATCGAAATTGGCGTCGGCGGCAAACACCTGACGTTCGTCGAACCCTTGCTGGCGGGCAGCGGAGCGAATGGCGTCGGCGGCTTCCTGACACAGCAGCGGGTCATCGCCGCTGATGATGTAGACCGGCGCAAGAGCGCCTTGCAGGTGTTTGCCGAGTTGGGCGGGAGCGAGCTTCATAAGAGAGGGCGAACGGGGCGCCTGAGCGCCCCGAACGTCTTACTGCTGCGGCAGTTCGAGCGGCGACTGGCGCGGGGTTTCCGCTTCAGCCTTCTGTGCCGCTTCGAGGGCGTCGGCTTCTGCCTTGGCCCGTGCGTTGGCGGTTTGCTGCAGAGCGTCAAGCTGTGCCGGTGTCAGCTGTTGCAGACGCAGCATCATGCGCTGTACCAGCTCGCGTTGTGTTTCACGTCGGGCATCATTGGCTTCCTGGTCGGAACCCACGAGGTTGTTGCCGTCGTGGATGAACACTTTCTGCACTTCAAGCTTGTCGCTCTTGAGCAACAGGTCCTTTTCGCCGCGGATATCGTAGGTCAGCACGGTGCTCACCTGATATTCGCCAGTACGACCGGCGCCCGCGTAGCTGAGGATGCGCTGGCTTTCCTGCTCATCGGACAGGTAAAGCTTGTATGGCGCACCGGAAACGACCTTGACGCCGCTGGCCTCCAGCACCTGACGCAGTTGCGTCACGGTTTCGCCGTAGGCGTTGCGGGCGCTCAGATCGAGCTCCTTGATCGAAAGTTCGTTGGTGCCGGTACCACGCAGCTGGAAACCGCAGGCGCTCAACAGGACGGCGAGGCCCATCACCAGCAGATTGCGTTTGATCATTGTGTTGCTCCCCTTGAAACCATGTGGGCCGACTCTGTGGCCCGAAAGGTTTTACTGGGCGTCAGGCACGCCTGACGCCCGATCCAATTAGCTGGCGACGATATTGACCAGTTTCCCGGGCACTACGATCACTTTGCGAATCGTCAGGCCGTCAACGAAACGCAGCACGTTCTCGTTGGCACGGGCTGCCGCTTCGACTTCTTCACGGGTGGCGGCGGCCGGCATTTCGATCTGGCCGCGCAGCTTGCCGTTGACCTGGATCACCAGGGTCAGGCTGTTCTGAACGAGTGCGCTTTCATCCACCACTGGCCAGCCGGCGTCGATCACAGGGTCGGCGTGGCCCAGTTGATTCCACAGTTCGTGGCAAATGTGCGGGGTGATCGGAGCCAGCAACAGCGTAACGGCTTCCAGACCTTCCTGAACCAGTGCGCGATCCTGTTCGGTGGATTGTGCTGCTTTTTCCAGCACGTTCATCAGCGTCATCACCTGGGCGATGGCGGTGTTGAATTTGTGATTCTGGCCGACGTCATGGCTGGCCTGCTTGATCGCCTGGTGGATCGCGCGACGAACGGCTTTCTGCTCGTCGTTCAGGCCGGCGATGTCCAGTTTGCCCGGCAGGCCCTGAGTGACGTGGGCCTGAGCCAGACGCCAGACGCGCTTGAGGAAGCGGTGCGAACCTTCAACGCCGGAGTCGGACCACGCGGCGCTCATGTCGGGCGGCGAGGCGAACATCATGAACAGGCGGCAGGTGTCCGCGCCGAACTGGTCGATCATCGATTGAGGGTCAACGCCGTTGTTCTTCGACTTGGCCATTTTCTCGGTGCCGCCGATTTCCACCGGCAGACCGTCGGTTTTCAGTCTGGCGCTGGTGACGTTGCCCTTGCCGTCGCGTTCGAGATCGACGTCCGCCGGGTTGAACCAGGTGTAGGCGCCGTTGGCTTCGCGGCGATAGTAAGTCTCGGCAATCACCATGCCTTGAGTCAGCAGGTTCTTGAACGGCTCGTTGGAGCTCACCAGGCCTTCGTCGCGCATCAGCTTGTGGAAGAAACGCGCGTACAGCAGGTGAAGAATGGCGTGTTCAATACCACCGATGTACTGATCCACCGGCAACCAGTGGTCGGCCGCGGATTTTTCCACCAGACCGCCTTCGAAGTGCGGCGAGGCGTAACGGGCGTAGTACCAGGACGACTCGACGAAGGTGTCCATGGTGTCGGTTTCACGCTTGGCAGGCTGACCGCATTTCGGGCAGGTGCACTCGTAGAACTCGGGCATGCGTGCCAGCGGCGAACCGGCGCCGTCCGGCACCACGTCTTCCGGCAGGACGACCGGCAGTTGATCTTCCGGCACCGGCACGTCGCCGCAGGCATCGCAGTGGATGATCGGGATCGGGCAGCCCCAGTAGCGCTGACGGCTGATGCCCCAGTCGCGCAGGCGGAACTGGGTGCGCGAGGCGCCGAGGTTTTTCTTGATCAGGGCGACTTCCATGGCGTCGAACGCGCCAGCGAAGTCCAGACCGTCGAATTCGCCGGAGTTGATCAGCGTGCCGTGCTCGCCGTAGGCGTCTTGCCATGGCGCCGGGTTGGTTTCACCGGAGCTGGTGCGCACCACGGATTTGACCGGCAGGTTGTACTTGTGGGCGAATTCGAAATCGCGCTCGTCGTGCGCCGGCACAGCCATGACCGCGCCGTCGCCGTAGTGCATCAGTACATAGTTGGCGACCCACACCGGCAGTTTTTCGCCGGTCAGCGGGTGCTCGACGAACAGGCCGGTCGGCAGGCCTTTCTTCTCTTGAGTGGCGACGTCGGCTTCGGCGACGCTGCCGCCCTTGCATTCGGCGATGAACGCTTGCAGCTCAGGGTTGTTCTTCGCGGCGAGAGCGGCCAGGTGGTGCTCGGCGGCCACGGCAACATAAGTTGCGCCCATCAGGGTGTCCGGACGGGTGGTGAAGACTTTCAGGGTGCCGGTTTCGCCGATCGAGTCGACGTTGTACGGGAACTGCACTTCCATCCCGCGCGACTTGCCGATCCAGTTGCGCTGCATGGTCTTGACCTGCTCAGGCCAGCCGGTCAGTTCGTCGAGGCTCTCCAGCAGCTCATCCGCGTAGGCGGTGATCTTGAAGTAGTACATCGGGATTTCGCGCTTTTCGATCAGCGCGCCGGAACGCCAGCCGCGACCGTCGATCACCTGTTCGTTGGCCAGAACGGTCTGGTCGATCGGGTCCCAGTTCACGGTGCCATTCTTGCGGTAGATCACGCCTTTTTCGAACAGGCGAGTGAACAGCCATTGTTCCCAGCGGTAGTAATCCGGCTTGCAGGTGGTGACTTCCCGCGACCAGTCGACCGCCAGGCCCAGGCTGCGCAGCTGGGATTTCATGTAGGCGATGTTTTCGTAGGTCCACTTGGCCGGGGCCACGTTGTTCTTCATGGCGGCGTTTTCCGCCGGCATGCCGAAGGCGTCCCAACCCATCGGTTGCAGAACGTTCTTGCCGAGCATGCGCTGGTAGCGGGAGATCACGTCGCCGATGGTGTAGTTGCGCACGTGCCCCATGTGTAGCTTGCCGCTGGGGTAAGGGAACATCGACAGGCAGTAGTAGGTTTCCTTGCCTGGCTGTTCACTGACTTCAAAGGACTTTTGCTCGTCCCAGAACGATTGGGCGGCGGCTTCGATTTCACGGGGCTGATATTGTTCGTGCATGGCTACTTTTGTACTGGATAGGGGTGGCCTAATCCTCTTCAATGCGACGTCCCGGGCATGTCGGACGAGCTGGAAGTGGAGTTACAGGAAGCGCCGTAGCATACATGACCGCGCTTGGCCTAGGGAAACCCTGATTGCAGCCGTTTGACCGGCCGAAATCGCGGCGAGGGCCGTTGGTCGCGGCACGCAGCCGGTTTGTGCAGCGAAGCTAAGCTCTAACTGGGGAGTGAGTCTTATCTTCAATGAGGTGAGGGATGGTGGAGTCACAGCAAAAAAACGTTACCAAACCCGAGTTGTACGAGCGGTTGATCGATCGTCTGGGGATGGCCCTGGACGCGGCAAAAACCGCTGGAAGGCTGCGCGACGAGCGCCCCCTGGAGCTGGAATTGCGTGGCTTGAGTCCCGCCGAGTTCAAACTGGTCAAGGCCTATCTGGATCGCAGTGAGCGTGAAACCCACGGATACCTGTCACAAGCAGTGAAACAGCTCGATGCTGCCCATTCGGCCAAGGTCATCTGGCTCAAGGACAAGGCACCCGGCAGAGACGCCGTCAAAGTGCGGACTCTGCAGGCCAAGTAAACGCATGGCAGGTCAAAAAGCGGATCTTTTTCAACGGGATCCGACCCTACTGGTTGTCGCGCTGTATCAACCCACTTAGGCTTCGGGCATCTCTGGAGATGCTCGATGCCTTTTCGTTATTTCGTTAAACAACTTCTATTGCCGCCAGGCCTTCTCTTGTTGCTGCTGCTCGTCGCCTGGTGGCTGCGACGTTCGCGGCCGCGACTGGCCGGGCTGTGTTTCGCCCTGGGTTTTGGTGGCTTCTTGCTGATGAGTCTGCCGGTGGTCGTGCAATGGGGCGCCAAAGCCCTGGAGCGGGAGCCGCCGCTGGCCCGGGAAGCATGGAAAAGCCTGGCGCAGCGCGCCGATGCGATTGTGGTGCTGGGCTCCGGCCGCGAGCGCGGCGATCTGGCCTGGGGTGAAGATCAACCGACCGGTGTCGGGCTTGAGCGCCAACGTTATGCGGCGCGACTGGCCAAGGCGTCCGGGCTGCCGATTCTGACCAGCGGCGGCCTGCATTACGGTACGCCGCCGACCGAGGCGAAGCTGATGGCGGATTCGCTGCGCGATGACTTCGGCGTGACCGTGCGCTGGCAGGAGGGAGAGAGCCGCACTACGTGGGAGAACGCCGAATTCAGCGCCAAAATGCTGTTGCCGGAAGGCGTCAAACGCATCGTGCTGGTCACCCAGGCCTGGCATATGTCGCGAGCGGTGTGGAGTTATCAGCAGGCCGGGTTCGAGGTCGTGCCGGCGCCGGTCGGTTTCCTCGGCACGGACAATGCACGACCGTTCGGCGGCTGGCTGCCGGAGTTCAAGTCGATCTGGCAGAGCGGGCAGTTGATGAACGAGGCGGTGGGGCAGATCGGCTATTCGCTGTTCTACCGAGGGAATGACAGCACCGATTGATGCGTTGTCGTTGATGGCGCCTTCGCGAGCAAGCCCGCTCCCACAGTGGTCACCTGTGGGAGCGGGCGATTTCTCAGAGCGTCTTGGACATCCGGTTGGTCATCAGCGCCCAGCCGAACAGCACCACACACAGGATGATCAGCGGCCACGAGCGCCATTGCAGATACGGCGTCAGGTTGTGCATCGGCACCACTTCGCCGTAGAGCACGCCCTGCTCGAACTGCGGAATTCGCTCGGTGATCTGGCCAAACGGGTTGATCAGCCCGGTCACGCCGTTGTTGGTCGCGCGAATCATCCAGCGTCCTGCTTCAAGCGCGCGCATCTGCGCCATTTGCAGGTGTTGCAGCGGGCCGATCGACGTACCGAACCAGGTGTCGTTGCTGATCGTCAGCAGCAGATCGCTGCGTGCCGCCAGGCCTGCGGCGAATTCCGGATACACCACTTCGTAGCAGATGAACGGCGCGATCTGGTAGCCCTTCGCTTGCAACAGCGCCTGATCGGCAGGGCCGCGGGCGAAGTCGGACATCGGCAGGTCGAAGAACGCGATCAGCCCGCGCAGGATGTCCTGCAACGGTACGTATTCGCCGAACGGCACCAGTTTCTGCTTCAGATAAGTGCCGTCGCCTTCGCCGACCACGGTAATACCGTTGAAGAAGCGTTTTTCGTGACGGACCATTTCGCGGATCGGCACGCCGGTGATCAGCGCCGATTTACGCTCGGCGGCGAAGTTGCCCATCATGGTCAGGTAGCCCTCGGCGGACTCCTTGAGCACCGGCACGGCGGTTTCCGGCCAGATCAAAAGATCCACCGGTTTGGAGCGGAAACTCAGATCGCGGTACAGCGCCAGTTGCGCATTGAGTTCGGCCGGGTCCCATTTCATGCTTTGCGCGACGTTCCCCTGGATGGCGGCAACGGTCAGCGGCGCGCCGGCCGGGCTGGTCCAGGCATGGCCCTTGAGCGCAATGCCCGCCGCCCACGGCCCGATCAGCAATACCAGGCCGGCAGCGATGAAGGCTTTGCGGCGGGTTTGCAGCAGGCGCGGTGCGTTGTAGATCAGTGCAGCGGTCAGTGCGAGAACGAACGACACCAGCCACATGCCGCCCACCGGCGCGAGTCCGGCCAACGGGCCATCGAGCTGGCTGTAACCGGAATACAGCCACGGAAAACCGGTGAGGAACCAGCCGCGGAAAGCTTCCTGGCCTACCCATAGCGCCGCAAATGCAAGGGCGTCGGCCACCGGCGCTTCGTTACGCCGCAACCAGCGCGCCCAGAGCCAGGCGGGCAGGGCGAAGAACCAGGCAATGGCCGCCGTGAAGATCAGCATCAGGAAACCGGCCAGCAGCACCGAAGCGCCGCCGAAATGGTGGATGCTGTAATAGATCCAGCTGGTGCCGGCGCCAAACAGGCCGAAACCGAAGCACCAGCCACGACCCAGTGCCTGACGCGGGCTCAGCTCGCGCAGGCCGGCGTAGAACAGGCCGACCGCCAGCAAGGCCAGCGGCCAGAGATCGAACGGTGCCAGCGCGAAGGTGGTGATTGCACCGGCCACCACGGCCAGCAGGTTACCGGGCCAGCCGGGGCGGGTTGTCCAGCGCATTTCAGTCCTTAGAATTAACGAGCAATGGGCGTCAGTCGCAGCAAATGAATCCGACGGCTGTCGGCGTTCAGGATGCGGAAACGATAGGCGCCGATTTCAGTGATTTCGTTGCGTTTTGGCAAGTGCCCGAACGCGCTCATCACCAGCCCGCCGACGGTGTCGAACTCATCGTCGGAGAATTCGCTGTCGAAGAACTCGTTGAAGTTCTCGATCGGTGTCAGGGCCTTGATCAGGAAATCACCGCTGGGCAGCGGCTTGATGTAGCTGTCTTCTTCGACGTCGTGTTCGTCTTCGATGTCGCCGACGATTTGCTCAAGCACGTCTTCGATGGTCACCAGACCGGCCACGCCGCCGTATTCGTCGATGACGATGGCCATGTGGTTGTGGTTGGCGCGGAATTCGCGCAGCAACACGTTCAGGCGCTTGGACTCCGGCACGAAGGTGGCCGGGCGCAGCAGGTCCTTGATGTTGAAGCTGTCGCCGTTCTCCTTGAGGATCAGCGGCAGCAGATCCTTGGCCAGCAGCACGCCCATTACGTCGTCATGGCTTTCGCCGATGACCGGGTAGCGCGAGTGGGCCGAGTCGACCACGGCGGGGAGGAATTCGCGGGGTGTCTGGGTCGCCTTGATGCTGATCATCTGCGAGCGCGGCACCATGATGTCGCGAACCTGCAGGTCAGCCACCTGGATGGCGCCTTCGACGATGGCCAACGCTTCGCTGTCCAGCAGTTTGTTCTGATGTGCATCGCGCAGCAGCTCAAGCAGCTCCTGGCGGTTCTTCGGCTCGTGGGCAAAAGCCTGGGTCAGTTTACCCAGCCATGACTTTTGCCCGTTGCTCGATCGATCTTCGCTCATAGCGATTACTCTGAATCCTTTGTTGTAACAGTAGGGGATGTTTCGGTTTCGTCGTCCGCGTACGGATCGGGATAACCCAATTCGGCAAGCAACTCGCGTTCCAGTGCTTCCATTTCCTCGGCTTCCTCGTCATCTATATGGTCGTAACCCAGCAGATGCAAGCAGCCGTGAATGACCAGATGTGCCCAGTGGGCCTTTAGTTCCTTGCCCTGTTCGGCGGCTTCGCGCTCGACCACGGCCACGCAGATCACCAGATCGCCCAGCAGCGGGATGTCGAGAAACTCGTCGGGCACTTCGGCGGGAAAGGACAGGACGTTGGTCGCGTAATCCTTGTGCCGCCAGGTGTGATTCAGTTCGCGGCCTTCTTCCTCGTCGACCAGACGAATGGTCATTTCCGAGTCGGCGGTGCGCTGACGCAAAGCGAGTTCGCACCATTGGCGGAATTCGGCTTCGGTCGGCGCAGACGCTTCGGTCGCGATTTGCAGGTCAAGCTCAAGCATCGTGGCGAGTGTCCTTTGGCGCTTCTTCAGCGATACGCGTCTCGAAGCGCTCGTAGGCTTCGACGATGCGTTGCACCAACGGGTGGCGCACCACGTCCTTAGGCTGGAAATGGGTGAAGCTGATGCCCGGCACATCTTTCAGGACTTCGATGACGTGATGAAGTCCGGATTTGGTGCCACGCGGCAGGTCGACCTGGGTGATGTCGCCGGTGATCACAGCTGTGGAGCCGAAACCGATCCGAGTGAGGAACATCTTCATCTGCTCGACGGTGGTGTTCTGGCTTTCATCGAGAATGATGAAGCTGTTGTTCAGCGTGCGACCGCGCATGTAGGCCAGCGGCGCAACTTCGATCACCTGACGCTCGATCAGCTTGGCCACGTATTCGAAGCCGAGCATCTCGTACAGCGCGTCGTAGAGCGGGCGCAGGTACGGGTCGATCTTCTGCGACAGGTCGCCGGGCAGGAAGCCGAGTTTTTCACCCGCTTCGACCGCCGGACGCACCAGCAGGATGCGCCGGATCTGCTCGCGCTCCAGCGCATCGACGGCGCAGGCGACAGCCAGATAGGTCTTGCCGGTACCGGCGGGGCCTATGCCGAAGTTGATGTCGTTGCCGAGGATTTCCTTCACATAGCGCAGCTGATTCAAGCCGCGTGGGCGAATCATGCCTTTCTTGGTGCGCAGGGCGACGGAGGCTTCGGCGGGGGCGGGGTTGTCCAGTTGCTCGACGGCCGATTCCTGGAGGAACAGGTGAACCGTATCCGGCGACAGCTCTGAACCCTTGGTTTCCCGGTACAGGCGGCGAATCAGGTTTTCCGCGGAAGTGGTGTGCTTGGGTTCGCCGATCAGCTCGAACTGATTGCCGCGGTTGCGGATCTCGATGGCCAGGCGCTGTTCGATCAGCCGCAAGTGCTCGTCGAACTGCCCGCACAGATTGGCGAAGCGGCGAGCCTCAAAGGGCTCGAGAATGAAACGATGTGGTTCGATGGGTGCGTTCAAGGTCGTATTTAGCCGCCCTGGGGCAATTGGGATGAATTGAAGGATAACGCCAGCGGCGTGGGTGCGAAAGCTCTTAAATGGATGAGCCTGTTCTCAAGATCCAGGCCGGTCCATTGTGGGAGCGAGCCTGCTCGCGATGGCCACGCCACGGTTGACTTGGTAAACCGCGTCATCGTTCATCGCGAGCAGGCTCGCTCCCACAGTTGAACAAAGGGTGTTACTGGATCAGCGAGCCGCGCAGCGAGTGCGGTTGCGCCGCGTCGATGTGCACGTCGGCGAACTGGCCAATCAGGGTCGGATTGTCGCAGCGGAAATTGACGATACGGTTATTCTCGGTCCGCCCTTGCAGTTCGCCCGGGTCTTTCTTCGAATAATCGGTCACCAGAATCCGCTGGATCGAACCGACCATTTGTCGGCTGATCTCGAACCCTTGCTGATTCAAACGGTGCTGCAAGGCGTTCAGGCGTTCTTTCTTCAGTTCTTCCGGGGTGTCGTCGGCCAGATCGGCGGCCGGGGTGCCCGGGCGCTGGCTGTAGACGAACGAGTAGGAAAAATCGAAACCGACGTCGGCAATCAGCTTCATGGTCTGTTCGAAGTCTTTCTCGGTTTCCCCCGGGAAGCCGACGATGAAGTCCGAGCTGATGCAGATCCCCGGTACGGCGGCGCGCAATTTGCGCAGCTTGGATTTGTACTCCAGCGCCGTGTGGTTGCGCTTCATCGCGGCCAGGATCCGGTCCGAACCCGACTGCACCGGCAAGTGCAGGTGCTTGACCAGTTCCGGCACTTCGGCGTGGGCCTGGATCAGGCTGTCGGAGAACTCCAGCGGGTGCGAAGTGGTGTAGCGAATGCGGTCGATGCCGTCGACCGCCGCGACCACGCGGATCAGTTCCGCCAGATCCGCCAGGCGACCGTCGTGGGTCAACCCGCGATAGCCGTTGACGTTCTGCCCCAGCAGGGTCACTTCACGCACACCGTTTTCGGCCAGGTGGATGATCTCGGCGATCACGTCGTCGAACGGGCGGCTGACTTCTTCGCCGCGGGTGTAAGGCACCACGCAGAACGTGCAGTACTTGCTGCAGCCTTCCATCACCGACACGTAGGCGCTGGGGCCGTCGATGCGCGGCTCGGGCAGGTGGTCGAATTTTTCGATTTCCGGGAACGAGACGTCGACTTGCGGCAGCTTGCTGATGCGCGCGGCGTCGATCATTTCCGGCAGGCGGTGCAGGGTCTGCGGGCCGAACACCACGTCGACGTACGGCGCGCGATCACGGATCGCCGCGCCTTCCTGGCTGGCCACGCAACCGCCGACGGCGATCACCATGTCCGGGTTCGCCAGTTTCAGTTCGCGCCAGCGGCCGAGCTGGGAGTACACCCGGTCCTGGGCGCGTTCGCGAATCGAGCAGGTGTTGAGCAGAATCACGTCGGCATCTTCGGCGCGCGCCGTGACTTCCAGGGCCTGGTGTTCGCCCAGCAGATCGACCATGCGCGAGCTGTCGTACTCGTTCATCTGGCAACCGTGGGTTTCGATGTAAAGCTTCTTGGCCATGGAATAGGGTCGTCACGTGGTTCAAAGAACCGCGCATTATAGGGAACATGTCCCCAGGTTCCTACCGCTGTGCGTCCGGTGGCTATGCTATAGTTTGCGCCCTCATTTTTTACCCCGATGCTGTCTGCCCGCCATGACCAAACGCGAAGCTCCAATCTACAAGGTGATTTTCCTCAACCAGGGCCAGGTGTTCGAAATGTACGCCAAACAGATCTATCAAAGTGATCTGTGGGGCTTCCTGGAAGTGGAAGAGTTCGTCTTTGGCGAGCGCACGCAAGTGGTCGTCGACCCGAGCGAAGAAAAGCTCAAGGCGCAGTTCGAAGGTGTGGTGCGCAGCTTTGTGCCGATGCACTCGATCGTGCGCATCGACGAGGTCGAGCGTCTGGGAACGCCGAAGATCAGCGAAGCCCGTGGCGGCGTTGGTAACGTGATGCCGTTTCCGATGCCGATGCCTGAGAAGTAAACCGTAAGACCGAGTCGCCTCATTCGCGAGCAAGCCCGCTCCCACAGGGGAATGCAATCCAATGTGGGAGCGGGCTTGCTCGCGAAGAGGCCAGAAAAATCTATAGAGAAATCAGGGAAGGGGCGAGAACGGCGTACGCCCGTCGGCGCTTTGCAGTTCCATCAGGTATTTACGGAAAATTTGCCCGAGCACCTGGGTCGCGGTTTCGAGATCTTCGCGGGACATTTTTTCGGAGACTTCGTCGGCGGTGTCCAGTGCATCTTCTGCGCCGTTGACCGCCGCCATCTTCAGCACAATGTACGCCTGAATGTTGTTGGCCTGCACGCCTTCGCCGTGGAAGAACATGGTGCCGAGCTTGAACTGCGCCTGGGCATGGCCCTGCAGCGAGGCCTTTTCGAAATAGCTCAGGGCTTGATTGAGGTCGCGCGGCGCATTCTTGCCGTCGTAGTAGAACTCACCCAACTCGTATTGCGCTTGCGCATCCCCTTCATCCGCTGCCTTTTGGCAGGCGGCGAGGGCCTGCGTGACATCTTGCGGCTGAGTATTGAGGGTGCAGCGACCCATCGCCGGGATCAACAACGAGTTGCCGCCTGCTTGTGCATGTGCGAGCAGCGGCTGAAGGAGCAACAGGCAGCCCAAGGCAAGGGTGCGGCCGGTGCGGTTCATGGGAATCGACTTACCTCTGAAGGGCGCGCGGACCCGTCGAGGGATCCAATAAGCGCGCATTATGAAATAAGCAGGGCCATCCTTACAAAGTCTTTACTCGATTTTCTGCTGCGCGGGAAATATATCGCCCACTTTATGGGAGATTTTTGGCAGGCGTGTCGGAAAAGGCGTGCAGATGTAGGAGAACGCTGACGCTGGCAATGGCCAACGTCAGCGGCGGGGCGTTTTACTTCAACTTGGCGAAGGCGCGTTCGGCGGCGTCAAGGGTCAGTTTCAGCTCGGCTTCGCCATGGGCGATCGAGGTGAAACCGGCTTCGAAGGCGCTCGGTGCCAGGTACACGCCACCTTCCAGCATCAGGTGGAAGAAGCGGCCGAACAGCGCTGCATCGCTGGCCATCACGTCTTCAAACGTAACAATGTCGTCGGCACCGCTGAAGTACAGACCGAACATGCCGCCCGCCTGGGTGGTCACGAACGGAATGCCGGCGGCATCGGCGCGCTGTTGCAGGCCGTCGAGCAGGCGCGTGGTGTAGTCGGTCAGCTCGGCGTGGAAGCCCGGACGGCTGATCAGGCGCAGGGTGGTCAGGCCGGCGGCCATCGCCAGCGGGTTGCCCGACAGGGTGCCTGCCTGATAGACCGGGCCCAGCGGCGCGATGCGTTCCATGATCGAGCGTTTGCCGCCGAAGCAGCCGACCGGCATGCCGCCGCCGATGATCTTGCCGAAGGTGGTCAGGTCCGGGGTCACGCCGTAGTAGGCCTGGGCACCGCCGAGGGCGACGCGGAAACCGGTCATCACTTCGTCGAAAATCAGCACCACACCGTGCTTGTCGCACAGGCTGCGCAGGCCTTCGAGGAAACCCGGCGCCGGTGGTACGCAGTTCATGTTGCCGGCCACTGGCTCGACGATGATGCACGCGACGTCCTGGCCGACTTCGGCGAGCATTTTTTCAACCGCGTCGATGTCGTTGAACGGCAGGGTCAGGGTGTGTTTGGCGAACGCTGCCGGCACTCCGGCCGAGCTTGGTACGCCTTGGGTCAGTGCGCCAGAGCCGGCCTTCACCAGCAGGCTGTCGGAGTGACCGTGGTAGCAGCCTTCGAACTTGATGATGCTGTCGCGGCCGGTGAAACCACGGGCCAGACGGATCGCGCTCATGGTCGCTTCGGTGCCGGAGCTGACCATGCGCACCATCTCCATCGACGGCACCAGCGAGCAGACCAGATCGGCCATCTCGGTTTCCATCGCGGTCGGCGCGCCGTAGGACAGGCCGTGCTGCAACTGGTTGCGCACCGCATCCAGCACGTCCGGGTGGCTGTGACCGAGGATCATCGGGCCCCACGAGCCGACGTAATCCACATAACGCTTGTCGTCTTCGTCAGTGACGTAGGCGCCTTCGGCGTGCTTGAAGAACAGCGGCGTGCCGCCAACGCTCTTGAACGCGCGCACCGGCGAGTTCACGCCACCGGGAATGTGTTTCTGGGCGTTGGCAAACAGGGTTTCGGAACGAGACATGATCGGGCTCTCAGACTTTTAGTAATTCATTGAAGGCGCGGGCGCGGCGGGTCACTTCGGCGCTGCTGTCGGCGCCGAACAGGCCATGGACCACGGCCAGCAGATCGACACCGTGGGCCACCAGTGGCGCGGCGTTGTCGAGGGTGATGCCGCCGATCGCGCAGATCGGCAGGTGCAGGGTGCGTTTGGCCTCGTCGAGCAGATCGAGGCTGCAACTCGGTGCACCGGGTTTGGTACTGGAGTTGAAAAAACGACCGAAGGCGACGTAACTCGCGCCTTCCCTGGCGGCCTGTTCGGCCAGTTCCAGCTGCGCGTGGCAGGTCGAACCGATGATCGCCTTGGAGCCGAGCAGGGCGCGGGTCGGCGACAGCGGGCCGTCGGTCTGGCCCAGGTGCACGCCGACGTTCAGGCGCGCGGCCAGTTCGGCGTCATCGTTGATGATCAATTGCGTCTTGTAGCGCTCGCACAGATCGCGCAGGGCTTCGGCCTCACGCAGACGGCGAGCCTCGTCGCTGCTCTTGTCGCGGTATTGCAGCAGGGTGACGCCGCCTTCCAGCGCCGCCTCCACGTAGGACAGAAACTTGCCGGCCAGCAACTGGCTGTCGGTGATGGCATACAGGCCACGTAGTTTCATCGCGCAGACCTCAGGCTCGGAACATCAGGAACAGAAATCCAGCGGCAGACGACGCGGCACGAACTGGCCTTTGCCCAGCTGTTCGGCATCGCGCAGGGTGCGCCAGGTGTAATCCAGCGCAGTACGCACCGCGCTGGCGAGGTTTTCGCCCAGTGCCAGGCGGCCGGCGAGGGTGCTGGCCAGGGTGCAGCCGGAACCGTGATAGCTGCCGGGCAGGCGCTGGCACTTGAAGGTTTCGCGCAGCCCATCACGGCTGTACAGGCGGTTGTGGATTTCAGTTTCGTCGCCGTGACCGCCGGTGATCAGCAGGTTCTTGATGAATGGCAGAAGTTTTTCAGCGCACTCGTCTGCGGTGCCTTCTGGCAGTTCGGCAAGAATCCGGGCTTCGGGAAGGTTGGGGGTGGCGATGATCGATAGCGGCAGCAGGCGTTCGCGCATGGCGTAGCCGACTTCGTCCTTGCCCAGGCGTCCGCCGCCGCCGGCACGCAGCACCGGATCGCAGACCACTGGCAAGTGCGGGTGCGCCTGAAGCAGTTCGACGACGGTGTCGACCATTTCCAGGGAACCGAGCATGCCCAGTTTCACCGCCGCGACTTCGGAGTCGTTGAGCACGGCATTGGCCTGGGCCAGTACCCACTCACGGTCGAGGACGCGAAAGTCAGTGACGTTGACGGTGTCTTGCACGGTCAGGGCGGTGACGGCCGGAGCCGCATGGCAACCCTGAGCGAGCAGGGCTTCGATATCTGCCTGCAAGCCGGCGCCACCACTGGGGTCGTGGCCGGAGAGACAGAGGACAACGGGGCGTGAGCTGTAGATATTCATGGTGCGCGAGCTTACCACCAAACCTGTTTTCCGGGTGTTGTGGCGCAGTGCGCGGCCGATAACACGGGTTGCGAGATCCACAGCGCTTGCCACAATCTGACCGAGTCAACAGCTCTAGCCCGGTGTTTTGCTCTGGAACGCCCGTTCTAGAGCCTTTGTGGGAAAAATTTCCATGGTGCTCAATGGCCATCAACGGCTATGCTAGAGTGGATCCAAACCAATAACAGGTAATACCGGTTTTACGTCATCTCAAAGGGAATGGGGGGCTTCCTGACACAACCGGCCAAGCCACGCTGGGGCTTCAATGCGCTATTTGTTGATGTTGCTGTTCTGCTTGCCCCTCCTGGCAAGCGCCGTCGAGTTCGACGAGTTCACCCAGAGCCTCCCGCTGGGTCGATCCCTGCAAGTGTTCGAAGACCCGAGCGGTCAGGCGAGCATTGCCGACGTCCGCGCGCAAGCCGCCGCCGGAAACTTCAAACCCCATGACAAAGCCACGCTCAATGCCGGTTATTCGCGCTCGGCGTTCTGGCTGAAGATCGACCTGCATTACCGCCCGACCAACCCGTCGGCGCAGCGCAGCTGGCTGCTGGAACTGGCGTATCCGCCGCTCGATCATCTGGACCTGTATCTGCCCGATGCCGCCGGCGACTACCGTCTGGTGCGGCAGACCGGGGACGCCTTGCCGTTCGCCAGTCGCGAGATCCGCCAGAACAATTACCTGTTCGACCTGGCGTTCAAGCCGGATCAGCAACGAACCGTTTACCTGCGGTTGTCCAGCGAAGGCTCGATCCAGGCGCCGGTAACGTTGTGGTCGAGCACCGCGTACCTCGAAGACCAGCCGGTGCGCCTGTACGTGCTGGGGATCATTTATGGCGTGCTGCTGGGGATGCTGGTCTACAACCTGTTCATCTACCTCAGCGTGCGCGACACCAGTTACCTCTATTACATCTTCTATATCGCCTCGTTCGGCCTTTATCAGCTGTCGGTCAACGGCGCGGCGGTCGAGTATTTCTGGCCGGACAACCCATGGTGGGCCAACGCCGCCACGCCGTTCTTCATCGGATGTGCGGGGTTGTTCGGCAGCCAGTTCGCCCGCAGTTTCCTGCAGACGAAGAACCACAGCCGTTGGCTCGATCGTCTGTTGATCGCCCTGATTGTTTTTGGCGCCGTGGTGATCGGTCTGTCGTTGATGACCAGTTATGGCCTGGCCCTGCGTCTGGCGACGACCCTGGCCCTGACCTTCACCGTGGTGATCTTTGCTGCCGGGATCCTGGCCTGGTGGCGTGGCCTGCGGGTGGCGCGTTACTTCATCATTGCCTGGTCGGCGTTCCTGATCGGCGGCATCGTCAACACCATGATGGTGCTGGGCTTGCTGCCCAACGTGTTCCTGACCATGTACGCCAGCCAGATCGGTTCGGCCATCGAAGTGGCGCTGCTGTCGCTGGCGCTGGCCGACCGCATCAACGCCATGCGCGAACAACAGGCGCAGACCCTGTTCGACGCCGGCCAGAAACTTGAAGTGCTGAACCAGCAACTGGCCCACAGCAACAAGCTCAAGGACGAATTCCTCGCGACCCTCACTCACGAACTGCGCACGCCGATGAACGGGGTGATCGGTTCGCTGGAGCTGATGCAGACCGTCGAACTCGATCCGGAACTGGAGCAATACCAGCAGACCGCCGCCGGTTCGGCCCGGGACATGATGCGCATGGTCAACGGCATCCTGACCCTGACCGAATTGCAGGCCGGCAAGCTCAAGGCCACGCCGGGCAGTTTCAGCCTGCGCGGGGTGGTCGAGGCGTTGCGGATTCAGTTCGATGGCAATGCTTCGAGCAAGTCGCTGGACTTCAAGGTCGACGTGCTGCCGACCCTGCCGGATCGCCTGCATGGCGACAGCGCCAAACTCGCGCAATGCCTGGAATGCCTGCTGGACAACGCGATCAAGTTCACCCGCGTCGGCGGCCTCGCCTTGCGGGTCACCGGCAAACCGTCGACGGACAATCGCCTGGCGCTGTCCTTCGCGGTGATCGATACCGGCATCGGTTTTACCGATCTGGGCGAGGCGACGATGTATCAGCGGTTCTTCCAGCTCGACGGCTCGATGACCCGCGAATATGGCGGGCTGGGCGTCGGTCTGGCGATCTGCCGTCAATTGGTGGAATTGCTCGGTGGCAAGCTCACACACCGCTCCGAACCGGGGAGTGGCAGCCGCTTTCAACTGGATGTCGAGTTTGAGTTGCCGGAAGTGGAAGCCGTGCCCGCGTTCAGCCGCGACACCGTGCGTGCGCCGCAGGATTGCACCGTGTTGCTGGTGGACGACAACAGCGTCAACCAATTGGTGATGCGAGGCATGTTGCTCAAGCTGGGTTTCCGCGTGCGCACCGTCGACCAAGGCACGGCGGCGCTCGACTGCTTGCAGCGCGAGCGTTTCGATGCCGTGCTGATCGATTGCCAGTTGCCGCCGCTGGATGGAGCATCGCTGTGTTGCCAGATTCGTGACCTGCCGGGATGCGCTCATCTGCCGGTGTTCATGATCGCGCTGGGGGCGGATCGCGAGCATTGTGCCTCCGGTGGCTCGATCGATTATCTGAGCAAACCGGTGAAATTCGAGGATCTGCAGGTGGCGATGCAGCGGCGGGTGTTGAGTTGCTGATAGGGTGAAAGCGCCGGTATTTAGGCCGATATGACACTTTGATCGGTTCCGGGGCGGTGCTTAACTGAAGCTCTGGCCGATCAAGGAGCCCCGTCATGAACCTGCATCAGTTCGCCGAAACCCACGAAGTCACCAACCAGCCACCATCGCTCGACGGCACCAACCTGTACCGCATCGACCTGCCGTTGCAGGAGTGGTCGCAGCGGTTCGGCGCCGGTTGGGCCGAGTCGCGGATCGACGCTTACGGCGCCTTGGCCGGCGGCCCGTTGATGGAGGCCGGGTTCCTCGCCAATCAAAACAAACCGGTGTTCGCCAGCCATGACCGCTACGGTCATCGCATCGACCTGGTGGAGTTTCATCCGGCGTATCACGAGCTGATGCGCACCGCTATCGAACATGGCTTGACCTCGCTGCCCTGGGCTCATCCACAGGATGGCGCCCATGTCGCCCGCGCCTCCATGACCTACCTGCACAGCCAGGCCGAGGCCGGCAGCGGTTGCCCGCTGACCATGACCTTCGCCAGTGTGCCGGCGATGCGTTTGCAGCCGAATCTGGCCGAACAGTGGCTGCCGAAAATCCTTGCCACCGAATACGACCCGCGCAATGTCGGCATGGCCCACAAGGCTGGTGTAACCATCGGCATGGCGATGACCGAGAAGCAGGGTGGCACCGACGTGCGCGCCAACACCACCAAGGCTTATCCGGTCGGCGCCAGTGGCCCGGGCCAGGCTTATGAACTGGTGGGGCACAAGTGGTTCTGCTCCGCGCCGATGTGTGATGCGTTCCTGACGCTGGCGCAGACCGACAAGGGCCTGAGCTGTTTCCTGCTGCCGCGCCATCGTCCGGACGACACGCGCAACCAGTTCTACATCCAGCGTCTGAAAAACAAACTCGGCAACCAGTCCAACGCTTCCAGCGAAGTGGAGTTCCGTGGTGCGTTGGCGTGGATGGTCGGCGAGGAAGGACGCGGGGTGCCGACCATCATCGAGATGGTGGCGATGACCCGTTTCGACTGCATGGTCGGCTCCAGTTCGCTGATGCGTCAGGCGCTGACCCAGGCCAGTCATCACTGCGCCCATCGCAAGGTCGGCGGCAAACTGCTCAGCGAACAACCGCTGATGCAGAACGTGCTGGCCGATCTGGCGCTGGAAAGCGAAGCCGCGCTGGCTCTGAGCCTGCGCATGGGCAAGGCGCTGGATCATCTGGACGACGGCCATGAAGCGCAGTTCGCCCGGTTGGTGACAGCGGTGGGCAAATACTGGATCTGCAAACGTGCGCCGGGGATGATCAACGAAGCCGCCGAGTGTATGGGCGGCGCCGGGTATGTCGAAGACAGCATTCTGCCGCGTCTGTACCGCGAAGCGCCGGTGAACTCGACGTGGGAAGGCTCCGGCAACGTGCAATGCCTCGACGTGCTGCGCGCCTTGTCGAAAGAGCCGGGCGTGCTCGATGTGTTGTTCAGCGAGTTGGGCGACGGCCATGGAGACAAGCGTCTGGCCGCGCACATTCAGCAATTGCAGGTGCAGTTCAAGGACACCAGTGACATTCAGTACCGCGCTCGGCAATTGACCGAAGACATCGCTTTGGGACTGCAAGCCAAGCTGCTGCTGGAGGCCGGGAATTCGGCGGTCAGCGATGCTTTTATCGCCAGTCGCCTGAGCGGTGGCGGCCGGGTCTACGGCGCGTTGCCGCGCGGGCTGGATGTCGAGGCCATCGTCGCTCGCTCGACACCGCAGGGTTTCTGAAGCAAATCTCCCACACACTGCAAAACCCTGTGGGAGCTGGCTTGCCCGCGATGACGGCCTGTCAGTCAACATCGATGTTGAATGTGATGGCCTCATCGCGGGCAAGCCCGCTCCCACAGGGATCTTCATTGTTTGAAAGATTAGGGTGAACCCACAACGCCACTGTTTCCGTGACGCCACGATGCAGGCAAGATGAAGCTCTGCAAGTCAGAACACAGGAAGCTGATCGTGACCGAAGCGTTTATTGTCGTTCAAACCGCCGAACAGGCCGTGGATCGTCTGGCCGAGCTGCATGAGCGGGCCACCACGGCGCTGAACTCGGCGCTCAAGCGTTATCTCAAGGACCGCGTCGAGCCCGACGCCGAGCAACGTGCCCTGTTCCGTTATCCCGAACTGCGTCTGACCTACCACTGCCAGGGCGAAGTCCCGCAGACCACCCGCGCCTACGCCAAGGTGCAGCTGCCGGGCACCTACAGCGTGACCGTTACCCATCCGAAGGCGTTTCGCAAATACCTGCTCGAGCAGCTCACGCCGCTGATGCACGACTTCACCGTGACTGTCGAAGTCGGGGTCAGCGGGCAGAATATTCCGTACCCGTACGTGGTCGAGCAGGGCGATGAACTGGCCGGCTCCGGTGTCACTGCCGCCGTGCTGGCGCGAGTGTTCCCAAGTACCGACCTGTCCGCCGCCACCGATGGCATCGCCGACGGTCTCTACGACTGGGAAAACACCGATCCGCTGCCGCTGGCGCTGTTCGATGCAGCCCGCGTTGATTTCTCGCTGCGTCGTCTGGTGCATTACACCGGCAGCGACTGGCGCCATGTGCAGCCATGGATTCTGCTGACCAACTATCACCGTTATGTCGACCAGTTCATCGTCCATGGTCTGGAGCAACTGCGCCGCGACCCGCGTTTCGTACGCATGGTGTTGCCGGGCAACGTGATCATCGAAAAAGGCATGGACCACGGCGAAGCCTCGGCGATTGCGGCCGGCGTGGTCTGGCACCGCTACCAGATGCCGGCCTATCACCTGATCGCCAGCGATGGCCACGGCGTGACCTTGGTGAACATCGGCGTCGGCCCGTCCAACGCCAAGAACATCACCGACCACCTGGCCGTGCTGCGTCCGCATTGCTGGCTGATGATCGGTCACTGCGGCGGCCTGCGTCAGTCGCAGACCATCGGCGACTACGTGCTGGCTCACGCTTACATGCGTCGCGACGGGATTCTTGACCGCGTGGTGCCGCCGAACATTCCGATCCCGGCGCTGGCCGAGGTGCAACTGGCTTTGCAGCAAGCGGCAGCCAACATCACCGGCGAGAAGGGTGAAGAGCTGAAGAAGCGCCTGCGCACCGGCACCGTGCTGACCTACGACGACCGTAACTGGGAGTTGCGCTGGGCCCAGGAGCGACCGCTGATCAACCTGTCCCGCGCCGTGGCGGTGGACATGGAAAGCGGCACCATCGCCGCCCAGGGTTATCGCCTGCGAGTGCCGTACGGCACGTTGCTGTGCGTTTCGGACAAGCCGCTGCACAGTGAAATCAAGCTGCCAGGTTCGGCCAACGCGTTCTACGAACGTGCGGTCAGCCAGCACTTGAAGATCGGCATCGAAGCGGTGGATCTGCTGCGCACCGAACTGAACTCGCTGCACTCGCGCAAACTGCGCAGCTTCGACGAACCGCCGTTCCGCTAACGGTTTGTCGTGGTCATTTGGCGGTCGGGGCACTAGCATTGTCAGCCCTGATCGCCAAATGCCTGTGCACTTATGTCCCGTCCCCAACGTCCACCTTCCCGCCGTCCCGGCGCGAAGCCAGCTTCTTCAGCCCCGCGCCGTGTCGCCAAGGCACCGGCCGCTGAGCCGAAGCTGATCCTGTTCAACAAACCGTTCGATGTGCTGACGCAGTTCAGCGACGGTGAAGGGCGGGCGACGCTCAAGGATTACATCGACATTCCGGGCATCTACCCGGCCGGGCGGCTGGACCGCGACAGCGAAGGTTTACTGCTGCTGACCAATGACGGCCAATTGCAGGCGCGGATCGCCGACCCCAAGCACAAGCTGGCGAAAACCTATTGGGTGCAGGTCGAAGGCGTGCCGACGGCCGAGCAGTTGCAGCGTCTGCGCGACGGCGTCGAATTGAATGACGGCATGACTTTGCCCGCGCAAGCCCGGCAACTGGATGAGCCCGAGCTATGGCCGCGCAATCCGCCGGTGCGCTTTCGCGCAACCATTCCGACAACCTGGCTGGAACTGGTGATTCGCGAAGGGCGCAACCGCCAGGTGCGGCGGATGACGGCGGCGGTGGGGCTGCCGACGTTGCGGCTGGTGCGGGTCAGGATTGGTGACTGGACGATCGAAGGGCTCGATCAGGGCCAGTGGAAAGAAGTGCCGGCGCGCTTATAAGGCGCCGGACTCGATCAGGCCGATCACCACACTCTTGATGATGAACGCGGCCACGCCCAGGCCCAGCACGAAGAACAGAATGAACGAGCCGAAGCGCCCGGCCTTGGACTTCTTCGCCAGATCCCAGACGATGAAACCCATGAAAATGATCAGGATGCTGACAAGGCCAGTCATCATCCACTCTTCAAATACTGCTGGATCCATCGGGTTCTCCGGCACGCACGGGGCTAAAAGGGCGCGGCGAGTATACGCCAAGGGGGGCGGGGTGGCATTGATCTGGGTCTGATCCGACGACTGGCCCTCACCCTAACCCTCTCCCGGGGGGAGAGGGGACTGACCGAGGTGTCTGGCGTCATACATCGACCTGAAATTTCCAGTCGATTATGGATTCACAGCAGGGCGTTCAGGTCGGCGTACTTCTCGAGCAACCCACCGCCCGCCCAGCCCTCTCCCTCCGGGAGAGGGCTGGGCGGGCGGCGTTCCGATGAGGGCAGCTCTGATCAGCTACGCAGATGCGTGAGAGGCAATTCAGTGCTGTTGAGCACCTGATTCAGCACAAAACTCGAGCGCACGCTGGTCACGCCTTCGATCCGGGTCAGATGCCCCAGCAGCAGCTTCTGATAGTGATCCATGTCCGGCACCACCACTTTCAGCTGATAGTCGGCATCCACCCCGGTCACCAGGCTGCATTCCAGCACTTGCGGCAAAGTGCGGATTGCGGCTTCGAAGTTCTCGAAACGCTCCGGCGTGTGTCGGTCCATGCCGATCAGCACGTAGGCGGTCAGGCTCAGGCCGAGCATCTTGCGATCGAGCAGGGCAACCTGACGGGAGATGTAGCCGTCATCCTCCAGTTGCTTGACCCGGCGCGAGCACGGGGAGGGCGACAGACCGATGCGCTCGGCCAGTTCCTGGTTGGAGATGCGGGCGTCGCGCTGCAATTCCGCCAAAATACTCAGGTCGTAACGGTCGAGTTTGCTCATCAAACGGTCCTTTGTCTTAACTATTGCGGCGGATTATCTATCCAGGGTTAAAAATTGCGCAAGTGATGTTTATTTGAGCAATCTTCGCAATCATCTGTCGCGGCTCCGGGCCTATTCTTATCACCAGAATCACTGCTCGGTAACACAGTCCACTGCGGCCCGCCCAATCCGGCCCGCCGCGGCCGCCACCCCCACCGGGGTTGTGCCGGCCCCCGAGCTGCACACTGTCCAGAAGACGGCGTGAGGTGAGCCGACGTCAAAAGCGTCGAGCCAGGACGAAGTTCTCTAGAAGGGAGGCCGACGGGTCTCCCTTTTTTCTTGCCCGCGATTTGGCCCATCTCGCTCAATAAATAAATGACGTGACTGATAACCTGTAGCAGAACCCGGTGTGTCCATCCCCGGTCTTAGCTACACGCCCTCTTAATTTCAGGCCTTGGTCCGCAGTGAGGAATTCCATGAAGTCGCGCATCTGGCGTCTGGCCAGTGTTGGTTTGCTGTGTGTGAGTGTCGGTGCGCAAGCGCTGGCGGATGAGCCGCAGAATCGCGGCCCCGACGGCGGCGGACGCGGGCCGGAGCATCAGGGTAACAATCAGGGCCATGGCGGCGGCAATCAGCAGCGCGGCCAAGACAATCCGCAGCGGCAGAACAACGACGTCATCCGTGGCGACAACAGCCGCCAGTTCGAGCACAACGGCCAGCAGAACCGCGGCCAACCGAACAATGGCCAGTGGCAGAACCAGAACCAGCCACGTCCGGCCTACAACCCCAACCCGGTACGCCAGCCGCCACCGCCGCCGCAACTGCCGGCCAATGACCTGCCGATCCAGCCGCGCCCTGATACCGTGCGCCAGACTCAGGAACCCCGTCAGGGTTACTACCGTGACGAGCGCCCGCAAAACGGCTACCACCAGAACTGGCAGACCGGCAACCGCCCCAACGACAACCGTTGGCCGGGTCGCCCCGACGGGCATGGCAACGGCTGGGGCCCCGGTCCGCAATACCGGCCGGGTCATGTAATCGATCGTTTCCCGGATCGCGACTACCGCGTGCCGTATCGCGGTCAGGACTATTTCTACTCCGGCGGCTACTGGTATCGCCCGCAAGGCCCGCGCTACATCGTGGTCCAACCGCCGCGCGGAATTCGCATCCAGTACCTGCCGGATTACGCTCGTGAGGTGTGGATCGGCGGTTCGTTGCTGTTCCTCGCCGCCGGCTCGTACTACGCCTATCAGGAAGCGACCCAGGATTACGTGGTGGTTGAGCCGCCGGTGCAGCAGCCACCGCAGCCGACCGGCAATGGCTATGACGTGGAGGCCTATCCGGCCAACGGTCAGTCACCGGAGCAGGTTCAGCGCGACGGCTACGAGTGCTATCAGTACGCGGTGCAGCAGAGCGGCTTCAATCCGCGCACCGCGACTTACCAGCCGGCGCCCGAAGTGGTGCAGGCCTACCGCCAGGCCCAGGGCAATTGCCTGAGCAGTCGCGGTTATCAGGTCAACTACTGAGCCCGAGCGGCTTTGACCACTTCCTGCGGGTCGGCGTGCACCAGCACTTCGGCCCGTGGGTAGGCTTTGTGAATGGCATCCGCCGCCTGATCGCTGATGCCGTGAGCCACTGACAGCGTCAGTTCCCCCGGCAGTTCCAGGTGCAACTGCACGAACCAGTGATTGCCGGAAATCCGCGTGCGCAAATCATGCGCGCCCAACACGCCCGGCACGCCGCACGCCAGTTCGAGCATGTGCTGACTGACATCCGCCGGCAGCTCTTCATCCATCAGCACCGAAAAACTTTCCCGGGCGATCTGGATCGCGCTCCACAGAATGTAGGCCGCGATCCCCAGACCGAACCACGCATCCAGCTGATCGAAACCCAAACCGGCCAATACCAGCGCAATCAGAATGCTGCCGTTAAGCAACAGGTCCGAACGGTAATGCAGCGAGTCCGCCCGCACGGCGTTGGAGCCGGTCTGCTTGATGACCCGATGCTGCAGCATCAACAGTGCGACAGTCAGCAGCAGGGAAAATACGATCACACCAATGCTCAGCCACGGCGCGCCGAGTGGCTCGGGATGTTTCAGGCGCTCATAAGCCTGAAACGCGATCAGCACCGCACTGCCGCCAATGAACAGCGCCTGCGCCATGCCCGCCAGGGATTCGGCCTTGCCGTGCCCATAACGGTGATCATCATCCGCCGGGCGCAGCGCGTAATGCACCGCCAGCAGATTGAGCAACGAAGTGACACCATCGAGGGCCGAGTCGGTGAGGCCGGCGAGCATGCTCACCGAACCGCTCAGCCACCAAGCGATGGCTTTGGCGATGATCAGCGTACAGGCCACCGCCACCGAGGCGCGGGTCGCCAGCCGCAGCAGGCGGGCGTGTTCGGTGCTTGTGGTCATGGGTGCGTCAATTCCTTATGCGGCAGGTTGCAGGCCGAACATCGCCAGTTGCTGGGTGCTGCCCTTGTGCTGGATCAGGCGCGGGTCGTCCAGCGGCAGATTACGACCCAGCTCCGTTTCGAGAATAGCCTGCAACTTCAGGTTATCGACCTGGCCGTCCGGGCCGATGGCTTGCTTGAGCTTGGCCGGATCGACTTGCGCCGTGTGGCCCGGTTCGAAGTAGATCGCGCCGGTGGCGAAGTCCACGGCAAACGCGATTACGCCAGGAAGGATATAGAACAGCAGGCCCACGGCATCGAGCACGGCGATCGCCGGGTCGATCTTGCCGTCGATCTGGCCGCGCCGGTCTGGGTAGAAAATCGAACCGCACGCGGTGATCTGGGTGAGCAGGGTGGCAACCAGTACACCGCCGATCAGGCGAAAAGGTAAGCGCATGGGAATCTCCTGAGTCATCTGTTAACGAAGCGTCATCGTGTGAAGTTAAGACCCTGACGAACGCTCAGCAGTTCGCCGTTATACTCGCGGCGGCAGGGCGTGCCCACAGTAAATTGCGGCCCCGTCTCACCCCTATCGAAATACGTTGAGGATTGAAGTTGTTTTCTCCAGATCCATACCGCGTGATGGCTACCGAATTCTCTCGGGGTTCGGCCCTCCGGGCTAAAGCTGTGAGCGCGCCATGCTGCGTTGCGGGACTTGGTAAGGAAACGACCCTTACCTTCGTCCCGCGCCTTGCCTGGCACGCTCACAGCTTTAACGCGACTCGCAATTTACTGTGGGCACGCCCTGGGGAGCCAGCATGATTTCTTTGCCGATCGATGACGTTTTACCCGCCCTGCGTGAAGCCCTCGCGACACGCCACGAAGCCGTGCTCGAAGCACCGCCCGGCGCCGGTAAAACCACCCGCGTGCCCTTGGCCCTGCTCAATGAAGCGTGGCTGAACGGGCAGACCATTCTCATGCTCGAACCGCGTCGGCTGGCCGCCCGCGCAGCGGCGGAACGGTTGGCCAGCGAGCTGGGCGAGAAGGTTGGTGAAACCGTCGGTTATCGCATCCGCCTCGACAGCAAGGTCGGCCCCAACACCCGCATCGAAGTGGTCACCGAAGGCATCCTCACCCGGCGCTTGCAGGACGACCCGGCGCTGGAAGGCGTGGGTCTGCTGATCTTCGACGAATTTCACGAACGCAGCCTCGACGCCGATCTGGCGCTGGCGCTCAGTCTGAACGGTCGCGAGCTGTTTCGAGCTGAACAACCGCTGAAGATTCTGCTGATGTCCGCCACCCTTGAAGGTGAACGTCTGGCCGGGCTGCTCGACGACGCACCGATCCTGCGCAGCGAAGGCCGGATGTTCCCGGTGACGATGCGCTGGGGCCGGCCGTTCCAGCCCGGCGAATACATCGATCAACACGTCACGCAAACGGTGCTCGAAGCGCTGCACGATGAAACCGGCAGCCTGTTGGTGTTTCTGCCGGGGCAGGCGGAAATCCGCCGGGTTCATCAGCAGTTGGCGGACGCCATCGGTGAGCGCAGCGATGTGTTGCTCTGCCCGTTGCACGGCGAACTCGACCTGAACGCGCAACGTGCCGCCATCGACCCGGCCCCGCCGGGCCAGCGCAAAGTGGTGCTGGCCACCAACATCGCCGAGACCAGCCTGACCATTAACGGTGTGCGCGTGGTGATCGACGCCGGGCTGGCGCGGGTGCCGCGTTTCGATCCGGGCAGCGGCATGACCCGCCTCGACACTCAGCGCATCTCGAAGGCCAGTGCCACCCAGCGTGCCGGCCGGGCCGGGCGTCTGGAACCGGGCGTGTGTTATCGCCTGTGGTCGCAGGATCAGCATGAACAACTGGCGGCTTATGGCAGCGCGGAAATCCTCTCGGCGGATCTTGCGGGCCTCGCCTTGCAACTCGGGCGCTGGGGTGTGGCGCCGAGTGATCTGATCTGGCTGGACGTGCCGCCGGCCGCCGCTTATGCACAGGCTCAAGACCTGTTGCAGCGCCTCGGTGCGCTGGACGGCGAAAGCCTCAACCGCCACGGTCAGGCCATGGCTGAATTGCCGGCACATCCGCGCATCGCCCATTTGCTGTTGCGCGGTCAGGCACTGGGATTGGCAAACATGGCGTGCGACGTCGCTGCGTTACTCGGTGAGCGCGACATTTTGCGTGGCGCCGGGGCCGATCTGCACAGTCGTCTGGCGCTGCTGTCCGGCGAAGAGCGCGCGGCTCGTGGTGCCCAGGGCGGTGTGCAGCGCGCCCGGCAACTGGCGCGGCAATATCGCGGCTACTTGCGTGGGCAACCGAGCGAGCCGGTCGCCGACCCGGATCACCCACGCTGGCTCGGCGCCTTGCTGGCGCTGGCCTACCCGGATCGCGTCGCCCAGCAGCGACGGGCCGGTGGTGCCGAATATCGTCTGGCCAACGGTCGCGCGGCGCTGTTCGCCGAAGCCGACAGCCTGATGAAGGAACCGTGGATCGTGATCGCCGACCTCGGCAGCCGCCAAGGCCAGCGTGAAGAGCGGATTTATCTGGCGGCGGATTTTGATCCGGCGCTGTTCGATTCGGTGCTCGCCGAACAGGTGCACAACGTCGATCAACTGGACTGGGACGAACGCGAAGGCGTATTGCGCGCCGAGCGTCAGCGCAAGGTGGGCGAACTGATCCTCAGCCGCGAACCACTGACCGGTCTCGACGAAAACGCCCGCAGTCAGGCACTGGTCAATCTGGTGCGGCGCAAAGGTCTGGAGCTGCTGCCGTGGACTCCGGAACTGCGCCAGTGGCAGGCGCGAGTCGCGTTGCTGCGCCAGCTCGATCTGGACGCCAAGGGCGACAGCCAATGGCCGGATGTCAGCGACGCCACACTGCTGAAAACCCTCGAAGACTGGCTGATGCCTTACCTGGGCAAGGTTTCGCGCCTCAGCCATTTCGCCAACCTCGACCTGTCGAGCATCGTCCGTAATCTGCTGCCGTGGCCGCTGCCGCAACAGCTCGACGAGCAGGCGCCGCATCACCTGAGCGTGCCGTCGGGCTCGTCGATTCGCCTCGACTACAGCGAGCAGCCACCGATTCTCGCCGTGCGCTTGCAGGAGTTGTTCGGCCTCGCCGACACACCGCGCATCGCCGGCGGCCGGCAAGTGGTCAAGCTGCACCTGCTGTCGCCCGCACGGCGCCCGGTGCAGGTGACCCAGGATCTGGCCAACTTCTGGCGCAGCACTTATGCCGAGGTTAAGAAGGATTTGAAGGGACGGTATCCGAAGCATTACTGGCCGGATGATCCCCTGGTGGCTGAAGCCACTGCTCGGGCAAAACCACGGGGCACGTAACAGACGGCATTCAGGTAGGCCTTCCATCTTCCTCAATTATGCGTAATTATTTCCTTATTCATAAATTATGTATTTTGACATAAAGGCTCATAATGACTCCGGAAACCAAGGACTCGCTGCTCTTTCCTCGCACCCATCTGGCTGAGGGAATCCTGGTCACTTTCGAGTCACGCCTGCAAAACGCCGCGACGATATTCGCGCCTCGGCGCAAGGGCAAAACCACCTTTCTGATCAACGATCTGATACCGATTGCCAAGGCACACGGCTTTATTGTTGCAACAGCAGACCTGTGGTTTGACAAGGCGCATCCTGAGCGGGTGATCGCGGGTGCGTTGTATGAGGCCATCCACGGTACAGGGTTCTTGCGACGCAACTGGCTGAAGCTCATGCGACCGGGGTCTCTCGTCCAGTCGGTGGAGGCCGGTGCCAGTACCGACGGCGTAACAGTGAAGGCCGAACTGGCGAAGGAGGGTGGACTGAACCTGATCGAGCTCTTCGAGCGCTTCCGGTTACTCGGTAACGGCAAGGCGCTGCTGATCATCGACGAGGTCCAGCATCTGGCGAGCCGGAAAGAATTCGAAGACTTGACTGCTACGCTCCGTTCGCTATTGCAGCAGGCGCACGGTGAAGTCTTTGCAGTATTTACAGGGTCCTCCCAGGATGGCCTGCATCGAATGTTTCGACGTACCAAAGCTCCGTTCTATCAGTTCAGCCACGAGATCCAGTTTCCTAACCTTGGCCTGGAGTTTGTCCAGCATCTGGGCCAGCGGTTCCAGGAAATCACCGGAAGGGAGTGGGAGGTAAACGCCGCTTTCGAGCGTTTCGCTGCCCGGGGATATATGCCCAAGTACATTCGCGACGTATTCCTCCTGTGTCTCACTGAGGGACTCAGCGTGCGAGATGCAGACCATCGTGCCTGGAGCACCATGACGGACGAAGGCAACTTCGAGAACCTGATCCTGGAGATGGCACCTTTGGATTTCACAGTACTTATCGGGCTGGTGAGGGGCCTTCCCATTTTTTCTACCGAAGGACGCGAGTGGATTGGCAGCGAGATGCCTGGTGGCCACGTGCCCAGCGCGGCGACGGTTCAGACTGCCTTGAAGCGCTTGCAACGCCGCGACCTGGTCGGCAACCTCGGGCATGGTGAGTGGGCAATTGAAGACATAGCCATGGAAGGTTACTTGCGTCGGAACTTCGTTGAAATAGATCCTCAGCTCGGCACGGATAACGATCAATAGGTTTTTTGGGGACTGGTGTAGGCCTTCTGGCGACAGCCTGAGGCCTATAAAAAACTGGGTACCAAAAGATCGCAGTCTGCGATCTTTTGGTTTTCATCGGCTGGCCTTCGCGGTCAGCTGCTCCCGACAATAATCGGCAAACAACTGCGCCGGTTTGGTCAACTGTCCGCGTTTGAGCCACGCGGCCACCAGACCTGACCCGGTGACGTCTTCGACGATGTCCACGCACACGACTTTCTTGCCGTCGTAGGTGCATTCCGAATGCGGGCGGGTGACCAGGATCGAGAAGCCGAAACCCTGGCCGACCATGCCGCGCACCATTTCGATCGACGGCGAGCTGAATTCGATGCGCGGCGACAGGCCGAGTTCTTCGAACAGGCTGACGAAGTAGGTGCGGCTCGGTTGCACGTCGAGCAGGATCATCGGCTCCAGGCACAGGTCTCGCAGCGAAACCTGTTTGAGCTGGGCGAAGCGGTGATCCGCCGGCAGCAAGGCGTAAGGCCGCTGGGCCGGCATCAGCGGTTCGGTTTCGATGGTGGCGTCGAGGTCGTGCTTGTACAGGATTGCCAGGTCGAAGGTGCCCGACGTCAGGCCTTGCACCAGTTCCTGTTGTTCGCCGTCGCGGATGCGGATCTTCACTCCCGGATACAGCGCCGAGAAGCCTGCAATCAGTTGCGGCAAGTACAGCGGCGCTACCGTTTCGAAACAGCCGATATCGATCTGCCCGGCCACCACGTCGTTGTCGGCGAGGGCGTTCTGTTCGAACTCCTTGGCCATGCGCAGCAGTTCCTGGGCCTTGCGGAAGAACCGCGCACCGCTGGGCGTCAGGGACACGCCCTGGGCGTGATGGCGGATCAGCAGTTGCACGCAGAAGCTGTCCTCCAGCCCCTTGATCGCCGTGGAAATCGCCGGTTGCGCGATGTACAGCTTGCGCGACGCTTCGGCGACGCTGCCGCATTCGACGGTGGTGATGAAGTATTTCAACTGACGCAGGTTGTAAGCGGCCACGGTGAACCTCAAAGCGAACGGATTGCACATCCAAGCAATTTGTACGCCGCCGGCCTCCGTTCTGTAGGCGGTTTTTTTGTCCCTGAACAATAGCCCCATACGCGCGTGAAGGGGCCCTCGGCTGGTTACCTTTTTTATTGTCTGCGAAGACATTTTTACTGGTTTTAGCGCGCACGGGCCTGAGCGACTATCGACCCCGCACTGTTCTCAGAAGAATAAAGGTCCAAGGAGCAACCACCGTGTTCGAGCTTGCAGACTGGCAGCGCAAGGCCGCTGAATTGAGCTATCCGTACCAGGCCGTGATCAACGGCAAACTGCGTGCGGCGCAGTCGGGGCAGACCTTTGCCGCGATCAACCCGGCCATCGGCCAGTTGCTGGCAAACGTCGCCGCGTGCGGTGAAGAAGACGTCGATGCGGCGGTGCAGAATGCGCGGCAGGTGTTCGAGGCAGGCACCTGGGCCGGACGTTCACCGACCGAGCGCAAGCAAGTGCTACTGCGGCTGGCGGATCTGATTCTGGCCAATCGCGAAGAACTGGCGCTGCTCGATTCGCTGAACATGGGCAAACCGGTGATGGACGCTTACAACATCGACGTGCCGGGCGCCGCCGGGGTGTTCCGCTGGTACGCTGAAAGTCTCGACAAGCTCTACGATCAGGTCGCGCCAAGCGCATCGAACGTACTGGCGACCATCACCCGCGAAGCGCTGGGCGTGGTCGCCGCCGTGGTGCCTTGGAATTTCCCGTTGGACATGGCCGCGTGGAAACTCGCGCCGGCGCTGGCGGCGGGCAACTCGGTGATTCTCAAACCCGCCGAACAATCGCCGTTTTCCGCGTTGCGTTTGGCCGAGCTGGCGCTGGAAGCCGGGCTGCCGGCCGGTGTGCTGAACGTGCTGCCGGGGCTCGGCGAACAGGCCGGCAAAGCCTTGGGCTTGCACCCGGATGTCGATTGTCTGGTGTTCACCGGCTCGACCCAGGTCGGCAAATATTTCATGCAGTACTCCGCGCAGTCGAACCTCAAACAAGTGTGGCTGGAGTGTGGCGGCAAGAGCGCCAATCTGGTGTTCGCCGACTGCAAGGATCTGGATCTGGCGGCGCAGAAAGCCGCGTTCGGGATCTTCTTCAATCAGGGCGAAGTCTGCTCGGCCAACTCGCGATTGCTGGTGGAGCGCTCGATTCATGATGAGTTTGTCGAGGGGCTGAAGGCTCAGGCCGAGCGCTGGCAACCGGGGGATCCGCTGGACCCGGCGAGTGCGGCCGGAGCTATCGTCGACACCCGTCAGACCGAAAGCATTCTGCGCTTCATCAACCAGGCCGAACGCGAAGGCGCGACCCGCGTCTGCGGCGGGCGGCAGCTGAGTTTCAACGGTTCGGACAACTTCATTCAGCCGACGATTTTCACCGGCGTGCAGCCGCACATGACCCTGTTTCGTGAAGAAGTGTTCGGCCCGGTGCTGGCGGTGATGCCGTTCGATGACGAGGCCCATGCCGTGCAACTGGCCAACGACAGCGTCTACGGTCTGGCGGCGTCGCTGTGGACCGATGATCTGCACCGCGCGCACCGGGTGGCGCGGCAATTGCGAGCCGGTACGGTGTCGGTCAATAGCGTCGATGCGCTGGACGTGACCGTGCCGTTCGGCGGCGGCAAGCAATCGGGTTTCGGCCGCGATCTGTCGCTGCACTCGTTCGACAAATACACCCAGTTGAAAACCACCTGGTTTCAACTGCGCTCATGACAGCCGCTCACAACAAGAAAGGAGATCCGGCGATGACCACCTCACGTGAAACCCGCGACTACCAGGCCGCCGATGCAGCGCACCACATTCATGCGTTCGTCGACCAGAAGGCCCTCAACGACGAAGGCCCACGGGTGATGGTGCGTGGTGATCGCCTGCATCTGTGGGACAACGACGGTCGGCGCTACCTCGACGGCATGTCCGGGCTGTGGTGCACCAACCTCGGCTATGGGCGCAAGGATCTGAACGCCGCCGCGAGCCGGCAACTGGAGCAGCTGCCGTACTACAACATGTTTTTCCACACCACCCACCCGCAGGTGATCGAGCTCTCCGAGCTGCTGTTCAGCCTGCTGCCGGGGCACTACAGCCACGCGATCTACACCAACTCCGGCTCCGAGGCCAACGAGGTGCTGATCCGTACCGTGCGCCGTTACTGGCAGGTCCTGGGCAAGCCCGAGAAGAAAATCATGATCGGCCGCTGGAACGGTTACCACGGTTCGACCCTGGCCGCGACGGCCCTCGGCGGCATGAAGTTCATGCATGAAATGGGCGGGATGATTCCCGACATCGCGCACATCGACGAGCCGTACTTCTTCGCCCACGAAGGCAACCTGACCCCGGCTGAATTCGGCCTGCGGGCGGCGCAGCAACTGGAAGCGAAGATCCTCGAACTGGGCGCGGACAAGGTCGCCGGATTCATCGCCGAACCGTTCCAGGGCGCGGGCGGGATGATCTTCCCGCCGGAAAGCTACTGGCCGGAAATCCAGCGCATCTGCCGCAAATACGACGTACTGTTGTGCGCCGATGAAGTGATCGGTGGCTTCGGTCGCACCGGCGAATGGTTCGCTCACGAATACTTCGGTTTCGAGCCGGACACCCTGTCCATCGCCAAGGGTTTGACCTCCGGTTACATCCCCATGGGCGGGCTGATCCTGTCGAAGAAAATGGCCGACGTGCTGGTGGAACAGGGCGGTGTATTCGCCCACGGTCTGACCTATTCCGGGCACCCGGTGGCGGCGGCGGTGGCGATTGCCAACCTCAAAGCCCTGCGCGATGAAGGCGTGGTGATGCGGGTCAAGGATGACATCGGCCCGTACCTGCAACAGTGCCTGCGCGAGGTGTTCGGCAATCACCCGTTGGTGGGTGATATCCAGGGCACCGGCATGGTCGCGGCGTTGCAACTGGCCGAAGACAAGGCTACGCGCAAGCGCTTTGCCAATGAGAACGACATCGCCTGGCGCTGCCGCACGATCGGTTTTGAGGAGGGGGTGATCATTCGCTCGACACTGGGGCGGATGATCATGGCGCCGGCGTTGATTGCCAGTCGTGAAGAGATCGATGAGCTGGTGGGCAAGACCCTGAAAGCGCTGGATCGTACGGCGCAGGAGTACGGTCGGCTCTGAGGTATTCGTAGGGCTCAAGGGCCCCATCGCGAGCAGCCTCGCTCCCACAGTGGACCAGCGTCGTACACAAAATTTGTGAGCGATACCGTCCCCGTGGGAGCGAGCCTGCTCGCGATTGCGTCAGTCGACTCACCACTGTTTTAGCTGTCTTGCACCCCCTCCGTGCACCCCCGTCCGACGCGCCCTTTCGCAGTGCGCACTACCCAGTTTTTTCATCGTTCGCGTCTAACTATTTCCTCGTTTTCCTGAGGCCAAGCCTGGGTCAACATCGATTTCGCCAGCCAAGGCATTGCCCGCCAGAGTCCAGCAGAGACCGCAGCGTGCATCCGCGCCGACGAGGCTGGCCGTACTGCCCATGACAACTAAATCAACAGCGTTGGGAGTGCTCCATGAACAAGTCCTTGTTTACCCGTCTTGCAGGTCCTCTGGCGATTTCCGCCCTTTCCATCACCGGCGCCCAAGCCGGCACCTTGTCGATCGGCCACACCACGTGGGTCGGCTACGGCACCCTGTACCTGGCCCAGGATCTGGGCTACTTCAAGGAAAACGGCCTGACCGTCGAATTGCCGGTGGTCGAAGAGGCTTCGATGTACATGGCCGCCCAGGCGTCCGGGCAATTGTCCGGCTCGGCCTCGACCATCGACGAAGTGCTCAAGTACCGCCCGCAGTTCTGCTTCAAGGCCGTGGCCGCGCTGGATGACAGCCATGGCGGCGATGGCGTGCTGGTCGGTAAAAACGTGAAGAGCCTGCAAGAACTCAAGGGCCAGGCCGTGGCCGTCAACGAAGGGTCGACCTCGCAGTTCTGGCTCTCGTACCTGTTGAAAAAGAACGGCATGAGCATGAGCGACATCACCGTGCAGAACATGACTGCCGACGACGCCGCCACCGCGTTCATCGCCGGTCGCGTGCCGGCCGCCGTGACCTGGGAACCGCATCTGTCGATGGTGCGCGACAAGCAGCAGGGCAAGGTGCTGATCGACAGCAGCAGTACGCCGGGGGTGATCGTCGATGTGGTGGCGCTCAACTGCACGGTGATCGAGAAGCAGCCGGAAGACGTCAAGGCCCTGGTCGCCGGCCTCTACAAAGCCGTGCAGTTCACCAAGGACCATCCACAGCAAGCCTATGAAATCATGGCCAAGGGCGTCGGCGGTTACCTGTCCGATCCGAAGGCACTGGCCGCCGCCGCGCAAGGCGTGCGTTTCTACGATCAGGCCATGAGCGAAAAACTCCTTGGCTCGCCGGGCAAGCCGGGTGACAGCGCACCGCTGATCAAACTGGCCAACGAAACCGCCAGCGAATTGCAGGGCAAGCCCTACAACGTCAGCAACGACGATCTGGTGGATAACCGTTTCGTCAGCCCGCTCTAGGAGACTGCTCATGTTCAAGCGCAATTCATGGCTGAGCCGCTGCATCACGCCAAAGACCGGGTTGCCGGTGCCGGTGGTGTGGAGCGCCAGCGGTCTGGCCTGGGTGTTGCTGGTCGGCCTGTGGGCCGGGTTGTCCTACGGCGGCATCGTGCCGGGGATGTTCCTGCCGACGCCCGGTGCGGTGGTTGAAGCTGCCGTGCGCCTGAGCCGCGACGGCACCCTCGGCCAGCATGTCTGGGCCAGTGTCGAAGTGGTGATGGTCGGTTTCATCGTGTCGTCGCTGGTGGCGGTGCCGCTGGGTTTGTTGATGGGCAGCTTTCGCATCGTCCAGGCGTTCCTCGAACCGCTGGTCAATTTCATCCGCTACCTGCCGGTGACCTCGTTCGTGCCGCTGTTCATCCTGTGGATCGGTATCGGTCTGGAGCAGCGGGTGTCGGTGATCATTTTCGGTGTGTTCTTCCAGCAACTGGTAATGATCGCCGACGTGTCCAAAGGCATCTCCAAGGACTTGATCAACGCCTCCTATACCCTCGGCTCCACCCGGCGTGACGCGGTGCTGCATGTGATCGCCCCGGCGTCGTTGCCCGGCGTGCTCGATACCTTGCGGGTGACCATGGGGTGGGCCTGGACCTATCTGGTGGTCGCCGAACTGGTCGCCGCTTCCAGCGGTCTCGGTTACTTGAGCCTCAAGGCCATGCGCGGCTTTCAGGTCGATGTGATTTTTCTCGCCATCGCGATCATCGGCCTGCTCGGCCTGGTCACCGATCAACTGTTCCGCTTCTTGCGTTTGAGGATTGCCGCATGGGCTCAGTAACCGCCGCCAACCGTCGTTTCATCGAGCCGGTCGCCGCACCGGCACTCGCCGCGCCAAGGTTGCAGGTGGACAAGGTCAGCCTGCGCTACAGCAAACCCGGCGGCGGTACATTCACCGCGCTGGAAGAGGTGTCGTTCGAGGTGCCGGATCAGCAGTTCGCGGTACTGGTCGGGCCGTCGGGCTGCGGCAAGTCGAGCCTGCTGTACCTAACCGCCGGCCTGGCCGAGCCGAGCTCCGGCGAAATCTACGTCGGCGGTCAGCAAGTGCAGGGCCCCGGCGCGGATCGCGGGATGGTGTTCCAGAGCTACACGCTGTTCCCGTGGCTGACCGTGCGGCAGAACGTCGAGTTCGGCCTCAAGCGCCGGGGCATGCCGGCGGCCAAGCGCAAGGAGATTGTCGATCACTATGTGCACGAAGTCGGCTTGTCAGGATTTGCCGACAACTACGCCAAGCAACTGTCAGGCGGCATGATGCAGCGGGTGGCGATTGCCCGGGCATTGGCCAACGACCCGCAGATCCTGCTGATGGACGAACCCTTCGGCGCCCTCGACAGCCAGACCCGCCTGCAAACGCAGCAGCTGTTATTGCGGGTGTGGGGCAACAGCAAGAAGACCGTGCTGTTCGTCACCCACGACATCGACGAAGCGATTCTGCTCGGCGACCGGGTGTATGTGATGGGCGCGCGGCCTGGGCGGATCAAGCAGATTCTCGATGTGCCGATCGAACGCCCACGCACGCTGGACATGGTGATGGAGCGCTCGTTCATCGACATGAAACGCGAAATTTTCGGCTTGCTACACGACGATCTTGAAGAGTCTCACTGAGACCACCGTCGAACGTGTGGGAGCGAGCCTGCTCGCGATAACGGTGTGTCAGGCAACAAATCGTCAACTGACCGATCGCCATCGCGAGCAGGCTCGCTCCCACAGGGAAGGCAGTCAGTTGGGCGGCAGGAGGAACTTGGCAATCACCGGCAAATGATCGGAAATGCGCAAGGTATCGTCCTGCCGCACCGTGGCTTCGACCCGTTTGATCTTCGGGCTGTAGAACAGGTAATCGACCGTGCGGTCCGGGCCGTTGAGGCCGGGGTCGTTGGGGTAATGGGTCAGCCACTTGGCGCGGTCGATGCCGCTGGCTTCGTTGTTGGTCGGGATCATCGGGTATTTGTCCCACAGCACATGCAGCGCACTGTCGGCGGAGTACGGCGTGCGCTGCTCGTTGGGCAGGCGCCGGTACTGGCCGAGTGGCAACAGGTTGAAGTCACCGCCGATCAGCCACGGCGTGCCGTGGCTTTCGTGTTTGTCGAGAACCTTGGCCACGGCGGTCACCTGCGCCTGCAAGGTGTCGTCCGGCTGTACGGCGCGATCCAGATGGGTGTTGAACACCACCAGTTGCCCGCCATCGCTGAGCGGTAAAGTGGTGGCGAGCAGCGCATCTTTCGGCTGGAACTGACGGCTGATGAGGTTCGCCGGCTGCACCGGCAATTGCAGGCGCTCGGCGTGTTCAATGCGGTAGCGGCTGAGGGTCGCGAGTTGCCGGCCGACGCTGCCGAAGATGTGCGGTTCCGGGACGAAGTCGGCCTTCCAGTCAAAGGCGTGGGCGCTGCACGGGTAGAGGTCGGTCAGGCGTTCCTGCAACAGTTTGAGCTGGTTCTGATAGTCGCTGGCCTTGGCGCCGTCATCCAGTTCCTGCAACAGCACCACGTCGGGCTGTTCGTCGCGGATCACCCGCGCCACTTCATCGAGGCTGAACGCCATGTCTTCCGGGGTCGGGGCTTCGTCGTCGCCTTGCGCCAGGTCATTCCAGAACACGTAGCGCTTGCCGGCCAGGTATTGCACGTTCCAGGTCATGACCTTCAGAGCCTGGCCGGGTACCAGCGTTGGCGGTTGCCCGGAGCAGCTGACCGACAGGGTTTCCCGGGCGTCGGGGCGCCAGGTCAGGCTGTAGATCAGCGTGCCGATCAGGGCGAGGGCGAGCAGTACGGGCAACAGGATGTAGCGCAGTAGACGGGTCATGGCTCGGCTTATAGCGATACGGAAGTGGTCCCGAGCATACCCGAGACCCATCGATCAGCCCAAGCTCGGTGCAGTCAGACTAATCCGTCACGTTTGTCGGGCAATTCGCTGATCAGCATGAACAGGCGGAACAGCACCACGCTGGTGAACAGTTGCAGGAAGCTGTGACCGCTGTCGATCAGCACCGCAATCAACGGATTCTGCGGATCGGGATAGACCTGCAGGGTCAGGCCCTTGAGCAGCCACAGCGGCCCCATCACACACAGAATGCACACCAGAATCCGCAGAAAATGCCCACGGCTCAGGCGCAGGCTTTCCTTCATCGCCTGCAACGGGCCGTAGCCGCGCAGCACCAGCAGGTATTCGCCGAAGGCCAGAGTGACCATCAGCCACAGGCCTGGCAGGAAATACAGCGACAGCCCGAGCAGGATCAACAGCGTGTTCAGCGCGGTGAGCAGGGCAAAGCGCGGCCAAAGACGAGCGGCCATCGCCAGCAGATCGCGGGTTTGCGGGGATTCACCGCGGGTGCGGGCATCGAGAAACAGAATCAGCGCGGCGGTGTACAGCGGATACACCAGCAGGCCGACGATCACGCTGATGGCCGAGTAGCCGTCCGGATCGCTGGCATGGTCGACCACCTGTTGCAGCACGGCTTCGACAATCACCAGCGGCAGGCACAACTGGACGATCCGGCCCAGATTGCGTTTGAAGAAATACAGGGAGTCGCGCAGCACATCGAAGGCATTCATCAGTCGGTATCGCAGGTCAAAAACAGTGGCCCACTTTAACCGATGATCCGTTTCGCTGCGCAAACGTAAACGTTCGGTAAAGGTCATTGAAACATTCTGTCACTGCCTCCATTACAGAGGTGCGCCTCCTCCGACGTGGAGGAGGGCAACGTTATCTCCGGCAATCTACGAGGTCGCCATGAACAGCGAAGAACAAACCCTGATCGATGGACTGTTTTCCCGGCTGCAACAGGCCGAAACGGAGGCAGCCCCGCGCGACGCCCAGGCCGAGGCGCGGATCAAGGAACACCTGACGCGCCAGCCGGCCGCAGGTTATTTCATGACCCAGGCGATTCTGGTGCAGGAGGCTGCCCTCAAGAGCCTCGACGAACAGAACAAACAACTGACTCAACAGGTCAAGCAATTGCAGGCCGAACTGCAATCGGCCAAGGCGCAGAGCGCGCCGCCGGCCTCCAGCGGCGGTGGCTTCCTGTCGAGCATCTTCGGTGGCAGCAGCTCGCGCCCGGCACCGCCCCAAAGCGCCCCGGCCTCCACCGGCGGTTGGCGTGAACCGGCACCGCAGCAGAATTTTGGTGCACCCGCGCCGCAACAGAACTTCGGCTCGCCACCACCGGGTTATGGCCAGCAACAAGCGGCCCCGGCGGCCGGCAGCAGCTTCCTCGGCGGCGCCCTGAAAACCGCCGCCGGTGTGGCGGGTGGCGTGATGCTGGCACAAGGCATCAGCAGCCTGTTCCATCACAACCAGCAGCCGGAAGAAATCGTTGAAGTCATCAAGGAAGAGCCGGCCCAGGTCAACGACCAGAGCAACAACGGCTGGGGCGATGACCAGCGCATGGCCAACAACGATTCCTACGGTAATGACCAGGGCGGCTTTGCCGACACCGACTACAGCGACGACAACTCATCGTTCTTCGATGACGACGATTCCTTCGTCTGATTCACCATTCGTCCGGGGCGCCTGATCGCCCCGGGCCGATTATTCGCGGAACCTTCCTTCGGGCTGGCATACTGAGCGCCTTTTTCGGGCCTGGTGCCTGATCCGGCTCATGCGCGTCAGCGCTCACAGGAACTCCGGTGAAAAAAATCGCAGTGTTCGCCGATGTGCAGAACCTCTACTACACCGTGCGTCAGGCCTATGGTTGCCACTTCAACTACGCGGCGCTGTGGGCGGATGTCAGCCAGCACGGGCAGATCGTCGAGGCCTACGCCTATGCGATCGACCGGGGCGACAGCAAACAGCAGCAGTTCCAGCAGATCCTGCGCAACCTCGGTTTCACCGTGAAACTCAAACCCTACATCCAGCGCAGCGACGGCTCGGCCAAGGGCGACTGGGATGTGGGCATCACCCTCGACATCATGGACGCCGCCGACCACGTCGACGAAATCGTCCTGGCCTCCGGTGATGGCGATTTCGACATGCTGCTCGAACGCATCATCAACAAACACGGCGTGCAAGCGGTGGCCTACGGCGTTCCCGGCCTGACCGCCAACTCGCTGATCCGCGCCGCCAGCCGTTATGTGCCGATCGAAGGCGCGCTGCTGTTGAAAAATTGAGCGCAAGCTCAAGACTTGATTTGGACGGAGTACCACCCGGTTTGGAACGCATTGCAGTCATCGACTTTGAAACCACCGGCATCTCGCCGAGCAGCAGCTGCCGGGCCACGGAAATCGCCGTGGTCATGCTGGAAAACGGCCGCATCGTCGAGCGTTACCAGAGCCTGATGAACGCCGGCGTCCGCGTCCCGGCCTTCATCGAACAACTCACCGGCATCAGCAACGCCATGCTGCGCACCGCGCCTTCGGCCGAAAAGGTGATGAACGAAGTCAACGAATTCGTCGGCTGCACGCCGCTGCTGGCGCACAACGCCGCGTTCGACCAGAAGTTCTGGGACTTTGAACTGGGGCGGATCAAACGCACCCGTTTGCAGAACTTTGCCTGCTCGCTGTTGCTGGCGCGCCGCCTGATGCCAGCGGCGCCGAACCACAAGCTTGGCACGCTCACCACCTTCGCTCAACTGCCGCATACCGGCCAGGCGCACCGGGCGATGGCGGATGCGGAGATGGCGGCGAACCTGATGGCGCACATGGCTGAAGAGTTGCGGCGCAAGCATGGGGTGCGGGAGCTATCGCACGACCTGCTGTGCAAATTGCAGAAAGTCCCGGCCGCTAAAGTCGGCGAGCACCTCCAGCGCTATCGCTGATTTTCAGGCAAACACATTTCCCTGTGGGAGCGGGCTTGTCTCAGGGTTTGCCGTTGCCTTCAATGTGGCCGAGCGGCACCCGCTTCTCGATCGCACTCGACAACACGATCGACGTCTTGCTGAACCCGAATTTCGCCACCCGGTTGATCAAATCCTCCAGCTCCGGCATCGAACCCACCGCGGCCTTCATGATCACGCACGGATCGCCCGTCACTCGAAAGCACTCGGTCAGTTGCGGAATTTTCACCAGTTCGTCGTAGACCTTTTGACTGCCGTTCTGGTGGAGGCGCAATTCGATCACGCACTGGATCGGCAAGCCGATTTTCGACAGGTCGATGTTCGCCTGATACCCGGTGATTACTCCGGCTGCCTCGAGTTTGGCCACGCGTTCGGCGACGGCGGGGGCAGAGAGGTTCACCTTGCGGGCGAGGTCGGCGTAGGACGCGCGACCGTTTTCGAGCAGGGCGCTGAGCAGCATGCGGTCGTATTTGTCCAAGGTCGGACTCCTGAAAATGCCAGACTTTCGAAATCGCGGTTTTGGCCGTCGATCTCCGTGTTTTCAAAAGTGTACCGGCGCTATAAACAGGTTTTGTAACTTATTTTTAGCGGTTGGCCTTTCTAGAATAACCCATCCCCTGAGTCTGACTTTCGAGCTGCCCATGTCTGCCTTGCGCCGTTTTTCCCTGCCCTTGATCGCTGCGTTTTTTGCGTTGTACGTGATTTGGGGATCGACCTATCTGGTGATCCGCATCGGCGTCGAGTACTGGCCGCCGCTGATGCTCGGTGGCGTGCGCTTCGTGATTGCCGGCACGCTCATGTACGCGTTTCTGCGCTGGCGCGGTGCACCGGCGCCGACCTGGGCGCAGTGGAAGGCGGCGGGGATCATCGGGATTCTGTTGCTCAGCTTCGGCAACGGCGCGGTGACTTTGGCCGAGCACAGCGGCGTGGCGTCGGGTGTTGCTGCGCTGGCGGTAGCGACGGTGCCGCTGTTTACCTTGCTCTGCGGTTATTTCTGGGGCGCGCGCAACACTCGCCTGGAGTGGGCCGGGGTGGTGATGGGGATTATCGGTATCGCGATGCTCAACATGGGCTCCAACCTGCAATCGAGTCCACTGGGCGCGGCGTTGCTGATTTTCGCGGCGGCGAGCTGGGCGTTCGGCTCGGTGTGGAGCAAACACTTGCCGCTGCCTCAGGGCGCAATGGCCAGTGCCGTGGAAATGCTGGTGGGCGGCGTCGTGCTGCTGATCGGCAGCGCGGCCAGCGGTGAACACCTGCAGGCCATGCCGCCGCTGGAAGGCTGGCTGGCGCTGGCGTACCTGATCTTCTTCGGCTCGATCATCGCGTTCAACGCTTACATGTATCTGTTGAAAAACGTTCGTCCGGCGGCGGCCACCAGTTATGCCTATGTGAACCCGGCGGTGGCGGTGTTGCTGGGGATCGTGTTTGTCGGCGAGACCATCGGCATCGAAGAGGCGCTGGCGATGCTGGTGATCATCGGCGCGGTGGTGCTGATCAGTCTGCCGCAGTGGCGGCGTCCGGCGCGGTCGCCGGTGGTCAGCGAGCCGGCTGCCGCAGCGAAGGTCATAGCGACGGAGCAACGTGCGAATTAGGGTAAACTGCGCGCCATCGCACACTTGCTCTGATTTTTTCCTACGGTACTCCCATGACTTTCGCCACCCTTGGCCTGATCGAACCCTTGCTGCGCTCCCTCGAGAAGCTCGGCTACCAGACCCCGACGCCGGTGCAGGCGCAAGCCATTCCGGCCGTGCTGGCCGGTCGCGACCTGATGGCTGCGGCCCAGACCGGCACCGGCAAGACCGCCGGTTTCGCTTTGCCGCTGCTGCAACTGCTGGCGATGGAAGGGCCGAAAGTCACCGCCAACTCGGTGCGCGCGCTGATTCTGGTGCCGACCCGCGAGCTGGCCGAGCAAGTCCACGAAGCCGTGCGCCAGTACGCTGAAAACCTGCCATTGCGCACTTATGCGGTGTACGGCGGCGTCAGTATCAACCCGCAGATGATGAAGCTGCGCGGCGGCGTCGATCTGCTGGTCGCGACCCCGGGCCGTCTGCTCGACCTGTTCCGCCAGAACGCGCTGAAGTTCAACCAGCTGCAAACCCTGGTACTGGACGAAGCCGACCGCATGCTCGACCTGGGCTTTTCCGAAGAGCTGGCGAACATTTATCGCGCGCTGCCGAAGAAGCGGCAGACGCTGCTGTTCTCCGCGACCTTCTCCGATGACATCCGCCTGCTGGCCGGGCAGATGCTCAACGATCCGCAGAGCATCGAAGTCAGCCCGCGCAACGTCGCCGCCAACACCGTCAAGCAATGGGTGGTGACGGTGGACAAGAAGCGCAAGCCGGAACTGTTCGTGCACCTGATGCGCAAGAACAAGTGGAAGCAGGTGCTGGTGTTCGCCAAGACCCGTAATGGTGTGGACGCGTTGGTCGAGAAACTTCAGGGCCTGGGCGTGAACGCCGACGGCATCCACGGCGACAAGCCGCAGGCGACCCGGCAGCGGGCGCTGGACCGCTTCAAACTGAGCGAAGTGCAGATTCTGGTGGCCACCGACGTGGCGGCCCGTGGTCTGGATATCGAAGACCTGCCGCTGGTGGTCAACTTTGATCTGCCGATCGTGGCCGAGGATTACATTCACCGTATCGGCCGGACTGGCCGCGCGGGTTCGACCGGTAAGGCGATTTCGCTGGTGTGCGCCGATGAAGTGAACATGTTGTCGGCGATTGAAATGCTGACCCGCAGCACGTTGAAGCGTGAGGTTGAGCCGGATTTCGTGCCCGAGCACCGCGTGCCGGACACCGATGCCAGTGGCCAGGTGATCAAGAAGCCGAAGAAACCGAAGAAGCCGAAAGCTTCCGGTGGTGGCGGTGGCAAGCGCAATCTGGGCAAGTGGGTGGACAGCGGGGATACCCCGGCGCCTGAGGTGGCGATCAAGCCTGTGCGAAAGGTGCCGGTGTTCAATACCGGGCCGCGCAAGCGTAAGCCTTAAAGATTGCCTTGAAGATCAAAAGCCCCTCACCCTAACCCTCCCGAAACGTCGGACCGCCCGGAGGGAGAGGGGACTGACGGGGTTGTTTTTGCGAGTTACGCCGACCTGAAATATCGAGTCGAACTCAGGTTATGAAAAGCACCTGATCGATGAATCCATAATCGACTCGGTCTTTCAGGTCGATGTATGACGCCAGACACCTCGGTCGGCTCCCTCTCCCACCGGGAGAGGGCTGGGGTGAGGGCGACTCAGCTTTTACGTCGTAACCAGTCCAGCATTCCCAACCCCGCCGCCCGGCCACTGGCAAAACACGCCGTCAGCAAATAGCCGCCAGTCGGCGCTTCCCAATCCAGCATCTCCCCCGCGCAAAACACCCCCGGCAACGCCTTGAGCATCAAGCGCTCATCCATCGCCTCGAATGTCACACCACCGGCACTGCTGATCGCTTCGTCCAGCGGACGGGTTTTCACCAGTGTCAGTGGCAAGGTCTTGATCGCCCGGGCCAACAACGCCGGATCGGCAAACGTCGCGGCGTCAGTGAGCTCTCGGAGCAGCGCCGCTTTCACCCCATCAATCCCGACCTGACTGTGCAGGTGCTTGGCCATCGAGCGCGATCCCCGTGGTTTGCTCAACGCCGCCTGCAATTTATCCACAGGTCGGCCGGGCAGCAGGTCGATGTGAATGGTCGCGGCACCGTGCACATTGATCGCCTCACGAATCGGCGCTGACAGCGCGTAGATCAAACTGCCCTCGATGCCGGTTGCAGTAATTACGCATTCACCCAGACGCGGAACATCGTCGTTCAAACCGATGGCGATATTTTTCAGCGGCGCGCCGGCGAATTTGCTGACCATCACTTCGCTCCAGGCCTGCACATCGAAGCCGCAATTGCTCGGCTGCAACGGCGCCAGTCCTACACCGCGTTGCTCCAGCGGCAGCATCCACGCGCCGTCGGAGCCCAGTCGCGACCAGCTGCCGCCGCCGAGGGCGAGCAGGGTGGCGTCGGGGGAAAGGGTTTTCTCGCCTTCCGGGCTGTCGATGCGCAGCGCGCCGTTTTCGTCCCAGCCGAGCCAGCGGTGGCGGGTGTGGATAACCACGCCGCTGTCGCGCAGGCGCTTGAGCCAGGCGCGCAGCAATGGCGCGGCTTTCATGTCGGTGGGGAACACCCGGCCGGAGCTGCCGACGAAGGTTTCGATCCCCAGTTCGTGAATCCAGCGGCACAGTGCGTCGACGTCGAACGCGCGCAGCAGCGGGGCGATGTTCGCGGCGCGTTCGGCGTAGCGCGAGAGGAACGCCGGGTAGGCTTCGGAATGGGTGATGTTCATGCCGCCGACCCCGGCCAGCAGGAACTTGCGGCCTACCGAGGGCATTCCGTCGTACAGATCGACGCGAACTCCGGCCTGGCTCAGCACTTCGGCGGCCATCAGGCCGGCGGGGCCACCGCCGATGATGGCGACGTGAGCGGGAAGGGCGGCAGAGGTCTGGGTCATGGCAGCGGCAATAGCGTGGCGGAATAAGCCGCGCATTCTAGCAGCAGCGACCATCTTCAGGCCTGATCAAAAAACAACCAGCGTGCTGCAGGCCATGTTCAGCGTGGGCTGTAGTCCCTTTCGCTCAGGTTATCCACAGGCCGTTCCACAGCCATTGTGGGTAACGCAGCACAACTCAATGACAACCCGATGACTGCCAGACGCGCTGCGCACTGTGATGAAGGATGCCGTGGCGGCGGGCGAGGGCGTGGCGGTCCTTGCTGTAGCCGCCGCCGATCACCCCGACCACCGGGATGTCGCGGCCCAGGCAGTGGCGCATCACGCTTTCGTCGCGGGCGGCGACGCCTTCGTCGGTCAGTTGCAGATAACCGAGGGCGTCGTCCTTGTGCACGTCGACACCGGCGTCGTACAGCACCAGATCAGGCTGATACAGCGGCAGCAGATAGTTGAGTGCGTCGTCGACAACTTTCAGGTAGTCGGCGTCGCCCATGCCGTTGGGCAGCGGAATGTCCCAGTCGCTTTCGGCCTTGCGTGCAGGAAAGTTCTTTTCACAGTGCAGGGAAACGGTGATCGCTTCCGGGGTGTTGTGCAGAATCCGCGCGGTGCCGTCGCCCTGATGCACGTCGCAGTCGAAGATCAGCACCCGGTTCACCCGGCCGCTTTGCAGCAGGTAGTGGCTGATGATTGCCAAGTCATTGAAGATGCAGAACCCGGCGGGGTAGTCGTAGTGGGCGTGATGGGTGCCGCCGGCGAGGTGACAGGCCAGGCCATGTTCCAGGGCTTTTTCCGCTGCCAGAATCGAACCGCCGACCGCCCGCACCGTGCGTCGCGCCAGCGCTTCATTCCACGGCAGACCGAGGCGCCGCTGGTCTTCGCGGGACAACTCGCCGCTCATGTAGCGTTCGATATAACCGCGGTCATGGGCCAGGGCGAGAATGTCGGCAGGGCACAGCTCGGGGCGCAGCAGGTCTTCGTCGCGGGTCAGGCCGCTGTCCACCAGGTGATCGCGCAGCAGGCGGAACTTGTCCATGGGGAAGCGGTGATCCGCCGGAAATTCCGGGCTGTAGTCTTCGTGATAGATCAGCGGCAACGGCATGGTGGACTATTCATAAAGGCTGCAGGAAAGAGTGCAAAGCCTAACAGCGATGTAGACTGACGGCATCAAGCGGAGGGGCGGGATGGAACCGATACTGGAGCTGCAAAGCGCAAGGCTGCTGATGCGCCAATGGCAGGACGAGGATTTGCCGGCGTTCGCGGCCATGTGCGCCGATCCGCAGGTGATGCGCTACTTCCCCGCGCCCTTGAGCCGGCTGGAAAGCGCCGCGCTGATCGGCCGGGTGCGCGGGCATTTTGCCGAACACGGTTACGGCCTGTGGGCGCTGGAGCGCAAGGACAGCGGCGAGTTCATCGGTTTTACCGGCCTCGGCGTGGTCGGTTTCGACGCGCCGTTCACGCCGGCGGTGGAAATCGGCTGGCGGCTGGCCAAGGAGCACTGGGGCCTGGGTTATGCCAGCGAAGCGGCGTGGACTGCACTGCGCTGCGGCTTTGACCGTTTGTCCCTGAAGGAGATCGTGTCCTTCACCGCGCAGAGCAATCTGCCGTCGGAAAAAGTCATGCAGGCGATCGGCATGCATCACGATCCAGCCGACGATTTCGATCACCCGAAACTGGCTGTCGACCATCCGTTGAGTCGACATGTGTTGTACCGCATCACCCGGGAGCAATGGCTGCAGACCTTGCATGGCTAAGCCGACACGGACGTTTACAATGGCGCGATCAGTGGCTCGCGCCAGAATCTGAATTGGCCGCCGCAGCCAGGGCTGCGCGGCATAGCGTTGTGTGAGGAGAGTCTGAATGAGCCAAGTGTTGGAAGATCTGGTGGATCTGCTGACCCTCGAACCGATCGAGGAAAACCTGTTCCGTGGTCGCAGTCAGGATCTGGGCTTTCGCCAGTTGTTCGGCGGCCAGGTGCTCGGCCAGTCGCTGTCGGCGGCCAGTCAGACCGTTGAAGAAGCGCGCCATGTGCATTCGATGCACGGTTATTTTCTGCGTCCGGGCGATGCCAAGTTGCCGGTGGTGTATTCGGTTGACCGCGTGCGCGACGGCGGCAGTTTCAGCACCCGCCGCGTGACCGCGATCCAGAAGGGCCACCCGATTTTCACTTGCAGCGCTTCGTTCCAGTACGACGAAGAAGGCTTCGAGCACCAGAGCCAGATGCCGCAAGTGGTCGGCCCGGAAAACCTGCCGTCGGAGCTGGAACTGACCCAGCAACGCGCGCACCTGATCCCGGAACACATGCGCGAAAAGCTGCTGTGCCCGAAGCCGATCGAAGTGCGCCCGGTCACTGAAAAAGACCCGTACAACCCGCAACCGGCGGATCCGATCAAGTACGTGTGGTTCCGCGCCGACGGCGCCTTGGCCGACATCCCGGCGCTGCACAAATACCTGCTGGCGTACGCTTCGGACTTCGGTCTGCTGACCACCTCGATGTTGCCGCACGGCAAATCGGTCTGGCAGAAAGACATGCAGGTCGCCAGCCTCGACCACGCGCTGTGGTTCCACAACGACCTGCGCGCCGATGACTGGTTGCTCTACGCCATGGACAGTCCGTGGGCCGGTAACTCTCGCGGGTTCTCCCGTGGCAGCGTGTTCAACCGCGCCGGGCAACTGGTGGCGTCGGTGACCCAGGAAGGCCTGATCCGTCATCGCAAGGACTGGGCATGAGTCTGGCGGATGTGCGGCACTGGGTGTTCGACATGGACGGCACCCTGACCGTCGCCGTGCATGATTTCGCGGCGATTCGCGTGGCGCTGTCGATCCCGCCGGAGGACGACATCCTCACCCACCTCGCGGCATTGCCCGCCGAGGAAGCGGCGGCGAAACATGCATGGCTGCTGGAACATGAGCGCGATCTGGCGCTCGGCTCGACCCCGGCGGTCGGCGCGGTGGAGCTGGTGCGCGAGCTGCACGCCCGAGGCTATCGCCTCGGCATCCTGACCCGCAATGCGCGGGAGCTGGCCCACGTGACGCTGGAGGCCATCGGCCTGGCTGACTGTTTTGCGGTGGAGGATGTGCTGGGCCGCGATGAAGCACAGCCAAAACCGCATCCGGGTGGTCTGCTGAAACTGGCCGAGGCCTGGCAAGTGCCGGCGAACGAGATGGTGATGGTCGGTGATTACCGGTTTGATCTTGATTGCGGCCGGGCGGCGGGCGCACGCACGGTACTGGTGAACCTGCCGGACAATCCATGGCCGGAGTTGACCGACTGGCATGCGAAGGATTGTGTCGAGTTGCGGCGAATACTGTTCGCCTAAAAAAACGGGGGCTTGGGCCCCCGTTTTTTATTGCTCGAATAGTGCTTTCTGGCCTTCCGGCGAGGTCAGCATGCCGTCGCCGTTATGCCCGACGCCGGGCACTTCGATCAGTCGCTGATTGACTCCTTCAGGGTGACGACGCAGCAAGTAACCGAAAAACAGCTTCCCGCGCTCCAGTCGATAAGCCCCCTGGGCTTTGGCGGCGCAGCTCTTGTCCAGCGCCGGGTGTTGCGGGTCGGTGTCCTGCTGGCCCAGCAGATAAATCACCTCGCGTTTGACGTAACGGCCTTCAAGCTGCGCGGGCGTTTGCCCACCCGCGTAGATCGGCGGGTCCACCAGACCGTACTTCCAGCGGTTGAAACCCGGGCACTTCGCATGATCGAAAGCTACCGGGCGTTGCTCATTGAAGTAGGCGTACGACGACGGGTTGGCCACCACATAACGCAAGCGAATGCCCTCGGTCTTGAGCGCCGGTTGTTCCTGGGCCAGCAGCGCGTAACGCTGCACCACCTGCGCGCCGCCGGAGTGACCGAAGATCACGATCTGCTTCACGTCCGGAAACTGCTTGCGATCGCTCAGCCTTCCGACGATTTCGTCCAGTGCGGCGTAGGAACTCAGCGGGTTCGGCCCTGTGGATAACCCGCCACCCATCCATTCGTTGCCTTGCCAGCGCAGCACGCTGGCGGGTAACGAGTAGAGCGACACATCGCTTTCGTTGAGAAACTGCGGGGCGATCACCAGGGTGTTGGCGGTTTGCCCGGCCAGTTCCGCTGCGACTTCACCGCTTTTGCGATAGGTCTCGGCGTTGCGCAGACGGCCATGAATGACGATCAGCACGCGCTCGATTTTCGCCGGCGCCGGGCCGATGCCCACCGCCATTTCGCCGGCCTGCAATTGCAGGCGCCCGGGACTGATTGCGTCGACGCCGGCCGCTTGGGCGGTGCCGCCGATGAACAGTAAAGCCAACAGCCATTTATGCATTTACAGGTTTTTCGCCGCAAAGGTATCGCACTGGCCGACCTGGCCCTGGGCGAATCCGGTTTTGAACCAGCGCACCCTTTGCGCCGACGTACCGTGAGTGAACGAGTCCGGCACCACACGGCCCTGACCCTGTTGTTGCAGGCGATCATCACCGATGGCGTTCGCCGCGTTCAAGGCTTCTTCGATGTCGCCCGGTTCCAGCCAGTTCAGGCGCTCCTGGGCGTTGTAGGCCCAGACGCCGGCCAGGCAGTCGGCTTGCAGTTCCTGACGCACCAGCAGACCGCCGTCGCCTTCCATCTGCCGGCCTTGCTGACGGGCTGTCTGAATTTTCGCCGAGACGCCGAGAAGCGTCTGCACATGGTGTCCGACTTCGTGAGCGATCACGTAGGCCTGGGCAAAGTCGCCGGCGGCCTTGAAGCGCTGGGCCATTTCCTGGAAGAACGCCATGTCCAGATAGACCTTCTGGTCTGCCGGGCAATAGAAGGGGCCGGTGGCCGAGGTTGCCAGACCGCAGGCGGAATTGACCCGGTTGCTGAACAGCACCAGGGTCGGATCCTTATATTGCCGGCCGGCCTGCTGGAAGATCGCGCCCCAGGTGTCTTCGGTGTCGCCGAGAATCGAGCGCACGAACTCGGCCTGTTCATCGTTGGCCGGCGGTGCCTGACGGGTTTGCGAAGTCGGGGCCGATTGTTCGGTCATCTGCCCGGTGAGCTGGCCGAGGATCTGCAGCGGGTCCTGCCCGGTGATCCAGCCGATACCGACGATCAGCAGGATCGCCCCGAGGCTCAGCCCCTTGCCACCGCCGAAGCGCATGCCGCCGCCACCACCCATGTCATCGCCACGGGCATCGACGACGTTGTCACTGCGTCGGCCTTTTTTCCATAGCATGTGGGAATCCTCTGTTTGTTCGTGGTGATGAGTGTTGCTGGTGTGTGATGCTGGCGCCAGTCCGATCGTCCGGCAAGGTTTTGAATTCAGACAGTGAGCATACAAGGAATGTCGATAAAAAAAGGGCAAGCAACATCGATAAGAAAGATGGCGCAGACGTTGGGTGACTACTTGAGCCCAAGCATCGGTAAGGTGGATGAGTATTATCAGTGGTCGATCAATTGCCAAAAAATTAGCGATTTTACTCAACAGGACTTTTCGGAGATCGGCAGTGCCTATGAAAAGACCCTGAAAATGAAGGCGTGTTTGCGCCCAATGCTGGCAGATCCGAAGAGCAAAGAAGGATTGGATGCCGCACATTTTCTGGTGGGTGAGTGGGGCGGGATTACCCCCAGCGTAAAACTGTCTGAATGGGTGATTAAAGCCTGCTGTAGCCTTGAAAAGGGGCCGGAGAAGATGGATGACATCTCACTGACCGGTGTGAGCTCCTGGTCAAAGGTTGTCTCATGTCTGTATGACTGGGCGCCGATCTACGATTCCCGCGTCGCATTCTCCATCAATGCAATCAATTACATGAACGGTGATACCGAGGCGTTTTTTCCAATGCCCGTCGGTCGAGGAGCCCGTTTGTCGCTGATTAATCTGGAAAGCCTGTTTCTCTTGTCGAACCTGCGCTCTGGGGCGTTGGATTCAAGCATCTTGCTCAGCGCGCATGTAGGTAAGGAAATACGACCTCAGTTTCACATACCGGTGAGATCTGCCTATCGAGAGTATGTGCGGTTGGTGGCGCTGATCGGCGACTACCTCCAATTGGAAAAGGATCAACACTGCAAAATCGAAATGCTGTTATTTGCTTTAGCTCCCCACCAGGTATTCGCTGATCTGGTCAAGCGGCTTCTAATCGAGGGTTTAACGTCCGATGCCATTAAACAGGGATGATCGAAAGGGTATGACACGAATGGATGCGGTTGAAGAAACACTGGTTTTTTATGGCCTGATGAACTTGTCCACCATCGACCCCTTGGGCAATTTCGAGGGCGGTGAAATTGTTTTTGATGCCTTTCACGAATCGTGCGAGCGAAAAGCAGAGGCGGGTGCGCTTGGGCAAGATAGCCTGGACGATGACAAACGTTACCCGGTCGCGTTGTTTGCGATAAGCCGACGCGAGGCCTGGCGAATCTTGCAGGTGACCGTCCAGCAGTTCAACTCTCAGTCCTGGTGGAAAATCATCCTGCGGGCATCAACCAACGATGGGGTGGCCGTTCGATTTCTTTTGTCTGACGACAATGTGCAGCTGAACAATGTTTATCGAGTGATCAGCATTACCCCGGCTGACCCTCCAGTGAATGAATCGCTTGATGCGTTGACGCAACTTCCGACTGCGCCACTGTTCGAGGGAGCAAACATCGGCAGAGCCTTTCGCATTGCTGGTAGCCAATCCATCCGGGTCAATGTCGTCGATGTCGGGCAAGGAAACTTGAACGCGATTCAGAGTGGGTCTGACACCCATCTATTTTTTGATTTGGGGTGGCCAACGACGTTTCAAGACCGAGCAGGCTTGCCTCGGTTCAAGCCGGATTTATCCAGCGGTAGTGAAAGGACAGCACCTGTGGTGCTTTCTCACTGGGATTGGGATCACTGGGGCATGGCAATAGACACTGTGGTTTTCCATCGTGGTGGAGGTTCGACCATTACCTGGCACATTCCGGCGCTGGAGAGGCCGTGGATTGTGCCGGGTATCGGGTCAGATTGGGGCGGGGTCAAGCTCAGACCGTTGCATTGGCGATTTGTCCGAGAGCTCAATCGACGTGGACAGTTGTATTTGTGGCCCGCGTCCCGTTCCGAAATGGAGTTTGACCACGTGTCGATTTATCGGACTCGCGAGATCAGCAGAGGACGTCGCGCCAATGATCCGAATCAAAATGGACTGGCCATGGTGGTGCATGAGTGGCGACCTTCTGATACCGCGCAATTAAAAGGCATTTTGCTGCCAGGAGACGCTGACTTTATCAATATCCCGATCCTGCACGGAAGCAGGGTGCCCTATAAGTTCAATGGCCTTGTAGCCACTCATCACGGTGCAGCATTCACATATGAAGGGTGCCCGTCGACTTTTTCGGATTTTGCGCGAGTTGCTGTATCTGTGGGTTACAAGAACGGATATCGACATCCCAGGAAAATGGCTCTGGCCACCTACGTGGCCAGAGGGTGGACCCATCAGGCTCGAACCGACTATCGACTCGATATGGACCCCCTTTACGATGAATATCTCGCAAATGTGACGCTGACACTGAACGGCATTGCATCGGGCGCAGCCATATACGCGTTTGCCAGTTCATCCCTTTACTGGTGGCGATGACGCGCCCTGCATTGACGGTTAGCGATCAAACGAATCCCACACCGGCGCGAAGTCCGGGCTGACCTGACGTTCGCGCTTGGGCAGCGCGGCGATCAGCGCCCGGTCGTCATCGTCCAGTTCGACCTGCAGTGACGCCAGGTTGGCCAGTTGATTGGTCTTGCTGCTGGCCTTGGGAATCGCCGCCACGTTGTCCTGATCCAGCAGCCACTTCAGCGCGACCTGAGTCGGCAGCACGCCGTGTTTTTCGGCGATCTGCTGAATCTGCGGAATTTCCGAGACCTTGTTGCGTGCCAGTGGCGTGTAGGCCGTCAGCGCCAGATCGTGTTGACGGGCGTAGTGGAGCAGGGCGTTTTGTCCGAGCAGGACGTGGTACTCGACCTGGATCGCTGACAGAGGAATGCCGTATTCCTCGACGACTTTGCGCAGCAGCGGCAGCGGAAAATTCGCCACACCGATGTTGCGAGCCAGACCTTGCTCCTTGAACGACGCGAGGGCTTCAAGGGTGCGCGGCAGGTCCCAGTCGGTGGTTGGCCAATGGATCATGAATAGGTCGACGTATTCACTGCGCAAGGCCTTGAGGCTGCGATCCAGCGAGTGACGCATGGCGTCCGGTTGCAACTGATCCCACCAGACCTTGGTGGTGACGTGGATCTGCTCGCGGGGTGTCGGCGTATTCGCCAGCGCCTGTCCGACTGCGTCTTCGTTGTTGTAGGCCGCTGCCGTGTCGATGTGTCGGTAACCGAGTTCCAGGGCTTGCTCTACGGCGCGGGTGCATTCGTCGCCGAGCATCGGCCAAGTGCCGAGGCCGAGTTTCGGCAGGTTCAGTCCTTGTCTGTTAACGATGTGCTGCATGGTCGATCTCCTGTTCGAAAGCCGTGACGCCCGCCATGTGCCGGGCGGCGATGTAACCGAAAGTCAGGGCCGGGCCGAGGTTGATCCCGCCTGCCGGATAATGCCCGCCCATGATGCTGGCCATGTCGCCACCCGCCGCGTAGAGCCCGGCGATGGGCCGGTCTCCGGCGTCGAGCACTTGCGCATGCGGATTGACCTTGAGCCCGGCGAAGGTGCCGAAGCAGCCCGGCTGCACCTTCACCGCGTAGAACGGGCCTTGTTCGATGGGCGCCACGCACGGATTGAGCTGTTGCGCCGGATCGCCCTGTTTGCGGTTGTACGGGGTCGAGCCGCGACCGAACAGCGGGTCTTCGCCGTGCCGGGCATGGTGGTTGTAGTCATCGACGGTGACGCGTAAACCCTTCGCGTCGATGCCGCATGCAGCGGCCAATTCCTCCAGGGTGTCGCCGGTTTTCAGATAGCCGCTGCGGATAAAACCTGACACCGGCACCGGAAACGGCCGAGACATGCCGAGCCCGTAACGCCGCTGGAACGCGCGGGTGCAGATCAGCCAGGACGCGACCTCTTCGCCCTCGGGGGCGGCGGCGACCATGGCGCTGACGTAGTCGTAATAGCCGTTGGCTTCGTTGACAAACCGCTGGCCGTTGCGCAGTACGCCGATGACGCCCGGTTTGCCGCGCTCGATGATGTGTGGGAAATGGCCGATGCTGCCGTCGGAATGTGGCACCTGCGAGACCGGCGCCCACGCCACGGGCGAGGCCACATCGGTATTGACCCGGCCTCCGACGGTTTCACCCAGTCGCAGACCGTCGCCATTCACTCCCAAGGGTGGCAGCGCCCAATGTTCATGACCGGTGGGCGTGCGAGGGAACAACGCTTTGCGCCGCTCGATGTCGTTGGCAAATCCGCCGGCCGCGAGCACCACGCCCTTGCGCGCATGGACAGTGACCGGGCCTTTCGCGGTGTGCACGCGAGCGCCGGTGATGCGTGATTCGTCGCGCAGCAGTTCCGTCACCGGCGCCGACTCCCACAACAGCACGCCGAGGTCTTCGGCGGATTTCGCCAGCCGCGCTACCAGCGCCACGCCGTTGACCAATTGCATCGCCCGGCCATGCAACGCCAGATCCAGCAGGTGGCGAGTGAAACGCCGGGTCACGTGCCAGGCCGCCGACAACGAGCGAGTCAGATTGAGAAACGCCGACAGATCCGCCCCCGCCATGATCGGCATGCCCATGAATGAAGTTTCGCGCATGGTTGTGCGAAGACGCTTGAGCAGGCGCCCGACCTTTCGCCCGTCATAGGGAGCGGCAATCACCGAGCGTCCGCCGGTGCCGGCGCCCGGTGTTTCGCCGTGGATGTCGGCGATGGCGTTGCCGTCGGCAAATTGCAGGGCGGTGTGTTGTTCGAAGAACGCCACCATGCGCGGGCCGGCTTCAAGGAAGGCGTCGATCATGGCCGGGTCGTAGTGCTCGCCGAGTTCGTGGCGCAGATAGGTGCGCGGCAATTCCACGTCTTCCACGATCCCGGCGCGCCGGGCCAGCGGATTGCACGGCACCCACGCCCAGCCGCCGGACCACGCGGAGGCGCCGCCGAACACCGGATCCTTTTCCACCACGATGACCTTCAAGCCATGCCAGGCGGCGGTGACGGCGGCCGACAAACCGGCGGCGCCGGAGCCGACCACCAGAACGTCGCAGTCGATATCGGGAAGGGCAGACATCAGCAAGGGCTCCAGCAATCAATTGTTTTTAGAATCATGTTCCAGAAAATAACCAGTGCGGGCGAAGCAGATCAACCGACTGACGCGCAAAGTGGGCGGTTATCGGACGTCGGGTTCCAGATTTCGCATTCCTCGGGATGTCTTCTAGAATCGGCGAAATTTCACCGAGAGCGCACCATGGCTGGCAGTCAAATCGAACGGGTTTTCAGCGTGCTGGAAAGCCTCACCAGTGATCCGCGCGGGCTGCCGATGCAGACCCTGGCCGAGCAACTGGACATTCCGAAGAGCGCGACGCACCGCCTGCTCGCCGAGCTGATCCGCCTGGGTTATGTGCGGCAGAACCCGGAGACGTTGCGTTATCACCTGTCGACCAAACTGGTGGCGATGGGCTTTCAATATCTGTCGAGCAGCGGTGCCGACATTGTGCAGCCGGTGCTCGATCGACTGGCCCAGGAGACCGGTGAGCTGGTGCGTCTGGGGGTGATCGACGGCGAGCGCCAGACCTGGATCGCCAAGGCCCAGGGCGCTCGCAGCGGTCTGCGTTACGACCCGGACATGGGCCGCGACGCGCCGCTGTTCTACACCGCGTCGGGCCATGCGTGGCTGGCGTGCATGAGCGACGCCGAGGCGTTGTCGCTGGTCGAGCGCCAGGGCGCGGAGGTGCCGGCGGATATCGGGCCCAATGCGCCGCGCTCCAACATTGAACTGCTCGAACGCCTGCGCGTGGCCCGGGAACAGGGCTATGCCTGTGTGGAAGAAAGCTCGGCGGTGGGCACTTCGGCGATTGCTGCCGTGGTGAAACATCCCGCCGATGGTCGGGTGATTGGCGTGCTCAGCATTGCTGGGCCAAGCGCACGGATGTCGGCGGCGCGATTGCATGAACTCGCGCCGTTGCTGCTGACGTTTACCGAGGAGCTGTCGGCGGCCAGCCTGGCCTCGGAATTGTTCGTTTAAGCAAAGCTGTGCGCTGTTCGCCCACTTTTCGGTCGGGTGGGTGTGAGAATCTGGAACCCGGTTCTAAATTGTTGATGGAGTGAGTTTTCCCACAACAATCACAAAAGGATCGCACCTTGAACCCGCCCCTTCGAATTGCCCTGATCGGCGCCGGCAACATGGGCCAGCAACATTACCGGCACTTGAAGAATCTCACTGAGGCCACGTTATGCGCCGTGGCCGACCCCGGCCCTCAGGCACCGGCCCTGGCGGCGGAGTGGGGTGTGGCGCATTTCGCCGATCACCGTCAGATGCTGGAGCAGAATCGGCCTGATGCAGTGATCGTCGCCAATCCGAATGATCAGCACGTCAGCACCGCGCTGGACTGCCTGGCTGCAGGCGTTCCGGTGTTGCTGGAAAAGCCGGTGGGCGTAAACCTGGATGAAGCGCGGGAATTGGTGGCGGCGGTGAAGCGCAGCGGCGTACCGGTGCTGGTCGGCCATCATCGGCGGCACAATCCATTGATCGTGCGTGCTCATGAGCTGGTCAAGGATGGGGCGTTGGGACGGCTGACGCTGGTGACTGCGTTGTTCCAGCTGCGTAAGCCTGACCAGTATTTCGAAACCGCGTGGCGGCGCGAAGCAGGTGCGGGCATGCTGCTGACCAATCTGATTCACGACCTCGATCTGCTGCGTCACCTGTGTGGTGAAGTGCGTTCGGTGCAGGCGATCACCGACCGTTCGGTGCGCGGTTTTGCCAATGAAGACAGCGCGGCGATTCTGCTGCAATTTGCCGGGGGAGCGCTGGGCACGCTGACCGGTTCCGATGCGGTGGCGGCTCCATGGAGCTGGGAGTTGAACTCCGGTGAGAACCCGGTCTATCCACGTCAGGCGGATCAGCCGTGCTATTTACTGGCGGGAACGGCCGGGGCCTTGAGCATTCCGCAACTCAAGCGCTGGCATTACCGCGCCGAGCAGGTGGATGCCGGTTGGCATGAGCCGTTGCTGTCCGTTGATGAACCGTTCACACCGGACGAAGCCCTCCGGTTGCAGTTGCAGCATTTCGTCCGCGTGGTACGGCGGGAAGTCGAACCATTGGTGAGTGCCGCCGACGCCGCCCGCACGCTGGCGCTGGTCGAGGCCATCCGTGAAGCGGCGGCCAGCGGTCGCGCCACCGAACCCGCGCAGATCGAGGCCTGAACATGAGCGAACGAATTCTGTCCCTGGCCAGCCTGACCGTGCTGGAGTTGTCGCCACCCGAGATGGTCGAGGTTGCCGCCCGTGCCGGTTACAGCCATGTCGGCCTGCGTCTGGAGCCGGCGACGCCCGAGGAATATCACTTTCCGTTGGTAGCCGATGGCGATTTGCGGCGTCAGACACTGGCGCGTTTGCGTGACACCGGAGTCGGCGTGCTCGACGTGGAAATCCTTCGATTGAAGCCGCAGACAGTGGTCGCGGATTTCGAGCCACTGCTCAGCGTCGGCGCGCAGTTCGGTGCCAGTGAGTTGTTGGTCGCCGGTAACGATCCTGACGAGCAGCGGCTCACCGATAATTTTGCGGCACTCTGCGATCTGGCGGCGCGTTACGGTTTGCATCCGCATCTGGAGTTCATGCCCTGGACCGATGCACGCAATCTTGAGCAGGCGTTGCGCATCGTCGCCAACGCCGGGCGCGAAAACGGTGCGGTGCTGGTCGATGCGTTTCACTTCGACCGTTCCGGATCGCGGCTGGAAGATCTGGATGGCGTGCCGCCCTCACGGCTGCGCTATGCACAGTTGTGCGATGTTGCCGGGCCGAGGCCGACGGACATGGCCGAGATCTTGCGTCAGGCCCGCAATGAACGACGGTTTCCCGGCGAGGGCGATTGTGACTTGAGCGGCTTGTTGCGCAGTCTTCCGGCTAACCTTCCCCTGAGTCTGGAAATTCCCACGGTCAAATTGCTGGAGCAAGGCGTGAGTGGATTGCAGCGGGCGCAAATGGCAATCGACCGGACGCGGGAATTGTTGGCCCGGCTTTAAGTCTGCTTCAAGGGGCGAGGGCGCACGCGACCTCGTCACCGTTTATTTTTCATTCAGAGAGAGCCCATGACCGTCAGCACTCCGCTTTCCGGCGTCAACCAACCCTTCAAGGGGATCTTGCTGATTGTCGTGGCAACCTTCCTGTTTTCCAGTCACGACGCGCTGTCGAAATACCTCTCGGGTTTTTATCCGATCGTCATGGTGGTGTGGGCACGGTATCTGGTGCACACGTTGCTGATGGCGGGGATTTTCCTGCCGCAGTCCGGGCTGCGTGTGCTGCGCACCAAACGCCCGTTGTGGCAGTTGGCGCGGGCGTTGTGCCTGTTGGGCACCAGCCTGTTTTTCACCACGGCGTTGCTGTACATCCCGCTGGCCGAAGCCACGGCGGTCAACTTTCTTGCGCCGGTGCTGGTGACGGCGCTGTCGGTGCCGCTGCTCAAGGAGCGGGTGACGCGCGGTCAGTGGATCGCGGTGGTGTGCGGGTTCATCGGGGTGCTGATCATCGTCCATCCGGGCGGTGACCTGTTCACCCCGGCGATTCTCCTGCCATTCTGTTCGGCGCTGTTTTTCTGCTTCTATCAATTGCTCACCCGCAAGCTCGCCGAAGTCGACAGCCCGACCACCAGCAACTTTTTCGCCGGGCTGTGCAACACGCTGGTGATGAGTGCGCTGGTGCCGTTCTTCTGGCAAGTGCCGAGCCTGGGCCATGCGTTGTTGATGCTGGCGCTGGGCAGTTGCGGAATGACCGCGCATCTGTTTCTGACCCAGGCGTTCCGCCATGCCGCACCAGCACTGCTGGCGCCGTTCGGCTATTGCCAGATCGTGTTCGCGGGGTTGTTGGGCTGGTTGCTGTTTGCGCACACGCCAACCCTGATGACGGTGATCGGGATCGTAGTGATCTGTTGCAGCGGGCTGGCGGCAGCGTGGCAGCAGAGCCGGCGCTGAAAGAAAAACCGGCCTGAAATCAGGCCGGTCGGTGCAGGACGGCTTCTCAGTATTGAAGGGCTACTCGGTGACGGTAGGAATCTTGCGCGGTGCCATGAAGTACATCCAGGTCAGCGCGATGAAGTACATCGCCGGGATCAGGGTGAACAGCACGGTGTAATTGTTGTTGGTGACGGTCAGGATGTGGCCGACGATCTGGGTCATGAACATCCCGCCGATCGCCGCGCACATGCCGCCGAAACCGAACACCGTGCTCATCATGTGCTTGGGCGTGTAGTCCATCACCAGGCTCCAGATGTTGGCGGTCCAGGCCTGATGCGCGCCGATGGCCAGGGAGATGGCGGCGACGGCAATCCACAGGTTGGCGGAACCGGCGGCCATGACCACGCCGATGATGCAGCAGGCGAACAGGAACATCGACAGCAGCCGCGCCTTGATCGAGTTCATGCCGCGACCGATCAGGAACGAAGACAGAATCCCGCCGCCCACGCTGCCGAAATCAGCGGTGACATAGATGATGATCAGCGGAATGCCCATCTGGGTGACGTTGATGCCCAGGTTGTATTGCTGATTGAGAAACGGCGGCAGCCAGTACAGGTAGAACCAGAACACCGGCGCGGTCAGCGAGTAGGCGAGGGCGAAGGCCCAGGTGCCGCGCATCCGCAGGATTTTCGAGAACGGCACGCGGGCCTGTTCCGGTTCGACTTCTTTCTGGATGTATTCCAGCTCCGACTGCTTAACGTTTGGGTGATCTTCCGGGTTGAAATACTTCAGGCCCCAGAACAGCAGCCAGATCCCGCCCAGTGCCGACATGCACAGGAACGCAGCCTGCCAGCCCCACACGTGAAGGATCAGCGGCAGCAGCATCGGGGTGAACATCGCGCCGACGTTGGTGCCGGCGTTGAAGATGCCGGTGGCCACGGCGCGCTCGCCGGCCGGGAACCACAGGCGCGTGGTCTTCACGCAGGCCGGGTAGTTGGCCGCTTCAGTCAGACCGAGGATGAATCGGCAGACCATGAAGCCCACCGCCGAGGTCGCCAGACCGTGGGCGCCGGTGGCCAGGCTCCAGAGCAGCACCGCGCAGAAGAACACGCGCTTGACGCCGACCCGATCGATCAGCCGTCCTTGCAGCACGAAACCGATCGCGTAGCCGACCTGAAACCAGAAGTTGATGTTGGCGTAGTCCATCGCCGTCCAGCTCATTTCCTTGGCGAGGATCGGCTGCATGACGCCGAGGGCGGCGCGGTCGATGTAGTTCAGGGTGGTGGCAAAAAACACCAGCGCCAGCATGCCCCAACGGGTCTTGCCGACGGCCATGGCGCCGCGGATCTTGTCGCCGATGCCACCCGTGGCAGTGCTCATGGCCGGAGCCATGCGGGAAGTCTGTGAAGGAATCATGTGTTCCACCCGTTTTTGGATTTGTTATTTGGTGTGCTTTTCTTGTGCACGCTGCGACCGGTGGTTCAGTTCCGGACTCAAGGTGAGACGGATGTTGGGCAGTGGACGAAAAATCGTCAATTCGCCAAACCGGCATTCTGTTCGATAATCGCACGCAAAACTAACCGGGTAGTACAGTTTAAATTGCTCAATGAAAAACCGGGACCAATAATTCGCTCACCCTATAAAAGCGGCGCAATTTCCGTAGCCGACGTCTCCACCGGGAGTTGAAACATGCAGCGATCCATTGCCACCGTCTCCTTGAGCGGAACCCTGCCGGAAAAACTCGAAGCCATTGCCGCCGCCGGGTTCGACGGGGTGGAGATTTTCGAGAACGATCTTCTGTATTACGACGGCAGCCCCCGGGAAATCCGGCAGATGTGCGCCGACCTCGGGATTGCCATCACCCTGTTTCAGCCGTTCCGCGATTTCGAAGGCTGCCGCCGTGATCGTCTGGAGCGCAATCTGGAGCGGGCCGAGCGCAAGTTCGACCTGATGCAGGAACTGGGCACCGACCTGGTGCTGGTCTGCAGCAACGCCTCCCCCGACAGTCTCGGCGATCAGCAGATCCTCATCGACGACCTGCGCCTGCTGGCCGAGCGCGCTGGTGCCCGTGGCCTGCGCATCGGTTATGAGGCGCTGGCCTGGGGCCGTCATGTGAACACTTATCAACAGGTCTGGGACATCGTGCGTCAGGCCGATCACCCGGCCCTCGGCGTGTTGCTCGACAGCTTCCACACCTTGTCGCTCAAGGGCGATCCACGGGCGATTGCCGAGATTCCCGGCGACAAGATTTTCTTCGTACAGATGGCCGACGCGCCGATCCTGGCGATGGACGTGCTGGAGTGGAGCCGGCATTTCCGCTGCTTCCCGGGGCAGGGCGAATTCGATCTGCCGGGCTTCCTCGCTCCGATCATCCAGAGCGGCTACACCGGGCCGCTGTCGCTGGAAATCTTCAACGACGGCTTCCGCGCCGCGCCGCCTCGGGCCAATGCCGCCGATGGTCTGCGTTCGCTCCTTTATCTGGAGGAGAAAACCCGCCAGCGTCTGGAGCAGGAAATCCGTCCTGTGGATAACCGCGAAATCCTCTTCGAAACGCCGAAGGCCAGTGAATACAACGGCATCGAGTTTCTTGAGTTCGCCGTGGATGAAAGCCTGGGTGCCAAGCTGTCGAATTGGCTGGAACGGCTGGGTTTCGTCAAGGCCGGCCAGCATCGCTCCAAGAGCGTCAGCCTGTTGCGCCAGGGCGATATCAACCTGATCCTCAACTCTGAACCCTATTCGTTCGGCCACAGCTTTTTCGAGGCCCACGGCCCGTCACTGTGCGCTACTGCCGTGCGGGTCAAGGACAGCGCCAGCGCGCTGGCCCGCGCCGTCGCCTATAAAGGTCAGCCGTATCGCGGACTGGTCGGCCCCAATGAACTGGAACTGGCGGCGGTGCGTGCACCGGACGGCAGCCTGATTTATCTGGTGGATCAGGAGGCGGATGTCTACGGCACCGACTTCAATCTGCTGCCGGACGCGGTGGCGCGCGGCGGCCTCAAGCGCATCGACCACATGGCCATGGCGCTGCCGGCAGACAGCCTCGACAGCTGGGTGTTGTTCTACAAGAGCCTGCTGGATTTCGAGGCTGACGATGAAGTGGTGCTGCCCGATCCGTACGGGCTGGTGAAGAGCCGCGCCCTGCGTAGCCGCGACAGTTCGATCCGTCTGCCGCTGAACATTTCCGAGAACCGCAACACCGCGATCTCACACGCGCTGTCGAGTTATCGCGGTTCCGGGGTGCATCACATCGCCTTCGATTGCGACGATATCTTCGCCGAAGTCAGCCGGGCGAAAGAGGCAGGCGTGCCGCTGCTGGACATCCCGCTGAACTATTACGATGACCTCGCGGCGCGTTTCGATTTCGATGACGAATTCCTCAGCGAACTGGCGTACTACAACGTGCTGTACGACCGCGATGCGCAGGGCGGCGAGTTGTTTCACGTCTATACCGAGCCGTTCGAGGGGCGCTTCTTCTTCGAGATCATCCAGCGCAAGAACGGTTACGCCGGTTATGGCGCCGCCAACGTCGCGGTGCGGCTGGCGGCGATGGCCAAATCACGCAGTGGCGCGGTTCGCCAGGCGAAGTTGTAGGAAATTCGTAAACGCGGGATTAAACACCGGTCGCGCGGCTTCCTTCACTGGGTCGCGCGGCCCATAATCGCCAGCCTGTGCAGTGATGGCCGTGAGCCCGCAATGACAATGACTTCAGAACTTTCCGCAGCTCCCGTTCTACCCGCGGTAGAGCCGCGCAAAAGTCGTAAGAACAACCCGGAAAAGACCCGCGAGAACATCCTGCAGGAGGCGATCGTCGAGTTCGTCCAGCAGGGGCTGTCCGGTGCTCGCGTCGATGCGATCGCCGAGCGTATCCACACCTCCAAACGCATGATCTATTACTACTTCGGCAGCAAGGAGCAGTTGTACGTCGAGGTGCTGGAGAAGCTCTACGGTGATATCCGCAGCACCGAAAACCGCCTGCACCTGGCTGAATTGCCGCCGGTGGAAGCGATCCGGCGTCTGGTGGAATTCACCTTCGATCACCACGACCGCAACGTCGATTTCGTGCGGATCGTCAGCATCGAAAACATCCACAACGCCGAGTACGTGAAGCGTTCCGATGCGATCAAGGCGATGAACAACACCATCCTCGATTCCCTGGGCGAGATTCTGCGTCGGGGTGCTGAAGAAGGCGTGTTCCGCGCCGGGCTCGACGCGCTGGACGTGCATCTGTTGATCAGTTCGTTCTGCTTCTATCGCGTATCGAACCGCCATACCTTCGGTGAGATCTTCCAGATCGACCTGCCGGACGAAAGCATCAAGCAACGTCATCGCGAGATGATTTGTGAGTCGGTACTGCGCTACTTGCAGGCGTGACCGAAGTCGAGGGGGCCAGGCCCCCTCACTGTTTTATCCATTCATGCTTTGAAAATGCGCGAGCATTCGTTGCGCATCGGGCACCTTGCCGCTGAACAGCTCAAACGCCTTCACTGCCTGAAACACCGCCATGTTGCCGCCATCCAGGGTTCGGCAACCCAGGGCGCGGGCGTTGCGCAGCAGTTCGGTTTCCAGCGGGAAATACACGATCTCCGCCACCCACAACTCGGGCCGCAGCAACGCCGCCGGCACGGGCATGCCGGGTAATTTGGCCATGCCCATCGGCGTGGTGTTTACCAGACCATCGGCCTGACTCAGCGTGCTCGCCAGATCATGTCCGGCCACGGCCCGACCGGCACCGAAATGCTGGTTGAGGTTGTTGGCCAGGCTTTCGGCGCGCTCCACGTCCACATCAAAAATGCTCAGTTGCCGTACGCCTTCGCTCAACAAGGCGTGGGCGACTGCCGCGCCTGCGCCACCGGCGCCCATCTGGACTACACGTTCGCGGGTAACGTCTGGCAGGCCGCGACGAAAACCTTCGGCAAAACCCAGGCAATCGGTGTTGTGGCCGACGCGTTTACCGTCTTTCAGTACTACCGTGTTCACGGCGCCGATGCCTCGGGCTTCCGGGGACAATTCATCGAGCAGCGGGATGATTGCCTGCTTGCACGGGAAGGTGATGTTCAGCCCGGTGTAATTCATGCGTTCGGCGGCCTGCAACAGATCGGGCAGGGCGCTGCTGTCCAATTGCAGTTGATCGAGGTCGATCAGCCGGTACAAGTAGCGCAGGCCCTGTTCGTCGCCTTCGTGTTCGTGTAGCGCCGGGGTGCGGGAGGCCTGGATGCCGGCGCCGATCAGCCCGGCGAGTATCACGTTGTTACGATTCATGCGGTTCGCCCCTTCAGCCGCTGGCTGAAATGTTCCAGGGCCAGGCGATAACCGTGGCTGCCGAAGCCGCACATTACGGCGGTGGCGATGGCCGAGACGAACGAGTGATGACGGAACGGCTCGCGGGCATGGACGTTGGACAGGTGTACTTCGATCACCGGCAATTCGCTGGCAACGAGGGCGTCGCGGATCGCTACCGAAGTGTGGGTCCAGGCGGCCGGGTTGATCACGATGCCGGCGCAGCGCTGGCGGGCGCCGTGAATCCAGTCGAGCAGTTCGCCTTCGTGGTTGGTCTGGCGAAACTCCACGGCCAGGCCGAACTCTTCGGCGGCGCGCCCGCACAGGGCAGAGATGTCGGCCAGGGTTTCGTGACCGTAGGTTGCCGGTTCACGGGTACCGAGCAGGTTCAGGTTCGGGCCGTTGAGCACCAGAACGATAGGGGGCATGGGGGCAAACTCCACTTATTGTTTTTGGCTTGGGCCGAGGGTTTCGACCTGTGGAGTTAAATTGTACTAGATGGTTACTTTAATCAATTGCTCTGCATCGACAGCCCGGTTTTGTGTGCGGTGATCGCACACAGGTGAAATCAATGCGGCAACTGCTCGACCAGAAAATCAATGAAAGCCCTGACGCGCAGCGGCATGTGGCGATTCTGCGGGTACAGCAAAGTGAACGGCCGCGAGCGTCCGCTGTAGGGCTGGAGCACTTCCACCAACGAGCCGTCGGCCAGTTCTTTTTCGACAATGAAGCGATACGTCTGGAACAACCCGGCGCCATGTTTGGCCAGGGTCACGCCACCGAGCACGTCATCGGAGCAGCAGAAGTTGCCCTCGGCGAGGATTTCCCGTGGCGCGTCTTCCTCATAGAACAGCCAAGTGATCCGCCGCCCGCTGCTGGGCAATTCGTACTGAATACACTCGTGTTGTTCGAGGTCTTCGAGGGTCTGCGGCGTGCCGGCGCGTTTGAGGTAGTCGGGGCTGGCGACCATCACCAGCGCCGCGTCTTCCAGATGTCTGGCGATCAGGCCGGAATCGGGAATCGCCCGCACGCGGATCGCCATGTCGTAGCCCTCGCCGACGAAGTCGATGTTGCGGTTGCTGATGTGCATGTCGACCTTCACCTGCGGGAAGCGCGCACGAAACGCGGGCAACAGCGGCAGGATCCGGTGATGGGCGTAGGTTGTAGGAATACTGATACGCAGGGTGCCGGACGGTTCCTGCTGCTGGCCCATGACTTCCCGTTGCGCCTCGACCAGTTGCGCCAGCGCCTGCCTGCATTCTTCGTAGTAGCGCCGGCCGCTGTCGGTCAGTTTCACGCTGCGGGTGGTGCGCGCGAACAGCCGCACGCCCAGGCGTTCCTCCATGCGGGATACCGAGCGGCTCACCGCTGCCGGCGTCACCGAAGCCGCCTGCGCCGCGCCGGTGAAACTGCCGCACTCGGCGGCCAGGCAAAACAGCTCGATGCTGCCCAGCTGAAGATCGTCGAAGTGTCTCTGCATGATTGATTGCGCCGGGGAATGAGTCTTCGTATGTAGCAAATGCGCGGCCGCTGCGAAAGAACTGCTTACCATTTTGCGCGGGGCTTTTACGGCTCCCGCACTAGGCTCGAAAGGTAACGGCCACAGCATGCGTTGGCGCCGATGGTCGGATTTGCCAGGGAATGGCAAGTGTTGAAACTTTAAACCTAACGGATGGGTAGCATGAAAGTATGCAGTTACAAAGGACTGTCAGTGGTGATCATGTTGCATGACGAACATTGTCCGCCCCACGCACATGTGGATGCAGGCGCCTGGAGCGCCCGCTTCAAATTCAGTTTCTGGCACAACGGCGTTGAACTGTGGGATGTGGTGCCGTTGTCGCATCGACCGCCGGTCAGCCTGCTTGAAGGGCTGCGCCAGTCGCTGCGTGAAACCGAACATCTGCGGCGGGCGCGCTGGATCTGGTGGACTCGGTTGCGAACGGCCTGTCTCGACAATCAATGGTGGGACGGGCAGTCGAATCAGGTGGCGGTGCTGCGGGAAGTCACCAGCACGAGTTTCAGGATTGGGTCGGCGTATTACGAGCCGGAGGTCAACAAAACCCTGTTGGCCCTGGTCGGCGCTCACGAAGGAGTGGAAATAGAACTATGAAAACAGTCAAAGCCGCGTTGCACGCGGATCGGCCCGTCACGGAAAAACGTCTGGATGAAGCTGTCGACCGTGGTGGCGTGCGCCGACGCAGCAGCCTTCAAGCCGTGTCGGTGGCCTTTCAGAAACCCTGCCTGGTGATTCACTTCGAGGACGACAGCGGCGTGCTGCTCCCAGTGAATCTCTACCGCGAATTCGATGACTTCGAACCGGAAGACTTCAGCGGATTGAACGTCGGCTTCGCTGGCACCGCGCTGTGCCACGACGGCAAGGACCTGCAGGTTTCCATCGCCGGGATGATCTCCGCCAGTCAGCCACTGATGGCCATGGCTGCCTCGGTGATCGCTTCGCGCAATGGCCGCCAGAGCAGCACTGCGAAAGCTGAAGCTGCACGGGCCAACGGCAGGAAGGGCGGGCGTCCGCGCAAGATCGATCCCGTGCCATGAACAGGCACAAAAAAGCCGTCGATGAGGACGGCTTTCTTGTTTCTGGCACTTGCGATCAACGTCGGGTCAATAGCACGCCGGATTCCATGTGGTGAGTCCAGGGGAACTGGTCGAACAGCGCGCAGCGGGTGATGCGGTGCGTGTCGTGCAGTTGGGCGATGTTGGCCGCCAGCGTTTCCGGGTTGCAGGAGATGTACAGGATGTTGTCGAAGCGACGGGTCAGCTCGCAGGTGTCCGGGTCCATGCCGGCCCGTGGCGGGTCGACGAACACGCTGCCGAACTCGTAGCTTTTCAGGTCGATACCGTGCAGGCGACGGAACGGGCGAACTTCGTTCAGTGCTTCAGTCAGCTCTTCGGCGGACAGGCGCACCAGCGTGACGTTATCCACAGCGTTTTCGGCCAGGTTGCTCAACGCGGCGTTGACCGAGGTCTTGCTGATTTCGGTGGCCAGCACTTTGCGCACGCGGGTCGCCAGCGGCAGGGTGAAGTTGCCGTTGCCGCAGTACAGCTCCAGCAGATCGTCGCTGCGATCACCCAGTGCTTCGTATGCCCAGTTGAGCATCTTCTGGTTCACGGTGCCGTTGGGCTGGGTGAACGCGCCTTCCGGCTGGCGGTAGCTGAAAGTACGACCACCGACGTCGAGTTTCTCGACCACGTAATCGAGGCCGAGCACTTCGCGCTTGCCCTTGGAGCGACCGATGATGCTGACGCCCAGATCCGTCGCCAGTTGGGTCGCCGCCGCGTGCCAGTGTTCGTCCAGCGGACGGTGATAGCACAGGGTGATCATCGCGTCGCCGGCCAGGGTGGTCAGAAACTCGACCTGGAACAGCTTGTGGCTCAGCGCCGCGCTGGCCTGCCAGGCCGCTTTCAATTGCGGCATCAACTGGTTGATGCGCAGGCTGGCGATCGGGAACTCTTCGATCAGGATCGGCGTGCGTTTGTCGTCCTGGGAAAACATCGCGTAATGCCGCTCGCCGGCCTCGCGCCACAGGCGGAATTCGGCGCGCAGGCGGAAGTTCTGCAACGGCGAGTCGAACACCGTTGGCTCCGGTGCATCGAACGGGGCCAGCAGGTCACGCAGGCGCGTGACCTTGTCTTCGAGTTGTGCGGCGTAAGCCTGGGAATCAAAAGTCATGCGTTGAACCAACCCAGCTTGATCACGAACAGAATCGACAGGATCACCAGCGCCGGGTTCAGCTCACGGGCGCGGCCGGACAGCAGTTTGATCGCAGTCCAGGCGATGAAGCCGAAGGCGATGCCGTTGGCGATGGAATAGGTGAAAGGCATCGCCAGAGCGGTGACCACGACCGGCGCGGCGACGGTGATGTCTTCCCAGTCTATTTCCGCCAGGCCCGAAGTCATCAGCACGGCGACGAACAGCAGCGCTGGTGCGGTGGCGAACGCCGGTACGCTGGCAGCCAGTGGCGAGAAGAACAGCGCCAGCAGGAACAGGATCGCGACGACGATGGCGGTCAGGCCGGTGCGGCCGCCGGCACTCACGCCCGCAGCGGATTCGATGTAGCTGGTGGTGGTCGAGGTGCCCAGCAGCGAACCGGCCATGGCCGCGGTGCTGTCAGCGATCAGTGCACGGCCCATTTTCGGCATGTGGCCGTCCTTGCCCATCAGGCCGGCGCGCTTGGCGACGCCGATCAGGGTGCCGGAGTTGTCGAACAGGTCGACGAACAGGAAAGCGAAGATCACGCTGACCAGACCGATGTCCAGCGCGCCCTTGATGTCCAGTTGCAGGAAGGTCGGGGCCAGCGAAGGTGGCATCGAGGTCACGCCGCCGAACGGGGTGAAGCCCATCACGATCGAAACGATGGTCACCGCGAGAATGCCGATCAGCACCGCGCCGCGTACTTTCAGGGCCTCAAGGGCGACGATCAGGGCGAAACCGAGGGTGGCGAGGATCGGCGCCGGTTGTTTCAGGTCGCCGAGGCCGACCATGGTCGCCGGGTTGCTGACCACAATGCCGGCGTTGTGCAGGGCGATCAGCGCCAGGAACAGGCCGATACCGGCGGCAATCGCCGAGCGCAGTGGCAGCGGGATGCTGTTGATGATCCATTCACGGATGCGGAAGATCGACAGCAGGAAGAAGCACACGGCCGAAATGAACACCGCGCCCAGCGCCACTTGCCAGGTGTGGCCCATGTGCAGCACGACGGTGTAGGTAAAGAAGGCGTTCAGCCCCATGCCCGGCGCGAGGGCGATCGGGTAGTTGGCGATCAGGCCCATGACCGTGGAGCCGATGGCGGCTGCCAGACACGTGGCGACGAACACCGCACCTTTGTCCATGCCGGTCTCGCCGAGGATGCTCGGGTTGACGAACAGAATGTAGGCCATGGCCAAGAAGGTCGTGACGCCCGCAAGAATCTCGGTCCGCACGTTGGTGTTATGTGCCTTGAGTTGAAACAGCCTTTCCAGCATGTCTGCTCCCCGTGGCGCGCGTGGCGCCGTGAATGTATCGACCTCAACAGCAAAGCACAGACCGTCGCAAGCGCCTGGAAAATTGTGGTGGGCCGGAAAAAGCCGCGCATCATACCAGCAGCGTGAGGAAGATGGCGGATGTTGGTGTCGATCGTCGGCGAAGTTTTGCACCACGGCCAAGTACGCCATACTGCGCGCTGTTTTTTCGGGGATGGATCGCATGAACAAGGGTTGGATGAAGACCGCTGGACTGATGGCCTTGCTGCTGGCCGGTGTACCGACGGCACTCGCGGCGTCGGCACCGTCATTGAGCGAGGTGAAAGTCATCAAGGTTCAGTCATCGTCCTGCGGGCTCGAAGACATTACCGATGGCCAGGTGCAGACCCGCTGCGATCACAGCGCGCCGGGCATCAAGGTGTATGTGCTGGAAATCGGTTACGGCCAGAGCCAGCCTCAGGCAGCGCTGGACGGCTTTGAAGTGAACGGCACCCGGAGCCCGGTCTGTGCTTTCGATAACGGCAACCTGACCGAATGCACGCCAGGCGCGAAAACCGTCGGTTCGCTGTACACCTTCGATCTGGCGGCCCGTCAGGAAGGCACCTTTACCTTCAGCAATACCTCGATCAACGCCCCGCGCAACACGCTGTCGACCCAGCTTTACATCAAGTAACGGCTGTCGCCGAACAGGGCAGGACAAAGCTGACTACGCTTTAAGGATCACCCAGCGGATGGCGCCCATGACCTTTAGAGCCCTGATTACCCTCGCCGAGGGCATCGATGATCTGCAATGCGTGACCCTGATCGACGTGCTGCGCCGCGCCGGCATCGAAGTAGTGGCGGCCAGCATCGAGGGCCGGCGCATGCTGACCTGCGCCCGAGGCACGCGATTGACCGCCGACGGCATGCTCATTGATGTGCTGGCCCAGACCTTCGACCTGATTGTCCTGCCCGGCGGCGCTGTCGGCGCGCAACACCTGGCGGCTCATCAGCCCTTGCAACAATTACTCAAGGACCAAGCCAGCGCCGGACGCCTGTTCGCCGCCATCGCCGAAGCCCCGGCGGTCGCCCTGCAAAGCTTCGGTGTATTACGTCAACGCCGGATGACCTGCCTGCCCCTTAGCAGTCATAACCTTTCCGGTTGCACCTTTGTTGATCAACCCGTAGTGGTCGACGGTAATTGCATCACCGCCCAAGGCTCCGGCGCCGCGCTGGCATTTGCGCTGACACTGGTCGAGCAACTGGCGGGCAAGGCCGTCAGAGCGAAGGTGGCGGGGGAGTTATTGGCCTGAGAGCGTCAGGCCTTCACCTCTTCCACCGGCACATGCATCCGGTCGCGGTTGGCCAGGGTCGGGAACAGTTTGATCCAGGTTCCGGTCACCACCAGCGTGCCGATGCCGCCCATCACCACCGCCGGCACGGTGCCGAACCAGTGGGCGGTGAGGCCGGATTCGAATTCGCCCAGCTGGTTGGAGGCACCGATGAACAGGCCGTTCACCGCGCTGACCCGGCCGCGCATTTCGTCCGGGGTTTCCAGCTGCACGAACGAGGCGCGGATCACCATGCTGATCATATCCGCCGCGCCGAGCACCACCAGCACCGCCAGGGAGAACCAGAACGAGGTCGACAGGCCGAAGGCGATAGTGGCAACACCGAACACGCCAACGGCAGTGAACATCACCCGGCCGACGTTTCGCTCAACGGCAAACCGCGCCAGGAACAGCGACATCATCAACGCCCCGACCGCCGGCGCCGAACGCAGCAGCCCGAGGCCCCACGGCCCGGTCAGCAGGATGTCCTTGGCAAACACCGGCAACAGCGCCGTGGCGCCACCCAGCAACACGGCGAACAGATCCAGCGAAATCGCCCCGAGAATGTCCGGGCGGCTGCGGATAAAGCGAATTCCGGCCAGCAACGAATCCAGCGTCGCCTTGCCTTTGTTCAGCGGTGTTTGCCGCGCGGGCAGGTTGAGCATCAGCGTGCAGGCGATGACATACAGAATGACCGTCGGGCCATAGACCCACACGCTGCCGAAGGCATAAAGAAGACCGCCGAGCGCCGGGGCGACGATGGTGGCCGATTGCTGCGCCGATTGCGCAGCGGCAACCGCCCGTGGAAACAGCGCGCTGGGCACGATGCTCGGCAGCAGCGCCTGGGTGGTCGGCATTTCGAAGGAGCGTGCGGCGCCCAGCAGGAACGCCAGGATAAAGATCATTTCCCGGGTGACATGGTCAGTGGCGCTGCCGATGGCCAGTGCCAGGGCGATCAGGGCCTGCAGCGACTGGCAGATCGCCGCGACCTTGCGCCGGTCGTAGCGATCGGCAACGTGGCCGGTGTGCAACATGAACAATACGCGTGGCGCGAATTCCACCAACCCGACCAGACCCAGGTCGAGCACATTGCCGGTCAGTTGATAGAGGTTCCAGCCGATCGCCACGGTGAGCATCTGAAAACCGCTGGCGGTGAAGATCCGGGCCAACCAGAACGCAACGAAGGGACGGTGGTGACGTAACAGCAAGGGCTCTTGGCTGGGCATTTGCGGGCCGATCTTGATCGAGGGGAACCGCGAGATTATCACCAGTCTGTAACAGGAAGTTGCTATGACAGAAAATTTAGTTAGCCAGACATCGATTTTTCCCCGCCGTGGCGCGAACCCCGGCCTCGGATGTATTTCAGGGCGTTGCCAGGTCTGTGAGGCAACTTGTCACGCGGCAAAAGACCACGCGGTTCTCCCTCGGAAATGGGACTACTCTTTCAACGTTGATTGATCCAGATCAAGACCCATCGCGGAACTGATCCCGGACCCGTCGGCAGACTCCCTGCGTCGCGATGCCTGTAAAAAGAAGAACGAATTCGAGTTCGCCGCACTCCATACCCGTGGGGGCAGTGGTTCAAGGCCGCCAGTCCTGGAACCGTTATCTGATAGAGGAAAGCTTATGTTCGGTTTAGAGGCCCTGGATCTCGCCCGAATTCAGTTCGCGTTCACCATCTCATTCCACATCCTGTTCCCGGCGATCACCATCGGTCTTGCGAGCTATCTCGCGGTGCTGGAAGGCCTGTGGCTGAAAACCGGCAATGACACCTACCGTGACCTCTACCATTTCTGGTCGAAGATCTTTGCCGTGAACTTCGGCATGGGCGTGGTCTCGGGGCTGGTCATGGCCTACCAGTTCGGCACCAACTGGAGCCGCTTCTCGGACTTCGCCGGTTCAGTCACCGGCCCGTTGCTGACGTATGAAGTGCTCACGGCGTTCTTCCTCGAAGCCGGTTTCCTCGGGGTGATGCTGTTCGGCTGGAACAAGGTCGGGCGCGGCCTGCACTTTTTCTCCACGGTGATGGTGGCCATCGGCACGCTGATTTCCACGTTCTGGATTCTCGCCTCCAACAGTTGGATGCAGACCCCGCAGGGCTTCGAGATCGTCAACGGTCAGGTCATTCCAACCGACTGGCTGGCAATCATCTTCAACCCGTCATTCCCCTATCGCCTGATGCACATGGCGACGGCGGCGTTCGTCGCGACGGCTTTCTTCGTCGGCTCGTCGGCAGCCTGGCACTTGCTGCGCGGCAAGGACAACCCGGCGATCCGCACCATGCTGTCGATGGCGATGTGGATGGCGCTGATCGTTGCGCCGATCCAGGCAGTCATCGGCGACTTCCATGGCCTCAATACCCTTGAGCACCAACCGGCGAAGATCGCCGCGATCGAAGGTCACTGGGAAAACGTCGGCAACGAAGCGACGCCGCTGATCCTGTTCGGCTGGCCGGACATGAAGGAAGAGAAAACCAAGTACGCCGTCGAGATCCCGTACCTCGGCAGCCTGATCCTGACCCACTCGCTGGACAAGCAAGTCCCGGCGCTCAAGGAATTCCCGCCAGAAGACCGGCCGAATTCGACCATTGTGTTCTGGTCGTTCCGGATCATGGTCGGCCTCGGCTTCCTGATGATCTTCACCGGCCTCTGGAGCCTTTGGCTGCGCAAGCGCGACACGCTCTACACCTCGCGGCCGTTCCTGTACCTGGCGCTGTGGATGGGGCCGTCCGGCCTGATCGCGATCCTGGCGGGCTGGTTCACCACTGAAATCGGTCGTCAGCCATGGGTGGTCTACGGGCTGATGCGCACGGCCGATGCGTCTTCCAACCACAGTTTCATGCAGATGAGCATCACGCTGATCATGTTCGTGGTGGTGTATTTCGCGCTGTTCGGTGCGGGGCTGGGCTACATGATGCGCCTGGTGCGCAAAGGACCGAAGACCGACGAAGGCAAGGAAACCAACGAAGGTGGTCCTGGCCAGAAACGTACGCCGGCCCGTCCGTTGTCCGCTGCCGACGACGATGGCGCCGAACACGACCGCAGCCTGACCAAGGAGATTTGAATCATGGGTATTGATCTTCCGCTGATCTGGGCCGTGATCATCATCTTCGGCATCATGATGTACGTGGTCATGGACGGTTTCGACCTTGGGATCGGGATTCTCTTTCCGTTCATCCCCGGCAAGACCGACCGCGACGTGATGATGAACACCGTTGCCCCCGTGTGGGACGGCAATGAAACCTGGCTTGTACTGGGCGGCGCGGCGTTGTTCGGCGCGTTCCCGCTGGCTTATTCGGTCGTGCTGTCGGCGCTTTACTTGCCATTGATATTCATGCTGATCGGACTGATCTTCCGTGGCGTGGCGTTCGAGTTCCGCTTCAAGGCCAAGGATGACAAGCGTCACCTGTGGGACAAGGCGTTCATCGGTGGTTCGATTGCCGCGACATTCTTCCAGGGCGTGGCGCTCGGTGCGTTCATCGACGGCTTGCCCGTGGTCAACCGGCAATATGCCGGCGGTTCACTGGACTGGCTGACGCCGTTCACGCTGTTCTGCGGCGCCGCGCTTGTTGTGGCGTATGCGCTGCTCGGTTGCACCTGGCTGATCATGAAGACCGAAGGCAAGCTTCAGGAGCAGATGCATGACCTGGCGCGCCCGCTGGCCTTCGTGTTGCTGGCGGTGATCGGCATCGTCAGCCTGTGGACGCCGCTCTCTCACCCGGAAATCGCCGAGCGCTGGTTCAGCCTGCCCAATCTGTTCTGGTTCCTGCCGGTGCCGATTCTGGTGTTGGTGACGCTGTACGCACTGATCCGTGCGGTGGCGCGAAACGCCAACTACATGCCGTTCCTGCTGACCCTGGTGCTGATCTTCCTCGGCTACAGCGGTCTGGGCATCAGCCTGTGGCCGAACATCGTGCCGCCGTCGATCTCGATCTGGGACGCCGCCGCGCCGCCGCAAAGCCAGGGCTTCATGCTGGTGGGCACGCTGTTCATCATCCCGTTCATCCTGGGTTACACCTTCTGGAGCTATTACGTGTTCCGCGGCAAGGTCACCCACGAAGACGGTTATCACTAATGGTGATCACGATGGCGCCGAGCGCGGCGCCATCTCCCGCAACCGGAGGATGCAAGCATGACCGGCAAACATTCCCTGCACGATATTGAAGAAGCCGAAAAAAAGCCGCTGTGGCAGCGGCTCGGCTGGTTGGCCATGATCTGGGTCGGCAGCGTCGGTGCTCTGTTCATCGTCGCCAGCCTGATGCGCATGTTCATGAACGCCGCAGGTCTGACCACGCACTGAGACTTCCCATCCCGCTGCCTTGCGGCACGGATTTTTGACCCTCCGACCGGAGGGTTTTTTTTGCCCGGATTATTTGCGCGCCTTGAGGATCACGAATTTCGGAGTCGCGGCGACTTGCTCGACACCCCGGAACAGTCGCGCCAGTTTGCTGTGATAACCCAGGTGACGGTTGCCGACGATGTACAGCGCGCCACCGACCACCAGCGCTTCGCGGGCCTGCTGGAACATGCGCCAGGCGAGGAAATCGCCGACCACCTGTTGCTGGTGGAACGGCGGGTTGCACAGGACTACGTCCAGTGATTGCGCTTCCTGACCGGCCAGACCGTCGCCGGCGCGTACGATCACGTCACGTTCACCGAACGCCGCGCGCCAGTTCTCGGCTGCCGATTGCACGGCCATGAACGATTCGTCCACCAGCGTGTAATGCGCTTCAGGATTTTGCAGGGCGCTGGCGATGGCCAGTACGCCGTTACCGCAGCCGAGGTCGGCGACTCGTGCCGAGCCGAGGTTTTTCGGCAGGTGCGCAAGGAAGGCACGGGTGCCGATGTCCAGCCCTTCGCGGCAGAACACGTTGGCGTGGTTGAGCAGTTCGATGGCCGGCTCGTCGAGGTGATAGCGGGTCGGGTAGGGCGAGACGGCCGGTGTCTTGGGCTCGGGCGTGGCGATCAGCAGTCGGGCCTTCTTCACCGCCAGCGAAGCCTGAACCGGGCCGATGTAGCGTTCCAGCAGATCACCGGCGGCACGGGGCAAATGCTTGACCATCGCGGCTGCCACCACTTGCGCACCGGGCGCCAATTGGCCTTGCAGGCGAATCAATTGTTCTTCCAGCAGTGCCAGGGTTTTCGGAACGCGGATCAGCACCCGGTCGAACGGCCCGACCAATGGCGCGCTGGCGGGAATACCGCGCACAGCATCGAACGCCTTGCTGTTGCGCAGCAGGTTTTTTTCCAGCCCCTGAAACGCCAGGAATGAATCACCGCTGGTGCTGACCTGCAGTTTGCCCGAGAGGCTGATGGCCAGGGCGCCGAAGCTGTCGTTAAGTACCAGAACCCGTGTCTCGATCGGCAGGTTCTGTTCGGCCAGATGATTGAGCAGGTATTCGTCGGCTGCGTCGAAGGCTTGCAGCGGTTCCTTCTGCTGTTCGGGCTGGCGGATCAGATCGAGCTGGGCGAAGGGCGTATCGAGCAAAGGCATGGGGCGGGGACTCTGGGTAATCGACGGGTGTCCCGCGGCCCAGGAGTAGTGCGGCGGAACCGTCCGAGTGGACAGCGGCGCAAAAGATCGCGTCATCACTCAGGAAGGTTGCAAATGGTACGTTTTTTTTATTGGCAATACTCGTCTGATTTCAGCAAGGGTGATTGGGAATGAACCCGGCCCTGGTGGCGGCGATGACGGCTGACATCTTGTTGCAGGCGTTGAACTTAACAATCAGGTTTTTGATGTGATAGTGCACGGTCCGTTCGGCCACATTCAGAATCTGACCGATTTCCCAGGCGGTCTTGCCCAAGGCGCACAGCCTCACGATTTCGAGCTCTCGGGTAGACAATCGTACGGGCGGTGATTTGGCCTGTGCTGGCGGGAGGGCGCGAACGATCATTTCACTCAAATGCTGCGTGATGAAGTGCATCACACCGTATTGTTCGTAGAGCTCCAATGCAGAGATTTCGCAGTAGGTTCGCGCCAGACTGATTGTGCAGCACAGGTCGTTCTCTTCGTCGAGATACGACTGTGACCAGCCATGTTCCATCCCGTGGTTCTGAAGTGCACTCCACATTTTCGGTGTCTTGGAAAATGCTTTCCTGGTCCAGAGAAACGGCAACATTGATTGATGGCAAAAAGCCGCAATCGGGTCGCTTTCACAGCACTGTTTTTCGTATTCGTCGTTCCACGCCTCTGTGAAGTTATTGATATAAAACGGTTTGAATGACTGGGAGTCAGGCCGCGAGATTGTAATACCGCAGAATTGAAAACCGATGTTGTTGGCAAAATTTCTCAAGATCGGGAATGCGTTTTCAATATTCTTCGCGCGCGTAAGCTGTTCTATTTGATACTCCTTCCACCTTTCCATTTCGAGAGTTCTCCATCTCTTCCTATTTCGTGAGAATGCTGGATTGGATCCAAGGCGCCGACACGGATGGAAGTGTAGGAGGATTCCCAAAAATCTGTTGGATTGTTTTGCTCTTGAGCGATGCTTGAAACGGGAATATCAGATGTCGATTTATATGCGGAGGATCATTTAAAGAATTGCATCGCTTGAATGTTATCTACTACTCCTTCTCAGGGTGATGGCACATTGAAATAGCATTACAAACCGTCGGTGTTCCAATGAGGATTAATGCGTAACAATTCATTCATTTGTTGATGGAGTGACCCAATGACCGCCAGCAGCGAAAAATTCAGCCGCCAGACATTGCTCGATGTACAGTCGCTGACCCCCAGTCTGTTCACCCTGCGTACCACACGGGATGCCGGTTTTCGCTTCCGAGCCGGACAATTCGCCCGGATTGGCGTGACCCGTGAGGATGGCAGCACGGTGTGGCGCGCCTACTCGATGGTGTCTTCGCCGTTCGACGAATTTCTCGAGTTCTTTTCCATTGTGGTGCCGGGGGGCGAGTTCACCAGCGAACTGAGCCGCCTGAAGGTGGGGGACAGCTTGCTGATCGAGCGCCAGGCCTTTGGCTATCTGACGCTGGATCGATTCATTGATGGTCGTGATCTCTGGCTGTTATCCACAGGCACGGGTGTGGCGCCCTTTCTTTCGATCCTGCAGGACTTCGAGGTCTGGGAGAAGTTTGAGCGAATCATCCTGGTCTACAGCGTGCGAGAGTCTCGGGAGCTGGCTTATCAACAGCTGATCGCGGAACTGACACAGCGCGACTACCTCGCGGAATACGCCCACAAGTTCCAGTTTATTCCGGTGGTCACGCGTGAGCCGTATGCCGGCGCCCTCAACGGACGCATCACTACGCTGATCGAAAATGGCGAACTGGAAAAGATGGCCGGTGTGGAGCTGACGCCGGCGCATTCCCGGGTGATGCTCTGCGGCAATCCGCAGATGATCGATGACACCCGGGCCTTGCTCAAGCAACGCGGTATGGCCTTGAGCCTGACCCGGCGACCGGGGCAGGTGGCAGTGGAAAACTACTGGTAAGGAAACGGCGCCCTAAGGCGCCGTTTCAGTCTTCAAGGCTGGTTGTTCCGGGCCTTGAGCAGATCGCGAATCTCGCCCAGCAGTTCTTCTTCCTTGGTCGGCACCGGTGGCAAGGAAGGAGCCACGGCTTCTTCACGCTTCAGGCGATTGATGGCTTTGACACCCATGAAAATCGCAAAGGCGACGATCACGAAATCCAGAACACTCTGGATGAACTTGCCATACGCCAGCATCACGGCGGGGGCATCGCCCTGGGCAGCCTTGAGGGTGATCGCCAGGTCACTGAAATCCACCCCACCGATCAGCAGGCCGATTGGCGGCATGATCACGTCGCCGACAAATGACGAAACAATCTTGCCGAAGGCCGCGCCGATGATGATACCGACGGCCATGTCGACCACATTGCCTTTGACCGCGAAGGCCTTGAACTCGCTGAGCACGCCCATAGTTATTTCCTTGTTACAGATGAGTTTGGTGTACGCAGTGTAAATCAGCATAACGCGTCCTGCGCGAAACACCTTCTTACAAAGCCCGCTTTTATCGACACACCATTTCGCAATTAGTTTGCAAAGTGCCACTAATCGCGCGCGAAATACGCTGCAACGTGCTGATCTTCAAGAAAAAATGCTCAATCGTCGCGTTACGAACTTTCTATTTATGTTTGGCAAGCTGAGCTTCTAGCCTCTGGCAGGCGCACCTGGATGCGCCTCAAAATAACAGAGGAGTCTGAAATGAATTCCATGCATGGCCTGAGGGCCTTTTCCCTTCGTCATACCTTCGGTTTATTGACTGCCGGCCTACTGACCCTTTCCGCGAGTGCGGCGCCGTTGACCCGGGATAACGGTGCGGCGGTCGGCGACAACCAGAACTCACAAACTGCCGGCGCAACCGGCCCGGTACTGTTGCAGGACGTGCAACTGATCCAGAAGCTGCAACGCTTCGACCGCGAACGCATTCCCGAACGCGTCGTGCATGCTCGTGGCACCGGGGCTCATGGCACGTTCACCGCGACCAATGACCTGAGTGATCTGAGCAAGGCCAAGGTGTTCGCTGTCGGCCAGGTCACGCCGGTGTTCGTGCGTTTCTCCGCGGTGGTGCATGGCAACCATTCACCGGAAACCCTGCGGGACCCACGGGGTTTCGCCACCAAGTTCTACACCGCTGACGGCAACTGGGATCTGGTGGGCAACAACTTCCCGACGTTTTTCATCCGCGATGCGATCAAGTTTCCGGACATGGTGCACGCCTTCAAGCCTGATCCGCGTACCAACCTTGACGATGATTCACGCCGCTTCGACTTCTTCTCCCATGTACCGGAAGCCACCCGCACATTGACCGAGTTGTATTCCAACTCGGGAACTCCGGCCAGTTATCGGGAGATGGACGGTAACAGTGTGCACGCCTACAAACTGATCAATGCCAAAGGCGATGTGCACTATGTGAAGTTCCATTGGAGAAGTTTGCAGGGCATCAAGAATCTCGATCCGCAACAAGTTGCGCAAGTTCAGGGCCGTGATTACAGTCACATGACTCACGATTTAGTAACAAATATTAACAGCGGCAACTTTCCTAAGTGGGACTTGTACATCCAGGTCTTGAATCCGCAAGATTTGTCCAAGTTTGATTTCGATCCTCTTGATGCAACCAAGATCTGGCCAGGTATTCCAGAGCGAAAAGTTGGACAAATGGTCTTGAACCGCAATCCTTCTAATGTCTTCCAGGAAACCGAACAAGTGGCCATGGCGCCTTCAAATGTTGTTCCGGGCATCGAGCCCTCGGAAGACCGTTTACTTCAGGGTCGGATATTTGCCTATGCCGATACGCAAATGTATCGCCTCGGCGCCAATGCCCTGCAATTGCCGATCAATGCTGCCAAAACTGCAGTCAACAATGGCAATCAGGATGGCGCGATGAATGCCGGTGCGAGCACCTCGGGCGTCAACTATCAGCCAAGCCGTCTGCAATCACGTGAAGAGACGCCAGGTGCGCGCTACAGCCAGACCGCGCTGCAGGGCAGCACGCAACAGGCGAAGATCCAGCGTGAGCAGAACTTCAAGCAGGCTGGCGATCTGTATCGCTCGTTCAGCAAGAAGGAACGTCAGGACCTGATCGAGAGCTTCGGCGGTTCGCTGGCGGGTACCGACGACGAGAGCAAGCACATCATGCTGTCCTTCCTTTATAAGGCGGATCCGGAATACGGCGCCGGTGTGACCAAAGTGGCCAAGGGTGACCTGGAGCGGGTCAAGGCCCTGGCCGCCAAACTGGTCGACTGACAGCGACCCTTTCAAGCCCCGGCAATTGTCGGGGATTGACCGACAGCAGCGCCGCGCGTCTGGCCAGCGGAGAAATCCATCCCGCTGCGCCGCGCTGATCGACGATGGCTGCGTTATCATCGCGGTTTTTGTCGGGGGTTCAGATGGCCAAGGCCAAGCGCATGTACGGCTGCACCGAGTGCGGCGCAACCTTTCCCAAGTGGGCCGGGCAGTGCGGCGAATGCGGCGCCTGGAACACCCTGACCGAAACCATGGTCGAGAGCGGCGCTGCCGCCGCCCCGAGCGGGCGCACCGGTTGGGCCGGGCAGCAAGCGCAGATCAAGACCCTGGCCGAAGTCAGCATCGAAGAGATTCCACGTTTTTCCACAGCCTCCGGCGAGCTCGACCGCGTGCTCGGCGGTGGTCTGGTGGACGGTTCGGTGGTGCTGATCGGCGGCGACCCGGGCATTGGCAAGTCGACGATTCTGCTGCAGACCCTGTGCAACCTCGCCAAGACCATGCCGGCGCTTTACGTTACCGGTGAGGAATCCCAGCAACAGGTCGCCATGCGTGCACGTCGTCTGGGTCTGCCGCAGGATCAACTGCGGGTCATGACCGAAACCTGTATCGAAACCATCATCGCCACCGCCCGCCAGGAAAAACCCAAGGTGATGGTGATCGACTCGATCCAGACGATTTTCACCGAACAATTGCAATCGGCGCCGGGCGGCGTATCCCAGGTGCGCGAAAGTGCGGCGTTGCTGGTGCGGTACGCCAAGCAAAGCGGCACGGCGATTTTCCTGGTCGGCCACGTGACCAAGGAAGGCGCGCTCGCAGGGCCGCGGGTTCTGGAGCACATGGTCGATACCGTGCTGTATTTCGAAGGCGAGTCCGACGGTCGGTTGCGTTTGCTGCGAGCGGTGAAAAACCGTTTCGGCGCGGTCAACGAGCTGGGCGTGTTCGGCATGACCGACAAGGGCTTGAAGGAAGTCTCCAACCCTTCGGCGATTTTTCTTACCCGTGCTCAGGAAGAAGTTCCGGGCAGTGTGGTGATGGCGACGTGGGAAGGCACCCGGCCGATGCTGGTGGAAGTTCAGGCGCTGGTGGATGACAGCCATCTGGCCAACCCGCGTCGGGTCACGCTGGGTCTGGACCAGAATCGTCTGGCGATGCTGTTGGCGGTGTTGCACCGGCATGGCGGCATTCCGACTCACGATCAGGACGTGTTCCTCAACGTGGTCGGCGGGGTGAAGGTGCTGGAAACCGCGTCTGACCTGGCCTTGATGGCCGCCGTCATGTCGAGCCTGCGCAACCGTCCTTTGCCCCATGACTTGCTGGTGTTCGGCGAAGTCGGCCTGTCCGGCGAAGTGCGCCCGGTGCCGAGCGGTCAGGAGCGGTTGAAGGAAGCTGCCAAGCACGGTTTCAAGCGCGCGATTGTGCCCAAGGGCAATGCGCCGAAGGAAGCGCCGCCAGGCTTGCAGATCATTGCGGTGACGCGCCTGGAGCAGGCGCTGGACTCGTTGTTCGAGTGATCAGACGTCGATCAGCGCCCCGAGCTCGCGCTCCAGTTCGGTTTCGTCCGCCAGATTGAGTTCGATCAGGCGGCGCAGGCGCTGAATCGACTCCAGGCTGATATGCCGGCACACGAAACCGAGCTGGCCGTGATCTTCATGCGCCAGTTGCACATCCATCTCGATGTGTACGTCCTCGCTCAAATGAATGTCGACGAAAAAATCCTGCTCGGGATTGCCCAGCCAGGGCTCGGGCCGCTCGATCAACAGCCCCTTGAGCGACAGATCGATCAGCTTCACCGGCCAGATGTACTCGCCCTGGCTCAATTCGGTTCGGGCATCGAAAGCGATACGTTTGAAGCGGCGACGCTCGGACGGGTGCTCGCTCATGGCGCAATCCTCAGGAAGGTCAGCTGACTATAGACCCGACCTGCGGGGTGTTGCCAACGAATGGACTGTCTAGACCAATGTCGGGGTATGGCCTTTGCCGCCAACAGCGCTAAACTCGGGGTGGCTGTCTTTCTTGTCCACCCTGGCTGGAATAATAAAATGAAAAATAATAATAGCCTGCTACGCCACTTACCCTGGCTGCTGCTGGCAATCGTAGGAGCGTGCGCCCTGGGCGTAGTGGCATTGCGCCGAGGCGAGGCGATCAACGCCTTGTGGATTGTGGTCGCCGCCGTGGCCATTTATCTGGTTGCGTACCGTTACTACAGTCTGTTCATCGCTAACAATGTGATGCAACTCGATCCGCGTCGGGCCACCCCCGCCGTGCTCAACAACGACGGTCTGGACTACGTTCCAACCAACAAACACATTCTTTTCGGTCACCACTTCGCAGCCATCGCCGGCGCGGGGCCGCTGGTCGGCCCGGTACTGGCGGCGCAGATGGGCTATCTGCCCGGCACGCTGTGGCTGATCGCCGGCGTGGTGCTGGCGGGCGCGGTGCAGGACTTCATGGTTCTGTTCATGTCCACCCGTCGCAACGGCCGTTCCCTGGGCGACATGGTGCGTGAAGAAATGGGCCGCATCCCCGGCACCATTGCCCTGTTCGGCTGCTTCCTGATCATGATCATCATCCTCGCGGTGCTGGCGCTGATCGTGGTGAAGGCCCTGGCTGAAAGCCCATGGGGCATCTTCACCGTGATGGCGACCATCCCGATCGCGATGTTCATGGGCATCTACATGCGCTACATCCGTCCGGGCCGCATCGGCGAGATCTCGGTAGTCGGCGTGTTGCTGCTGCTGGGTTCGATCTGGCTCGGTGGGCAGATTGCCGCCGATCCGGTCTGGGCCAAAGCCTTCAGCTTCACCGGTGTGCAAATTACCTGGATGTTGATCGGTTATGGCTTTGTCGCCGCCGTGCTCCCGGTGTGGTTGATCCTTGCACCGCGTGACTACCTCTCCACCTTCCTCAAGATCGGTACCATCGTCGCTCTGGCGATCGGCATCCTGGTGACCATGCCCGAGCTGAAAATGCCGGCGCTGACCCAGTTCGTCGACGGCACCGGTCCGGTGTGGAAGGGCGGTCTGTTCCCGTTCCTGTTCATCACCATTGCCTGCGGTGCGGTATCGGGCTTCCACGCGCTGATCTCTTCCGGGACCACGCCGAAGCTGCTGGATAACGAAACCAACGCCCGCTACATCGGTTACGGCGGCATGCTGATGGAATCGTTCGTGGCCATCATGGCCATGGTCGCTGCCTCGGTAATTGAGCCGGGCGTGTACTTCGCCATGAACAGTCCGGCCGCCGTGGTCGGCGGTGACGTGGTGTCCGTGGCAACCGCAGTCAGCAACTGGGGCTTTGCAATTACCCCGGAAGCCTTGCAAGCCGTGGCGCATGACATCGGCGAAACCACCATCCTGGCCCGTGCCGGTGGTGCGCCGACCCTGGCGGTCGGTATCGCGCAGATCCTGCACAGTGTCCTGCCGGGTGAAAACACCATGGCGTTCTGGTACCACTTCGCGATCCTGTTCGAAGCGCTGTTCATCCTGACCGCTGTGGACGCCGGCACCCGTGCCGGGCGCTTCATGCTGCAGGACCTGCTCGGCTCCTTCGTACCGGCACTGAAACGTACCGAATCCTGGACCGCCAACCTGATCGCCACCGCCGGTTGTGTGGCGATGTGGGGCTGGTTGCTGTATCAGGGCGTGATCGATCCGCTGGGTGGTATCAACACCCTGTGGCCGCTGTTCGGCATCTCCAACCAGATGCTCGCCGGTATCGCGCTGATGCTCGGCACCGTGGTCCTGATCAAGATGAAGCGCCAGCGCTACATCTGGGTCACCCTGTTGCCGGCCACCTGGCTGCTGATCTGCACCACGACCGCAGGCTTCATCAAGCTGTTCGACGCCAACCCGGCGATCGGCTTCCTGTCGCTGGCCAAGAAATACAACGACGCACTGGCCGCGGGTCAGGTGCTCGCTCCGGCCAAGAACGTCGAGCAGATGCAGCACGTGATCTTCAACGCCTACACCAACGCCACATTGACCGCGCTGTTCCTGTTCGTGGTATTCAGCATCCTGTTCTATGCGCTCAAGGTCGGCATCGCCGCCTGGGGCAAAAAAGAGCGTACGGACAAAGAATCGCCATTCCAGGCCCTGCCGGACGCGTAACCAGAGGATTGCAGCATGTTCAATGACCTGAGTCGCCTCGGTAAATACCTCGGTCAGGCCGCGCGCCTGATGGTCGGCATGCCCGACTACGACACCTACGTCGAGCATATGCAGACCAAACACCCGGACAAACCGGTGATGAGCTACGAGATGTTCTTTCGTGAACGTCAGGAAGCCCGTTACGGTGGCAAGGGTGGGCCGAAGTGCTGTTGATCTGACAGCCTTCGGTTGATGCAGTCCCCAACTGTGGGAGCGGGCTTGCTCGCGAAAGCGGTGTGTCATTGAGCAATGATGTCGACTGACACGACCCCCTTCGCGAGCAAGCCCGCTCCCACATTTGTTTTGTGTTGTTCATCAATTTTGTGAAGGGGATCGATGTTGTCTTCTCCAATACCTGTCACGGTGCTCAGCGGTTTCCTCGGCGCCGGCAAGACCACCTTGCTGCGCCATCTGTTGAAAGCTGAGCACGGCCTGAAAATCGCCGTGATCGAAAACGAATTCAGCGATGCCGGTATCGACACCCAATTGCTGGGCGACGAGCCGGTGCAAGTCATGACCCTGGCCAACGGCTGCGTCTGCTGCACCATCCACACCGACCTGACCAAGGCCCTGTACCTGCTGCTCGAACGGCTGGACAGCGGCGAAATCGCCTTTGATCGGCTGGTCATCGAATGCACCGGCCTGGCCGACCCGGCTCCGGTGGCGCAGACCTTTTTCATCGACGAAGAACTGCGCGAACGCTATTTGCTCGACGGCATCATCACCCTCGTCGACGCGGCCCACGCCGAGCTGCACTTGACCCAGACCATCGCCCAAGCGCAGATCGGTTTTGCCGACCGCTTGCTGGTGAGCAAGACCGATCTGGTGGACGAGGCGGCGTTCACCGCGCTCAGGGAACGCCTGACCCGCATCAACCGCCGTGCGCCGATCCGCGTGGTAGAGCACGGCAACATCGATCTGGCCGAGTTGCTCGATGTGCGCGGTTTCAATCTGAACGCCGATCTCGGCGGCGGGGTGAGTCTGCGACCGGTCAGCAAGGCGCCGTCCATCGACCGGATTTCCAGTCTGGTGCTGCGTACCGACCAGCCGCTGGATATCGATCAGCTCAGCGAATTCATGAATGAATTGCTGGAAGATCACGGCAAGCAATTGCTGCGCTACAAAGGCGTGCTGAACATCGCGGGCGAAGATCGGCGGCTGGTGTTTCAGGGTGTGCTGAAACTCTACGGCTTCGACTGGGACACCGAGTGGGCCGAGGGCGAGGCTCGGGAAAGCGTGATCGTGTTTATCGCTGACGATTTGCCGGAAGAGAAAATCCGGGCGGGGTTTGCCAGGGTGGCTGCACAGCAAAACTGAATTTGTGGAGGCTCGAAGGGCCTCTTCGCGAGCAAGCCCGCTCCCACAGTAGATCGCATTCTGTCAGGAAGAATGCAGTTCATTGTGGGAGCGGGCTTGCTCGCGAAGGCGTTCTAACCAGCAACACAATATTCAGATTCTGAACCCAGCAACGTCTGCTCAAGATGTTCCAGATGCCGATTCATCAGCATGCCGGCTTTTGAAATATCTCCGCGCTCCACCGCCTCTACAATTTCAAGGTGTTCCTCCCATGCGCAACATCTGTGCGTCTGCTTACCGCATCGCGCAATCGCCAGTGAGGTCAGCGGCACCAGCGTGCCGAGAAAATGCGTCAACGGTGCATTCCGCGCCATTTTCGCCAGCTGCAAATGAAACTCCCCGGACAGGCGAATCGCCGCCCCGCGTCGATCTTTATCCACAGCCTGGCGCTCACCTTCGATCAAGGCGCGCAGGCGCTTCAGATCTTCAGCCTGCGCATGCTGACAAGCCAACCGCACCAGCGTGTTCTCGGCCAGTCGCCGGGCGTGCAGTGCCTGACGTGTCTGCTCGGCGTCCGGCGCAGCAACACGCGGCCGATGGTTGGTCCGCAGCACGATGATCTGTTCGTGGGACAGCTGGGTCAGCACCCGACGCACATCGGCGCGGCTGACCCCGAACATCTGCTTGAGACTTTCTTCGGTGAAGCGGCTGGCGGCATCCAGGCGCTGTTCGAGGATTGCGTCGAACAGGCGCGGATACAGGTCGTCCACCGGCGCGTGCAGGCGGGAGAAGGGCAGGGCCGCCGAGGTCGGGCGAGGGTGCGACGGCGTGGCAAGACTGTTCATGGCCGGTCTCCTGTGTGAGGCGTTTCAGTGGCTCAGGTTGTCATCCGGAATATTCAGCTCGATGCCCATCCGCTGGCCTTCACGCAAAATGTGCCGGCGCATTTCGGCACTGGCCTGGGCGCTGTTCTTGCTGCGGATCGCGCGCACCACGGCTTCGTTTTCTTCAAGGCGTTCGGCCAGGTGCTCCGGCGAATTGCGCAGCACTTCGGCGCTTTGCTTGAGAGCGTTGCTGGTCTGTTGCACCACGCTCTGGAAAATCGGGTTCGAGGTCAGGGTGAACAGCTCCTCGTGGAACGCGATGTAGGCGCTGACTCCGGCCTCGCTGTCGCCCGCTTCGAGGGCTTCGCGCATGTCCATCAGGGTCAGGCGCAGTTGCCCGACTTCCTTGCTGCTGATTGACTGCGCCACCAGCCCGACGATGAACGGCTCGAGGGTGTAGCGCAGTTGCAGCACGTCTTCGAGACTGGCGCCGGCTACCGCGTTGTCGTGGCTTTGGCTGTCACTGGCCTGGGCGTCGAGCACCACCACGCCTTTGCCTGGCATCGAGCGCACCAGACCGAGGGTTTCCAGCACGATCACCGCTTCACGCAGGCTCGGGCGGCTGATGCCCAGTTGTTCGGCCAGTTCGCGCTGGCCCGGCAGCATCTCGCCGGAGCGCCACTGACCACGGGCCAGCGCCGCCCGAAGTTTTTCTACCACTGAGTTGACGACGGTTGATGAAGTAATCACGGGTTCGCTCCATGTGCCGTGCCTGCATTGGCGCAGGCACGGCGGTCATTCAGAATTCTTTGGCTGCCGCTTGAGCGACGGTTTTTCTCGGCTGAAAGTTATAGCCCTGCTCGCCGTTGAGCACCTTGTTCGCCCGTTGCACATCGATGTCCTTTTCCCAGCGGGCGATGGCCACGGTGGCAACGCAGTTGCCGATCAGGTTGGTCAGCGCCCGGCCGATGCCCATGAACCAGTCCACCGCCAGCACCAACACCAGACCGACCACCGGGATCGCCGGGATGGCCGTCAGCGTGGCCGCGAGAATCACCAGCGCCGAACCCGGAATGCCGTGGGCACCTTTGGAGGTAATCAGCGATACCAGCAAAATCGTCAGCAGATCGGTCATGGCCAGCGGTGTACCGGTGGCGTTGGCAATGAACACAATGGCCAGCGTCAGGTAGATCGAAAAACCGTCGAGGTTGAACGAGTAACCGGTGGGAATCACCAGCCCGACGGTCGAGCTGCCGATGCCCAGATGTTCCAGCTTGCGCATGATCTGCGGCAGCACGGCATCGGAGGACGCAGTGCCCATGACGATCAGCAGTTCTTCACGCAGGTACCTGAGCAGCGGCCACATGCGCAGGCCCGAGAGGCGCATCACCAGACCGAGAATCAGCGCGACGAAGGCGATGCAGGTCAGGTAGAACAAGCCGACGAGGCTGCCCAGGTGTTGCAGGGAATCAAGGCCATATTTGCTGGTGGTGAAGGCGATGGCGCCGAACACGCCGATCGGTGCCAGACGCACGATCATGCCCATGATGCGGAAGATCACATGGCTCAGTTCGTTGATCAGCCGCGAGATTCCGGAAGCTGCTTCGCCCACCAGATTCAACGCGCTGCCGAACAGCACCGAGAACAACAGCACTTGCAGGATGTTGTTGTCGGCAAAGGCGCCGAGTACCGAAGTCGGAATCAGGTCCATCAGGAACTGAGTGGTGGTGTGCATGTGCTGGCCGCGTTCGGCGATGTCGCCCATGTCGGCGGCGGACAGTTGCTCCAGATGGATGTTGGCGCCGCTGCCGATCCCGGTGGTGAAGGCGAACACCAGACCGATCACCAGGGCGATGGTGGTCAGCACTTCGAAGTAGATCACCGACTTGAGGCCGATACGCCCGACCTTCTTCAGATCGCCCGCGCCGCTGATGCCGCTGACCACCACGCAGAACACGATCAGGCCGATGAGCATCTTGATCAGTTTGATGAAACCGTCGCCGAGCGGTTTGAGCTGGGCCGAGTATTCAGGAAGGGTCAGCCCGCAGACGATGCCGAGCATCAGTCCGAGAACCACTTGGAGGAAGATTGAACGCGAGCACCATCTGAGCATGGGAGGAATCCTGGTCGGTGTCCTGGCTGCCGTGCGCGAAGCGCATCAGATTCAGGACTTAATTATTGTGGTCTTACCGGTATGTCCAGTGCGGGTGCAGTCTAGGCGCTGTTTTTTACGGATCGCAAGTGAAAAATGACGAATTGGCATGACCGGTCTGACCAGCTGGGCGGCAAGTCCCATTCTTGAGCGATTCAAGCGTTTGAAAAAATCCGGGCGAAAAAAAAACCGGCCAATCACTTGGCCGGTTTTTCATGCTGCGGTTTTACGTCGCAATCAAGCGCCGTACACCGGCAGTTTCTTGCAGATGGCTTTGACTTTCTCACGAACGGCGTCGATCACCGCTTCGTTGTTCAGGTCTGCCAGGATGTCGCAGATCCAGCCGGCCAGCTCTTTGCACTCAGCCTCTTTGAAGCCGCGAGTGGTCACGGCCGGAGTACCGAAGCGCAGGCCGGAGGTAACGAACGGGGAGCGTGGGTCGTTTGGCACGGAGTTCTTGTTCACGGTGATGAACGCTTTGCCCAGAGCGGCGTCGGCGTCTTTACCGGAGATTTCCTGCTTGATCAGCGACAGCAGGAACAGGTGGTTTTCAGTACCGCCGGAAACCACGTCGAAACCGCGCTCGATGAACACGCTGGCCATGGCCTGGGCGTTTTTCACCACTTGTTGCTGGTAAGCCTTGAACTCAGGCTGCAGGGCTTCCTTGAAGCAGATCGCTTTGGCGGCGATCACGTGCTCCAGCGGGCCACCCTGGGCGCCCGGGAATACGGCGGAGTTCAGCTTCTTCTCGATGTCGGCGTTGGCGCGAGCCAGGATCAGGCCACCCCGTGGACCGCGCAGGGTCTTGTGGGTGGTGGTGGTCACCACGTCAGCAAACGGAACCGGGTTCGGGTAGACGCCAGCGGCGACCAAACCGGCCACGTGAGCCATGTCGACGAACAGGTACGCGCCCACCTTGTCAGCGATGGCACGGAAGCGTGGGAAGTCGAGGATCTGCGAGTAGGCAGAGAAACCGGCCACGATCATTTTCGGCTTGTGTTCAACAGCCAGGCGCTCGACTTCGTCGTAGTCGATCAGACCGTTGGCGTCGATGCCGTATTGGATGGCGTTGTACAGCTTGCCGGAGGAGGACACGCTGGCGCCGTGGGTCAGGTGACCGCCGTGAGCCAGGCTCATGCCCAGGATGGTGTCGCCGGCCGACAGCAGGGCTAGGTAGACAGCGGCGTTGGCCTGGGAACCGGCGTGCGGCTGAACGTTGGCGTAGTCGGCGCCGAACAGTTCCTTGGCGCGGTCGATGGCCAGTTGCTCAACAACGTCGACGTACTCGCAACCACCGTAGTAGCGCTTGCCCGGGTAGCCTTCGGCGTACTTGTTGGTCAGTACCGAGCCTTGAGCTTCCATCACCGCTGGGCTGGTGTAGTTCTCCGAAGCGATCAGCTCGATGTGTTCTTCCTGGCGCTGGGCTTCTTGCTCCATGGCGGCAAAAAGATCGGCGTCGTACTTGGCAATAGTCAAATCACGGCTGAACATGGCGGTCCTCAAGGATCGGGGGCAGAAAAGGGGGGCATTCTAACCCAACGGGTTTTGGATGGCATATGAAACGACATCATGTCGCAGACAAGTGGCGTTCATGCGTGGATATACGGTGATTGTGCCGGCCAAATCGCCAGCAGGCTGGCTCCCACAGTAATCGCGATAGCCTGCAAATTCCCTGATCGGCATCAATCCTTGTGGGAGCCAGCCTGCTGGCGATGGCTTCCCCACAAAGTCTCAGTCGAACATGAACAGCGCATCATTGCTGAACTGCGCCTCGAACCGTCCCGCCGGCATCGGCCGCCCGAACAGATAACCCTGAACCTCGTCGCAGCCATGCTCGCGCAGGAAGTCCAGTTGCTCATGGGTTTCCACGCCCTCGGCGATCACCGCCAGATTCAGGCTGTGGGCCATGGCGATGATCGCCCGGGCGATCTGCGCGTCCTGCTCGCCGGACGGCAGGCCATCGACGAAGGTGCGGTCAATCTTCAGCACGTCGATCGGGAATTGCTTGAGATAGTTCAGCGACGAGTAACCGGTGCCGAAGTCGTCGACCGCGATGCTCAGACCGAGGTTCTTCAAGCCGGCAAGTATCTGCATCGCCTCGCTGACTTCGCGCATCAGGATACTTTCGGTCAGCTCCAGTTCCAGGCACGCCGGCGGCAGGCCGGTTTCCTTGAGGATGGTGGCGATCCGCGTGCCGAGCTGGCCGTCGGAGAACTGCCGCGCCGAGATGTTCACCGAGACTTTCGGCACGCGCACGCGGCTCTGGTGCCAGGTCTTGAGCTGGCGACAGGCTTCGCTGATCACCCAGTCGCCGACGTCCACCACCAGCCCGAGTTCTTCGAGCACCGGGATGAAATCCCCCGGCGGCACCAGCCCGCGACGCGGATGACGCCAGCGCAGCAGGGCTTCGGCGCCGGTCAGGCGTTTGCCGTCGCCGCTGAACTGCGGCTGGTAATACAGCACGAATTCGTTCTGCTCCAGGGCGTGGCGCAGATCGCTTTCCAGTTCCAGACGCTCCAGCGCACTGGCGTTCATGTCGGCCTGATAGAACTGGAAGTTGTTCTTGCCGCGTTCCTTGGCGTGGTACATCGCGGTGTCGGCGTTCTTCATCAACTGGCTGAGTTCGTTGCCGTCCTGCGGGCTCAGGGCGATGCCGATACTGGCGGTGACGAAGAACTCGCGTCCCTCAAGTACGAACGGTCGTACCAGACTGCCAAGGATCTGTTCGGCCACGTGGATCGCACGGTTCAGCGCCATTTCACGGCTGGAGCGGTGTTGCAGCAGCAGGGTGAATTCGTCGCCGCCCATTCGCGCCACGGTGTCGTCATCATCGACGCACGCCAGCAAACGCGTGGCCATGTCCTTGAGCATGCGGTCGCCGGCGGCGTGGCCGAGGGAGTCGTTGATCGGTTTGAAACGGTCGAGGTCGAGGAACATCAGCACCACCCACGACTTCTGCCGTTCGGCCGATTGCAGCGCGGTGTGCAGACGATCCTGGAACAGCGTGCGGTTCGGCAGGTGGGTCAGGGCGTCGTAGTAGGCGAGGCGGTGGATCCGCTGCTCGCTGGCCTTGCGCTCGCTGATGTCGCTGAAGAAACACACGTAACTGGCCAGATCGCCCTCGTCATCGAGCACGGCGGTGATGCCGACCCACGCCGGGTAGTGCTCGCCGTTGCGGCGCTTGAGCCAGACTTCACCTTCCCAGGTGCTGTGCTGATGCAACTGCTTGAGTACGTAGCGCAGGTGTGCGTCCTGCTGTTCGTCGACGGTCAGCATGTTCGGCAACTGGTCGAGCACTTCACCCACCGCGTAACCGCTGACCCGACTGAATGCCTCGTTGGCCTGCACGATGTAACCGGCCGGGTCGGTGATCAGGATCGCCGAGGTCGAGTGCTCGAATACCGTGGCCGCCATCCGCAGGTCTTTCTCGGCGCGGCGTTGCTGGCTGATGTCGCGACCGACCCCGAGTACGCCTTCGAAGGCGCCATGCTCGTCCCACACCAGCACCAGGCGCAGTTCGATCGGGATCTTGCGGCCGTCGGCGCGCAGGCAGTCGAACAGGAACAGCTGGGTCTGCACTTGGCTGCGCAAAATCACCAGTTGCTCGGGTTTGCCCAGGGCTTTGCTGACGCGATCCATCAGGTGATAGATGCCGCTCAGTTGCTGCGGGTTGGCGATGGTCGACTGCCAGCCGTTCTGGAAAATCCATTCGGCGTCATAGCCCAGCACTGCCTGCACCGAGGGGCTGACGTAGTTCAGCGAGAGCTTGCTGTCGGTGGAGAAAATCACGTCGCTGATGCTTTCGGCGAGCATCCGGTAGCGTTGTTCGCTGTCGCGCAGGGACTCGCTGGCTTCGATCTGCTCGGTGATGTCCTTGGCCACGCCGATGATCCGCGTGACCTGATCGTGTTTGTCCCGAGCCAGCGCCTGTTCGCGAATGTCGAAGCGCCGCCACTCGCCGTCGCGATGACGGAAGCGCAACTGACATTGCAGCAACTGGCTGTAACCGGCGTGACGCTGCATCTGCCGCGAGCGATGGTAATAGTCGGCGTCTTCCGGGTGCAGGAGAATTTCCCAGAAATACTCGCCCATCTGATGCAGCTCGGTGCGGTTGTAGCCCAGGGTCTGGCCGAGGTGGTGGTTGCTGAAAATCATCCGCTGGCTGATCACGTCCTGCACATACAGATGATCCGGCACGGTGCGCACCACATCCGACCAGAAACCTTCGCGCTCCAGCAGCGACAGTTCGATCAGCTTGCGGCTGGTGATGTCGTTGATGCTCAGGATCACGGCCTTGTAGTCGTGCTGTTCCTGAGGCAGGCGCAGCACCAGCCACAGGTGCTGGTCGCGGCCATTGATGTCCGGCAACTTGATTTCCAGTTCCAGCTGCTTTTGCTGCTGGAGCACGGCGTCCAGCACTTGATTGCCGATGGCGCACTGACTGTGCGGCTGACCGTCGATCAACAGTTGCCAGGCGTGGTCGCAGGAATTGACGTTGAGCAGTTGCAGCGCGACCTGGTTGACCTCGGTCACCCGCAGTTCGTGGAGCAATTGCTGGCGCTGTGCCGGCTGGTCGAGCCAAGCCTTGAGCTGGTCGCTGGTCTGGATCTGGGCCCTTTCGAAAACCTGTTTGAGCCCCGAAAGATCCAGCACGCACAATGCCACGCCGGTGCCTTCGAAAATATCCTGATAACGCCGACGCCCCTCATGCACCTGACGCTGACGGCGACGCATGTTGAGCAGGGCGATAAACGGCAGCAGCGACAGCGCCAGGCCCAACAGGCATTTGCCGATGAACGCCGGCAGCAGTTGTTCGAGCACATGCTGGCGGTCGAACAGGCCACGCAGTTGCCAGTCGCTGCTGCTCAGCGGCACGGTCAGCACACTGTTGGCCAGATCGTCCGGGGTCAGGACGCTGGTGCTGCCGATGGGCATTGCTTCGTCGCGGCTGATGATCTGATGGTTGATGCGGTTTTCCACCAGCCACAGAGGACGGATGCCTGTTTCGCCTTGTTTGGTCAGTGCTTTAAAGAAGGTGGGTGTCAGCCGCAGCGCCCAGTAACCGCGAGTGCTGCCACTGGCCTGATGCAGTAGCAGATGCACCACCGAACCGTCTTCGTCGTTGCTGAAGTAATGCGCCTGAGCGCGACTGCGGCGCACCAGATCGCTGAGGTAATCGGCGTCATGGCTGTCGGCGGCGCTGTCGCTGAGGATCTTTCCGGACGGGCTGAGCAGGGCCAGGCTGCGCAGGTCGGGCAGTGATTTCTGAAGTTTGCGCAGGAGTGCCTGCTGTTCGTCGGCCGACTGCGGTTGTTCGACGATCGGTAGCAGGTTGAGGGCGATCTGCGCGTTCAGCGCCATGTTCAGGCTGACCTGAGCGGCGAGGTCGGCGGTGTAGTCGATGGTGTACTGACGCTGGTTTTTCTGGGTTTCACGCAGTTGATCGAGCAGTTGCCAGAACAGCAGCGCCAGCAGCAAAAGCACCAGCGTCGCCAGCGCGCCTTTCAAGGTTCCGCGCAGGGACGAGCCGGGCGCCGGTTGGGTGCTGCTCACAGAGGCTGGCGGAGTGACGTTGGACAAGCTGTAATCCTGCGGTCTGGCTGGACTGGCGCGACGTGCACTATAAGCCGGACGCCCAAGGGGCGGCTAGCATGCCTTGAGTTGTGGCGAAGTGCCAGCCCCACTCGGCTGGACTGCCTTCCGTCATTAAGGTAGCTTTGCCGGTTACGCGGGAGCGTTCCAGCTCCTAGACTCAGACTTTTTCAGCGCGCACGCATTGATGACCATCAAGTGAACGACGCGCATCGGTCTGGCCGGGCATCGCCTGCGCTCCAATCATTCATCTGTCACTGACCCAAGGTTCTCCATGGCTCAATACGTCTTCACCATGCATCGGCTGGGCAAAGTTGTTCCGCCGAAGCGGGAAATCCTGAAAAACATTTCGCTGTCTTTCTTCCCCGGCGCCAAGATCGGCGTACTCGGCCTCAACGGTTCGGGTAAATCCACGCTGCTGAAAATCATGGCCGGCGTCGACACCGAGTTCGAAGGCGAAGCGCGCCCGATGCCGGAACTGAACATCGGTTACCTGCCGCAAGAACCGCAACTGGATCCGACCAAGACCGTGCGTGAAGTGGTCGAGGAAGCGGTCAGCGTGATCAAGGATGCGCAAGCGCGTCTGGACGAGGTCTACGCCGCCTACGCCGACCCGGACGCCGACTTTGACAAGCTGGCCGCCGAACAGGCCAAGCTCGAAGCGATCCTGCAGGCCAGCGACGGTCACAACCTGGAGCGCCAGCTGGAAGTCGCCGCCGATGCGCTGCGTCTGCCGGCCTGGGACGCCAAGGTTGAACACCTGTCCGGTGGTGAAAAACGTCGTGTGGCCCTGTGCCGTCTGCTGCTGTCCGCCCCGGACATGCTGCTGCTCGACGAACCGACCAACCACCTGGACGCCGACTCCGTTGCCTGGCTCGAACACTTCCTGCACGACTTCCCGGGCACTGTGGTCGCGATCACGCACGACCGTTACTTCCTGGACAACGTTGCCGGCTGGATTCTGGAACTCGACCGCGGCGCGGGCATTCCTTACGAAGGCAACTACTCGGGTTGGCTGGAAGCCAAGTCCGATCGTCTGGCCCAGGAATCCAAGCAGCAATCGGCCCACGAAAAAGCCATGAAGGAAGAACTGGAGTGGGTGCGCAAAGGCGCCAAGGCCCGCCAGTCGAAATCCAAGGCTCGTCTGCAACGCTTCGAAGAAATGCAGTCGCAGGAATTCCAGAAGCGTTCGGAAACCAACGAGATCTACATCCCGGCCGGTCCGCGCCTGGGCGACAAGGTCATCGAATTCAAGAACGTCACCAAGGGCTATGGCGATCGCGTCCTGATCGACAACCTGTCGTTCTCCATGCCGAAAGGCGCCATCGTCGGCGTGATCGGCGGTAACGGTGCCGGTAAGTCGACCCTGTTCCGCATGCTGATGGGCAAGGAAACCCCGGACTCCGGCAGCATCGAGATCGGCGAAACCGTGCAACTGGCCTGCGTGGATCAGAGCCGCGAGGACCTGGACGGCAGCAAGACCGTGTTCCAGCAGATCTCCGACGGTTCCGACCAGATCCGCATCGGCAACTACGAGATCCCGTCGCGTACCTACGTCGGTCGCTTCAACTTCAAGGGCGGCGATCAGCAGAAGTTCGTCAAGGACCTGTCCGGTGGTGAGCGCGGTCGTCTGCACCTGGCGTTGACCCTGAAGGAGGGCGGCAACGTCCTGCTGCTCGACGAACCGTCCAACGACCTCGACGTTGAAACCCTGCGTTCCCTGGAAGAAGCCCTGCTGGACTTCCCGGGCGCCGCCATTGTGATCTCTCACGATCGGTGGTTCCTTGACCGCGTCGCAACTCACATCCTGGCGTACGAAGACGACTCGCAAGCGGTGTTCTTCGAAGGCAACTACACCGAGTACGAAGCCGATCGCAAAAAGCGCCTCGGCGAAGCAGCGGCCCAGCCACACCGGGTACGCCACAAGAAACTGGCCTGATTACGGGTTGGTTGCATGAAACAGCGGAGCCTTCGGGCTCCGCTTTTTTTGCCTGCAATGCAGACTGTTTTATACCTTGTGTACTATTTGTTTTCATAAATGCGACATTTTTGTCTGTTGCTGTGTACAGATCGTTTGTTACAGTCCGGCTCAATCGCTTCCAACGACAACAAATCTGCCGAGACTTTTCCCATGATCGAATCCGTCGAATCCTTCCTCGCCCGTCTGAAAAAACGCGATCCGGATCAACCCGAATTCCACCAGGCCGTCGAAGAAGTCCTGCGCAGCCTGTGGCCGTTTCTTGAAGCCAATCCGCACTATCTGACCTCGGGGATTCTGGAGCGCATCTGCGAGCCGGAGCGGGCGGTGGTGTTCCGGGTGTCGTGGGTCGACGATCAGGGCAAGGTGCAGGTCAATCGCGGTTTCCGCATCCAGATGAACAGCGCCATCGGCCCGTACAAGGGCGGCTTGCGCTTCCATCCTTCGGTGAATATGGGCGTGCTGAAATTCCTCGCCTTCGAACAGACCTTCAAGAACTCCCTGACCTCATTGCCCATGGGCGGCGGCAAGGGTGGCTCGGACTTCGATCCGAAGGGCAAGAGCGACGCCGAAGTCATGCGTTTCTGCCAGGCATTCATGAGCGAGCTGTACCGGCACATCGGTGCCGACGTGGACGTGCCGGCAGGCGATATCGGTGTCGGCGCCCGGGAAATCGGTTTCCTGTTCGGCCAGTACAAGCGCCTGAGCAACCAGTTCACCAGCGTGCTGACCGGCAAGGGCATGACCTACGGCGGCAGTCTGATCCGTCCGGAAGCCACCGGTTTCGGTTGCGTGTACTTCGCCGAGGAAATGCTCAAGCGTCGCGGGCAGACCGTCGAAGGCAAGCGTGTGGCGATCTCCGGTTCCGGCAACGTCGCGCAATACGCAGCCCGCAAGGTGATGGACCTGGGCGGCAAAGTGATTTCCCTGTCCGACTCCGAAGGCACGCTGTATTGCGAGGCGGGCCTGAGCGAAGAACAGTGGCTGGCGCTGCTGGAACTGAAGAACGTCAAGCGTGGGCGGGTCAGCGAATTGGCCTCCGCCTTCGGCCTGGAGTTCCGCGCCGGTCAACTGCCATGGTCGTTGCCGTGCGACATCGCGCTGCCATGCGCGACCCAGAACGAACTCGACGCCGAATCCGCCCGCACCTTGCTGCGCAACGGCTGCATCTGCGTGGCCGAGGGCGCGAACATGCCGACCACCCTTGAGGCTGTGGATATCTTTATCGAGGCCGGCATTCTGTTTGCGCCGGGCAAGGCCTCGAATGCCGGCGGCGTGGCGGTCAGTGGGCTGGAGATGTCGCAGAACGCCATGCGCCTGCTGTGGACCGGGGGCGAAGTGGACAGCAAGTTGCACGGGATCATGCAGTCGATCCACCACGCCTGTGTGCACTACGGCGAGGAAAACGGCCGGATCAACTACGTCAAAGGCGCGAACATTGCCGGCTTCGTCAAGGTCGCCGACGCGATGCTCGCCCAAGGCGTGGTTTAAGCAACCGGGTTCAAGAGCGCTCGATGCGGATCACTTCGATCAGTTGATCGCCTGCCGGGCGCTGCCACAGCACTTCATCGTTGATCCGCGCGCCAAGCAGCGCACGGCCCAGCGGTGAGGCCCAGTTGATCAGGCCGTTGGCCGCATCGGCCTGGTCTTCACCGACCAGTTGCACCCGGTGCTCGGTGTCGTGTTCGTCGGCGTAGGTCACCCAGCTGCCGATCTGCACTTTGTCGGTAGATGTCGGGGCCGGTGCGACCTGAGCGCTGCCGACCCGTTGATTGAAATAACGCAAATCCCGTTCGAGATCGGCCAGCCGCTGTTTGTCAGCCTGTTCGCCCTTGGCCGACTGCTCGGCGTGCAGGCTTTGCAGCTCGGCGACTTTCGCCTGCAACTGGGCAAACCCTTGCGGCGTGACGTAATTGGGCTGTGTGCTGACCTGCCGCTCGACCGGCTGATCGGCTTGCGCAGCAGCGTTGTCTTCGTTGACGAAAGCGCGACTCATGGTGGGCTCCTGTTATAGCCGTTGGGCCATGGTCGCAGGCAAAAGGTTTCGCTGGATGTCTGGAAGCGACCTACTGCGAACGATAAGCCCGCGCGGCGCCCTGATCCTTCTCCTGCTGCCAGGCGCGCTCGCGTTCGTCCCAGTGCTCGTTGCGATACTGTTCGCGATCCTTGTTTTCCAGCATCGCCTGACACTGACGGAAGCCGTCGCTCCAGCCCTCGGCGTATTGCTTGTCCTTGAGATAGCGCGGCACGTTCTTGCGAAACTCGCCGCTGATCGAACCGGCCGCCTGACGACCGCTGATGCACCCGTCATCGAAACCGTCGGCGAACGCCGGTGGATAACCCTTGGCAATCAAGTCTTGGTGGGTGCTCTGACAGCCACCCAGCAACAGCAACACGCCCGCGAACACCGCACACCGCCACATCACACTCTCCCGGGCCGTTAAACGGCTGATAGGGAAAGTCTAGAAGCGGATTCGTCGATGGGGCGTGAAAGAAAGATCAAAACCTCAGTAGTGATACCACTTCACTTCCAGCATCACTTCGGTCTCCGGCGTGGCCAGATGGCTGAACTCACGCTGGGCGCTCAGGCGCAGGCCGAGGTTGCGCGACAGTTCCCACTGCTGATTCAGGCTCAGGCTACGGCGCACTTCACCATTGAAGAAGTAATCGCCTTTGGCCTCCAGGCTGAGATTGCCCAACGGGTTTTTCCACAAAACGCCGGTATTGAAACCGCCTGCGGGGGAAACGAACTCGGCGAAATCATTGTTGTGTTCAACGCGCACGGTGCCGAGGGCAAAACCCAGCACATCGTCACCCAGCGCCCACGTGCCGCCACCGCCACCGTTGACGTGGCTGACCAGCGTCTCGTCATCATGCTTGCCCGGTACACGCTCAAGACCACCGGTGACCTGCCACGACAACGGCTGCAACAGCGCATTGCGCGGTGTCAGCGAGCGGATGGTCGCCAGATCCAGTTGCTGGAATTGCCAGTGATTACCTTCGTACTGGCGCAGCTTCATCTGCAGGATTTCGATCTGCGCGCCGAGGGGGAAACTCTCGGCGTTGTCGTTGAGGTCGTGATAGGCCATGCGCAAACCGTACTCGCCAAACGCGCGATCGCCGCGAGTGCCGACACCGGCCTGCCAGGTGCGCGATTCGTGGCCGTCTTCGGGCAGACCCGGTTGGGGAATTTGCAGCTCCGGCGCCGGGTTCTTGTTGATCGCTCGCAGCAATTCGAAACTGCGTTGCGCTCGCTGTGGATCACGCTCCTGGCCGTTGGCGCGGTAGCGCTCCAGCCGATACGCCGCGTCAACAATCAGCGCCTGGCGATCCCGGGGCAGGGCCTGGAAGGCTGGGTCCTGAAGTTGCTGCTGGTCGGCGCTGACTTTCAGCACCCAGTCCTGTTCTTCGCCGCTCAGGGGCTCGGCGCGGCTGAGCAATTCGCGCTCGCGGGACGGACGGTATTCGATGTGCTCGACCAGTCCGGCCTCCTTCACTGCTTTGACGGTGTCGGTGGGGATCGCCGTCAGCGGGAATTGCTCGGTCAGGCGCAGGCTTGGGCGCGCTACCTGCAGTAGTTCGAGCAGGCGATAGGAGCAGTTTTCATCGAAGAAGAAATAGTCGAACTGGATCTGCTTCAGCTCCCACACATGCTCGACCATGCGCGCGGTTTCGGCTTGCGTCAGATTGAGCCGGTATTCCCACAGGTCGCGGTTTTCCAGGCTGCGGTATTCCGAGAGTTTTTCCTGATAGGGCACCAGCGCGAACAATCCCGGATAACCGCCCATCAGGCCTTTCCAGGCGTACAGGATGCTGTTGTCCGAGCCTTCGATGTAGGCGCCGAAGTTGATCGCGTAACTGAGCAGCGAAGTCTTGTCGCTCTGCACGTCGGCCTGGTCGATGCGCAGCAGGGTATGGCCGAACATCGACGACGGGCTGTTGAGATAGGCTGCCGGGAAAATCATCACTGCGCTGTGGGGCGAGACGTCCTTGAACCATTTCTTGAATTCGGCGCAGTCCGGCGCCGGTAAGTCGGTCAGGTTCAGTTGATCTTTCAACCAGCGGGTGCGTGCCGGGTAAACGCACTGTGCGTGTCGCTCACCGAGACTGGCCGGGGCGTACAACGCCTGCACGGTGGCGGCCAGTTCATGGTCGGGGTGTTCGTTGCCGTCGGGGGCGAGGAAGAATTTTTTGTCGCTGACGTAGCTGCGCCAGCCACCGAGTTTGGCGGTTTCGTAATGACCGAGGGAAATCCAGAAGCGGTCGTTGGCCAGTTGCTGCAAACGTTGAGGGTCGATGTGAGGCGCGGCGGACAGCGGGGCGCAGACACACAGCGCCAGCCAGGCAAGGCGTTTGAGCATAAATGGCAACTTAAGTCGAAAAGAAACAAAGCCCAGGAAGGGCGGGCCGAAAAAATAAAACCCGCTTCCCGAAGGAAGCGGGTGGGTCGAGCTTAAGCCTGAGTCGCGTACTTGGCCAGACGTGGGTCTGCCTTCAGAACGGCCAGGGTGTTGGTATGCACGTCTTCAGCGGTCACGTCAGCCTTGCTGAAGATCTGCTGGAAGTGCTCGTGAGTGACGGCGGCGAAGTGCGCACGGTCTTCCGGCGCCACGCCCAGTACCACGGCATAGGTCGTCAGCGCTTCGCCGTTGCCTTTTGCCATGTCTTCGGACAGCTCGTTCATCATGCCATTCATGGCAAACCAGGATTTGCCGCCATAGGTCAGCGAAGCGTTGGTGGAGCAGCCGTTGGTGCCGGACGTCATGCCGAACGTCGCGTTGCCGGAGGTGCCGTTGGTGGTAGATGCCAGGAAGTGTGCCGGGGTGCCACGCTGACCTTCGAACAGCATGTTGCCCCAACCGCAATCCGGGCCGCCTGGAGCTTGCGCCATGGCGTTGATGGATACAGCGGTGAAGAGAGTACCGAGAAGAATCCGTTTCATAGCTTTGTTCTCTTTGTGTGCATACCAATGGACAGGGTTCTGGCCCCCAAGCTCTGTACGAAACAGATCCAGACGAAGCCAGTGGGCCGGTATTAGTTCCAGCCGCGCAGTTTGGAGTTTAGGCACGTTCCGAGGGTTCCGTGAGTTTTTGCACAATATTTGGAATAAACCCCGGTTTCACGGGGCGGCGCCGCGTGCAGGGCGGTTGTCTATGCTTTGTCGTGTGGCGCGCCTTGCCAGTGGGGCTCGGGCAGCGCCAGAATGCCGCTATCTGCCCCGCCTGATTGTTAAGGAAGCCCGATGCCTGATCCTGTTGCTGCCAGCTTGCGTCTAGCGCCCGAAGCGCTGACCCGTCCGTTTTCCGCTGAACAGTTCAGCTTCACTACCACCAATGATCTGGAGCCCTTTCGCGGTGTGCTCGGCCAGGAACGTGCGGTCGAAGCCTTGCAGTTCGGTGTGGCCATGCCACGCCCCGGTTACAACGTATTTGTCATGGGCGAGCCCGGCACCGGCCGTTTCTCGTTCGTCAAACGCTACCTGAAGGCCGAAGGCAAACGCCTGCAGACCCCGGCGGACTGGGTCTACGTCAACAATTTCGATGAGCCGCGCGAACCCCGCGCTTTGGAGCTGCCATCGGGCAGCGCCGCTGCTTTCATCGGCGACATCAACGGCCTCATCGACAACCTGCTGGCGACCTTTCCTGCGGTGTTCGAGCACCCGTCCTACCAGCAGAAGAAAAGCGCCATCGACCGCGCCTTCAACCAGCGCTACGACAAGGCACTGGATGTCATCGAACGTCTGGCTTTGGAAAAAGACGTCGCCCTGTACCGCGACAGCAGCAACATCGCCTTCACCCCGATGCTCGAAGGCAAGGCGCTGGACGAAGCCGAGTTCGCCCAGTTGCCGGAGGCCGAACGCGAGCGTTTTCATGACGACATCTCCGGCCTCGAAGAGCGCCTGAACGAAGAGCTCGCCAGCCTGCCGCAATGGAAGCGCGAGTCGAGCAACCAGCTGCGTCAGCTCAACGAAGAAACCATCACTCTGGCCTTGCAGCCCTTGCTCGCACCGCTGTCGGAAAAGTACGCGGAAAATGCGGCCGTCTGCGGTTACCTGCAAGCGATGCAGGTCTATCTGCTGAAAACCGTGGTCGAGCAACTGGTCGATGACAGCAAGACCGACGCCGTCGCGCGCAAGCTGCTGGAAGAGCAATATGCGCCGAGCCTGGTGGTCGGCCATCCGGCCAGCGGCGGTGCGCCGGTGGTCTTCGAGCCGCATCCGACCTACGAAAACCTGTTCGGCCGCATCGAGTACACCACCGATCAGGGCGCGCTCTACACCACCTATCGCCAGTTGCGTCCGGGTGCGTTGCACCGCGCCAACGGTGGTTTCCTGATTCTTGAAGCGGAAAAAATGCTCGGCGAGCCGTTTGTCTGGGATGCGCTCAAGCGCGCCCTGCAATCGCGCAAGCTGAAGATGGAATCGCCGCTGGGCGAGATGGGCCGTTTCGCCACCATGACGCTCAACCCGCAGCACATTCCGTTGCAGGTCAAAGTGATCATCATCGGCGCGCGTCAGCTGTATTACACGCTGCAGGACCTCGATCCGGATTTCCAGGAGATGTTCCGCGTTCTGGTGGACTTCGACGAAGACATCCCGATGGTCGACGAAAGCCTGGAACAGTTCGCCCAGTTGCTGAAGACCCGCACTTCGGAAGAAGGCATGGCGCCATTGACCGCCGACGCGGTGGCGCGTCTGGCGACTTACAGCGCGCGTCTGGCCGAGCACCAGGGGCGTTTGTCAGCGCGGATCGGCGATCTGTTCCAGCTGGTCAGCGAGGCGGATTTCATCCGGCATCTGGCCAACGATGAAATGACCGACGCCGGCCACATCGAGCGTGCCCTGAAGGCCAAGGCCACCCGCACCGGCCGGGTGTCGGCGCGGATTCTCGACGACATGCTGGCGGGGATCATTCTGATCGACACCGACGGCGCCGCAGTCGGCAAGTGCAACGGCCTGACCGTGCTCGAAGTCGGCGACTCGGCGTTCGGCGTGCCGGCGCGGATTTCCGCCACGGTGTACCCGGGCGGCAGCGGCATCGTCGACATCGAGCGGGAGGTCAATCTCGGTCAGCCAATCCACTCCAAGGGCGTGATGATCCTCACCGGGTATCTGGGCAGCCGTTACGCCCAGGAATTCCCGCTGGCGATTTCCGCGAGCATCGCGCTGGAGCAATCCTACGGCTACGTCGATGGCGACAGTGCGTCGCTGGGCGAGGCGTGCACACTGATTTCGGCGTTGTCGAGAACCCCGCTCAAGCAATGCTTCGCGATCACCGGCTCGATCAACCAGTTCGGTGAAGTGCAGGCGGTGGGCGGGGTCAACGAGAAGATCGAAGGCTTCTTCCGTCTCTGCGAAGCACGCGGGCTGACGGGCGAGCAGGGCGCGATCATTCCCCAGGCCAACGTTGCCACGCTGATGCTTGATGAAAAAGTATTGGCGGCGGTGCGTGCAGGGCAGTTCCACGTTTACGCGGTGCGTCAGGCCGACGAAGCGTTGAGCCTGCTGGTAGGCGAGCCGGCCGGTGAGCCGAACGAACAGGGCGAATTCCCGGAAGGCAGCGTCAATGCGCGGGTGGTGGAGCGCCTGCGGGTGATTGCCGAGATGATCAGTGAAGAGGATCTGAAAGAGGCCGAAAAGGAACTGGCGCAGGAGGCGCTGGCGGAGGCCAAGCCTGCTTAAGTCAGGCGGCAGTAAAAAAAACGGGAGCCTTGGGCTCCCGTTTTTGTTTTGTCGCGAACGTCGGCAAAAGTGCCATCAGTCTGGCGTCAATATTCACACAATGACCATTCGGCGCCTTCTGGTTCTGTGCGGCTTGCGCGGCGGACTTTTCTTCTATTCTCTGCTCAAGGACATCGACAGTATCACTGGATCGAAACAGCTCTTCAGCAAGGGCTGAACACCGGCTTTACCGAGGGTCGCCGCCATGTCGCGCAACCTCTGCCTCACCCGTCAGTGCCTGGGTCTCGTGACCCGTATCGAATGCGCCATCAAGCCGTTGGCCGGCGATAACGGCATGTGGACGTTGCTCTTCGCCGCCGGCATGGCCGGTGAACAACCTTCCGCCATCAAGGCCCAGGGCCCGTTTCACGGGCCGATCGCCGCCGAGTCGATTCTCGACACCATCGTTGAAAGCCTGACGATGCACGGCTATGAACTGGCCAATGATCCACAGATCTGGTCGTTGCATCTGCAGGCGCAGTTGCGGCAGATCAACGGTGGACGCGGACGCAGCATCGGCACTTTCGATCACTAGAGTGCCGATCATCAGCGCCGATCAGGGCGCAGCGCCCTGGGTCTGCGCCTTGTCGAGTTTGACCTCAAAGCCGTATTGCACGGTGGCGAGGTCGGTTCGCTGGTAGGTTTCCACGTGCGTCGGACGGCCGTAGAAATAATGCACGCCGAATAACGCCGGCCCTTCCGCGCTCGCGTTGTGGCTGACCGACAGAATCCGCTTCAGGTAATGACCGCTGTCGTCCTTGACGAAGAATCGCCATTCGTTGGCGGGGAATCGCTTCAAATCCACCACCAATGCGTTGTTCCTGATTTCCAGACCTTTAGGCAGGGCCTTGGCTTCATAAGCCTGTTTGTCCACCGTGGCCAGGAACAACGGCATCGAGCCGACGGCAATCGCCGGGGTTTCCGGGAACAGGTTCAGGTCGTAGGTGATGGTCGCCTGCAGCGGGTCGACCTGATACGCCTCGGGCGGCAGTTCGATCGGCTCGTCGAGTTTGCCATTGTGTTTTTCAGTGAAGAACGTCACCGGGCTTTCGCCGGGGCTGAAGTCGTCGCCGAGCATTTCATCGTTGAAGGTTTTGCGGTGGTCGAATTCGATGCGCGCGGCGCTCGGCTCTTCAACCGACTGACGGATATGAACGCCGCTTTTCAGCTGTTCTTCAGTCAGGGACGCGCCCTTGAGCCAGTCGGGCGCGAGGTCATCGTAGACGGTGATCGGCAGGTCGAGCGGCTGCACGGTTTTTTCCGTGGTGTGCGGATCGAATTCGCGCACGGGCAAATCCAGCGCCTTACGGGTGACGGTTGCTTCGGAAAAATCCAGCAGGCTGACTTCGAGGGTGTCGATCGGGCCGTTGAAGTACACCTTGTTGTAGTGGCGCGGATGCTGCTGTTCAAAGGCCTGTTGTTCATCGTCCAGCTTTTTTTCCAGCGTCTCGCTCCAGGCTTTTTGCTGTTGCAGGTAGGCCAGCTGCTTTTGATAGAACGCCACCTGCTCGGGGTTTTCATTGATGGCGCCGGCGCGCACCAGAAACTGGCCCGTCGAATCGCGGGCCTGGACGATCAACGGATTGAGCCGGGTATTGGCGACTTCCGGGGCGAGCGGCAGTTGGTTGCTGAACTCGAGTTCGGCGTAGTGTGTGTCCAGTTTCAGCAAGGTCACGCTGAGGTTGCCGTCGGAGCGGGTCTGGCCGACGTCCTTTTTATCCAGATTGAAACTGTGCAGGCGTTTCGGGACGATGACTTCCACCTGGCCTTGCAGGCTGACCGGGCGCGGCAGGTTCTTCTTGTCGACATTCAAACCCTCGATGAACGGGTAAGTGACAGTCAGGTCATCGGGGTTGGTGACGTTGGAGCTGGAAGGACTGAGCTGAATGCCCGGATCGGTTTCCGACCATTCCGGTTGATAGGCAATCACCCGTTTGTTGCTCAGGGTCACCGAGTGCCACTCCACGCCATGGGGGAACAGAAAGCCGCCGGGGATGTTGAGATTGAAGGGGAACACCGGTTGCAGATCGGTGAGGTAATCGGAACTGGAATCCTTGTGCAGCACGAACAGGCCGTTGATGAAGGTATCGACCAGCGTCTGCGGCGTGGGGTAGTGCCTGAGCACGCCGAGGGCGTCTTCGCCGTATTCGGTAATGGACGGTTTGTTGTCGAGCTTCTGTTGCGCGCGTTCGAGCAACAGCAGCGAACCGCCGAGTTCGGTCACGGCGTCCTTGAGTTTGGGGTCGGTGATGGCGTCCAGCGACTGCTCGAACTGCGCGGTCTTTTCCTCGAGGCTGACGGCAGGCTTTTCATCGCCGGGCGAACACCCGCCAAGCAACAGGGCAAAGCAAATTCCGGCAGTCGTTATCGGCAATCGCACATCCATTTCCCGTCTTCCTGTGCACTGTCGCTGGGCTGTCAATGGTTTGGACACTAGCAGAAAAACTTTGACACACACACGCAGGTGGCGGATTTCCGGGCGGTTTCTGGCTGTCATGGGCGGCTGGTATACTCGCCGCCGATTTCAACCCTTCTTGTGTGAGAGTCAATGGAACGCTTTATCGAAAATGCAATGTACGCCACGCGCTGGCTGCTGGCGCCGATCTACATCGGGCTGTCCCTGGGGCTGCTGGCGCTGGCATTGAAATTCTTCCAGGAAGTGTTTCATGTCATTCCCAACGTTTTCTCCATGGCCGAGTCCGAGCTGATTCTGGTGCTGCTGTCGCTGATCGACATGGCGCTGGTCGGTGGCTTGCTGGTGATGGTGATGATTTCCGGCTACGAGAACTTCGTCTCCGAGCTGAACATCGATGAAGGCAAGGAAAAGCTCAGCTGGCTGGGCACCATGGACTCCTCGTCGCTGAAGATGAAAGTGGCGGCGTCGATCGTTGCAATCTCTTCGATCCATCTGCTGCGGATCTTCATGGATGCCAAGAACGTCGATCCCGAGCACCTGATGTGGTACGTGATCATCCACATGACCTTCGTGATCTCGGCGTTTGCCATGGGTTATCTGGACAAGCTCACCAAGCACTGATGAGCTGACGATTGCTGTAACAAAACCGCCCGTCTGTTGCGAAACAGACGGGCGGTGTCGTTTGTGGCTTGTACTTTGATTCGCCGAGGCATATCCCTGTAGGTCTCAAGGCTCGTCACCGCGTGAGGTGCGTTCATGAACCTGCAAGAGTTGAATGCGTTTGCCGTCGCCAGAAAGGTCGACGAACTGAACCTGATCTCCATGGAAGGCGGGATCTATCTGCTTGAGGCCCGGATGCATGGCGCGGCGTATCCGCTGAGCGATCCGCAGGGGAATATGCTGACGCTGCGTTCGGTCGAGCATGCCCGGGATGTGCTGCATAACTTTCCGGTGCTGCCGTTCAACCTGGTGCACACCTCGGTGCACGATGAAATGTGCGGTCTTGGCGCCAGTGGCGAAGAAAGCCTGAAGGTGCCGCTGGCCTGGCGATCCGCGCTGTAGGCCCTGGGGCCTGATCAATGCCGGAACATCTGTGCTAGTCTGCTCGCCCTTTTGGTTCCGGGCGCGCCGGGACGCGCTGTGTACGCACGGCAGGTCCTGAGGCCGTCCGCACAGCGGAGCAGTGTCATGTCCGAAGTAAATCTGTCCACCGACGAAACCCGCGTCAGCTACGGTATCGGCCGTCAGCTGGGTGACCAGCTGCGCGACAACCCGCCACCGGGTGTCAGCCTGGACGCCATCCTGGCCGGTCTGACCGACGCATTCGCCGGTAAGGAAAGCCGTGTAAGCCAGGAAGCCATGTCCGCCAGCTTCAAGGTGATCCGCGAGATCATGCAAGCCGAAGCCGCTGCCAAGGCTGAAGCCGCCGCCGGCGAAGGCCTGGCATTCCTGGCTGAAAACGCCAAGAAAGAAGGCATCACCACCCTGGCTTCCGGCCTGCAGTTCGAAGTGCTGACTCAAGGTGAAGGCGCCAAGCCATCCCGTGAAGACACCGTGCGTACTCACTACCACGGCACGCTGATCGACGGCACTGTGTTCGACAGCTCCTACGAGCGTGGCCAGCCGGCTGAATTCCCGGTGGGCGGCGTTATCGCTGGCTGGACCGAAGCCCTGCAACTGATGAATGCCGGCAGCAAATGGCGTCTGTACGTGCCGAGCGAACTGGCTTACGGCGCTCAAGGCGTTGGCAGCATCCCGCCGCACAGCGTTCTGGTGTTCGACGTCGAGCTGCTCGACGTTCTGTAATCCCGTTACCCTGCACAAGCGTGGCTTGTGCAGGGTTTCTCCGCCGTTCTCATACTTCGATCTTGTTGTGCAGTTCACTGGTCGGGCGCAAGGCCCGGGCATAGCAGAACAGGAACAGATTGCGCACCAGCTCCTTGAGCACCAATGGCTCGCTGGAACTCAGGCCGCTGACATCCAGATCCCCTTGATCCTGCAACTCGTGCAGGGCTTCTTCTTCCAGTACGGCACAGACTTCACCGGTTTCCCGATGCAGGATCCTGAGGTACGGATGCGGGCGATCCAGCCAGGCGTCGATCAAATAAGTCATGGGTCTCATCTCCATTGAAAGGTTTCAATGAGAATAATTCTTATTCGTCAAATAGCAAGCGCCTATTGGCGGTTTGTGATTTTTTGCGGGTAAAGATTGCGTAAGGTCAAAACGGCTGGCGTTTGGCTATTGCGAGGATTTGTTGGGGATTGCGGGGGAGGGCGAAGCTCCATCCCACGGCGGGCGCGGGATGGAAGACAGCAGACTCAGACTTTTCTGACGAACTCGGATTTGAGTTTCATCGGGCCGATGCCGTCGATCTTGCAGTCGATGTCATGATCACCATCGCACAGGCGGATGTTCTTGACCTTGGTGCCGACCTTGACCACCAGCGAGGTGCCCTTGACCTTCAGGTCCTTGATCACGGTGATGGTGTCGCCGTCCTGCAGGACGTTACCGACCGAATCTTTCTTCACGGCATCATCGGACGCCACTTCGGCTTCACCGCCGGCAGACCACTCGTGGGCGCACTCCGGGCACACCAGTTGGGTGCCGTCTTCGTAGGTGTATTCGGAATTGCATTTCGGGCAGGGTGGCAACGTGCTCACTAAGGCTCCTTGGAGAGGGGATCGCTAAAAGTCGCACATTGTATAGGGTTTTAGCCGCCGATGGCAGGCAACAAAAAACCGCAGGCTCCAACGGAGGCTGCGGTTTTTAGATGACGCGATGCTGATCAGTGCGTGCGGGCGACCGCGAACTCGCTCAGCTCAACCAGCGCATCGCGGTATTCGCTGGCCGGCAGCGCGTCGAGGCACTTGATCGCACGGGCCACGTAATCACGGGCCAGTTGCGCTGTGTATTCCAGCGAACCGGAGGCTTCCACGGCGATGCGGATGCTTTCCAGGTCTTCGATCCCGCCTTTCTGGATCGCCTGGCGTACCAGTGCGGCTTGCTCTGGCGTGCCTTCGCGCATGGTGTAGATCAGCGGCAGGGTCGGCTTGCCTTCGGCCAGATCGTCACCGACGTTCTTGCCCAGGGTTTCGGCGTCGCCCTTGTAGTCGAGCAGGTCGTCGACCAGTTGGAACGCCACGCCCAGGTGATCGCCGAAGGTGCGCAGGGCTTCGCTCTGCTCGGCGGTGGCACCGGCCAGCGCCGCGGCACTGTGGGTCGAAGCCTCGAAGAGCATCGCGGTCTTGCCGCGGATGACTTCCATGTAGGTTTCTTCGGTGGTGCTGGCGTCGCGGACCTTGGACAGTTGCAGCACTTCGCCTTCGGCGATGATGCGCGTGGCCTGAGACAGGATCTTCATCACCGGCATCGAGCCCAGTTCGACCATCATCTCGAACGAACGCGAGTACAGGAAGTCGCCCACCAGTACGCTCGGGGCGTTGCCCCACATGGCGTTGGCGGTGGAGCGGCCACGGCGCATGCCGGACATGTCGACCACGTCGTCATGCAGCAGGGTGGCGGTGTGCAGGAATTCGATGGTGGCGGCCAGCAGGCGCATGTCGTCGCCTTCGCGACCCAGGGCCTTGCCACACAGCAGCACCAATAAAGGACGCAGGCGTTTGCCGCCGGCCGACGTGATGTAATCGCCGATTTTCGATACCAGCGGCACTCGGGAAGTCAGCTGCTTCTTGATGATGCCGTCGACGGCGCTAAAATCGTCCGCCACCGCGCGGTAGAAAGCTTGGGGTTGCATCAGCGACAGGTGCTCCAGAAGGGTTGCGCGGCATGCTAGGACCCACGTCCGGGCCTGTCAAGGCGCGATGGACGGCCCCTTGCATGACTTCGAAGGCTTGCGTACAATCGCGCACCCTGAACTTCCTGGGCAGCACCTGCCTTACGCAATTGCACTTGGGCCGTTCCAGCCCCATGCAGCCATGCCAGCCAATACCTCTTCTTATAAAGAGCTGGGTGAGCAGGATTATCGGAGAAATACCATGTACGCAGTAATCGTTACCGGCGGTAAGCAATACAAGGTCGCTGAAGGTGAATACCTGAAGATCGAAAAACTGGAAGTCGCCACTGGCGAATCCGTGACTTTTGACCGCGTTCTGTTGGTCGCCAACGGCGACGACGTGAACATCGGCGCACCTGTTGTTGCTGGCGCAACCGTCAAGGCTGAAGTGATCTCCCAAGGTCGTCACGATAAAGTCCGCATCATCAAGTTCCGTCGCCGTAAGCACCACATGAAGCGTATGGGCCACCGCCAGTGGTTCACCGAGATCAAAATCACCGGTATTCAGGCTTAATTACAGCCTAATTCCTCACTAGGAGAATTGAACTCATGGCACACAAAAAAGCTGGTGGTAGTACCCGTAACGGTCGCGACTCAGAAGCCAAACGCCTTGGCGTGAAGATGTATGGCGGCCAGGTCATCAAGGCCGGCAACATCATCGTGCGTCAGCGCGGTACCCAATTCCACGCTGGTTACGGCGTTGGCATGGGTAAGGATCACACCCTCTTCGCGAAAATCGAAGGCGTGATCAAGTTTGAAGTAAAAGGCGCCTTCGGTCGTCGTTACGTGAGCGTTGTCGCAGCCTAACTGCGAGAGTGCTGGAGAAGCCCTGTCTTGCGACGGGGCTTTTTCGTTTGTGGGGTGAGTCTCTTGCAAAGCTGTTTGTATGGGCTGCCGGCGTGCGATGCAGGTCGTGGATTGGGGTCGCTGCGCTCATTTTTGCAAGAGTCTTATGTCTTGATTGTTTTTCGGCTCGTCCGTACGGCGAGAGGCGTTGGTTATGAAGTTTGTTGATGAAGTATCGATCCGCGTAAAGGCTGGCGACGGCGGCAATGGCTGCATGAGTTTCCGTCGGGAAAAATTCATTGAAAACGGCGGCCCGAACGGTGGTGATGGCGGTGACGGCGGTTCCATCTACATGATGGCCGACGAAAACCTCAACACCCTGGTGGACTACCGTTACACCCGGCACTTCGATGCCGAGCGTGGCTCCAACGGCGGCAGCACCGACTGCACCGGCAAGAAGGGTGAAGACCTGATCCTGCGCGTGCCGGTCGGCACCACCGTGATCGACTCCGCCACCCAGGAAGTCATCGGCGACCTGACCAAAGCCGGTCAGAAACTGATGGTGGTGCAGGGCGGCTGGCACGGTCTGGGTAACACCCGTTTCAAATCCAGTACCAACCGTGCGCCGCGCCAGACCACGCCGGGCAAGCCGGGCGAGCAGCGCGACCTGAAACTGGAAATGAAAGTGCTGGCCGACGTCGGTCTGCTCGGTCTGCCGAACGCCGGTAAAAGTACCTTTATCCGCTCGGTGTCGGCTGCCAAGCCGAAAGTTGCCGATTACCCGTTTACGACCCTGGTGCCGAACCTTGGTGTGGTCAGCGTCGATCGCTGGAAAAGCTTCGTCATCGCCGACATTCCGGGTCTGATCGAAGGCGCTTCCGACGGTGCTGGCCTGGGTATTCGTTTCCTCAAGCACCTGGCGCGTACCCGTCTGTTGCTGCACCTCGTCGACATGGCGCCACTGGATGAAAGCAGCGCGCCGGACGCCGCTGAAGTGATCGTCAACGAGCTGATCAAGTTCAGCCCGTCGCTGGCCGAGCGTGATCGCTGGCTGGTGCTGAACAAGTGCGACCAGATCCTCGAAGAAGAGCACGAAGCGCGGGTCAAGGAAATCGTCGATCGTCTGGAGTGGACTGGTCCGGTTTACGTGATCTCCGCCATCGCCAAAGAAGGCACCGAGCGCCTGACGCGCGACATCATGCGTTATCTGGAAGATCGTGCCGATCGCCTGGCCAATGACCCGGCCTACAAGGAAGAGCTGGCCGATCTGGATCAGCGCATCGAAGACGAAGCCCGTGCGCAGTTGCAGGCGCTGGATGACAAGCGTGCCCTGCGTCGCAGCGGCGTGAAGTCGGTCCACGACATCGGCGACGATGACTGGGACGAAGAAGATGTGGATGACGAAGACGGTCCGGAAATCATTTACGTGCGTGACTGATTCGTTGCAGTAAACTTAAGCGCCGCTCAATCGAGCGGCGTTTTAGTATCTGGAAATCGATTGTTGGTCACGAAGAACCACGAATAACGTCACGGGCAGTGCCAGGTCGCGCTGCCCTCAAGCTAAGGTTGAAGATGATGCGGAGCAAGGTGACAGGTGCGCAGCGTTGGGTCGTGAAGATCGGCAGCGCTTTGCTGACGGCGGATGGCAAAGGGCTGGATCGCGCGGCAATGAGTGTCTGGGTCGAGCAGATGGTGGCTTTGCACGAGGCCGGCGTCGAGCTGGTGCTGGTGTCCTCCGGGGCAGTGGCGGCGGGCATGAGTCGCCTCGGCTGGACCGCGCGACCCAGTGCGATGCACGAGCTCCAGGCCGCCGCTGCAATCGGTCAGATGGGTCTGGTGCAAGCCTGGGAATCGAGCTTTGCCGAGCATGGCCGGCACACCGCGCAGATTCTCTTGACCCACGACGACCTGTCCGATCGCAAGCGCTACCTGAACGCCCGCAGCACCTTGCGCGCGCTGGTCGAGCTGAAAGTCATCCCGGTGATCAACGAGAACGACACTGTGGTCACCGACGAAATCCGCTTCGGCGACAACGACACGCTTGCAGCGCTGGTGGCCAACCTGGTCGAGGCCGATCTGCTGGTGATCCTGACGGATCGCGACGGTATGTTCGACGCCGATCCGCGCAATAACCCTGACGCCCAGCTGATTTACGAAGCGCGCGCCGATGATCCGACGCTGGATGCGGTGGCGGGCGGTACCGGTGGTGCGCTGGGGCGTGGCGGCATGCAGACCAAGCTGCGCGCGGCGCGTCTGGCGGCGCGTTCCGGGGCGCACACCATCATTGTCGGCGGGCGTCTGGAGCGCGTGCTCGATCGCCTGAAGGCGGGTGAGCGGATTGGTACGCTGCTGTCGCCTGAGCGCGGCATGCTCGCGGCGCGCAAGCAGTGGCTGGCCGGTCATCTGCAAACCCGTGGCACGCTGGTGCTGGATGATGGCGCGGTTTCCGCTCTGTCTCAGGGCAATAAAAGCCTGCTGCCGGTCGGGGTCAAACTGGTTCAGGGCAGTTTCCGTCGCGGCGAAATGGTGGTGTGCGTGGCGCCGGACGGTCGAGAGATTGCCCGTGGCCTGGCAAATTACAGCGCGCTGGAAGCACAAAAAATCATCGGTCAGTCGTCGGATGCGATTGTCGGTTTGCTGGGTTACATGGCTGAGCCGGAACTGGTTCACCGTGACAACCTGATTCTGGTGTAAGGAAAAACGCGATGCGTATGGCAAAAGGATTGTTGGGCTTGTTGATGGTGTTGCCGTTGCTGGCCTCGGCCGAGGAAATCGGCCAGGTGTCGACGGTGTTCAAGTTTGTCGGGCCGAACGACCGGATCGTGGTCGAGGCGTTCGATGATCCGAAGGTCGAGGGTGTGACCTGCTACCTGTCGCGCGCCAAGACCGGTGGTGTGAAGGGTGGGTTGGGTCTGGCCGAGGATCGTGCCGAGGCGTCCATTGCTTGCCGCCAGGTCGGGCCGATCAACTTCAGGGGCGAGTTGAAGGATGGCGAAGAGGTTTTCAAGGAGCGCACTTCGCTGGTGTTCAAGACCATGCAGGTGGTGCGCTTCCTCGACAAGAAGCGCAATACGCTGGTCTATCTGGTCTACAGTGATCGTCTGATCGAGGGTAGTCCGCAGAATGCGGTGACTGCGATTCCGATTTTGCCGTGGGCGTCAGCTCATTAATCACGCGTAAAAAAAGAGGAGTCGGTTGGCTCCTCTTTTTTTTGCCTGCGATTTACCGAAATCAGAGCAAATCGCAGGCAATAAAAAACCGACCCTGAGGTCGGTTTTTTAATGACTACGTCGCTTAGGCAGCTTCTTTCAGTGCCTTGACGTGGCCATTCAGACGGCTCTTATGACGAGCAGCCTTGTTCTTGTGGATGATGCCTTTATCGGCCATGCGGTCGATAACTGGCACAGCCAGAACGTATGCAGCTTGAGCTTTTTCAGCGTCTTTTGCGTCGATGGCCTTAACTACATTCTTGATGTAGGTACGAACCATGGAACGCAGGCTGGCGTTGTGGCTGCGACGCTTCTCAGCCTGTTTTGCACGTTTTTTGGCGGAAGGTGAGTTGGCCACCGTCGAGCTCCTCGAAAGACTTTTTAGGAAATAGCAAACAAAATAGGCCGCGAATCATGCCGATGAGTTGAAGTCTTGTCAAGGGCGCTTGAAACGTTCCGCTAAGTGGTAGGCGTGGTGCGACGGGATATTTCTTTCCGGCGTGTGACCTGTAAACTCGCGAGCTTTGGCTCTGTGCTGTTGCGGCGCGGAGTATCGCACAAGTGGGCGCGTTATTCGCCTGCTGTTTATCGACAGGCACACATTCCTTCAATGAATCTGCTCAAATCGTTGGCCGCCGTCAGCTCTATCACGATGCTTTCCCGGATTCTCGGGTTTGTTCGCGACACGCTCATCGCCCGCACCTTCGGCGCCGGAATGGCGACCGACGCCTTCTTCATCGCCTTCAAACTGCCCAATCTGCTGCGCAGGATTTTCGCCGAGGGCGCGTTTTCCCAGGCTTTTGTGCCTATCCTGGCCGAGTATAAAAGCCAGAAGGGCGAAGAGGCGACCCGCACCTTTATTGCCTACGTTTCCGGTCTGCTGACGCTGGTGCTGGCGCTGGTCACCGCGCTGGGCATGATTGCCGCGCCCTGGGTGATCTGGGCCACAGCGCCGGGTTTCACCGATACCCCGGAAAAATTCCAGCTGACCTCCGACCTGCTGCGAGTGACCTTCCCTTATATATTGCTGATCTCCCTGTCTTCCCTGGCAGGTGCGATCCTCAATACCTGGAACCGTTTCTCGGTGCCGGCATTCGTGCCGACCCTGCTCAACGTCAGCATGATCGTGTTTTCGCTGTTCCTGACGCCGTATTTCGATCCACCGGTCATGGCCCTCGGCTGGGCAGTGCTGGTCGGCGGCCTCGCGCAGCTGCTCTACCAACTGCCGCACCTGAAAAAGATCGGCATGCTGGTACTGCCGCGCCTGAATCTGCGCGATACCGGTGTCTGGCGGGTCATGAAGCAGATGTTGCCGGCTATCATCGGCGTCTCGGTCAGCCAGATTTCCCTGATCATCAACACTATTTTCGCCTCGTTCCTGGTGGCGGGCTCGGTGTCGTGGATGTATTACGCAGACCGTTTGATGGAGCTGCCGTCCGGTGTGCTCGGTGTGGCGCTGGGCACGATCCTGCTGCCGACATTGGCCAAGACCTACGCCAGCAAGGATCGCCACGAATATTCGCGGATTCTCGACTGGGGCCTGCGCCTGTGCTTCGTGCTGGTGCTGCCGTGTGCGCTGGCGCTGGGGATCCTGGCCGAGCCGTTGACGGTTTCGCTGTTCCAGTACGGCCAGTTCAGCGGGTTTGATGCGGAAATGACGCAGCGGGCATTGATTGCCTATTCTGTCGGTCTGCTCGGGATAATCGTGATCAAAGTGCTGGCGCCGGGCTTTTATGCGCAACAGAACATTCGGACACCGGTAAAAATCGCAATCTTCACCCTGGTGGTGACGCAGCTGTTCAACCTGGTGTTGATCGGTCCGCTGGCCCACGCCGGTCTGGCGTTGGCGATCAGCGCCGGTGCCTGCCTGAACGCCGGGCTGCTGTTCTATCAACTGCGCAAGCAACAGATGTATCAACCACAGCCGGGCTGGCTGAAGTTCGGTTTCAAGCTGGTGGTTGCGGTGGCGGTGATGTCGGCCGTGCTGTTGATCGGCATGCATTTCATGCCCGCGTGGGATCAGGGCCACATGCTTGAGCGCTTCCTGCGTCTGGGCGCGTTGGTGGTTGCCGGCGTGATCGCTTACTTCGGCATGTTGCTGCTGCTCGGTTTCCGCCTGCGCGACTTCAATCGCAAGGCCTTGAGCTGAGGTTTCACCCCTGAAAGACGGGCGCGAGCCGGCAGTTTTGTCGGCTCGATCACTTTGGGTTACGGTGTTGCCTGTCGTCGGCCGTCGGGTGTGGTTATAATCGGCCACTTTATGAGCAAGAAGCGCGTTATGCAGCTGGTTCGAGGCCTCCACAATCTGCGCCCCCAGCATCGGGGCTGCGTCGCCACTATTGGCAACTTTGACGGTGTTCACCGTGGTCACCAGGCCATCCTGGCCCGACTGCGTGAGCGTGCGCTCGAGTTGGGCGTACCCAGCTGCGTGGTAATTTTCGAGCCGCAGCCACGGGAGTTTTTTGCCCCGGAGACCGCGCCGGCGCGTCTCGCCCGGTTGCGCGACAAGCTGCAACTGCTGGCCGCTGAAGGTGTCGACCGGGTCTTGTGTCTGGCCTTCAACCAGCGCTTGAGCAAGCTCAGCGCCAGCGAGTTCGTCGATACCATCCTGGTCGATGGCCTCGGCGTGCAGCATCTGGAGGTCGGTGATGATTTCCGCTTCGGTTGCGACCGCCTCGGCGATTTCGATTTCCTGTTGCAGGCCGGCCAGGTTCACGGTTTTACCGTCGAAGCCGCGCAAACCGTCGAGCTGGACGGCATTCGTGTCAGCAGCACTCAGGTGCGCAACGCGTTGGCCGCCGCCGATTTTGCTTTGGCTGAGCGTCTGCTCGGCCGCCCGTACCGGATTGCCGGTCGCGTGCTGCATGGCCAGAAACTGGCCCGCCAACTGGGTACGCCCACGGCGAACATTCAACTGAAACGCCGTCGCGTGCCGTTCACCGGGGTTTACCTGGTCGACGTCGACATCGACGGCAAGACCTGGCCCGGCGTCGCCAATATCGGCGTTCGGCCCACGGTCCAAGGTGATGGCAAGGCCCACCTTGAAGTCCATCTTTTAGATTTTGCCGGCGATCTGTATGACCGGCGTTTGACGGTGGTTTTCCACCAGAAGCTGCGTGAAGAGCAGCGTTTCGCCTCCCTGGAGGCATTGAAAACGGCGATCAGCGCGGATGTCGCCGCCGCCCGTGCACTAGCCGCACCTAGCGCCCATCGCTAATGAAGAGCCTTAAATGACCGACTATAAAGCCACGCTAAACCTTCCGGACACCGCCTTCCCAATGAAGGCCGGCCTGCCACAGCGCGAACCGCAGATCCTGCAGCGCTGGGACAGTATTGGCCTGTACGGAAAGTTGCGCGAGATTGGCAAGGATCGTCCGAAGTTCGTCCTGCACGACGGCCCTCCGTACGCCAACGGTACGATTCACATCGGTCACGCACTGAACAAGATTCTCAAGGACATGATCATCCGCTCGAAGACCCTGTCGGGCTTCGACGCGCCGTATGTCCCGGGCTGGGATTGCCACGGCCTGCCGATCGAGCACAAGGTCGAAGTGACACACGGCAAGAACCTGGGCGCGGACAAGACCCGCGAACTGTGCCGTGCCTACGCCACCGAGCAGATCGAAGGGCAGAAGACCGAGTTCATCCGCCTCGGCGTCCTGGGCGACTTCGCCAATCCGTACAAGACCATGAACTTCAAGAACGAGGCCGGTGAAATCCGCGCCCTCGCCGAAATCGTCAAGGGCGGTTTCGTGTTCAAGGGCTTGAAACCGGTGAACTGGTGCTTCGATTGCGGTTCGGCCCTGGCCGAAGCGGAAGTCGAGTACGAGAACAAGAAGTCCTCGACCATCGACGTAGCGTTTCCGATCGCTGACGAGGCCAAACTGGCCGCCGCATTCGGTCTGCCGTCGCTGGGCAAACCGGCCTCGATCGTGATCTGGACCACCACCCCGTGGACCATCCCGGCCAACCAGGCGCTCAACGTTCATCCGGAATTCACCTACGCCCTGGTCGACATCGGCGACAAGCTGCTGGTGCTGGCTGAAGAACTGGTCGAATCCTGCCTGACCCGTTACGGCGTCGAAGGCACCGTATTGGCCACCGCACCGGGTTCGGCGCTGGAACTGATCAATTTCCGTCACCCGTTCTATGACCGTCTGTCGCCGGTGTACCTGGCCGACTACCTGGAACTGGGCGCCGGCACCGGCGTGGTTCACTCCGCCCCGGCCTACGGCGTGGACGACTTCGTGACCTGCAAGAAATACGGCATGGTCAACGACGACATCCTCAACCCGGTACAGAGCAACGGCGTCTACGTGCCGTCGCTGGAATTCTTCGGCGGCCAGTTCATCTGGAAGGCCAACCCGGCCATCGTTGAAAAACTGACCGAAGTCGGTGCGCTGCTGCACACCACCGTCATCGAACACAGCTACATGCACTGCTGGCGCCACAAGACCCCGCTGATCTACCGCGCCACCGCGCAGTGGTTCATCGGTATGGACAAGGAGCCAGTCAGCGGCGACACCCTGCGTGTACGCTCGCTCAAAGCCATCGAAGACACCAAGTTCGTTCCGGCCTGGGGCCAGGCGCGCCTGCACTCGATGATCGCCAACCGTCCGGACTGGTGCATCTCCCGTCAGCGCAACTGGGGCGTGCCGATCCCGTTCTTCCTGAACAAGGAAAGCGGTGAACTGCACCCACGTACCGTCGAGCTGATGGAAGAAGTCGCCAAGCGCGTTGAAGTCGAAGGCATCGAAGCCTGGTTCAAACTCGACGCGGCCGAACTGCTGGGCGATGAAGCGCCGCAGTACGACAAGATCAGCGACACCCTCGATGTCTGGTTCGACTCGGGCACCACCCACTGGCACGTCCTGCGCGGTTCGCACCCGATGGGCCACGAGACCGGTCCGCGTGCCGACCTGTACCTGGAAGGTTCGGACCAGCACCGTGGCTGGTTCCATTCGTCTCTGCTGACCGGTTGCGCCATCGACAACCACGCGCCGTACCGCGAGCTGCTGACCCACGGCTTCACCGTGGACGAGTCCGGCCGCAAGATGTCCAAGTCCCTGGGCAACGTGATCGCGCCGCAGAAAGTCAACGACACCCTGGGCGCCGACATCATGCGTCTGTGGGTCGCGTCGACCGACTACTCCGGCGAAATGGCCGTGTCCGAGCAGATCCTGCAGCGCAGCGCGGACGCCTATCGTCGTATTCGTAACACCGCGCGTTTCCTGCTTTCCAACCTGACCGGCTTCGACCCGGCCACCGATCTGCTGCCGGCCGAAGACATGCTGGCGCTGGATCGCTGGGCGGTGGATCGCACCCTGCTGCTGCAACGCGAGTTGCAAGAGCACTACGGCGAATACCGTTTCTGGAACGTCTACTCGAAGATCCACAACTTCTGCGTGCAGGAGCTGGGTGGTTTCTACCTGGACATCATCAAGGATCGCCAGTACACCACCGGCGCCGACAGCAAGGCCCGTCGTTCGTGCCAGACCGCGCTGTTCCACATCTCCGAAGCGCTGGTGCGCTGGATCGCGCCGATCCTGGCGTTCACCGCCGACGAGCTGTGGCAATACCTGCCGGGCGAGCGCAACGAATCGGTGATGCTCAACACCTGGTACGAAGGCCTGACCGAGTTGCCGGAAGGCTTCGAGCTGGGTCGCGAGTACTGGGATCGCATCATGGAAGTGAAGGTGGCGGTCAACAAAGAGATGGAAATCCAGCGCGCGGCCAAGGCCGTCGGTGGCAACCTGCAAGCCGAAGTGACGCTGTTCGCCGAAGACGCGCTGACTGCCGACCTGGCCAAATTGAGCAACGAGCTGCGCTTTGTCCTGATCACCTCGACTGCCACAGTTGCGCCGTTCGTGCAGGCTCCGGCCGACGCTGTGGCCACCGAAGTCAGCGGCCTGAAGCTGAAGATCGTCAAATCCGCCTTCCCGAAATGTGCCCGTTGCTGGCACTGCCGCGAAGACGTTGGCGTGAACCCGGAGCATCCGGAAATCTGCGGCCGTTGCGTGGACAACATCGATGGCGCCGGCGAGGTTCGTCACTATGCCTAATGCCGTTGGCCGTTTCGGACGGCTGAGCTGGCTCTGGTTGAGCTTGCTGGTTCTGGTCATCGACCAGGCCAGCAAGTTCTACTTCGAAGGCAAGCTCGAGATGTTCCAGCAGATCGTGATCATCCCTGATTACTTCAGCTGGACCCTGGCCTACAACACCGGCGCTGCCTTCAGCTTCCTCGCGGACAGCTCCGGCTGGCAGCGCTGGCTGTTCGCGCTGATCGCGATTGTGGTCAGTGCGGTGCTGGTGGTCTGGCTCAAGCGCCTGGGCCGCAACGAAACCTGGCTGGCCATCGCGCTGGCGCTGGTGCTGGGCGGCGCACTGGGCAACCTTTATGACCGCATTGCCCTGGGCCATGTGATCGACTTCATTCTGGTGCACTGGCAGAACCGCTGGTACTTCCCGGCATTCAACTTCGCCGACAGCGCCATCACCGTTGGTGCGGTGATGCTGGCACTGGACATGTTCAAAAGTAAAAAAACCGGAGAAGCCGTTCATGACTGAACAGGTATTGGCTGAGCAACGCATCGGCCAGAACACGGAAGTCACCTTGCACTTTGCATTGCGCCTGGAGAACGGCGACACGGTCGACAGCACTTTCGACAAAGCCCCTGCGACTTTCAAGGTCGGCGACGGCAACCTGCTGCCGGGTTTCGAGGCTGCGCTGTTCGGCTTCAAGGCTGGCGACAAGCGTACCCTGACCGTCGAGCCGGAAAACGCCTTCGGCCAGCCGAACCCGCAAAACGTACAGATCATCCCTCGTTCGCAGTTTGCGGACATGGAACTGTCGCCGGGGCTGCTGGTGATCTTCAACGATGCGGCCAATACTGAGCTGCCGGGTGTGGTGAAAGAGTTCGACGACGCGCAAGTGACCGTTGACTTCAACCACCCGCTGGCTGGCAAGACGCTGACCTTTGACGTGGAAATCTTCTCCGTCAAAGCGCTCTGAGTAACACAGCAGAACCCCTGTGGGAGCGGGCTTGCTCGCGAATGCTGACTGACATTCAACATAAAAGTTGTCTGGCACACCGCTTTCGCGAGCAAGCCCGCTCCCACAGGGATTGCAATGATCTATTTTCTTGCGCGCAAGACACGAGGCACAGCATGCAAATCAAACTCGCCAACCCCCGTGGCTTCTGCGCCGGCGTGGACCGGGCGATCGAAATCGTCAACCGCGCCCTGGAAGTCTTCGGCCCGCCGATCTATGTGCGTCATGAAGTGGTGCACAACAAGTTCGTGGTCGAAGACCTGCGCAGTCGTGGCGCGATCTTCGTCGAAGAGCTGGATCAGGTGCCGGACGATGTCATCGTGATCTTCAGTGCCCACGGCGTCTCGCAAGCTGTGCGTAGCGAAGCCGCCGGCCGTGGCCTGAAAGTGTTCGACGCCACCTGCCCGCTGGTGACCAAGGTGCACATCGAAGTCGCGAAATACAGCCGCGACGGCCGTGAATGCATCCTGATCGGCCACGCCGGTCACCCGGAAGTCGAAGGCACCATGGGCCAGTACGACGCCAGCAATGGCGGCGCGATCTACCTCGTCGAAGACGAGAAGGATGTCGCCGAGTTGCAGGTGCGCAACCCCGACAAGCTCGCCTTTGTCACCCAGACCACGTTGTCCATGGATGACACCAGCCGTGTCATCGATGCGCTGCGTACGCGTTTCCCGGCCATTGGCGGGCCGCGCAAGGACGATATCTGCTACGCCACACAAAACCGTCAGGACGCGGTCAAGCAACTGGCCGACGAATGCGACGTGGTGTTGGTGGTGGGCAGCCCGAACAGCTCCAACTCCAACCGCCTGCGTGAGCTGGCCGAGCGCATGGCCACGCCGGCTTATTTGATCGACGGCGCCGAAGACCTGCAGAAGAGCTGGTTCGACGGTGTCGAGCGTATCGGCATCACCGCCGGCGCCTCCGCCCCGGAAGTTCTGGTACGTGGCGTGATCCAGCAGTTGCAGGCCTGGGGCGCCACCGGCGCCGACGAACTGGCCGGGCGTGAGGAGAACATCACGTTCTCGATGCCTAAAGAGCTGCGCGTCCGTTCGATCTGATCGCTTTATCCTTTCGGCACAACGCCTGTTCAGCCTTTTGGCTGGCCAGGCGTACGCGACCGGTCGCCGCCAGCACCACCTGGAGCTGGCTGACCGGTTCACGAGCCGAACATAGATGTATCGTCCCCGCCTGAAACTTGCGGTCCGGCACCAGTGGCTGGCCCAGGCTGCTGAACCGTATGTACCGGCTCACCAGCCAGTTGCCGACAATCGGTATATTTCCATCACTCGCCTGCTCGATCAGCAATGGATTACCCGCATCCGCCGGCCCCTTTCCATTGAGATCCAGAATGATCCGCCAGCCCTGACCCCAGTCACCGTTGATGCCATGAATCACCACGCTCTGGTTGCGCGTGATGGCCATGCTCCGGGCATTACGAATCCCGTCGAGCAGAGACTGCGCGGCCTGCTGCCGTCGGTTTGATTCGGTGAAGTCCGCCAGCGCCGGACTGACCAGCGACAGAACAATTGCGCCGATCGCCAGTCCCATAAGCAGTTCGACCAGACTGAAACCCTGTTGCGGCATGTGCGCCTCCTCCCTGGATTGTGCATGGCGGCGCAATCCGTGCGCCGCACGCGGTAAATCAACCGGCGCATGCCGGTCGAATGTTCTAGGTTTGTACAGGTATAGCCGACGGCAACGGAGGGCATCGATGGATCATCGTACAAAAGGTTTCACGCTGATCGAGCTGTTGGTGGCGGTCGCGGTGTTTGTGATCCTGATCACGATGGCGGTGCCGGCATTCACCCGTTCGGTGCAGGGCAGCAAGGCCGACACCGAGGTCGGCGACCTGCAACGGGCCCTCAACTACGCCAGGCTCGAGGCGATCAACCGGGGCGTCACCACTCGCTTGCGGCCGAGCGCCGGCGGCAGTGTCTGGACCGGCGAGTTGTCGGTCTACGACAGTACTGGCACTCCGGCCAATGTATTGCGGGTTGTTCCAGCAATGAGCAGCGGTGCGACTCTGACGCTACCCTCTGGGGTGACCGCGCTGGATTTCAACAATCTGGGCGGGCTGGCGGCGCCATCCACGGCGGTGGTGATCAGTTACACGCTGGGCACGCAAAGCAGGACGCTGAACGTGTGTCTGAACGGACGAATTCAATTGGGTGGAAGTTGCGGATGAGGGCAGGGAGCAAGCACGCACAGGAGGGCATGACGCTGATCGAAGTGCTGGTCGCGTTGTTGATTCTGACGGTCGGGTTGCTGGGCGCGGCGGCGGTTCAGCTCAATGCGCTGAAGTACACCGACAGCTCGCGGATGACCAGCCAGGCGAGTTTCATCGCCTACGACATGATGGACCGGATTCGCGCCAATTCCGGCGCCGACTACACCGTGACACCACCGACCACGGGCAATCTGAGTGCCGCCCGGGATCAGGATCTCTACGATTTCAGCACCAACATCGTCAATTTCGGCGGCCCGACCGCCACCGGCAGCATCACCCTCAATCAGCGCGTGTACACCATCACCATCACCTGGAGTGACGCGCGCGCCGCCAATACGACCGGTGCAACCCGCAGCTTCGTCCTGACCAGTCGCGCCGCGGTCGATCCGGTGACCACACCATGAAGCGCCAAAACCTGGGTTTCGGCCTGATCGAAATGCTGGTCGCTCTGGCGCTGGGGCTGATCGTGGTGCTCGGCGTGGTGCAGATCTTCCTGGCGGCGAAGAACACTTACGTCACTCAGAACAGTGCGGCCGCCATGCAGGAGGACGCGCGGTTTGTGCTGAGCAAGATGATTCAGGAGCTGCGCATGGTGGGCATGTTCGGCTGCCTGGGCACGATTACCGATTCCAGCTCGGCGGGGGATTTCACGGCGGCCCAGATCATGCCTATCAGTTGGGACAACGCCAACCTCAAGCTGACCCTGGTCACCGCTGATGTCGGCAGTGCGGGCGGGACCCCGACCTGGACGGTGGTCTCCGATTGCCGCAACAGCGCCATTGCTTATACCGGCGCACGGGCGGCAGCGACGGGGCAGATCGCGTTCCCGATCCGTCGGCTGGTCTACAGCTTCAGCAACAACCAGATTCTGATGGGCACTGGCAGCGGCAATCCGGCCCAACAGGTGCTTGTGAACAACGTCAGTGCATTTACCGTGACGTTCGGTCTGGCGAGTTCCGCGACCGATGTTGCGGCGTCCACCTACAGCGCCAACCCCGGTGATCCGGCGCGGATTCGCAGCGTGCGCCTGAGCCTGACCCTCACTGACCCGAACAACCGGGTCAGCAATCAAACCTTCAACGTGGTTGCCGCCTTGCGCAACCGCTTGCAGTGAGGGGCGAACGATGAACGTTTCTCTCCATCGGCGGCGGTCCCAGGGCGGCATGGTGCTGCTGGTCAGTCTGGTGTTTCTGCTACTTCTGACGGTGATCGGCCTGTCATCGATGCAGAGCGCCAACCTGCAGGAAAAAATGGCCGGCAGCGTGAGTTTGCGCAATCAATCGTTCCAGACTGCCGAGGCGGCGCTGCGCATCGGCGAAAGTGCGGTGCAACTGGATGGCTACGCGCTGGCGGTGTGCGCCAGCCCTACCCAGTGCGCGCCGCCGGCGGAGTCCTCGGTGGTCAGCGCGGCCGGGTTCAATTCCACGTCGGGGGTCACCTGGATCGCCGCCGGCAGCGGGTTTTACGGAGTACAGAACATCGGCACGACCCTGACGGCGGTGAACGTACCGAGCAACACCTCGGCGACGTTGTACCGGGTCACGGCCGTCGGCATCGCCGGCACTTCGCGCAGTGTGGTGGAGAGTGTCTATGCGAAGTACTGAGCGACGCTTCAAAGGGTTGTCGCTGCTGCTCGGCATGTTGACCGGGCTCTATCTGGCGGCACCGGCGTATGCTTTCACGCCGTCCGACTCGCCACTGTTGAGCGCGGCCGCCGTGCCACCGAACGTCATGTTGATGATCGACGACTCGGGCAGCATGAATAGCATCATCTATGCAGCAGGGTTCGATCCGACCGTGGATCGCACGCCGGCCCGTCAGTGCAACGCGGTCATCGGCCTGTGTCTGAGCTCGACCGCCATTACCGGCGATACGATCTTTCTGTCGAGCCTGCCGACCTCCGGCTGCTCCGGCGGCGCCTATGCGTTCTACAACAACAGCCTGACACCGCTCTGCCTGAAGCTGCCGGATCCGGTGGGCAGCGGCAATACCCGTTATTCGGCGGATTACATTTCCTACGTGGTGAGTCTGGCGATCAACAACGGCACACGCGACTTCACCACCGGGGCGATTCCCAACGATTACCGGATCAACGTGGCGCGCAACGTCTCCACCGCACTGGTCACCAGCAACCGCAACCTGCGCATGGGCCTGGCCACCTTCAATCCGGCCACCAGCAACAACCCCGGCAACGGCGGTTTCATTGCCCGCTCCGTCAGCGACCTGTCACCGGTCAGCGGCAGCGTGACCCAGGCCCAGGCCGACACCAACTACAACGCACTGATTTCCTCGATCAACGGCCTGAGCGCGGTGGCCAACACGCCGCTGGCCGAGACCTACTACGAAATCACCCGCTACATGCGCGGGATGGCGCCGTACTACAACAGCACGCCGAGCACTTACACCAGCCCGATCCAGTACCGCTGCCAGAAAAACTACGGGGTGGTGATCACTGATGGTTTGCCGACCTATGACCGCACCTTTCCCAGCAACGACCCGCTGGGTGGCAGCCGCTTGCCGAACTGGGACGGCATCAACAATGACGGGAACAACCTCAACGGGGACGGGGAGGGCGATACGCTGTATCTGGACGATATCGCCAAGTTCGCCTTCGACATCGACATGCGTTCCACCGGCACCGATGCAGCGGGCAAGAGCTGGAACGCGGTGGATTTCCCCAGGCAGAACATGAACACCTACACCGTGGGTTTCACCGCTTCCAACGACATGCTCTCGGATGCCGCCGATTACGGACAGGGCCGCTACTACCAGGCGACCGACAGCGCCGGCCTGAATGCCGCGCTGTCTTCGGCGTTGAGCGACATCACCTCGAAGGCCGGTTCCGGCGGCAGCGGCGTGGCCAGTGGCACCACGCTGGCGAGCGGCACCAGTTATTTCCAGACCAGCTATGACCCCAAGGACTGGCGCGGCACGATCAAGTCCTTTGGTTTTACCTCGGCCGGGGCGGTCAGCACCTCGGCGGTATTGTGGACCACCGACACGGCCATCGTGCCCGGTGCCACCGCGCCGACCTACCAGTCGTGGAACTCCCTGAACAACGCGGCGGTGACGCTGGCCTACGGCAACTTCTCCCCGGCCCAGCAGACCGTTCTCAGCCAGGGTTTGCCTACCGGCATCAGCGGCATCGACCTGGTCGAATGGAGCAAGGGCAACAACAAGGCCGGGCTCAAAGTGCGCAGCGTGTTGCTCGGAGACATCATCAACTCGCCGCTCGTTTTGGCTTCGCCCACGGAAAAAACCGCTTCCGATCTGGCCGGTGACACCACCTACAGCACCTACCTGACCACCAAGGCTTCGAACATGAATGCCAGCCTGGTGGTGAACGCCAACGACGGATTTGTCAGCGTCATCAACTCGGCCAACGGTACCCGACGCTATGCCTACATGCCGTCCAGCGTATTGCCCTCGCTGCGCCTGATTGCCGATCCGAACTACGTCAATGGCGTCAGCCACAAGTTTCTGGTGGATGGTCAGATCGGTGTGTTCGATGCGCAATTCGGCACGGCCTGGAAAACCCTGGCCATCGGCGGGACAGGAGCCGGTGGCAAGACTTTCTATGGGCTTCAACTATTCGACGCCTCGGCGGGCAACGTCATTCGTGCCTTGTGGGAAGTCAGCGCGCCGGCCACTGCCAGCACTTCCAACGCTTTCAATGATCTGGGTTATGCCTATGCCCGTCCGGAAGTGGCACGCTTGGCCGATGGTCGCTGGGCGGCGTTCATTGCCAACGGTTACGGCAGCAACTCCGGGGTGGCGGCGCTGTATGTTCTGGATGTGCGTGACGGCTCGCTGATCAAGAAAATCGTCATCGACAGTACGGAAACCGCCAACGGCTTGTCCTCGGTGAAGCTGCGGGTCAATTCGCAGAACGTGGTGCAGGCGGCGTATGGCGGTGACTTGAAGGGGCGGTTGTGGAAGTTCGACCTGAGCGCCACGTCCTCCGACAGCTGGGGCGTAGCTTTTTCCGGCAAGCCGTTGTTCACCACGGCCGGCGGGACGAGTCAGCCGATCACCGCGCAGCCGTTACTGGCGGACAACGCTCTGGGCGGCAAACAGATTTTCGTTGGCACCGGCAAGTTCAACGAAGCCGCCGACAAGACCAACAAGGATTTGCAGGCGTTCTATTCGGTGTGGGATGCCGATGGCGGGTCGGGCCAGATCACGGTCAGCAGTTTGCAGGCGCAGGCGATTACCGGGGTGTTCTCCGGCAGTACCGGGCAGTTCGTCACCACCAGCCAGAACGACACGACTTATCCGGCGGAGAAGGGCTGGTATCTGCCGCTGGTGTACAACAACGCCTTGACTGGCGAACGGGTGATCAATCAGGCCAGTCTGGTGCTGGGACGCATCGTGTTCACCACGGCCAGTGTCGATACCACCGACCCGTGTTCCAGTTTCGGTACCGGCAAACTGATCGAACTCGATGCGTTCAGCGGTAAGATGCTCAACTACGCGGTGCTCGACACCAATGCCGATGGCGTGGTCGACAGCAACGACACGATTTCCAGCGGCGTGGTGTTCACCGGCGGTATCCCGACCCTGAACGCCATCGTCAACGGTGCATCACGCAAGGTCGTGAACGATTCCAGTGGCGGTATCACCACCCTGGTGGAAAAATCCGGCGGCGGCAGCCGTCGCATAATGTGGCGACAAATACAGTAAGTGAGAGTTGAGGCATGCGCAGATCCAACCGAGGTTTCACCCTGATCGAAATCATGATCGTGATTGCGATCATCGGTATCGTCATCACCATCGGCTATCCGAGTCTCACCGAATACGTGAAGAAGGGCCGCCGTGCCGACGTCGTCAGCACTTTGTCGGAGCAGGCACAGATCCTCGAACGCTTCTACTCGAAGAATAACGTCTACACCGGTGTCACCGGGTTGAGCACCGGCAACGATTTCTACACCATCACGCCGACGATCACCGATCAGACCTTCCTGCTGACCGCGACCCGCAAGACCGGCACGGCCATGGCCACTGACAAGTGCGGGGATTTCACCCTCACCAACACCGGTGTCAGAAGCATGAACAACGCGACCACCGGGCTGACCACCAAGGATTGCTGGGGCCGCTGAGCCGCATTATTTCGGGCGCCTTTTGCGCCCACTGTCTTTTTTACGGTTGGATCAAACATGACCAGGCAACAGCAAGTGGTGATTGTCGGTGGCGGGGTGATTGGCCTGCTTACGGCGTACAACCTCGCCTCCGAGGTCGGCAGCGTGGTGCTGCTGGATCGTTCGAGCGTCGGCCAGGAATCGTCCTGGGCCGGCGGCGGTATCGTCTCTCCGCTGTACCCGTGGCGCTATAGTCCGGCCGTCACCGCGCTGGCGCATTGGTCACAGGATTTTTATCCACAGCTGGGCGAGCGTCTGTTTGCCGATACCGGGGTCGATCCCGAAGTGCACACCACCGGCCTGTACTGGCTGGATCTGGATGACGAAGCCGAAGCGCTGGCCTGGGCCGCGCGGGAGGACCGTCCGCTACGGGCTGTGGATATCTCGGCGGCGCATGATGCGGTGCCGGTGCTCGGTGGCGGCTTTTCCCGGGCGATCTACATGGCCGATGTGGCCAACGTGCGCAATCCGCGGCTGGTGAAGTCTTTGAAAGCGGCTTTGCAGGCGTTGCCGAACGTGACGATTCACGAGCAGTGCGAAGTCAGCGGGTTTGTCCGTGATGGCGAGCGGGTGGTGGGCGTGCAGACCTCCACTGGTGTGATCCCCGGTGATCAGGTCGTTCTCACCGCAGGTGCGTGGAGCGGCGAACTGCTCAAGACCCTGGACCTGTCGCTGCCGGTGGAACCGGTCAAGGGCCAGATGATTCTCTACAAGTGCGCGGCGGATTTCCTGCCGAGCATGGTGCTGGCCAAGGGGCGCTACGCGATTCCGCGCCGCGACGGGCATATTCTGATCGGCAGTACGCTGGAGCACGAAGGCTTCGACAAGACCCCGACGGACAGCGCGCTGGAAAGCCTTAAGGCATCGGCAGTCGAGTTGTTACCGGCGCTGGCCGATGCCGAAGTGGTGGGGCACTGGGCCGGGCTGCGACCGGGTTCGCCCGAGGGCATCCCTTACATTGGCCGGGTTCCGGGGTTTGACGGTCTGTGGCTGAACTGCGGGCATTACCGCAATGGGCTGGTGCTGGCGCCGGCGTCCTGTCAGTTGTTTGCCGATGTGATGCTGGGGCGCGCGCCGATCATTGATCCGGCGCCGTATGCACCGGCCGGACGGATCTAGTCAGTTTTTTAGGGGGGCCTGATAAATCGCTTTCGCGGGCAAGTCGAATCGTCGCACCGCCGCTCCCACAGGGTACGGCGCTTTACTCAAAAGTTGAGCACGGCACAAAACTGTGGGAGCGGCGGTGCGACGATTCGACTTGCCCGCTAAGGGGCCCTCAATCCAGGCCCAGTTTCTTCAGCCTGTAGCGCATCGACCGAAACGAAAGACTCAACCGCTGCGCCGCCGCCGTGCGATTCCAGCGGGTTTCCTCCAGCGCCTGCAGAATCAGTTTGCGTTCGACGCTTTCCAGATAGTCTTCCAGATTGTCGATCTGCGTGAGATCGGCAATGCCGCCTTCAGCGGTGCCATTACCTTCACTCAGGCGTAAATCCTCGGCCTCGATCGTGCGGTTTTCACACAGGGTGTGTGCCCGCTCAAGCACGTTCTCCAGCTCCCGCACGTTGCCCGGAAAACGGTAGTTTTTCAGCGCTTCGAGTGCATGGGGGTGAAGACGTGCCGCCGGTTGCCCGGTGCCATTGGCCAGGCGCTTGAGCACATGGCCGGCCAACGCTTCGATGTCCTCGCGACGTTCGCGCAGGGACGGCACACGCAGTTCGATCACGTTCAGCCGGTAATACAGATCCTGACGGAAACGCTCGGCAGCCACTTCCGCATCGAGGTCTTTGTGCGTCGCGCAGAGGATGCGCACATCGACCACGGTTTCCTGTTGCCCGCCGACGCTGCGCACGGCTTTTTCCTGGATCGCCCGTAGCAGCTTGACCTGCATCGGCAGCGGCAGATCCGCCACTTCATCGAGAAACAGTGTGCCGCCATGGGCCGCCTGAAACAGTCCTGGTTTATCCTCCACTGCACCGCTGAAACTGCCTTTGCGGTGGCCGAAGAACTCGCTCTCCATCAACTCTGAAGGAATCGCCCCGCAGTTCACCGGCACGAACGGCTGATTGGCGCGGGGGCCTTGTTCATGAATCAATCGGGCCACCAGCTCCTTGCCACTGCCAGACTCGCCGCTGATGTAGACCGGTGCCTGGCTGCGGGCCAGTTTGTCGATCTGTTTGCGCAGGTTGCGCATCGGCGGTGAATCGCCGAGCAGCCGCCGGTCGATCGAAGTGCAGACATTGCCCGGCGCCGGCATACGCAACGCCGAGCCGACCAGCTCGCGCAGGCGCGTCAGGTCCACCGGTTTGGTCAGGAAGTCGAAAGCCCCGGCCTTGAGGGCGTTGATCGCCGTTTCCAGGCTGCCATAGGCGGTGATCATCGCCACCGGCAGTTGGGGATAACGTTGCTGAATGTGCTGCACCAGTTCCAGGCCGGTGCCGTCGGGCAGGCGCATGTCGGTCAGGCACAGATCGAAGGTCTCGCGGTGCAGCAGCGCCTGGGCTTCTGCGAGATTGCGTGCGCTGAAGGTGTCGAGTTTCATCCGTCCCAGGGTGATTTCCAGGAGTTCGCGGATATCCGGCTCGTCGTCGACGATGAGGATTTTTTGCCGTGGGCTCGTGTTCAACTTTGTTTCCGTCCGTGAGCAAAGGTGATGCGAAAGCAGCCGCCGCCTTGGCGTGATTTGAAGTCTAGGCGCGCTTGATTGCTTTCGCACAGCTCACGGGACAGATAAAGCCCAAGGCCGGTGCCTTGGCTGCTGGTGGTAAAGAACGGTTCGAACAGGTGAGCCTGTTGATCGAGCGGCACACCGGGGCCGTTGTCTTGCACTTCGAGCACGGCCAGCGTGCTCTCGGGGTCGATGGATAGCGTCAGCCAGACCTCGGCCGGATCGTGCAGCAGGGCGCTGTGGCGCCAGCCGTTGCGTAACAGATTGTCGAGAATCTGCGTGAGCTGGCCGGGATCCATCAACGTGCGGAAATCCCCCGGGCCGATGTGCAGATGAATGTGCTGGCGCTCGCCGGCCTGTTCGCGGCTCTCGCTGACGAACTGCTCCAGCCACGGCTTGAGATCCAGCCGTTGCGGCGCGCTCTGCTGACGGCGGGACAGTTGCAGGACGTTTTCGATGACTCGGTTCATGCGCTGGGAGTGGTCTTGAATGATCTGCGTCAGACGCCGATCCGCGCCGTCGAGTTCCTCGGATTCCTGCAACAGCTGCGCGGCATGACTGATGGCTCCCAGCGGATTGCGGATTTCATGGGCGATACCGGCAGTCAGGCGGCCCAGCGCGGCCAGTTTCAATTGCTGGGCCTGCTGGGCGATCTGGGCGAGGTCTTCGAGAAACACCAGGGTCTGGCGGTTCGGGCTCTGTTCCAGGGCGATGAAGCTCGGCTGCAGCTCCGGGCCGTTGCCGGCGACTTTCAGGCTTTGCGGGCGCAGGGTCGGGTTGTTCAGCCACAGTTGCAGGCGTTCGACCAATGCGCTCGAGTGCTCATCGATCAAGTCGCCTTCAAGCTGCGTTTGTCCCAGCAGGGTCCTGGCGCTGTGATTGGCCAGTTGCACCCGGCGCTGTTCGTCGAGCACCAGAATGCCGGTGCGCATGCGTTGCAGGATCAGCGCGTTGAGGGCTTCGAGCCCCACCACTTCGCTGGCGCGCAGCTCGGCCAGGTTCTCACTGACTTCGAGACGGCGCATCAATCCTTGCACCAGCAATGACGCCGCGAAGCATAGGGCGCCGAGGGTGCCGGCCTGCAGATAGTCGTTGGCGCTCAGGGAATGGCTGAAACTCAGCAGAAAGCTGAGCCCGACGATGCCGAGGGTGGCGATGGCGGCGATCAGCAAGCCGATACGTCGTCGCAGCAAGGTGTTGCTGATGGCCACCGAAACGATCAGCAAGTTGCCAATCGCACTGGCCACGCCGCCGGCCGCATAGAACACGCCGCACAGCAGCAGAATGTCGACCAGTGCCAGGCCGAACAGCTGGGCCGGGCGGCGGATGTTCTCGAGGAACACCACCAGCAGGATGTTCAGCACCAGGTACAACCAGCTGCCATTGCGCAGCCACTCGTCGTTGGCCGAGGTCAGCAGGCGGTTGTCCATGTTGCTGGAGATCAGCAACACCAGGGTGATGCCGACACTTAAACGGTACAGATGATAGAGACGCAGCAGTCGCTGGGCCTGTTTGCTGTCGGCGTTGTCAGCCTCAGCGAGCACTGGAACCGGGGCCTTGCTCAAGGTGAGCCTGGCTGCAATACCACTGTTGTTGAAGGTTCAGCGCGCGGTCGCGGGGCAGGTGCACGCCGCAATGGGCGCAGCGCACCATCGGCGCGGCATCCTGTTCGCGAGGCGATCGGGTGGACGAGGCGGGGGCCTTGAATTTGCGCCACAACCACACAGCAGCGGCGATCAAGGCAATCCAGAACAGTAAACGAAGCATGATGGGCGGCTTTTCGGCTAATGATTCGGCAGTTTAGCCAAGGACCCGACAGGCGCACAGCCCAATCACACGCCGCAATAAAAAGGGAGATCCGAAGATCTCCCTTTTTGGCATCACCGCAGTGATCAGTCGAACAGACCGAAGGTCATGTAGCTGAAGATGGAACGGTCGCTGTCGCTCGACTCCGGTTCCGGCTCTTCGATCACGTCGCCGTTTTCGTCTTTCGGCTTGAGCTCGTTCGGGATTGCGTCTTTCGCGTCCTGGAACTGCTTCTGCACGTCCTGGTTGGCGCGGGTCTCTCCCGGCGGCAGCGGCGGACGGGATTCGATCAGACCCAGGGTGGCCTTGCTCAGGAACGAACGGTTGTCGGCTTCGGCAACGCGAGGCACGAACTGACCGTCCTGCAGGCTCGGGTGGTTCGGGTAGTTGAGCTTCAGGGTTTCCAGACTGGTGGCCGCCAGTTCGTCCAGATGCAGACGCTGGTAGGCTTCGGTCATCACCGCCAGGCCGTCACCGACCGATGGGGTTTCCTGGAAGTTTTCCACGACATAACGACCACGGTTGGCAGCGGCGACATAGGCCTGACGGGTCAGGTAGTAGTCGGCCACGTGGATTTCGTAGGCAGCCAGCAGGTTGCGCAGGTAGATCATGCGCTGCTTGGCGTCCGGCGCGTAGCGGCTGTTCGGGTAGCGACTGGTCAGCTGGGCGAACTCATTGTAGGAGTCGCGGGCGGCACCCGGGTCACGCTTGGTCATGTCCAGCGGCAGGAAGCGCGCCAGCAGGCCGACGTCCTGGTCGAACGAGGTCAGGCCCTTGAGGTAGTAGGCGTAATCCACGTTCGGGTGCTGCGGATGCAGACGAATGAAACGCTCGGCGGCGGATTTTGCAGCTTCCGGCTCGGCGTTCTTGTAGTTGGCATAGATCAGTTCCAGCTGCGCCTGATCGGCATAGCGACCGAACGGATAACGCGACTCCAGAGCCTTCAGCTTGGCTGTGGCGCTGGTGTAGCTGTTGTTGTCCAGGTCCTGTTGAGCCTGCTGGTACAGCTCGGCTTCACTCAGGTTTTCGTCTACGACTTCCTTCGATGAGCAAGCAGCGGTCAATGCGAGGATGGCGATCAGCAGCAGGTGTTTCACTTGCATGGCGGCTTGCGTCCCTATGACGGCCGCTGTCTTGGGCGGGGCCGTCCTGTTATGATGAGCGCCCCGTTGAAAAGCCCCGGGGCAAAAGACGCCGTATTTAACCACAAGCGCGCAGCCGAAACCAAAGGCTGTAGCCGACGCCCAGTCCGAGCATGTCCGATAAAATTGAACTTCGCGCAGAGGTGCCGTCCGAATTGGGCGGCCAACGCCTCGATCAAGTCGCCGCCCAACTCTTCGCCGAGCACTCGCGCTCGCGCCTTTCCGCCTGGATCAAAGAAGGTCGCCTGACTGTGGACGGGGCGGTCATCCGCCCGCGCGACATCGTTCATGGCGGTGCCATCCTTGAGCTCACTGCCGAGCAGGAGGCCCAGGGTGAATGGGTCGCTCAGGACATCGAACTCGACATCGTCTATGAAGACGACGACATTCTGGTGATCAACAAGCCTGCGGGCCTGGTGGTGCACCCGGCTGCCGGTCACGCTGATGGCACCTTGCTCAACGCCTTGCTGCACCACGTGCCGGACATCATCAATGTCCCGCGCGCCGGTATCGTGCATCGTCTGGACAAGGACACCACCGGTCTGATGGTGGTGGCCAAGACCATTCAGGCGCAGACCAAGCTGGTCGCGCAGCTGCAAAGCCGCAGCGTCAGCCGGATCTACGAGTGCATCGTGATCGGCGTGGTGACCGCCGGCGGCAAGATCAACGCCCCGATCGGCCGTCACGGCCAGCAGCGCCAGCGCATGGCGGTGATGGAAGGCGGCAAGCCGGCCGTCAGCCACTACCGCGTGCTGGAGCGCTTCCGTTCCCACACCCACGTACGGGTGAAGCTGGAAACCGGTCGTACTCACCAGATCCGCGTGCACATGGCGCACATCAACTTCCCGTTGGTCGGCGACCCGGCGTACGGCGGTCGTTTCCGCATTCCGCCGGCCGCGAGCCAGACCATGGTCGAATCCCTCAAGCACTTCCCGCGTCAGGCCCTGCACGCGCGGTTCCTCGAGCTGGATCATCCGACCACCGGTGAGCGCATGAGCTGGGAATCGCCGCTGCCGGAAGATCTGGTGTGGCTGCTGACCCTGCTCAAGCAGGATCGCGAGGCATTCGTCGGATGAACTGGCTGACGCCGGACTGGCCCGCGCCGGCCAGCGTCAAGGCCTGTGTCACCACCCGCGAGGGCGGCGTCAGCGAGGCGCCGTTCGACAGCCTCAACCTGGGCGATCATGTCGATGACCGCCCGGAGGCCGTCGCCGAAAACCGTCGGCGTCTGACCGAACACTTCTCTATAAAACCTGCCTGGCTGCAGCAAGTGCACGGGATTGCCGTGGCGCATGCTGATCCGTCCGTGGTGGCCACGGCGGATGCCAGCTGGACGGCAACGCCCGGTATCGCTTGTGCGGCGATGACTGCCGATTGCCTGCCGGCGCTGTTCTGCGACCGTGCCGGCACTCGCGTTGCTGCCGCTCACGCCGGTTGGCGTGGATTGGCGGCCGGCGTGCTGGAGGCTACCCTCGACAGTCTGGATGTGCCTGCCGAAGACATTCTGGTCTGGCTCGGCCCGGCCATCGGCCCGCAAGCCTTTGAAGTCGGCCCGGAAGTCCGGGAGGTGTTCATCAATCAATTGCCCGAAGCCGAGACAGCCTTTGTCCCGAGCCACAACGCCGGCAAGTTCATGGCTGACATCTATAAGCTGGCGCGGCTGCGTCTGGCAGTCCGCGGTGTAACCGCTGTTTATGGTGGCGGTTTCTGTACAGTGGCCGATCCGCGCTTCTTTTCCTATCGCCGTGCGCCTCGCACTGGTCGCTTCGCCTCTTTAGTCTGGCTTACCCGCTAAACTCTCTGACCTGCATCAACTCCCTGACGCTTGAATCTTCCAGAATCGACCGCATCTATAGCGGTATCTGGCAGGTTTCTTTATTCAGGATGGTTTTTTAGGTCCGGCCTGCTCAAAAGGAAGGTGACCCATGCGTATAGACCGTTTAACCAGCAAATTGCAGTTGGCGTTGTCCGATGCCCAATCTTTGGCCGTCGGCCACGATCATCCAGCCATCGAGCCGGCGCATTTGATGCAAGCCATGCTTGAACAACAGGGTGGTTCGATCAAACCCCTGTTGATGCAGGTGGGCTTCGACGTCAACAGCTTGCGTAAAGAGCTGACCAAAGAGCTCGATCAATTACCGAAAATCCAGAACCCGACCGGCGACGTCAACATGTCGCAGGATCTGGCGCGTCTGCTCAATCAGGCCGACCGTCTGGCCCAGCAGAAGGGCGACCAGTTCATTTCCAGCGAGCTGGTGCTGCTCGCCGCGATGGACGAGAACAGCAAGCTCGGCAAGTTGCTGCTCGGCCAGGGCGTGAGCAAAAAAGCGCTGGAAAATGCGATCAACAACCTGCGCGGTGGTGAAGCGGTCAATGACGCCAACCACGAAGAATCGCGTCAGGCGCTGGACAAATACACCGTCGACCTGACCAAGCGCGCCGAAGAAGGCAAGCTTGACCCGGTGATTGGCCGTGACGATGAAATCCGTCGCACCATTCAGGTCCTGCAACGCCGCACCAAGAACAACCCGGTGCTGATCGGCGAGCCTGGCGTGGGTAAAACCGCGATTGCCGAAGGGCTGGCCCAGCGCATCATCAACGGCGAAGTGCCGGACGGCCTGCGTGGCAAACGCCTGCTGTCCCTCGATATGGGTGCGCTGATTGCCGGCGCCAAGTATCGCGGCGAGTTCGAAGAGCGCCTGAAAGCGCTGCTCAACGAGCTGTCGAAGCAGGAAGGGCAGATCATTCTGTTCATCGACGAACTGCACACCATGGTCGGCGCCGGCAAGGGCGAAGGCTCGATGGACGCCGGCAACATGCTCAAGCCGGCTCTGGCCCGTGGTGAGCTGCATTGCGTCGGCGCGACCACGCTCAACGAGTACCGCCAATATATAGAGAAGGATGCGGCCCTCGAGCGGCGCTTCCAGAAAGTGCTGGTGGACGAGCCGAGCGAAGAAGACACCATTGCGATCCTGCGTGGCCTCAAGGAGCGTTACGAGGTTCACCACAAGGTGGCGATCACCGACGGCGCGATCATCGCGGCAGCCAAGCTCAGCCATCGTTACATCACTGACCGACAGCTGCCGGACAAGGCGATCGACCTGATCGACGAAGCGGCCAGCCGCATCCGCATGGAGATCGACTCCAAGCCGGAAGTGCTGGATCGCCTGGAGCGGCGCCTGATTCAACTGAAGGTGGAATCCCAGGCACTGAAGAAAGAAAGTGACGACGCGGCGAAGAAACGTCTGGAGAAACTCCAGGAAGAAATCGATCGCCACGAGCGTGAGTACTCCGATCTGGAAGAAATCTGGAACTCGGAAAAAGCCGAGGTGCAGGGCTCTGCGCAGATTCAGCAGAAGATCGAACAGTCCCGTCAGGAACTGGAAGCCGCGCGCCGTAAAGGCGACCTGAACCGCATGGCCGAGTTGCAGTACGGGGTGATCCCGGATCTGGAGCGCAGCCTGCAAATGGTCGACCAGCACGGCAAGAGCGAAAACCAGTTGCTGCGCAGCAAGGTGACCGAAGAAGAGATCGCCGAGGTCGTCTCGAAGTGGACCGGCATCCCCGTGTCGAAAATGCTCGAAGGCGAGCGCGACAAGCTGATGAAGATGGAAAGCCTGTTGCATCAGCGCGTGATCGGTCAGGACGAAGCGGTGGTGGCGGTAGCCAATGCGGTGCGGCGTTCCCGGGCCGGGTTGTCCGACCCGAATCGTCCGAGCGGCTCGTTCATGTTCCTCGGCCCGACCGGTGTCGGTAAAACCGAGCTGTGCAAGGCGCTGGCCGAGTTCCTCTTCGACACTGAAGAGGCGATGGTGCGGATCGACATGTCCGAGTTCATGGAGAAACATTCCGTGGCACGGCTGATCGGTGCGCCACCGGGCTACGTCGGCTACGAAGAGGGCGGTTACCTGACCGAAGCGGTACGGCGCAAGCCTTACTCGGTGATCCTGCTGGACGAAGTCGAGAAGGCGCACCCGGATGTGTTCAACATCTTGCTGCAGGTGCTGGAGGATGGCCGTCTGACCGACAGCCATGGCCGCACGGTGGACTTCCGCAATACCGTGATCGTCATGACCTCCAACCTCGGTTCGATGCAGATCCAGGAACTGGTCGGTGATCGTGAAGCACAACGGGCAGCGGTGATGGATGCGATTTCCACCCATTTCCGTCCGGAGTTCATCAACCGCGTCGACGAAGTAGTGATCTTCGAGCCATTGGCGCGGGATCAGATCGCGGGCATTACCGAGATCCAGCTGGGCCGTCTGCGCAGCCGTCTGGCCGAGCGCGAGCTGAAGCTGGAACTGAGCCCGGAAGCGATGGACAAGCTGATTGCCGTCGGCTACGACCCGGTCTATGGTGCACGGCCGCTGAAGCGGGCGATCCAGCGCTGGATCGAGAACCCGCTGGCACAGTTGATTCTGTCGGGACGTTTCCTGCCAGGCGAGACCGCGACCGGCGTCGTGGAGAACGACGAGATCACGTTCAACTGACGCCCGACGGTGGTGTCGTCATCAAGGCCTCGCAATGCGAGGCCTTTTTTTTCGCCAGGCTGTTGAACTCAAAGGAAAAGGCTTGTAAAGTGCGCCCCGCAGTCAGTCACCAACAGGGTTTCAGCTCACTGGGCAGAAATCTGAAATAAGTTGCAAATCATTAACTTGAAAGCAATTTAGGGGGTTGACAGAGGTGTTCTAGGTTGTAGAATAGCGCGCCTCAGACACACGAACGCAGCGATGCGAAAACGATGTCGAGAAGCTGCAAGTTTCACCGTAGTAAATTGAAATGTGTAGTTCCGTGATAGCTCAGTCGGTAGAGCAAATGACTGTTAATCATTGGGTCCCAGGTTCGAGTCCTGGTCACGGAGCCAATTTCAAACCGGGGTATAGCGCAGTCCGGTAGCGCGCCTGCTTTGGGAGCAGGATGTCAGGAGTTCGAATCCCCTTACCCCGACCATTTTTGGGTCGTTAGCTCAGTTGGTAGAGCAGTTGGCTTTTAACCAATTGGTCGTAGGTTCGAATCCCACACGACCCACCATTTTTGAAACCAGGTAACACTGGGATCGAATCTTAAGATCAGAGGCCAAAAGCGCTGATCGAAGAAGGCGATCTTTGAAAGATCGCCTTTTTTTTACCGGGGTATAGCGCAGTCCGGTAGCGCGCCTGCTTTGGGAGCAGGATGTCAGGAGTTCGAATCCCCTTACCCCGACCATATTAAAAATCCTCGTATCGAAAGATACGGGGATTTTTTTTGCCCTCCGGAAATGTTTCATTCAAGTCGTCATACAACTTGCCGATAGCCCGCTAACGAAAGGGGCCTGCTGAATCAAACGCCCCTGAATTCTGCCAATACAAGAAAAAGGGCGTTCGTCATGTTGCTTCGTCAGTTGAATATTGCTCCCCGCGCCGCTCTGGGCTTTGCCCTGATCGCGTTACTGGTGGCGTTGCTCGGGGTGTTCGCGCTGGGGCAGATGTCGAGCATCCGCGACAGTGAAGTGGCGGTGGAAACGCAGTGGTTGCCGAGCATTCGTGGCGGCGACGAAATTCGCGAGATCATGCTGCGCATCCGCACCATCTCCCTACGCATGGCTCTGGATCAGGATCCGGCCAACATCGCCACGTACCGCAGCCAGATGGACACCCGGGACAAAGAGTTGAGCGAAAAAATCGCCGCCTATGATCGACTGGTGACCACCCCGGAAGGTCAGCAGTTGTATGAACAGTTCAAGAAAACCTTTGCCGCCTACCGCACCGGGATCGCCCAGTCGTTCACCCTCGCCGAGCAGGGCAAGCGCGACGAGCTGACCAAACTGCTGCTGGTGGACATGAAAACCGTGGTCGACGGCTCCGGCAAACAACTCAACGACCTGGCGGATCTGTTCGCCCGCCAGGTCGCCGCCGAAAGCCAGAACTCTGCGGCCCACTACGAAACCTCGCGCACCATCGTGACCTTGTTCATCGCTCTGGCGGCGCTGGCGACGGTGGCCCTGGCCATGTTGCTCACCCGTAGCATCGTCCGCCCCCTGAGCGTCGCTGTCGATGCGGCCGAGCACGTCGCCAGAGGCGATCTGACCCGCCCGATCGAAACTCACGGCAACGATGAGGTCAGCCGGTTGCTCAAGGCGTTGGCAACCATGCAGCAGAACCTGCGCGAAACCCTGCAGGGCATCAGCGGCTCGGCCACGCAACTGGCGACCGCTTCCGACGAACTGAGCGCGGTCACCCACGACAGCACGCAAGGACTGCAACAGCAGAACAACGAAATCGAACAGGCCGCCACCGCCGTCAACGAGATGACTACGGCGGTTGAGGAAGTCGCCCGCAATGCGGTGTCGACGTCCGACGCCACCCGCCAGTCCAGCGAATCGGCGCAGTTGGGTCAGGAACGGGTCAGCGAAACTGCTGGGGCCATCAACGCCTTGGCCAGCGAAGTCGAGCACACCGGCGAACTGGTGCAATCGCTGGCCAACCAGTCGCAGGACATCGGCAAAGTGCTGGACGTGATTCGAGCGATCGCCGAGCAGACCAATCTGCTGGCGCTCAACGCTGCCATCGAAGCAGCGCGAGCCGGGGAGAGCGGACGCGGGTTTGCGGTGGTTGCCGATGAGGTTCGCGCGCTGGCTTATCGCACTCAGCAATCGACCCAGGAAATCGAGCAAATGGTGCAGGGCATGCGCAACGGTTCGAGCCTGGCGCTGGAGTCGATGCAGGCCAGTGCCTCGCGGGCGGCCACCACGTTGGTGCTGGCCGAGCGGGCCGGTGAAGCGTTGCAGGCGATCACGGCGTCGGTACACGAAATCCACGAGCGCAATCTGGTGATCGCCAGCGCCGCCGAAGAGCAGGCGCAAGTGGCGCGGGAAGTGGATCGCAACCTGGTGAACATTCGCGATCTGTCGGTGCGCTCGGCGGCGGGTGCCGATCAAACCAATGCGTCGAGCCATGAACTGTCGCAACTGGCCAATGCCCTGCAGGGCATGGTGCGACGCTTCCAGCTGTAATCATGCAGGCGTGAAAAAGCCGCGCTTCTCGTCAGAGAAAGCGCGGCTTTGTTTTGTCGAGCGTCTGAAAAATCAGGCACCGTCCTGGTCTTTCAGGTGTTCGAACAGACCTTTCGGCATTTTCTTGCCGTTGGCTTCGAAATTGGCTTTGACGTTGTTGTACGCCTCTTGCTCGTCGATGAAGCCGTCGTGGTTGGTGTCGATCTTGTCGAAGTCGGACTTCGGTGCAACTTTCAGAAACTCGGCGCGGGAGACCTTGCCGTCGCCATCGGTGTCGGTCTTGGCCATCGACGCATCGCCGCATTTGCCTTCACCGCATTTGCCTTCCGGGGTTTTCACCGAGGTCTCGGCCGAAGCGACCATGTAGCCCTGGGCCAGCGGTTGCGCGGCAAACACCGAGCCGGACAGCATCATGCCGCCGGCCAGTACGGCACCGACCAGGCCAAGGGAGTTTTTGCCGATTTTCGAAGTACGGGACATTGCATTCTCCTTCGGTTGCACTGCGCAACCACACGTTAAGGGCGATCAAGCCGGAGCAGGTGTGCTCGGGTGTGGCCATTAAGCGGTGGCGGTGTATCGCGTCTGTGTCGAGGAGCGGGGCGTTTGTAAGCGAAGGTGGGGAAAGCGAGGGCAGATACAGTAGAAAACAAAACACCGTGAGGGCGAGCCCGCCCCCACGGTGTTTTTACATCAGTGCAGCTTCAAGCGTGGCTCGGTGCCGCGTCCGATCTTGCTGCCGAGCATCAGCATCGCTGTGCGGAACGGCCCATAAAGCGCCATCTGGTGCATGCGGTACAGCGACACGTAGAACATCCGTGCCAGCCAGCCCTCGAGCATCACGCTGCCGGTCAGGTTGCCCATCAGGTTACCCACCGCCGAAAAGCGCGACAGCGAAATCAGCGAGCCGTAGTCGGTGTACTTGTACTCCGGCAGGGTTTTGCCTTCGATGCGCAGTTTCAGCGATTTGGCCAGCAGCGACGCCTGTTGGTGCGCAGCCTGGGCCCGTGGTGGAACGTTGCGATCCGAGCCCGGTTGCGGGCAGGCGGCGCAGTCACCGAAGGCGAAAATGTTTTCGTCGCGGGTGGTCTGCAGCGTCGGCAGCACTTGTAGCTGATTGATGCGGTTGGTTTCCAGACCGTCGATATCCTTGAGGAAACCCGGTGCGCGGATCCCGGCGGCCCAGACTTTCAGACTGGCCTTGATCTCGTTGCCATCGGCGGTGATCAGGCTGTCAGCGGTGACCTGGCTGACCGAGGCGTTGGTCATCACGTTGACCCCGAGTTTCTCCAGGGTCTTGTGCACCGGCCCGCTGATGCGCTCAGGCAGCGCTGGCAGCACCCGTGGCCCGGCTTCGATCAGGGTGATGTGCATGTTTTCCGGTTTGATCCGGTCCAGACCGTAAGCCGCCAGTTCATGGGCGGCGTTGTGCAGCTCGGCCGCCAGTTCCACACCCGTGGCGCCCGCGCCGACGATAGCCACGCTGATCTGCTCGACCACATCGGTCTGCCCGGCGTGGGCGCGCAGATAGTGATTGAGCAGTTGCTGGTGGAAACGCTCGGCCTGTTTGCGGGTGTCGAGGAACAGGCAGTGCTGCGCGGCGCCCTGGGTGCCGAAATCGTTGGTGGTGCTGCCTACCGCGATCACCAGCGAGTCATAGGGCACTTCCCGCGCCGGGACCAGTTCAACGCCGTTTTCGTCGTAGGTGGCGGCCAGCTGGATCTTCTTCTGCTCACGATCGAGCCCGCTCATGCGCCCCAGCTGGAACTCGAAGTGGTTCCATTTGGCCTGAGCGACATAGTTGAGTTCGTCTTCGGAAGAGTTCAGCGATCCGGCGGCCACTTCGTGCAGCAGCGGTTTCCAGATGTGCGTGAGATTCGCGTCGACCAGCATGATGCTGGCGGTGCCGCGTTTGCCCAGAGTCTTACCCAGACGGGTAGCCAACTCCAGACCGCCGGCGCCGCCGCCGACAATGACAATACGATGGGACATAGGGATAGCTCGCAAGGTTTTTAAAGGAAATCGGTGTGGTTACCCGAGCGAGCGCGATGCAGCTCATAGCGTCAGGTAACTGATAAATCGGCTCAACAGGCCCAGACCAATGGTCACTGCCAGCACCAGCACCAGGAGCATCCACGGCCGGAATGGCCGGCGCTCGACACGGTGTTGGGACAACTGCAGGTACTCTTCGACATGCTTCTGGTCTTCGGGTTTCAGGCGGCTGGTCATAAAGGCCTCGTCAGGTAGACGTTACTGAATGAGAACACGCTACAGCGGTTTTCAACCGGGATTGAACGCAGCATAGCCACTGTCGGGGACCGGTTCGACAGACACGCCATCGTCGAGGCGAATGATCCCGCTTTGTAACACTCGCGCAGTGATTCCGCCATGCCCGCGCACAGCCTGGAACGTGCCCGGGCCAAGGTTGTTTTGCAGGCGCGCACACGGCTGGCACCAGCCCGTGGTTTCGAAAATCGCCTGACCAATGCGAAAGCGCCGCCCCTTGAGGCTGAACAGATTGATCCCGCTTATGACGAGATTGCGCCGCAGATCTTCAGGCCTGACCGGTTGCTCGTGGGGACGGCCCATCAATGCACTGATCACGGCCAGGTGTTCGAACTGAATCAGCGTGACCTGTCGGGCGTTACGTACTCCGGGGCGGGCATGATCCCCGGTCAGTCCCGCTTCAAGGCGTGCCTCTACGGCGTCGAGCTCGATCATCGGTCCACGAGATTCAGGACGCACGCCAATCCAGCGTACGCGGCCGCTCTGCGGGACCTCGGCGATCAATTGTTGAAGCGGCGTCACAGGCTGATCCCTACATCGAACACGATGCTGCGCCCCAGATTGCCGCGCAGAAAATCCGGGGCATCGGGATGGGCGAACAGCACCCGGGCGAACGTAGGTCCGACCAGCGACAGCGAACGCCAGCCCTGACGCAGGTATTCGGTGGGCGGCGGAAAGTGGCTGTTGAGGTCGAGCACTTCGCGTTTGAGGCTGGCGAAGGCAATGATGTCCAGCTCACCCAGGTCCATGCCGCGTTCTTTGTAGTTGTGCGCTTTCTTGCGCAAGGTCGGCGCCAGTCTCAGCAGAAATTCATTGGCCGGAATTCGCCGCGGCTTGGCTTCACGCCGCACCAGTTGGCTGAGGGAAAACGCACTGCGCCGACGCTGCAGCTCATCGCGCCATTCGTCGTTGAGCCGACGGCCCTCGTCGAGGACGAAAAACACCTCGAAATTGGCGTCGCGAAACAGCACATCGGGTGGTTCCCCGGCGGGAGCGAATTCGTCGGCGCGATAAGGAATATTCAGGCCTTGCAGCAGACGCTGGCAGACCCAACGCTCACGCTCCCATTTGCGGGCATTGGACAGAAAGGCGTTGGCTTGCTCGGCCGCGATGGTCAGCAGGCGTAAATAATCTGAGTCATCCATAGGCCCAAGCTTAGCGTTCAATTGCGACAAGCAGAAAGCTTTGCATCGGCAGATGTGCCGCCGTGCAGGTGTAGACTTCGCCGCAGGAGCGCCAATCAAAGGAGTCTGCGGTGCGAATGAAGGTGATGGGATCATGATCGGTGCAGAACTGCTGTCATCGGCAAGTCTGACCCTCGGCTGGCTGATTTACCTGCCGGCGCTGCTCTGGGCGATTGTCCGCGCACCGTGGGTCGAGCTGTTCAGCGACAACCGCCGTCAGCATTTGCTGTTCGGTACGGTGTTCGCGTTGTTTCTGCTGTGGCTGGTGCGCAGGGATTTCGACACCGGGGTGTCTTACCACTTCATCGGCATGACAGCGGTGACGCTGCTGCTGGACTGGCCACTGGCGATCGTCGGTGCACTGGTGGCCCAACTGGGGCTGGTGCTGCTGGGGCGACAGGATCTGGTGGCCGTCGGGGTCAATGGCACCTTGCTGATCCTGTTGCCAGTGCTGATCACCGAATGCGTGGCGATCCTGGTCGAGCGCGCCCAGCCGCGCAATCCGTTCGTGTACATCTTCTGTTCCGGTTTTTTCGCCGCGGCGCTGTCGGCGTTGTTCTGCCTGACGCTGAGCCTGACCTTGCTCTGGTACGACGGCCTCTTCGCCATGCCGGAATGGCTGGAAGATTTCATCGGTTACCTGTGGCTGCTGATTTTTCCCGAAGCCTTCATCAACGGCATGGTGGTCAGCGCGTTGGTGGTGTTCTGCCCGGAATGGCTGGAGACCTTCAACCGCACCCGTTACCTTTCGGCGCCGTGGAAAGACGACGATCCCAAGTCTTGATCCACATCAAATCCACTCTGCGCGCGGCATTTCATGCTCGGCCAAATTCCTTCAGGAGCAGCGGCATGAGCGTGTACGAGTGGGCGAGGCAGGAAACCCGGCAGAGTCTGGAGATGGCGCAGGAAGTGGGGTTCGATCCGGGCCTGAGCCTGCGCGCCTTGCTCAGTGCGGTGGTGCAGCAGAGCAAGGCGGTGCGCAACGCCGAAGACCTGGCCGACGAGTTGCGCTTTCTGGCGGAAAACCTCGACGACGATCAGGACTACGGCTTCATGCGGCCCTGAACGGGATCAGTGACGCGGGTCGAAATCGCCGGAAAACAGTTCGTCCTCGGCATCCGGGGCCACCGGAATCTTGTGCTCTTCCGACGCCCAGGCGCCGAGGTCGATGAGTTTGCAGCGGTCCGAGCAGAACGGACGGTATTTGTTCTCCGTGGTGAATTCCACGGGCGCGCCGCAAGTCGGGCAGTTGACGGTTGGGGTCTGGCTCATGATTGGCCTCCGGATAAAGTCAGGTAAAAGTGATGCAGGCGCTCGACCTCGCTGTGCAGCCAGGCGAGGTCGCGGTCGTTGACCACCACGTCGTCGGCACGGCTGACGCGGTCTTCGCGGCTGGACTGGGCCTTGAGGATCGCCTGGACCTGCTGTTCGCTGGTCTGGTCACGCTGCAAGGTGCGTTCGATCTGCAGTTGTTGCGGGGCGTCGATCACCAGGATTCGCTGGGTCATCGCGTATTGCCCGGATTCGATCAGCAGCGGCGAAACCAGAATCGCATAAGGCGATTTTGCCAGCGCCAGGTGATGGGCGATTTCTTCGGCGATCAGCGGATGCAGCAGCGCTTCGAGCCAGCGTCGTTGCTCCGGCACCTCAAAAATCAGTTTGCGCAGGGCTGCACGATCCAGCGTGCCGTCGGCCTGCAGGACTTCGGGGCCGAAGTGTTCGGCGATCTTCGCCAGCGCCGGGCGGCCCGGTTCGACCACCCAGCGCGCCGCGTGATCGGCGTCCACCACGTGGATACCAAGATCAATGAAGTGCTGGGCGGCGGCGCTTTTGCCGCTGCCAATGCCGCCGGTCAGGCCGAGAATCCAGGGTTTTTCCGCAGGGGTATTCATTTCAAACCGACAAACTGCCAATAGAAGCCGGTTATTTGACCACCCCAGAGCAAGGCAATCCAGCCGGCAATTGCCAGATACGGGCCGAAGGGGATCGGCGTCGAGGTTTTCTGGTCGCGCAGCTTGAGCAAAATCACCCCGAGTACGGCGCCCACCAGCGAGGACAAGAGGATGGTCAGCGGCAGAATCTGCCAGCCGCCCCAGGCCCCGAGCAGCGCCAGCAGCTTGAAATCGCCGTGACCGATGCCGTCCTTGCCGGTGAGCAGTTTGAACAGCCAGAACACCGACCACAGGGCCATATAGCCCAGCACCGCGCCCCACAGGGCGTCGTGCAGCGGCACGAACAGCTCGAAGCTGTTGACGATCAGCCCCAGCCACAGCAGCGGCAGCACCAGCACGTCGGGCAGCAATTGATGTTCGGTGTCGATCAGGCTCATGGCCAACAGGCCCCAGGTCAGCACGATCAACAGGCACGCCGGCCAGCCGAAACCCAGGTGCCAGGCGATGAACGCCGAGAGCAGGCCGCAGGCCAGTTCGGTCAGCGGGTAACGCTTGCTGATCGGTGCGCTGCAACTTGAACAGCGCCCGCGCAGGCACACGTAACTCAACAGGGGAATGTTTTCCCACGCACGGATCCGGTGGCCACAGTGCGGGCATTGCGAGTGCGGCAGCATCAGGTTATAGGTGGGCAATGGCGATTCACCGGGCAGGCCCAGTACATCGTGAGCCTGCTGGCGCCATTCGCGCTCGAGCATTTTCGGCAGGCGCCAGATCAACACGTTGAGGAAACTGCCCACCACCAGCCCCAGCAGCAGGGCGGCGACGACAAAGGCCAGCGGATACAGGCTGAGGAGTTCGTCGATAGGCATGTCAGATCGCTGAGCCGAGTTGGAAGATCGGCAGGTACATCGCCACCACCAGACCGCCGACGATCACCCCCAGCACCACCATGATGAACGGCTCCATCAGGCTGGTGAGGTTGTCGACCATGTTGTCCACTTCGTCCTCATAGAAACCTGCGACCTTGTCGAGCATCTCGTCCAGTGCGCCGGACTCTTCGCCGATGGCGGTCATCTGCACCGCCATATTCGGAAAGATGCCGGTGGAACGCATCGAGAAATTCAGCTGCATGCCGGTAGAGACGTCTTGGCGGATGCGCAGCACGGCACGCTTGAACACCACGTTGCCGGTGGCACCGGCCACCGAGTCCAGCGCTTCCACCAGCGGCACACCGGCGGCGAAGGTAGTCGACAGGGTCCGGGCAAACCGCGCCACGGCGGACTTGTACATCAATGTGCCCACCAGCGGCAGCTTGAGAAACCAGGCGTCGCGTCGATCGCGCAGGGCCTGGGATTTTTTCAGGGCATGGCGGGTGCCGAAAAACGCGGCCACCAGCGCACCGAGAATCGCCCACCACCATTGCTGCATGAATTCGGACAGGCTGATCACCATCAGCGTGAAGGCCGGCAGTTCGGCACCGAAGCCGGAGAACACCGACTGAAACTGCGGCACCACCTTGACCAGCAGAATCCCGGTGACCACCGCCGCCACCAGCACTACGGCCGACGGGTAGGTCATGGCCTTCTTGATCTTGGCCTTGAGGCTTTCGCTCTTTTCCTTGTAGGTCGCGACCCGCTCCAGCAGGGTGTCGAGGGCGCCGGACTGCTCGCCGGCATCCACCAGGTTGCAGTACAACTCGTCGAAATATTGCGGCTTCTTGCGCAGCGCGGCGGCGAAGCTGTTACCGGCGGCGACCTCCTGTTTCACCTCGTCCACCAGCTTGCGCATGGCCGGGTTTTCGAAGCCTTCGCCAATGATGTCGAACGACTGCAACAGCGGTACGCCGGCCTTCATCATGGTCGCCATCTGCCGGGTGAACAGGGCAATGTCCTGGGCCTTGATGCGCTTGCCGAAGCTCAGCAGCGAGGCGGATTTCTTGCGCACCTTGCCCGGGTTGATCCCTTGCTTGCGCAATTGGGCCTTGACCAGTGCGGGGTTTTGGCCGCTCAACTCGCCGGTCACCTTGCTGCCTTTACGGTCCGTGCCTTCCCAGGCGTAGACGCTGACTTTTGCTGCCTTGACCGCCATGTTCAGTCCTTGGTGACCCGGTTGATTTCTTCAAGGCTGGTAATGCCTTGCATGGCCTTGATCAGGCCCGAGGTACGCAGGTCATTGAAGCCGTCCCGGCGCATCTGGATATCGATTTCCAGTGAGTTGCCCTCGGCCATGATCAGCCGTTGCAGATCGGGGGTGTTCTTTACCACTTCATAAATCCCCACGCGACCCTTGTACCCGCCGTTGCAGTGATCGCAACCGGCGGGCTCATAGATCGTGAAATGGCCGATGCGTTCCTCGGGGAAGCCTTCCTTGATCAGGGTCTCGCGTGGGATCTCGATGGGTTTCTTGCAGTGGCTGCAGAGTTTTCGCGCCAGACGCTGGGCAATGATCAGGCTCACCGAGGTCGCGATGTTGAAGCCGGGGATGCCCATGTTGTGCAGGCGGGTGAGGGTCTCTGCTGCGCTGTTGGTGTGCAGGGTGGACAGCACGAGGTGACCGGTCTGGGCGGCCTTGATCGCGATTTCGGCGGTTTCGAGGTCGCGGATTTCGCCGACCATGATCACGTCCGGGTCCTGACGCAGGAACGAGCGCAGGGCCTGGGCAAAGTCCAGTCCCTGACGGGGATTGACGTTGACCTGGTTGATGCCTTCCATGTTGATTTCCACCGGGTCTTCGGCCGTGGAGATATTGATGTCGACGGTATTGAGGATGTTCAGCCCGGTGTACAGCGACACGGTCTTGCCCGAGCCGGTGGGGCCGGTCACCAGAATCATGCCTTGCGGCTGTTTGAGGGCGGCCATGTACAGGTCTTTCTGCTCCGGCTCGTAGCCGAGGGCATCGATGCCGATCTGGGCGCTGGACGGGTCGAGGATCCGAATCACCACTTTCTCCCCCCAGAGGGTGGGCAGGGTGTTGACCCGGAAATCGATCGACTTGCTTTTCGACAGACGCATCTTGATCCGCCCGTCCTGGGGTTTGCGTCGCTCCGAAATGTCGAGGCTGGCCATTACCTTCAAGCGTGCAGCGATGCGCCCGGCCAGTTGAATCGGCGGCTTGGCCACTTCCCGCAGAATGCCGTCGGTGCGCACCCGCACCCGGTAGTTCTTTTCGTAAGGCTCGAAGTGCAGGTCGGACGAGCCGCTCTTGATCGCGTCCAGGAGCATCTTGTGAACGAAGCGCACCACCGGGGCATCGTCGGCGTCGATTCCGCCGAGGGTGTCCTGCTTGCTGTCGTCGACCGATTCGATATCCAGACCGTCGAGGTCGACATCGGCCATCTCCTCCAGGCCGGTGGCGTGGGTGTCGAAGAATTTTTCGATGGCGTCGGTGAGCTTGTCGTCTTCGACCAGAATGGCTTCGGTGCTCAGCCCGGTGCTGAACTGAATGTCGTTGATCGCCTGATGATTACTCGGGTCGGAAACCCCCACGAACAGTTTGTTGCCGCGTCGCCAGAGGGGCAGGGCGTGGTGCTGGCGCACCAGTTTTTCGCTGACCAGGCCTTTGGGCTGGGTTTCCTTGTCGAGGCAGTTGAGGTCGAGAAATGCCATGCCGAAATGCTCCGAGGCAATTTCCGCGACCTGCCAGCTCTTCACCAGTTTGTTCTGCACCAGGTAACTGACCAGCGACAGGCGATTGCGCTGCGCCTGTTGCCAGGCTTGCTGGGCACTCTTTTCCGTGAGCAATTCGGCCTGGACCAGTTGCTTGGCCAGACCGCTCAGAGCGATGTCATTCATGGGGTTTCCACGTGCTTGCCGTTCATGACTTATAGCCTAGTCAAGTGACAGCGCCACACACGTGGAGTGCGGGTGACAAAAAGTGTCAGATAGTGCGGTTACGGGTTGTAGGAATCGGCAGGACGTCCGGGTCACGCCCAGCAGGCCGGGGCTGCGAGCGCTTGGCACGGGCTGTGCTGAGTCCTGAACAGATCATGAGATTTCGACTCATGCATGGAGCGTGTCTATGAATAAACAACAGGGTTTCACTCTGATCGAGCTGCTGATCGTTGTGGCGATCATCGGGATTCTGGCGACGATTGCCTTGCCGCAGTACTCCAAATATCAGGCGCGGGCCAAGGTCACGGCGGGGATTGCCGAAGCGTCGGCGCTTAAGGTCAACTTCGAAGACGTCATCAATGCCGGCTCTACTGATCCGAGCATTACTAACGTCAATGCAGGTACGACTGCGACACAAAATTGCACGCTGGCGGCGAGCGGTAAAGTTGCCGACGGCACAGGGACCATCACCTGCACCTTGCTCAACGCTCCGGCGCCTGTGTTGGGGCAAACCGTCACCCTGACCCGTACGGCGGCAGCAGGTTGGTCGTGCAAGTTCTCTGGTTCGAAAGACTATTCGACCACCAGTTGCCCGGGCGTTTGATCCACACTGCTTAAAGCTGGCTGCTCTATAAAGAATGCCCCGCACTGCGGGGCTTTTTTTGGCTGACGGTTTAATAAAAGCTTTAATTATTTCAGCGAGTTAGGAACTTTCAGAAAAGCCGTAACTTGCACGTCTTTTTGCACAGGGTCATGCAAATTGCATGATTTCGGAGATTTTATTAATTTGTAAGTTATTGATTTGTAAAGATTTAGTTGATTTTTAAAAGTTGGCACAGCGTTCGCAATGTCTCCAGTAACCCTGCTGACAAGACAACCAGCAGACTTTCCAGAAAAACAGGAGTTACTCGTATGAAGAAGTTCGCTATCACTGCCGCTGCTGCTACCGCGCTGACCCTGACCATGGCTTCGGGTGCATTTGCTCAATCCACCCAGACCACTCAGGCTCCAATGACCCTGGCTGCCGGTGAAGTCACCAAGGCTAAAGAAGCTACTTCCGATACCTGGATCACCACCAAAGTCAAAAGCGACCTGGTAACCGAAAAAGGCATTCCTGGCACCGACATCAAAGTTGAAACCAACAAAGGCGTGGTTTCCCTGTCTTCTGACGTCGCGATCACCGAAGCTCAGAAAACCACCGCTGTGAACATCACCAAGAAAATCAAAGGCGTGAGAGCGGTCTCCGCTGACGGCCTGAAAGCCGAGTAAGGCAAGACTTCTCGCCTGGACCGGGAGAAGACGCGACAGGCGGGCCGAGCAATACGTCTGCCGCACTTTAGAGTTCATGCGACCGGCCACACGGAATGTGGCCATTACAGGCCCCGGCATTCATGTCGGGGCCTGTTCTATTCAGGGGCCGGAAAAGGCGGGGAAGGTCAATTGCCGCGTTTGCTGTTGATCTGCTTCAGGCGATTGCCTTCAAAGCGCAGGTATTGATACATGCCGTTGTTCGGGCCGTAAGTCCATTCCTCGACCTGAAACTCTTCACGACGGTTGGCGCTGCGTTTGTAACCGAGCAGATCGCGACCAACCGGCTCGCCACATTTTTGCAGCACCTCGCTGGCGCGGTCGCCAAGGCTCACCAACTGGCTGCCGCAGCGCAAGGTATCGGACGCCGCAGCCTGGCTGGCGAGAAATACCAGCCCCAGTGCAGCCAGCCACTTTGGGTTCATCACTCGGCATCCAGATGCATTTGTGTCACTACCCGGCCGTCGCTTTCCGCTTCGCCGAGGTTGGCGTCGATGAAGTACACACGATCGTCCGCCAGTTGGCCCTTGTCCACCAGATAGTCTTTGATACTGCTGGCACGGTCCTGACCGAGCTGGCGCAGCAGCACGTCGCTGGAGCTCCAGAACTTGATCACGTCGGCGCGCATTTTCGCGGTGCGTTCTTCCTTGCCCAGATCCTTCCACTCGGCCGGTGGCTGGGTTTTCAGGCGGGTGCGATAGATGCCCTCGAGCAGTGGGCCTTTTTCGTTATCCGGGACCTGGATCAGCGAAGCCTGCGCCGGCACCTTGTCGCCACGGCGCTGGAGCATCTTGTAGTAGTTGTACTGGTATTCACGTTCCAGGCGCTGTTCGGCGAGCAACGGGCCATCACTGCTTTTTGCCGCAGTGCCTTCGATTTCCAGGCGCAGGGCCGGACGTTCCTTCAGCGCTTGCGACAGCTTCACCAGCGCCGCTTCGGCGTCTTTGCTCAGGTCGCTGGAGCCCGGTGCAAAGGACACGGTGCCGAGGTCTTCCGAGCCGCCACCGCTGACCAGGCCGCCAATCAGCTTGAACGGTGCGGCGGCGGCCTTGACGATCAGGTTGCGCAGGGTCTGCCAGACAATCGGCATCACGCTGAATTGCGGATTGTTCAGGTCACCGGTGACCGGCAGTTCGATGGAAATCTTGCCGTCGACGTCCTTGAGCAGGGCGATCGCCAGTTTCAGCGGCAGGCTCACGGCATCCGGGCTGTCGACTTTCTCACCCAGTTGCAGTTGCTCGACCACCACTTTGTTCTCGGCCTTGAGCTGGCCTTTGGTGATCAGGTAATGCAGGTCGAGGTTGAGCCGGCCCTTGCGGATGCGGTAGCCGGCGAACTTGCCGGAGTAGGGCGTCAGGGTGGTCAGTTCGACCCGTTTGAAACTGGTGGCGATGTCGAGGCTGGCCATCGGGTCGAACGGGTTGACCGCGCCTTTGATGGTCACCGGCGCATAGCGGTCGACCTTGCCCTTGATGTCGACGCTGGCCGGTTTCGCCTGACGGCTGTCGATGGTGCCGATCTGCCCGTTGAGCTGCTGCACGGCGGTGGCGAAGTTCGGGGTCAGGCTGAAGTCGGCGAAGTTGGCCGAGCCGTCGTTGATCGCGATGCCGCCGATGTGAATACCCAGCGGTTTGTCATTGCTCGCCGGTTTCGCCGCGGCGGTCTTCGCCCCGGAATCGGCCGGCTGCGGAATGAGCAAGTCGTCGATGTTGGTGGTGCGATCATCATTGATCATGAACCGCGCATACGGCTGGAACAGGTTGACCCTGTCGATCGACAGGCTGTCGCCGTGCTGATAGTTCAGTCCTTCGACCACCACTTGCTGCCACTTCAGGAAGTCGCGGGTTTTCAGGGTGTCGAGGGTGTGCAACTGATCGATCTGAGCACGACCGGTGACGCTGAGGGCCAGCGGGTCAGTGCTTTTGAGGTTCACTTTCAGGTCGCTGCCGAGCATGCCGCTGCGCAGTTCGAGGCGAATGAACGGGTTGATGTAGGACTGCGCGACCCGCAGGTCGATGTCCTGGGTTTTCACGTTGAGCTGCGCGGTGACCGGCGCTAGGTTGACCACGCCATCGGCGCTGATCTTGCCTTGCTTGCCCAGCCCGGTGTCGAGCCTGAGGTTGAAGGGCGAGCCGTTGAGGCTGTCGAAATTCTGCAGATCGACGTTCAGCGGCGTGACATCCAGCGTGACTTCCGGCTTCGCCGAACGGTCGGCCAGATGCACTTTGTAGTCACGCAGTTGCACGTCCTTGATCAACACTTGCCACGGTTTGCTCGGCGCGGTCGGTTCGGGTTTCGGCGAGTCGGCGGCGGCCGGAGTGCTTTTCGGTTCCGCCGCAGCTTTGGCGGCTGGTTTCGATGGCTGGCTGGCGAACAGTTTTTGCCAATCCAGTTGTCCGTCCGCTTCCAGGGCTGCCCAGGTTTCCAGTTTCTGACTGCGGATCTTGCCGACCACCACTTGCTGTTTGGCCAGGTCCACAGTGGTGTCGCTGACGTCGAGACGCTCGAGTTTCGCCAGCGGGCGTCCGTCCGGCGCCTTGATGGCGAACGGCGCGATATTGACCGCCACGTTGCTCAGCAGCAGTTCGGTTTCCTTGGACAGGTTGAGCTTGTAGTCGGTGCTCAGGCTGACGACCCCGTTTTCCAGCACCAGTGGCACGGCATCACGCACGTAGGGCCAGAAGGCTTTCATTTGGCCGTCGGTGATCTTGAGCGTGCCTTCGGAAGCGATCGGGATCAGGCTGAAGTTGCCTTTCCAGTCGATCTGCCCACCGGCCGGGCCGATCGCGACGAGGGTCATGTCGGCGTTGTCTTCGGGCAGGGTGCTGAGGTTTTTCAGCTCGAAGTCGAGCTTGTCGTAGAGAAATTCGATCGGCTCGCTGGGCCGCGCATCCACGAAATGCAGGTTGCCGCCGACCAGCTGGATCCGGTCGATGCGCAGCGGAAACGGTTTGGCGTCGGGATTGGCCGGGGTTGGCTCGCTGGCCGGGAGCTTGAACAGACCGAGGAGGTTGAGCTGACCGTCCTTGGCGAACAGGATCTCGGTCCTGGATTTTTCCAGTTCGATGTCGGACAGATGCAGGGCTTTGGTCCACAGGCTGTCGAGTTGCAGGTTGGCGTACAGACGTTCGAAGCCGACCTGTTCCTTGCCCGGCTCGCCGATCACCAGGCCCCACAGCGTGAGTTCAAGGCTGAACGGGTTGAGTTCGATACGTTGCAGATGCGCCGGCACCGTGGCGTAGTTGGCCAGTTGCTGATTCACCACCCTGAGCGCAATGCCCGGCAAAATCAGGAACCCCAGCAGGCTGTAGAGGGCCAGGGCAGTCAACAGGGCGCCAATCGCGCGAATCAATCCTTTGGGCATGTGCGGCTTCATCTGTCTGAATCGGAGTGCCTTGGAGTATGGCACGCGATTCCGGTTCCGAAGCAATTGCCCATGCTCAGGATTGTTCAGATATTTCCGTGGGAAATTTCCTTGGCAACGCTTAGAGCTGAAGGATCAGGGTCTTCAGCGGTGGCTGCTGATCCAGCGACGGGAAGTCGCGGCCCGGGGTCATCACGCTCCACTCACGCACCGGCCGCCCGGCTTTTTCCGCGCAGCGCAGCACCTGCTCGCGCCAATCGTCCATGCTGACTTTCGCCAGGTTGTTGCAGCAGATCAGCACGCCATTCTCGGCGGTGGTCAGCAGGGCCGGCTTGAGCAGGCTTTGATAATCGCGCAGCAGGTCGACGGTGCCGAACGCGCTCTTGGCCCACGCGGGTGGGTCGAGCAGCACCAGATCGTACTGGCGCTGTTCGAGGCGTTGATAGCTCGGCAGTTTCTGCCCGCGACGCTGGCTGATCGGCAGGCCGGCCAGTTGGCGGATGGCCGGGAAGTAGTCGGACTGGATGAATTCCATGGTCGGCAGGTGCGGATTGAGCTGGCCGTTCTCGCGGCCGACTGCCAGATTGCCCTCGGCGAAATCCAGGTTGCACACCTCGCGCGCACCGCCGGCCGCCGCGCTGAGACCGACCCCGCAGGTATAGGCGAACAGGTTGAGCACACTTTTGCCCTTGGCGTGATCCTTGACCCAGCCGCGGGTGTTGCGCAGGTCGAGGAACAGCAGCGGATCCTGCCCGGCGTGACGTCCGCGCACGCGATAGTTCAAGCCCCATTCGTGGCCGACTAGATCGGCCAGCGCGGCGTCGTCGGCGCGGTAGACGCTGTCTTCACGATCGATCCGTGAGTTGCCACGGGAGCGGTCGTTGTAGACCAGCAGGGTTTCCAGGCCAAGAGTCTGGTTGACCATGGCGTGCAGTTGCAGCAGGTCTTCACGCGCCAGGGTCTGGTGGAAGCTTTGCACCATCAGTTGCGGGCCGTAGCGGTCAATGGTCAGGCCGCCGGCGCCTTCCTGGCTGCCGTGGAACAGCCGATAGCAGTCGGTGCCCTGGCGGTGCAGCTCGGCGAGCAGATCCTGGCGTTGATCGAGAGCGGCGCGCAGCGCCAGGTTCAAGGAAGACATGCGGGCGCCTTGCTGGAGGAAATCGGGGCGCGGGAGTTTAGCAGTTTGGCAGGCACTCGAGGGGTTCCCATCGCGAGCAGGCTCGCTCCCACAGACGATCATAAGTCCTTGTGGGAGCGAGCCTGCTCGCGATGCGTTTGCGGCCTTACTGATTCAAGCGTTTATCGATCAAGCCCTGCACTACGCTCGGATCCGCCAGCGTCGAGGTGTCGCCGAGGCTGTCGAGCTCGTTGCAGGCGATCTTGCGCAGTATCCGCCGCATGATCTTGCCCGAGCGGGTCTTCGGCAGGGCCGGGGCCCACTGGATCAGGTCCGGTTTGGCGAAGCTGCCAATTTCCTTGCTGACGTGGGCCAGCAGTTCTTTCTTCAGTTCATCACTGGGCTCGGTGCCGTTCATCGGAGTGACAAAGGCATAAATCCCCTGGCCTTTGACGTCGTGTGGATAGCCGACCACAGCGGCCTCGGCAATGCTGTCGTGCAGCACCAGCGCGCTCTCTACCTCGGCGGTGCCGATGCGATGGCCGGAGACATTGATCACGTCGTCGATGCGCCCGGTGATCCAGTAATCGCCGTCCTCGTCACGGCGGGCGCCGTCGCCGGTGAAGTAGTAACCGGGGTAGGGCTTGAAGTAGGTGTCGACCATGCGCTGCGGGTCGCCGTAAACGCTGCGGATCTGCGCCGGCCAGCTCGACTTGATCGCCAGCACGCCACTGCCGGCGCCCTGGATTTCCTTGCCGTGTTCATCGAGCAGCACCGGTTGTACGCCGAACATTGGTTGGGTGGCGCAGCCCGGTTTGATCCGCTGGGCGCTGACCAGCGGGCTGAGCATGATGCCGCCGGTTTCGGTCTGCCACCAGGTATCGACGATCGGGCAGCGCTGTTCGCCGACTACGTTGAAATACCATTCCCACGCTTCCGGGTTGATCGGCTCACCGACACTGCCGAGCAATCTGAGGCTTTGCCGCGACGTTTCCTGCAACGGCCCGGCGCCTTCACGCATCAGGGCGCGCAGGGCGGTGGGGGCGGTGTAGAAGATGTTGACCTTATGTTTGTCGATCACCTGCCAGAACCGCGAAGTGCTCGGGTAGCTCGGCACGCCTTCGAAGATCAGGGTGGTGGCGCCGTTGGCCAGCGGCCCGTACACGATATAGCTGTGGCCGGTGACCCAGCCGACGTCGGCGGTGCACCAGAACACTTCGCCGTCGCGGTAATCCAGCACGTACTTGAAGGTCATTGCCGCCTGCAGCAGGTAACCGCCGGTGGTGTGCAGCACGCCCTTGGGTTTGCCGGTGCTGCCGGAGGTGTAGAGGATGAACAGCGGATCCTCGGCGTCCATCGGTTCCGGCGGGCAATCGTCGCTGACGTCGCGCACGGCCTGGTGATACCAGAGGTCGCGGCCTTCGACCCAGTCGACTTTGTTCTGAGTGCGCTCGACCACCACGACGGTGCTGACATTCGGGCAACTCTGCAGGGCCTTGTCGACATTCTGTTTCAGCGGCACGAATTTGCCACCGCGCACGCCCTCGTCGGCGGTGATCACGGTGCGGCAGTCGGCGTCGAGAATGCGGTCACGCAATGAGTCCGGGGAGAAACCGCCAAACACCACCGAATGAATCGCACCGATCCGCGCACAGGCGAGCATCGCGTAGGCCGCTTCGGGGATCATCGGCATGTAGATGCACACCCGGTCGCCTTTCTTCACGCCACGGCTTTTCAGCACGTTGGCCAGGCGGCAGACGTGGTGATGAAGTTTGCTGTAAGTGATTTGTGTCGATTCGGCAGGGTCGTCGCCTTCCCAGAGGATGGCGGTCTGATCGCCGCGCTTTTCCAGATGGCGGTCAATGCAGTTGTAGCTGACGTTCAGCTTGCCACCGGCAAACCAGGCGGCTTCGCCGGTCTTCAGGTCATAGCGCTGGACGGTCTGCCACGGCGTGCTCCAGTCGAGGAAGCGGGTGGCCTGTTCGGCCCAGAAGGTACTGGGGTGTTCAATCGATTCGCGGTACAGGCGCTGGTAGTCGTCCTGACTCAACTGTGCAGCCCGGCGGACGGCATCGGCTTTGGGGAACGTGCTGATATCGAACATGACGGTTCCTTATTCTTGTTGTGCGACAAGGATAAAGATGCGCCGAGAGTCCAAGAGGTTCAAGTCATCCACAAACGACTGTGGGAGCCAGCCTGCTGGCGATGGCGTCATGTCAGCCAGCGCTTGGGCTGACTGACAGATTGCTATCGCGAGCAGGCTCGCTCCCACAGGGTAAAGCTACGGGGCTGGATCAGCCGCGGTGACGGCCGCGGAAGTAGTTGATCAGGCCTTGGGTGGACGCGTCTTCGGCGGCGGTTTCTTCGCTGCCGACCAGACGGTTGTACACGCCCTTGCCCAGTTCCTTGCCCAGTTCCACGCCCCACTGGTCGAAGGCGTTGATGCCCCAGACCACGCTTTGCACGAAGACTTTGTGCTCGTACATCGCCACCAGTGCGCCGAGACGGCGCGGGCTGATGCGCTCGACCACGATGGTGTTGCTCGGACGGTTGCCCGGGATCACCTTGTGCGGTGCGAGTTTCTGCACCTGGTCTTCGCTCATGCCCTTGTCGCGCAGTTCCGCTTCGGCTTCCGGCAGGGTCTTGCCGAGCATCAGCGCCTGGCTCTGCGACAGGCAGTTGGCGTACAGCCACTGATGGTGGTCGGAGACCGGGTTGAAGCTGACGATCGGCACGATGAAGTCGGCCGGGATCAGTTGGGTGCCTTGGTGCAGCAACTGGTGGTAAGCGTGCTGACCGTTGCAGCCGACGCCGCCCCAGATCACCGGCCCGGTATCGGTCGACACCGCAGTGCCGTCCTGACGCACGCTCTTGCCGTTGGATTCCATGTCCAGCTGTTGCAAGTGCTTGGTGATGTTACGCAGATAGTGGTCGTACGGCAGGATCGCATGGCTTTGCGCGCCCCAGAAGTTGCCGTACCACACGCCGAGCAGGGCCAGCAGCACCGGCATGTTCTGTTCGAACGGCGCGCTCTGGAAATGCTGGTCCATGGTGTAGGCACCGGACAGCAGTTCCTTGAAGTTGGACATGCCGATGGCCAGCGCGATTGGCAGACCGATGGCCGACCACAGCGAGTAACGACCGCCGACCCAGTCCCACATCGGGAAGATGTTTTCTTCGCGGATACCGAAGGCCACGGCTGCCGCGTTGTTGCTCGATACGGCGATGAAGTGGCGATACAGCTCGGCTTCCGAACCACCCTGAGCCAGGTACCAGGCGCGTGCGGCCTGGGCGTTTTTCAGGGTTTCGAGGGTGTTGAACGATTTCGACGAAACGATGAACAGCGTGGTCTCGGCGCGCAGTTTTTGCGTCAGCTCGTGGAACTCGCTGCCGTCGATGTTCGCCAGGTAATGGCAACGCACGCCTTTCTGGGCGTAGGACAGCAGGGCTTCGGAAACCAGCTCGGGGCCGAGGAACGAGCCACCGATGCCGATGTTCACCACGTCAGTGATCGGCTTCTCGGTGTAACCGCGCCACAGACCGTCGTGGATGCGGCCCACGAGATCGGTGATCTGGTTCAGCACCTTGTGTACTTCAGGCATCACGTTGACGCCGTTGACCGACAGCTTGTCGCCGACCGGGCGACGCAGGGCGGTGTGCAGCGCCGGGCGGCCTTCGGAGGAGTTGACGATTTCGCCGTCGAACAGCGCCTTGATCGCGCCCTTGAGATCGACTTCATTGGCCAGACCCACCAGCAGGTTGCGGGTCTCGGCGTTGATCAGATTCTTCGAATAGTCGAGAAACAGTCCGCAGCTGCTGAGAGTGAACTGATTGAAGCGCTGCGGATCGGCGTTGAAGGCTTCGCGCATGCTGAAATCCTGCATGGCTTGGCGGTGATCTTTCAACGCTTGCCAGGCAGGCAGAGCGGTAACGTCATGAGGAGTGCGGTAGTACGCCATCGCTGCGGTTTTCCTTTTTACTTGAACGGCCTTTTGAACTCTGAAAAGACCTCCCCGCCATGTTTGGGCGAGGGGGCAACTGCGTCGACACGATTACTTTGGCGCAGGGCGAATACAGTAAACCCAGCGCCGCGATCTGTCTTGGCTTTGTCTGACCTGTTTTCGGTACTTTTTTAACATTGATAACAGACGGGGCCGACAGACGGCGAGTAATGCGAGCAAGTCCCTGCTTTTGCGCGCAGTGGAACGGCGGGCAGTTTGCCCGATGGTCAGGTGCTCAGCAATACAGTCTGGAAGTGGGTACAGACGCTGTGGGAGCGGGGTTGCTTCCACAGCGTCTGCCGGTGTTCAGGCGGGGGTATCGAGATTCAGATGCAGGTTGTCGATCAACCGGGTGGTGCCGAGGAAGGCCGCGACCAGAATCACCAGATCACGATCTTCCGCCGTTGCCGGACGCAGGGTCAGGGCGTGGCGAATTTCCAGGTAATCCGGACGCAGGCCGGCGGCTTCCAGTTGCTGGCGTTGCGCCTGGATCAGGGCAGGGAAGTCGCGCTCGCCTTGCTTGATCGACTCGGCAATGCTGCTCAGGGTGCGATAGACCACCGGCGCCACGGCGCGTTGTTCTTCACTGAGGAAACCGTTGCGCGAGGACAGCGCCAGACCGTCGGCGGCGCGTACGGTCGGCTCGCCGATGATCTGGATCGGCATGTTCAGGTCGTGCACCAGCGCGCGGATCACCGCCAGTTGCTGGAAATCTTTCTGGCCGAAGATCGCCAGGTCCGGCTGGACCATGTTGAACAGCTTGCTGACCACCGTCGCCACGCCTTCGAAGTGCCCCGGACGGCTGGCGCCGCACAGGCCTTCGGAAAGTTGCGGCACGCTGACCCGGGTCTGACCGGCCATGCCGTCGGGGTACATTTCCTCGACGGTCGGGGCGAACAGCAGATCGCATCCGGCTTCCAGCAGTTTTTCCTGATCCGCCGCGAGGGTGCGTGGGTACTTGTCGAGGTCTTCGCCGGCGCCGAACTGCAGCGGGTTGACGAAAATGCTCGCAACCACGAAGTCCACGCGCTGGGTGGCCTTGGTGATCAGCGCGATGTGGCCGCTGTGCAGGTTGCCCATGGTCGGCACGAAGCCGATGCGCTTGCCTTCACTGCGGGCGCGCGCCACGGCGGCGCGCAGTTCACGTACGGTTTTGACGGTGTTCATGCAGAGAATCCGTGTTCGATCCCGGGGAAAGTGGTGGCTTTGACTTCACTGACGTAAGCCTTCAGCGCGGACTGGATGCTGTCCTGACCCTGCATGAAGTTCTTCACGAATTTCGGCACGCGGCCGCTGATCGACAGGCCGAGCATGTCGTGCAGTACCAGCACCTGACCGTCGGTGTCGCTGCCGGCGCCAATGCCGATCACCGGAATCTTCACGGCCTGGCTGATTTCAGCTGCCAGTTCGCTCGGCACGCATTCGAGCAGCAGCATGGCTGCACCGGCCTGCTCCAGCGAGATCGCGTCGGCGCGCATCTGGCGAGCCTGGTTTTCGTTGCGACCCTGCACTTTATAGCCACCCAGAATGTTCACGGCTTGCGGGGTCAGGCCCATGTGGGCGCAGACCGGCACACCGCGCTCGACCAGCAGGCGGATCGAGTCCGCCAGCCACAAGGCGCCTTCGACCTTGACCATGTGCGCGCCGGCCTGCATCAGCAGGGCGCTGTTGGTCATGGTTTGTTCGAGGGTGGCGTTGGCCATGAACGGCAGGTCGGCCAGGATCAGGGCATCAGAGTTGCCGCGTTTGACGCTGGCAACGTGGTAGGCCATTTCTGCGGTGGTCACCGGCAGGGTGCTGTCGTGACCCTGCAGGACCATGCCGAGGGAGTCGCCCACCAGCAGCACTTCGACACCGGCCTCGTTGCAGGCGTGGGCGAAGGTCGCGTCATAGCAGGTCAGCATGGTGATCTTTTCACCTTTCTGCTTGAGGCTCTGGAGCGTGGTCAGGGTGATGGCTGGCATGTAAGAAATCCTCGTTCAGGCGCTTTGGAAACTACTGCGAGTAACGCGCGTGATTCGTCATCTATTCAGGCGCACGCTCTTTTGTCGTGCTTATAAGGCCTGGATTGCGCCCTTGTATGCCGGGTTGGCGGCAGCGGGACGCCTATAGTCGTGATGAGGCCTCAGGAAGTCAATTGCATGTGTTACCGCATTGTTACGAGGGGAGTGTTACCGGCGTTACTGATGCGATTCAGCGGGCCGGCGGGCCTGATCTGCGGTTTTTTTGTCCGACAAAAACCGGGATTTGGACAGGTCGATGTGGGAGCGGGCTTGCTCGCGAAGGCGCCGTGCCAGTCAGCATCTTATTGAGCTGATACACCGCATTCGCGAGCAAGCCCGCTCCCACAGGGGATAGATGTCAGGGGAGGGGAAGGCGTTCGAGGCCGACGAACGGGCAGGCTGCGAGAAGATCGGCAAGGGTGCGGCCATCGGCCAGACGCAGATCATCGGGCGCCAGTTCGGCCAAAGGATAGAGAACGAATGCGCGCTCCTGCATGTGGTAATGCGGGACTTTCAGGCGCGGCTCGTCGATCAGGCGATCACCGAACAGCAGAATGTCCAGATCCAGCGTGCGCGGGCCCCAGCGCTCCAGGCGTTCGCGGCCCTGATCGTTTTCGATGGCTTGCAAGGCATCGAGCAGATCCAGCGGGGCGAGCGCGCTGTCGAGCGCGGCAACCGCGTTGGTATAACGCGGTTGCCCCGGCAGCAGGGAGTCGCTTTGGTAGAAGGCAGACACGCCGACCAGTTCGGTATCGGGCAATTGCCCCAGCGCGTCGACCGCGCTTCGCAGTTGTTCGGCCGGGTCAGCCAGGTTGCTGCCCATGCCGATGTAGATGCGTTCCATGCCTTATTCGCCCGTGGCGCTCGGTGCGCCGGCGCGTTTGCGCTTGGAACCGCTGCTGCGGCGACGCTTGCGCGGTGCACCACTGGCGTCATCACCCTTACCGCTGAGGTCACGGATCATGTCGCGACGTTCGCTGTCGTTGGCGTCCTGATAATCGGTCCACCATTCGCCCAGGCCATCGGTCTGCTCGCCGGCGCTTTCACGCAACAGCAGGAAATCGTAGCCGGCACGGAAGCGCGGGTTGTCCAGCAACAGGTCGGCACGCTTGCCGCTGCGGCGTGGCAGGCGTTCCTGCATGTCCCAGATCTCGCGAATCGGCATGGTGAAGCGTTTTGGAATCGCGATGCGTTGGCACTGCTCGGCGATCAGTTCGTGAGCGCCTTCCTGCATCGCCGGAATCGGCGGCATGCCGCGCTCTTGCAGACGCAACACGCGGGCCGGCAGGGCTGGCCACAGCAGGGCGGCAAACAGGAACGCCGGGGTCACCGGTTTGTTCTGCTTGATCCGCAGGTCGGTGTTGGTCAGTGCTTCGCTGATCAACGTGTGGGTGTATTCCGGGTTGTGTTCCAGCGCATCGGCACTGGCCGGGAACAGCGGCGCGAACAGTTGCAGGTCGACCAGCATCTCGAAGGTGATGGCGCCATGACCGGAGAGGAACAGCTTGAGCACTTCCTCGAACAGTCGGGCCGACGGAATCTCGCGCAGCATCGGCGCCAGTTCGCGGATCGGCTGGACGGTGTGCTTTTCGATACCGAAATTGAGCTTGGCGGCGAAACGCACGGCCCGCAGCATCCGCACCGGGTCTTCCTGGTAACGTTTCTTTGGGTCGCCGATCAGGCGGATCAGGTGGTTGCGGATGTCGTGTACGCCGTTGGCGTAGTCAAGGATGCGCTCGCTGACCGGATCGTAATACAGGGCGTTGATGGTGAAGTCGCGGCGCTGCGCGTCTTCTTCCAGGGTGCCGTAGACGTTGTCACGCAGAATGCGCCCGCTCTCGTTGCGCGAGGACTGGTTGCTGTCTTCGTCGTCTTCGTTTTGCGGGTGATTGGCGCGGAAGGTCGCGACTTCAATGATTTCGCGGCCGAAATGGATGTGTACCAGCTTGAAGCGGCGGCCGATGATCCGCGCATTGCGGAATTCGGCACGAACCTGCTCGGGGGTGGCGCTGGTGGCGACGTCGAAGTCTTTGGGCGTGATGCCCAGCAGCATGTCTCGCACGCAACCGCCAACCAGGTAGGCCTGGTAGCCGGCGCCCTGCAGACGTTCGACGATGTTGACCGCGTACCGGCTGAATTGGGCCTTTTGCAGCGAATGTTGGCCGCTGTTGAGGACTTCAGGCGTGCTACGGATGTGTTGCGTACGACGCAGGGGAGTTCGGAATGACTGGAACAGCTTCTTCAGCATGGGATGCACTGTTTGAAGGAATGTTCGGCCATACCAGAGAATGACCGCATGATGGGCCGGGATTCTAGCATTTAGTCGAGGGATGGTGTAGGACGCTGCCGTTTTGCGCTGCAAGCCGCAGGCTAGAGGGGTGTAGGGGCGTGTGAAGGAGAGATTTGCCGTAAAGGAGAAACTACAAGGGGAGCCGAAGCTCCCCAAGAAGTAGTTGCGTGCTCTTTTTATTTTTGATTCGGGCTTCTTGTTTTTGTTGAGTGCCCTCGCCATGAAGCTTTTCCTTCATGGCCCTCCCAATCGGGAGTCAAGAGCAAACGGATTGCTTTGGTCGCTGAATTGCAGTGATCTCTCGATCCAACCAGTACAGGCTCTGTCTTAAGACAGTTTTTGTTGTTCTCGGCCTGGTCGTGGGGCTAGCCCCAAATACAACGCCTCTCCAAAAGAATCAGTTAGCTGCGCCTCTCGCCGTCTTGTTTTTATTGTGCGTGAGTCGATTCGTCTTATTTTTATTGTCTTGTGCATTGCTTGTTATTGTTCTTGTACCAAACATATAGCAGGTGCCGTGCCAACTTTTGCGAACCCCAATAAAACAAGGGGTTAGGTCGATATAACCGTTTTCGCAGGGCGAAAAAAAGCCGGGGTTTCGTTACCGATAACCCCGGCGTCTGTTACGTGAAAAGACTGAGGTAACAGTTTTTTCACATCTTCAGCGGTTACCCGCACACTCGACAGGTAACGTTCAGCTCTCGCTGGCGACCCCGGTCTTGCGCCGTGGAATGCCCAGACGCTGACGGCGTTCCCACAGGCATTTGCGGCTGACGCCCAGTTTGCGTGCCAGTTCGGTCTCGGTCATGTGGTCCTGATGCTCGAGCACGAAATGCTGGAAGTAGTCTTCCAGTGACAGGTCTTCCGTCGGTTCGTGGCTGCTGTTGCTGGCGTTACCGGCCGGTTGCGCCGGCAGGCCGATGAATTCGTCGTCCTCCAGATCGCCCAGTTCGATGTCGATGCCCAGCAGGTCGGCAGAAATTTCCGGGCTTTCGCTCAGAATCACCGCGCGCTCGACGGCGTTTTCCAACTCCCGCACGTTACCCGGCCAGGAATAGTGCCGGATCGCCTGTTCGGCATCGGCGGCAAATTTCAGGTCGGTGCGGTTGATGCGTGCGCTCTGGCGAGCGAGGAATGCATTGGCGATTTCGTTGACGTCGGCACCGCGCTCGCGCAGGGCCGGCAGTTTCAACGCGATCACGTGGAGGCGGTAGTACAAGTCCTCACGGAACTGGCCGATTTTCGCCAGGCTCTTGAGGTCCCGGTGGGTCGCCGCGATCAAGCGGACATCGACTTTCTGCGACTGGACCGAGCCCACCCGGCGAATTTCGCCTTCCTGCAACACGCGCAGCAGGCGAGCCTGGGCTTCGAGTGGCAATTCGCCGATTTCGTCGAGGAACAGCGTGCCGCCGTCCGCCGCTTCCACCAGACCGGCGCGACCGGCGCTGGCGCCGGTGAACGCACCTTTTTCGTGGCCGAACAGTTCGGACTCGATCAGGCTTTCCGGAATGGCGGCGCAGTTCACCGAGATCATCGGCGCCTTGGCGCGTTTCGACAGGTTGTGCAGGGCGCGGGCCACCAGCTCTTTACCGGTGCCGGACTCACCCTGGATCAGCACGTTGGAATCGGTCGGCGCGACTTTACGGATCTTGCCGTATAGATCTTGCATCGGCGGACACGAGCCGATGATGCCGATTTCGCCGTTGCTGTTGTCGATGGCGGATTTGCCGCTGCCATTGGCCGGTTTGGCAGCAGCTGACTCGCCGGCGGCAGGCGCCGATTGGCGATCACGCAGGATCCGCGCGACAGCCTGAAGCATTTCATCGTGGTCGAAAGGCTTGGCAATGTAATCCACCGCGCCCATCTTCATCGAGTCGACCGCCGAGCGCAGGCTGGCGTAGCTGGTCATGATCAGCACAGGCGTGCCCTGGCCGAGCTTGATCAGCTCGGTGCCGGGAGCGCCCGGTAGTCGCAGGTCGCTGACGATCAGATCGAATGTGGGAATACTGAAGCGTTCTTGTGCTTCCTGCACTGAACCGGCTTCGCTGACCTGGTACTGGTTGCGTTCCAGCAGGCGGCGCAAGGCGGAGCGGATAATGGTTTCGTCTTCGACGATCAAAATGTGCGGCATTGATTCGATACTCTCGACGGTCTCAGTTCACAGCGGACGTCGCTTCGACATGACGCGGCAATGTCACCCGGATACGGGTGCCGCGCTGGCTCTGAACATCAGCCGGGCTGTCGATGGTGATTTGTCCATAATGCTCTTCAACGATGGAATAGACCAGTGCAAGGCCCAGACCGGTGCCTTCGCCAGGATCCTTGGTGGTGAAGAAGGGTTCGAACAATCGGTCCATGATGCTCGACGGAATACCGCTGCCTTCGTCTTCGACGATCAGATCGACCGTGTGTTCGCCGGCTTCGCTCTTGACCCGCACCGCACTGCCGGCAGGCGAGGCGTCGCGGGCGTTGGAGAGCAGATTGATCAGCACCTGGGCGAGCCGCTGCGGATCGCCTTCGACCCAGTGATCGGGATCGCACAGGTTGTAGAACTGGACTTCGAAATTGCGCCGGTTGAGCGCCAGCAAACCGATGGCGTCCTGGGCCACTTCCGCCAGACAGACGGGCTCGTCACTGTGCTGATGGCTGCCGGCGTGGGCGAAGCTCATCAGCGACTGGACGATGCGTGACACGCGTTTGGTCTGTTCGAGGATCTGGCCGCTGATTTCCGTCAGCTCACCGTCCTCTTCGCGCTCTTCGCGCAGGTTTTGTGCGAGACAGGCGATGCCGGTGATCGGGTTGCCGATTTCGTGGGCCACACCCGCCGCGAGTCGGCCGATGCTGGCCAGGCGCTCGGAGTGCACCAGTTTGTCTTCGAGCATTTGGGTTTCGGTCAGATCTTCCACCAGCAGCACCAGGCCGCTGTTGCCCGGTGCCAGCGGCTCGTCGATCGCCGCTTTGTGCAGGTTCAGCCAGCGGGTCTGGCCGTCGAGGGCCAAATGCTGTTTGTGCAAATGCTCATCCGGCAGATGGATGAAGCCTTGCAGCAGGTCTTTCCACGGATTGGCGATGGTACTCAGGCGCGAGCCGACCACCCGTTGCGCAGCAATTCCGGTCAGCTCTTCCATGGCCTTGTTCCACATCAGGATTTCCTGATCCTTGGCCAGCGAGCACACGCCCATCGGCAGTTCCTGCAGGGTCTGGCGGTGGTAGCGGCGCAAGGCGTCGAGTTCGGCGGCCAGCCCGGTCAGGCGCGAGTGGTAGTCCTCGAGGCGGCTTTCAATGAAGTGGATGTCTTCGGTGACGTAGTTTTCACCGCCGGCCTTGTACGGCAGAAAGGTTTCCACCATGTCCTGGGCGACGCTCGGGCCCATCAGGCCGGAGAGGTTGGCTTCGATCCGGTCACGCAGGCGGCGCAAGGCATAAGGGCGGCGTTCGTCGAATGGCAGATACAGGTCGCGCAGGGCCTGTTCGACTTCTTTCTGCGCAGCCTTGGCGCCCAGCGGCTTGGCCAGTTGCGTGGCGAATTCTTGCGGCGAGGCGGCGTGCAATTCGCGGCGTTGCGGGCGACGTACGTTGTCCACCGCGCAGGCTTCGGCGGCGCTGGCCTCTTCAGGGCTGGCATTGGTGAACAGCGAAATCAGCGTGAACATCAGGACGTTGGCCGCCAGCGAGGCGATGGCCGCCATGTGCCAACTGGTGTCGTCCAGTACGTAAATCATGTTCAGCAGCGGAATGTAGAAACCTTGCAGGTTGCCGACCAGCGGCAAGAGCATGGTCACGACCCACACCACAATCCCCGCCAGCAAACCGGCGATGAAGCCACGGCGATTGGCGGTCGGCCAGTACAGCACTGACAGCACGCCCGGCAGGAATTGCAGGGTCGCGACGAAGGCGACGATGCCGAGGTTGGCCAGATCCTGCTCGGCGCCCAGCATCAGGTAGAAGCAGAAACCGGCCATGATGATCGCGACGATCAGTGCCCGGCGGGTCCATTTCAACCAGCGATAGATATTGCCCTCGGCTGGTGGCTGGTAGAGCGGCAGCACCAGATGGTTCAGGGCCATGCCCGACAGCGCCAGCGTGGTGACGATGATCAGGCCGCTGGCCGCCGACAGTCCGCCGACATAGGCCAGCAACGCCAGCGACTTGCTGTTGGCGGCGATACCGATGCCGAGGGTGAAGTATTCCGGATTGGTGGTGGCGCCGAGTTTCAGGCCGGCCCAGAGAATCAGCGGCACGGCCAGGCTCATTAACAGCAGGAACAGCGGCAGGCCCCAGCTCGCGCTGACCAGCGAGCGCGGGTTGAGGTTTTCGGTGAAGGTCATGTGATACATGTGCGGCATCACGATCGCCGAGGCGAAAAACACCAGCAGCAACGTGCGCCACGGGCCTTCCTGCAACGGCGTGTGCAGGGCGGCGAGGGCGGTCTGATTCTGCAGCAGCCACAGTTCAAGTTGCTGCGGGCCGTCGAATACGCCGTATAGCGCGTAGAGGCCAACGCCGCCAAGGGCCACCAGTTTGATCACCGATTCAAAGGCAATCGCGAACACCAGTCCTTCGTGCTTTTCACGGGTGGCGATGTGACGGGAGCCGAAGAAGATCGTGAACAGAATGATCAGCGCACAGAACGCCAGGGCCACGCGATTCTGCACCGGTTCGCCGGTGAGGATGCCAATGGAGTCGGCAACCGCCTGAATCTGCAACGCCAGCAACGGCAAGACGCCGATCAGCATGAAAATCGTGGTCAGCGCACCGGCCCAGGTGCTGCGAAAGCGGAAGGCGAACAGGTCCGCCAGCGACGACAGTTGATAAGTGCGGGTGATCTTGAGGATCGGATACAGCAGCACTGGCGCCAGCAGAAACGCGCCGGACACCCCGAGATAACTGGACAGAAACCCATAGCCGTACTGATAGGCCAGACCCACCGTGCCATAGAACGCCCACGCGCTGGCGTAGACCCCCAGCGACAGGGTGTAGGTCAACGGGTGGCGAATGATCGCCCGCGGGATCATGCCCCGTTCACTGATCCAGGCCACGCCGAACAGCGCGGCCAGGTAGGCGGCGCTGATCAGCAGCATCTGGGTCAGGCTAAAGCTCATCGGCATCTTTTTGGCTCTGCAGGATGAAGGTCACGACAATCAGGATCAGCCAGAGCAGATAAGGGCGATACCAGGCGCCCGTCGCGTCGATCCACCAATCCATGATGGCGGGAGAAAACAGGTAGATCCCGACGACCAGAAGCAGGACCAAGCGATAGATGTACATCCCGGCCTCTCTTTTTTATGCGCGTGCCCGAAAACGTGCGGCGATGGTAACGGATGGGCGCGCCACTGCAAGTGTCGTCACAGCAGTTGCGCTTCGGGCAGGGTCAGTGTGCGCGGGATTTTCAAGGCATCCCAGTGGGCGCTGCCCCAGTTCAACAGTTCATGCGGCGAGGCGTGGGCCAGTTCGGGCCCCGGGTTTTGCCCCAGTGCACGCAGGGCCCGCAGCAACAATGGCGTGGCCTGATCGGCTTCCAGCGGTGGCGAGCGATAGGACTTGCCGAGCTTGTTGCCGTCCGGCTGGGTGATCAATGGCAGATGCAGGTAGCGCGGTTGGCGCAGGCCCAGCAATTCCTGCAGATAGAGCTGGCGCGGCGTGGAGTCGAGCAGATCGGCGCCGCGCACGATGTCGGTGATGCCCTGCCAGGCGTCGTCCAGTACCACCGCCAGTTGATAGGCGTAGAGACCGTCGCGGCGGCGGATCACGAAATCACCCACGTCGCGGCCCAGATGCTGGCGGTATTCGCCCTGCACCCGGTCGATGAAGTGGTATTCGAGCTCCGGCACGCGCAGGCGAATCGCCGCGTCTTCCTGACCATGGCCGGCATTGCGGCAAAGTCCCGGATAAATGCCGTGGTACGGCTCCAGTTGTTTGCGTGAGCAGGTGCAGGCGTAGGCGAGGCCGTGATTGAACAGGCTGTCGAGCACTTGAGCATAGGCCTCGTGCCGGTCGCTTTGGCGAACCATCTCGCCGTCCCATTCGAAACCGTAGCTTTCCAGCGCCTTGAGAATCGCCGCTTGCGCGCCCGGTTCCTCGCGAGGCGGATCGAGGTCTTCCATGCGCACCAGCCAGCGGCCGCCCACCGAGCGCGCGTCCAGATAAGAGGCCAGGGCGGCGACCAGCGAACCGAAATGCAGGTGCCCGCTGGGTGTCGGGGCGAAGCGGCCAATGTAGGCGGGGGAGGTGTTGGCAGTCATGAGGGCGATGTTACTTGAGAGTCAGAAAACAGCAGAAACAAAAACGGAGCGTTCGCACGCTCCGTTTTTCGTTCAGGCCGGGATTACTTGCCGACCTGCTTTTCCTTGATTTCCGCCAGGTTCTTGCAGTCGACGCACATGTCGGCAGTCGGACGGGCCTCGAGGCGCTTGACACCGATCTCGATGCCGCAAGAGTCGCACCAGCCATACTCTTCGTCTTCGATCAGTTGCAGGGTCTTGTCGATCTTCTTGATCAGTTTGCGCTCGCGGTCGCGGGCGCGCAGCTCGAGGGCGAACTCTTCTTCCTGGCTGGCACGGTCGGCCGGATCAGGAAAGTTGGCCGCTTCGTCTTTCATGTGATCAACAGTGCGGTCGACTTCCTGCATCAAGTCGAGTTTCCACTTGGTCAGGATCTTGGTGAAGTGCGCACGCATAGGCGCGCCCATGTACTCTTCGCCCTCTTTAGGGACGTAAGGTTCGAAACCGCTGAGTGTCTGACTTGCCTGTTGCTTTGCTTGGGTGGGCATGAAATGGACCGCCTCTACTCTTGTAATCCATTGCGCAGGATTGCTCCATCACCGACACCTGCCGGCCCTGCGGCTGCAAGCGGGCGAACTTACCAGATCAATTCGACCCGCGCTACTCCCGGATGTCGAGCGCGTGGCCGATGGGGCTTGCAAATGTTTGCCAAGCCATGTCCGGCGGTGCTGCAAACCTGCTCAATCACTGATTTTAGTCAATCCTGGAGCGTACGCGCGGGTCGTTACAGTCCAGTGTTCTTGAGGCTGTGACCGCTGCGGGTTCTCGCTCGTTCCGGCAGATGGGTAGAATCGTTTCTTTTCCCTCGTTGAAGGAAGGCCAATGGCTCAGCCCTACAGTGCGCGCAGTCGTGCGATCGAACCGTTCCATGTCATGGCGTTGCTGGCGCGGGCCAATGAATTGCAGGCCGCCGGCCACGACGTGATCCACCTGGAAATCGGCGAACCGGACTTCACCACCGCCGAGCCGATCATTCGCGCCGGCCAGCAAGCCCTGACGGCGGGGAAAACCCGCTACACCGCGGCCCGTGGCATTCCCGAACTGCGCGAGGCGATTTCCGGTTTCTATCAAACGCGCTACGGCCTGAACATCGATCCTCGACGGATTCTCATCACCCCCGGCGGTTCCGGGGCGCTGCTGCTGGCCAGTGCGTTGCTGGTGGATCCGGGCAAGCACTGGCTGCTGGCCGACCCCGGCTATCCTTGCAACCGACACTTTTTGCGGTTGGTCGAAGGCGCGGCACAGCTTGTACCGGTGGGCCCGGACGTTCGCTATCAACTGACGCCGGACCTGGTGGCACGCCACTGGGATCACGACAGCGTCGGTGCGCTGGTCGCTTCGCCGGCCAACCCGACCGGTACGATTCTGACCCGCGATGAACTGGCCGGGTTATCCGCAGCCATCAAGGCGCGTCACGGGTATCTGGTGGTGGACGAGATTTATCACGGCCTGACTTACGGCACCGACGCCGCCAGTGTGCTGGAAGTGGACGACAGCGCCTTTGTCCTCAACAGTTTCTCCAAATATTTCGGCATGACCGGGTGGCGCCTCGGCTGGCTGGTGGCGCCGGATGCCGCCGTCAGTGAGCTGGAAAAACTCGCGCAGAACCTCTACATCAGCGCGCCAAGCATGGCCCAACACGCAGCGCTGGCCTGTTTTGAACCGGACACCATCGCGATTCTCGAAGAGCGTCGCGCCGAATTCGGCCGTCGTCGCGACTTCCTGCTGCCGGCATTGCGGGAGCTGGGCTTCAACATTGCCGTGGAGCCGGAAGGCGCGTTCTATTTGTATGCCGATATCAGCCAGTTCGGCGGCGATGCCTTCGCGTTCTGCCGGCATTTCCTCGAAACCGAACACGTGGCATTCACGCCGGGGCTGGATTTCGGCCGCTATCAGGCCGGTCATCACGTGCGCTTTGCCTACACGCAAAACCTCCCACGCCTACAGGAAGCGGTAGAGCGTATCGCCCGTGGCTTGAAGAGCTGGCAAGGCTGATGCGTTTTCATCCTCCGCTCGAAGAAGGCCGATTGATCCGCCGTTACAAGCGTTTTCTCGCCGATATCGAAACCGTTGGCGGCGAATTGCTGACCATTCACTGCCCGAACACCGGTTCAATGCTCAATTGCCAGGTCGAGGGCGGGCAGGTCTGGTTCAGCCGTTCCACAGATCCGAAACGCAAACTGCCCGGCACCTGGGAAGTCGGTGAAACCCCGCAGGGCCGGTTGTTTTGCGTCAACACCGGGCGCGCCAACGCACTGGTCGAAGAAGCCTTGCAGGCCGGCGTCATCAGTGAGCTGAACGGTTTTACCGGGCTCAAGCGTGAAGTGGCGTACGGGCAGGAAAAGAGCCGGATCGATTTTCGCCTCGACTACCCGACGGGCTCGGCCTACGTGGAAGTGAAAAGCGTCACTCTCGGTTTTGACGGCACGGCGATTGCGGCATTTCCCGATGCAGTGACCCAGCGCGGCGCCAAGCATTTGCGTGAGCTGGCGCATCTGGCCCGGGACGGGATTCGCGCGGTGCAGTTGTACTGCGTCAATCTCACGGGTGTCGAAGCGGTGCGCCCGGCCGAGGAAATCGACTCGGCCTACGCCGCTGCGCTACGTGAGGCGGTGGCGTGCGGGGTCGAGGTCCTGGCGTACGGCGTGCGGTTGAGCCATGAAGAGATGGTGATCGACAGGCGCCTGGACGTGCTGCTCAACGGTTAAACGTCGATCCACAGCCCTTGCGCGTCTTCATGGCAAGGGATGGCCGTCAGCGATTGTCCGGCGCAGGGGCCGGCGACGCATTCTCCGTCTTCGATCAGAAACAGTGCGCCGTGGGTGGCGCATTGGATCAGGCTGTTGCTGGGGTCGAGAAACTGGTCGGGATGCCATTCCAGACCGACGCCCCGATGCGGACAGCGATTGAGATAGACATACGCCTGCCCCGCGCGGCGCACAGCCAACAGTTTTTTCCCGTCGATATCGAAACCGCGACTGCCGCTCTCAACCAGATCGGCGCCCGCGCAAAGAAACTTCATGGCTATCCTCAAGTGTCGGCTCGTGTCCGGATATGTCCGAGCTTGACGTTCAAATGCAAACAATTATCAAATGGCCGCCTTCGCCCGTGGCGAGGTGATCGCTGCCGAGGATACTTGGCCTGCCGTTCCGATGCCCGGGAAAACCTTTCAAGGAAGCTGTCTATGCGCCTGAGTACCCGCGTTGCCGTGCTGTGTGTCGGACTTTGGGTCAGCCACCAGGCTGCAGCGGCCGAGTTGCCGCAACGTTGGGTCAGCGCCGGCGGTGCGTTGTCGGAGTGGGTCAGTGCGCTGGGCGGCGAGGCCAAACTGGTGGGCGTCGACACCACCAGCCAGCATCCACATTCCCTCAAGTCCCTGCCGAGCATCGGCTACCAGCGCAGCCTGTCGGCCGAAGGCATCCTCAGCCTGCGCCCGGACATTCTGATCGGCACCGAAGAAATGGGCCCGCCGCCAGTGATCTCCCAGGTTCGCAGCGCCAAGGTGCGGGTGGAATTGTTCTCGGCTCAGCCGGATCTGCCGACGCTGGAAAAAAACGTCACCCATCTGGGGCAGTTGCTGGGGGCCGAAAGCCAGGCCGCGCAATTGCTGCGCAGTTATCAACAGCAACTCGATGCTCAGAAGGCACGTGTGGTTGCGGTGCAATCAAAGCACAAAGCACCCGGGGTGCTGTTGCTGCTCGGGCATGCCGGCGGCAAACCACTGATCGCCGGCAAGGACACCGCCGCCGATTGGCTGCTGCAACAGGCGGGCGGGCATAACCTCGCGACCCACACCGGTTACAAGCCGTTTTCCGTGGAGTCACTGGCCAGTCTTGATCCTGAAGTGCTGGTGTTCGCTGACCGTGCGCTGACCGGCGAGGCGGCAAAAGCGGCGTTGTTCAAGGAAAACCCGATCCTCAATTCCAGCCGTGCAGCCAAGACCGGACGCGTGCTGGAGCTGGATCCGACGCTGCTGGTGGGCGGACTCGGGCCGCGTTTGCCGGCTGCGCTGAAGACTCTGTCTGACGGTTTCTATCCGGCCTCGAGCGGCCAATGACCACGCTGGTCAAACCCCGTGGCTTGTTCATCGGCCTGATCCTGCTGTGTCTGCTGGCGATCTGGCTGTCGCTGGCATTGGGGCCGGTCAGCCTGCCGTTGTTCGATACCTTGCGCGCTGCGCTGCGCATGATCGGTGTGCCGTTGGCGCCGGACGGGCTGGAGCAGGCTGAACTGATTCTCGGGCAGATTCGTCTGCCGCGTACGTTGCTCGGGCTGGCAGTCGGCGGCGTGCTTGCCCTGTCCGGTGTGGCGATGCAGGGGCTGTTTCGCAATCCGCTGGCCGATCCAGGGTTGGTTGGCGTCTCGAGCGGCGCGGCGCTGGGCGCGGCGGTGGCGATCGTCGGCGGCTCGTTTTTTGGCGGACTGCCAGAGTGGTTCGGGCCTTATCTGCTGTCGGTTTGTGCGTTTCTCGGTGGCCTTGGCGTAACTGCGCTGGTCTATCGACTCGGCCGCCGCAACGGGCAGACCAATGTGGCGACCATGTTGCTGGCGGGGATTGCCCTGACCGCGCTGGCCAGTTCGGCGGTGGGGCTGTTTACCTATCTGGCCGACGACGCCACATTGCGCACGTTGACGTTCTGGAACCTGGGCAGCCTTAACGGCGCGAGCTATGCGCGGTTGTGGCCGCTGCTGATCATCACTGCCGGTGTTGCACTTTGGCTTCCGCGTCGGGCGACGGCACTCAATGCATTGTTGCTCGGCGAGTCGGAAGCCGGGCATCTGGGGATCGATGTCGAGCGGCTCAAGCGCGAGCTGGTGTTCTGCACGGCGCTGGGTGTCGGTGCGGCGGTGGCGGCGGCAGGGATGATCGGTTTCGTCGGGCTGGTGGTGCCGCATCTGGTGCGCTTGCTCGCCGGGCCGGATCACCGGGTATTGCTGCCGGCGTCGGTGCTGGCCGGCGCCAGTCTGTTGCTGCTGGCGGATCTGATTGCGCGGCTGGCGCTGGCGCCGGCGGAGCTGCCGATCGGTATCGTCACCGCATTCATCGGCGCGCCGTTCTTCCTTTATCTGTTGCTGCGAGGGCGTGCCTGATGCTGCGTGCGCACAATCTGCACATCCGCCGTGGCCGCAAGACTGTTCTGGCCGACGTCAGCCTGCAACTCGAACCGGGCGAAGTGCTTGGCGTGCTGGGGCCGAATGGCGCCGGTAAAAGTACCTTGCTCGGCGCGTTGTGCGGTGAGTTGAGCGCGCACGAGGGGGAAGTGCTGCTGGACGGTGAGGCCTTGAGTCATTGGAGCGGCACTCAGCGCGCCCAGCGGCTGGCGGTGTTGCCGCAGGTGTCGACCCTGGATTTCGCCTTTCGTGTTGAGGAAGTGGTTGGCATGGGGCGTCTGCCTTATCAGAGCGGGCGGGTGCGCGACGACGAGATCGTCGCTGCCGCATTACGGGCGGCCGATGCCGGGCACCTGAGTGGCCGCAGTTATCTGGCGCTGTCCGGCGGCGAGCGTCAACGGGTGCATCTGGCGCGGGTGCTGGCGCAACTCTGGCCGGGGCAGGCGGGGCAGACTCTGCTGCTTGATGAGCCGACCTCGATGCTTGATCCGTTGCATCAACACACGACGCTGCAAGCGGTGCGCGAATTTGCCGATCATGGCGCGGCGGTACTGGTGATCCTGCATGATCTGAATCTGGCGGCGCGCTATTGTGATCGCATCCTGCTGCTGGAACGCGGGCGCCCGGTTGCGCTGGGCACGCCGCAGCAGGTATTGCGTCCGGAATCGTTGAAGGCAGTTTTCGGTCTGGAAGTGCTGGTGCAGCCGCACCCGGAGCGCGGGCATCCGCTGATCATCGCCCGCTGATTTCGTCATCGAGGTGAGTGTATGCGCGGGATTTTGCTGTTGGCGGTGTTGTGGCTTGCAGGTTGCCAGCATGTTGCGGCGCCCCCGGTCGTGGGCGAGATCCGTGATTTGCGCAGCGGCGAGCATCTGACGGCGCAGCAATTACTGGCTCGGTTGAGCAGTCCATCGCAGGTGATTGTTGGTGAGCAGCATGACAACGCTGATCACCATGCCCTTCAATTGTGGCTGTTACAGAACCTGGAAAAGGCGCGGCCCCAGGGCAGTCTCCTGTTGGAAATGCTGACACCCGATCAACAGTCGCGGGTTGATGACGTACGACATGCGTCAACGCCACCGGCTGATCTTCCTGCTGCATTGGCCTGGCAGGAGGGTTGGGACTGGAATCTCTACGGACCGATTGTGCGGTTCGCCCTGACGCAATCCTGGCCGTTGCTGGCGGCGAACCTCGATAACATCGAAATCCGCGCGTTCTATCGCGATCCTCCGGTTTTGAGCGGTGAGCGCAGCAATGCCAAATCTGTGAAAGAGACGCTGTTGGAGCAGATCGGCGATTCTCACTGCGGCTTGCTGCCGTCATCACAAATGCCGGCGATGCTGGCCGTTCAGCAACAGCGGGATCGACGCATGGCCTCGCGTTTGCTGGCAGCGCCTGCGCCTGCCTTGTTACTGGCGGGTGCGTATCACGCGCGCAAAGATGTCGGGGTGCCGCTGCATGTGCTGGATCTGGGCGCGCCGCAAGCGCCGACGGTGTTGATGCTGGCGGAGCAGGGCAGTGGGGTTACGGCGGCGATGGCTGATTATGTCTGGCTCACCCCAGCCACGCCGAAACCGGATTATTGCGCGCAGATGCGTAAGCAGTTCGGCAAGGAATGACTTTTCCACAGGCGAAAAAAGACCCGGTAAAAACCGGGTCAAATAACCGTGATTAGCCTGATGAGGAGATAATCTGAGAGTCCGAACCAAGGGCTTTTCAGAATATCGACTGATCTCGCGATCAGTTGTGATAATCATAGCGATTCTCATTAACGAGTCAACTGCTGTTTTTTCATTTTTGTCGTTTTGTCCCGGTAATGGCGTAAACGCCCCGCGAACAGGGCTTCAGTTCTGGCTGTTAAATCCCGTGAGCTGCTTGTTGAGCTGGTCGATACGCCGCGCCATGCTTTCGATCAGGCTGTGGGCGATTTTCGGATTGGTGCGGGTCATGCTCAGAAACTGATCGCCGGGAATCAGCATCACCGTGCTCGCTTCCCGGGCAATGACCGTTGCGTTGCGCGGTTCGCCAGTGAATACAGCCATTGCGCCGAAGATCTCATCCTTGGGCACATCGCCTACCTTGTGCCCATTAACAAAGGCTTCGGCGTGTCCTTCGATAATCACGAATACATGGTCAGCGACATCGCCCTGGCGTAGCAGAACGTCTCCGGCCTCGACACGCTTGAACCCATTGGTGCTGCGAAACTCACGTGGCTTGAACTCGGCAACGGCGTGGGCCAGCAGCGCCGTTTGCCCCAGCAGGTAGCGCAGAAACTGCTCCGAGCGAGATGAATCGCTATACACATGCTGAAACAAATCACTTCGTCGATAGGGCAGCAACGTCAGCGAGTTATCCGTGCCCAAGGTGCAATCAGCCCATTCCGGCCCCTGCTGCAGGCCGATGAGGTCCCCCTCATGCCAATAGAACAGACCGCGACCGCTCACTCTGCCGGTGATGACACCTTGCGTGAGCAAGAACAATTGGTCGTCCGGCAAGCGTGTCAGCAAATCATCCGTGGCTTCCAGTTCCAGCGCCGGCCCGCACGGCGCCAGGCCTTCGAGCCATTGCGCAGGCAAGCTCTGCAAGTAGTTGATCAATGCATCGGCCTTGGCCGATTGTTCCCCGAGCAGGTACATGGCGGTCAATGCTCGTCAGTTCTTGTGGCGAGAGGAAATGGCTTCCAGTTGCTTGTTCAGCGCATCCTTGCGTTCGGCGGGAATGTCGTTCCAGTGCACATCCATCAGCGCCCCTTCGATCGCGTACAACAACACCTTCGACGCCCGGAACCCGCGGGTACGCACGGCCCGGTAGGCATCCACCGCGCCCAGGCGACGCAAGTCGGAGGCGCTATGGATGCCCACGGCATGCAGCCATTGCGCCGACGTCTTGCCAAGATTCTTCAGGTGTTGCAGTTCATCATTCATCAAGCCTCCTTGCGACGGCCGAATGGTGCGTGGGCGAGCTTCTCAGGAGTGTAGCCATCAGTAGGAAAAGCGTGGTTGTTTGGTCGGATTCGACGCAAACGCTTCTAAGAAACGTCAGTTTTTCGCTGATGAATCAGCACTGAGCGGGGCGAGGGAGAATTACCAATAGCACGCAGTCCAGCGCAAAGCGGGGGCGCTGGACGGTTCAGGTTTTTAAAAGCTTTAGCGAGTGCGATAACGCAGGCGCGTACCGAAATTCATCGACATCAGGATTTCGTCGGCACTCAGCTCCGGCGGGAAGTAGGCCCCGGAAATCTGCGCGTGGGCCAGGCTTGCGCCCTCCAGCGAAGCGTTGCGGAAGTCGATGCCGCGCAGGTCGGCGGAACGGAAGTAGGCGTCCCTGAAGTCCACGCCATCGGCGTTCAGTTCACGCAGGTCGAGGCCACGGAAATCACCACCGACCATGTCGATCGGGCCGTCTTTCGGTCGTTCATTGTTGAAACCTGTGATGTCGTCTTTGTGCAGCAAGGCATAAAGCGGGGTGTCGAGAAGTTTCGGCTGGCTCATGTCAAATCACCTGTTGGTTTTATGACGCCATTATAGTGCCACTATTTGACGGCCGTGAAGCGAGCGAGGGCTTCACGGCCGAAATAGTTTCTTACAGGCCTGGCAGGCGCTGGCGGATTTGCGCCACGACGGTGTCCAGGGTGCCGGATTCATTGGTCTGCACGCGTTTGCTGCGCAGGATTTCTTCCGGCGTCAGGGCTTCGCGGTTGGCCTGTTGTACTTCGATCACGGCGAGGGTCGCGTCGGACGGATCCTTTTTGTCTGCCTGACGAATCGCCAGCCAGCTCTCGATCACTGCCTGCGGAGCATTGCAGTCGAGGATCAGGAATGGCGCGCCGGTGGCTTCGGCAACCTTGGCGGCATTGTCGCGTTGTTCGCGCTTGAGGTAAGTGGCGTCGATCACCACCGGGAAACCGGCGTGCAGGATCACTTCGGCGATTTCATGCAGGCGAGCATAAGTCGCGGTGCTGGCATCGGCGCTGTAGATCCCGGCCTGAACATCATTGGCAACGGTTTGCTCGCCGAACAGGCGTTTGCGCTCGACATCGGAGCGCAGGCGGATCGCGCCCAGCGCTTCGACCAGACGCATGGCCACGTGGCTTTTGCCTACAGCGGACACGCCATGGGTGATCGCCATGAAGCGCGAAGGAATGGTGCTGTAGCTTTCCGCCAGGTTGGCGTAGTTGCGGTACTGGCGCAGGGTGGTGGCGCGCTGCACCGGCGTCGCATCGGCCGGCATGCTGAACAGTGCAACCTTTGCACGCACCAAGGCGCGGTAAGCCTTGTAGAAGTTCAGCACTTCCAGGCCTTGATAGTCGCCGGTCAGTTCCAGGTATTGGCTGATGAAACGACGGGCAAGGGATTTCAGGCCACGGTCTTCCAGGTCCATTGCCAGGAAGCCGGTATCGGCCCAGACGTCGGTGAAGCGGAACGGTTCGTTGAATTCGATGCAGTCGAAGATCACGACTTTGCCGTCGATCAGCGTGGCGTTGCCCAGGTGAATGTCACCGTGGCACTCGCGAGTGAAGCCGTCGGCCTTGCGCTGGGTGAACAGCGGCTTGAGGCGATCGAAGCTGCTTTCAGCCCACGCTTGCAGGGCGTCGAGTTGCAGCAGGTCATTCTTGTCGCTGAGGAAAGGCAGGATCTGTTCGAAGTTCTGACGCACTGGCGCCATCACGCTGTCAGGCGTGCCGGCATCGTGCTCGGTCGGGACTTTCGGCGCGTTGAGGTGGAAGCGGGCGATTTGCTCGGCCATCGCGTCGATGTGCGCGGTGGTCAGCTCGCCGTTGGCTTGTAGGGTGCTGAGCAGGCCGGTCTGCGGGAACTGGCGCATTTTCAGCACGTATTCGATGGCCGGGCCTTCGCCACCCAATTGCGGGGCTTCGGCGCTGCCGGTCACTGGAATCACCTCCAGATACAAATCTTCGGTCAGGCGCTGGTTCAGGCGCAGCTCTTCACCGCAGAAGTGCTCACGTGATTCGAGGCTGGTGAAGTCGAGGAAACCGAAATTCACCGGTTTCTTCACTTTGTAAGCGTAGGGACCGGTGAGCAGCACCCACGAAATATGGGTTTCGATGACCTGGAACCCTTCGACGGGATGCGGGTAGAGGGCCGGGTTTTGCAGGGCAGCGATCAGGGACTGGCTCACGGACGATCCTTCAGAGACTGGGGGAAATTCAAGGCGCTCATTATGGCCGCTCGCCAGCCCGACGCAAACCTCGGAGCGCTCCTGTTGAGTATGAATAAAGTGCGTATAATCCGCCGCCATGACTCGTACTCGATCCCCCCGTTCCCCTAAAAAACCAGCTTCCCGGGGCCTGCGCCCATGGTTGGGCTGGGCCCTTAAACTCAGTCTGGTCGGCCTTGTGGTGCTGGCCGGCTTCGCCGTTTACCTCGATGCCGTGGTGCAGGAGAAGTTCTCCGGCAAGCGCTGGACCATCCCGGCCAAGGTGTACGCGCGTCCGCTCGAGCTGTTCGTCGGACAAAAGCTGAGCAAGGACGATTTCCTCACCGAACTCGATGCCCTGGGCTATCGCCGCGAAGCCGTGAGCAACGGTCCCGGCGCGGCGGCGGTCAATGGCAACACGGTTGATCTGAATACCCGTGGCTTCCAATTCTATGAAGGCCTCGAGAAACCGCAGCCAGTGCGCGTGCGGTTCTCCGGCGATTACGTGGCCGAGCTCTCGGCGACCAACGGTTCGAAGCTCTCCGTGGTACGCCTGGAGCCGCTGATGATCGGCGGTATCTACCCGAAAAATCTTGAAGACCGGATTCTGATCAAGCTCGATCAGGTGCCGCCGTATCTGCTGGAAACCCTGGTCGCCGTGGAAGACCGGGATTTCTATAGCCACTGGGGCGTGTCGCCGAAATCGATTGCGCGCGCAGTCTGGGTCAACACCTCGGGCGGCAAGATGACCCAGGGCGGCAGTACGCTGACCCAGCAACTGGTCAAGAACTTCTACCTCACCAACGAACGCAGCCTGACCCGCAAGCTCACCGAAGCGATGATGGCGATGCTGCTCGAGCTGCATTACGACAAAAAGGAAATCCTCGAGGCTTACCTCAACGAAGTCTTTGTCGGTCAAGACGGTCAGCGGGCGGTGCACGGTTTCGGTCTGGCCAGCCAGTTTTTCTTTGCCCAGCCCTTGTCCGAGTTGAAGCTGCACCAGGTCGCGCTGTTGGTCGGGATGGTCAAAGGTCCGTCCTATTACAACCCGCGTCGCAACCCGGAGCGGGCGCTGGAGCGACGCAACCTGGTGCTCGATGTGCTTGAGCAGCAGGGCGTCGCTTCCGCCGAACAAGTGGCTGCCGCGAAGAAAATGCCGCTGGGCGTAACCACGCGCGGCAAGCTGGCCGACAGCTCGTTTCCGGGTTTCATCGATCTGGTCAAGCGCCAGTTGCGTGAAGACTACCGCGACGAAGACTTGACCGAAGAAGGCCTGCGGATTTTCACCAGCTTCGATCCGATTCTGCAGATGAAAGCCGAAGCGTCGGTCAACGACACTTTCAAGCGCCTGTCCGGTCGCAAGGGTTCCGACGACGTCGAAGCGGCGATGGTCGTTACCAACCCGGAAACCGGCGAAGTCCAGGCCATGATCGGCAGCCGTCAGGCGAGTTTTGCCGGGTTCAACCGGGCACTGGATGCGGTGCGGCCGATTGGCTCGCTGATCAAACCGGCGGTTTATCTGACGGCGCTGGAGAAGCCGAGCCAGTACACGTTGACCAGTTGGCTGTCGGACGAGCCGCTTTCAATCAAGGGTGCGGATGGTCAGGTCTGGAAACCGCAGAACTATGACCGCCGCTCCCACGGTACGGTGTTCCTGTATCAGGGGTTGGCACATTCCTACAACCTGTCGACCTCGCGCCTCGGTCTGGCGGTTGGCGTTCCGAATGTCCTCAAGACGCTGGGTCGCCTGGGCGTGACCCGCGAGTTTCCGGCGTTCCCGTCGATGCTGCTCGGTGCGGGCGGAATGACCCCGATTGAAGTCGCGACCATGTATCAGACGCTTGCCAACGGTGGTTTCAATACGCCGATGCGCGGGATTCGCAGCGTGCTGACTGCCGACGGCGAACCGCTCAAGCGTTATCCGTTCCAGATCGAGCAGCGTTTCGATCCGGCCTCGATCTACCTGATCCAGAACGCCATGCAGCGGGTCATGCGTGAAGGCACCGGCAGTTCGGTTTATAACGTGTTGCCAAGAACCCTGACACTGGCGGGCAAGACCGGCACCAGTAACGATTCGCGCGACAGCTGGTTCGCCGGTTTCAGCCAGGATCTGCTGGCGGTGGTCTGGCTTGGTCGTGACGACAACGGCAAGACGCCGTTCACCGGGGCCACCGGTGCGTTGCAGGTCTGGACCAGTTTCATGCGCAAGGCCGACCCGCTGCCGCTGGACATGCCGCAGCCGGATAACGTGGTGCAGGCCTGGGTCGATTCGCGTACCGGCCAAGGCTCCGATGCCAACTGTCCGGGCGCTGTGCAGATGCCGTATATTCGCGGCAGCGAACCGCCACCCGGCGCCTCCTGTGCGGGCGAAAGCCCGGCATCGGGCGAGTCGGTGATGGATTGGGTCAAGGGCTGGATGAATTAAGCAAAGAGGGTTTCAAGTGAACAAGTGGTTGATTCCAGCGGTGACCGCCGTGGCTTTGCTCAGCGGCTGCTCCACCGTACAGCGTGGTTCGATCCCGGTCGTGGATTCCGGCACCGCCGTGTCCAACAGCGAGCGCATTTCGGCCAATGGCGGTTTCCGTCAAACGACGGTGAAACGTCCTGCACAGGCCCAGACCCAAGCGATCCCGCAAGGCGATACCGGTGTGGTAGTGATGGTGCCGGGCGGCGCAGCGGCTTCGGCGCCGATCAGCACTTCGCCGATTGTTCCGGGCCCGGCGTCCGGCGGCATCACGCCGGGGCCGTACAACCCGTCGGCGGTCGAGTCGGCGCCGATCAGCTCCGGCAGCTACAGCATGCCTTCGACGCCGAGCGGCATTCCTTCGGCCAGCAGCGGCGGTGGTCTGTCTGCCGATGAACAACTGGATGGCCCGGTTCTCGCCCTGTTGACTACTGCGCAACAGCAGCAGGCCGGTGGCGACCTCAACGGCGCGTCCTCCAGCCTGGAGCGTGCGCAGCGTGTAGCACCGCGCGAGCCGCAAGTACTTTACCGTCTGGCGCAGGTGCGCATGGCCCAGGGCGATGCGCCGCAAGCCGAGCAGACCGCTCGTCGCGCACTGACCATGGCCAATGGTCGTCCGGACTTGCAGGCCAGTCTGTGGGAATTGATCGCTCAGGCGCGTGAGAAACAAGGTGATTCCGCCGGCGCCACTCAGGCCCGTCAGAAGGCCAAGGTTTCGCTGTGATGGACAGTCGTTTCTCCAAAGTTGCCGATCAATTGCTGTTGATCGAGCGCGAACTGCGCGCCCAGGGCTGGTGGGATGACGTCCAGCCCTCGGTCGAAGCCCTGAGCAGCGTCGAGCCGTTTTCGGTCGACACGCTTGATTTCGAGCAGTGGCTGCAATGGATCTTCCTGCCGCGGATGAAGATGATCCTCGAACAGGATCTGCCATTGCCCAATGCCTCGGGCATTCAGGAAATGGCCGAAATGGTTTTTGCCCAACGCAACCTGCAGGGCAAGGATCGGCAGCTTCAGGTATTGCTCAAAGAGTTCGACCTGCTGATCACCGCTTCACGCTGAGCCGGGAGCTGCCAGTCGTCACTGGCAGTTTTCCGCTATCTGTTTCTTTGCCTCTTCAGTACGCTGCTGGCGCTGGTCGTCGCTCAGCCGCCGCAGTTCTCCCTCCACCTCCTCCCTCAAGCGCGGATTGTTCTGCAGTTGCGCGAGATTCGTGCGCGCCTGTTCGCAAAATGCCTTGAGTTGATTCTGTTGTTCGGCCACTTGCTTCTTGACCTTGTCATCGATGGCTTTCTGATCGCCCAGCGCACCGCTGCCAGGTAATGCGGCAGGTATTGGTGCGGGAGAGGAGGGCGTCTTAACGGCGGTGGACGACTGCCCTTGTGGTGGCTGTTGATCGAAATGGGTGACGCCTTGGGCGTCGACCCATTTGTAGATCTGAGTGGCCATGCACCATGGGCTGGAGCTGATTAACAGAATTAGGAGAAGCGTTCGCATGCTGATTCCTTGGCAAAACTGCGCAATTGAAGCTAACAGAGTAGCGGTTTCCAGGTTTTTTCTTGCGTTCTCATGTGCTTACCCACAATTAAGCACATAGACGGCTTGACTTGCAGAGGGCGAAACAGAAGAATCCAAAGTCCGCTGTACAGGGACTGCCAGAAGCAGACCCTCTCGGCAGATCATGAGGCGCATATCCGCGTCGACCTGTTACACCCGCAACGCGTTACCTCGCGCTGGGTGGGAAAGGCCCGCAACACTTGGGACGATCCCAATACTTGCTCAGTCAGTGCTGACGTAGTCGGCGACCACCGTCGCTCATGCTCTGCCGAGAAGTAAACCTATTAAGACCCGTTCGCCTTTTTGTGGACGGTATTCTGGCGTTTTAGAGGTGAACAACGTGGAGCTTTTATCTGGCGGTGAGATGCTCGTCCGCTTTTTGCGTGACGAAGGCGTCAAATATATCTACGGGTACCCGGGTGGTGCTCTCCTTCATGTTTACGATGCCCTGTTCAAAGAACCGGAAGTGACCCACATCCTGGTTCGTCACGAACAAGCGGCTACCCATATGGCTGACGGCTACGCCCGTGCCACCGGTAAAGCCGGCGTGGTATTGGTGACTTCCGGTCCAGGCGCCACAAACGCCATCACCGGTATCGCCACTGCCTATATGGATTCGATTCCAATGGTGATCATTTCCGGTCAGGTGCCAAGCACCATGGTCGGTACCGACGCGTTCCAGGAAACCGACATGATCGGTATCTCCCGGCCGATCGTGAAGCACAGCTTCATGATCAAGCACGCCTCGGAAATCCCGGAAGTCATGAAGAAGGCCTTCTACCTGGCGCAATCCGGTCGTCCGGGCCCGGTCGTGGTCGATATCCCGAAAGACATGACCAACCCGGCCGAGAAGTTCGAATACATCTTCCCGAAGAAAGCCAAACTGCGTTCCTACAGCCCGGCCGTTCGCGGTCACTCCGGGCAAATCCGCAAGGCGGCAGAAATGCTCCTGGCGGCCAAGCGTCCCGTGCTGTACTCCGGCGGTGGCGTGATTCTCGGCAACGGCTCCGCGCCGCTGACCGAACTGGCGCAAATGCTCAACCTGCCGGTTACCAATACCTTGATGGGCCTGGGTGCCTACCCTGGCACTGACCGTCAGTTCATCGGCATGCTCGGCATGCACGGCAGCTACACCGCTAACCTTGCGATGCACCATGCCGACGTGATCCTGGCGGTCGGTGCGCGTTTCGACGATCGCGTGATCAACGGCGCGCCGAAGTTCTGCCCGAACGCCAAGATCATTCACATCGACATCGACCCGGCTTCGATTTCCAAGACCATCAAGGCCGACGTGCCAATCGTTGGTCCGGTGGAGAGCGTCCTGACTGAAATGGTCGCGATCCTCAAGGAAATCGGCGAAACCCCGAACAAGGAAGCGGTCGCCAGCTGGTGGAAGCAGGTTGACGAGTGGCGCGGTGATCGTGGCCTGTTCCCTTACGACAAGGGCGACGGCAGCAAGATCAAGCCACAGACCGTGATCGAAACCCTGTGCGAAGTGACCAAGGGCGATGCCTTTGTGACCTCCGACGTGGGCCAGCACCAGATGTTTGCTGCGCAGTACTACAAGTTCAACAAGCCGAACCGCTGGATCAACTCCGGTGGTCTGGGCACGATGGGCTTCGGTCTGCCGGCCGCGATGGGTATCGCTTTGAGCTTCCCAGATACCGATGTTGCGTGCGTCACCGGTGAAGGCAGCATCCAGATGAACATCCAGGAGCTGTCGACCTGCCTGCAATATGGTTTGCCGGTCAAGATCGTCATCTTGAACAACGGTGTTCTGGGCATGGTTCGTCAGTGGCAGGACATGAGTTACGGCAGCCGTCACTCGCACTCCTACATGGAATCCTTGCCTGACTTCGTCAAGCTGGCCGAGGCCTATGGCCACGTCGGCGTGCGCATCACCGAATCGAAAGATTTGAAGTCGAAGATGGAAGAAGCGTTCGCCCTGAAGGATCGCCTGGTCGTGATCGATATTTCGGTCGACACCAGCGAGCACGTCTATCCGATGCAGATCAAAGACGGCTCGATGCGCGATATGTGGCTGAGCAAGACGGAGCGTACCTAATCATGCGGCACATTATTTCCTTGCTTCTGGAAAACGAACCCGGTGCTTTGTCTCGCGTAGTCGGCCTGTTCTCGCAGCGCAACTACAACATCGAAAGCCTGACCGTGGCGCCAACCGAAGACCCGACCCTGTCGCGTCTGACGCTGACCACCGTCGGTCACGATGAAATCATCGAGCAGATCACCAAAAACCTGAACAAGCTGATCGAAGTGGTCAAGCTGGTGGACCTGTCGGAAAGCGCTCACATCGAGCGCGAACTGATGCTGGTCAAGGTCAAGGCCACTGGCGCCCAGCGCGCCGAGATCAAACGCACCACCGATATTTACCGTGGACAGATCGTCGACGTCAGCGCCAGCGTGTATACCGTTCAACTGACCGGTACCAGCGACAAGCTCGACAGCTTCATTCAGTCCATCGGCACCGCATCGATTCTGGAGACCGTCCGCAGTGGCGTCACCGGTATTGCCCGCGGCGACAAAGTACTCAGCATCTAAACCAAATTAGCGAATGGCCTGAACGGCCTGGATATAAAGGGGAAATTCATGAAAGTTTTCTACGATAAAGACTGCGACCTGTCGATCATCCAGGGCAAGAAAGTTGCCATCATCGGTTACGGCTCCCAGGGCCACGCCCAGGCGTGCAACCTGAAAGATTCCGGTGTCGACGTTACCGTCGGTCTGCGTAAAGGTTCGGCTACCGTTGCCAAGGCTGAAGCCCACGGCTTGAAAGTGACCGACGTGGCTGCCGCTGTTGCCGGTGCCGACCTGGTCATGATCCTGACCCCGGACGAGTTCCAGTCCCAGCTGTACAAGAACGAAATCGAGCCGAACATCAAGAAAGGCGCCACCCTGGCCTTCTCCCACGGCTTCGCGATTCACTACAACCAGGTTGTTCCGCGTGCCGACCTCGACGTGATCATGATCGCGCCGAAAGCCCCGGGCCACACCGTACGTTCCGAGTTCGTGAAGGGCGGTGGTATCCCTGACCTGATCGCGATCTATCAGGACGCCTCGGGCAACGCCAAGAACGTCGCGCTGTCCTACGCCGCCGGCGTGGGTGGCGGTCGTACCGGCATCATCGAAACTACCTTCAAGGACGAGACCGAAACCGACCTGTTCGGCGAACAAGCTGTTCTGTGCGGCGGTACCGTTGAACTGGTAAAAGCCGGTTTCGAAACTCTGGTTGAAGCTGGCTACGCGCCGGAAATGGCCTACTTCGAGTGCCTGCACGAACTGAAGCTGATCGTTGACCTCATGTACGAAGGCGGTATCGCCAACATGAACTACTCGATCTCCAACAACGCTGAGTACGGCGAGTACGTGACCGGTCCGGAAGTGATCAACGCCGAATCCCGTCAGGCCATGCGCAACGCCCTGAAACGTATTCAGGACGGCGAATACGCCAAAATGTTCATCAGCGAAGGCGCAACCGGCTACCCTTCGATGACCGCCAAGCGTCGTAACAACGCCGCTCACGGTATCGAAATCATCGGCGAGCAACTGCGCTCCATGATGCCGTGGATCGGTGCCAACAAGATCGTCGACAAAGCCAAAAACTAAGTCGTCGAACCTTGTATGAAAAAACGCGGCCTCGGCCGCGTTTTTTCGTATGGGCCGGCGGTTCTGGTATAAAGCTGCATCGTTTGTGGCCGAACCGTCGTCCCAGACACCTGTCGAAAATGTCCAATCCGTTGCAAGGTAATGTCCATGAGCGAACGTCCCGAAGAGCCGAACCAGGCTTCAGACGCCGAAAGCCTGCTGCCCATCGATGAGCACATCGAAGAAGGGCATGACGCAGAAGGCCGTAAAGTCCGGCATCGTGGTATCTATCTTCTGCCGAATCTGTTCACCACTGCGAATCTGTTCGCGGGGTTCTATTCCATCATCAACTCGATGAGTGCCCAGGCTGCCTTGAGTGCCGGGGACGCGGCGAATGCGAGCAAGTATTTCGCCTTTGCCGCCATCGCGATTTTCGTCGCCATGGTGCTCGACGGCCTTGATGGTCGCGTGGCACGCATGACCAATACCCAAAGTGCGTTCGGTGCCGAGTACGACTCGTTGTCGGACATGGTTGCCTTCGGTGTCGCGCCGGCGCTTCTGGCTTTCGGCTGGGCACTGGGTGACATGGGCAAGGTCGGCTGGATGGTTGCCTTCATCTATGTGGCGGGTGCGGCGTTGCGTCTGGCGCGTTTCAACACTCAGGTGGGGACCGCCGACAAGCGCTACTTCATCGGTCTTGCCAGCCCGGCTGCTGCCGGCGTTGTTGCGGGGATTGTCTGGGCGTTCAGCGATTACGGGATTCAGGGTTCGAAGATGTCGTTCCTGGTCGCGCTGATGGTTGCGGCCGCCGGCATGCTGATGGTCAGCAATATCAAATACAACAGCTTCAAGGAGCTGGATCTGAAGGGGCGCGTGCCTTTCGTGGCGATTCTGGCGGTGGTGCTGGTGTTTGCCGTGGTGTTCAGTGATCCGCCTCGCATTCTGCTGCTGGTGTTCCTCGCCTATGCCGCGTCGGGCCCGGTGCAGTATCTGTTGCATCTTCGTCGTCACAAACACGCCGAGTGATGTAATTTCCCTCATACTCCGCAGTCTATGGTGCATCTGTCCTCCAAAGCTGCGGAGTTGCCATGCTGATCAAAGTCCCCAAAGCGTCCGACTGCCATGAGTCGGACGTCACGCCTGAATCCATTTATCTCTCTCGCCGTCAATTGCTCGGAGCAACCGCGGCCGGTTTGGCCATGAGCACTTTGCCGCGCTGGGCCAGTGCCGAAGAGGCTGCCCGCTATGCCGATGTCGAAGCCGGAAAGGCGCCCGCCTGGTTTGCCGAGAAACTGGCCTCTGTCAAATGGGGGGCGGTGAGCGTCAAGGATGAGGCGATCACACCTTTCAAAGACGCGACCCATTACAACAACTTCTATGAATTCGGTACCGACAAGGGCGACCCGGCGGCCAATGCCGGTTCGTTGAAAACCGAACCGTGGAGTGTTGTCGTGGACGGGGAGGTGGGCAAGCCGGGGCGTTATGCTCTGGAAGACTTTATGAAGCCTTACCAGTTGGAAGAGCGCATCTATCGCCTTCGTTGTGTTGAGGCGTGGTCGATGGTGATTCCCTGGATTGGTTTCCCCATCTCGGCGCTGTTGAAGCAGGTAGAACCTACTTCCAATGCCAAATACATTCGTTTCGAAACCTTGCAGGATCCGAAGAGCATGCCCGGACAGCGTTCGGGATTTGCCCTGATCGACTGGCCCTATGTTGAAGGTTTGCGCCTGGATGAGGCGATGAATCCCTTGGCGATTCTTGCGGTAGGTATGTATGGCCGCGAATTGCCCAATCAGAACGGTGCGCCTTTGCGTCTGGTGGTGCCCTGGAAGTACGGATTCAAGAGCGTCAAATCCATCGTGCGGATCAGTCTGGTCAGCGAGCAGCCAAAGACGACCTGGCAGAGCATTGCGGCGGATGAGTACGGATTTTATGCGAATGTGAACCCTACGGTCGACCATCCACGTTGGACCCAGGCGCGGGAGAGGCGGTTGCCCAACAGCCTGTTCAAGCCGAATGTGCGTGATACGCAGATGTTCAACGGCTATGCGGACGAGGTCGCTTCTTTATATACAGGGCTCGATCTGCGGAAGAACTACTGATGCGATATCCGATCTGGCGCGTAGGTGTTTTCCTGGCTGCGGCAATATGGCCGCTGTTCTGGTTCTATCAGGCCTTTGCGGATCTGCTTGGGCCTGATCCCGGGAAAGTCCTGGTTGATCGACTGGGCCTCGGGACATTGGTGTTGCTGTTGATCACCTTGAGTATGACGCCGTTGCAGAAGCTTACGGGGTGGGCCGGGTGGATTGCTGTGCGCAGGCAGTTGGGGCTTTGGTGTTTTGCCTATGTGGTTCTGCATCTTTGCAGCTATATGGCGTTCATTCTCGGTTTTGACTGGTCGCAACTGGGCGTCGAACTGCGCAAGCGTCCTTACATTATTGTGGGTGCTTTGGGTTTTCTGGGATTGTTGGCATTGGCGGTTACCTCCAACCGATACAGCCAGCGCCGTTTAGGTACCCGCTGGAAGAAGCTGCACCGGTTGGTGTATGTGATTCTCGGGTTGGGATTGCTGCATATGTTATGGATCGTACGTGCCGATCTCAAAGAGTGGGCGATCTATGCCTTTATAGGTGTCTTCCTTCTAGCGCTGCGCATTCCTCCCTTGACCCGTCGGATCCCGCGTTTGATGGGTAAGAAGCAGGTTTTTCAAGAAAAGCGAAATTAAGTGTTGACGGCGAATTCCAGAGGTCTATAATTCGCCCCACTTCCGGCGCAGTCGAAACGGAAAACTCCTTGAGATTCAATGAGTTAAGTAGGTTTCGATAGTGGATCGTTTCAGTTCATCGA
>NZ_NEIT01000009.1:0-311272 GCF_002112855.1 Pseudomonas sp. B40(2017)
GTGATGCTGATAATCTTTCTGACTATCAGTCTGACTCCACAAGCACCCACACGAATTGCTTGATTCAGTTGTTAAAGAGCGGTTGGTTAAGATCTTTCGCCTCAACCGAGGCGCGCATTCTACAGCAGCCTCATTTGCTGTCAAGTGATTATTTTCATTTAAATTCAATCACTTGCGTTAGGAGCAACTCAAGTTGCTCGCTAGCGGGAGGCGAATAATACAGGATCAAAACAGATGGTCAACCCCCCGAGTAAAAATTCCTTTCTATACCCGACAGGCCAGGTCGTACCTGCGAAAACTACCAAGCTCCGTACCGACTATATAAAGAAGCAATCATCCAATCATCCCCGCATAGATCGTTCGATCAACATTCCCCCCGGACAGAATCACACCGACCGTTTTCCCCTCCCGCCTTTCATGCTCCTGCATCAAGGCCGCCAACGCGGACGCGCCCGCCCCTTCCGCAAGGTTATGGGTATCGGTGTAATACACGCGCATGGCCTCGGCTATTTCCTCTTCGCTCACCGAGACGATCCGCGCCGCCCCCTTCCTATAGATGTCGAACGCCTCGGCAATAGGCCTGCGCACAGCAAGGCCGTCGGCAAAGGTGTTGGCCGACGCGGTTTCACAGATCGTTTTCGCTTCGAAAGACAGTTTGGCGGCCATTGCTTCCGTCGACACCACCCCTACTATCTCGGTACTCAGGCCCAACACATCCCGGGCAGCAATCACACCGCAGATTCCCGAACCACAGCCGATGGGCACATAGACGGTGTCCAACTCTGGCGCTGCACTGAACAGCTCAAGCGCATACGTCGCAACGCCCTTGACCAGTTCGGCATGAAATGGCGGCACCAGGTACAAGTCATGTTCCTGCGCCAGGCGAGCAGCCTCTTCGCGAGCTTCATCGAAGTCACGCCCGTACTCGACCACCTCACCGCCGAACCCGCGCATGGCGTTGTTCTTTTCCATTGAGTTGCCCTTTGGCACAACGATCAATGCCCTCAGCCCCACGGCACTGGCTGCCAGTGCAAGACTTTGGCCATGATTGCCACGCGTCGCAGAAACGATGCCTTTGACGCTCGGGTGCTCACGGCGCAGCCAGTTCATGAAGGTAATGCCACCGCGCACCTTGAAGGCACCGGTCGGTGTGTGATTTTCGTGTTTGACCCAAACCGTGCATCCCAACCGCTCGGCCAGCAAAGGCCAGCGATACTGGGCGGTAGCCGGCATCACCTGGTAAACCTGGCGGGCAGCGTGTTCGAGGTCATCGCGCGTGATTGTATGCATGAGCGTCTCCTTGGCTTTGCCCCAGTCTAGGCACGCAGGCGTCGCGTCGGCTTTCAAAAAACGAACCTGACTTTTATGCCATCCCTTCACTACTATGACGCTCATGAGTCATCGAAACCGTCAGCACATCACACCCCTTGCGGAACCGGTCCGTCGCATCGAGGCAGGTTCGTGGACGATCGAATTGCTGCCCGGCGCAGCCTACTCGGCACGCTACGTGGCGACCCAGTCAGCGATTGGCTTTGCCTTCGACAGCCAACGCGGCCTGCATGCCATCGGTACTGACCGGGTACGTCCCTTCGACGCGATGCCCAATGGCCTGGCGTTTGTCCCGGTCGGCTGTGATGTGTTGTCCGAGTCCCCCGCGGGCGGTGAATACCTGCGGGTCATCCGCACCAAAGGGGGTGCGCTGGCCGGAGATCGGCCATTCAACAACCGCATCGACCCGCAGGCCATTCTCCTCGCCCAGCGAATGCGCAGCGCGCTGTTGCAGCCCAAATGGGACGATGACTGGGAAACCTGGGCGCTTGCGCTGGCTGAGCGCGCCGCAGTTCAGGACGTGCCAGTGCACCGCGGCTCGATCACCGACAGCCGAATGCGACGGCTGGATGAGTTCATTGACGCAGGTCTCAATGGCTCGCTCGATGTACTGTCGATGGCACACCTGCTCGAATTGTCCGAAGGCTATTTCACTCGCGCCTTCAAACAAGCCACGGGCAAAAGCCCCCATAGCTATTTGATCGACCGGCGCCTGGCCAGGGCTCGGGCGATGATATGCGACGGGAAAACGGCCTTGTCGCAGGTCGCCCTGGCCTGTGGATTCAATTCCCAGGCGCACCTGGCAAGCGCCTTCAAACAACGACTTGGCGTGAGTCCGGCACAATTGCGCAAAAGTACTTGCCACAGCGCCAGCGCCGGCAAACAACATCCGTCGTGATCGCTGTCTTCTGATCCGAAAAATCACGCCCACAACCCTTCGGGTCGTGTTCTGCAATGCCGATTGCACGTCGTTCATGCAGGCTGCACGAACCCCCTCAGCCCTGCTATCGCACAACCCCTGATCCAGACGCCTTTGGCCGAGACGCGCGACTGGCATGGCAAATGCGTTGTTCTTCGGGAATCCACGGCGCCGAGAGACATCGGACTGTGTTCTAACCCTGAATAGCAGAGGCAACCAACATGAACGCGATCGACCTTCTGAAAGCCGACCACGAGAAAGTCAAAGGGATCCTGAGCCAACTCAGCGAATCGACGGACCGGGCCCTGAAAAAACGTGTCGAGCTACTGGGCAAGCTGGAAATGGAGATCTCGATCCACACCCGACTCGAAGAGGAAATCCTTTATCCGGCCTTCAAGGAAGCCGGCACCAAGGAACAGGACATCATGTACTTCGAAGCCAAGGAAGAGCACCGCACCGTGGATTCGCTGGTGCTGCCAGACCTCAAACTGACTGATCCGGGGACGCCCGAGTTCGCTGGTCGGGTCAAAGTGGTCAAGGAGCTTCTGGAGCATCACATCGAAGAGGAAGAAACCGAGATGTTTCCGCAGGCAAAAAAACTCCTCGGCAAAGCGAAGCTCGATGAACTGGGCGAACAAATGGAAGCGATGAAAGCCAGCTACAAAAAGGAAATGATGGCCGGCAACGTGGCGGCGTGATGTTCCCGAAACCCAGAAAGCCCGGCATCTGCCGGGCTTTTCTTTGGGTTGATATCACGCTCGATTCCCGCGAATTTTCATCCGCCCGCCGGTGGCATTCAAACACCGTTGTGTGGTGTGCTGTTCGTCATGAGCCCGCTGTTCCCATTCGGGCTCACAACATTCCGGCCATTAACCGATGAGGTCCGTTTCATGAGCAAGACGTCTTACGTGCCACCCAAGGTCTGGAAACACAGCGCGCCTTCCGGCGGCCAATTCGCCAATATCAATCGCCCGATTGCCGGGCCGACGCATGAAAAAACGCTGCCGATCGGCAAGCACCCGCTGCAGCTCTACTCGCTGGCCACGCCCAATGGCGTGAAGGTAACCATTCTGCTCGAAGAATTACTGGCGCTCGGCTGCACCGACGCTGAATACGATGCCTGGCTGATCCGCATCAACGAAGGAGACCAGTTCTCCAGCGGATTTGTCGAGATCAACCCCAACTCGAAAATTCCGGCTTTATTGGACCGCAGCGTGGAACCGGGCATTCGCGTATTCGAATCCGGGTCGATCCTGTTGTATCTGGCGGAGAAATTCGGCGCCTTCCTGCCCTCCGATCCGGCGGGTCGCACCGAAACCCTGAACTGGCTGTTCTGGCAAATGGGTGCTGCGCCGTATCTGGGCGGTGGCTTCGGGCATTTCTATGCGTATGCGCCGGAAAAACTCGAATACCCGATCAATCGATTCACCATGGAAGCCAAGCGTCAGCTGGATGTACTAGATCGCCGCCTGAGCGAAAGCCCTTACCTTGCCGGCAACGACTACACCATCGCCGACATAGCGGTCTGGCCGTGGTACGGACAACTGGTGCGCAACAATGTGTACTCCGCCGCCGAGTTTCTGAGCGCCCATGAATACACCCACGTGCAGCGCTGGGCGCAAGAGATTGCCGAACGACCTGCGGTGATTCGCGGCCAGCGCGTCAACCGGACGTGGGGCGATGAAGCGAGCCAGGTTCCAGAACGGCATCAAGCAAGCGATCTCGATTGAACTTCACCTGATACGACGCAACGTCCGGTGCGAAGTCTGTATCGGGCGTTGCGTTCGCTACACCAACAAGTCAGCCCACTGTCCCGGCGTCATCTTCGTCACCATCAGCAGCACGATCACGAACATCCCCAGAAAACCGGCAACCCCCATCCAGAACCATTTTCGGTACACGCAACGGTACTCATCGGCAAGCCCGCCCCCCGTTTCGACTGCGCTCGACGCCATCATGTACAAACGCTTCTGAAGCACCAATACCGGTAACCAGAGCGACCCGACGCACAGGAAAATGATCAAGGAGGTCAGTACCCATTCCGTGGTCAGAGGCAGTCCGGCAAGCCTGGTCAACCCGTAACCCGTCACGATCTGGATAAAGCCCGCCGGCGTGGTGATCCAGGCGTCGAACCGTACGACCATTCTCGACACGTGCGCTATCACCAAAGGGTTGGCTGTACGGCTCGCGGCGATCAGGTAGAGGTACGAGCCCATGCCGAATCCGAACAGGAAAACCGCGGCGACGATGTGAATGTATTTGAGGCAGAGATAGAGCACGGTCAGTTCTGCCCGCCAGAAAAATGCATCGATAGGCTCAGATTCTGCGGATCGTTGATGGCCGCCATGTATTCGTCGACAGTGATCTCGCCCACGCAAGGACGCGCGCCAGCCTCGGGCGGATATCCCCGGGCGATTTTCGCAGCCAGGGCAACGGCTGCGCAGCTCGGGATCTCCGGCCCCTTGTCATTGCGGGCGGTGAGCTGGACCGTCATGGCCAGCGGATTGCCGTCGATGCCGAGCCCCTTCACGTCGATGTACATCGCGCTTTTGCCATCACCGAATCGCTCGAACCAGGTGCCCCAACGATGAAGCCGCGCCGCCCAGGGAACATGATCACGAAACGCACCAAACCTGCGGGCCAGTGCGAACAGACCGTTCGCCACTCCACCCAGCTTGAGGCCCGGACCCGCCTTGAAACTCAGGGTTCGGGCGCCATAGCGGCTGGCAAAAATGTCCATGTCCGGCACGTCGACATTCGCCAGCACCCGAACGCCCAGGTGAGGCATCTTGCGCAACGTCAGGTCGAGCCAGCCTGCCACCTCATGAACCTGGCCATTCCTGAGCTGCCTGATCGGCTTGCCTGCGTAGGCCAGAACACCTTCAACCGTCGAAAGGCCCGGCATTTTCGCCGACGAGGAAATGCCATGTTCGATCGAATCGATACGAGAGAAGCGATACTGATGCTCATCGATAAGTGCCGATGAAAGTGTCGGCACCGAACTGCAACCGCTGAGAATTGCCACGCCAGCCTGTTTCGCGCGGGCATCGAGGGCTCCGATGCCGTTGACGAACGTTCGGCAGTCGGACAAGTCGCAATAATGCACACCCGCGTCTATGCAGCGCTCGGCGACCGCATAGGATTGCCCTTGAAACGGGCCCCCGGTGTGGATGACCAATTGGATGTTCATCGTTTTCAGAACCGCTTCAAACCCTTCCCCCATCGCATTGCCGCACCAACTCTCGCAGACGACGCCCGACAGGGCTTTCAGCTCGTCGACTTTGCGCATCAGTTTCTGAGGGTCGCGACCGGAGATCACCAGCGTGATGTCCGGCATCGCAATCAAATGCCGGCTGACAATGCTGCCGAAATTCCCGTAACCGCCGACCACTAAAACCCTGAGTGCCACGCAATGCTTCCTTGAAATAATTGAATGATTTCAGTCGTACCTCTGTGAGCAACTCATCTGCTGACGCATCGTCAGAATCGCAGCCGAAGCCGATGAACCGGTCTCACAACCCGGATGGCCCAACGGGAGAGCGCAGGCTAAGCGGCTCGGGTCCAGGGCTGGCAATGGCAATCGCGGCAACCTGGGTAAAGGCCAGAATCGAGTGAGAGTCCATTCCATGCTCATTGGGGTGAAGTGGCGGCATATTACAGGAGCACGCGGGACAACGAACTACCGGACGCTACGCTTTACTTCTCGGTGTCAGCGGCCCAATGATGGAAACCGGCACCGACCTCGAATAACGACAACGGAGGGTCGCCCACCGATCATGAACATTCTCTACGACGAACAGGTCGACGGCGCCTTGCCCGACGTCGACAAAGCCGCGCTTCTGCAAGCCCTGCAGCACCAATGGCCAGACCTGGACGTGCTGCATCAGCGCGAGGAACTGAAACCGTACGAGTGCGATGGCCTCTCGGCCTACCGCACCACGCCTCTGCTGGTGGTACTGCCACGGCACATCGATGAAGTTCAGGGCGTGTTGCAGATCTGCCATGAACGACGGGTGCCGGTGGTGGCCCGGGGCGCGGGGACCGGTTTGTCCGGCGGTGCATTGCCGCTGGAAAAAGGCGTGCTGCTGGTGATGGCGCGCTTCAACAACATCCTGCAGATCGACCCAAAGGCCCGCACTGCGCGGGTTCAACCCGGCGTGCGCAACCTCGCGATTTCCCAGGTCGCCGCGCCGTTCGGGCTGTATTACGCACCTGATCCTTCCTCGCAAATTGCCTGCTCGATCGGCGGCAACGTGGCGGAAAACGCCGGTGGTGTGCATTGCCTCAAGTACGGCTTGACCGTGCACAACCTGCTCAAGGTCGAGATCCTCACCGTCGATGGCGAACGCCTGACGCTGGGTTCGGACGCACTGGATTCCCCCGGTTTCGACCTGTTGGCGCTGTTCACCGGTTCCGAAGGCCTGCTCGGGGTCATCACCGAAGTCACGGTCAAACTTTTACCCAAACCGCAGACGGCCAAAGTGCTGCTGGCGGCGTTTGACTCCGTGGAAAAGGCTGGCCGCGCCGTGGCGGATATCATCGCGGCCGGCATCATTCCCGGTGGCCTGGAGATGATGGACAATCTGGCAATCCGCGCCGCCGAAGACTTCATCCACGCCGGTTATCCGGTGGATGCCGAGGCGATTCTGCTCTGCGAACTCGATGGCGTTGAAGCCGATGTTCACGATGACTGCGCGCGGGTCCGGCAAGTGCTCGAGCACGCCGGCGCCACCGAACTGCGTCAGGCCCGGGACGAAGCCGAACGCGTGCGATTCTGGGCCGGACGCAAAAACGCCTTCCCCGCCGTGGGCCGATTATCGCCGGACTATTACTGCATGGATGGCACCATCCCGCGCCGCGAGTTGCCCGGCGTACTGCATGCGATTGCACAGCTTTCAGCCGAATACGGCCTGCGAGTCGCCAACGTATTCCATGCCGGCGACGGCAACATGCATCCACTGATTCTGTTCGACGCCAACCAGCCCGGCGAGCTGGAGCGTGCTGAAACGCTGGGCGGCAAGATCCTCGAACTGTGCGTCAAGGTCGGCGGCAGCATCACCGGAGAACACGGTGTGGGCCGGGAAAAAATCAACCAGATGTGCGCGCAGTTCAACAGCGATGAGCTGACCCTGTTCCACGCTGTCAAAGCCGCGTTCGATCCCGGCGGCCTGCTCAACCCCGGCAAAAACATTCCGACCCTGCACCGCTGCGCCGAATTCGGCGCCCTGCACGTACACCACGGGCAACTGCCCTTCCCCGAACTGGAGCGGTTCTGATGGGCGACGCGATGGATTTCGATGACAGCGCCGCGCTGCTCGAGCAGGTCAATCGGGCACTGGAAAACGCTACCCCGCTGCGCATCCAGGGCGCCAACAGCAAGGCGTTTCTCGGGCGCATCGTCGGTGGCGAGATTCTCGACACTCGCGCCCATCGCGGCATCGTCAGCTACGACCCGACCGAACTGGTGATCACCGCACGCTGCGGCACTCCACTAGTGGAACTGCTGGCCGTGCTGGACGCTTCGCAACAGATGCTGGCGTGCGAACCACCGGCCTTCGCCGACGATGCCACGGTCGGCGGCATGGTCGCCAGTGGCCTGTCCGGGCCGCGTCGGCCCTGGTCGGGATCGGTGCGCGATTTCGTGCTGGGCACGCGAATCATCACCGGTCATGGCAAACACCTGCGGTTCGGCGGCGAAGTCATGAAGAACGTCGCCGGTTATGACCTGTCGCGCCTGATGGCCGGCAGTTACGGCTCGCTCGGGGTGATCACCGAAGTCTCGCTCAAGGTGCTGCCCAAACCGCGAGCGTGCCTGAGCCTCAGTCTGGAAATGCCCAGCGAACAGGCGTTGCTGCGTCTGGCCGAATGGGGCCAGCAACCGTTGCCGATCAGCGCCGCGTGTCACGATGGCCGGCAACTGCATTTGCGTCTTGAGGGTGGCGAAGGTTCAGTGGCGGCCGCCCATGATCGCCTGGGTGGCGAGCTGATCGACAGTTCGTTCTGGGCCGATCTCAACGAACAACACCTGGGCTTCTTCGACGAAGACCAACCGCTCTGGCGCCTGTCCGTGCCGCTGAACACGCCGCCGCTGAACCTGCCCGGCCAGCAGTGGCTCGACTGGGGCGGCGCGCAACGCTGGCTCAAATCGACGGCCGAAGCTGCGGTCATTCGCAAAGTGGTCGACGAAGTCGGCGGGCATGCGACCTGTTATAGCCACGGTCTGGTCGACGAGCCGTTCCATCCTCTGGCGCCCGCCCTGCTGCACTATCACCGCCAACTCAAACGACAACTCGACCCCCGGGGCATTTTCAATCCCGGGCGTCTGTACGCGGAGCTTTGAGCCATGCAGACCACCCTCAGCCCGCAAGCCCGGCAACTGCCCCGCGCCGAAGAGGCCGAAAGCATCCTGCGCACGTGCGTTCATTGCGGATTCTGCAACGCGACCTGCCCGACTTATCAATTGCTCGGCGATGAACTGGACGGCCCGCGCGGACGCATCTACTTGATCAAGCAAGTGCTCGAAGGCAACGAAGTCACGGCAAAAACCCAGCAGCATCTGGATCGCTGCCTGTCATGCCGCAACTGTGAAACCACCTGCCCTTCCGGCGTGGACTATCACAACCTGCTCGACATCGGCCGGGCGGTGGTGGACGCCGCCGTCCCGCGGCCGCTCGGGCAGCGTCTGTTGCGTGAAGGACTTCGACGCGTCGTGCCCGATCCACGGTTGTTCAAAGGGCTGATCAACGCCGGCCAGATGTTTCGGGCGCTATTGCCCCATACCCTGCAAGACAAACTGCCACGCAACGTGGCGCTGCCTGCCCCACGACCCGCCATCCGTCATGCGCGGCAAGTGCTGATGCTCGAGGGTTGCGTGCAGCCAGGTTTGTCACCCAACACCAATGCCGCAGCGGCGCGGGTGCTGGATCGTCTGGGCATCAGCGTGATTCCTGCTCGCGAGGCTGGCTGCTGCGGCGCGGTGGATTATCACCTTGACGCCCAGGCCACCGGCCTTGAGCGCGCCCGCCACAACATTGATGCGTGGTGGCCGGCCATCGAACAGGGTGCCGAGGCGATCGTGCAGACCGCCAGCGGTTGCGGTGCATTCATCAAGGATTACGGGCATTTGCTTCGCGCCGACCCGGCCTATGCCGAAAAGGCCAAAGCCGTCAGCGCGCTGGCAAAAGATCTGGTTGAGGTGCTGCGCGAAGAGCCGCTCGAATCCTTAGGCATCCACGCCAATCAACGTGTGGCTTTCCATTGCCCCTGCACCTTGCAGCACGCGCAGAAACTTGGCGGTGCGGTGGAGTCGGTGCTGACACGACTGGGCTTCGACCTGACTGCCGTCCCCGACGCCCATCTGTGCTGCGGCTCGGCAGGTACTTACTCGATCACCCAACCGGCACTGGCCAGGTCACTGCGCGACAACAAACTCGCTGCGCTGGAGAGTGGTCATCCCGAGATCATCGCCACCGCCAACATCGGCTGCCAGATACACCTCGACGACGCCGGCCGCACGCCCGTCAGGCACTGGATCGAGCTGGTGGACGCGCATTGCCGATGAAAGTCCGAGGTGCCTGCTAACCTTCAAGCGGTGGCGCAGACAAGACTGAACATTGCGTCGTTCCAAATGTTCTAGATGCCGTAATCACGGATCAAGGATGAGCGAATGGACTTCTCCACTCATGCGGCCCCGCTCCCCTCGCCGCAACGTACCGCCACCCGGCGTCTGGCGTTTGCCGTAGGCGCGCTGTTCGTTGCCGGGGTCATCACGGCAGTCGGTGCCCTGTTAAGTATTGCGGCGCGGCTCGATGATGACGATGTGAACGACAACCTGTTCTATACGACCCGAGCGCTGGAAAACCGCATCCTCGCATCAAAAAACTACATCACCAGTTACGCCTACTGGACGACGGCCTATGAGCATCTGAGCGGTCAGGTCGACACAAACTGGGCCTACGTTGAACAAAACCTGGGCAAAACCCTGTTCACCAGCGATGGCTATGACGGCGTATTTGTACTGAACCGGGAACAGACCAAATATGCGGTGGTGCGCGGCCAGTTGGTCGAAGCAAATATCTCCAGTTTTCTCCAGGCGTCCGCCACTGCGCTGGTCGACCAGGTACAACTGCAAAGCGACCTCACCAGGCCGGTCAATACCTATTCATTGTTTGAAGACTGGCCGGCACTGGTGACGGCGGCGGCCATCATTCCCAATGACGAGCGCCCCACCGAAGAACCCCGTAACACCTCTGTGCTGGTATTCGTCGACAAGCTGACGCCAGCCAAACTGCGAAAGATCGGCAGCGGCTTCGGCCTGAACAACCTGACTCTTGCCCTGGATGAAACCATCGAAGCAGGCCAGCCCAGAGTGCCGCTGGACAGTACCGGTTACAGCCTGGTCGCTGACCTGGAGCGGCCGGGGCAACGGTTGCTGTGGTCATTGCTGCCCACGCTTGGCAGCATTTTGCTCATCCTCATGCTGTTGACCGGTTACTTTTTCCGGCATGCCTTGCGTTCGTCGAAGTACGTGGACAACAGTTTGGAAGCAATGCAGACCTCACACCAGGCAATGCAAGCGGCCAATCAGGCCCTCGAGGCCAGCGAGGAGCGTTTTCGCGCCGTGGCTGAAGCGGCCTCCGACTGGATCTGGGAAATCGACCGGCATCTGTCTCTCACGTATCTCTCGGCGCGCTTCAGTACCGTGACCGGCTATTCACGTGAGCAGTGGCTGGGACAGGACATCATGCAGTTACTGTTTTGCGATACCACGCCGCTGGAGCTGTGGCTCAAGAAACTGAACGAAGAGGTCAACGCCAGTGACCTGCGCTGTACCTATCGCGATGAGACGGGGCAGCAACGCTATTGCCGGCTGTCCGCCCGGCCGATCGTCGAAAACCATTGCATCGTCGGTTATCGCGGCACCGCCAGCGACATCACCGATGAAGTCGCCGCCCATGCACAGATCCAGCACCTGTCCATGCACGACGCGCTGACGGGGTTGCCCAACCGCAACAAGCTGGCGCGCTACCTGGAAGAAGCCCTGCAACTCAAGGAGCATGCCGCGCCCCTGTCACTGCTGATGATCGATCTGGACAACTTCAAGCCGATCAATGACTCATTGGGCCATCCTGCCGGTGATGCGGTCCTGCAGGAAGTCGCCAGACGCCTGCGCGAATGCACACGGGATCACGACATTGTTGCGCGGCTCGGAGGCGACGAGTTCGTCGTCGTACTCAGTGGCATGGACTCGCATCAGGAAATCGACAGGTTCTGCACACGCCTGATCGGCAGTCTGCATGAGCCGGTGATGTTCGAGCATCATCCGTTGCACATCGGTGCCAGCATCGGCATCACCCTGAGCCGGCGCCACGGCTTCGAAGCCGCAGAGCTGATTCGCTGCGCCGACATCGCGCTCTACCAGGCCAAGTCGGAAGGCAAGAACACCTGGTGCTATTTCGAAGCGCACATGAGCGACCAGATCCAGACGCGCCGACAACTGGAAGACGACTTGCGCAAGGCGCTGAAAGACAACGAGCTGGTGCTGCACTACCAGCCGCGTTACAAGGTGGACGGCAAGGAAATCGTTTCGGTTGAAGCCCTGGTGCGCTGGCAGCATCCGACGAAAGGGCTGCTCGGTCCCGATCTGTTCATTCCCTTGGCGGAGCAGACGGACCTGATCGTCCCCCTCGGTCGCTGGGTACTGCGCGAAGCCTGCCGGACCGCCCTGACATGGCCTGAAGAAATCCTCTTGTCGGTGAACCTCTCCCCTGCCCAGTTTGCACTGAGCGACGTCGTCCAGGACGTGCGCGAAGTGCTGGTCGAAACCCGTTTTCCAGCCAGTCGCCTGGAACTGGAGATCACCGAAAACGTCATGCTCAACGACACCGACGGTGCGCTGACGACCATGAACGCACTCAAAGAACTGGGCGTGCGGTTGAACATGGATGACTTCGGCACCGGCTACTCCTCGCTGGGCTACCTGCGTGCCTATCCGTTCGATGGCATCAAGATCGACAAGCGCTTCATCGCGTCCATCAGCACCGGCAGCAATGATCGTGCGGTGGTGCAAGCCATCATCGGGCTGGGCAAGGCCATGGGCCTGAACGTCACGGCCGAAGGCGTCGAGACCGAAGAGCAACTGGCCATTCTCGGCAAGGATCAATGCAACGAAGTGCAGGGTTATTTCATGAGCCGGCCCATCGACAAGACGGCGTTCGCGCGTCTCTTGCAGGCCACGGGGCGTCTTTGACTCGTCGGCCGGCACCTGGTTTGCGCTTCATCCGCTTGCCCCCGCCTCGTTGCGGGTAAACACGTTGCCCGCATCGCGCACCAACTGACGCCATTCGGCGTTGCTGATGAGCCCCTGTTCCAGCATGTCGTCGGCCCCCTTGAGCAAGTCGTCATATTGGTCCTGCGGATCGAACGGCTCTTGCGATTGTGTCGCCAGCTTGCGCCATGCCGACAGTGACTCTTTCTTGCGCTGATCGTACATTTCGAATGTCTCGCTAAGATGACACGCGGTAGAGCCGTGCTGCTTCTGCGTCGTTCTACGCATTCGACGAATGGAAGCCGACCGGGTGGCGGCCACTGAATGTTGGTTATGAGCTAATAACCCCTTCATTAAACGGTCGCTCAAACGTTGTACTAGGATAGGATCCAAATTTCCCGATTTGTGGTCGCCGGCCAAGGACTTCCGCCGGAGACTCGGGAAAGCGCAATTCCCCCATTGCTACTCATGGATGAAACACATGAACTCACACCTGTTCCCTCACATCGGCAAAGTCATCGCCAGCACCGGCAGCCGGCATTTTCCGCGAATGCTGCACGACCTGATCCTCACCCAACTGGCCGTGGACGCCACGCATATCCGGCAGATGCGCGTGGAGCCGGTCGCACGTACGCAACCGCGCACCGAGCCGGAATGCCCCAAAGAGGCGGCACTGACGGCCGAGACGGTGTATTCCGAACTGAGCACCGATCCCGGCAACAGTGACGTGCCCGCCCCCGAACCCTCCACGGTCACCGATGCTTCGCAGTTGCACCTGACCCGGCGCAAGGACGGTTACCGTTATGTAATTTCCGTGTACCGCTGCGGCCCGTCGAAGCGCTTCTCCGCGCGCGAGCGCAGTCTGTTGCAGGACATCTCCCCGGTGTTGCTGCCAATGGTGGAAAAGCACATCCACGCGCTGCAACCGGCGAGTGCGGATCCCGAGGCGCAGGCCGCAGCGACCGAAGCCTCGCTTCAAGGCCTTGAAACCCTGCGCCTGCGTTTTTGCGAGCGCGTGCAGCAACTGGGCCTGAGCCTGTCCAACCGTGAACTGGAAGTGTGCGTCGGTCTGCTGGCCGGGCGCACCGCGCCTGAACTGGCCGAGCAGTTGCAACTGAAGGTCAATACCGTCGAGAGCTACCTCAAGCGCGCCGCCATCAAACTGGGAATCAGCGGCCGCCATTCGCTGATGCGCTGGATGTATTCGCCTGAGGACTGCCCGGCCGCCTGCGACCCTTCCAACGCGGCCTGATCGATCACGCGCCTGTAAAAAAACCGCTGTCCTGCCAGGGACGGCGGTTTTTTTTCATGTCCGGCCCCTCAGTCCCGCGCCAAGGCCTCGATCGGGTCGAGCCGCGATGCATTGCGCGCCGGCACAAAGCCGAACACGATGCCGATCAGCGTCGAGCAGATCACCGCCGTCAACACCGAGCTCAACGAGAACACCATTTCCCATTCCTTGATGAACAGCGAAAACAGGTGGCCGATGGCATAACTCAACGAGATTCCAATCGCCCCGCCCAGCAGACAGACCATCACCGCCTCCACCAGAAACTGCTGACGAATGTCCGACTGCCGCGCCCCGACCGCCATTCGGATACCGATCTCGCGGGTCCGTTCGGTGACCGACACCAGCATGATGTTCATCACCCCGATGCCGCCGACCACCAGCGAAATCACTGCAATCAGCGACAGCAACAGCGCCAGTGAGCGGCTGGTTTTCTGCACCGTCTGCATGACGCTGTCGAGGTTGTTGGTAAAGAAATCCTTGGTGCCGTGGCGCTGCAGCATCAGTTTGTTGACGTTGTCTTCCACCACCTTGCTCGGCTGGCCGTCCTTGATCCGCACGCTGATGCTGTCCAGGTAGCGCTGGCCCAACAGCCGCCCGGCTGCGGTTTCGTAAGGCACCCAGACGTTGAGCGACTTGCTCGACGAGAAGATGTTCTTCTTTTCTGCCGCCACACCGATCACGGTGCACGGCAGGTTGCCGATCAGGATCACCTGTCCCAGCGGATCAACCCCCTCGCCGAACAACCGTTGGCGGGTGTTGTGATCGATCACCACCACCTGCGCCTGGCGTCGGGCATCGTTCTCGCTGAACGCAATGCCCGACTCCATCTTGATTCCGCGCACCTGGAAGTACAGATCGCTGACGCCGTTGACCTGGGCATCGAGATCGATGTTGCGATAGCGCAGCAACAGATTGCGCCCGACCACCGGCGTGGCGCTGTCGACGTAATACAGCTGGTTGAGCGCCGTCACATCCGCCGGCACCAGGGTTTCGATGGCCGCCGAACGGCTGTCGCCGAAACTGGTGCCGGAATAGATATCGATGGTGTTGCTGCCGATGGCCTGAATGTCCTTGAGCACATAGCGCTTGGCCCCTTCGCCGATGGCCGAAATCGACACCACCGAGGTGATGCCGATGACGATCCCGAGCATCGTCAGCAAGGTGCGCATGCGATGCGAGATCAGCGCGACCCAGGCCATGTTGAAGGCCTCCTTGAACAACCCGAGGCTGGCCACCAGACGCCGCGCCCCCGTGGATTTGGGGACCGCGTCCTCATTGCTCAATGCCGTGGTGTCATGCTCGTTGCGGCGGTCGCTAAGGATTTCGCCGTCACTGACCTCAATGATGCGCTCGGCATTGGCCGCGACCTTGGGGTCATGGGTCACCAGAATCACCGTGTGCCCGGCCGCGTGCAGCTCCAGCAGGATGCGCATCACCTCCTTGCCGCTGGTGGTGTCGAGGGCGCCGGTCGGCTCGTCCGCGAGGATCACTTCGCCGCCGTTCATCAGGGCCCGGGCGATACTGACCCGCTGCTGCTGACCGCCGGACAACTGGCTCGGGCGATGGGTCAGATGTCCTTCCAGCCCAAGGCGCGCCAACAATTCACGGGCTCGCGCATGGCGTTGTGGTTCCGGCGTGCCGGCGTAGATTGCCGGCATCTCGACGTTGTGCATCGCGCTCAAGTGCGGCAGCAAGTGGTAGCGCTGGAAGATGAAGCCGAAATAGTCGCGACGCAGTTCGGCCAGCGCCTGGCTGTCCAGATCGCGGGTTTCCCGGCCGTTGATCCTGTAGCTGCCGGCTGTGGCGTAATCGAGGCAGCCGAGGATGTTCATCAGGGTCGATTTGCCGGAGCCCGAGGCGCCGATGATCGCGACCATCTCCCCGGCATTGATCGTCAGGTTGATGTTCTTCAGCGCGAGGAATTCGCGATCGCCAGCCGTGAAGCTGCGGCTGATGCCGGTCAGTTGCAGCAGAGGTTCGCTCATGCTCATGCCCCTGCCACTTTCGTCACCGGATCACCGATCACCACCCGGTCGCCTTCGGCCAGGCCTTCGTTGACCTGCACCTTGACGTTGTTGTTGATCCCGGTCTGCACATTGCGCGACTGCGCCTGGCCCTTGGCGTCCAGCACCCGCACCGGGAAGCTGCCATCGCTGTTGCGTGGGCCCAGCGCGGCAACCGGAATCGTCAGCACCGATTTGGCGGTGTCGAGCACCACCCGCACCTGAGCGGTCATGGAAATACGCAAACGGTGATCGGGATTCGGCACCTCGAACAGCGCGTTATAGAACACCGCAGTGTTCTGCTTCGGCGTGCCGGCGGGCGGCGTTTCGAGGAAGTTCTGCGGCGCAGGCTCAGTGCCGCGCAGTTTGCCGTAATAACGTTTGTCCTCACCAAGAATGGTGAAGTACACCTCCTGCCCCGGTGCAATGTGAATGACATCGGCCTCCGACACCTGAGCCTTGACGGTCATGGTGTCCAGGTCCGCCAGTTTGAGCAGGATCGGTGCCAGCTGGTTGGCGATCACGGTCTGGCCTTCCTGGGTCACGATGCCCACCACATCGCCGTCGATGGGCGCGACGATTCGTGTGTAGGCCAGATTGACCTTGGCGGTGTCGATCTGGATGTGTGCGCTCTTGATCTGTGCATCCAGCGACAACAGATTGGCCTGCTGCACTTCGTAGTTCGATTGCGCGGTTTCGAAATCCTGCCGCGAGATCGAGGCGTCCTCCTGCAGGTTCTGATAGCGCTCGTAGATGGCCTTGGTCTGGCGCAGTTGAGCTTGAGTCGCCCGGCGCTGGGCTTGCAGATTCTCCTCATCGACCTGTGCCTGACGCAGGGTGTTCTGCAGCACCAACGGATCGATTTCCGCCAGCCACTGGCCCTTCTTGACCTTGTCGCCGACCTTGACCTTCAGCGACTTCAACTGCCCCGAAACCTGGGCGCCGACGTCCACCTGCTTGATGCCCTCCAGCAAACCGGTGGCCAGCACTGCGTTTTCAATGTCAGCGCGTTCGACCGTGGCGGTCAGGTATTGCGGCGCCTCGGCCGGCGCCTGCACCGTGTAGAACACCAACCCGGCCACCAGCGTCAACGCGATTCCCAGACCGACTTTGCGCACCTTCGACTGTTCCATAAATGACCACAATTCCGTTCAGGGTTGAGCCCGGCCAGCGGCCGGGTTCCAGGATAAAAACTTCAATCAGGACAACACTTGCCCCGCCGCCACCGTCAGCCCGTCATGCCACCACGCTGCAAGACTGAAGACGTTGGGCGCCTTGAGGATCGTGAAGTGGTTGCCCGGGCCGTACCACACCGCCAGATCCCTGGCCTCACGCTGCCAGCCTTCGAGCATCGCCGCCTGTTCACGCTGGTTGCCCGAGGCGTCCAGCGTCGGGTCGTCCACCAGCGCCAGACGCACCGGACCGGTGTAGGCCAGCGCCGGCCGATAGACCGTGCGCAGTGCGGTGGCGAACGTGCGCACCGGGCCCTGCATCGCATCGAGTGACGCGCGTTCCGACAGCACACCCGCGCGCACCATCCCCTCGTGCAGCAAGCGCATTTGCGTGCTGTCGTCGGCTTCGGCGAAGGTCAGCGCATCGATGCCCAGGGACTTGCCGCTGGACAGTTGCAGCGACTCGATCAGCCGCAACAACGCCGCCGTCGTGGTGTAAGGCTTGCCCACCACACTGTTGCCGCCCGGCGATTCACTGTCGATCAGCGTCAGGGATGCCACTTCACGCCCCGCCGCCTGCAACTGCGCCGCCATGGCGTAAGCCACCCAACCACCGAACGAATGCCCGATCAAATGCACCGGCCCTTGCGGATACAACTGCTCAAGCGCCCGCCGGTAGAACGTGGCGGCGCTTTCGACCCGGCTGTGCGGCACCGTCGCGCCGTCGAGGCCTCGGGGTTGCAGCCCATGAATCGGCCACTCCGGCCCCAGCGCCTCGGTCAGATGGAGGAACCCGGTAACACTGTCGCCGGCACCCGGCACGCAGAAAATCGGTGCATGTCCGGTGTGACCGGTCTGGATGGTCAGGATCGGCTGATAGGCCGCTGGCGCTGGCGCAGTTGCCGTTTCCAGCGCCTGAGTCAGGGCCTGCCCCAGAGCCTGAACGTACGGTGCTTTCATCATGCTCTGGTGATCGCCCGGTACGTCGATGCAGTGCAATTGCGCACCTGGTAATTCTTCAGCCCAACCACGCGTGGCGCTGAGTCGTGACATTTGCGCCGAACGCTCCGTGGCACGCAGCAGATGCAACGGCAGGCCGATCGGGTTGATCCGGTAATGCGCCAACGCATGCCCGTGGGCCACTTCCCGGTCGAGGTAATGCCAGGCATCCGCCGACGAGACAGCCGCCAGCTCGGGTCTGAGCAACTGCTGTTCGTGACAATGGTTGAACAAATCGGCGAACGCCCACTGCTCAAGTTCGGTCTGCAACACGGCCAGACGCGCCAGTGCCTGCTGCCCCTGTGTCTCGCGTCCGGCCCAATGCGCCGTGCAATGCAGAAGCAATTGGCGCTTGTGCACGTGTGTATCGTTCCACAGCGCCTTGTCTGGATCGGCCAGACGTGGCACGTAGGAGTCGATCAGCCCGACAAACGCCACTGACTCGTCCATCCCGAGCAGTTGCGCCGCGATTTCATAAGCCAGCACGCCACCGAACGACCAGCCGGCAAGCCGATAGGGGCCGTGGGGTTGTGTGGCGCGGATCACCTCGACCAGCCGGGTTGCCAGGCACTCCATGGTGCGCAGTTGCGCCATCCCGGGATCGATACCCGGCAAGCCGTAAATCGGGAACTCGCCGCCGATGTGTAGGCCCAGCGCCGGGAAATACAGGTCCCGACCACTGAACTCATGCACCAGGAACAACGGCGTGCCCCGCTCGCTTGCCCGCACCACGACCACGCCGTCATGGTGTTGCACAGCGTCATCGCGCTGGCACAACAGCGTGGCAGCAGACTCGACAGTTGGATGCTGGAACAGCTCGGCCAACGAAATCGGCCTGTTGGCCTTCTGCATCAGATCGACGAGCCGCACCGCCAGCAGCGAATGCCCGCCCAGTTCGAAGAAGTTGTCATGGCGGCCTACCCGGTCGACTTGCAACACTTGCGCCCAGAGCCCGGCCAGTGATTCCTCAAGAGGATTGGCCGGCGCTTCATAGTCACGCATGACCAGCGCTTGGTGTGTCGGCGCCGGCAAGGCTTTGCGATCGACCTTGCCGTTGTTGTTCAGCGGCAGGCTCTCCAGCGCCACCCAGGCGGTCGGCACCATGTACTCCGGTAACCTGGCTTGCAGCAGCGCGCGAAGGGTAGCGCCCTGCAATGCAGGATCGTGCGCCGTGTAATAGGCCACCAGCCGCGTTGGCTCCTGGCCGTCGTGTCGGGCCAGAACCACCGCTTCCTTGACCCCCGGACAGCTCAGCAGGCGGTTTTCGATTTCTCCGAGCTCAATGCGGAAGCCGCGAATCTTCACCTGGTCATCATTGCGGCCGATACATTCCAGTCGCCCCGGCGCCTGCCAGCGCACCAGGTCGCCCGTGCGATACATCAAGGCTTGCGGGTTGTCGCTGAACGGATCCCGGAGGAATTTCTCGGCACTCAGTTGAGGCCGATTCAGATAGCCCAGCGCAACCCCCTGACCACCGATGTACAACTCACCGGTGACGCCGAACGGCACCGGTTGTTGCCGGTTATCCAGCACATACACGCGGGTATTGCCGATGGGGCCGCCAATCGAAACGCTATCCGCTTCCGGCGCCACCTCACGCACTTCGAAGGTGGTGGCGTACGTCGTGGTTTCGGTCGGGCCATAACAATGCACCAGGCGCAGGTCCGGTGCTTCGGCGAGCAGCTTTCGAAACGCCGCCGGATCGCCACGCTCCCCACCGCACAGCAGGATGCGCAGCCTTTTGAGCGCTTCGGGAATCAACTGCACGTACTGATTGAACAACGCGGTGGTGACGAAGAGGATCGTCGCCCCGCACCGGTCAAGCTCCCGGCCGAATGCCTGTGGGTCGAGCAAAATCCCATGATCGATCACGGCCACCTGGCCACCGTTGAGCAAGGCGCCCCAGATATCCATGGTGCTCGCATCGAACGCCGGGTTCGAAGCGAACGCCACCCGGTCATCCGGGTTGAAATCGGCGTAGCCGCAATCGATCACAAGGCGGGTAATGCCGCGATGCGGCACCATGACCCCCTTCGGGGTGCCCGTGGAGCCCGAGGTGTACATGATGTACGCCAGCGCCTCCGAGGACTGAGGCAGATCCGGGTTGTGCGAAGGGCTCCCGGCAAGCGCCAGGGTATCCAGATCCATTCGTCGCACCGGGTACTCGATGGCCTGATCGCTGCCGGTCAACAGCGCGACCGCCTGACAATCCTGCACCATGAATGCCTGACGCTCGGCGGGTGCGTTGATGTCCAGCGGCACATAGGCCGCCGCACACTTGATGATCGCCAACTGCGCGATCAACAGTTCCAGCGAGCGTGGCAACAGAATCGCCACATGATCGCCAGGCTGCACACCTTGAGCGATGAGATGATGCGCCAGGCCGTTGGCGCTGCGGTTCAGTTCCGCGTAACTCAACACCTGCGTCCCGTGCACCGCGGCAACGGCTTGCGGATGCTCGGCGGCCTGCATCTCGAAGACCCGGTGCACGGTAAGCACTTGCGGACAATCCCGTGCGGTGGCGTTGAATTCGTCGAGCAACTGCGTGCGTTCCTGATCCTCGATTATCTGCGCGTGTTCCAGCACTGCCTGGTCGTTGTTGACCATGGCCTGCAACAAGCGCTGGAAATAACCGACATAACGCCGTGCCGTCGCCTCATCGAAGAGCGCTGTGGCGTACTCCATCCAGCCATTTATCCCGTTCGGCGATTCACCCAGGGTCAGGGTCAGGTCGAACTTGGCGAAGTGACTCGGCTCCGCCACCGCTTCCAGGGTCAGATCCCCCAGCGCCAATACCGGCCCGTCGCTGTTGCGCCAGTTGAACATGGTCTGGAACAGCGGGCTGTGGGCCAGGCTGCGGGCCGGTCGGGCGATTTCCACCACTTGCTCGAAGGGCAGGTCCTGATGGGCCTGGGCTTGCAGGGTCAGCGCCTTGACCCGCGCCAGCAGCGCTTCGGTGCTCAACTCACCGGAAGTATCAATGCGTAACGCCAGGGTATTGACGAACAACCCGATCAGTCCGTCGATTTCGGCCCGGAAACGGTTGGCCACCGGCGAGCCGACCACCACGTCCGATTGCCCGGCCAAACGACCGAGCAGCATCGCCCACGCGCTCAGCATCGTCATGTACAGCGTCACGCCATGGCGCTGGCTCAAGGCTTTGAGCCCGGCGCTCAAGCGCTCGTCCAGGCACACTTCGACGCTGCTGCCGGCGTAATCCTGTTGCGGTGGTCGCGGTCGGTCGGCAGGCAACGTCAGCAAGGCTGGCGCATCGGCCAGCGTACGTTGCCAGTATTCGCTCTGGCGCTGCAAAACCTCCCCGCTCAGCCAGCGTCGCTGCCAGACGGCATAGTCGGTGTATTGCAACGCCAGCGGCGGCAAAGGGTCCGCCAACCCCTGACTGAAAGCCTGATACAACGCCATCAGCTCGCGGGTCAGCACCTCCATCGACCAACCGTCGGAGATGATGTGATGCAAGGTGATCAGCAACACATGGTGATCGTCGGCCATACGCACCAGCCGTCCGCGAATCAACGGATCATCCTGCAAGTCGAACGGGCCGGAAGCCTCCCCCTGAATCAGCGCCTGCAAGGCTTCATCGGCCTGCGGGTGCTGGCGCAGGTCCTCGACCCGCAGCAGCACACCGCTGTCGGGCGGAGTAATCAGCACCTGGGCTTCGCCGTTGTACGGCATGAAACGGCTGCGCAGGCTTTCGTGGCGGGCGACAATCCGGGCCAGCGCCCGCTGTAGCGCATCGGCGTCGAGCACACCGCGCAGACGCAGACCGATCGGAATGTTGTAAGCGGTGTTGGCACCTTCCATCTGCGCCAGAAACCAGAAGCGCTGCTGGGAAAACGACAGCGGCAATGCGCCTTCGCGTGGCACCGGCAGGATCGGTGGCTGCGTCGAGCGTCCGGCCTGGGCAAGCGACTGCGCCACCGACGCCAGCTCGGCATTGGCGAACAACTCGCCGAGCGCAAGCTCCACGCCCAGCCGCTGACGCACTTGCGCGACCATGCGCATGGCCAGCAACGAATGGCCGCCCAACTCAAAGAAATGATCCTGACGCCCTATCCGTTCGACCTGCAGAATTTCGGCCCAGATCTGCGCCAGCGTGCATTCGAGCTCGCCTTGCGGCGCCTCGTACTCGCGTGTGAGCAGCGCCGTGCGCTCCGGTAACGGCAAGGCCTTGCGATCGAGCTTGCCATTGGCGGTCAGCGGCAGGCTGTCGAGTCTGACGAACGCGACCGGCACCATGTACTCGGGCAACTGGCCCAGCAAATGCTCGCGCAGTTGCGCCACAGCCAGTGGCTGCACCTGCGCCTGCTCGGTGAAATAGGCGACCAGCCGTGGTTGTCCGGGCTCGTCTTCACGGGCCAGCAGCACCGCTTCCTGAATGCCGGGAAGCTGGTGCAGACGGCTTTCGATTTCCCCCAGTTCGATGCGCATGCCGCGGATTTTCACCTGGTCATCGTTGCGCCCCAGATATTCGATCGTCCCGTCCCGGCGCCAGCGGGCAAGGTCGCCGGTGCGATACAGACGCGCATTCGGTCGTTCACTGAAGGGGTCCGGCAGAAAGCGTTCGGCGGTCAGTTGCGCACGGTTCAAGTAACCACGCGCCACGCCTCGGCCACCGATATACAGCTCGCCGGGCACCCCGATCGGCACCGGACGTTGTTGGCCATCGAGCAGGTACACCGAGGTATTGCTCACCGGTTTGCCGATGTGCAGCGCCTCCCCCGCCTCAATCCGTCCAGACGTAGCGACTACGGTGGCTTCGGTCGGGCCATAGTTGTTGATCACATCGAAATGCTGATTGCGCGAAAACTGACGCAAGCGATCGCCGCCGATCAGCAGGGTACGCAATGTCGGGTGCTCGAGATGCCGGCTGAAGGCGTATTCGGCGACGGGCGTCGGCAGGAAACTCACGTCCAGCGGTTGCGCGCACCACCAGGCCAGCAGCCCGTCGACGTCTTCGCCGCCGTCCTGCGCAGGCGCCAGGTGCAGGGTCGCGCCGACGCACAGAGCTGGCCAGACTTCCCATGCCATCGCGTCGAAGCCGAACCCGGCCAGACTCGACGTATGGCGGCCGGCACACAGGTCAAAGGCGTTGCTGTGCCAGTCGACCAGATTGGCCAGTGTCTGGTGTTCGACCATCACGCCCTTGGGCAAACCGGTGGAGCCGGAGGTATAGATCACGTAAGCCAGGTTCGCCTCGGACAGACCTGATACCACCGGGTTTGCGTCATTGCCTGAGCGCCAGGTGCACGGATCAAGATCGAGTACCGGCAGCTCCTGTCCCGGCAGCCGTGCGAGCAGGTCACTTGAGGTCAGAATCGCCACTGGCTCGCAATCGCTCAGCAGATAATTCAAGCGTTCGGCCGGATGCGCGGGGTCGATCGGCACATACCCGGCGCCTGCCTTGAGGACTGCGAGCAATCCGGCCAGGGTATCCAGCCCTCGCCGGGCGACGATGGCTACCCGGTCATCCGGCTGCACACCCAGATCGATCAAGCGATGCGCCAGAAGGTTGGCCTGGCGGTTCAGTTCGTGGAACGTGAGTTGCTTGTCCAGATGCACCGCCGCCAGCGCTTGCGGTCGCGCGACGACCTGCGCCTCGAAGCGTTGATGAATGGTCTGTCCGCGAACGTATTCGACATCGCTGGCGTTGAACCCCGTCAACAGCTGTTCGCGCTCCGGGGCGGGCAACACCGACAGTTGACTCAGCGGCGTATCCGCCGCGTGCTCCAGCGCCTGCAACAGGTTTTCCATGGCACACAACATGTAGCTGCAGATGCGCTGCGCCTCGACTTCACGACTGGCCAGCAGCGTCAGGCTGAAGTGATCGCCAAAGTCATCGATGCTCAAGGTCAGCGGGTAATTGGTGCGTTCCTCCGCATGCAGGACGCTGATCCCCTCCCAGGCCGAGAGCGCTTCGGCACTGGCATTGGCACTTGAGGTGCTGTGCCGATAATTGAGCAGCGAACTGAATAGCGGCGATGACCCGACCACCCCACTGCAGCGCTGGGCCAGCACCAGCGGTGCGTGCTCATGGCGCATCAGGCTGGTCAGACGTGCATGGGTGGCCTTCACCGACTCATTCGCTGCCAGCGCGCTGACCTCGACCCGGAGCGGCAAGGTGTTGATGAAAATGCCCAGCGCGCGGTCGGTCGACTCCGCCCCTTGCATCCGCCCCATCAGCACGGTACCGAACACAACGGCGGACTTGCCGGTGAGTGCATTCAGGACCTGCCCCCAGCCGAGATGGAACAGACTCGCGACACTCACCCCGAGCGAGCGGGCACTGGCTCGCAGGCGCTGCCCCAGCAACGGGTCAAGTGGCACACCGCACTCTTCGATGTCGCTGCCGTCGCCATGCACGCCCTGCAGGCCGAACGGCAACGTCGGCTCGTCGATGTCACCGAGCATCTCGCGGAAAAACGCCTCGTGCTCGGACTCGCTGATGCCTAGCCGCGCCTGGGCGACATAATTGCGAAACGGTACGGGCACTCCCAGTCTGGTGCTCTGTCCTGACAGGCACGCCTGCATTTCCTCGCTGACCACAGCGAGCGCCGAGTGATCCATCGCCATGTGGTGAAACAGCAATATCGCGACGATACGCCCGGCCTTTGCATCCCAGGCATGAGCCAGGCGCAATAGCGGCGCACGTGTCACGTCGAGACGGAAATGCCGGGCGTCGAATCGCGCATGCAACTGCTCAAGGACATCGCCCTCAGCCGCATCAAGCTGCACGTTCTCCAAAGGCAACTCGACACTTCGCAGGACGACTTGCACCGGCGTGTCCAGTCCTTCCCAGACGATGGCGGTGCGCAGAATGTCGTGACGCTCGATGACAGTCTGCAGAGCCTGAACGAATGCCGCGAACCGCTCGGGTCCGCTGAACGCGAATTTCGCCTGCATCACATACGGATCACCCTGTGCAGCGCTCGCGTGGTGGTAGAGGATGCCCTCCTGCAACGGCGTCAGCGGATAGATGTCCTGGACATTGGCGCCGCCGCCAGGGATCTGCGCGACAATTTGATCGAGGGTGTCCTGGCTCAGGTCAACCATTGTCAGCATCGCCGGGGTGAGCCGTGTTGTGCCCGGTGAAATGCCATTGACCGGCACTGCAACCTGCCCTTCCCGTGCGGGCGAGTAACCGCCCGCCTCGATCAGCTCGATCAATGCCGGCTTGTGCTCGCGCAATGCGGCCAGCAAGCTCGGTTCACTCAGGGCCTGCTTGTTGCCATTGACCCGTAATTGTCCGTCCGTGATTGCCAACTGGATGTCTTTTGTCTTCAGCGTCGCCAACAGTTCATTCAGGCTCACAGGACGATCTCCATTCTTTCCGTGATAGCTGCGTAACCAGCCAGAGTCGGTTGCTCGAACAACGTCCGGACATCGGCTTCGATACCTGCCTGTTGCAGGCGCCCGATCAGACTGACCGCCAGCAACGAATGCCCACCCAGCTCAAAGAAATGGTCTTGTCGCCCGACGCGCTCGACTTTGAGCAATTCGCACCACAGTCCCGCGAGGAGGGTTTCCATTTCGCCGACAGGGGCTTCGTATTCGCGGCGGCTGACCGCAGCCGAATCCGGTGCGGGCAGCGCCTTGCGATCGACCTTGCCGTTGGGGCTCAGGGGCAGGCTGTCGAGCGCGACGAATGCCGACGGCACCATGTAATCGGGCAAGCGTGCCAGCAAGTGTTCGCGCAACGCCTCGATCCCCGGTTGCCCGACTTCGGCGTGCCGGGTGAAGTACGCCACCAGACGCTCCTCACGCACCAGCACCACGGCTTCGCGCAGCGCTGGATGGCTGAGCAGTTGCGCTTCGATCTCACCCGATTCCAGACGCAGGCCACGCAGCTTTACCTGGAAGTCGTTGCGCCCGATGAATTCGAGCTGGCCATCGGCGCGGTAGCGCACAAGGTCGCCCGTGGCGTACAACCGGTCGCCGGCCACAAACGGGCTCGGGATAAACCGTTCGGCCATCAATTGCGGCAGGCCCAGATAACCCCGCGCAACCCCGGCACCACCAATGAACAACTGACCGATCACGCCCATCGGCACCGGCCGCTGAGCGGCATCGAGGACATATAGACGGGTGTTGTTGATCGGCCGTCCGATCGGCAACGCGCTGTCCGGCACCGGCATCGACGGTTCCAGCGTCCACGCCGTGCTGTCGACCGTGGCTTCGGTCGGGCCGTAAACGTTGTGCAAGCGCACTTGCGGCAAACGCTCGCGCACACGGCGAGCCAGCGCCGGCGTCAGGTCGCCGCCGCCACAGAACACATCGGTAAGGCTGCTGCACTGGCTGACATCGTCCTGCTCGAGGAACTGTTGCAACAGCACCGGCACGAACTGGATCACGCTGATCCGCTGTTCGCGAATCACCCGCGCCAGATACGCCGGTTCACGGTGTCCGTCGGGACGCGCCAGCACCAGACGCAACCCGGCACTCAACGGCCAGAACAGCTCCCAGACTGAAGCGTCGAAACTGAACGGGGTCTTCTGCAACAGGGCGCCGTCCGCCACGACGGGACACAATTGCGAACTCCAGTGCAGGAGATTGCCGACGCCACGATGCTCGACCATCACGCCCTTCGGCGCACCCGTCGAGCCGGAGGTGTAGATCACGTAAGCCAGGTTCGAAGCGCTCAGGCCCGGTACTTGCGGGTTGTCCTCCGGGTTGGATGTCCATTGCGCCTGATCCAGATCGATCACCCGCGCAGTGCTCTCGTCGAGCAAGGCGCGAGTCGCCCCATGCACCAGCACCGCTACCGGTGCGCTGTCCTTGAGCATGTAATCCAGACGTTCCGCCGGGTACGCCGGGTCCAGCGGCACATAGGCACCACCCGCCTTGAGAATGCCGAGCAGTCCGACGATCAGCCCCAGCCCGCGCTCGACGCAGATTGCCACCCGCGAATCCGGCCCCACGCCCAGCTCACGCAGGTAATGGGCCAGGCGATTGGCCTGTGCGTTGAGTTCGGCGTAGGTCAGCCGCTGCTCACCGGCCTGCAACGCGATGGCTTGCGGCGTGCGTTGCACTTGCGCCTCGAACATAGCGTGAACGGTTTGCTCCAGATCGTCGGCGGTGCCGGTGACGTTAAGGTCGTAAAGCACCCGCTGACGTTCTGCGCCGTCAAGGATCGGCAAGCGGTTCAGCGGCTGATCCGGAGCCTGCTCCAGAGCATCCGCCAGTTGCTCCAGCGCGGTCTGCATGTAGTCGCAGATCCGCTGCGAGCCGATGCTCGCCGGGGTCATGGCGGTGAGCACGAACCCGCTGCCCAGATCATCGACCCCCAGACTCAGCGGATAGTTGGTGCGCTCTTCGCTGCTCAGGGTCTCGATGCCCTGCCAGGCCTGACGCCGGTTTTGCTGTTGCGCCGCGTCGGCGCTGTGCCGGTAGTTGAGCATCGAACTGAACAGCGGTGACGGCGCGGCGACGCCACTGCAACGCTGGGCCAGCGCCAGCGAGGCGTGTTCATGGCCGAGCAGCGCACTGAGCCGCGCATGCGTCGCCCGAGCCCCTTCGCGCACTGGCGTATCTCCGAGATCGACCCGCAGCGGCAAGGTGTTGATGAACATTCCCAACGCCCGGTCGGCCCCCTCGCCGCCCTGCATCCGGCCCATCAGCACCGTGCCGAACACCACCCGCTCCTGCCCGGATGTCGCGGCCAGCACCTGCGCCCACGCAAGGTGGAACAGGCTGGCCACGCTGATGCCCAGTTGCCGCGCGAGGCTGCGCAGACGCTGGCCGGTGGCGGCGGTCAGGGCCTGTTGCGTTTCCTCGATGTCGCGACCGTCTCCCTGCACATCCTGCAAGCCGAACGGCAGGGTCGGCTCGTCGATGTCGCCGAGCATGTCGCGGAAGAACGCCTCGTGCTCCTGCTCGCTGACACCCAGCCGCGCCTGTGCCACGTAGTTGCGGTAAGGCACGGCCGCGCCCAACGAAGCTTCATGCCCTTGCAGGCAGGCGAGCATTTCTTGCTGCACCACGTCCAGCGCGGTGTGATCGAGCACCACATGGTGGAACAGCAACATCGCAACCACCCGGTCGTGGGCCGGATCACGGGCATACACCAGACGCAGCAACGGTGCCTGACTGATGTCGAGGCGGTAGTGACGGGCATCGAAACGCCCGTGCAATTGCTCGAGGAGGTCGCCATCCGCCGGATCAAGCACGATCTCCTGCACTGGCAGATCTGCGTGACGCCAGACCACTTGCATCGGCTCGGCCAGCTTCTGCCAGATCACCGCCGTGCGCAGGATGTCGTGACGGGCAATGACCTGGCGCAGCGCCGCGACAAAGCTGTCGACTCGCTCGAGGCTGTCGAAGGCCAGCCGCGATTGCAGCAGGTACGGGTCACCCTGCTCCGCGCTCAAATGGTGATAAAGAATGCCCTCCTGCAACGGCGCCAGCGGATAAATGTCCTGCACGTTCGCCGCACCACCCGGCACGCTGGCCACGATCCGGTCGATGCTCGACTGATCCAGTTCGATCAGGCTCAGCAGCTCCGGGGTGATGCGGGTGCAGTCGGCAGGAATGCGGTTGGCCGGCACTTCGATTTCGCGACCGCTGCCCACCGCTGCGGCCAGTGCAGCCAGCGTTGGCTGGCTGAACAGCACGCGCACGTCGGTGTTGAGGCCGATCTGGCGCAGGCGTTCGATCAGGCTCACGGCCAGCAACGAGTGGCCGCCCAGTTCGAAGAAGTTGTCGTGGCGTCCGACCTGCTCCAGTTTCAACACGTCGGCCCAGATCTGCGCCAGCGCAGTTTCCACCGGACCTTGCGGGGCCTCGTATTCGCGGCTGAGCCAGGCGCTTTGATCCGGCTCCGGCAAGGCCTTGCGGTCGAGTTTGCCGTTGGCGGTCAGCGGCAAGGCGTCGAGGCGCACGTAAGCCGCCGGGATCAGGGCTTGCGGCAAACGGGTTTGCAGATGATTGCGCAGGGCTTCGATATCGGTCGGCGCATGCTCGGTGAACCACACCAGCAACTGGCCGTCGCGCACCAGCGCCACCGCGTCCTGCACCGCCAGATGTGTGGCAAGCGCAGATTCGATTTCCCCCAGTTCAACCCGTACGCCGCGCAGTTTGACCTGATCGTCATTGCGACCCAGGTATTCGATATTGCCGTCCGCCAACCAACGTGCGAGGTCGCCGGTGCGGTACATGCGTCCTTCGTTGAACGGATCATTCAGGAAGCGCTCGGCGGTCAGATCGGGACGGTTGAGGTAACCCCGCGCCACGCCCGCACCTGCGACATACAACTCGCCCGTGACGCCCACCGGCACGGGGCGTTGCTGGTCGTCGAGCAGATAGATTCGGGCGTTGGCCATCGGCCGGCCGATGTGCAGCGGCTGGCCGACTTCGACCCGGCCGGACGTCGCGACCACCGTAGCCTCGGTCGGGCCGTAGTTGTTGATCACCGCGAAGGTCTGTTCGCGGTTGAACTGCCGCAGCTTGTCGCCGCCGATCAGCAAGGTACGCAGGGTCGGATGCTGCAGCCCGCGGCTGAAGGCATATTCGGCCACCGGGGTCGGCAGGAAGCTGACCTGCAACGGCTGCGCGCGCCACCAGTCGAGCAGTTCGTCCAGGTGCTCGTTGCTCACCGATTCCGGCGGCAGGTGCAACGTCGCCCCGACGCACAACGCCGGCCAGACTTCCCAGGCCATCGCATCGAAGCCGAACCCGGCCACGCTGGCGGTGTGGCTGCCGGCGTGCAGGTCGAAGGCTTCGGCGTGCCAGTGCACAAGGTTTTCCAGGGTCGCGTGTTCGACCATCACGCCTTTTGGCTGGCCAGTGGAGCCCGAGGTGTAGATCACGTAGGCCAGGTCGTCCGGCGTAAACTCGGCAACCTGCGGATCAGCAACCGACAGGTCTTGCCAGGTCTCATGGGCAAGATCAATCACAGGTATGCCAGCCTGATTCGGCAAAGCTACGTCGCGAACCAGTACCACCCTCGGCGCACTGTCGGCCAGCATGTAAGCAATTCGCTCGGGCGGATAAGCCGGGTCGACCGGTACATAAGCGGCGCCGGCCTTGAGGATCGCCAGCAAGCCGACCAGCATGTCCGGGCTGCGTTTGAGACAGATCGCCACTCGTGTCTCGGTAGTGACCCCCAGCCCCTGCAGATGATGGGCCAGACGATTGGCGCGCTGGTTCAATTGCCTGAACGTCAGGCGCTGCGTGCCCGCCTGAACCGCCACGGCCTCCGGCGTGCGCGCAACCTGCGCTTCGAACAGACGATGAACACCTTGCGCTGACGGGTAAACCGCCGTGCTCGCATTGAAGTCGCCAAGCAGCTGCTCGCGCGCCGCCGCTGACAGGACGTTGAGACGTTCAAAGGCCTGTCCGGGGTTGTCAGCCAACGCTGTCGCCAGCTCCGTGAGAGCGCTGTGCATCAGCTCGCAGACCCGCTGCGCCCCCACATGATCCGGGGTCAGCACCGACAGGCTGAAGCCATCGCCCCGGTCGTTGATGCTCAAGGTCAGCGGATAATTCGTGCGCCCGTCCTGGGCCAGGAATTCGATGCCTTGCCAGACCGGATCAACAGGCTCTCGCGCAGCGTCGTGGCCGCTGTGTCGATAGTTGAGTACCGCGCTGAACAGCGGCAAAGGCGCGGCCACGGCGCTGCAACGCTGAGCCAGTGCCAGCGACGCATGTTCGTGTCCCAGTAAAGCCGCCAGCCGCTCATGAACCGTGCGAACCGCTTCACTCACACTCTGCCCGTCAACCTCCACGCGCAGCGGCAAGGTGTTGATGAACATCCCCAAAGCCCGATCCGCGCCCTCGCCGCCTTGCATGCGCCCCAGCAGCACGGTGCCGAACACCACGTCCCGGCGTCCGGAGGTCGCCGCCAGCACCCGCGCCCAGGCGAGATGAAACAGGCTCGCGACGCTGACCCCGTATTGCCGCGCCTGGCGGCGCAGGTGCCGATTCAATTCCACCGGCAGCGCCAGCGAGTGCTCCTCGATGTTGCGGCCGTCGCCCTGTACGTCCTGCAAGCCGAATGGCAGGGTCGGTTCGTCGATGTCGCTGAGCATTTCGCGAAAGAAGGTTTCGTGTTCGTCCTCGCTGATGCCTTGGCGGGCCTGATGGACGTAGTTGCGGTAGGGGGCGGCGGGCGGCAAAGACTCAACCTGCCCCGGCAGATACAACTGCATTTCCCGGCGAACCACCTCCAGTGCGGTGTGATCCAGCACGACGTGATGGAACAACAGCACGCCTGCCACCCGGTCATGCAGCGGATCTTCGGCATATACCAGACGGATCAGCGGTGCCTGACCGAGGTCGAGACGAAAATCCCGGGCATCGAAGCGTGCACGCAACTGATGGAGGATATCGCCGTCCAGCGGACTCAAATCGACCGATTGCACCGTCAACTCGGCCTCTCGCCATACCACTTGCTGCGGGCTCGGCAATCCTTCCCACACCAGACTGGTGCGCAGGATGTCGTGGCGCGCAATCACCTTTTGTAAGGCGTTGGCAAAAGCGTGCAAGCGCTCGACGCTGGCAAAGGCCAGACATGATTGCAGCAGGTACGGGTCGCCCTGCTCCGCGCTCAAATGGTGATAAAGAATGCCCTCCTGCAACGGCGCCAGCGGATAAATGTCCTGCACGTTCGCCGCACCACCCGGCACGCTGGCCACGATCTGGTCGATGCTGGCCTGATCCAGTTCGGTCAGGCTCAGCAGCTCCGGGGTGATGTGGGCGCAGTCGGCAGAAATGCGATTGGCCGGCACTTCGATTTCGCGACCGGTGCCCACCGCCGCAGCCAGGGCTGCCAGGGTCGGCTGGCTGAACAGCACGCGCACGTCGGTGTTGAGGCCGATCTGGCGCAGGCGTTCGATCAGGCTGACGGCCAGCAACGAGTGGCCACCCAGTTCGAAGAAGTTGTCGTGGCGTCCGACCTGCTCCAGTTTCAACACCTCGGCCCAGATCTGCGCCAGCGCGGTTTCCACCGGGCCTTGCGGGGCCTCGTATTCGCGGCTGAGCCAGGCGTTCTGATCCGGCTCCGGCAAGGCCTTGCGGTCGAGCTTGCCGTTGGCGGTCAGCGGCAAGGCGTCGAGGCGCACGTAAGCCGCCGGGATCAGGGCTTGCGGCAAACGGGTTTGCAGATGATTGCGCAGGGCTTCGATATCGGTCGGCGCATGCTCGGTGAACCACACCAGCAACTGGCCGTCGCGCACCAGCGCCACCGCGTCCTGCACCGCCGGATGTGTGGCAAGCGCAGATTCGATTTCCCCCAGTTCAACCCGTACGCCGCGCAGTTTGACCTGATCGTCATTGCGACCCAGGTACTCGATATTGCCGTCCGCCAGCCAACGTGCGAGGTCGCCGGTGCGGTACATGCGCCCTTCGTTGAACGGATCTTTCAGGAAGCGCTCGGCGGTCAGATCGGGACGGTTGAGGTAACCCCGCGCCACGCCCGCACCTGCGACATACAACTCGCCCGTGACGCCCACCGGCACGGGCCGTTGCTGCTCATCCAGCAGATAGACCTTGGCGTTGGCAATCGGCCGGCCGATGTGCAGCGGTTGCCCGACTTCGACCGGGCCGGACGTCGCGACCACCGTGGCTTCGGTCGGGCCGTAGTTGTTGATCACCGCGAAGGTCTGTTCGCGGTTGAACTGCCGCAGCTTGTCGCCGCCGATCAGCAAGGTGCGCAGGGTCGGGTGTTGCAGTTCGCGGCTGAAGGCATATTCGGCCACTGGAGTTGGCAGGAAGCTGACCTGCAACGGCTGCGCGCGCCACCAGTCGAGCAGTTCGTCCAGATGCTCGTTGCTCACCGATTCCGGCGGCAGGTGCAACGTCGCGCCGACGCACAATGCCGGCCAGACTTCCCAGGCCATCGCATCAAAACCGAAACCGGCCACGCTGGCGGTGTGGCTGCCGGCGTGCAGGTCGAAGGCTTCGGTGTGCCAGTGCACAAGGTTTTCCAGGGTCGCGTGTTCGACCATCACGCCTTTTGGCTGGCCGGTGGAGCCCGAGGTGTAGATCACGTAGGCCAGATGCTCGGGGGTCAGGTCCGGCAACTGTGGATTGCTGTCCGGCAGATGCTGCCAGGCGTCGCTGTCAAGATTGATCACCGGCACGGCACCCAGCAGGTCGCGAGTGGCCGTCTGTGCCAGCACCGCCACCGGATCGCTGTCCTGCAACAGGTAAGCGATCCGTTCTGCCGGATGTGCCGGATCGACCGGGACATAGCCGGCGCCAGCCTTGAGGATCGCCAGCAGCCCGATCAGCATCTGCGCACCACGCTGCACACAGAGCGCGACGCGGTCGTCCGGTTGCACACCGAGGCCGATCAGGTGATGGGCCAGGCGGTTGGCGCGGCGGTTCAAGCCGTCGTAGCTCAGGCTTTGCCCGCCCTGCACCACTGCCACAGCGTCGGGTTGGCTCGCCGCTCGCGCTTCAAACAATTGGTGCACCACATGGCCGTGGGCAAAGTCGCGACCGGTGACATTGAAACCGACCAGCACGCGCTGGCGTTCGGCCGCCGACAGAATCGACACCTGATTCAATGGCGCATGGCGATCCTGTTCCAGCGCGCTCAGCACATTGTGCAGTGCCGTTTGCAGGTAATCGCAGACCCGCGCGCCATCCACTTCGGGCACTGCCTGCACAGAAAGCCGAAAGCCCTGTCCAAGGTCGTCGACGCTGACCACCAGCGGATAGTTGCTGCGCTCACGAGAATCGAGAATCCGGATGCCTTCCCATCCCGGCGTCGCCGTCTGTTGCGCACTGTGGCGATAGTTGAGCAAGGTATTGAACAGCGGTTGCGAACCCGTCACGCCACTGCAACGTTGAGCGAGCATCAGCGGCGCCTGCTCATGCACCAGCAGTTGCGCCAGACGCTCGTGGGTTGCCCTGACACCCGCCTCCACCGCCGTGGCGCCGACATGGACCCGCAGCGGCAGGGTGTTGATGAACATGCCCAACGAACGATCGGCGCCCTCTCCCCCCTGCATGCGCCCCAGCAACACCGTGCCGAATACCACCTCCTCGCGCCCGCAGACCTGGGCAAGTACCTGGCCCCAGGCCTGATGCACCAGACTCGCAACACTGATGCCCAACGTGCGGGCCTGTTGGCGCAGGCGTGCGGCAAGACGCTCATCCAGTGCCAGCTCGCTGTCCACGATGTTTGTGCCATCGCCGAGTACGTCCCGCAGGCCGAACGCCAGGGTCGGTTCAGCGATGTCGCCGAGCATCTCGCGAAAGAATGCTTCATGGGCCTCGGCATTCGAACCGAGACGGGCCTGAGCAACATAGCTGCGGTATTGCACGGGGGGCGGCAGCACGCCGACTTGCCCGTCAAGTGCGTCGCTCATCTCGGCCACCAACACCTCAAGCGCGGTGTGATCGAGCACGATATGGTGCAACAGCAGGATACCGACCCAGCGGTTTTGCAAAGGGTCCTCGGTGTAGGCGAAGCGCATCAACGGCGCACGCTGCAAGTCCAGGCGATAGTGTCGCGGATCGAAGCGCGCCTGCATTTGCTGCAGCACATCACCGTCCTGCGGATCGGCATCCACCCGCTCCAGTGCCAGCGGCGCCGAACGCCACACCACTTGCACTGGCTCGTCGAGGTTTTCCCTGACCACACTGGTACGCAGGATGTCGTGCCGGACGATGACACTGTTCAATGCGCGGACGAACGCCTTGATCTGCGACAGTCCGTCGAAGGCGAACTGCGCTTGCAGCACGTACGGGTCACCGTCGGCAATGGCCAGATGGTGATAGAGGATTCCTGACTGCAACGGTGCCAGGGCGTAGATGTCCTGCACGTTGTCGATACCGCCCTCGACGGTCTCGACGATACGGTCGATGGCCGCTTGATCCAGCGTGGCCAGCGGCAGCATGTCCGGGGTGATGCGGGTGCAACCGGGTTCGATGCGGTTGGCCGGCACGCTGAACGTGGAGGTCCTACCGAGCGTCGCCGCGAGTGCCGCCACGCTCGGCTGGCCGAACAGCACACGGACGTCGCACTGCATGTCCTGCTGACGCATGCGTTCGATCAGCTTCACCGCCAGCAGCGAATGACCGCCCAGCTCGAAGAAATTGTCATGTCTGCCCACCCGGTCCAGTCCGAGCAAGGTCTGCCAGATCACAGCGATGCGGGTTTCGATTTCGCCAAGCGGTGCTTCAAACTCCCGCCGGGCGAAGGCTCCGTTGTCTGGCTGCGGCAACGCCCGGCGATCGAGTTTGCCGTTGGCCGTCAGCGGGAAGGCATCGAGGCGCACGAACGCGCCCGGCACCATATGCTCGGCCAGCGATGCCAGCAGGTGATCGCGCAATTGCGCAACGCTCGGTTCGACACCTTCGGCGGCCAGCCAGTAGGCCACCAGACGCGTATCGCCGGGGCTGTCCTCGCGGGCGATCACCAGCGCATCGCGCACGCCGTCGCACGAGGCAAGACGTGCCTGGATCTCGCCAAGCTCGATACGGAAACCACGGATTTTCACCTGATCATCGTTGCGTCCCAGGTATTCGAGTTCGCCCTCCACCGTCCAGCGTGCCAGATCGCCGGTCTTGTACAAACGCGCTTCGGCATGCCCACTGAACGGGTCGGCGATGAAGCGCTCGGCGGTCAACGCCTCACGATTCAGATACCCACGGGCAACCCCGGCGCCACCCACATACAACTCCCCGGTCACTCCGGCCGGTACGGGTTCCCGCCGGGCATCGAGGACGTACAGCTGCAGGTCGGGAATGCGCACGCCGATCGGGCTGCTGGCGGTCAGTTGCGCGTCTGCCGCGACCAACGGTCGATAGGTCACATGCACCGTGGTTTCGGTGATGCCGTACATATTCACCAGCCGGGTGCCGGCGTTGCCGACCCGCGCGTACCAGGGTTTGAGTGATCCTGGCTCCAGCGCTTCACCGCCAAAAATCACCTCACGCAGCGAATGTTGCAGCGGACTGCGGCCCTGAGCGGCGACCAACTGCCGGAAAGCGCTCGGCGTCTGGTTGAGTACGGTGACGCCCGAGCGGCAGAGCAACGCGTAACACTCGTCCGGCGAGCGACTGATGTGTTGCGGCACCACCAGCAACTGTCCGCCGTAAGCCAGCGCGCCCCAGATTTCCCAGACCGAGAAATCAAAGGCAAACGAGTGGAACAACGCCCAGACGTCTTGCGCATTGAACCGGAACCAATCGTGGGTCGCGCCAAACAGGCGGGCCACGTTGCGGTGCTCGACCATCACGCCTTTGGGCAGCCCGGTGGAGCCAGAGGTGTAGATCACGTAGGCCAGATGCACCGGATTCAAGTCCGGGATCTGCGGGTTGAATTCAGGCTCAGTCTGCAAACTCTGGTCGTCGAGATCAATCTGCGGCACGGATAGCCCGGCAATCCGATCCAGAGTCGCGGCCTGCATCAGCACCGCCACCGGCGCACTGTCTTGCAAAGTGAAGGTGATGCGCTCCAGCGGATAAGCCGGATCGATCGGCACATATCCCGCGCCCGCCTTGAGCACGCCGAGCAGGCCGACGATCATTTGCGGGCCGCGCTCGACGCAGATCGCTACCCGGTCATCCGGACGAATGCCAAGGGCGAGCAAACGATGGGCCACCTGGTTGGCCTGTCGGTTGAGTGCCTCATAACTGTAAGTCCTGCCCTCGAACAGCAACGCGACTGCCTCGGGCCGGGTGTGCGCATGCGCTTCGAATTGCTGATGGATCAACGGCGTGTCGAGAAAACTCGCCCTCGGTGTATTGACGCCATACAGCCAGTGTTCACGCTCCGCGGGCGGCAGGATGTTGAGGCTGTGCAATGCGGCTTGCGGGTTGTTCTGCAACGCATCGACGAGACTGTCCAGTGCCGTGCGCAGGTAACCGGCGATGCGTGAGGCGCCAAGCGTCACATCGGCCAGCACCGTGATGCGCAGGTCCTGACCGAGGTCATCGATGTTGACGGTCAGCGGGTAGTTAGTGCGCTCGCGCGCGCCCAGCACCTGCACTCCCGGCGACAGCTCGATCACTTCGGCGACTTCCTCCACGCTGCTGTGGCGGTAGTTGAGCATGGCGCTGAACAGCGGCGTCGGGACCGCCACGGCGCTGCAACGCTGGGCCAGTGCCAGGGACGCCTGCTCATGGGCGAGCAGCGCGGTCAGGCGCCGGTGCGTCGTCAGCACGCCGTCATGAACGCTCGACGCGCCGACATCCACCCGCAAAGGCAAGGTATTGATGAACATCCCCAAGGCCTGTTCGACACCGTCGGCCGCGTTCATCCGTCCCAACAGAACGGTGCCGAACACCACCGCCGAGCGCCCGCACAGCTGACCCAGCACCCGCGCCATGGCCAGGTGCATCAGGCTCGCCACGCTCACCCCCGATTGTCGCGCGTGGGTACGCAGGCGCTGGCTCAGATCGCTGTCGAGCATGCACGAGACTTCCTCGATGCCCTGCCCGTCACCTTGTACATCGTGCAAGCCACCGGGCAGTGTCGGCTCGTCGATGTCGCCGAGCATCTCGCGGAAAAAGTCTTGATGCGCATGCTCATCCGACCCCAGACGTGCCCTCGCCAGGTGGTCGCGAAACGGCACCGCCCTCGCGACTTCGGCATCGCGGCCGGACAGGTAGGCCTGAATTTCCCGGCGCACCACATCGAGCGCGACGTGATCCATGATCATGTGATGGAACAGCAACAATGCGACCACCCGGTCGTTGACCGGATCCTCGGCGAACACCAGCCGCAGCAACGGGGCCTGTTGCAGGTCGAGGCGAAAGTATTGCGGGTCGTGGCGTGCCAGCAATTGCGCGAGTACATCCTCACGGTCATTCAGATCGACTTCCTCACAGACCAGCGGGGCTTCACGCCAGACCACCTGCACAGGATCGTCCAGATGCTCCCAGAGGATGGCGGTGCGCAAAATGTCGTGGCGCTCGATCACCCGACGCAGCGCTTCGGTGAATGCCTCCAGCCGTTCGCGACTGTCGAACGTGAACCGCGCCTGCGACACATAGGGATCACCCTCGGGGGCGGAAAGGTAGTGATAAAGCAGCCCCTCCTGCAGCGGCGCCAGTGGATAGATGTCCTGCACATTCGCCACTCCACCCGGCACGGTGGCGACGATCCGGTCGATGGCCGACTGATCCAGCTGCACCAGCGGCAGCATGTCCGGGGTGATGCGCAGCGCCGGGCTCGACCAGTCGCCGCCGTGGCTCGCCACCAGTTCCAGCAACTGCGCCTTGTGTTTGGCGAGGCTGTCCCACAACGCATCGTCCAGTGCGTCGTCATCGCCCAGAATGACCAGGTCTTCATCGTCCTGTTGAAGGCAAATCGCATGGGTGGAAATAACAGCCATCAGCTCGCGAAATTGCATGGGGGTAACCTGCTGTAAATTCGGAAAAAAGGAGCGCGCAGCGGCGAGTCCGTACGGCGGCGCGCAGCCTGGAAAAGCTAAAACATCGGGGCTTGGGTGTCTGACATGGGAAGCGGGGACAAGACCCGTGACCGGCCAGTCATGGCGTCGATCCGCGGGAACCGCGAATCGACGCCGGTGTCGGCTCAGAGCCGGCGTTTGCGGTTGAGCGTCGGAATGGTGGTTTGCGGGACTTCCACCTGTTTTGCCTGCGCCGAAGTCTGCGCCGCCAGCGCGGCCAGAGTCGGCTGGCTGAACAGCGTTCGCGCATCGACGTGTAGCCCGGCCTGACGCATGCGCGCCACCAGGCTGACCGCCAGCAACGAATGCCCGCCGAGTTCAAAGAAGTGGTCGTTGCGTCCGACCTGCTCCAGTTGCAGCACCTCGGCCCAGATCTGCGCCAGCCGGATTTCGACTTCGCCCTCGGGCGCCTCGTAGCGGCGACTGAGCACCGCCTCAGCCCCCGGTGCCGGCAAGGCTTTGCGGTCGACCTTGTCGTTGGGGGTCTGGGGCAATGCGTCGAGTTTTACGTAAGCACCCGGCGCCATGTACTCCGGCAAACGCTCGAGCACATGGGCACGCAAGGTTTCGATAGCTGGTGCAGCAAACCCTTCGCGCACGGTGAAATACGCCACCAGCCGCTCGTCCCGCACCAGCACCACCGCTTCACGCACGGCGGGATGCTCGATCAGCCGTGCTTCGATTTCCCCCGGTTCCAGACGCAGGCCGCGCAGCTTGATCTGGAAGTCGTTGCGGCCGAGGAATTCGAGGTTGCCGTCCGCACGGTAGCGCACCAGATCGCCGGTGCGGTACAGGCGATCACCGGCCACGAACGGGCTGTCGATGAAGCGCTCGGCCTGCATGTCCGGCAGTCCCAGATAACCCCGCGCGACCCCGACCCCGCCGATGTGCAGGTGGCCGCTGACACCGAATGGCACCGCTTGATCGTGGGCGTCCAAAACGTAGAGCCGGGTGTTACTCAGCGCCTTGCCGATCGGCACCACGGCCTCCGGCACCGGTTGACCCGGCTCCAGCGTCCAGCCAGTGCTGTCGACCGTGGTTTCGGTCGGGCCATAGACATTGTGCAGACGCACCCACGGCAGGCGCTCGCGGACGCGCCGGGCCAGTGCGGCGGTCAGCTCACCGCCACCGTTGAGCACGTCGGTCAGGCTGGTGCACTGGCTGACATCTTCCTGTTCGATGAACTGTTGCAGCAGCGCCGGCACGAACTTGACCACGGTGATCTGCCGTTCACGAATCACCTGGGTCACATAGGCCGAATCGCGGTTGCCGTCGGGCCGCGCCAGCACCAGCCGCAGGCCGCAACACAGCGGCCAGAAAATCTCCCACACCGAACTGTCGAAGCTGAATGGCGCTTTCTGCAACAGCGCGCCGTGCTCGGTCGGCGGGCTGATCTGCGAGCCCCAGTGGACCATGTTGCAGGCGCTTCGGTGCTCGATCATCACGCCCTTCGGCGTGCCGGTGGAGCCCGAGGTGTAGATCATGTAGGCCAGGTTCGCAGCGCTCAGACCCGGTATTTTCAGGTTGTCGGCGGACGCGTGCTGCCAGGTGCAACGGTCGAAATCGATGACCGGCACACCCGGCTCGCCCAACAGATTGCGGGTGGTCTCGTGTACCAGCACCGCCACCGGGGCGCTGTCCTGCAACATGTAATGCAGGCGTTCCAGCGGATAGTCGGGATCCAGCGGCACGTAAGCACCCCCGGCCTTGAGAATGCCGAGCAGGCCGACTATCAGATCCGGGCTGCGCTCGACACAGATCGCCACCCGCGAATCGGGCTGCACGCCGTGCTCGCGTAGATGATGCGCCAGACGGTTGGCCTGTTCGTTCAGCTGGCGATAGGTCAGTTGTTGCTCGCCAGCCTGCAATGCGATGGCGTCGGGTCTGCGCTCTACTTGTTGCTCGAATAACACCTGAAGCGGCTGATCGAGCGGGCAATCGACTTCGCTGGCATTGAACTCGACCAGCAGTTGTTCTAGCTCCGCCGTCGGCAGGATCGACAAGCGATTCAGCGGCTGTTGCGGGGTTTGCTCCAGCGCATCCACCAGCGTCTGCAACGCGGTCTGTACGTACTCGCCGATACGCTGGGCGCCGATGCTCATCAGCGTCCGCGTGGTGATCTGCAAAGCGCTGCCCAAATCATCGACGCTCAGGGTCAGCGGGTAGTTGGTGCGCTCTTCGTTCTCCAGGGTCTGAATGCCTTGCCAGGCTGGGTCCGACGCCGATTCCTGCGCCTCAAGTTCGGTGTGCCGATAGTTGAGCAACGCACTGAACAGCGGCGCCGGTGACGCAACCCCGCTGCAACGCTGGGCCAGCGCCAGCGACGCATGTTCGTGCCCGAGCAAATCGGTCAGTCGGGCGTGGGTGAGCAGCACCGCATCGCGCGCGCCACGGTTCATGTCCACCCGCAATGGCAAGGTGTTGATGAACACCCCCAGCGCCCGGTCCGCGCCCTCGCCGCCCTGCATCCGGCCCATGAAAACGCTGCCGAACACCACATGTTCCTGCCCCGAGGTCGCCGCCAGCACCTGGGCCCAGGCCAGGTGAATCAGGCTGGCCACGCTGACGCCGGCCTGCCGCGCCTGAAGACGCAAGCGCCGATCCAGTTCCGGCGCAAGCGTGCGTACGGCTTCATCGATGCCGCGCCCGTCGCCCTGCACATCCTGCAAACCGAACGGCAAGGTCGGCTCGTCGATGTCGGCGAGCATCTCGCGGAAGAACGCTTCATGTTCCTGTTCGCTGACTCCAAGCCGGGTCTGGGCCACGTAATTGCGATACGGCACCGCTGGCGGCAGCGGTTCATCGAGCCCCAGCAAGTTGGCGCGCATTTCATGACGCAGGACTTCCAGCGCGATGTGATCCAGCGCCAGGTGATGGAACAACAGAATCGCCACGATCCGCCCGTGGGCCGGATCGCGCGCATACATCAACCGGATCAGCGGCGCCTGACTGACATCGATGCGATACCGCCGGGCATCGAAGCGCGCATGCAGTTGCGCGAGGACATCGCCCTCGACCGGATCAAGATTGACTTCCTGTACCGGCAACTCGGCTTCGCGCCAGACCACCTGCACCGGAGTGGTCAAACCTTCCCAGACCACCGCAGTGCGCAGAATATCGTGGCGCGCCATGACCTGACGCAGCGCCGCCGCATAGGCCTCGACCCGCTCGACGCTGTCGAACGCCAGCTGCGACTGCAGCAGATACGGATCACCCTGTGCGGCGGTGATGTGGTGATAAAGGATGCCTTCCTGCAACGGCGCCAGCGGATAAATATCCTGCACGTTGGCCGCCCCGCCCGGCACCGTGGCGATGATCCGGTCGAGGGTGGCCTGATCCAGTTCTACCAACGGCAACAGATCCGGGGTGATCTGCGTGCAACCTGGCGGAATACGGTTGGCCGGCACTTCGACCTCGCGGCCACTGCCCACCGATGCGGCCAGTGCCGCCAGCGTCGGCTGGCCGAACAGCACGCGCACATCGCTGCTCATGCCGAGCTGGCGCATGCGCTCGATCAGGTTGACCGCCAGTAACGAGTGCCCGCCGAGTTCAAAGAAGTGATCGTGACGCCCGACCTTTTCGACTTGCAGCACCTCGGCCCAGATCTGCGCCAAGAGAATTTCGACGTCGCCTTGCGGGGCTTCATATTCGCGGCGGATCAACGCCTCCGGCCCCGGCGCCGGCAACGCCTGGCGATCCAGTTTGCCGTTGGCCGTCAGCGGCAGCGCCGTCAAACGCACATAGGCCGATGGCAGCATCGCGCTGGGCAGACGGGTCTTGAGGTGAGCATGCAGCTGCGTGATGTCCAGCGGTTGGCGTTCGGTGAACCAGGCCAGCAATTGCCCGTCGCGCACCTGCACCACCGCATCGCGCACCGATTCGTGGCTGCTCAACGCGGCTTCGATTTCACCGGGCTCGATGCGCACGCCACGGATTTTCACCTGATCGTCGTTGCGGCCCAGGTACTCGAGGGTGCCGTCCGGGCGCCAGCGTGCGAGGTCGCCGGTGCGGTACATCCGCGCGTTGGGCTGGCGGCTGAAAGGATCGTCGAGGAAACGTTCGGCGGTCAGCTCCGGCCGGTTGAAGTAACCCCGCGCCACACCGGCGCCACCGACGTACAGCTCGCCGGCCACGCCAATCGGCACCGGACGCTGCCGGTCATCCAGCAGATAGGCCGTGGCATTGCTCACGGGTTTGCCGATGTGCAGCGTCCGGCCCGGTTCGATTCGCCCCGAGGTCGCGACCACTGTCGCTTCGGTCGGGCCATAGTTGTTGATCACCGCGAACGTCTGCTGGCGATTGAACTGGCGCAGGCGATCACCGCCGATCAGCAGCGTGCGCAGGGTCGGGTGTTCGAGGTGGCGGCTGAAGGCGTACTCGGCAATCGGGGTCGGCAGGAAACTCACGTCCAGCGGTTGCGCACGCCACCAGTCGAGCAGCGCGTCGATGTCTTCGCCGCCATCACGGGACGGCGCCAGGTGCAGGGTCGCGCCGGCACACAGCGCCGGCCAGACTTCCCAGGCCATAGCGTCGAAACCGAAGCCGGCGAGGCTTGAAGTGTGGCGACCGGCACACAGGTCGAAGGCTGTGCAATGCCAGTCGACCAGGTTCGATAGCGTGTGATGCTCGACCATCACGCCCTTGGGCTGGCCGGTAGAACCGGAGGTGTAGATCACGTAGGCCAGATGTGCAGTGGTCAGACCCGAAACATCAGGGTTGAGATCGTTGATCGGCCAGCCGCGCGTGTCGATTTCAATCACCGGCACGTCGAGCATCGGCAAACGTTCGCGCAGATCGTGCTGGGTCAGGACCACGACCGGAGCACTGTCGCGCAATAAATAGCTCAGCCGTTCCGCAGGATGAGCCGGATCGACCGGCACATAACCGGCGCCGGACTTGAGAATCGCCAGCAGCGCGACCAGCGTGTCCAGCCCTCGACGCGCGACCAGCGCCACGCGGTCATCGGGTCGCACGCCGAGCCCGATCAAATGATGGGCCAGGGCGTTGGCCTGTCGGTTCAGCTCGGCATAGGTCAGCGGCTGTCCCTGGAATTCGGCCGCTACCGCATCCCGGCGTGTCGCCGCTTGCGCTTCGATGCGCTGGTGGATGGTCAGGTTTTGAGGGTATTGCGCGCCTGTGTCGTTCCACTGCTGCAAGAGCGCCGATTCGGCCGGCAGGCTCAGGCTGAAATCACCCACCATCAGCGCCGGGTCTTCAAGCCCCTGCTCCAGCACCCACAGCAAGCGCCCGCTCAGCACCGCGATTTCATCGGCGTCAAAGTAGGCCTCGTTGTACACCATGTACAAACTGTCCTCGTAGTCACCACGGCTGCTCAGCAGGTGCACCGACAACGGCGTGCCCTCTTCGTGGTTCGACACTTTGACCACCCGCCCCTGCGCCTCGCCGTAGCGGTATTCATGCGCATCGCGCTCATAGGACACGGTCACTTCGAACAACTGCGAGCGATCCTCGCGCAGCAAGCCGAGGGCACGGTTCATTTCGCTCAAGGGAAAACGCTGATGGCGAAAGTCTTTTTTCAACTCGTCGTGAATCGCCTTGACCAGCGTCTTGAATGACAACTCGCGGCCAAACCCCATGCGCACCGCGCTGACCTGGGTGAACAGCCCCAGGGTCGATTTGAACCGGGCGCCGGAGCGGTTGAGCAGCGGCACGCCCACCACCCATTCGTCACGCTGGGCGCTGCGGCTGAAATACACATGGATCGCTGCCAGCAGCACATGAAACGCCGATGCGCCGTACTCCCGGGCCACCTGTTTCATGCGTTCGTGCAAGCGAGCCGGAAACACCTGCGAGAAAATCCGCGTCGGTGCCGCAGCGCCGGCAAAGCGTTCCTGATAACGCGGCAGCAACAGCGGTTCGGGCCGATGTTGGTATTTGTCCAGCCAATACGCCCGGTCGCGGGCGTAGCGGTCGGACTGAAAATACCGCGCATCGTCACGGATGAAATCGACATAGGACGGCGCCGAATCGGGCGGCAATTGCCCGAGCGCCAGCGCGTTGTAGATCTCGTCGAGGGATTTGAGCATCTCGCCGAAACCCCAGCCATCGACGATCAGGTGGTGGGCCTGGAGTGACAGCCAATGGCAGTTGTCATCGAGCCAGAGCAGACGAAACCGGAACAACGGCCCGCCATCCAGCGTAAACAGTTGCTCGATGTTTTCCTGCGTCAGTTGGCGCGCTGCGGCGTATGGATCGGGTTGGCTGCGTAAATCGTGCACCGGCATCGGCACCGGCATGGACCGGGCAAAACGTTGCAACGGCAGCCCATCCTCGCCGGCCCCCGGCAGCAGGCTGGTGCGCATCGCGTCATGCCGGGCCACGAGACCTTCAAGCGCCGCCTGCATCAGGGCCGGATCCAGCGGCCCGGTCAGTTCGACATAGCCACCGATGTTGTACATCGGCGAATTCCCCTGACGCAGTTGGTCAAGCCAGATGTCGCGCTGGGCGGCAGTCAGCGGAAAGGCCTCGGAAATCGCGGACAGTCCGTCCGCCGCGTCGGCAGCAAATTGGTTCATAAGATCCATCTCACGTGATTTGGCGCGTATTCAAGCATCGGCCCCGAAACCCGCGTGACACGTAAAACCCGGACAACACTCCCCACTTTGTACAGTTGTGCGAACCAAAGGGCCTGAGAAGTCAGCTAATCCCCTAAAAGTTCGGAAAGAAATGACTGAAAATCCTGTAGGACAATCGCCACACTCGACTACCCGTTAGTGTCCCGCGATGGCGCGGCACCGCGATCCGAACCCCGGAATCCGGGGTTCGTACTAGATCGTACAGTCAAAGACTACGAGTCCTTACACATTGACCTGACAGAAACGTGACGCCATTTTTTCGGAAATGGTGGCACTTTGTGTCCCTGTTTTCCCCTACAGACGTAGGACAAATGCATAGGCTTAAATCCCGTTCCAGATCGATTTTCAGGAGAAACAACTGGGTGGGCGTTTCACGGGTGCATGCACGGCAGACGATTCGGCAATGGCTCTAAATCAAGGATGACAAGGATATGAATCTGACCGGCAGTCTTCGCAACATGGAAAATCCGCACTTTTACTGGCAACTGGGTGAACTGATCGCCAGCACCGGCAACGAGCGTTTTGCCACCAACATGTTCCAGCTGGTCGACAACCTCGTTCCGGTCAATCGCGTCGATCTCAGTGAGTGGACCCTGGACGAACGGGAATCCAGCGTGGTCGAGATCAAGGCGTTGGGCAGCGCCGGTTTGCCGGACACCTTCCCGCCCCCGGCCCCGTTGCAGCACCCGGACGACCACCCGCTGCTGCAACAGATGATCGAGATGAACGACTCGCTACTGATTCAATTGAAAGCCTCGCTCCAGCATCGACACCCGCACCACAGCGTTCACCAATGCAATCTGGTGTCACGCACGTCCAACCGCCGTTGCGTCATCTCGTTCTACCGCCCCCACACGCATCGGGTGTTTTCCCTGCCGGAACTGTCGTTCCTCAAGCGCCTGTCCGACACCTTGTTGCCTTTGATCGAGCGCCACGCGCACATCAGTCGCCAAGTCACCGCCCGTCAACTCCGCGCGCCACAAGCCGATCACCCCCAGACGCCGTTGCAACAGGTGTTCGACGAACGCCTGGCGTTGGGTGACATCACCTTGTCGGTGCGAGAGAAAGAGGTCTGCCTGGGCCTGCTGACCGGCGGCACCGTGCCGCAGATGGCAGAAAAGCTGCGGGTCAAGAACAGCTCGATCGAGACCTACCTCAAACGTGCGGCCGCCAAGCTTGGGGTCAGCGGGCGACACGGTCTGGCGAAATGGATGGCCGGGGCCTGATCCGGCATTTTTCTCATTCCGGGCGCCCGACGTCCGCCTTCATTCGTGAACGAGGCTGTTTGATGCTCAGATTGCCGATTTCCCTGCTGTCCGCCGTGATACTGCTGGGCGGTTGTTCGTTGATTCCCGATTACCAGCGGCCGGCATCGCCGAGCGCGGCGCAGTATCCGCAAGGTCCCGCGTATGCTGCGCCGTCCTCGGTCACACCCCGCGCCGAGGACTGGCGCGCGCTGTTCAATGACCCGGCGCTACAGCAACTGATTGAAAGCGCGCTGGTCAACAACCGTGATCTGCGGGTGGTCGCGCTGAATGTCGAGGCATTTCAGGCGCAGTACCGCATCCAGCGCGCCGATCTGCTGCCGGCGGTGTCGGCCAATGCCAACCAACTGCGTCAGCGGGTGCCGTCCAGCGTGACCCGCACCAAGGCGGCGATCACCTCGACCTACTCGGTGAACCTGGGCATCAGCGCCTATGAGCTGGACTTCTTCGGCCGGGTGCGCAGCCTCAGCGAGCAGGCGCTGCTGACCTGGCTGTCCACCGAAGAGGCCCGGCGCAGTGCGCAATTGAGTCTGGTGGCCAATGTCGCCAACGCCTACCTGACCTGGCGCGCCGATCAGGAGTTGCTGGCGCTGGCCCGGGAAACGCTGGCCGCCGACGAGCGCAGCCTGCACCTGACCACCCGCAACCGCGAGGCCGGTAAGTCCTCGGCGCTGGATCAGATTCAGGCGCAGACCAGTGTCGACAGCACTCGCGCAAGCCTGGCCCGTTATCAGCGTCAGGTCGCCCAAGACTTGAACAGTCTGACGCTGCTGGTAGGCGCGCCGGTGCCCGAGCACCTGCCGGCGCGTCCGCTGGACAGTGATCTGGTGGCAACCGTGCCGGCCGGGTTGCCGTCCGATCTGCTGCAACGTCGGCCGGACATTCTCCAGGCCGAATACAAGCTGCGCGCTGCCAATGCCAACATCGGCGCGGCGCGGGCGGCGTTTTTCCCGAGTGTCAGCCTGACCGCCAATGCCGGGACGTCCAGCCGCGACCTGTCCGGGCTGTTCAAGGGCGGCTCCGGGGCCTGGACGTTCCAGCCGCAGATCAACCTGCCGATCTTCAACGCCGGCAGTCTGCGCGCCAGCCTGGACTACGCGAAGCTGCAAAAAGACATCAGCGTCGCCGAGTACGAAAAGACCATTCAGACGGCATTTCAGGAAGTGTCCGACGGCCTCGCGGCGCGCCAGACCTACGAACAACAGCTCCAGGCCCAGCGCGATCTGGTGCAGGCGACCCAGGATTATTACGACATGGCGCAGCATCGCTATCGCAGCGGCGTCGACAGCAGCCTGACGTTCCTCGATGCCCAGCGTTCGTTGTTCAGTTCTCAGCAAGGGCTGATTACCGATCGGTTGGCGCAGCTGGTGGCGCAAGTGAATCTGTACACCGCGCTGGGCGGTGGCTGGAGCCCGGTCGAGCCGCTTCCGCCAGCACCTTGAGTCATGTTTTCTTACACCTTTTGTCGCCAGATCCCACATTGCCCGGCGATCGAAAACCGGCGCAGCGGATCATTTTGGTATCATGCGCCGCTTTTACGGTTAACCCCCCGCCTGTCCTGCCGACCGGCGGGCTCCAAAGGGCGGTATGAAATGACGGCTTTGTTGACTCGCCGCAAGGTGCTTGCGGGAATGGGCGTACTCGGTCTCGGCCTGCTCGCCGGCTGCGACACCCGCGGCGAACTGTCGTACAAGTACGGCAAGGATCTGAGCGACAAGATCCTCGGACGCACCTTCAAGCTCAAGGACACCGAAGGCAACACCGTGACGCTGTCGAGCTTTCGCGGCCTGATGCCGATGATCTTCTTCGGCTTCACCCAGTGCCCGGCGATCTGCCCGACGACGCTGGCCCGCGCCGCGAAAATCAAGAAGCTGATGGGCAAGGACGGCGACATCCTGCAAGTGGTGTTCATCACCCTCGACCCGGAACGCGACACCCCGGAAATCCTCGACGCCTACGTCAAGACCTTCGATCCAAGCTTCGTCGCGCTGTACGGCACCCTCGAAGAAACCAAGGCCACCGCCAAGGAATTCGACGTGTTCTACGAAAAAGTCCCGGCCGGCGACACCTATACCCTCTCCCACACCGCCACCAGCTATGTCTACGACACGCGGGGCACGTTGCGTGTGGGCCTGTCTCAATCGCTTTCTGCACAAGAGTGCACGGAAGATTTGCTTACCGTCATGGAGGTCTGCTGATGAACCCTTTCCTGAACCACATCAAACGTGCCGCACTGGGCCTGTCCCTGCTGGGCCTGGCGTTCCAGGTATCGGCGCAGACCAAGGTCGACGACGCGTGGGTGCGCGCGACCGTGCCGAACCAGTCGGCCAGCGGCGCGTTCATGAGCGTCACCGCCGACAGCGACAGCAAGCTGCTCAGCGTTGCTTCGCCGGCGGCCAAGGACGTGCAGATTCATGAGATGAGCATGAAGAACGACGTGATGAGCATGGGCCCGGTGAAATCGGTCGACCTGCCAGCTGGCAAAGCCGTCAACTTCGATCCGAATGGCTACCACGTAATGCTGATGGGCCTGACCGCTCAGTTGAAGGAAGGCGACAGCGTGCCGCTGACCCTGACTATCGAAAACGCCAAGGGCGAAAAGGAAACCGTGGAAGTGAAAGCGCCGGTCAAGGCGCTGACCATGGAAGGCCACGATCACAGCAAGATGCATTGATCGCTGACTGACAGATCTACGGCTTCAAAAAAACAAAAGGGGCGGCATGATCGATGATCATGCCGCCCCTTTTGCATCTGGATATCAGACCAGTTTCAATTCGACCTCGATATTGTTGCGCGTGGCCTTGGAGTACGGGCACACCTGATGCGCCGCATCCACCAGTTGCTGCGCCGCGCCGCGCTCCATGCCCGGCAGGCTTACATTCAGTCGCGCCTGCAACAGATACCCTCCCGAGTTGGTACCCAGGTCCACTTCGGCATCCACCGCCAGGTCCGCTGGCAGGCTGATTTTCTGCTGCCCCGCCACCGCTTTCATCGCGCCGATGAAACATGCCGACCAGCCTGCGGCAAACAATTGCTCCGGATTGGTCCCGCCGCCACTGGAACCGGGCGACGACAGTTTTACGTCGAGGATCCCGTCGGAACTGCGCGAGGCGCCGTCACGTCCGCCGGTAGTGTGGGTTTTCGCGGTGTAGAGGACTTTTTCGATCTGACTCATGGCGATCTCCTGAATAAAAACAGCAGATTGTTCACTCGGCGCCTCCCGTCGCAGCCTTGAGGTGCGCCACCCGTTTCACACAGCCCTCTCACTATAGACGCGGGTTTGCCGCCTACCCGACCGGCGGACGTGCGGATAACCGCCGGTCGTATTGGAACCGCCAAGCGGGTTGACAGAACCAGAGGGCGAGAGGATTATTATTACATCGCATACGATCTAACCGTATACGATCACAACCAATCACAACACCTTGAGGATTCCCCCATGAGCAAAATCGAAAAAGTCCTGGCCACCGGTAAGACCCACACAACCGCCAGCAGCGCCGGCCTCACCTCCCGTGGTCACAACGGCAATCTCGACATTCAGCTCTCGACGCCCGGCAATGCCAAACCGGCCCATGTGTTTGCCAACGTCCTGCCCCACCCGACCGCCGAGCAACTGTTCGCCGGTGCCTGGTCGTCCTGCTACACCGCCGCCGTCGGCTTGGTGGCCAATGACCTGGGCGTAGTGCTGCCGGCCGACATGTCGGTAGACATCGAAGTGGATCTGGGCCAAACCGGCCCCGCCTATTTCCTTCAGGCTCGCCTGACCCTGCGCGTCCCGGGTGTCGCCGAAGACATCGCGAAAAACCTCGCCCACACCGCAGACCAGATCTGCCCGTACTCCAAGGCGACTCGCGGGAACATCGAGGTGGCACTGAACGTCATCACTGAGTAATTTCTCCGCACCAAATACATCGCATACGATGTAGGCGCATAAGAAATAAATGACCGGTTCGCGCCATTCATGGCGAACCGGTTACCTCAGGCAACATGATCAACACTCCCGATAGAATCGCATCCGACGTATAGTTCGCCCCATACGTTTCACCGGTCACCCGACCCACGAGGATGAACATGAATTCCACCGTCAATACCGCACCAACCGATCTCAAACTCAGTGATTTCCTGTGCTTTGCCGTCTACTCCACCAACCTGGCGTTCGGCAAGGCCTACAAACCGATCCTCGAACGGCTCGGTCTGACATACACCCAATACATCACCATCGTTTCCCTGTGGGAGCAGGACAACCAGACCGTCGGCGGCCTGGGCGAGAAGCTGTTCCTGGAATCCAACACCCTCACGCCAATCCTGAAAAAACTTCAGGCCATGGGTTATGTGCAACGCCAGCGTGACCCGGCAGACGAACGCCAGGTGCGGATCAGCCTGACCCAGAGCGGCCGCGACCTGCGCAACGTGTCCTCGGGCACGAGTCTGTTCGAGGCGACGGGGCTGACCACGGAAGAATTCACGCAGATGCAGAAATCGATCGTCACGTTGCGCAACAACCTAATCCGGTCGATGAATGCCGAGGGTTGATCGAGCCCTGATGGAAAGCGTGCTTTACATAACTAGTGGCTTCGGTAACTATGTAAAGGGTCTTTTACACAGGAAGTGAAGCATGAATCGATTCCATCTCGAAATGGGCGGCGCGCTGGTGCTGTATGCCGTCGTGCTGATTGCCTCGACGGTTGCGCTGCAGTCGTTGGAGGACGCCAACATTTACCTGCGCACGCTCATTGTTCTGACGCCGATGATTCCGGCCGGACTGGTGTGCTGGAGCGTGGTACGCGACATGAGGCGTCTGGACGAAATGTATCTGCGCATCCAGTTCGAAGCCCTCGGCTTCGCCTTCGCTGCCTCGGCCTTGCTGACCTTCAGCTACGGTTCTCTGGAGAACGTCGGCGCCCCCCATATCCCGTGGTTCTGGGTCTGGCCGGTGATGGGTGCGATGTGGATGATCGGCCTGCGCATCGCGCGGCGCCGCTACCAATGAAGAACCGGCTCAAGGAACTGCGCGCCGAGCGCAAGTGGTCGCAGGTGGATCTGGCCGAACGCTTGAACGTTTCGCGCCAGACCATCAATGCGATTGAAAACGAACGCTACGACCCGAGCCTGCCTCTGGCATTCCAGATTGCCCGGGCGTTCGAGATGCCGATTGAAGACGTCTTTGATGACGGTATGGGTTAAGCAACACCTTCGCCCACCGCATCGACGCACTCGGTGCTGATTACGATCGCGCCAGTGCTCTTTTGACCATTCGCTGGCTTTGAACCTGCTTATCGAGGGTGTGTAAATGAGCCTCGAGTCGAGCAATAAAATGCTTGCGACGTCGACCTCCCTCCAGGTGCAAAGCACCGAAAAGGGCGATGGCCGAAATCAATCCACCCTCTCCACCGATCCAGGTCGCAATCGCGCCATACACCAACGAAACCAGGAAGATGGTGAGTCTGGGGCGTTTTATACCCAGCTCCTTGACGAGGAATTCGCCATCAAACAGCAATGTGGATTGCGACAGGCAGTCATTGCGCAACAGTGCAAAGACGCTGTAGTCGATGTTCGCCGTGGTGGCATTGAAGACGCTGACGCGATGATTTCGACGCAGGTCGAACTCAAGGTCGGAAACATCAATTTCCTCGACCACGCCATCATCACTTTCGATTTGCGCGAGCGTTTCGACATAGCCGTCGTCATCGGTGAGCTTTTTGATTTTGCGCACCGTGCCGCTCCAGACAAAAAACTCGACGTTCACGTTGCGGTACAGAAAATCGAGCATGGCCATCCTTGTAGATTCAGAGCATTGCGTCGTGGGGGTCAGAGCGCGGCCGGCAAATGCTACTAAGAGGCCACCACGCTGTCCAGAACGCCCCGGGATTCAACTCCCCGCCCCACCATGCGCCTCTTCAAAGAAATATTCCTTCCAGCTATCTGCCTTGTTTTTCAGCACACCCAGCTCCTGCAATTTCTCTGCATAGATAAAGGTGCGCTGCGGCACCACGGTGAAATCGATTTCCGGATCGGTGACGATTTTCTCGACCAGTGCCAGCGGCAGCTTTGACTGTTCCACCCGAATGTAGGCCTGAGCCGCCGCTGGCTTGTCGGCCTTGATGATCTTCTCGGCCTCGGCCAGAGCGTCGTAGAACGCCTTGTAGGTTTTCGGGTTTTCGTCGTGGAATTTTTCCGTGGTGTAGAGCACGTTGAACGTGGCCTGGCCGCCGAGCACGTCGTAGGAACTCAGCACTTTATGCACGTTGGGGTTCTGCAGCGCCTGATACTGGAAGGGTGGGCTGGAGAAGTGCGCGTTGATTTCCGAGCCGCCGGCGATCAATGCGGCCGTGGCATCCGGGTGCGGCAGGCTGACGGAGATGTCGTCGAATTTCTTGTATTGGTCATTGCCGAATTCCTTGGCCGTTTCGATCTGCAGCGTGCGTGACTGGAAGCCCACACCCGCTGCCGGCACGGCGATGCGATCCTTGTCGCTGAAGTCCTTGAGGGTTTTGACGTTCGGGTTATTGGTCAACAGGTAGTTGGGCATCGAGCCCAGCGAAGCGATGGCCTTGACGTTCTGCTTGCCCTTGGTGCGATCCCACACGGTGAGCATCGGCGGCACGCCGGCCGAGACCACGTCCAGGGATCCGGTGAGCAACGCTTCATTCATGGCGGTGGCGCCGGAAATGCTGTTCCAGTCGACCTTGATGTCCAGGCCCAGGGCCTTGCCGTGTTTCTCGATCAACTGCTGATCGCGCACCACATCCAGAATCAGATAACCGATGCCGAATTGCTGGGCGATGCTGATCTTGCCTTCGGCTTGTGCAGTGTTACCGAGCAACGCGCCGGCCAGCGAGGCCGCCAGCAGCGTCAGTGCAGAACGTTTTAACGGTAGGGCCATGACAACCTCGCAGTGATTTACAGGGAAATCTGTGAGGCCGGACTCTATCGCTATAAAAAACGAAATTTAAATACCGTTATCGCATATTGATATCACTGGAAAACCAGCTTCGAAAAACTGATGAGCAGGCTGATACCGAAGTTCAAGGCGTACGCTGATTGAACCGGGTTCTAAGACCGTCGGCGTTCAACGACAGGCGCTTCGCGGTGTCCACGAACGGGGTGACGATCAGGCTGTACAGCGTCAGATAACGTGTGCGGTCCTGCTCACCCGTGCCGAAGCGCAAGTCTTCGGGTTTTGAAGTGGTGACGTACAACGTGCCGAACAGCCAGTCCCACAGTGACAGATTGATCGCGAAATTCTTGTTGAAATGGCGCTGTGCGTCGCTGTGATGAATCTGGTGCTGGGCCGGGCTGCTGAGCACATGCTCGACTGCCGGCCCGAACGACAGCCAGACATGGCTGTGGCGCAGATTGGAGCCCAGGCTGTTGATGATCAGCACCAGCCAGGTCACGCCGAACAGCGTGTAGCGGCTGACCTCACCGCCACAGGCGTACCAGACCACCCCGGCAAACGCGCCGAGGCCGGCGGTGATGACGATTCGTTCAACGATCGATTCGACAATGTGAATGCGGCTGGCGGTGGCCGGCACCAGCACCGGCGCCGAATGATGGACCCTGTGAAATTCCCACAGATACCGGGAATGGAAGGCACGGTGAATCCAGTAATGCAGAAAGTCCCTGAGCAGGAACACACCCAGTCCGTAGAACAACGCGATCAACGGATGATCCGGCACTTGCTCGCGCGCGCCCCACAGCTGAGTGAAAAACTGTGCGTAGTCGCCCGAACGCAGAATGTGCGGATCGACGAGGCCGACCACGGGCAACACCAGCGTCACCCGAAGAATCGCCTTGATGAAGTAATAACGGTAATCCAGCCAGGCCGAACGATGCCCGTGAACATGACCGCCGCCGACAAATTGCCAGAAGGATCGGGCTTGCGTCAGGTGCCGGGATTTTCGGTGGCGATAAAGGCCGTAAGCCACGGCGTAGGATGTGAGCAGAAACACCACACCTAGACGACCGTTCAGATCGAACAGGCCAAGGAACCGTTCGGTGACCGGATCGATCACCCAGCGGCTGAGCTGCGCGTGAAGTTGCGCGAGTAAATCCACGACGAACGACTCCATCAGAAGTCGCGCATTGTAAATCGCACTGGTTCGCAAATGCAGCAGGAACGGATCAAAGGCCGGTTAAACAGCCTGAAACAATAAAACCGCCGCCTCGCTTAAGCCGCAAAACCGCCAGGACGGTCGCCGATCAAGGCCCCAGCTCATCCGGTTGGCTGAGAGTGCCTCCCGGGACCGGATCACCCAGCCGTTTAAAAAGGCGATCAGGCAGCCCACCCTTGGTATCATCGCCCACACTTTTATGACGGTTTAATGGCTGGAAGGTCTTTTTTTGTGAGCGCTCTTTTTCAACGGCTGCGGTGCCTGGATGCCCGCCTTCTCTCTCTGGTTTTTCTGGTACTGATCGTGCCGGTGTGCCTGCGGGCGGCACTCGGCTGGTCGAGCCTGTTCGGTTACCTGTCGGACCTGGCCATCGGCAGTCTGCTGGTGGTGGTGTTGCACCGCCGTCCCTGGTGGCTGGCGCTGCCGGTGCTGCTGTTCTGGGGATTGCTGGCGGTGGCGACCGCGGAACTGGTCAGCGCGGTAGGTCGCCTGCCGACCGTAGCGGATCTGCATTATCTGATCGACCCGCAGTTCGTGGAAAACTCCACCGGCGGCGGCTTCGCCCATCCCGGCGTGGCGGTTGCGCTGCTGGTGGCCCTGGCCGTGTGGCTGCTCAGTCATTGGACTCGACGTGCGACACCGGTTCACGCTCTGCCCCGTGCAACCTGGGCGACGCCGGTGCTGCTGTTCTGCGCGTACTGGGGCGCGCAACACCTGGACCCGAGCGATGCCGACCCGTGGCGTCTGTACAATCTGCCGCACCAGTTGCTGGCCACGCAGGTCGCCGACGTGCAGATGCAGGCCGAAGAATGGCTGGACGGCGATACTCAGGTCACTCCCCCGCCCATGGCCGGGCTCACCGATGTCGATCTGAACGGTCACCCATTGCTGGCGGCCAAAGGCCAGGCGCGCAATGTCCTGATCGTCGCCCTCGAAGGCATTCCCGGCGCTTACATCGGCGCCAATCGCCAGGCCATCGGCAGCCATTATCAGGAAGACCTGATGCCCAACCTCAGCCGCTGGGCCGAGCGCGGCATGAACACCCCGGATTACGTGCTGCACACCCACCAGACCATTCGCGGTCTGTACGCTATGCTCTGCGGCGATTACGACAAACTCGACAACGGCACGCCCAAAGGCGTGGAAATGCTGACCCAGCACGAGCGCAATCAGGCGTGCCTGCCGGCCCAGTTGCGTCAGCACGGTTTTGCCACGCACTACCTGCAAGGCGCAGGGCTGCGGTTCATGGCCAAAGACAAGATCATGCCGCACATCGGGTTCGATGCGACCCATGGCCTGGAATGGTTCACCAACGCCAACTACCTGGAATTCCCGTGGGGCAAGGATGACAAGGCGTTTTTCGAAGGCGCACTGAAATACGTCGGCGAACTGAAGAAGCAGAAACAGCCGTGGATGCTCACGCTGCTGACCGTCGGCACTCACCAGCCCTACTCCGCGCCCGAGGACTACCTGCAACGCTACGACACGCCGAAGCAGGCCGCCGTCGGTTATCTGGACGATGCGCTGGAACAGTTTCTCAGCGGCCTCGAACGCCAGGGCGTGCTGAAAGACACGCTGGTGGTGATCACCTCGGACGAATCCCACGGCATCGACGGCGTACGCCTCGCGTCGTCCTGGGGCTTCAACCTGACCCTCGCGCCGGAGCAGGCGCATCTGCCGCGCCTGAACGCCGGGGTCTACGGGCACGTCGATCTGAGCGCGTCGATTCTGGATTACTTCGACTTTCCGGTGCCCTCCGCCCTCAGCGGTCGCTCGTTGTTTCGCGATTACGATTCGGGCCGCGAAATCATGTCGTTCACCAACGGCAAGCTGCGTTACCACGACGGTCGCGGCCTCCTGACCGAATGCGACATGCCGCGCCGTTGCCGCAATTACGCAAGCCAAGGTTTCATCGCCGAAAGCGCCACGTTCAAGGGCAACGCCAGCAGCCAGAATGCCCGGGATATCGCCGCCCGCGCCTCGGCCCTGGATCTGTCGCTGCTGCGCACCCCGCTCAACCAGCGTTATCAGTTCGGCAGCGCCAACGTCATCCCGCTGCAAGCGCAGATCAAGGACGACTGGGCCGACAACCTGATCGGCGCGCAGTATCTGGAAATGCCCAAGGGCTCCCATACCCGCGTGCGCCTGACCGTACGTTCGGTCGATCCGCAGCAGGCAGCGTACATTCAGCTCAAGGCCAAGGAGTTCGAACAGGACGTGCAACTGGGCCTGCCGACCGAGATGGTCGCCACGGCGGATCAGCCGCTGGAGATGGATTTCAGTTTCGACAACCCGCAACCGCGCAAGGCGTTCTCGTTTCACTTGTTGGGGTATGGGCTGGGCGCCGTGGAAGTCAGTGATTTCAGCGTGATCACCGAACTGCCGGGGCAACAGGATCTGCTGGACGAGATCCCGGAGGAAGACACCGCTCAATCGAGTTGAGGTCGACGCCAGCGTCGCAACGACGCTGGCGCCTGTCCGGTGTGACCGATCAGAACGTGGTGCGCAGTCCGACCTGAATGCTGCGCCCTTCTGCCGGCGCAATATCCCGCAGGATCGAGCTGGCGTAACGCACGGTCTGGTTGGTCAGGTTCTCGGCATTGACGAAGGCCAGCCATTTGCTATGGCCGACATCAAAGTGATAACCCACATTGGCCCCCAGCGTGGTGTAGCCGTCGGTGCTGCTTTCGTTGTCCGGCACCCGGTGCTGGGAACTGGCGTGTTCCACATCGATCCGCGCCTGCCAGCGATCCAGCTCCCACAACAACCCAGTGTTTAACCGCAGCGGCGCGATGCGCGGCAGGTCCTGGCCGTTGTCGAGGTTCTTGGCGCGGGTGTAGTCGCCCGACAGCTCCAGCGCAAACTTGCCGTAGGCGTTTTCGCCAAGGGTCCAGCGATCCTGCGCTTCGATACCGCTGAAGCGCGCCCGTACGCCGGAGTAGGTGTATTCAGGAATGCCGTCGGCGTCTTCCTCGCCTTCGTCGTTGAGCGTGCGCCCCGTCCCGAGCAGACCAATGTAGTTGGAGAAATGGCTATAGAAGACGCCGACGCTGCCCTTGTGGGTGCCGTTGTCGAAACGCAGGGCGAGGTCGCTGGAGACGGCTTTTTCTTTCGACAGCCCCGCATCCCCGACTTCATAAGTGCCGGTGGCGACGTGGGCGCCGTTGGCGTAAAGCTCATAGAACGTCGGCGCGCGTTCGGTGTAGCCCAGGGTGGCAGCGACCGACCAGACCGGCGTCAGCGTGTACACCGCACCGGATGACAGGCTGCCGGCGGTGAAACTGCTGGAGCGATCGGCATTGGCGAAACGCTCGTTGCCTTTGGCGTCCGGATCGACCGTGGTGTGCTCAAGGCGTCCGCCGAGGGTGAACAGCAGACGATCCGTGGCTTGCAGCTCTTCAAGAATGAACAGTGCACCGGCATCGGTATCGGTGTGCGGCACGAAGGCTTCTTCGCCCAGCGCCGAGAACTCGTTGCGACTGACTTGCGCGCCAATCACCCCATTGAACGGCCCCAGCGGTTGATGCCGGGCCTCGACCCGCGCCTCGTAGCCCTTGTTCTTGAACGTGGTGCCGACCTCGCCGCCTTCGATTTCCCGGTGCTGGTAATCGGTGTAGCCAGCGTCGAGTTTCACCGAGCTGAACGGGCCGTCGAGGTTGCGGATTTCCGAGGCGAACGCGTAGTGCTCCTGCTCCATGCGGATGCGCACATCGTCTTCGGCCGGCGAGCCGTAGTTCGAATCGTAATTGCTGTACGACAGCCCCGCGTAACCGTCATCCCAGGTGTACGACCCGCCCACCGCACCGCCGTCCTGACGACCGTCGCTGTTGGCCAGCCGATGCTTTTTCGAATCGCCATCGTCGTTCGCCCGTTCACGGCCGGTTCTGGCGTAGCCGGGGATTTTCAGGTCATTGAACTCGCGGGCGCTGGCGTCCAGGTGCAAGGCGAACTGGCCGTTACCGGCTTCGAGCTTGCCGGCGCTGCTGCGGGTGGTGTCGGCGCCGCCGTAGCGCAACTCGCCGGCACCGTGGATGCCGTCGATGGCTTCGGTCGGGATGCGATTGTCGAAGGTGTTGACCACCCCGCCGATGGCGCTGCCGCCATACAGCAAGGCTGCGGGGCCGCGGACGATTTCGATGCGTTCGACGTTGACCGGATCCAGCGGCACCGCGTGATCGTAGGACAGCGACGAGGCGTCCAGCGCGCCGACGCCGTTGCGCAGGATGCGAATGCGATCACCGTCCTGCCCGCGAATGATCGGCCGACTGGCACCTGGGCCGAAGTAGGACGACGACACGCCCGGCTGCTTGTTCAGGGTTTCGCCGAGACTGCCCTTTTGTTGCAGCGTCAGGCTGTCACCGCTCAACACGGTCGAGGGCGAGGCCAGGGTCTGACTGCCCAGCGGATTGCCGGTGATGACTTGCGGTTGCAGTTCCAGCGGGTCGGCGGCAAATGCGGGCGAAGCGATCAGCAGCGCCGAGGCCATGAGCGTCAGGCGGGGTTGGAAGGTGTGGAAGCGGGAAGGCATTCAGGAATCCGTCAGGCAGAAAAGTAAGGATCGATGCCAGCGCTACACAGGGTGTATTACCGACGCCAATCAGATGAAATCATTTTTATGTTATACAATAACATTTCCAATGACCATCCCGTTTCACCCAGACACATGCAAACCAGCGCTCAAGCACGGGCATTTCAGCGCCCTGCCCTGCAGGTTCCCTGCGCTTCGCATAAGAGACTGCGCCTATCAGGCACCAATAGTCGGCCTATTAGCTGACTTGCCAAGTCGGGTCTAGCCTTACTAGTCCGAAGTCGGCACGAGCCGGCCGCAGAAGACCTGATAAGGATCCCGAACATGGCAAATGAATCGAAATGCCCGTTCAATCACGCCGCCGGCGGTGGCACGACGAACCGCGATTGGTGGCCGAATCAACTGAACCTGAAAATCCTGAGTCAGCACTCGCCCGCATCCGATCCGATGGGCAAGGACTTCGACTATGCCAAGGCTTTCAAGAGCCTGGATTTCCAGGCCCTCAAACGCGATCTGACGGCGCTGATGACCGACTCCCAGGAGTGGTGGCCAGCGGACTTCGGCCACTACGGCCCGCTCTTCATCCGCATGGCCTGGCACAGCGCCGGCACCTATCGCACCGCTGACGGCCGTGGCGGCGCCGGCTCCGGCCAGCAACGTTTCGCCCCGCTCAACAGCTGGCCGGACAACGTCAGCCTCGACAAGGCCCGCCGCCTGCTGTGGCCGATCAAGCAAAAGTATGGCCGCAACATTTCCTGGGCCGACCTGATCGTGCTCACCGGCAACGTCGCGCTGGAATCGATGGGCTTCAAGACCTTCGGTTTCTCCGGTGGCCGCGCGGATGTCTGGGAACCGGACGAAGACGTGTACTGGGGCTCGGAAAACAAATGGCTGGGCGGCGATAACCGCTACGGCAAGGATCCGGAATCCATGCAGCCGCCGGGCGAAGGCACGCTGGTGGCCGAACCCGCCGAGCACGGCAATGAAGAGAGCCGCACCAATCAGGGCGAACGCAACCTCGAGAACCCGCTGGCCGCGGTGCAGATGGGCCTGATCTACGTGAACCCGGAAGGCCCCGAAGGCAATCCCGACCCGGTGGCCTCGGCCAAGGACATCCGCGAAACCTTCGGCCGCATGGCCATGAACGACGAGGAAACCGTCGCCCTGATCGCCGGTGGTCACGCCTTCGGCAAGACCCACGGCGCAGGCCCCGCCGACAACGTCGGACCGGAACCGGAAGCCGCCGGCCTCGAAGAACAAGGCCTGGGCTGGAAGAACAGCTTCGGCACCGGCAAGGGCGCCGACACCATTACCAGCGGCCTGGAAGTGACCTGGACCACCACCCCGACCAAGTGGAGCAACAACTACCTGGAAAACCTGTTCGGCTTCGAGTGGGAACTGACCAAGAGCCCCGCCGGCGCCCATCAGTGGAAACCGAAAAACGGCGCCGGCGCCGGCACCATCCCCCACGCCCACGACCCAAACAAACGCATCGACCCGACCATGCTCACCTCCGACCTGGCCCTGCGTTTCGACCCGGCCTACGAGAAGATTTCGCGGCGCTTCCTGGCCAATCCCGATCAACTGGCCGATGCCTTCGCCCGCGCCTGGTACAAGCTGATTCACCGTGACATGGGCCCGCTGTCACGTTATCTCGGCCCGGAATTGCCCCAGGAAGAACTGCTGTGGCAAGACCCGATTCCCGAAGCCACGCATCCACTGGTGGACGACAGCGATATCAGGGCGTTGAAAGGCAAAGTACTGGCGTCGGGGCTGTCCGTTTCGGAACTGGTTTCCACCGCTTGGGCGGCCGCATCGACCTTCCGGGGCTCGGACAAACGCGGCGGCGCCAATGGCGGACGTCTGCGTCTGGCACCGCAAAAGTTCTGGCAGGCCAACCAGCCGGAGCAACTGGACAAGGTGCTGAAAGTCCTTGAAGGCATTCAGAACGAGTTCAACGCCGGGGCGTCGGGCAAGCAAGTCTCGCTGGCGGACCTGATCGTGCTGGCCGGTAACGCCGGTGTCGAGCAAGCGGCGCAAAACGCCGGGCATACGGTGACCGTGCCGTTCAATCCGGGGCGCACCGATGCGACTCAGGAGCAAACCGACGTCGAGTCGTTCGGCTTCCTCGAACCGCACACCGACGGCTTCCGCAACTACGCCGCCAACACGTACCGCGTGCCGGCCGAAGCGTTGCTGATCGACAAGGCGCAACTGCTGACTCTTTCCGCCCCGGAAATGACCGTACTGATCGGCGGTCTGCGGGTGCTGGACACCAACGTCGGCAAGACGAAACACGGGGTGTTCACCGACAAACCCGGCTCCCTCACAAACGACTTCTTCCGCAACCTGCTGGACATGGGCGTGGAATGGAAACCGACGTCGAAAACCGAGTTCGAAGGCCGCGACCGTAAAACCGGCAGCGTGAAATGGACGGCGACCCGGGTCGATCTGGTATTCGGTTCCAACGCCGTACTGCGGGCGCTGGCCGAGGTGTATGCCAGCTCCGATGCGAAGGAAAAGTTCGTCAACGATTTCGTTGCTGCGTGGGCGAAGGTGATGGATCTGGATCGGTTTGATTTGCGGCAATAAGGGCTTTTTCATCTGGCCACAAAAAACGCCGCTCATTGAGCGGCGTTTTTTATAGCCGGTTCTGCGGAAGTAATGCGGTGTAGCTGAAACCCAACCCCCTCACCCCAGCCCTCTCCCCGAGGGAGAGGGAGCCGACCGAGGTGTATTGCGCGATACATCGACCTGAAGAATCGAGTCGATTATGGATTCGGTAAAGCAGGATCAGGTCGGCGTAAATCTGAAGCATCCCGCAATCAGTCCCCTCTCCCTCCGGGAGAGGGTTAGGGTGAGGGCTGGATCTAAAGTTGAAACACCATCTCAAGACCAACCCAAAACGACCAGCCTCAAGCCAAACTCTTGCTCACCACCTCATACACATCACTGGACAGCTGCCCCGAAGCCAAAATCCGCTCCAGTTCCGCCTTCATCAGCGCCTGACGAGCGCCGTCATACTTGCGCCAGCGGGTCAGCGGCGCCAGTTGACGCGAAGCGATTTGCGGGTTGAAGCCGTTCAGCTCAATCACCAAATCGGCGAGGAAGCGATAGCCCGAACCGTCCGCCGCGTGGAAGTTGATCAGGTTCTGCCCGGCGAACGCACCGACCAGCGCACGCACCTTGTTCGGGTTCTTGATGTTGAACGCCGGGTGCTGCATCAGCGCTTTCACCCGCTCCAGACCGCCCGGCAAGGTGCTGCCGGCCTGGACGCTGAACCACTGATCCATGACCAGCGGATTGTCCTTGAAGTGCTCGGCGAAACTGGCCAGTGCGGTGGCTTTCTGCTCGTCGAACGGCGAGTTGACCAGCACCGCCAGCGCGGTCAGGCGTTCGGTCATGTTGTCGCAGCTGTCGAACTGTTCCAGGGTTGCCGCCAGCACTTCCGGCTTGCCGCTGAGCATCAGATACGACAGCGCGATGTTCTGCAATGCGCGACGGGCGAAATGCTCGGCTTCGGCCACGTACGGGGTTTGCTTCGACAGGTCGCGGTTGGCCTGATAACGCAGCCACAGCGCCTCGAACAGGTTGTCCGCCAGTTGCTGACGGGCGAATTCACGGGCAGTGTGGATCGCGTCGACGTCGGCGATTTCGCTGATTTCGGTCAGGTATGCCTCACTTGGCAGCGAGAGCATTTCCGCGACCATCGCCTGATCCAGCGTTTCGTCCGACAGCACGGTGCGCAAAGCGGAAACCAGACGTGGGTCGAGCACCAGGCTTTCGCCCTTCTGCTGCTGGCCGATCAACTCTTGCAGCACCTGCACCGACAGTTGCTGGCCGGCATCCCAACGATTGAAACCATCGGTGTCGTGCTGCATCAGGAACATCAGCTGATCGCGGTTGTACGGGAAGCTCAGTTTCACCGGCGCCGAGAAGCCACGCAGCAAGGACGGCAGCGGTTGTTCGCCGATGTCGACGAAGGTGAAGGTCTGCTCGGCTTCGGTCACCGAAATCACCCGGGTGGTGCCTTGAGCCGAGTCTTCGCCGGCCAGACGCAGGGCAATCTCGTTGCCCTGGCTGTCGAGCAAGCCCAGTTCGACCGGAATCACGAACGGCAGCTTTTCAACCTTGTCCGGGGTTTCCGGGCAGCTCTGGCGGAAGGTCAGGCTGTAGGTTTTCGCGGCGGCGTCGTAAGACTCGCTCACCGCCAGACGCGGTGTGCCGGCCTGGCTGTACCAGCGCTTGAACTGAGTCAGGTCGACGCCGTTGGCATCTTCCATGGCCTTGATGAAGTCATCGCAGGTCACGGCCTGGCCGTCGTGGCGTTCGAAGTACAGATCGCTGCCCTTGCGGAAGCCTTCGGCGCCCAGCAGGGTGTGGATCATGCCGACCACTTCCGAGCCCTTTTCGTACACGGTCAGGGTGTAGAAGTTGGAAATCTCGATGAAGCTGTCCGGGCGCACGGCGTGGGCCATGGGACCTGCATCTTCGGCGAACTGGTGGGTACGCAGGTACGCCACGTCCTGAATGCGCTTGACCGTGGCCGAGTTCATGTCAGAGGAGAAACCGGCATCGCGGAACACCGTGAAGCCTTCTTTCAGCGACAGCTGGAACCAGTCGCGGCAGGTCACGCGGTTGCCCGACCAGTTGTGGAAGTATTCGTGGGCGACGATCGCTTCGACCCGCTGGTGCGCGGCGTCGGTGGCGGTTTCGGCGCGGGCCAGCACGGCGCTGGAGTTGAAGATGTTGAGGCCCTTGTTCTCCATGGCGCCCATGTTGAAGTCGTTCACCGCGACGATCATGAAGATGTCCAGATCGTACTCGCGACCGTAGACCTCTTCGTCCCAGCGCATCGACTTCTTCAGGCTGTTCATGGCGTGCTGGCACTTGTCGATGTTTTCCGGCTCGACATAGATGCGCAGCGCCACATTGCGGTTGGTCATGGTGGTAAAGGAGTCTTCAACGCACCACAGGTCACCGGCCACCAGCGCGAACAGGTACGCCGGTTTCATGAACGGGTCTTCCCAGGTCGCCCAGTGCCGGCCATCTTCGCCAGGGCCGCTGGCGATCGGGTTGCCGTTGGACAGCAACACCGGATAGCTGTGCTGCTCGGCCACTACGGTGGTGGTGAACTTGCTCATCACGTCCGGGCGGTCGAGGTAATAGGTGATCTTGCGGAAGCCTTCGGCCTCGCACTGGGTGCAGAACATCGTGCCGGACTTGTACAGGCCTTCCAGTGCAGTGTTGGTTTCCGGGTGGATCCTGACGCTGGTGTCGACCGTGAAGGTCTCGCTGGCCGGTTGCAGGGTCAGGTGATTTTCCGTCAGCTGGTAGTCGGCGGCGCTCAGTTCCTGGTCGGCCAGGGTCACCGAGAGTAACTCCAGCTGCTGGCCGTCGAGCACCAGCGGCGGCAGGCCCGGGCCACGGGCCGGGTTGCGGCGCATCACCAGTTGCGCGTGGACCAGACTGTGGTCCTCGAACAACTCGAAGGTCAGGTGTGTTTCGTCGATCAGGTACTCGGGCGCCTGATAGTCCTTCAGGTAAATCATCTTCGGTTGTTCGGTGCGCATGCTGAAGTCCTTATTGATGCACGGCGAGCTGGTAGGCCGTGTATTTACGAATGTTGATCACGCCGGTGTCGAAGATCAGGTACTGGCCCTTGATCCCCAGCAGCGTGCCTTCGGCAATCGGGTTCTTGTCCAGGTTGAAGCTGACGATCTTGGCCGGGTACTGCTCGACCGGGTAGCGGATTTCCAGCGGATCGACATCGGCGATGGTCTGAATGGCCTGGAGACCGAATCGCTCCTGCAAACCTTGCAGACCCGGGGCGCAGCTTTCGAACAGTTGATCGCGCACCTGCGCCAGGTCCACCGCCGCCGCGTCACCCTTGAGCAAGGCGCGCCAGTTGGTCTTGTCCGCCACCTGGCTGCGGAACAGGTCTTCGACGAAGCCCGACTGCTGCCGCGTCGAAACGCGCATGATCGGCAGCGCCTGACTGGCGCCCTGGTCGAGCCAGCGGGTCGGCAACTGGGTGGCGCGAGTGATGCCGACCTTGATCCCCGACGAATTGGCCAGGTAGACGATGTGGTCGGTCATGCAGAACTTCTCGCCCCACTCCGGCTCACGGCAGGTGCCGGCCTCGAAGTGGCAGCGCTCCGGGCTCATGATGCAAATGTCGCACTGTGCGAGTTTGGTCATGCACGGATAGCAGTAGCCTTGACTGAAACTGGTCTTGGTCCTGCGCCCGCAATGGGTGCAGTGAATCGCCCCCAGGTATTCCAGACGCACCGTGCTGCCGATCAACGGGTTGACCGGCACCTCGACGTCATCCAGACGAAACGCGTACTGCACGTTCGGCCCGTCCAGGCGCGCCGACATTTTGCTGATTGCACCGCGGCCGATCTCGATCAATGGAGGGCGTCCGACTTGAACAGGATGTTCGGCACTTCGATCGACTTCGACGCGCATTCCTGCGGGCCCATGTAACCGGTGCGCTCTTCCTCGGGCAGGTTCTGCATTTCCCAGGCGATCATCGCCTGCAACGACAGCTCGCGCTGCTCGGCGGTGAGTTTGCCGCCGTCGGACCATTTGCCGATCTCTACCGCCAGTTTCAGGCTCTGGTAGATTTCCGGGGTGATGTTCTTGATCAAATCGTTAAAAGAGGACATCAGGGTCTCCGTGCTCTTTATTCAAAAAATTCAGGCGGCCAGTTTACGGCGGTTGTACAAACCGCCCAACAAACCGGTTAAGCATCCGATGAGTAACCCGCTGACGTGGGCAGCGTTGGCGATTTCGCCGAAACCGATCATCGAGATCAGCCCGGACATGCACACCAGCAACCACACCAGCATCATTGCCAGCACGCCGCGCGGCAGGCGATAGGCCGGGTTCGGCGCCAGCAACTGGAAGATCCAGCAGTGACCGAGCAATCCGTAAAGTACGCCGGACAGGCCGCCGAACAGGCTCGGGCCGCCCCATGCGAACTGCGCATAGTTGGAAACCAGGCCGAACAGCAGCGTCAGACCGATCAGGTTGACGCTGCCCTGGCGCGACTCGATGCGCCGCCCCAGCTCCCAGTACCACATGCCGTTCATGGCCAGGTGCAGGATGCCGAAGTGGATCAGCATCGGCGTAAACAGGCGCCACCACTGCCCCGCTGCCAGGCTGTCGGCCAGTGGTGTGAAGTGGATGTAGTCGCCGACCACGCGAAAATCGAGGAAGGTCAGCCAACGCATCGTGTCGAGGTTATCGCCAAGGAAGGTCAACCCGCCGACGATCAGGCTCAGCAGCAGAATGAATCCGGTGGCTTTGGCATGTTTCAGTTGCTCGGCGAAGCTCGGGCGCTTGAGCGTCGGCGCCGCCGGAATTTCCAGTTGCTGATCCGGGTCGCCCGCCGGGAAACGCTCGTACAGCGAGCGCACGTCGTCGCTGATTTCCGAGGGCACCCACAACACCTGCTCGCCCGCCTCTTCGCTGACGCGATGAGGCACTTGCATGCGTTGCAGCAGTTTGACGAACCCACTCAGGTCCGCCGCCAACGGCACACGCAAGACGGCTATGGCACTCATCGCAGCACCTCCGGCCGCTCGACGTCGACCCAGACAAATTTATGCGGATCGAGGCGGGTTTCCTGATCCAGACGATAGGCCACCAGTTTGCCGTAGAGCACCGCGCTGTAATCCAGGCACGCGAGGTTGGGGCGGATCGGCGCCGGTTTGCCGCTGCGCCAGTAATGACCGACGAACAGCAACGGCTCATCGACGCCGTAGCGCAGCAGGGAATTCTTTTCGCTGGAGGTCAGCGGCTTCTGCGCCACCGGCTCTGGCAGTGCATCGGGCTGGAAGACGATGTCGCCGTAGGTCTGCGGGTCGTCTTCCCAGAACTTGGTGCGGAAGAACGAACGCACCAGGCCATCGCCGCTGGTCATGGTCAGGCCATCCGGCAGGCGCATGTCGGTGCCGCGCAGCAGGCGATCGAACACGGTGCAGGCGAAACTGCCCGGCACCGCCGAGGCCTGGAGGAAGTGTTCATCGATGCAGCCATCGGGAAACAGCGCGCGCAGCGGCTCGATCAGGCCGGCATCCCAACAGGCATGCACCACGCGGAAACGTCCGGCGTCGACGAACAGCGGCAGTTGGTAGAACCATTGCTGGAAATCGTGCCAGTCGCCCGGATGGTCTTCGAACTGGGTCAGGGTTTCGTGCAGCAATCGGGCATGGCGCGGGGTGTGTTCACGGACGAACTGCTTGCCGCTGCCCGGAGGCGCCGGGGTGCTCCAGCCGAGTGCGTTGAATTCGTGGTTGCCCATGATGCACAACGCCTGACCGGCCTCGACCATATCGTGGACGATGTGCAGCGCCTCGCGAATCCGCGGGCCGCGGTCGATGATGTCGCCGACAAACACGGCCATGCGCGACGGATGCCGCCAGACCCCGCCCTGCTTGTGATAACCGAGACGGTCCAGCAGGTGTTCCAGGGTCAGGGCGCATCCGTGCACGTCACCAATCAGGTCATAACTGCGCGCGGGATCGAGCATCAGTCGCCTCCACCACCCAACTTGCTGCCCCAGCCGAGCTTGGTCCGGCAGACTTCGTAGTAGTTGTGGTCGAGCGGATGGATCAGCCGCAGCTTCTGCGCTTTCTTGCTGACGGTGATGGTGTCGCCCGGCGCGCAGGTGAAGTGGTTCTGCCCGTCGCAGGAGACCTGCGGGTAGATCTGCATATCTTTGGACACGACGATTTTCAGCTCACTGTTGCCATCGACCACGATCGGTCTGCCCGACAAGGTATGGGGGTACATCGGCACAATCACAATAGCGTCAAGCTTGGGATGCATGATCGGGCCACCGGCGGACAGTGCGTACGCGGTGGAACCGGTCGGAGTGGCGACGATCAGGCCGTCGGCCTTCTGGCTGCAGACGAACTGGCCGTCGATGTACAGCTCGAACTCGATCATCCGCGTCGATTTGCCCGGGTGCAGCACCACGTCGTTCAGCGCATCGCCCTGGCCGATGGCTTCGGCGTGGCGACGGACTTCGGCTTGCAACAGGAAGCGGTTTTCCACCAGATAATGGCCGTCGAGCACTTCGGCGACCTTGATTTCCAGCTCGTCGGGGCGAATATCGGTGAGAAAGCCGAGGCTACCACGGTTGATCCCGAGTACCGGAATATTGTGTTTGGCCAGTGCCCGCGCCGCGCCGAGCAGGCTGCCGTCACCGCCGACCACGATCACCATGTCGCAGACTTCGCCGAGCATCTTGCGCGACGAGGTTTGCAGGCCATGGCCCGGCAGGACTTCGGCGATGGTGTCTTCGAGAATCACATGCAGGTGACGATCGAGCAGGAAGCGTTTCAGTCGGCGGACGGTATCCAGCACCTGGGAGCTGCCCAGGCGACCGATGATGCCGATATTACGAAATTGCTCCATGGGACTCCTGCGGGGACTGAGACGGCGAAAAGCACGATTATGGGCGAAAGCGCCGGATAGACAAAATCCTTTCAGCCCCAAGGCTGCACCGGTGTTTGAGGCTATGCTCGCAAGATGATCCTATTTCCCGATTTGCTGCAGTTGCCCCACCAGTTACGTCACCCGGAGGTGCGTGATCTGGCGTGGGTGATCCTCGCCCCGCCGATGCTCGCCGCCACCCCGTGGCCGCAGCGCCATCCGCTGGCGGGCAGCGACTGGGTCAGCGACCCCGAGCGCCTGGAACACTGGTTGCGCCAGCTCGACCGCGACAGTTACGGCCTGCTGCACTGGCTGTCCCAGGCCCGCACCCGGCGCCTGGGCCTGTATTACGAGCGGTTGTGGCAATTTGCGGTGGAGCACGCGCCAGGCATCGAACTGATCGCCGCCAACCTGCCGATCCGCCGCGAAGGTCACACCCTCGGCGAGCTGGACATGCTGCTGCGCGACCGCGACGGCGTGCACCACCTGGAACTGGCGATCAAGCTCTACCTCGGCCCACAGAACGGCGACGGTCATGATCCGGCGTCGTGGCTGGGGCCGGGTTGTCATGATCGGCTGGATCGCAAACTGGCGCATTTGAGCGAACATCAGCTGCCGATCTCCGCGCGCCCGGAAAGCCGCGAAGTGCTGGCGGCGCTGGATGTCAGGTCGTTCAGTGCGCAACTGTGGCTGGGCGGATACTTGCTGTATCCGTGGCCCGGCCAGTCGGTGCCACCCAGCGGCGCCCATCCTCAGCATTTGCGTGGCAGTTGGCTGCATCAGAAAGACTGGCCGGCGTTTGTCGCTCAGCGCCCGGCCGGACGCTGGCAACCCCTGCCCCGCCACGCCTGGCTGGCGCCGGCGCACTACCCGGCGGATCAGACCTGGAGCAACGGGCACTTGCAGGCCTGGCTCGATGAACTCGAACCGCTGGCCCCGGCGCAACTGATGGTGCGCCTGACCGAAAATGCCCGGGGCGAGTGGGAAGAAGCCGAGCGGCTGTTTCTGGTGTCGGATCTGTGGCCGAATGTGCCGGGCCAATCCTGATTTCTGTGCCGTCTGATCCGGCCCCTTCGCTGGCAAGTCGAGTCGTCGCACCGCAGCGATTGAGCCGACTCGGTCTAAATGGAAAGTCTCACGGCGAGTGCCGCCAAGGTCACCAACAGAACCGGCACCGTCAGCACGATCCCGACCTTGAAGTAATATCCCCAGCCGATCTTGATGTTCTTGCGCTCCAGCACATGCAGCCAGAGCAAGGTCGCCAGACTGCCGATCGGGGTGATTTTCGGCCCCAGGTCGCTGCCGATCACGTTGGCGTAGATCATCGCCTCCTTCACCACACCGCTGGCCTGGCTGGCATCGATCGACAGCAGACCGACCAGCACCGTCGGCAGGTTGTTCATGATCGAGGACAACAAGGCCGTCAGCACCCCGGTGCCCATCGCCGCGCCCCATACACCGTAATCGCCGAATACATTGAGCCACCCGGCCAGATAATCGGTGAGCCCGGCGTTGCGCAGTCCGTAGACCACCAAATACATGCCCAGCGAGAAAATCACGATCTGCCACGGCGCCTCTTTCATCACCTTGCGCGTGGAGATCTTGTGCCCGCGCGCGGCAATCGCCAGCAACAGCGCCGCGCACACCGCCGAGATTGCACTGATCGGAATGCCCAGCGGCTCCAGCGCGAAACAGCCGATCAGCAGAATCACCAGCACCGCCCAACCGGCGTAGAACGTGGCTTTGTCGTGAATGGCGGTTTCCGGATGTTCAAGCTGTTCCGGGTCGTAGGCCTTGGGAATGTCGCGGCGGAAGAACCAGAGCAACATGCCCAGCGTGGCAGCGACGCTGACAAAGTTGACCGGCACCATCACCGCCGCATAACGGTTGAATCCGATGTGGAAGAAATCGGCCGAGACGATATTCACCAGGTTCGACACCACCAGCGGCAGGCTCGCGGTGTCGGCAATGAACCCCGCGCCCATGACGAACGCCAGGGTCGCCGCCGGAGAAAAACGCAGAGCCAGCAGCATGGAAATCACGATGGGAGTGAGGATCAGCGCCGCCCCGTCATTGGCGAACAATGCCGAGACCAGCGCACCCAGCAGCACCATGAAGGCAAACAGCTTGCGCCCGCTGCCCCGTCCCCACCGCGCTACGTGTAACGCCGCCCAGGCGAAGAACCCCGCCTCGTCGAGCAACAGGCTGATGATGATCAGCGCTACGAACGTGCCGGTGGCGTTCCAGATGATTTGCCACACCATCGGGATGTCGCTCAGGTGTACCACGCCGAAAATCAGCGCAACGATGGCGCCGAACGTTGCACTCCAGCCGACCCCGAGGCCTTTGGGTTGCCAGATCACCAGGGTAATGGTCAGCAGGAAAATCAGTGACGCAGCGAGCATTCGCGACAGCCTTCAGTAAAAGAAAAATTGAACCGCACCACAAAACCTGTGGGAGTGAGCCTGCTCGCGATGGCGGTGTGTCATTCAACTGATGTGCCAGCTGATACACCGAGATCGCGAGCAGGCTCACTCCCACAGGGTCGATATCTTGTCAGAAAAATCAGCGAATCACTTCTTGTGCTGCGTCACCCACTCACCAAACGCATTGATGAAGCTTTGCAGGAACGGCTTCACCGACTCGTTAAGCTTGCCCGCCTCGTCGAACGCCGTGCCCGCGCCGCCCAAGTAGGCTTCCGGCTGCTGCATGCACGGCACGTTGAGAAAAACAAAGGACTGACGCAGATGCTGGTTGGCGCCAAAACCGCCGATGGCACCCGGCGAAACGCTGATCACCGCTCCCGGTTTGCCGCTCCAGACACTCTTGCCATAGGGCCGCGAACCGACGTCAATGGCATTCTTCAAAGGCGCCGGCACCGAGCGGTTGTATTCCGGGGTGACAAACAGCAGAGCGTCGGATGAGCCCACTTTTTGCCGGAAAGTGCTGTAGGCTGCCGGCGGTGAATCGCCGTCGATGTCTTCGTTGTAGAGTGGCAGATCGCCAATTTCGACAATGTTCAGCTTGAGATTGGCCGGTGCCAGTTCCGCCAGCGCCAAGGCGACCTTGCGGTTGATGGACGCCTTGCGCAGGCTGCCGACCACTACTGCGACGTTATAGACATTGCTCATTGGAAGACTCTCGACTGTCCGTGGGAGGAGCCAGTAGTTATAGATGATCCGATGACGATTCCACCAGACGCCGAAGGTTATTTCCCGCGTCTGGAATATTTTTTTCATGTAGGAAAACTTACCAAGCTCGATGACGGTCTACCAAGCCGCAAATCAAGCGTTTTATCTCCAGAGGTTCTAAGCAGATGGCAGCAGTACTCGTCGGTCAGTTCCATGCAAGAGATGCGGAAGGCCGCGTTTATTCCGTGCATGAGTTTCAGGAATCCAACCCGTCGGCAGACGGTTTCACCGGCACGGAGCCCGTTACCACCTACAAGCTGGCGATTGGCGACCGCGTCAACAAGATCGACGACAACGAGTTTTTGCTGGTTCAGTCGGGCATCACCCTGATCCGCGAACCCGAGCCATCGGTCGCTTCATAACCGATCGTTATGAGCAGAAGTCATCCGCGCCGAGTTGGGGTAGGATTCAGCCACTGACCCCAACGGCCGGACATGGACTTCACGCATGCGTTTACGTCATATCGAAGTGATTCAGGCGCTTTTGCAGACCGGTCACGTGGGCACCGCCGCCGAATGGCTGCAACTAGCGGCGCCCGAGGTCGAGGAGCGTTTGCGCGAAGCCGAGAGTCAGCTTGGTTTCATGCTGTTCGCCAGCGTACGCGGACGACTTCAGCCAACCCCGGAGGCCCGGGCGCTGCAAGTCGAGATCGGCCACATCTATGAAGCGCTGGAACCGGTGCAACGGCTGGCCAGCAGCCTCAAGCAATATCTCGCCCCACCCTTGCGGATCATCGGCACCCCGCCGCTGGCCCAGCAACTGCTGCCGCAAAGCCTCGCCGCCCTGCGCCGGCGCCTGCCCGACGTGCCCTGCACCCTGCTCAGCGAGCCGACCCGCGACATCGTCCGCCACCTGCTGCTGCGCGACAGCGATCTGGGCCTGAGCCTGCACGATCCACAACACCCCGATATCCATTGCCAGCCGCTGGCCCAGGGCAAGTTGCAATTGCTTGCGCCCCACGGCTGGCTGCAACCGAAGCAGAAATACATTTCCCTGCAGGATCTGGCCGGCCAGGCGATGGTCGGCCTCGAGGGCCAGGACCCGCTGAGCCCGGCCCTGGAAAACAAGCTCCAGGCCCTGCGCCCGGCGCCGACCATCCAGACCCGGGTGCAGACCCACCAGATGATGCGCAGCATGGTCGAGGCCGGCGAAGGCCTGGCGATCGTCGACCCGTTCACTGCCCTTGGCGCGCGGGCGGGCGGTCTCGATGTCTGCCCGTTGTCGCCCGCGGTGCCGATCAGCCTCTATGCCCTGACCTTCAAACACGCCACGCCGTCAGCGGCGATTCAGACGCTGCTCGGGATCGTCACGGAACAAGCCGAGGCGATGCTGGCGAACTGATCGGATGCTCCAGCGGGTTATCGAACAATCGATACCAGAACAGCGCCACTTCGGCGGTGTTCGGATCGATGCCGCGATAACGCAAGTGGTCGATGCCGCCGATCACATACCCGCAGCGCTCATACAGACGGCAGGCGCCGAGGTTGTTGTTCTGGGTTTCCAGCATGATCCCCGGCAGCTTTTTCTTGCGACTCCAGAACTGCGCCACGTCCAGCAAGGCCTTGGCCACACCATGGCGCCGTGCCGGAGCGTGCACCGCCAGTTCATCGATATGGGCGAAGCCGTTCCAGTTGGTGCTGATCACCAGATGCCCGACCGGCTCATCCTCCAGGTACGCCATGAAAATCGCACTGTCAGCGGCGTCGCGAAAGCTGCTGAACTCCTCCGGATCGATGCCGTAGCACTTGCGATACGGCACGATAGGCGTCACGGCCCATTGCGCCACGGGTTTGCCGATTTCGGCCGTGCCGTAGGCGGCCACCTCGAAGCTGAAATCGCTGCCCCAGATGTAAGCGGCAAAACCGTCGTCGGCGACTCGCACCGACAACCCTGGGTATTTCGGATTCATGACCGGTTGCATACTCGGAAAAGCCCTCATTCCTTGACGCAATCGACGGTGTATTGCCGTCCATTGCCCTCATCTTCGTGTTGCAGACCGTGCACATCGACCACAAACCCCGGAAACATTGCGTCGAACGTGCGGGCAAACCTGAGGTATTCAATGATCGAGCGCGTGGATTCGGTAAAGCGTTCGCCAGGCATGATCAGCGGAATGCCCGGCGGGTACGGCACCAGCATCACCGCTGCCACCCGGCCTTCCAGCTCATCAATCGGCACCGCCTCGACTTCACCGCGCACCAATTGATCGTAAGCGTGGGCCGGTTTCATCGCGATTTCCGGCAGCACCGTGTACATGCGCTTGAGGTGTTTGGCGGTGGCGTTGCTGCGATAGCAGGCGTGGAGTTGATCGCACAGATCGCGCAGGCCCATGCCGCGATAACGCACAGGATCTTCCTGGGCGACACACTTCAGGCAGGTGTCGAGACTGACGTTGGCGTCGTAGCTGCGCTTGAACTCCAGCAGTTCGGTCAGCAGCGTGCTCCACTTGCCCTTGGTGATACCCATGGAGAACAGCACCAGAAATGAGTACAGGCCGGTTTTCTCCACCACCAGTCCGCGCTCCCAAAGGAAACGGCTGACCACTGCCGCCGGAATGCCCTTGTCGCTCAAAGCGCCGCCGGCGGTCAGGCCCGGCATGACCAGGGTGACCTTGATCGGATCGAGCAGCACATAATCGTCGCTGACCTCGCCGAAACCATGCCAGTCCGTATCAGGCTTCAGCAGCCAGTCCTCGGTCTGCACCCGGTCGATGCCTTCGACACCCGGCGGTTGCCAGATCGAGAACCACCAGTCATCGGCGGCGATGTGCTGGCGCAGATTGGCCAGTGCCCGGCGAAAACTCAGGGCTTCGTCGAAGGTTTCCTGTAGCAATGAACGTCCGGCCGGCCCTTCCATCATCGCCGACGCCACGTCCAGCGAAGCAATGATGCTGTACTGCGGCGACGTCGAGATGTGCATCATGAACGCTTCGTTGAACCGGTCGCGATCCAGCTTCCGCGCCCCGCCGTCCTGCACATGAATCATCGAAGCCTGACTGAACGCCGCCAGCAGTTTGTGGGTGGAATGGGTGGTGAACACCAACGGACTGTCCTCGCTGCGCGAGGTGGCCATGCCGTAACGACCGGCGAAAAATTCGTGAAACGCGGCGTAGGCGTACCAGGCCTCGTCGAAATGCAGGACTTCGACACTGTTGCCCAGACTCTGCTTGATCAGCTCGGCGTTGTAGCAGAGGCCGTCGTAGGTGGAGTTGGTGATCACCGCCAGTTTGACTTTCGGTTCGCGGCCCTTGGTCAACGGGCTGGCATCGATCTTGGCCTGGATCGATTCGCGACTGAATTCACTGAGCGGAATCGGGCCGATGATGCCCAGCTCGTTGCGCTCCGGGCACAGGTACAGCGGAATCGCGCCAGTCATGATGATCGCGTGCAACACCGACTTGTGGCAGTTGCGATCCACCAGCACCAGATCATCGCGCCCGACCATCGAGTGCCAGACGATCTTGTTGGCGGTCGAGGTGCCGTTGATCACGAAAAACGTGTGATCGGCGCCGAAATTGCGCGCGGCGCGCGCTTCCGCCTCGGCCAGCGGCCCGGTGTGGTCGAGCAATGAGCCCAGCTCCGGCACCGACACCGACAAATCCGAGCGCAGGGTGTTTTCCCCGAAGAACTGGTGAAACGCCTGCCCCACCGGACTCTTGTGATAAGCCACCCCGCCGCCATGGCCTGGGGTGTGCCAGGAATAATTGGAATCGGCGGTGTGCTGCACCAGCGCCTTGAAGAATGGCGGCAACAGGCCGTCCAGGTACTTGCGTGCCGCCCGCGCCACTTGCCGGGCGAGAAACGGCACCGTGTCTTCGAACAGGTAGAGAATGCCGCGCAACTGATTGAGCTCGGCCATGGCATCGGCCGGGGCGTTTTCCAGGGTGACTTGCTCGCCGAGGGCAAAGATCGGCAGATCCGGCGCCCGCACCCGGGCCAGACCGATCAGTTCGGCCATGTTCTGTAACAGGTGGGAGTTGGTGCTGGCGTCTTCGGCGGCAATCAGCATGCACGCCAGACCATGGTGGGTCGACGCCACCAGCCGGCCCTCGGTGTAGTCCGTGGCCGAAACGATACTGAAACCTTCCAGCTCCAGCTCTCGGGCGATGCCGCGAATGCGTTCACCGGCAACCGTGTCGGCCTTGATGTCGCGGTGGACGATCAACACCGGGAACTTCAAATCTTTGTACATGAGGCTCAGTGTCCTGAGGCGGCGGAGAGTGATCTGCCAATGTCCTCAGGGTAGAGGGTCGGAGCGGATGTGGCGAGGGTGGCCAGTTGTCAGTACTGCCAAAAACAAAGGATCGCCTGAACACGGCCTGGATGTTCGGGCGATCCTTTTTTGCCTTACGCCTGAGCTTCGGCTTCCAGCAGTTGAGTCCACAACGCCGGGGCACCGGCCGATTTGGCGATGATTTCCAGGCGCACCTGGTGTTCGGCCAGCTCGGCTTCGGTAGCGCGAATGATCCGCCCCGGTTTGCGATCTGCCGGCAGACGGCGGATTTCGGTGGCCGAGTTGTCCGCGCCCTCGCCCGTGCCATTGCCGTCGGAGGCGTTGCCGGCCAGCGACAGGCTGGTCTGGCCACCGGTCATGGTCAGGTAGACGTCGGCGAGAATCTCCGAGTCGAGCAATGCGCCGTGCAGCTCACGGCCGGAGTTGTCGACGCCGTAGCGTTTGCACAGGGCATCGAGGCTGTTGCGCTGACCCGGGTGACGTTCCCGGGCCATCATCAGGGTGTCGAGGATCGTGCAGTGCTGCGTGATGTCCGCGCGATCCTGCTGGCCCATCAGGGCGAATTCATTGTTGATGAAGCCAACGTCGAACGCCGCGTTATGGATGATCAGCTGCGCGCCGTTGATGAACTCGAAAAATTCGTCGGCCACTTCGGCGAAGCGCGGCTTGCCGACCAGGAATTCGTTGGTGATGCCGTGAACGGCGATCGCGCCTTCATCACTCTCGCGATCCGGTTGCAGGTAAACGTGAAAGTGCCGGCCCGTCAGACGTCGACCGATCAGCTCGACACAACCGATTTCGATAATCCGGTGGCCGTCGGTCACCGGCATGCCGGTGGTTTCGGTATCGAGTACAACGGATCTGGTGGCCATCAGTGTTCAGCTCTCAACGGGGTCAATCGTGCAAAAGCGGCGATGTTAACACGCTCGCGGTACGCGTCGCGCGCCGTCAGGTGACCGGCGCTCATGCAGTTTTTAACAATCATTAGCAATGTTCATAAAGTCGGCGGCAAACCGCCTTGTTAGCGTGCGCGGCTTGTTTCCTGCGGATTGAGAGCGTCATGAAGACTGCATACGTTTTAATGCTCGGCGGCTGCCTGCTGGCGGCCGAAGCGCACGCCACCAGTTTCGTCATCAGCACCGACATCACCATGAGCCTTACGCTCAGCTCCAGCAAAGGCACCAGCGGTTCGTTCAAGGACGACAAGATCGTGTTGGCGGCCAAGGATGACGCCGCGGCGTTCGTTGCCAGCGACGGGAACATTCGCGGCGCACAGATGGAAGCGGCGCTGACGCGAATTCGCAGCCTGCTGCCAGGTCAGCCCTATACCGATCTGCAACTGGCCACTGCCATTTTGATGCTTTGATCAACCCTGCTTGTAACCGCGAACCTCATCCACCCCACGGTTGGCCAACTGGTCAGCCCGTTCGTTGCCGTGGTGGCCGATGTGGCCGCGGACCCATTTCCAGGTGACCTTGTGGCGGTTGACCTGCTCGTCCAGCTCCTTCCACAGGTCAGCGTTTTTGACTGGCTCCTTGGCAGCGGTTTTCCAGCCGCGTTTCTTCCAGTTGGCCATCCACTCGTTGATGCCTTTCATCACATATTGCGAGTCGGTGACCAGCAGCACTTCGCACGGACGCTTGAGGGCTTCCAGGCCGCGAATCGCGCCGAGCAACTCCATGCGGTTGTTGGTGGTGTTGGCTTCGCCGCCCCACAGTTCCTTTTCAACACCCTTGCACACCAGCAAGGCGCCCCAGCCGCCGGGGCCGGGGTTGCCTTTACAGGCGCCGTCAGTGAACAGTTCTACGCTATCGACGCTTTCGCTCATGCCAGTCTATCCAGAAAAAATGCGTGGCCTCGCCGATCACGGATCGACGATGGCCAAGGCCGGGATATACCCGGCCATAAATAAAAGAAGGTTTACGGTTCGATGCGCCGGCGATTGACCTTGGCCATCGGCAGCGGAATCAGCTTGCCCATCGGCTCGCGGCGTTCCTGACGCACCGGACGCAGGCCGACCACGATCTTGCGCGCGACCAGTAAATAGAAGCCGCCGCCCGACAGTTGCCAGTCGCCGGCCTTGCGTTCCCAGCCGGCCAAGCGGGCCTGCCACTTGGGTGACGCGAGCGGCGGACGATAGCACCCGAAGCGGCGTTTCTCCAGCGCGAAGCCCAGCAGGTTAAGCCAGTCCGCCACCCGCGACGGCGAGATACAGCGCGCCTGATGCAAGGCGTCATGGGCGAACACGTGGCGCAGCCCCCAGGTGCTCCAGGGGTTGATGCCGACAATCAGCAGATGCCCGCCGGGGCGCACGCTGCTGGCCGCTTCGCGCAGAAGACCGTGGGGCGACAGACAGAAATCCAGGCCGTGCTGCAACACCACCACATCGGCGGCGTGCTCGCTCAACGGCCAGGCCTGTTCTTCGCAGACGATCTCCACGCCCGGCAAGGGCGCGCCCAGCCGCACGTTGCGCTGCACCTGCGGCGCCGACGGCGGCGTTTCGGCGGACGGGCCGTAATGCACCAGATAGCCGCCGAAGAACCGGCCCAGCTCGTCTTCGAGCATGCGCCGTTCTTCGTCCAGCAGAAATTGCCCGAGGGGGCCGGACAGCCATTCACGGGCTGCACCGATCAGCGCGAGCCAGTCAGGATCGGCCTGAGCGAACGCTTTATCGATCATTGCATTCTCCAACACGCCAGGAACCTCTAAGATGCGCCAATGTTACCCGCTTGGCGAATTCGACGATGATACAGATCAGTGCCCTGCCCGCCTTCACCGACAACTACATCTGGTTGTTACAGGATCATGCCACCCAGCGTTGCGCGGTGGTCGATCCGGGGGATGCCGCCCCCGTGCAGGCGTGGCTCGACGCGCATCCGGGCTGGGTGCTCGGCGACATCCTCATCACTCACCATCACCACGACCATGTCGGCGGCGTCGAGACGCTGAAAAAGGCCACCGGTGCCACGGTCTACGGACCGGCCAGCGAAAGTATTCCGGGGCGGGACGTGGCCCTCAAGGACAACGACACGGTGCGCGTGCTCGGCTGGGACTTCGACGTCCATGCCGTTCCCGGCCACACCCTGGGACACATCGCCTACTACCATCATGGCCTGCTGTTCTGTGGCGATACCCTGTTCGCTGCCGGCTGCGGCCGTTTGTTCGAAGGCACGCCGCAACAGATGCACCAGTCGTTGAGCCGTCTGGCGGCGCTGCCGGAAGACACCCTGGTCTACTGCACCCACGAATACACCCTGAGCAACCTGAAATTCGCCGCCGCCGTGGAGCCGGGCAACCGGGACATCGCCGCCCGTCTGGAAAAAGTCAGCCAGCAACGTGCGAATGGCGTGATGACGCTGCCCTCGACGCTTGCGCTGGAAAAGCTCACAAACCCGTTTTTGCGCACCGGTGAAATATTGGTTACACAAAAAGTGGACGAACGGAACGGCCCTCAAAACCGGGCGCCGAGTGAGGTTTTTGCGGCTCTGCGGGCATGGAAAGATACGTTCTAAGTGGCTCCCTGCCTGGTACAAAAATTCTGAATGGTTGACCGCAGGGGGTGCGCTTTCTAGAATCGCCCGACATTTTTGCCCGGAACTTACTTCCAGCCAATGTCGTCATCCATACGTAAGTCCGTCAATTCAGATGCATTGACCCGCCTGGCGCAAGCCATTGCGGTGGCTGTGTCCGCCACACTGGCGGGCTGTTCCAGCCATGCTCCGCAGACTGAAGCGACACATACGCCGAACATTGCTGCGCGAGCCAAGCAGAAGCCCATCTGGTTGTCGGAAAAGCCCAGCCCGCAGGTGCCTCAGGACATCTGGGAGCGCATGCGCGGTGGCTTCCAGCTGCAGGAAGGTCTGGGCGTGAACCCGCGCATCGAGCAACAGCGCCTGTGGTTCGCCAGTAACCCTTCCTTCCTCGAGAACGCCGGCGAACGCGGCAGCCTCTACATTCATTACATCGTCGAGCGCCTCGAAGAACGCAACATGCCGCTGGAACTGGCGCTGCTGCCGGTCATCGAAAGCGCCTACAACCCGATGGCCTATTCCCGGGCCGACGCGGTGGGCCTCTGGCAGTTCATCCCGTCCACCGGGCGCTACTTCAACCTGCGTCAGACCCGTTTCTACGATGGCCGTCGCGACATTACTGCCTCGACCACGGCAGCGATGGACTACCTGACCCGCCTGCACGACATGTTCAACGGTGACTGGTTGCTGGCACTGGCCGCGTACAACGCCGGCGAAGGTACGGTCAGCCGCGCCATCGAGCGCAACGAAAAGCTCGGCCTGCCGACCGACTACTGGAACCTGCCGCTGCCAGCGGAAACCCAAGCCTACGTGCCGAAACTGCTGGCGCTCTCGCAAGTGGTCCTGACGCCTGAAGCCTATGGCGTGAACCTCAACCCGATCGCCAACGAACCGTATTTCCAGGTTGTCGAAATCAACCAGCGCATGGACCTGTCCAAGGTCGCGGCGGTGGCCAACATCGACGAAGACGAGCTGTTCCAGCTCAACCCCGCCTTCAAGCAGCGCACCACCATCGACGGCCCGCAGCACCTGCTGGTGCCGACCTCGAAGGCGCAGCTGCTGACCGCCAGCCTGCAGACCATGCGCCCTGACGAACTGATCAGCCCGCGCTCGCTTAAACCGGTGTTCGAAGGCGCCGATCCGAGCGAGATCGCACAGGCCAAGCGTGCCTATCGGGTCAAGCGTGGCGACAACCTCGGTTCCATCGCCAAAGCCAACAAGGTCGAGGTCAAGGACCTGCAACGCTGGAACAAGCTCACCGGCAAGAACCTCAAGGTCGGCCAGACCCTGGTCATGCAGGACACCAGCAAGCGCACACCGGCGCGCAGCAGTGGCGGACGCATCAACACGGTCATCGCAGCCAACAGCAAGACCAGCAGCAAGACCAGAGAAAAGGACGACGGTAAACAGACCCAGTACAAGGTTAAACGCGGCGACACGCTGTACGTGGTCGCCAAGCGTTTCAACGTCGAGATGCAGCACCTCAAGCGCTGGAACCCGGGCGCCGGCAAGGCGCTCAAGCCTGGGCAGATGCTCACGGTCTACCAGCCGCACTGACCAGGAGCCCCTGAATTTCAGGGGCTTTTTTTCGCTTGGATCAAAAGCCTTCCCTCACCCTAGCCCTCCCGAAACGTCGGACCGCCCGTAGGGAGAGGGGACCGATCCGGGGATATTGGAGATCTACGCCGACTTGAACGACTTGCTTTGAATCCATAATCGACTCGGTTTTTCAGGTCGATGTATCACGCAAGACATCGCCGTCAGTTCCCTCTCCCTCCGGGAGAGGGTTAGGCGGGCGGCGTTCCGATGAGGGAGCGCTTTCCTTTGCCGATTAACCCCACATTAACCTCTGTCTTTTTCCTGTCCATACAAGCTGTTACTGTACGGCCCACAAAGCCCAAGCCGCCTGGATCGGATCTGACTTGAAGCGTCCCCTCCTCCTGCTCCTGATCAGCCTGGCCTTGAGCTCCCCCGTCAGCGCGACGATCACCGAAAGCCACGGTTATGCGCAGTTCGGCACGCTCAAGTACCCGGCCAGATTTACCCACTTCGACTGGGTCAACCCGCAAGCGCCCAAGGGCGGTACGTTGCGGGTGATGGCGTTTGGCACCTTCGATACGCTCAACCCCTACACGTTCAAGGGCACCAGCCCGGTCACCACGGCGAATTTCCTGCAATACGGCATCAACGAGTTGAACGAGCCGCTGATGGTCGGCACCGGGCAATACGCGCCGTCCGGTGACGAACCGGCCTCCAGTTACGGTTTGATCGCCCAATCGGTGGAGTACAGCGAAGATCGCAGCTGGGTGGTGTTCAACCTGCGCCCGCAGGCGCGCTTCCACGACGGCACGCCGATCACCGCTTACGACGTGGCGTTCTCCTACCGTTTGCTGCTCAAGGAGGGTCATCCGCTGTACCGCACCGCCCTTCAGGAAGTACTGCGCGTCGATATCCTCAACCCGCAACGCATCCGGTTTGTGCTTAAGCGCAGCGGCAATCCGTTGCTGATCCTGCGTCTGGGCGAATTGCCGGTGCTGCCCCAGCATTACTGGAAGGGCCGCGACTTCAAGGCCACCACCTTCGAGCCCCCACTGGGCAGCGGGCCGTACCGCATCACCTCGGTCACACCGGGCCGGCAGTTGATTTTCGAGCGGGTCAAGGACTACTGGGGCAAGGACCTGCCAGTCAATCGCGGCAAATACAACTTCGATCGCATGGAAGTCGAGTTCTACCGCGACAGCGATGTGGCCTTCGAAGCGTTCAAGGCTGGCGAGTTCGACATCTATATCGAGCATCAGGCGAAGAACTGGGCCAATGGCTACAACTTCCCGGCCGTGCGCCGTGGCGACGTGATCAAGGCGCAGATCCCGCACCAGATCCCGACCCAGAGCCAGGGTCTGTTCATGAACACCCGGCGCGCGACCTTCGCTGACGTCAAGACCCGCGAAGCCCTCGGCCTGATGTTCGACTTCGAGTGGACCAACCGCGCCTTGTTCAGCGAGGCCTACAAGCGCACCACCAGCTACTACCCCAACAGCGAGTTCAGCGCCGTCGGCCTGCCGGTCGGCCATGAATGGCTGATGCTCAAGCCGTACAAGGATCAACTGCCGGCGCGTCTGTTCACCGAACCGTTCACGCTGCCGCAGACCGACGGGCGCGGCATCCCCCGGGAAACCATGCGTAAAGCCCTGGCGTTGCTGGCTGACGCCGGCTGGAAGCTCAACGGCCAGCGCCTGCAGAACGCCGCCGGCCAGCCGCTGCGCTTCGAGCTAATGCTGGTCAATCCCAGCCTGGAGCGTCTCTATCAGCCGTACATCGAGAACCTCAACAGTATCGGCATCGAGGCGCGCCTGCGCACCGTCGATCGCGCGCAGTACAAACAGCGCCTCGATCAATTTGATTTCGACATGATCTCGATGACGCTAGGCCAGACCTTAAGCCCGGGCCTGGAACAATGGCAGTACTTCCACTCCAGCCAGGTAAACGTCAAGGGCAGCAAGAATTACGCGGGCATCGCCAATCCGGTGGTCGATCATTTGCTTGAACACTTGCTCGCCGCGCAAACCCGCGACGAACAAGTCGCCGCCGGCAAGGCACTCGACCGAGTGTTGCTCTGGCAGCACTACAGCATTCCCAACTGGTACCTCAATTATCACCGTCTGGCGTACCGCAACCGGTTCGCCTTCGTCACCACGCCGCCCTACACCCTGGGCCTGAGCGCGTGGTGGCTGAAATCTTCGGAGAAAGATCGATGAAGCCTATCCGCGCCCTGCTTGTGCAGGCCAGCGGTCTGCTGTTCGCCGGGCTGGCTTGTGCCGCCCCGCAACACGCCGTGACCCTGTACAACGAGCCGCCGAAATACCCCGCCGACTTCAAACACTTCGATTACGTGAACCCCGACGCGCCCAAGGGCGGAATCTTCCGTCAGGCCGGCTTCGGCGGCTTCGACAGCCTTAATCCGTTCATCAGCAAAGGCGTACCGGCGGACGATATCGGGCTGATCTACGACACCCTGGCCAAACAGGGCCTCGACGAGCCATTCACCGAATACGGCCTGATCGCCAGCAAGATCGAAAAGGCTCCGGACAACAGCTGGGTGCGCTTCTACCTGCGTCCCGAAGCGAAGTTTCACGACGGCCACCCGGTACGCGCCGACGACGTGGTGTTCAGCTTCCAGACCCTGACCAAGGAAGGCGCGCCGATGTATCGCGGTTACTACGCCGACGTTGAGGAGGTAATCGCCGAAGATCCGCTCAAGGTGCTGTTCAAGTTCAAGCACACCAACAACCGCGAACTGCCGCTGATCCTCGGCCAGTTGCCGGTGCTGCCCAAACATTGGTGGGCTGAGCGTGATTTCAACAAGGGCAACCTGGAAATTCCTCTTGGCAGCGGCCCGTACAAGGTCACCCAAGTGAAGGCCGGGCGTTCGGTGCGTTACGAGCGGGTCAAGGACTACTGGGGCAAGGACCTGCCGGTCAATCGCGGTTTCTACAACTTCGACGTAATGACCACCGACTATTACCGCGACAACACCGTCGCACTGGAAGCGTTGAAAGCCGGGCAGTTCGATTACTGGCTGGAAATGGCCGCGAAAAACTGGGCCAATGCCTACAACGTGCCAGCAGTGACCGAAGGGCGGCTGATCAAGGAACAGATTGCCAACAGCAACCCGACCGGCATGCAGGGCTTCGTCTTCAATCTGCGCCGTCCGGTGTTTCAGGACGTGCGGGTACGCCAGGCCCTCGGCCTGCTGTTCGACTTCGAATGGACCAACAAGCAATTGTTCAACGGCGCTTATGCGCGCACCCGCAGCTACTTTGAAAACTCGGAAATGGCCGCCACCGGCCTGCCGGATGCAGAACAGGTGGCAATCCTCGATCCGTTCCGCAGCCAGCTGCCGGCGCAGGTGTTCAGCGAAGCCTTCGAGAATCCGAAAACCGACGCCAGCGGCATGATCCGCACGCAACAGCGCGAGGCGTATCAGCTGCTGCAAGAGGCCGGCTGGAAAATCGTCGACGACAAAATGGTCGACGCCACTGGCAAACCGGTAGCCATCGAATTCCTGCTGGCGCAAACCGAATTCGAGCGCGTGTTGTTGCCGTTCAAGCGCAACCTCAGCGATCTGGGCATCGATCTGGTGATCCGCCGCGTCGACGTCTCGCAATACGTCAATCGCGTGCGTTCGCGGGATTTCGACATGATCGTAGGCAGCTTCCCGCAGTCCAACTCGCCGGGTAACGAACAGCGCGAGTTCTGGATGAGCGCCGCCGCCGACAAGTCCAGCAGCCGCAATTCAATGGGCCTCAAGGACCCGGTGGTCGACCATCTGGTGGAAAACCTGATCAACGCCGATTCGCGCAAAAGCCTGGTGGCCCACGCCCGCGCTCTGGACCGTGTGCTGCAATGGGGCTACTACGTGATCCCCAACTGGCACATCAAGACCTGGCGCGTGGCGTACTGGAACCACATCGGCCACCCGAAAGTCTCCCCCAAGTACGACATCGGCATTAACACCTGGTGGGTCAAACCCGATGCGAAACCTGCGGTAGAAGTCGAAACCCAACTGCAAGCCGACCCTGTGGGCACGGAGTAATCAGATGCTGGCGTACATTTTTCGGCGACTGCTGCTGATCATCCCGACCCTGTTCGGCATTTTGCTGATCAACTTCGTGATCATCCAGGCCGCGCCCGGCGGGCCGGTGGAGCAGATGATCGCCAAGCTCGAAGGTTTCGAAGGCGCCACCAGCCGCATCGCCGGCGGCGGTGCCGAAGTATCGGTGGCCGGCTCCTCCTATCGCGGAGCGCAGGGCCTGGACCCGGCGCTGATCAAGGAAATCGAGAAGATGTACGGGTTCGACAAGTCGGCCCCGGAACGTCTTTGGATCATGGTCAAGAACTACGCCCGGCTGGATTTCGGCGACAGTTTCTTCCGCGACGCCAAGGTCATCGACCTGATCAAGGAAAAGATGCCGGTGTCGATCTCCCTCGGGCTGTGGAGCACGCTGATCATGTACCTGGTGTCGATCCCGCTGGGGATCGCCAAGGCCACGCGGCACGGCAGCCATTTCGACGTCTGGACCAGTTCGGCGATCATCGTCGGCTATGCGATTCCGGCGTTCCTGTTTGCGATTTTGCTGATCGTGGTGTTTGCCGGCGGCAGCTATCTGGACTGGTTTCCTTTACGCGGCCTGACCTCGAACAACTTCGACGAGCTGAGCCTGGGCGGCAAGATCCTCGATTACTTCTGGCACCTGGCGCTGCCCGTGACGGCGCTGGTGATCGGCAACTTCGCGACCATGACCCTGCTGACCAAAAACAGCTTCCTCGACGAAATCAACAAGCAGTACGTGGTCACCGCCAAGGCCAAGGGCCTGACCCGCCACCGCGTGCTCTACGGCCATGTGTTTCGCAACGCAATGCTGCTGGTGATCGCCGGGTTCCCGTCGGCGTTCATCGGCATCTTTTTCACAGGTTCCCTGCTGGTGGAAGTAATTTTCTCCCTCGACGGCCTCGGCCTGATGAGTTTCGAAGCGGCGATCAACCGCGATTACCCGGTGGTGTTCGGCACCCTGTTCATCTTCACCCTGCTGGGGCTGGTGGTGAAACTGATCGGCGACCTCACCTACACCCTTGTCGATCCGCGTATCGACTTTGCCAGCCGGGAGCATTGAGATGAACCTGTCCCCTCTCAACCGCCGGCGCTTCGAACTGTTCAAGGCCAACAAGCGTGGCTGGTGGTCGCTGTGGCTGTTTCTGATCCTGTTCGGCCTGAGCCTCGGCGCCGAACTGATCGCCAACGACAAGCCGCTGGTGGTGCACTACGACAACAACTGGTACTTCCCGGCGATCAAGCGCTACCCGGAAACCACTTTCGGCGGCGAATTCCCGCTGGAAGCCAACTACAAGAGCCCGTACATCCGCGAACTGCTCAAGGCCAAGGATGCGTGGGTGCTGTGGGCGCCGATTCCGTTCAGTTACCAGAGCATCAACTACGACCTGAAAGTCCCGGCCCCCGCACCGCCGTCGGCGGACAACCTGCTGGGCACCGACGATCAGGGCCGCGATGTACTGGCGCGGGTCATCTACGGCTTCCGGGTCTCGGTGCTGTTCGCCCTGACCCTGACCGTGCTCAGCTCGATCATCGGCGTGATCGCCGGCGCCTTGCAGGGTTTCTATGGCGGCTGGGTCGATCTGGCCGGCCAGCGTTTCCTGGAGATCTGGTCGGGCTTGCCGGTGCTGTACCTGTTGATCATCCTCGCCAGTTTCGTCCAGCCGAACTTCTGGTGGCTGCTGGGGATCATGCTGCTGTTCTCGTGGATGAGCCTGGTGGACGTGGTGCGCGCCGAGTTCCTGCGCGGGCGCAACCTCGAATACGTGCGCGCAGCCCGGGCGCTGGGCATGCAGAACGGCGCGATCATGTTCCGCCACATCCTGCCCAACGCGATGGTTTCGACCATGACCTTCATGCCCTTCATCCTGACCGGCGCCATCGGCACCCTCACCGCCCTGGACTTCCTCGGTTTCGGCTTGCCGGCCGGCAGTCCGTCGCTGGGTGAACTGGTGGCCCAGGGCAAATCCAACCTGCAGGCGCCGTGGCTGGGCATGAGCGCGTTTGCGGTGCTGGCGCTGATGTTGAGTTTGCTGGTGTTCATCGGCGAGTCCGCTCGCGATGCCTTCGACCCGAGGAAGTGACATGAATCAGGACAATCTGATCGAAATCCGCGACCTGGCCGTCGAATTCGGCATCGGTGATCGCGTGCAACGGGTGGTCGAAGGCGTGAGTTTCGATATCAAGCGCGGCGAAACCCTGGCGCTGGTCGGCGAAAGCGGCTCGGGCAAGTCGGTGACGGCGCACTCGATCCTGCGCCTGCTGCCCTACCCGCTGGCGCGGCATCCGGCCGGCAGCATCACCTATTCCGGGCAGAACCTGCTGGAGCTGAGCGAAAAGACCATCCGCCACATTCGTGGCAACCGGATCGCGATGATCTTTCAGGAGCCGATGACTTCGCTCAACCCGCTGCACTCGATCGAGAAGCAGATCAACGAGGTGCTGGGCATCCACAAGGGCCTGACCGGCAAGGTCGCGACCAAGCGCACGCTGGAGCTGCTGGAGATGGTCGGCATCCCCGAGCCGCACAAGCGCCTCAAGGCCCTGCCCCACGAATTGTCCGGCGGCCAGCGCCAGCGGGTGATGATCGCCATGGCCCTGGCCAACGAGCCGGAACTGCTGATTGCCGACGAGCCGACCACTGCGCTGGACGTGACCGTTCAGCTGAAAATCCTCGACCTGCTCAAAGAATTGCAGGCCCGATTGGGCATGGCGCTGTTACTGATCAGTCACGATTTGAACCTCGTGCGAAGAATTGCGCATCGTGTATGTGTCATGCAGCGCGGTTGCATCGTCGAACAGGCATCGTGCACAGAGCTGTTCCGTTCGCCGCAGCATCCGTACACTCGGGAACTGCTTGGCGCGGAGCCCAGCGGAGGCCCGGCGAGCAATAAAATCGGGGCACCGCTGCTTGAAGTCGAGGATCTGAAAGTCTGGTTCCCGATCAAGAAAGGCCTGCTCAAGCGCACGGTGGATCACGTCAAGGCAGTGGACGGCATCAATTTCAGCCTGCCTCAGGGTCAGACCCTGGGGATCGTGGGGGAAAGCGGTTCCGGCAAATCCACCCTTGGCCTGGCGATCCTGCGATTGATCGGCAGCCAGGGCGGGATCCGTTTTGAGGGCAAGCAGCTAGACTGCCTGACGCAGAGCGAAGTCCGGCCGCTGCGCCGGGAAATGCAGGTGGTGTTTCAGGACCCGTTCGGCAGCCTGAGCCCGCGGATGTGCGTGAATGACATCGTTGGCGAAGGTTTGAGGATCCACAAGATGGGTACCGCCGCCGAGCAGGAAGCGGCGATTATTGCGGCATTGAAGGAGGTAGGTCTGGATCCGGAAACCCGGCACCGCTACCCCCACGAATTTTCCGGTGGGCAGCGGCAGCGTATCGCCATTGCCCGGGCCTTGGTGCTCAAACCGGCGCTGATCCTGCTGGACGAGCCGACCTCGGCCCTCGACCGGACGGTGCAGCGGCAAGTGGTGGAGCTGTTGCGTTCACTGCAAGCCAAGTACAACCTGACGTATTTGTTCATCAGCCATGACCTGGCTGTTGTGAAAGCGCTGAGCCACCAGCTGATGGTGGTCAAGCATGGCCAAGTGGTCGAACAGGGAGACGCGCAAAGTATCTTTGCCGCCCCCCAACATCCGTATACACAGCAGTTGCTGGAGGCCGCTTTCCTGGCACCAGCCACTGCGCAATAACCTGAAAGAGGAGCAACACATGGGTTTTCTCGCCGGTAAGCGCGTACTGATCGTCGGTGTCGCCAGCAAGCTGTCCATCGCATCCGGCATCGCTGCCGCCATGCATCGCGAGGGCGCTGAGCTTGCCTTCACTTATCAGAACGACAAACTGAAAGGTCGCGTAGAAGAGTTCGCACAGGGCTGGGGCTCGAGCCCGGAGCTGTGCTTCCCGTGCGACGTGGCCAGCGATGAAGAAATCGCCAAGGTCTTCGAAGAACTGAGCAAGAAGTGGGACGGCCTGGACTGCATCGTGCACTCCGTCGGCTTCGCCCCGGGCGACCAACTGGACGGCGACTTCACCGAAGCCACCACCCGTGAAGGCTTCCGCATCGCTCACGACATCAGCGCCTACAGCTTCGTGGCCCTGGCCAAAGCCGGTCGCGAAATGATGAAAGGCCGCAACGGCAGCCTGCTGACCCTGTCCTACCTGGGCGCCGAGCGCACCATGCCGAACTACAACGTGATGGGCATGGCCAAGGCGTCGCTGGAAGCCGGCGTGCGTTACCTGGCCGGCTCCCTGGGCCCGGACGGCACCCGCGTCAACTGCGTATCGGCCGGCCCGATCCGCACCCTGGCAGCTTCCGGCATCAAGAACTTCCGCAAGATGCTGGCCGCCAACGAAGCGCAAACCCCGCTGCGCCGCAACGTCACCATCGAAGAAGTCGGCAACGCCGGCGCCTTCCTGTGCTCCGACCTGGCGTCGGGCATCAGCGGTGAAATCATGTACGTGGACGGCGGCTTCAACACCACCGCCATGGGCAACATCGAAGAGTAATCTTCGGCTAGCCGCTAAAAAACCCGCCAGTGCTGGCGGGTTTTTTTTGCTCGCGGGGCCCCTTCATCCCACGAAACCCAACACCTGCGCCAGCGGTTTACCCGCAGGATCAATCTCGTCAGCAGCAGCGATGATTCTCCCTGTAATGCTCTGGACAATGCAGTCATTCATGCGCCACCCCTCCAACCTGGCAACGCCTCCAACCCCGAAGTTATCATCGAGTTTACCGTCTTCCAGAATACGCAGAAGGGTCAGCACAAGGTCGGAACGCACCCCCACAATGATGCTTCCATCTGGTTGAACGACCACGTTTTGAATAGTCACGAAGCGTCCATTAATGTCGGTCCACAGTACTTGGCCATTGTTGAAACGGGGATCGGGTGTTCCATCATTCTGCAAGCGTACAGTTGCGACGCTAATTCCTGCGGCAGAGCGTACGGATGCGGCAAAGGTTATTCCGTGACGCGATATGCCCACGTTGTTAAATAAACCGTATTCCTCAGAAATCTTGTACAGACCGCCTGTTGCAAACCCTTTGTCCAACTTTCCGCTTTCGTCATAACTAGCCAGAACACTTTTGGGTTCTGATTCATTGCCGGTGGAGTTATCGAGCGATCCACTGACTATAAACCCTCCCTGCAGCTTCGGCTTGATGCTCTCGATACTCGAGTAGCGTGCGTTGTCGAATATGATCTTAACTTCGCCATTTCCACCGAATGTATCGTCAAGATCGCCATTAGGGAGATAGCAGCGGATGGTTCCACTCCCCTCAACGGCAGCTCCTGTTCCATCATGCAGAATGTGGCTTTGACCCAACAGGACACGCCCATCGGAGAGGGCACAACCCTTTGCTTCGTCAGTTATCACACTTTGCCCAGGGTCAAGTGGAATGTCGGGAAAGATTTTCGTGCCAAAGACCAGATTCTGACTGCCGTGCTCATTGAACTTCGTGACTGCAGCTAACCGGTTTAAGCCATCGCCAGTGCTACCGATAGCAACGAAACCGCCATCGTCTTGAATGTCAAGTTGACGCGAAGCGGAATATTTTGGCCCAAATTGCCAAGGTGGATTCACGAATGAAGGGTCGATAGAACCATCGCCGTAGGCCCGAATCAGCTGCAATTTGCCTGCCGAATCATAAACATAAACAATACGTCCAGTTTTTGTCTCCACCACGGAGCCGCAGCTGCCTGGTCCGATATTAATGACTCCATCTTTGGCAAAAGTTGGATCCAGATCACCAGCATTGCGATGTGTTTTGGCCAGGGTTGACATGGAGTTTTCCTCTGATTGTCAATATTCTCCGCCCTGAGAAAAACAACCAGTCTTCCCGACTCCAGCAGAATGTCTTTTACAGCGCCCACGCTAGCGCCTGAAAACAGATAAAGACACTGTCAGGACTGACAGTTGACTTTCATCAGAAGGGCTTTTCGCTTTCGATCTGCAGACATTTGTTGAACATTATTCGCAGCGGCAAGTTGCGTATCGCTGGATGATCAATCGCCTGCCGCCCGGTGCGATCGAACAGACGCACGCCCAAGGCCTGCTCCAGATTGCGTATCTGCGCACTGACCGCCGATTGCGTCAGGCCGATATGCAAGCCCGCCGCGGCAAACGTGCCATGCCGCGCCACTGCCAGAAAGGTTTTCAATTCACGCAGCATGGCCGCCTCGATTGATCGAAATAATTTGTGCTCGGCGCAAAAACTATCGTCTTTCAATCGAAAAGCACGGCGCTAGACTCAGTTCATCCCAACCGTTGAAATACGCCTGCTGTGGGAGCGAGCTTGCTCGCGATGAGGTCAGGACTAACAACGCTTCAACGCCTGCTTGTGCGCATACATCGCTGCATCCGCATCCGCCAGCAACTTATCCACGGTGTCATGGCGCTGCGGGTTGTATTCGATCTGGCCGACACTGAAGCGAATCGCGTAACCGCGGTGCAACGTGGCATTGCGTTCTTCGAGGATTTCCTTGAGTCGCGCCATGATCGCCGTGGTTTCGACGTGGCTCGAGCCGGTCAGCAACGCCACGAACTCATCACCGCCCAGCCGTCCCACCACATCGCTCTCGCGAAAGGCGATACGCAACACATCGGCAAAGGTTTTGAGCGCACTGTCGCCCTCGGCATGGCCGTAGAGGTCGTTGATCTGCTTGAAGTCATTGAGGTCGAAAAACAGCAACGTTGCCGGTTTTTCCAACCGTGCGCAGGCATCCAGCGCATGCTGGGCGAGCATCTTGAAGCCGCGACGGTTGGACAGCAGCGTCAGCTCGTCCATGCTCGCCATCTGCACGGCCATCAGTTCCTGCTCGGCCATGCCCGCCAGATCGCGCAGCAGGGCGCGCTCCTCTTCGTCGAGATCTCGGGGTTTGGTGTCGATCAGGCACAAGGTGCCCATCTTGTTGCCGCTGGGTACGGTCAGCGGATAACCGGCGTAAAACCGGATGTTCGGCTCCCCGGTAACCAAAGGGTTGTCGTGGAAACGCTCGTCCTCTCGGGCGTCAGGTACCAGCATGAGCTCGTCCCTGAGAATCGCATGGCCACAGAATGAAACAGAGCGTGGCGTTTCGGTCGTGTCCAGACCCACGCAGGACTTGAACCATTGCCGCTCCTTGTCCACCAGCGTGACCAGCGCGATCGGCACGTTGAACAGCCGCTTGGCCAGTCGCGTCAGCCGGTCGAAGCGCTCTTCCGGTGCGGAATCGAGCAATTTCAAATCATGCAGCACTTGAACTCGGACAGCTTCATTGGCAGGTTTGCCGGGTACCAGCATCACACACTCCTTTGTCTTCGATGCAGTTGAGCGTAGCCCGAATCAGCGATGACTCAACCTCTCATCCGCCGGCCACCGGACACGGCCCGCCTGCATCAGCCCAAAGCTTGAACTGGGTCACGAAGATATCGTGCGGCACCGGCACCGGCGCGCGCCCTGCCCCGGGATTCCAGCCCCAGAGCACCAGTTTGTCCTCGCTGACGTGTTTGATCAGCGCGGCGAAATCGCGGTCACCGTTGCTGGCGCGGTCCTTGATCATTGCGCACAAACGATCCGGCGGCAGACCGATCCAGGCCATTTTGTGCGCGGCCGGCGGCAGGCTCCAGTGCGGCGCGCCCGGTGGCGCATGGGGGCCGTAACTGGCCGGCGGATTGCTTTCGGCGTGGCAAGTGGCGCAGGGCAAACCGGCGGCGCCCTTGCCGTCCATGCCGCGCACCACGTTCATCGCGTGGGGGATGCCGGCGTCGAACTGCAACGGCGAATCACCGGGAATGTGGCAGTTCTGGCAGCGCGGGCTCTGGAAGACTTTCTGCACCGTGCCGAAAGCTTTCAAGGCGTCCTGATCGTCGGCAAACAGATCCGATGCGTAACCGCCCAGCCCAAGCAGAATCACCGTGCCCAACAACAGATGTCGTTTCATCTCACACCCCCGACATTTGCAGTGGCAGTTCCCGCAGGCGCTGCCCGGTCAGGGCGAACACCGCGTTGGCCACCGCCGGCGCCGTGGGCGGCACACCCGCCTCGCCGATGCCGCCGGGCTTCTCGCTGCTCGGCACGATGTGCACCTCGACCAGCGGCATTTCATTGAGCCGCAACACCTGATAGTCGTGATAGTTGGACTGCACGACATGGCCGTCCTTGAGCGTCAGTTTGCTGTGCAGCGCCATGCCCAGGCCGAAGGTGATGCACGACTCCATCTGCGCCGCGATGCTTTGCGGGTTGACCACAATCCCGCAGTCCACCGCGCACACCACCCGATGCACGCGGATCGCCAGATTGTCCTGGGACACTTCCGCCACCTGCGCCACATAGCTGCCGAACGACTCATGCACCGCCACGCCCAGCGCATGGCCGTCCGGCAGCGGGGCTTTCCAGTTGGCCTTCTCCACCGCCAGGTTCAACACGCCGAGATGCCGGGCATGATCCTTGAGCAGCGTTCGTCGGTACTCCACCGGATCCTTGCCCGCCGCCGTGGCCATTTCATCGATCAGCGATTCCATGACAAACGCGGTGTGGCTATGGCCCACCGAACGCAGCCAGAGCACGTTGATCCCGGTGGTCGGCGAGTGCAGATCAACCTTATGATGGGCCAGGCCCTTGATGTACGGGCTGTCGGAAACGCCTTCGACCGACGTCTGGTCGACGCCGTTCTTGACCATGGTTTTCTCGAGCATGGTGCCGGCCATGATCGACTGCCCAACCAGCACGTGCTGCCAGGCCAGCGGCAGGCCGTCGGCGCCGAGGCCGATCTTCGCCTGATGCAGAAACATCGAGCGGTAGTAACCACCGCGAATATCGTCTTCACGCGACCACACGGTTTTCACCGGCATCGCAGCAGCCTTGGCCACTTGCACCGCTTCGGCGACAAAATCCGAGGTCGGGTTGGCTCGGCGACCAAAACCGCCACCGAGAAATTCGGTGTGAATCTCCACCTGCTCCGGCTTGAGCCCGGTGATCTTGCCGGCAACCATCTGATCCAGCGTCTGGAACTGGGTACCGGTCCAGATCTCGCACTTGTCGGCGCTGATCTTCACCGTGCAGTTGAGCGGCTCCATCGGCGCGTGGGCCAGATACGGCACGCTGTATTCGACGTCGATTTTCTTCGCTGCCTTGCCGAAATTGCCCTTGGCATCGCCGGCCTGCGCCGCCGAGGTGCCCGGCGTGGCCGCCAGTTTGCGGAAACTCGCCAACAGCTTTTCACTGCTCAGATCAGCGTTCGGCCCCAGATCCCAATCGACCTTCAGCGCATCGCGACCGAGTTTCGCCGCCCAGTAATGCTCGGCGACCACCGCCACACCGGTCGGCACCTGCACCACTTTGTGCACGCCGGGAATCGCCAGGGCTTCTGCGCCCTCAAAGGATTTCACCGTGGCGCCGAACGCCGGCGCGCGCGCCACCATCGCGGTCATCAATCCGTCGAACTGCACGTCCATGCCGAATTTGGCGCGACCGGTGATTTTTTCCGGGGTGTCGAGGCGTTTAGTGGGTTTGCCGATGACTTTCCAGTCCTTGGCTTCTTTAAAGGTAATCGACTTCGGATCCGGCACCGGCAGTTGACCGGCGGCGTCCGCCAGCTCGCCGTAGGTGGCGCGGTTATCGCCTGCAATCACCACGCCGGCTTCGGTGCGAATCGTCGACGGTGCCACGTTGAAACGCTTGGCCGCCGCCTCGATCAGCATCTGCCGCGCCGTGGCGCCGGCGAGCCGGTAACGGTCGAACTCCATCCAGGTTGAAGTGGAGCCGCCGGTAATCTGCATTCCGCCAAAACCGGGCATGCCGTAATCGGCTGCCGAGGCTGGCGAGTGTTCGACGCGGATCTTCGACCAGTCGGCGTCCAGCTCTTCGGCGATCAACATGGTCAGGCCGGTCCAGATGCCCTGGCCCATTTCCGAATGGCCGAGCAGCACGGTGACGCTGTTATCTGCCGCGATGCGCAGGAACGCGTTCGGCGCAAACACCTTGCCTTCATTCTCGGCCGCCATGGCGAACCGGTTGCCGCCCGGCACCACGAACGCCACCACCAAACCACCGCCAAGCACGGCGCTGCCCTTGAGAAATCCGCGACGGGATACTGGACTGTTCATCACCCACCTCCCTTCGTTCAGCCGATGTCGGCAGCACGTTTGACCGCCGCGCGGATTCTTGGATAGGTGCCGCAGCGGCAGATGTTGCCGGAGAGCGCCTGATCGATATCGCTGTCGGTGGGATTGGGAATTTTCGCCAGCAATGCGGCGGCGGACATGATCTGCCCGGACTGGCAGTAGCCGCATTGCACCACGTCCAGTTCGGCCCAGGCCTGCTGCACCGGGTGCGAACCGTCGCTGGACAGGCCTTCGATGGTGAGGATTTTCTGGCCATGGGCGACAGCCGTGGCCGGGGTGATACACGAGCGCAACGGTGCGCCATCGACGTGCACGGTGCAGGCACCGCACTGGGCCATGCCGCAGCCGAATTTGGTACCGGTCAGGTGCGCGACATCGCGCAGGACCCAGAGCAACGGCATGTCCGCGGGGACATCGAGCTCCTGATCCTTGCCATTGATGTTCAAGGTCAGCATCGGGGACTTCCTCAGACTCACAGTGTTCTGAAGGGCGCTGCTACGGCCATCGTTGGCGGTGCGCGCCTCGGCTTATCCCTTTCAGCTAAGCGCATTTTTACCCGACGACCAGCCGCCGCGACCACCGGTCATCCGGCACCGTTCGGAAAATCATCGATCAGGGTGTCGTTTTTGCTCCTACAGTTGATACCGCTTGTCACCGCAAAAACTGCCCTTTCACACTTTCCAGGAGTCGCGAACATGGGATTTGTCACAACGAAAGACGGCGTCGAAATCTTCTACAAGGACTGGGGACCCAAGGACGCCCCGGTCATTCACTTCCACCACGGCTGGCCGCTGAGCGCGGACGACTGGGATGCGCAGATGCTGTTCTTCCTGGCGCAGGGATTCAGGGTCGTGGCCCACGATCGACGGGGCCACGGACGTTCGAGCCAGGTCTGGGACGGCCACGACATGGATCACTACGCCGATGATGTCGCGGCGGTGGTCAATCATCTGGGGACGCAGAAAGCCGTGCATGTGGGCCACTCCACCGGTGGCGGCGAAGTGATTCACTACATCGCCCGGCATGGCGAGGATCGGGTATCGAAAGCCGCGATCATCAGCGCCGTGCCACCGCTGATGGTGAAAACCGACAGCAGCCCCGGTGGTTTGCCCAAGTCGGTGTTCGACGATCTTCAGGCGCAACTGGCAGCCAATCGTGCGCAGTTCTATCGCGACGTGCCCAGTGGGCCGTTCTACGGCTACAACCGCCCCGGCGCCAAGCCATCGGAAGGGATCATTGCGAACTGGTGGCGCCAAGGCATGATCGGCAGCGCCAAGGCGCACTACGACGGCATCGTTGCCTTTTCCCAGACCGACTTCACCGCTGACCTCAAAAGCATCTCGATTCCGGTGCTGGTGATGCACGGCGACGACGACCAGATCGTGCCCTATGAAAACGCCGGCGTGCTGTCGGCGAAACTGCTGAAAAACAGCACGCTGAAGATCTATCCGGGCTTCCCCCACGGCATGCCGACCACCGAGGCTGCGACGATCAACGCGGATCTGCTGGCGTTCATTCGCGGCTGATCATATCCGCCGGGGTCAGGCGCCCTGCCTGACCCCGGCTATTCTTCGGTTCGCCCCATTCTCTCGCGATCGCGCACGTAATGTCTGGCCAATGGAAAGGCCGGTAGCCACGACTCGCGACGCACCGTCCACAGCTCGTAGGTGGGCTGGCATTGATCCGGTGCATCCAGCGCGCCGAGATTGACCTCGACTTCATCGCCACTGCGGCCGAACACCGACGAGCCACAGCGCGGGCAGAAATGTCGCCCCGCGTAGTCATGGGTCTCGCCGCTGATCGTCACCGCCGCCTCGGGAAAGATTGCCGACGCGGCAAACAGCGCGCCCTGGTGTTTGCGGCAGTCAAGACAATGGCAAACGCCAACCCTGTAGGGTCGCCCTGACGCCTCGATCCGCACTTCGCCGCACAGACAACCGCCGGTCAATCGGTCCATGGGACACCTCCGCCTGAAAATGGAATATCCGGTGAGTGAAAATAGCAGCCCATTGGGGGAACGCTTACAATCGTGGCCCATTAACACTATCCAGGCAGACCTGTCCTTTCATGGCGCTCGATCCTCTCACGATGCTCACCATTTCCACCGCCCTGGCCGCGGCGGCCGCCCTGTATCTGGCGGTCGAATGGCGCAGTATCCGGGAATCTTCCCTGCTGTTCTGGAGCGCCGGTTTCGCCACCATCACCGTCGGCTCGAGCCTGGCCCTGCTGCGCGCCAACGGCTATCCGTTGATCGGCATCTGGTTCGCCAACGGCTTGCTGGTGGTCGCGCACTGGCTGTTTCTGCTCGGGGTCGCTCGGTTTACGCAGCGACGGTTGTCGCGGGCCTGGTACTTGATGTTCCTGCTCTGGCTGTCGTTGCTGCTGTTACCGGAAGATCCGTCGTGGTCGAAGATCATGCTGATGGCCAACTCGCTGCTGGTGGCCGCATCGATGCTGCGGGCCAGCCTGTTGCTGCGCCCTCATGGCAAGTCGTTGAGCGTCGGCGCGGTGCAGTTGCGTTATGTGTTGCTGATCCACGGCGCGTTCTATTTCACCAAGGCGATCATCGCGGTGATTCCCGGCACGCTGATCGATCTGGCGTCGCTGCGCGGCGAGATCATTCAGATTTCCCTGGTCGAGGGCGCGATGGCGATCATGCTGATCGCGCTGTCGATGACCGGCACCGAGCGCTACCGGCGGGAAAAACAGATTGCCGAACTGGCCGCCCGGGACCCGCTGACCGCGCTGTACAACCGCCGCGCCCTGGAAGTCCGCGCACCGCGCCTGCTCGACGAAGTCTCCAGCACCCACCCCGGCGCGCTGCTGTTGATCGACATCGATAACTTCAAGCTGATAAACGATCTGTACGGCCACACCGCCGGCGACCGGTTGCTCATCGCCCTCAGCGAAATGATCCGCGCAGTACTGCCCAAAGGCGCACTGGCAGCGCGGTTGGGCGGTGACGAATTCGTGATGCTACTGGGCGACGCGTCCCACGCCCAGATCATGGATCTGGGCAGTGCGCTGCGTGAGCAGTTTCAGCAGATGACTTCCCAGACCTACACCACTCCGCAAGCGGTCACTCTGAGTATTGGCGCCAAGGTGTTCGATCAACCACCGGCCAGCCTCGCAGCGCTGATCGAGCAAGGAGACAGCGCGCTTTACGAATCCAAGCGCGGCGGTCGCAACCGTATTCAACTGGCCGACTACACCTGACCTATCCTTGCCTGCATCCCGCGATCAAGGAGTCCGTCATGTCCTCGCCTGAATCCACCCTCCTCCAGAGCTGGCAGCACAACGCCCGGGCCTGGACCGAAGCCGTGCGCAGCGGCGCCATCGAGAGTCGCCGGCAGGTGACCGATCAGGCCATGCTGCTGGCGGTGATGGGGCGCCAGCCCGAACGGGTTCTCGATCTGGGATGCGGTGAGGGCTGGCTGTTGCGGGCGCTGGCCGAGCGCGGGGTCGACGCGTTAGGCGTGGACGGTGATCCGACGCTGATCGAGGCCGCGCGCGAGGCAGGATCATCGCCCGCGCAGGTCGCCAGCTACGAAGATTTGGTTGAGGCGAAGGTCGACATTGGCCGCGATTACGACCTGATCTGCGCCAATTTTTCCCTGCTGCATCAGGACATCATTCCGCTGCTCGCGGCGATGAATGCCCTGCTTGTGCCCGGCGGTGCGCTGGTGATCCAGACGCTGCATCCGTGGTCCGTAGCCGCCGGTGATTATCAGGATGGCTGGCGGGAGGAAACCTTCGACGGGTTCAAAGGCCAGTGGCAGCCGATGCCATGGTATTTCCGCACCCTGTCCAGTTGGCTCAATGCGCTGGACATGGCCGGTCTTCAGTTGACCGGCCTGCGCGAACCGCAGCATCCGCAAAGCCCGGTGCCGCAATCGTTGCTGATGATTGCCGAGCGTCGCGGCTAAAAAGCTACAGCCTCGGTTTGAGCAGGATCGCGGTGTAATGCCGCAAAAACAGCGCGAACCCCGCGCACCAGAGCACCACTGACAGCCCCAGCCCCAGACTGGAAAACGGCACCAGCAACACCCGGCAACCCGCCGCGATCAGCACCAGCGCAAAGCCCAGCACCATGCCTTTCGATGGCTGCAACAACCGGCCGGTATGCCCAAGGCTGACCCGCGCAATCATCGCCAGAATCAACCCGCCCACCCCGCCGACCGCCAATGCATGGGTCGCCAGGCTTTGCTGGCCGATCAAGCCGAGATGCCACAGCGCCATGGCCCAGGTTGCCAGCGCCATCCAGGCGTAAGCCAGATACAGCGACCACAGCAGCGGCACCCGCCACATCCCGCGATCATGCCAGCGGATCAGCCGCATCAACTGCAAACTGCCGGTCAGCACAAACAAGCCTGCCAGCCACAGCCGGGGTGAATCATTGAGGCCTGCCGCAAAAGTGACTGCGGTCAGCAGGCTGCCGATCAACAGCAAGCGGGTTGGCAGTGGGTTGGCGGCCGGCGCCGGTGGACGGTTCAAGCCGCGCTGGATGAAGAACGGAATCACCCGCCCACCGATCACGGTCATCAGCGCTGCCACCAGCCACAAAGCGCCCAGAACACCCTGGCGTTGCAGCCCGGCGTCGTCGTTGTACAGGCCAATCAAAGTCAGCGCCTGACAACCCGCCATCAACCCGAGCACCAACACAATCGGATAGTTGTCGCGCTTGCGGGCGGCGACCAGATCCCGTCCCAGCATCACCGCCAGCAGCGGCAGAAAACCCCATTGCAGCGCCAGAATCAGCCCGGTCGGCAACGGCAGCCACCAGGCCACACGCCCGAGTAGCCAGACCGACACCAGAGCGATCAACGCCCCGCCGCGCACGCCGGGAGTGCCGGTCCAGTTGGGCACCGCCGTCAGCAGAAACCCGGCAACGATCGCCGATGCGAATCCGAACGGCATCTCATGCCGATGCCATGCAAGCATGCCGCCCGCCGGTTGCAGATCGAACCAATTGCCGTAAAGCCACAGGCCCCAGATCAGGATCGCCAGCGCGGCGAATCCGGACCCGGCCAGAAACAGCGGCCGAAAGCCCAGGCTGAACAGCGGTGTATCGGCGAGTCTGCGCATTTTCAAGCCACCACGGCGGCGTGATGCTGACCCAGCCGATATTGCGACAGGAGGCGCATCACGTAGCCGATTTTGATCAGCGTCGGGCCGATGATGGTCATCGCATGCATCGCCACCAGCAACGCAATCGGCATGTGGCCCTGGTACAGATAAGCGCCGTAGATTCCGGCCAGCAACATGACCAGACCGGCTGCGAGCACTTTGCTCGACAGGTGCAGAACGTTCAGCGGATTCTCGAAGAAAGTGAACATGTTTCGTACTCCTGAGCGGATCAGTTTGTACGATTGATATATCAACTCTTGTGCCAGATTTTTTATCGTTAAAAATCAGCTAGATAATCCATAAGAAGTCAATATGACTCGACCAGGAAAGAGTCATATTGACTTCTATGTTTGTCATAACGACAACAATCGCCTTCAGGGTTGCTTTGCGTAAGCCCCTCTGAAATCAGAAAACTCGCCGGCCCCCTCCACTTGCACCGCTCCGTCGAGCAGCCGCAATCGATAGAGTGGCTCGGCGATCTGATCCTGACCAATCACCAGATTGCCCGCCTGCAACGGCCACTGCCGGTTCTCCTGACGGGGTGGCTTGCCCGGTTGCGTCACGGCCATCTGGATCAACGCCTGCTCACCCGCGCCCTTCTCGGTGGCCGGCACGATTTTGATCGTCAGCCACGCCGATCGCTCGTCCGGCGCCATCATCACGTAACGTCCTTCACGCTGATCGCCCGTGGGCGTCTGAAACTTTTGCGGTGCAACCCGGAATGCCGTCGGCCGTGCTTCGAAGATCAGAGACTTGTCGCCGTCGTGCCATGTTCCGCCCTGAAAGCCGTGCTCATCAGGCTCACCTGCCACGTACCAGTCGCCGGTGACACGGCCCTGGGCGTCCAGCTCATGCAGCAATACAGCTCCGTCATCGTAGGTCTCGCCCACCAGCCGGATCGGTTGGCCATTGCCCGTTTTCGTATAACGAACCTCGCCAATGTAGACGCCACCCAGCATCTGCCACCACAGCTCGAATGCGATCTTGCCGTCAAGCTTGCCCCGCAGCATCACCGGCGCTTCACCCACGGGCCCCTCAAGGCGACGCTGTTCCAGCCATCTGCCATCCTTCAACTCCCGCTGCGTGACGTCGGTATAACCCGCCGGCATCAGCGGGCTGCCTTCGGACGGCCGCTGCGTCACCTCGATGGTTTCGGTCACCTTGACCGGCGAATTGTTCTGCACCTGCCAGGTACGGCTCTGGCGCCAGCAGCAACCGCTTTTCGCGTGAGTGACCACGCGATGAGCGGCGGAATCGACTTCGAACAACCCCAGATACGGTTCGCGAGTCAGCTCCGACAATGCCTTGTTCGGCACCAGTACCGGGCTCGACGGATCGAACAGATAGATGTCGTAGGACGCCGCGCCGTAGCCACCGTCGTTACCGTTACGGAGCGCCAGATCCTGGTGTCCATCGAAATTGAAGTCGCCAAACACCACCAGACGTTGCTCGTCGCATCGCAAGGCCTTGACTGAATCGTTGAGCGGAACCAGGTCGACGGCATCGGCCGTGTCGATTCGTTGCAACACTTCGCCACTGGACTTGTCGCGCAGGATGACTTGTGCCGCCACTGGTTCGAAGTTCTGCGTCGGTGGATGCTCGATGGTCACATCGACGCTGTACCTGTTTGCCGGATCCGAGAGCTGACAGCTCAACGGTTCGGCACTGGCCGACGCGGCGGCAAACAGGCAGAAAAAAATCCATGTACGAGAGGCAACCATGATGCAGAGCGTCCTTGCGGCAAAATCGGGGCGGCAAGTCTAACGACAAACGTTTTGGGGCGCACTTGTCGATCTATGGCGCCTACGACCCGCTTCGGACTGACTACGCTATTAATCCAGCGTGTCCAACCTGCCGAGGATGACTGCCATGCAACGCTTTCAAAAGCTGACGCCTTGCCTGTGGTTCGACGATCAGGCGGAAGCGGCGGCGAAGTTCTACTGCTCGATCTTCGATCATTCGAAAATCACCGCCCTCAGCCACTACAGCAAGGTCGGCCAGGAATTTCACGGCCGCCCTGAGGGCTCGGTGATGACCGTCAGTTTCGAACTCGACGGCCAGACCTTCACCGGGCTCAATGGCGGGCCGGTGTTCAAGTTCAACGAGGCGATCTCGTTTCAGGTCAATTGCCAGAACCAGGAGGAAGTCGACCATTTCTGGGGCAACCTCAGCGCCGGCGGGCCGGTGCAAGCGCAGCAATGCGGCTGGCTCAAGGACAAGTTCGGCGTGTCGTGGCAGATCGTGCCGGTGGCGTTCATGCACATGATGACCGACCCCGACCAGACCAAAGTCCAACGGGCAATGCAGGCCATGTTCGGGATGAAAAAACTCGACATCGCCGAACTCGAGCGAGCCTTCGTCGGCCAGAGCTAATACACTCGGGCCCTGGCCTGCCGAGAACCCCAACAATGAAACACGCTGCCGCCAAGAACCCCGAACAAGCCCCGCGCTTCTGGCGCGACGATGCCCTGCCCTTCATTGAAGCGCGGGCCATCGCCGATGGCCGCGAGGTCTGCTATTCCCGTCATTCCCACGCGCACTTTTCCATCGGCGCGATCACCGCCGGGCGCAGCACCTATGTGCATGAGCAATCCTCGTTCGAAGTGGCGGCCGGCACCGTGGTGCTGATGAATCCGGGGGACGTGCACGCGTGTAACCCGATCGATGACCAGCCGTGGTCGTATTTGATGTTGTATGTGGAAACGCCGTGGCTGACGGATCTGCAGCATCAGCTGGGGTTCAGTGCGGAACTTGAGTTTCGGCGGTTTTCCGATACCCATTTGAATGACACCCACCTGTATCGCGACTTGAATGGGTTGTACGGCGTGTTGGTCGACGAGCAGCAAGACGTGCTGCGTAAACAGAGTGCCGCGGTGGAGTTTTTCAGCGACCTGCAACTGCGCCTGAACCCGATTGAACCTCCGTTGCGCGAACCGAACTTCAAACTCGAACGCGCCGCCGACTTTATCCGCCAGCACTGCACCGTGCTGCTCAGCCTCGACGATATTTGCGCGGCTGCCGAACTGTCACCGTCGTACCTGATCCGTGCTTTCAAACAGCACTTCGGCATGACGCCCCATGCGTTTTTGGTCAACCAGCGCATCCAGTTCGCCCGCGAGCGTCTGCGGCGCGGGCAGTTGATTGCGGATGTGGCGCTAGAGGCGGGGTTTGCCGATCAGGCGCATTTTCAGCGGGCGTTCAAGCAGCATTTGGCGGCTACGCCGGGGCAGTATCGGGGTTAACGCAAAAACGGCCCGCATGGCCATTTATCGGATCGTTCCCACGCGGACGGTTCGACGCTCGACGCGCAAACGCTGCGAAACCAAGGGAGATGGCAGCTGTACGCGGGTTTGCAGACCGGCAAACATAGAACCCGCCCCCAAGGCGCACAAGCCGGCGGATTCTGGCGATCGCTTAATAATGGCGCGCGGTGTCGCGGCTTGCCGGAAGCATTCTTAAATACCTTTAAACCGCCCCCTGCAACCCCGGTGTTGCGCCACAGCCGATTGCTCCCCCCACCGTTTTTCAGGCCACTTCAAGTATGTATTTAAAGCGACCAACTGACTTTATCCAATCACGCTCATAAATCTACATACCCGGAAAGATATACATATTTATCGCTAACAGCGCTCCAGACCTTTAAAAACAGCCTCTCCCCTCGTTCCCGCCACCATAAAGAAACACCTTGAACATTAATCCACGCAAACTTCTCCCTTAACTACTTATTCTAAAAACTCGCCACTTCATAAACACGACACTCAACAAGCGACGAATAATTCTATTTATTTCGCCGTTAGAGAATGGATTCCAAATCATGAAGCCAACAGACAACTACGCTTACGACTCCACTAACACACTTCAGAAAAAGACAGTAAGCCGGATAATTACAAACTTTATCGACGACAAATACGCTATTGAACGTCTCGCCTGGGCCTGGAACGAAATTCTTGTCCCCTGCGTGGAAGACAGCGCGCTTGACCAAACTCATCGCAGCGGAAAACTTTCGTTATCCATACTTCTGCGCCACGACGATTTTCTGTTTGTCCGCGCTCGACGCAGCATTCCGGACAACGCAATTTTTCTTCTGGATGAGAATGGGCGACTCTATTTCAGTTACCGAAACCTGGTCTCCGGTAACGACCGGCCCGCTACCACGTTTGTTTCTCCAAAAGAAATCACCATTGATGTCACAGGTCTGGGGGACTTCGATGGCAACCTCAAACTTCTGGCCAAGGTCGCGGCAGCAAGCGGTGGCTGGATCCTTACGGGAGATGAAGTTACCGTCGGTCAATGGTTGCGTTACAACGGATTGCAAGTCCCGGATAACGAACAGGACACTCGCAACTTGCTTGATCTGTTGAATTTTTCGACATTACCCGCCCCTCCGAAACATGGAAACTACTGGACATTACTGGACGCTCCCGAGGACTCGCCATACCAGCTTGAAGGAGACAACCGGGCAATCATTCTTGATCTGATACAGAGTGACACTCTGAATGTTGGAACCCTCGTAAATAGCCTGGGCGAACACTTGCTGATTGACAGCACGCCGGGCAATGGCGCGACAACAAGCAGCAACTATCGCCTGCAACAATTACTCGAAAATGCAGCTTCCCGGCATGGCCAGCGGTACCTTTCCAGGCTCGGTTGGGATACTGAAGAGACCGTAACAAAACAGTCGACTGAACTCTCAGAGCAACTGATGGTTGCCGCGATACTGTTCGACCTCGACCCGACGCTCGATAGCACCAATACCCACTTCGCCGGTTTCGATCTGTATTCCAAACGTTACTTCAAACAGCATCCGACCCAGGTTCGAACGGAACTGGAAGCGCATCTGATCAAGAACCTGCACGTCGCTCCTGCGCTCGCCCCCCTGGTATCGCAAATGATCCTGGCGGGCATGGCGCCGGAATATCTTTTTACCGACTGGCCGTCCAGCCTGCAGATGGGAACTCCGGCCTGGGTGATCGCTACGCAAGCTGTGCATCTGGTGGAAACTCTGACACCCGGTGTCAGCCGCCAATTGACCTATCAGCATCTGATGGGATTCAGCCAGTCGACGAAATCACTCGCGCCACTGGCGGCTTTGCAGGCCGAAGGCTCGGTGGATCCGGTGGTGACCTGGGCCTGGATGAACGAACTTATCAAGCGGGATGCGCAAGGCAACGTCAGCGCAAAAGAGATCGAGCACGCCATACGCGAATACGATCAGTACGTCGACATGATGCTGGAAGCTGCCGAACGATTTTCCAGGCCATTGCCCGACCGTAGACAACTGGCTCTGCAAGAATTGAGGTCACAGGAACGAAATTGCGACCCCAATGAACTGCTGGTGAAACATCGCGGCAGTGGCGGTGGTGCCGGCAGGAAAGTATCGGTGCTGGATCTTTACATGGGAGATGAGCTTCACACTCAAGATTGGGACCGAATCAAAGGCACCAGTATCTACAAATCGTTTCCGTCCCTGCCCTTTCTGTTTCCCGTCGCCGAACTTTATGAAACAGAAACATCCCGCAGCTTCAATGCCATTGTCGAAGGCCTGAGACGCAACGCCCAGATCGCCATTTCCAATGTGTTTCTACAGGATTCGGAATTTTTCAAACAAGCTGCAATTGGCGTTTACTGCGTTCAGAAAATCAACTACATACCCGCAAGAACCAACGGACGCGGTGGTGTCAGACCTGCCACCTACACCCCTGGCGAAATTGGGCGTTACGGCGTCATTTTGTGCGCACATCACAACCACACCATCAAATGCTTTGAGTTGTTTCCATTGCGCATGGAGTGTCGCTACAACCCGGATTTGACAAGTTTCTTTTCACCGCTGGTTTCCGGCGGTTTCTTCAATCTCGACAGCCGATTCGCCGATCAACGAGAAATGACAAAAGTTCCTGTCGATCTGAAGGCCTACTTAACGAACGTAGCCCCCTCGGTCGGCCTTAAAAGGAGAATCAACGTACGCAAGATCGGTGTGCTTGCTGCTGCCAGTGTCTACACCGATGACTACGACCCGATTCCCTCTTTCAGCTCTGAACGCATTGTGGCGCTTGCGCGCCTGATCGCCGAAAAGAACCCTTACATCACCGAAAGCGAAATTCACCAACTGGGTCTCAATCAAACCGTACGGGAAAAGGCGATTGAAAGGACCGATGCCATCTTCAACGTGATTCTCAACCTGATCATTCCCTTCAAGGGCTGCGTGGAAGGACTGAGCTCAGGGGATCCAAAAAAACAGAATGGTGCAATTTTCGACTGCATTGTCGATGCCGCCGTACTGGCGATGACCGTTTTCACTGCGCCTGTGGCGATCGCTGCCGCCGCCAGCAAAGCTGCGGCCATCGCCGGCAAACTGCTGTCCGCTTCGCGGGTTCTGGCAAAGACGGCCCTCAGCCTGTTCAATCCGTTATCGGGTTTGCCGCAACTGCTCAAGGCGGGTGGCAAACTGATCGGACGAGGGCTGACGAAACTGAGCGGCCATACGTTCTCACTGGCACATCAAGCCAAGCAGCAACTCAGGTTTCTGACCGGTGCCAACAGCTACGACCTGATCAAAGCCATTGAGCACACCGGCTCGGCTACCCAACTTCGAACGTCGCTGGATACCGTCGCTCACGCTCGAGCACTGTTCAAAAATGATCTCATAGAGGATGCGCATCAGGTTCTGCAGAAACTGCATGCAAACGACGCAAAACGATTGAGCAAGATTCCCGAGTCGGAGCTCGCGCACCTATTGGAAAAGACATTGGGCGACATTGCGCGCCAGTCCGACGCGGCCCAGTCGTTGAAGAAAGTGCTGGATCCACAAGTGGTCGAAAGTCTGATCAGGCAACAGGCGAAAAAATATACGCTGGCTAATCTCCACCAGTTCAGCAATCACAAGACACTGCCCGAGTTGTTCGAAACGACGTTGACCATTGAATACAAAAACCTGCAGTTCATGCACAACCACCAGCGCACACTGCTGACCACGGATTTGGGCAAGGCGCCATTCGACAGCCTACTGGATGAACTGAAGTTCAATCCCGCTGGACTGACCGATAACACAGATCGCGCCGCGGCCTGGATTGTTCACGCATCCAGTTCTCGTAACGACGTCGATCGTGTGAAGGACCTTCTGCTCGAATTCAGCCGTAACAACAAGCCACTGAACGATCCGGCGGTATACGCCGAGCTGCACAAACGCATTGCTCCCAAGGATGCCGGCGGCTTGCGCAGTCCAACGGGGGAGGCACGCTATCCTTCCAATGTTTCAGGCGCAGCGTTGCTGGAACAACACGCCAAGGCTCTGGATCCTGCGGGTGAACATTTTTCCAGGCAGATGCTGGGAGCGATGCTCGGTTATCACAGCTTTGTCGATGGCAACGGGCGCACGGCGCGAGCGGTGTATGCGATTGCGGAGCTGCGCAAAAATCGCTTTCATCCTTTAGGTAAAGCGGCTGAAGACGCCCTGAGCGGACTGAACTGATTCAACCTGCAAATACCCGTGGGAGTGATTCCCACGGGGCTTGAGGCGCCAGCAGGTAAATCGCACTCACCGCCAGCAGCGATGCCATCACCCGGTTGAACAGGCGCATCCCCGCCGGATTCCCTAGATAACCGCGCAAGAAAGTCCCGGCATATGCCCAACACCCCACCGACAGATAACAGATCACCAGATACACCGCCGCAAACTGCCACACCAGACGTGCCTCGCCATCGGCGACAAACGCGCCCATCCCCGCCACGCAGGCCAGCCAGGCCTTGGGGTTGAGCCATTGCATCACTGCGCCATAGAGCATTGATGGCGCACGTTTCGATTCACCTGCACTCAACTGGCCGTCATCGGTGGCCAGTTTCCAGGCCATGAACAGCAGAAACGCCACCCCGGCCAGTTGCACCACACGGGTCAGTGTTGGCCACAGTTCCAGCACTTCATGCAATCCCAGCCCCATCAACACCAGCAGCAACACAAACCCCAGCGTCGCCCCGGCCACATGCCGTTGGCTGGCGCGAAAACCGAACTGCGCCCCCGAACTCAACGCCACGATATTCACCGGCCCCGGGGTAATGGACGCGGCCAGGGCAAACGCCGCCATCGACACAATCAGACTCATCGCACACCTGCTTCAAATCGAGGAACAAGGCACCCACGGTAGCCAACACACACCGGACGGTATTGAAGGAAATTACCCCCGCACGCGCAGACCCACTACGCTCTGGCTATGCGATCACTTTTGACCAGGAAGTCTGCCCTCGATGATTCTGATTCTGCTGCCCAGCACCGATTACGACCCGACCGAAAGCAGCGTGCCCTGGCAGGCGATGCGTAACGCGGGCATCGAAGTGCGTTTCGCCACGCCACAAGGCTTGCCCGCCCACGCCGACCCACGTTTGGTGACAATCGGTTTCGGCCCGTTGAGCCCGATGCTGATGACGCGTAAAGCCGATCTGGACAGTTACACGCAGATGATCGAGTCCGAAGCGTTCAGGCAGCCGCTGGCGTATGCCGATGTCGATACGAGCCAATTTGAGGGTCTGCTGATTCCCGGCGGCCACGCCAAAGGGATGCGCACGCTGCTCGAATCGACGCAGGCTCAGCAGATCGCCCTGCAATTTTTCAAGGCCGAAAAACCCGTGGCGGCGGTGTGTCATGGCGTGCTGTTGCTGGCCCGGACGCTCGAGCCCGATACCGGGCGGTCGGTGTTGTTCGGGCGCAAAGTGACGGCATTGCTCGCGGCAACCATGGAGTTGCCGGCGTGGCTGATGACAGCTGCGTGGCTGGGGCGCTACTACCGCACCTACAAGCAGACCGTCGAGGCGGAAGTGAAAACCGCGCTGGCCAGCAAAGCCGACTTCAAACGCGGGCCGCTGATCGCCAAGCGCGATTGTGCACAGAAACTGCAATCAGGATTTGTGGTGCGCGACGGCCAACTGCTGACGGCGCGCTGGCCCGGCGATTGCCATCGATTCGCCGCCGAGTGGGTGGCCATGTTGCAGCCACCCGAGCGCTGATCCGCGTTTCAGTCCAGACGTGGCACGGTGAAGCGGAATTCGCTGCCCTGCCCCGGCTCACTCTCGGCAACGATCTGCCCGCCATGGGCCTCGACGATGCCCTGCGTGATGTACAGACCCAGCCCAGTGCCGGTCGGATTGCCTTCCTTCACCGTCCAGTAACGGTCGAACACGTGCGGCAAGTGATCCTTGGGAATGCCTTCGCCGCTGTCGCGCACCGTGAAGACGATGTCGTCACCGACCGATTTGGCATACACGTCGACCGTGCCCAGGCGCGGAGTGAACTTGATCGCGTTGCCGACCAGATTCGACAGCACCTGAAACAACCGCTCGGGGTCGGCATGGATGCTCAGATCGGGATCGGCCTCGAACGAAATGCTGATGTCCTTGTCCAGCGCCAGCGGCGCGAGCAGCGATTGCGCCTCTTCGAACATCTGCGCGACATCGAGTTTCTGCGGCGCGATGGTGTAGCGGCCGGCGTCGATTTTCGAGGTGTCGAGCAAGTCTTCCAGCAGCGTGTTCATGCGTCCGGCGGCTTGTTGCATGGTGTCGATGGCGGTGGAGATGCGCCGCGAGGTGTGCGGCCCGTCGGAGCTGAAAGCCTTCTGCATCATGCCGCACAGCATTGAGATCACGGTCATCGGGTTGCGCAGATCGTGGGAAACCACCGCCACCAGCTCGTCGCGGGCACGCACCGCTTCCTGCTCCCGGCGCACCTGACGGGCCAGATCATTTTCCAGCGCCGAGCGACGCAAGTCGTTGGCGGCGAACAGATCGCCGTGACTCCACTTGGTGGAAATCCCGGCCATCTCGACCTTCCAGATTTCGAACGAAGTACGCGGCCGCAGACGAAGGCCGGCGTCAGAGTTTTCCAGGTCCAGCGGCTTGCGCGGATCACCACTCCAGTTGATGTTCTCTTTGACTTCGGGCCGGAACCACAGCACGCCGTTGTCCACCGGTTTGGGCAGGCTCATGGCGAGCACACCGCTGGCGACCTGCTGATAGTGCGCGGCCGGCGGATAGACGCTGGCCAGGTGATGACTGGCAAACACCGGCTCGCCACGCTCCTGCAACCATTTGTGCAGGGCGCGAATCTCTTCCGGCTCCGGGCAGTTGCCGTAACGGTGCAATTGCTTGTCTTCGATGATCGCGATGCCGCCGGCATTGGCCAGCGCCATCAGGACTTGTGGCTGGTTGGCCAAACCATCGAATACGTTCTGTGGCGAATCGATCATCGCCTGATTGAGCAACGCCAACGCTTCGACTTTTTCTTCCCGTTGACGGCTGACTTCCAGTGCTTCCATCGCGCTGATCTGCAACGACAGCACCTGGCCGATGGTCTGGCACGCGGTGCGCAATTCATGCGGTACATGCAGCGGCTGGCGATTGCCGCAACTGATCAGGCCCCAGAGCTTGTCGCCCTTGAGCAGGGAAATGCTCATCGAGGACAGCACACCCATGTTTTTCATGTACTGGCAGTGGATCGGCGACACGCTGCGCAGTGTCGCAAAGCTCAGGTCCAGCGGGGTCTGGGTGTCCGGGCGCAACTTGGGCACCAGCGGCACCGGTTGGTAGTCGGCATTCGGGATGATCCGTAGCCAGTTGGTGCGGTACAGCTCCCGGGCCTGCTCGGGGATGTCGGAGGCCGGGAAAAACAGACCGTTAAAGACTTCCATCGACGGATCGGACGCTTCGGCGATGACCTGACCGTGGCCCTCTTCTTCGAAGCGATAGATCAGCACCCGGTCGTAACCGGTCATGGCCTGGATTTCCTTGACGCTGATGTCGTACAGCGCCTGCAGGCTCTGGGCCTTTTGCAGGCGCGCGAGCATCCGCCCCAGATGGGTTTCGGTGCCGGCGACGTTGCGCGGCTGGAAGTTTTCGACGTGGATTTCCAGTTCCAGAATCAGCACATCCTGATGCCGGTGCAGCAAACCTTCGAACGCGGTGCCGTTGAGGCGAAAATGCAGCGGCGGCGCATCGGACAGGGTCGGTTGCTGCAAGGCCTGGCGAACCTGTGCGGCATGGGCATCGCCGATCAGGCTTTGCAGGGGCTGGCCGATCAGCTCTTGCGCCGGGCGTGCGAGCAGGGTCTCGACGTTGGCGCTGATCTGAATGATCGAAAGGTCCGGCTCGCTCAGGGTCAGCAGCAAACCGTGCGGCTGGATCGCGCCGGGAAAGCGGATCGGCTCGTCGGCACAGTTGGCCAGCAACTCTTCAAAGGCTTCTTTGTCTTGCGGGTTCATACCAGAACCTCCTGGCTTTCGAGCCACTGCTCGAAACAGCTGAATGTAGTGTGGGCGGCCGCCACGACGGCTTCACGCTCGTCGGCGTCCATCGGGCGACTGCCCAGGTATTCGATGAAATCGCGCCAGCGCCGGCCCGTGGCAGCGCCGTAGATGTCCAGAAACGCTGCGCCGTTGTCCGCGCCGAGATTCAACCGCGTGGCGATCTCCCGGCGCAGGATCTGTCCGCCAAGGGTTGCGCCTTCCAGCACGTACAGCACGCCAAGGCAGGCGGCGGCGGAGTCGATGGCGGGCAACTGGCGGCAGAGCGAAAACTCTCCGCCGCTTGCGCCCAGCGCCTGCAGATCGCGTTGCAGGGTCGGGGTCTTGAGGCGCGAAACCAGATCGAAATCGGCGGGGATCTCGCCGCTGTCCTGCAATGCGCTTTCCAGTGGCTGATAGAAGCCGTAATAGGCGCGCATCAGTCGCTCGAAAGCCTGCAGATCAAGGGTATCGGAGAAGAAAGGAAGGCGTTTTTCCAGAGCAATGTGCAGTTCGGCCGTGCCGGCGCGCAGATCCTGCAACACCGGTGGTACATGAACCTCGCGGGCCTTTGCTTGCATGTAGTCGCTCGTACAGTGGGCCGCCTGGGGCCATGGGGGAATGGAGAAGCATTGCGCGAAAGCTTACACGGCAATTGGCCTTTCTGACCCGCCAGATGATTTTTTTCTGGCGGATTCATCACCCTGTGATGGTTTCAGAGTTGACGGGGCGGCAGAAAGTTCGAACGGATTCGCGCCCGTCCATCGCTGTACTGCGACTCTGCTGCCTGACTGTACGGTTCAGGGCTGCACGCCCGCGTGATAAAAATACCGCTCCCGTCACCGGAGCCCGCACCATGGATCTTGCCACCCTCTCCCTGTTCCTGCCCGCCTGTTTTGCCCTGAACATGGCACCGGGGCCGAACAACCTGCTGTCGGTCAGCAACGCCACCCGCTACGGCTATCGCCGCGCCTGCGTGGCCGGGATCGGGCGGTTGCTGGCGTTCGCCGGGATGATCGCCCTCGCGGCGGCGGGGCTGGCGGTGGTGCTGCAAACGTCCGAGCTGTTGTTCTATGGGATCAAGATTGTCGGCGCGGGGTATCTGCTGTATCTGGCTTGGCAGCTGTGGCGGGCCAATCCTGCCGCCGAAGACGCGGTTACTGCGCCGGCGAGCGGGCTTCTGGCCCTGGCGCGTCAGGAGTTTCTGGTGGCGGCAGGCAATCCCAAGGCAATCCTGATCTTTACCGCATTCCTGCCGCAATTCGTCGACCCGAACCGCGCCATCACCCCGCAGTTCATGCTGCTGGGCGTGCTGTTCCTGCTGCTGGAATGGATCGCCATCAGCGCTTACGCCTACATGGGCCTGCACATGCGCCGCTGGTTCGCCGAGCCGCGCGGCAAACGGATCTTCAACCGTTGCTGCGCCGGGCTGCTGTCGGCGGCAGCTTCGGTATTGTTAATGGCCAAGCGCGCCTAAGCCTCGGAAGGGCCCTTGAGTTCGACCTGGTTGCCGTCCGGGTCGAAGCAGTACAGCGACAGGCCGTAGCCCTCGGCGCCAAAACGGGTGGCGGCTTTTTCGACGGTCAGGCCGCAGGCTTGCAAATGACTGACCAGCGCCGCTTCATCGAACGGCTCGATGCGCAGGCAGAAGTGATCGACGTTGCGCCGTTCGCTGCCGGCAGCGGCGCCGCCCTTGCGGCCGATTTCCCCGTCGAGGTCGACCAGATCGATCATCGACGTACCGGCGCGCAGGTGCACCAGACCGAACTTTTCATTGCGCTTGACCACTTCGGCACCGAAAACCCGGTCGTAGAAATCAATGCTGCGTTGCAGATCGGCGACGCGCAGCACGATGTGATCGATGTGTTGAATCGTGAACGGTGACATACCTTCATTTCCCGAGTTGTAGCGACCCGATCACTGTAGTGCAGCGGCCCGAAAATTCACTGTCGATTTTTCGGTGGAGCCATCGAATAACTGGTTTTATCCTCGGCCCATGAACATACAGACCGCTGTCCTGCCCCCTCACGCCGAAATGGTTCGCGCCATGCTCGAACGCGACACTGCCTATGAAGGCGTGTTCTTCACGGCCGTGAAAACCACCGGGATCTTCTGCCGCCCCAGTTGCACCGCGCGCAAGCCGAAACCGGAAAACGTCGAGTTCTTCGCCCACGCTGACGAGTGCCTGTCCGCCGGTTACCGCGCCTGCTTGCGCTGTAAACCGCTGGATGCTGCCGCCAACGCTCCGGATTGGGTGCAGCGGCTGCTCAAAGCGGTCGACGCCGATCCGGAACTGCGCTGGAGCGATGCGCAGTTGCTCGCCGAGGGCATCGAGCCGCTGAAATTGCGGCGCTGGTTCAAGCAGCATTTCGGCATGACCTTCCACGCGTGGCTGCGCACCCGCCGGCTCGGCATGGCGTTGGGCGGGATCAAGCAAGGCACGTCCATCGACCACGCCGCGTTCGATTCCGGCTATGAATCCCTCAGCGGTTTTCGCGATGCGTTTCAGAAATCGTTCCACATCACGCCGGGACGCGCGGCAGCCAGCGAGCCGCTGCTGTTCACTCGCCTGACCACGCCGCTGGGGCCGATGATCGCCATGGCCGAACGCCGTGGACTGGTGCTGCTGGAGTTTCTCGACCGCCCGGCGCTGACCCGGGAAGTCGAAGAACTGCAGAACCGCTACGGCTACGTGGTCGCACCGGGGCACAATGCGCATTTGCAGCAGATCGACAACGAGCTGGCGATGTACTTCGCCGGCAAGCTGAGCGAATTCAGCGTGCCGCTGCACCTGCCCGGCAGCGAGTTTGCCCGCCAGGTCTGGAGCGAACTGCGGCAAATCCCCTACGGCCACACCAGCACTTACGGCACCATCGCCGCACGGCTGGGCAAACCCGGTGCCAGTCGCGCGGTGGGGCTGGCCAACGGGCACAATCGGCTGTCGATCGTGGTGCCATGCCATCGGGTGATCGGTGCGGACGGCTCGCTGACCGGCTATGGTGGTGGTCAACCGCGCAAGGCGTTTTTGCTCAGGCTGGAAAATGCCGCCGTGCAGCTGACGCAACAACTGGCTTTCTGAACAACCGACAAGAAGGGATCTCGATGAACGCGCTCGACACTCAGTTTCACCAGTTGCACCACGATGGCCTGCTGATCCTGACCAACGTTGCCGACGCCACAGGCGCGCGACTGGTCGAGCAACTGGGTGGCAAAGCCGTCGCCACCAGCAGCGCCGCGGTCGCCTGGGCCCACGGTTACCCGGACGGCAATACTCTGCCGCTCAAGCGTTTGATCAGCAGCGTGGAGTCGATTGCGCGAGTCATCAAAGTGCCGTTGAGCGTGGACATCGAGGCCGGTTATTCCGATGACCTCGACCGGGTCGCTGAAGTGATCGATGCCGTGATCGCTGCGGGTGCGGTCGGGATCAATATCGAAGACGGCAGCGGCACGCCGGAACTGCTGGTGCGCAAGATCGAAGTCGCGCGACAAGTGGCCGAGAAGCGCAATGTGAAGCTGTTCATCAATGCCCGCACCGACGTTTATCTGAAAAGTCTGGTGCCTGCCGAGGATCGCGTCGCCGAAACCCTGCACCGCGCCGCGCTTTATCAGGCAGCAGGGGCCGATGGGTTGTTCGCTGCCGGGGTGACGTCCTCCTACGAAATCGAAGCGATCTGCAAAGGTACGACCCTGCCGGTCAACGTCCTGGGCTTCGCTTGCCTGCCCTCTCCCGAAGAACTGCAAACCCTTGGCGTGCGCCGCTTGAGCGCCGGTTCCGGGATCGCCGAGTTCCTGTACGGCGCCATGGGCTCACTGGTGAAAAGCTTCCTCGCCAGCGGCAAGCTCGACACCCATGACCTCAAGGCCTTCACCTATGGCGAAGTCAACGGTCTGCTGAAGTAACTCATGCCCGATTCCTACCAACCGGCCAGTGATTTTCTGGCCAGCCTCGACGCCGACTGGCAGCGCCACATCGCTGCGGTCGGCCCCTGCCTGCACCAGCCGCACCCGGCGCGCGATCCTTATGAGTCGCTGGTGCGGGCGATTGCCTATCAGCAACTGCACGCCAGGGCTGGCGATGCAATTGTCGGGCGGCTGGTGGGGTTGTTTCCCGGGCAGTCGTTTCCGCGTCCGGAGCAGATTCTGGCGACGGACTTCGACCGACTGCGCAGTTGCGGGTTTTCGGCGGGCAAGATTGCGACGATTCAGGGGATTGCCCAGGCGACCCTGGACGGTGTGGTGCCGGATTACCCGACCGCGCTGGCGATGGAGGATGAGGCGCTGATCGATCGCTTGGTCAGCCTGCGCGGGGTTGGCCGCTGGACTGTAGAGATGTTGCTGATCTACAGCCTGGAGCGGCTGGATATTCTGCCGGCGGATGACTTTGGGGTTCGCGAGGGGTATCGGCGGTTGAAGGGGCTGGAGGTGCAGCCGACGCGCAAGCAGATGATCGAGATCGGGTTGGCGTGGAGTCCGTTTCGCACGGTGGCGGCGTGGTATCTGTGGCGGGTAGCCAAGCCGTAGACCGCGTTTTCGTTCATCGCGAGCAGGCTCGCTCCCACACTTGAAATGCGCTCCCTATGTGGGAGCGAGCCTGCTCGCGATGGCGGCAGCACACTCACCCCATCTCTTCTAGGCTGAACCGCACCGACAAAAACCACCGGAGGGCCACTCATGCACCTCGAAGGCTCCTGCCACTGCGGCGCGGTTTCATTCACCCTCGACAGCACCCACCCCTACCCTTATCAGCGCTGCTACTGCTCGATCTGCCGCAAGACCCAGGGCGGTGGCGGCTATGCGATCAACCTCGGCGGCGATGCGGCCAGTCTCAAGGTACGCGGGCGCAAACACATCACGATCTACCACGCAAAAATGAAAGACGCAGGCGACGCCCGCGCCCACCGCAGCAGCGCCGAGCGGCACTTCTGCTCGCAGTGCGGCAGCGGCCTGTGGCTGTTCAGCCCGGAATGGCCGGAGCTGATCCACCCGTTCGCCTCGGCGATCGACACGCCGTTGCCGGTGCCGCCGGAACACACCCACCTGATGCTCGGCTCGAAAGCCCCGTGGGTCGAAGTGCAGGCGAGCGCCAGGGACCAGCAATTCAAGGTCTACCCGGAAGAATCCATCGCCCAATGGCACGAACGACTGAAATTGACCCGATAACCGCCTTCACAGTCTTTGACAGTTTCCCGACAAAGCTGCCAAAGATTGCCGGCCGCCCCCTCACTAGCATGGGCGCATCCAATTTCCCTTCGGGTGCCCCATGCCGGTTTCGTTACGCACATTTTCGCTGTCCCTGACTTCCCTCTGCCTGCTGCTGCCGGGCGATTCGCTGCGCGCCGAAGACTGGCACGCCACCCTGCGCGCCGGTGCCGCCAGTGCGCCGCGTTACAGCGGCAGTGATGAGCGGGTGGTGGCGCCGTTGGTGGGTGTCGAAATCGTCAGCCCTTACGGCGTGTTTCTCGACAGCAGCCGAGGCCTCGGCTGGGGCTTCGACGAAGAGGATTTCGGCCTCAGCGTCTACGTCGGCGCCAGCGACGTGCGCAAGGATCGCAAGACCGGATTCAAAGGCTCGGACGAGCTCAACGGCATGGGTTCGATCAAGTCTCGCCCGGTGATCGGGCTCGACGGCACGTACCACATGGGCCCGATCATCCTCGGCGCGAGTTTCGAGCATGCGCTGGAAAAGGATGACGATGACCATGACACCGGCTCATCGTGGAACCGCCTCAAGCTGAGCATCAGCGCTCCGCTCTACGAAGGACGTTTCGGCAAAGTCACCGGCGGCCTCAACAGCCAGTTCGGCGACAGCAACTACATGCGCACCTGGTACGGCGTCAGCGATGCCCAGGCCTCGCGCAGCCAGTTCCGGGCCTACAACGCCCGAGGTGGCCTGGTCAGTCGCGGCGCGGATCTGACCTGGTCGTTGCCGCTGGATGAACAATGGAGCGTGTCGACCGTGCTGGCGGTGCAGTACCTGAGCCACGAAGCGGCCGACAGCCCGATTGTCGAGCGCCGGTTGCAGACCTCGTTGGCCGGACAAGTGGTCTACACCTTTTGATCGCGCTCAGAACAGCTCGCTGAACGGAATGAAACGCAGCGGGTCGCCAATCTGCAAGGTGCTGTTCTCGGGGATTTCCACCAGTCCATCGGCCCAGGTCGCACCGAGCAGCACCCCGGAACTCTGGTTCGGATACAGCGCCGCCTGCCCGCCCTCCAGACGCACCCGCAGATACTCCCGACGGCTGCCGGGTTTCGGCCAGTCGAAACCGGCGTTGACCGTGAAGCTCAGCGGCATCACCTCTTCCACGCCTTGAATGCGCAGCAGATACGGGCGCGCCAGCAGGCCGAAGGTCACCAGTGCCGAGGTCGGATTGCCCGGCAGACCGATCACCGGCACTGTGCCGAAATGGCCGACCGTCAGCGGTTTGCCGGGTTTGATCGCGAGTTTCCACAGCAGCGGTTTGCCGTTGTCGCGCAGCACCTGGCCGAGGCAATCGGCATCACCGGCAGATACGCCGCCGGTGGTCAGAATCAGATCGGCTGCCACTTGCAGTTGCTCGAGTTTGAGCCGGGTCTGCGCCGGACGATCGGGCAGAATCCCGGCGTCGATCACTTCGCAACCCAGTTCACGCAACCAGTGGTCGAGCAAGGTGCGGTTGCTGTTGTAGATGCTACCGGGACGCAAGGGCTGGCCCGGTTCCACCAGTTCATCCCCGGTCGACAGCAACGCCACGCGCGGACGACGCACCACCGGCAAATGGGTCATGCCCTGCCCTGCGGCGACGGCCAGCTCGAACGGGCCGAGGCGTTTGCCGGCGCGCAGCAAGGTGTCGCCGACGCGGTTCTCCTGGCCCTGGGGACGGATGTTCTGGCCGACCTTCAGCGGTTGCAGGAAACGGACGCGGCCGTCCTCAAGCACCTCGACGTTTTCCTGCATCTCCACGCAATTGGCGCCCATGGGCAACGGCGCACCGGTGAAAATCCGTGCGCAGGTGCCGGATAGCAAGGCGTCCGGCGCCATCCCGGCGTAGACCCGCTGTGACACGCTCAACGGCTGGCGATGCAGGTCGGCGAGGTTCAAGGCATAACCGTCCATGGCGCTGTTCGGCCACGGCGGCAAGTCGAGGGTGGCGACCAGATCGCTGGCCAGCACGCGCCCGCGCGCGTCATTGAGCGGCACCGATTCGCTGTCCGGCAGGCGTTGTTCATCAGCCATCGCCAGCAGTTGGTCGAGAGCGTCCTCGACCGGCATCAATCCCGGCTTGCTCATCCGCGCGGCCCGCAGGCTTGCACCGGTTTGAGGTGCGGGACGAAATTGCACGGGCGATGACGGTTATCCAGTTGTTCGGCGAGGATGCCTTCCCACGCGGTGCGGCAAGCGCCGGTGGAACCCGGCAGGCAGCACACCAGCGTGCCGTTGGACAGGCCAGCCAGCGCACGGCTTTGTACGGTCGAGGTGCCGATGTCGAGAATCGAGATGGCGCGGAACAGTTCGCCGAAACCGTCGATCTGCTTGTCCAGCAGGCAAGCCACGGCTTCCGGGGTGCTGTCACGCCCGGTGAACCCGGTGCCGCCGGTGATCAGCACCACTTGAATGCCGTCGTCGGCGATCCACTGCGCGACCTGGGCGCGGATCTTGTACAGGTCGTCCTTGAGCAGGTTGCGTTCGCTCAAGGTGTGGCCGGCCTCCAGCAGGCGGCTGACCAGCAACTGGCCGGAGGTGTCGCTGGCGTAATCGCGGGTATCGCTGACCGTCAGCACGGCAATATTCAGGGGAACGAACAAGGCATCCGATTTCACACTCATGGCACTCTCCGGCCGTCGTCAATTCAATGGAGACGAGCCTAAGTGCCGTCTGTAAGGACTGTCTAATCACTCTGGCCAACCACACTATCGACCTGCTCTATCGGTGATTTTTTTCAGCCCCTCGACCGCTGTCCGGCCCAATGAAACCGGGGGTCATCGAAACCCTCGATAGGCTCTTAAACACTGCCGATTGGACGAAAAAAACCATCAGTGGGATCGTCGTTCCCTGCGCTTTCCGTGCGCTGTACGCATCTGCGTCAATACTCAATCAAAATTCCTTATCGAGCAGGTGCCGTCGTGGACATCAAACAACTCAAGTTCCTGATCGCGCTGGACGAAACCCGCCACTTCGGCCAGGCCGCCGCGCGCTGCCACATCACCCAGCCGACCCTGTCGATGCGCCTGCGCAATCTGGAAGACGAGCTGGATCTGGTGCTGGTCAATCGCGGCCAGCGCTTCGAAGGTTTCACCCAGGCCGGCGAGCGCGTACTGGCCTGGGCCCGCACGCTGCTGGCGGCCCACGACGGGTTGTTTGCCGAAGCCGCTGCCTGCCGGGGGCAACTGGTGGGTAGCCTGCGGCTGGGGCTGGTGCCGCTGAGCAACTTCAATCCGGTCAATTACATTCAGGGTTTGTCCGGGACTTATCCGGAGCTGAAATACAGCCTGTCGTCGCTGAGTTCGGACGAGATCATCGAGGGCCTGGGCAACAATCAGCTGGACCTGGGTGTGTGTTATCTGGACCACGTCAACCCGAACTATTTCGAGTTCTTCGAGATTGGCGAAACCCGCGTCGGCCTGCTCTACGACACCCGCCACTTCCATTTCGAAGGCCCGGAAATGAGCTGGGAAGACGCCGCCGAACTGCCGCTGGGGATGATCACCACCGGCATGCACTACCGCAAATCCATCGACCTAAGCTTCCGCAGTCGCGGGCTCAATCCGCAGCCGATCCTGGAAAGCGATTCGACCTATCAATTGCTGCAGGCGATTCACCAGGGTTTCTGCTGCTCGATCATGCCGCTTGATAGCGGACTGGAAGAGCCGATCGAACACCTGGCTTTCATCAACCTGCCGGATGCCAGTGTGCTCGCGCCGCTGGGGCTGGTGATGCGCAAGACCGAACCGCGCTCGGCGATTGCCGAGAAGTGTTTTGCCGAGGCGCGCAAGATGTTCGGGATCGAGGCGCCTGCCGAATAGACATTGTTGAATATAAGACCGCCATCGCGAGCAGGCTCGCTCCCACATTGGAATGCAATCTTTTGTGGGAGCGAGCCTGCTCGCGATGAGGCCCGAACAGCCAACATCCACTTCAAAAGTGAATGCTCACTGTTTCCGCACAGGGTCATCGACCAATCCAATCACTGCATCGGAACAAGCGATTGGACGCACTTTTCCCTGCCCCGTAGCCTGAACCCACTTCAGCGCTTCGGGGATTTTCAGGATGCTGTGCCAAGTTGAACAACTCATCGAACCGGGCGACGCCAACGCTCCCGCGCCACAACCGGCGCAAGTGGCCTACCGCGAATACCTCGACGACGCACCGGTGTCCCACGCGGCACTGGCGGCGGAAATCGCCCTGGCCATCAGCTACAACGGCCTGAATCAGGCGGTGATGATGGTCTCGCCGGGCAACATCGAAGACTTCATTCGCGGCTTCAGCCTCAGCAACGCCATCGTCAACCGCCTCGACGATATCCACGACATTCGCCTGACCCATTTCGACCAGGCCTGCCAGGCCGACGTGCAGATTTCCAGCCGCGCGTTCTGGGCCCTGAAGGATCACCGCCGGCAAATGGCGGGCACCAGCGGTTGTGGCCTCTGCGGTGTGGAAGCCCTTGAGCAGGCGCTGCCGCAACTGGAAATCCTGACGCCGACACCGTTGCCACCCGCCGCGCATTTCAACGGCATCCGCCAGCGCATCGAGCAGGCCCAGCAACTGGCCCGCAGCAGCGGCGCCCTGCATGCAGCGCTGTACTTCGACGCCGACGGCCAAGCGCTGCTGTGCCGTGAAGACATTGGCCGCCACAACGCCCTCGACAAGCTGATCGGCGCCTTGCAGTTCGAAGGTCTCGATGCGCTTCAGGGCTTCGTCGTGGTCACCAGCCGTTGCAGCCTGGAACTGATCCACAAAGCCGTGCGCGCCCGCCTCGGCACCCTCGTCAGCCTGTCTGCCCCCACCGCGCTGACCGTGCGCTGGGCGCTCAAGCACCGCTTGAACCTGATCCACGTCCCGCACCGCAACGCCCCGCGAATCTACAGCCCGATCCAGGAGCCCTCCGCATGAGTAACACCCTCACCCACCTCGACGATCAGGGCCGCGCCAACATGGTCGATGTCAGCGACAAAGCCGCCACCCGCCGCGAAGCCACCGCGCAAGCCTGGGTGCAGATGCGCCCGGAAACCCTGCAAATGATCCAGTCCAACGGCCACCCCAAGGGCGACGTGTTCGCCGTCGCGCGGATCGCCGGGATTCAGGCGGCCAAGCGCACCCACGAGTTGATTCCGCTGTGTCATGCGCTGTTGCTCAGCTCTATCCACGTCGAGCTCAAGGCCTGTGAACCGGACCGTGTGCAGATCACCAGCACCTGCCGCCTCACCGGCCAGACCGGCGTTGAACTCGAAGCCCTGACCGCCGCCAGCGTCGCCGCGCTGACGATCTACGACATGTGCAAAGCGGTGGACCGGGCGATGGTTATCGGCGACATCCGCCTGCTCAGCAAACAGGGCGGCCGCTCCGGCCACTTTCAATGGGAGAACCCGCAATGATTCTGATCAACTACTTCGCCAGCTACCGTGACCGGCTCAATCTGGGCGGTGAAAAGATTCCGGCCAGCGACACCCTCGCCTGTGTCGAGGACGTGCGGCAGATGCTGATGCAGCGCGGCGATGTCTGGCGTGAAGTGCTCGGCGCCGGCAACCTGATGTGCGCGGTGAATCAGGAACTGTGTCAGCCGGATCAGGCAATCGAGGATTTCGACGAGATTGCGTTTTTCCCGCCGGTCACGGGGGGTTGAAACATGGGTGTTCGAGTCCAGCGTAAAGGCTTCGATGCCGGTCAGTTGATTGCCAATCTGCATGCGCGCAATCCACGGGTGGGCGCGGTGGTGAATTTCATTGGTTATGTGCGGGATCTGAACGTCGGGCAGTCGGTGACCGAGCTGTTTCTGGAGCATTATCCGGGCATGACCGAGAAGGCTCTGGAGCAGATCGCCGAACAGGCCCGCGAGCGTTGGCCGCTATTGGCGGTGGAGATTGTGCATCGGGTCGGCGCGCTGTCAGTGACCGAACCGATCGTGTTCGTTGGCGTCAGCAGCAAGCATCGGCATGCGGCGTTCGAGGCCTGTGCGTTCATCATGGATGTGCTGAAGACCCGTGCGCCGTTCTGGAAGCGTGAGACTACGCCTGACGGTTCGCATTGGGTCGAGGCGCGGGAGAGTGATCAGGATGCGGCGTTTCGCTGGAGTCTGGCGCATGCCTGAAGACCGAAAGCCCTCACCCTACCCCTCTCCCAGAGGGAGAGGGAACCGACCCGGGGATATTGCAGTACTACGCCGACCTGAACCTATAGCGTTGAATCCGGATGCCGGTCTGAACGCATAGGACTGAATCCGGATGCCAGTCTGAGGGCAGTTTGCCGAATCCGAATACTGAACTGAACTGAACTGAACGCATAGTGTTGAATCCGGATGCCAGTCTGAGGGCGGTGTGCTGAATCCATAATCGACTCGATTCTTCAGGTCGATGTATGACGCAAGACACCTCGGTCGGCCCCCTCTCCCTCCGGGAGAGGGCTGGGGTGAGGGCTGCAATCTCGATACCACTCCTTAACAAAAGCCTGATTAGATAGCCGCTCCACCACAACTCAACTCGGGAGCCACACTTGAGCCAAACGCCAAAAGACTTGCCCCGTCCTCAACCCATCACCCTGCGCCAGGCCTGGCCGTTCTGGCTCAAACTCGGCTGCATCGGCTTCGGCGGCCCCGCCGGGCAGATCGCGATCATGCATCAGGAACTGGTGGAGCGCCGGCGTTGGATCTCGGAGCGACGTTTCCTGCATGCGCTCAACTACTGCATGTTGCTGCCAGGCCCCGAGGCCCAACAATTGGCGACTTACATCGGCTGGCTGCTGCACCGAACCCCTGGCGGCATATTGGCCGGAGTGCTGTTTGTATTGCCTTCGCTGCTGATTCTGATCGCTCTGTCGTGGGTCTACATCGCGTTCGGCGATGTGCCGGCGGTAGCCGGGGTGTTTTACGGAATCAAACCGGCGGTGACCGCGATTGTGCTGCACGCGGCCCATCGCATCGGTTCGCGAGCGTTGAAGAACAGTTGGTTATGGGCGATCGCCGGGGCAGCGTTCGTGGCGATTTTTGCCTTCAACCTGCCGTTCCCGCTGATCGTGCTCGGCGCGGCATTGATCGGTTATTTCGGCGGACGCTGGGCGCCGCAGCGGTTCAGCAACGGCGGCCATCGCGGCGGCGAAAAATCCTTCGGCCCGGCGCTGATCGATGACGACACACCGCCGCCCGAACATGCGCAGTTCAACTTGCCAAGGCTGCTGCGTCTGGCGCTGATCGGTGCGTTGCTATGGTGTCTGCCCATGGCGTTGCTGACCGCGTTGTTCGGCTGGGACGGCACCTTCACGCAGATGGGCTGGTTCTTCACCAAAGCGGCGCTGCTGACGTTCGGCGGCGCCTACGCCGTGCTGCCCTACGTGTATCAGGGCGCGGTCGGGCATTACGGCTGGCTGACGCCAACGCAGATGATAGACGGCCTGGCCCTGGGCGAAACCACGCCGGGACCGCTGATCATGGTCGTGGCGTTTGTCGGGTTCGTCGGCGCTTACGTGCAACCGACGTTCGGCCCGGAACACGCGTTCGCCGCCGGAGCCTTGGCCGCGACGCTGGTGACCTGGTTCACTTTTCTGCCCTCGTTCCTGTTCATCCTCGCCGGCGGGCCGTTGGTGGAGTCGACGCACAATGAACTGAAGTTCACCGCGCCGCTGACCGCGATCACGGCGGCGGTGGTCGGGGTGATCCTCAATCTGGCGTGTTTCTTTGCCTGGCACGTGTTCTGGCCCAATGGATTCGCCGGGCAACCGGACATTTTCTCGATCCTGCTGGCCCTGGCTGCCGCCGTCGCCCTGTTCTTTTTCAAGCGCGGGGTAATCGAGGTGTTGATCGTTTGCGCCCTCGTCGGGCTGGGGTTTTATCTGCTGCGTTGAACCGGGGTGCACGCCAACGCCTGCGGAAACAGGCGTTTACTTATCCGGGGATTCCCCCTTACTATCCAGCCACACCGGCCTGGCGGGACACTCCCGCCGCCGACGTTTTCCGCCAACGGAAACACGCGTCATGAGCACGTCACCACAACAATCAGAATCGTTGAACGTCTCTGCACTGTGCGCCCTCCTTCACAGGGGCCGCGCATGAATCGCATCGTCAATCTCCCCATGGCCCTGAGCCGTTCCAAGCTGCGTCACTCCGCACGCCCGCCGGATATCTGCCTGCCTGTCTGATCGCGCCGATAAAAAACCGCGACAGCTCCCCCCCTTTTTTCGATATCCCTGCCAGGACGCCCGCGCCTTTTGCCGAGCTGCGTCCGGCCCGAATCTGCGCGCCTGTGCGGCGCCATCGTGAGTGATTGATTATGAAATTCGCAGCCATTGAAGACGCCCGTCACTTTCTCGAGCAGAACCCCGAAATCGACATGATCGAGCTGTTCATCCTCGACGCTAACGGCGTGCCGCGCGGCAAGCTGTTGCACCGCGAAGAACTGCTCGCCGTGTACGAAAGCGGCCGCCCGCTGCCGAGCACCATCCTCGGTCTGACTGTGCATGGCGAAGACGTGGAAAACTCAGGCCTGGTGTGGGACGTCGGCGACATCGACTGCCGCGCCTACCCATTGGAAGGCAGTCTGGTGCGCCTGCCGTGGCGGCAGATTCCGACTGCGGCGGTGCAGGTCAGCATGCACCCGGAACAAGGCATGCCGGCGAGCATCGCCGACCCGCGCCACCTGTTGATCAAAGTCATCGACCGCCTGAAAGCCGAGGGCTACCACCCGGTGATGGCCTGCGAGCTGGAGTTCTATCTGCTCGACGCCAAACGCGATCACAACGGCCGTCCGCAACCGGCGCTGGATGCCGACGGTGGGCGACCGCGACACACGCAGGTCTACGGTTTGCGTGAGCTGGAGCAGATCGAACCGTTCCTTGCCGACCTCTACAGCGCCTGTAAACTGCACGGCATTCCGGCGCGTACGGCAATCTCGGAATACGCGCCGGGCCAGGTGGAAATCACCCTCGAACACGGCGATGCGCTGGAAGCAATGGACCAGGCCGTGCGCTACAAACGGCTGGTCAAAGCCGTAGCGCACAAGCACGGCATGCAGGCGACCTTCATGGCCAAGCCGTTCGATCATCTGGCGGGTACCGGCATGCACATGCACGTCAGCCTCGCCGATGCCGAGGGACGCAATCTGTTCGCCTCCGAAGATCCAGCGGGCACCCCGCTGCTGCGCACGGCGATTGGCGGGATGCTCGCGTCGTTGCTCGATTCGCTGCTGCTGTTCTGCCCCAACGCCAACTCCTACCGCCGTTTCCAGGCCAACAGCTACGCGCCACTGGCGCCGACCTGGGGCGTCGACAACCGTACCGTCAGCCTGCGCGTGCCCGGCGGCCCGGCCAACACACGGCACATCGAACACCGCATCTGCGGCGCCGATGCCAACCCGTATCTGGCAGCGGCGGCGATTCTGGCGGGCATTCATCGCGGAGTAAAAGAAGACATCGATCCGGGTGAACCGGTGGAAGGCAACGGTTACGCGCAGGCGAAAGAATTGCTGCCGACCGACTGGCTGACCTCGCTTACGGCGCTGGAAAATTCGGTGTGGGCGCGGGATGCCTTGGGGCAGGAATTTCTCGGGGTGTATCTGGCAGTGAAACGTGCGGAATACCGGCAGTTCATGGCTGAAGTGGGTGAGCAGGACTGGCGCTGGTACCTCACAGAGGCCTGACGCCTCCCACTGAACCCTGTGGGAGCCAGCCTGCTGGCGATAGCGGTGTGTCCTTCACCATCCATGTGTCTGACAGGCCCTCATCGCCAGCAGGCTGGCTCCCACAAGGATTGCACTCTGCCTCCCGAATTTTGTGTGGAACTAAAAATGACTGAACGCAGCAATTCCTACTACACCGCGACCCTCAACCGCGACACCGACTACCCGACCCTGCAAGGCCGGCACCAGGTCGATGTGGTGATCATCAGCGGCGGTTTCACCGGCGTTGCCACGGCCGTGGAACTGGCCGAAAAAGGCCTGAAAGTCGCCATCGTCGAAAGCCACAAGATCGGCTGGGGCGCCACCGGGCGCAACGGTGGGCAGGTCACGGGCAGCCTGTCCGGCGACGGCGCGATGCGCAAACAGATGCGCAACACATTGGGCGATGAGGTCGACGATTTCATCTGGCACCTGCGCTGGCGCGGGCACGAAATCATCAAACAACGGGTCGAGAAATATGCGATCGATTGCGACCTCAAGCACGGCCATTTGCATGCGGCATACAAGCCAAGCCATATGGCCGGTTTGCGCAGCGACTACGACGAAGCCGTGCGCCGAGGCATGGGCGATGAGGTCAGTCTGCTCGACCGCAGCCAGGTCCGTGATCTGCTGCAAAGCGATCTCTACCACGGCGCCATCAAGAACACCCGCAACATGCACCTGCACCCGCTCAACCTGTGCATCGGCGAGGCGCGAGCGGCGCAAAGCCTCGGCGCGCTGATCTTCGAAAACAGCGAAGTGCTGGAGATCATTCACGGCGCCAGCCCTGCCGTGCGCACCGCCCACGGCCGGATCGACGCCAATCAGGTGCTGCTGGCCGGCGACGTTTACCACAAACTCGAACCGGGCCAGCTCAAGGGCAAGATTTTCCCGGCCATGGGCGGCATTGTCACCACCGAACCATTGGGCGATCTGGCCAAACAGATCAACCCTGAAGACCTCGCCGTTTACGACTGCCGCTTCGTCCTCGACTACTACCGCCTCACCGCCGACGGTCGCCTGCTGTTCGGCGGTGGCGCCAACTACAGCGGCAAGGACTCACGGGACATCGCCGGCGAACTGCGGCCGTGCATCGAACAGACCTTCCCGGCGCTCAAAGGGGTGAAGATCGACTACCAGTGGAGCTGCGCGATGGGCATCGTCATCAACCGCATTCCGCAACTGGGCAAGCTTTCGGACAACGTCTGGTATTGCCAGGGCTACTCCGGCCACGGCATCGCCACGACCCACATCATGGGCGAAATCATGAGCCGGGCGATCACCGGGCAGATGCAGCAGTTCGACACGTTTGCCGCGTGCTCGCACATTCGCGTGCCGATGGGGGATCTGCTGGGGAATCCGATGCTGGCGGCGGGCATGTGGTACTACCAGATGCTGGAAAAACTGCGCTGATAGGTCTGGCCCTATCGCCAGCAGGCTGGCTCCCACAGATTTTGTGTACGACGCACATTCACTGTGGGAGCCAGCCTGCTGGCGATGAGGCCACCGGCCTCACTGCAAAACCTCAGTCAGGCAACTGCTCCACCTCAATCCCCAACCGCCGGTAGTCCTCAATATTCCCAGACGCCACATGCCGTTCGGTGATCAGCGTGTGCAAGCGCTCGCACGGCGCCACCACAAACGGTTCTACCGCACCGAGCTTGTCCGCCGTGGTCACGGCAATCACCCGCGCCGCACAGTCGAGCAGCGCCTGCTTGACCGGCACTTCATCGAAATGCAGCGAGGTGATGCCCACCTCCGGATGAATCGCGCAGACCCCGGTGATCGCCAGATCCGCCTTGATCCCCGACAGCAGCCGCAGCGCCTCGTGACCGCCAGCCGACATCGTTTTCGGGTTCAACTGACCGCCCGCCAGAATCACTTTGATGCCCGGATATTCGGACAACGCAATCGCCGTCATCGGTGAGGCCGTGACCGCCGTGAGGCTGATGTCCCTGGGCAACGAACGCGCCACCTGCAACGAGGTGGAACCGGAGTCGAACATCACCGTCTGCCCGTTCCGCACCTGCTGCGCCGCCAATTGCGCCAGACGAATCTTCACCTCGTCGATCTCGTCCAGTCGGGTGAAGTAATCCTTGCCGGTGTCCTTGGGCCGCGGCAGCGCGCCGCCGTGCACTCGCTGCACCAGTCCGGCGTTGTCCAGCTCGGCGAGATCGCGGCGGATGGTGTCTTCGGACACCGCAAAATGCTGGCTCAACTCGGACGCCATGACCTTGCCGTCACGTTCCAGGATGAGAAGGATTTTCTGCCGACGCAGGGAGGGAAGCTCGGAAGCGGAATGATCGTGCATGGTTTTGCCTGTTTGTGCTTGTCATTGCAGGTTTTCGCGAGCTTAGCCAAGCAAACCGGCAAACACAACGCTGGTATCAATGGCTTCGATCATTGGAATCACAAAGCCGAATTTTTTCTTTCGACCCGCCCCCGGCAGAATGGCCCCACTTTCAAAAGGACCAGGATGAACACCCCATGAACCTCAATTTCGCTTTCGCCTGCATGGTCGTCGTGTCGTTTGCCATTGCGCTCGGCCACGCTTGATTCACACCGACGCCGCCAAGTGTTCGCGCAACCATCTGTGCGCTGGATCACGATGGGATCGTTCGCCCCAGAACATCGCCATCTCGTAGCCCGGCACCTCCAGCGGCGCAGCGACCACTTGCAGTGCAGGGTTGTCACGCACCAGGCGTGACGGCAGCATCGCCACCAGATCAGTGCTGGCGAGCACCGACATCACCAACAGAAAGTGCGGCACCGACAGCACGACTTTTCTCGACAGGCCCACTTCGGCCAGCGCCTTGTCCGTCACCCCGAAAAAGCCCCCGCCCTCGCGCGACACCATGACGTGTTCCAGCGCGCAGAACTGTTCGCGAGTCGGTCTGGCGTTCAGGCCCGGATGCCCGACTCGTCCGGCCAACACATAACGCTCGGTGAACAGCCGGCGCTGATACAACTCCAGTGGCGCGTCTTCGGTGATGTGCAATGCCAGATCGAACACCCCCTGCTCCGCCTGCTTGACCATTTCTCTGGGCATCAGGTCGATCACCGCCAGCCGTGTGCCCGGTGCCTGCCTGCGCAAACCGTTCAGGCCCGGCAGGACAATGGTCGACCCGCCGTAGTCCGTTGCCGCGATTTTCCAGGTATTCGTCGCTTGCGCCGGGTCGAACGGCCTGGCCGGCGCCACCGCTCGTTCCAGCGCCTCCAGTGCGTCCCGCAACGGCTCGCGCAGCTCATCCGCCCGCGCCGTCGGACGCATGCCTCGTGGGCCGGGCAGCAACAGCGGATCGCCGAAGATGTCCCGCAACTTGGCCAGATGCACGCTTACCGACGGCTGCGACAGGTTCAGCCGCTGGGCGGCACGGGTGACGTTGTGCTCCGCGAGCAACACATCGAGGGTCAGCAGCAGGTTGATATCCAGCCGTCTCAAATTATTCATGGCTATACCAGACATATCAGACATTCATTTCCAATATACCCGGCAAACGTCGATCCTGCTGTCACACAGCAACGGAGCTTCAACATGAATGTACTTCTGGTCTATGCCCATCCCGAAGCGACCTCACTCAACGGCTCGCTCAAAGACTTCACCGTCCAGCGCCTGCAAGCCGCCGGCCATACCGTGCAGGTCTCCGACCTCTATGCGATGAACTGGAAAACCACCCTCGACGCCGATGACAGTCCCGGTCGCGACACGAGCCGGCCGTTTCATGCCTCCCTCGATTCGAAACTTGCTTTCGAGCAGGGCCGACAAGCCGCCGACATCGCCCGCGAGCAGGAAAAACTGCAATGGGCCGACGCACTGATCCTGCAATTCCCGCTGTGGTGGTTCTCCATGCCGGCGATTCTCAAGGGCTGGGTCGAGCGCGTGTATGCCTACGGATTTGCCTACGGCGTGGGCGAGCATTCCGATGCTCGCTGGGGCGACCGCTACGGTGAAGGCCACCTGAAAGGCAAGCGGGCCATGCTGATGGTCACCACCGGAGGCTGGGAATCACACTACAGCCCGCGCGGGATCAACGGCCCGATCGACGACGTGCTGTTCCCCATCCAGCACGGAATCCTCTACTACCCTGGTTTTGACGTGATGCCGCCCTTCGTGGTGTACCGCACCAGCCGGATGGATGAAGCCCGGTTTGCCCAGACCTGTGAGGCGCTGGGCACGCGGCTCGATGAACTGTGGAGCACGCGGCCGATCGCGTATCGGCAGCAGAATGGCGGTGATTACGAGATTCCGTCGCTGACCTTAAAGGACGACATTGCGCCAGGCAGCGAGGGCTTCGCCGCCCACCTCAAATGACAAAGGGGGCTTATGCCCCCTGTTTTCATTCCACCACCACCACCCGCGCTTTGCGCACGAACAACGCATGCACCTTGTCCCAGAAATTGCCGCCCAGCACGAAGAAGCTGCCGACGAACATCAAGTCGCCGAGCGCCTGCAACTGCCAGAGATTGGGCCGTACGCCCGGGAAGAAGTTGTCGAAATAAGGTTCCAGGAAGGACGACAGCAGCGGCAGGCAGAACATCACCACGCCGATCTTATGGCGCATCGGGCTGACTTCGGCCACCGGGGTCGGAATCACGCCGGAAATGTAGTGGCCGATCGTGCGCTTGAGTTCGGCGAACCCGGCCTTGCCCATGACCGCGATCACCAGCAGCAACAGCACTTTATTACTGATGAACAGCACCCCGGTCAGCGCCGCGACTTTCGAGCCCGGCACGTCGAGGGCGGCGGCAATCGGCACCATCAGCCACGAACCGAGCATCAGGCAGATGATTGCCACGCCGACCTTGAAACGCCAACTGGCGCTGGTGGGGGCAAGCGGTTCTTGAGCAGTGTCCATGGCTTCCTACCTTTTTATCCGGGGCGGGGTTCGGTGGCGTTCGCCTGAAAAAGCGTAGCAGTTGATTGCTTCGAACAACCCGCAATCTGCGGTCTATGCTCCAGTGACATTTCCCGCTGGGGCCTCCCGGTATGCCTGCAACGCCAGCCCTGCTGCTCCGTCCCGGCCACCTGCTGTTGCTCGGTGCGCTGAGCCTTGGCGGCTGCCTGCGGCTGGGCCCGGATTTCCAGCCACCGGCGCAGGACTGGAGCAAGCAGTGGCAAAGTCCGGCGCTCGAGCAGGCCAGCGAACGCGGCACCGTGCCGGATCTGCGCCAGTGGTGGCAGGTGTTTGCCGATCCGATCCTCGACCGTTTGATCAGCGACGCCGAAGCCCGCAATAGCAGCCTGAAAATCGCCGGCCTGCGGGTCCTCGAAGCCCGCGCGCAACTGGGCATCGCCGACAGCGGCCGCTACCCGCAGCTGCAACAGGCCAGCGCCGACAGCCTGTACATCGACCGCCGTCAGTCCGGCGGCAACAACCCGCAGGACTTGCACTTCTGGCAGCACAGCGCCGCATTCGATGTCGGCTGGGAACTGGATTTCTGGGGTCGCTTCAGCCGCGCCATCGAGTCCGCCGACGCCAGCTACTTCGCCGCCCAGGCCAACTACGAAGACGCCCTCGTTCTATTACGCGCTCAAGTGGCCGACACCTACTTTGCCCTGCGCACCACCGAAGCCCGGCTGCGGGTCGCTCGGGAAAACGCCGCTCAACAAAAACGCAATTTCGAGATCACCGAAAAACTCTTTCGCAGCGGCCAGACCGCCGAACTCGACCTGCAACAGGCCAGAACCCAATACCTCGGCACCCTGAGCAGCATTCCGGCGTTCGAAGACCAGTTGCTGCGCACCCGCAATGCACTGGCGGTGCTGGTCGGCCAGCCGCCCGGTGGCGCGGCGTTTCTGGCGGAACAACCGGGGCTGATTCCGCTGGTGGATCGCGCCGTGTTGCAGGACGTCCCGGCCAACCTGCTGCTGCGCCGTCCCGATGTGCGCGCGGCAGAGCTGAACGTGGCCGCGCAATCGGCGCTGGTCGGCGTGGCTGAAACCGATCTGTATCCCTCGCTGACCCTGCTCGGCAGCATCGTCTGGTCCAGCGACACCCTCGGCAGCACCCCGCGCAGCCTCGACCTGATCGGCGGCCCGAGCCTGCGCTGGAACCTGTTCGATTACGGCCGCATCCACAACAACATCCGCGTACAGGATGCGCGCTTGCAGCAACTGATCGAAGCCTATCGCGACAAGGTCCGCCAGGCTGCCCGCGAGGCCGACGACGCCGCCAGCGGCCTGACCAAAGCGCTGGAGCGCGAACGCATTCTCGGCGAGGCCGAAGGCGCGGCGCGACGTTCGCTGGTGCTGGCCAACACTCAATATCGCGAAGGTTATTCAGACTTTCAGCGAGTGCTCGATGCCCAACGTGCGTTGCTGGAGCTACAGGACAACTATCTGGTCAGCCGCGGTAACGCCGTGAGCAATCTGATCGCCCTGTACCGTGCCGTCGGCGGTGGCTGGCAAAGCGCCGGGCCGCAGATTGATCCAGCGACCCGGCAGCAGATGCAGCAACGAACCGACTGGGGCGATCTGCTGAGCGCCCCGCCGCCGCAACCGACCTATCCGATTCCCTCGCAGGTAGACCGCCATGAGTGATGAAGCGCCGCCGGATCCGGCGAAAAAAGGCATCCGCTGGGTGCTGCTGGTGATTGTGCTGAGCCTGGTCTGGTATCTGCTGGCCGACCGTTTTACGCCCTACACCCAACAGGCGCGGGTCGGCGCATTCGTGATCCCGGTGGCAGCGGAAGTCGCGGGCCGGGTGATCAAGGTCAACGTGCGCAACAATCAGGACGTGCAGGCCGGCGACATCCTCTTCGAGCTCGATCCGCAGCCGCTGCAAATCGCCGTCGACCGGGCCCGCGCCGATCTGGAAAACACCCGGCGCACGGTCGGCGCCAGCACCGCGGGCATCGCTTCGGCACAGGCGTCGTTGCGGGCCGCGCAAGCCAATGAACTCAAAACGCGCCAGGACAATCGACGGCTGGAAGGCTTGTACAAAGAAGATCCGGGCACGGTTTCGGTTCGGCTGCTGGAAGTGTCCCGGGCCAATCACGAGGCCGCTGTCAGTCAGGTCGCCGCCGCTCGGGCCGAAGTACTGCGCGCCCAGGAGCAGGAAGGCGGCAACACCGACACCAACGCCAAACTGCTCAGCGCCGCCGCCACGCTGGCCAAGGCCGAACTCGATCTGGCCAACACCCGCATTGGTGCGCGTTCGGCGGGCCTGATCACCGACCTGCGCACCGATGTCGGCCAGTTCGCCGCTGCCGGCAGTCCGGTGATGACGCTGATCACGATCCAGGACGTGTGGGTCAGCGCCGACCTCACCGAGAACAACCTCGGCCGGATCAAGCCCGGCACGCCGGTGTCGATCATCCTCGACGCCCTGCCCGGCGAAGTCCTCGATGGCCGGGTGCGCAGCGTCGGTTATGGCGTCAGCGTCGGCCAGACACCGCCGCCCGGCACCCTGCCGACGATCCAGAACAGCCGCGACTGGCTGCGTCCGGCCCAGCGTTTTCCGGTGATCATCGAGTTCAGCGAAGAGGCGAAAAAGCGCCTGTTCGAGAGTCGTTCGATTCGCGCGGGCGGGCAGGCGGAAGTCATGGCGTTTCCGAGCGAGGGCAATCTGCTCAATCCACTCGGGCGGATGTTTGTCTGGTTGATGAGCTGGCTATCGTATGCCTACTGAGCGCAGCGTTCCGGCGCAACGTGCCTTGCGCCTGGCTTGCGGCACGGCGTTGTGTACCGCCGCCAGTTACGGCCTCGCCTTGCCGCTGTCGTTTTTGTCGCCGGTGCTCGCGGTGTTGCTGCTGGCCAGCATGCCCCGGCCATTGCCAGTCAAAATGGCGCTGGTGCTGACATTGGTCGCGGCGTTCACCACCAGTCTCGGGCTGTTGCTGGTGCCGTTGCTGCGTTATTACCCGGTGTGCGGCGTGCTGCTGATCGGTGTCGGTCTGTTTCTGGTGTTCACCTACGGCTTGCGCGGCGGCAATGTGCTGATCATGACGTTTCTGGTGATCGGCATGACCATGATCTCCGCCGCCGGTTTTGCCTCATTCGAACTGGCAATGGCGGTGATCGGCGCGCTGGTCAAAGGCTTGTTGCTGGCCGTCGTCATCGTTGGCCTGAGCCATGTCCTGTTCCCGGAACCGGCCAACAGCCCCGCGCCACGACCCGCTCCCGCCCTGCCCGCCGAAGACCTGCCTCGCGTAGCGATGCGCGCAACATTGATCGTGCTGCCGACCTTCCTGCTGGTGCTGATCGACCCGGCCAGCTACCTGCCGATCATCCTCAAAGCCGTCAGCCTCGGCCAGCAGAGCACCACCACCCGCACCCACCACGCCGGGCGCGAATTGCTCGGCTCGACCTTATTGGGCGGGTTGCTGGCGGTGCTGTTCTGGTGCGCGTTAAGCCTTTTCGTGCACCTGTGGATGTTCTTTCTGTGGATGCTGCTGTTCGGGCTGTTGGTGGCGCGCAAACTCTATCGACTGCACCCGACGCAGCTCACGCCGGGGTTCTGGCTCAACACCCTGATCACCATGATCATCCTGCTCGGTCAGTCCGTTGAGGACAGCGCGGCGGGCAAGGACGTCTACACCGCGTTCGCGGTGCGCATGGGGTTGTTCATTCTGGTGACGCTCTACAGCGGCGTGATGATGCACCTGCTCGTCGCGCACCGGGAAAGCCGTCAGGGCGTGACCTGATAACCCCGCCCCTGCAGGCAACCGGCGTAGGCGCTTGAACTGGCTGAAGCATCGGTCCGCCGCTGCTCGCGCCGATCCTGCCGCTGCCGCGCACCGCCAACCACCGCACCCGCCGCAGCCGTCTCTTTGGCGCGGTTCTGGCGGTAATCCTGCTTGCGGTCATCGTCCACGGCTTCGTAAAACTCGTCGTGCTGACGCCCGCGCACTTCAGCGGCAGTAGCGCCGGCCGCCGCACCCACGGCAGCGCCCTTCAGCCGACCACCGGCCTGGGGTGTCGACGTGGTTGAGGTGGACGCGATGGAATGGCAATCGTTGATGTCGATCTGGGTTTGCTGGGAAGTCTGGCCCTTGAGCGGGACGACGGATTCAGCGCTGGCCTGTGTGGCGCACAGGCACGCTGCGATGAACAGTGAATGACGGAACATGATGACCTCCGACGCGGCGGGGTTGCCTGGGGGGCGGGGTAATCTGGGAGTGTAGTTCACGGGGCGCAATGCCCGTATTCAAGCGTCCTCCCGCACCCGCCGAACCTGCACCAGCAACGCCGGTGCAAAGTGCAACACCACCATTCGCGCCAGATGGTGAGTGAGGATAAACACCACATTCAGCCCGCCGGCGAACGCCACAATCGCAATGGTTTCGATGGCCCCCGGCATGTAGGCGAGCCACAGCGACAACCCATCGCTGCCCAGCAACCGTGCCGCTGCCAATGCAAAAATCGCCGCGACCAGAATCATCAAACCCACCGACACCAGCGCCGTGCGGCCATGACGTCCCAGTTCCGCGAGGCCGAGACCCTGAAAACGGGAGCCGATCCGCACACCGAGAATCAGCGCCGCCAGATTCAGGCTCCAGTCCGGCATGTGAAAGCCCTGCAGCCATCCTGATTTCACGAACGCGGCGGTGATGATGATTGCCGTCAGCATGAACGGCGCCGGCACGCCAACGGCCAGCAGCAAACGCCCGACCACCACGCTCAAACCGATCACTGCCAGCACGGTCAACGCCATGCCCGTCGACAGCGGATCGACCTCGGCCACCGCAACTGGTGCCGTTCCGGGAATCAGCAAACTCACCAGCACCGTTATCAGCAGCAGCCGCATCAAGTGCACGATGATCACCTTGCTCGACGCCTGATGCGATTCCAGCAAATCGAACACCGCCGCCAGCGCGCCCGGATACACCGCCAGCAGTGCATCCGTGCGATTCCACCCCGCCCCGCGCGACAGCCACCACGCGGCCAGCGCCACTTGCACTGCCAGGCACAGCAGCAACACGCCGAGGCTTGGCAACATCGTCGAAACAGTCGCGCTGTCCCACGCTTCGAACATCAACCCGGTGGCGATGCCCAGCGTGACCTGGATGTAGCCCAGACCATAGGGCGTCGCTGGCGCGAATTTGAATTTGGTAACGACCAGTGCCGTCACAAGAATCGAGCCCAACAGCAAACCGTGGGGCACGCCTTCGAATTGCAACAGTGCACCGAAGCCGGCAGCAATCAACAAACACAGAATGGATTTCATGGTCGCCTTCCTGGCTATTCAAGGTGCTTTTCAGTTAGGTCAGGCGCGCAGCCGTCCAATCGCCCGCCGATATTTTTCGATCCGCTCCAGATCCTCCCAGCTCGGCGAGTCAATCCGCGACAGGTCGCTGTTCTCTTCCAGATCCGCCAGCTTCACCACCCGCCCGATCGGGTTCTGTGCCGCGCGCTCGACAAAGTCCTCGTAGGATTCACCGGGCACTTTGGTCACCGATTCGATGGCGGACAAAACCGCTTCGCTGAAGCCTTCCTTGCGCAAATCCTCCAGGCTGATGCCGCAGTCCTCGACCACATCGTGCAGCACCGCGACGATGCGCTCTTCCAGGCTGCTCATGCGCAACATGACCTTCAGCGGATGCAAAATATACGGCGCACCGCCCTTGTCCACCTGCCCCGCGTGGGCCGTGGCGGCAATCGCGATGGCGCGTTCCAGTGTCTGAGTCATGGGCTTTTCCTCGGGTCAGACGCCGTACCGGCCGCCAATATAGAAGTGACGCTTGAACCAGCGCCCAATCGCCTGCAAACGTCCGGCTGGCTGCGCCGGCTCGGCGTAGCGCTGAAGGATCAGCGAGACCAGATCAGCCTGACTCTCCCCCGAACGCGCGTCCAGCAACTCGGCCACCCAGGCACATCCGGCCTTCTTCAAATGCTCACGCCATTCACCGGGCCAGCCATCCAGCTCATCCAGCGCCAACCACCGCGCACCGCCCTGCTCGACATGCCCGCCGCCAATCGATTGCTCGAAACAGAACGGCGTCGCCGGGCGAGACAGGTCGATGCTGAAGATGTAGATGTCCTGGGTTTTGTGCTGCGGCGTGGGGGCGTTGTTGCGGCTGCCGATGTGAATCATGAGCACTGCTCCAATCCTTGGGTGCTAGGTGTGTCCGATTGTTTCTCACTCTGTGCGCCAGGCGCAAATCAAAATCCTGATGGAACCTCCCGCGCCCGCCCCATCTCGAAACCATAAGCGCCCCGCTCACGACCTAACACGGGGCCATGGGAGAGTTCCACGATGAACATCCGACTGTTCCTCCTGATCGCCACTTTCAGCGTTGTCCCAACCTGCGTCATGGCCGAGGGCTGCGAAGTCAAGACCCGCTCCTCCAGCCCCTCAGTGCCCGCCGTCGAGACGCGCATCTGCTATGAATACGAAGGCATGCCGGTCAACGCCATCGACTGGTCATGCAGCAACGAAAGCAAGGACATGCTCAACAGCAGCAAAACCAAAGTCGAACACTGCGCCGACCACTATCAGGCCTCGTGTATTGCCACACTCACTCAGGAATCCCTGGCCAACCCGCACTCCACCAGCAAGGACAAAAATGCCAAGGCCCTGAACATTCCGGACAGTGCGCAAGTGACCACGTATTACTACGATGTGGAGCATCTGGCGCAGGCGCGGATTGATTGCGAGAACGGGGGTGGGCATTGGAAGGCGAAATAACAGCGTTCAAGCGCGCATGAAAAAGGGACACCGATGGGTGTCCCTTTTGGTTCTAGATGGCGGGTGGATTCAGCGTTTCATGGCTTCACACTGACTGCGCAGATCATGATCGCCGATTGAAGAACAACTACTGCCCTTCTTCGCTTCACAAAACGCACGTTGGTCATGATCACCAATGCTCGAACATGAACTGCCTTTTTCCGCCTCACAGGCCGCGCGCAGGTCGTGATCGCCGATGGAGGAACAACTGCTGCCCTTTTTGGCTTCGCAATAAGCGCGTTGGTCATGGTCGCCAATGCTTGAGCACGAACTGCCTTTTTCCGCTTCGCAGGCCGAACGCAAATCGTGGTCGCCGATGGAAGAACAGCTGCTGCCTTCCTCCCTGGCCTGGCAATAACTGCGTTTGTCGTGATCACTGATGCTGGAGCAACTGGCGGAAACGTAACCGCTGAACAGCAACAACATCGCAAGAATCAGTTTCATCTCACACTTCCTTGAGCATGCCGGGAAACAGCCTGGCACTGAGTGAAGCAATCAAAACCAGATCAGCGCTTCATGGCCTCACACCGCGTACGCAAATCATGGTTGTCGATATTTCCGCAACTGCTGCCGCCCGTTGTGGCATTGCAGTAGGCGCGCTGGTCGTGGTCATCGATATTGCCGCAGGAACTGCCAGCCTGCTCCGCGTTGCATCGCGCACGCAGGTCATGATCATCGATGTTGCCGCAACTGCTGCCGCTCTGTTTGGCATTGCAGTAGGCGCGCTGGTCGTGGTCGTCAATGTTGCCGCAGGAACTGCCGCCCATCTCCGCGTTACACGCTGCCCGCAGATCGTGATTATCGATATTGCCGCAACTGCTGCCGCTCTCCCTTGCATTGCAATAGGCACGCTGATCGTGGTCATCAATGTTGCCGCAACTGGCAAAGCTGTAGCCGCTGAACATCAACAACATTGCGAGTAATAGTCTCATCACACACTTCCATGGTTGACCAGGAACCAGCCTGGCACTGCTTGAGCCGATGAATGAGCGTCGCGACACGCCATCAAATTGGCATCGGTTTTGGGAAAAGTTCCGGGACTGGAATGTGTGGTTTTTTTGATCTGAAAACGCCGTAGGAAATCGCTCCGCGTGGTGAGGGAGCTTGTTCTTGCGGGGCTGCGAAGCGGGCTCAAACCTGGCAAGTCATTTTTCCCTGATACACCGCAGCCTTTGATTTACGCGGGCTACGCCACCGACCGCGAGCAAAATCGCTGGCCACACGTGGTGATTACACGTCCTACAGGCTGATTGCGACAGTGGGATCGATGCCTAGAGTGGGTCTGTCGCTGAACGAATTTGGCGATAGGGTTTCGCAGCCCTAGCGAGCTAAGTCCACACCCGGCACAATGCGGCCCGGCTACTTGCCTGTACTTCATTTTCATGGCGGTTGTGCGTGGGAGACCTTCGGGTCTGCCGGGTCTTAGCTCCTCGGTCTGCGAACCCGCGCATAACTGCCACCTAACTCGTTTCGCAGCGAGCGGTGGTTATTAATTTTCTGAGCTAAGGATTTTTACCCATGACAAGTAAGTCAACGCTGTGCAACTACGCCCCAATGTCCCACCCCGCCACCGACCATCCCGTCCTATTCATCGACGCCGACGCTCCGCTGCGCGATCTACATGCCTGGATCAGTGAAAGACTAAACGCTGCCCTCAAATACCTGGACTTCATGACCTGCATTCACCTCAAAGACCACGCCCAGCATGACATCAACACTGTCACCACTATCGCTAGGATCATGTTGCAGGATGTAAGTGATGTGCTCCGGGAAATAGAGAGGCGGAGGATAAAAGCCTCCTAAAACTATATTAACTACAAGAAACCGCATAAATTTAGCGCGCAAAAAAGAAGGCAAAAGTACCACCATGTGCTTTTGCATTATGAATTTAAAGTAAAAAGACAAAGCAAGAATCTGTTAGAGACCATCCGAATTCGGATGGTCTCAGCCCATTTCGTACAGACATAAAACTAAATCATTCAGGTTGATTCGCAGAGGGCTGATTAACCACACCGCTAGACAACTCTGTTTGTGAAATAGGGATCACGGCACCACTATACCCTATAAAATCAAGCCCAACCCTTGATAGATTAGATCCGAGCCGATTTAGCAAATTCAATGCATATTCATATCGCAAATGGGAAACGACTTGCGCAGATTGCTTCTTAAACGCCAATTCGCCGTTCCCTCCATCAGCCCGAGTAATGGTAATATTTTGTGTTCCTGGAGAAAACCGTCCTTGATCGCCAGCAAACATCTGCTCCCACTTAGGATTCGATATTTTTTCGCCCAGAGGATCCTCTTTTATACTCAACGGCGGAGTAAAACTGAAACATAAAATCTTACTTTCAACTTTTAGGAAAAGATGATTACCTGCAAAAGCATTCTTTAAAGCATCACTCTCTTTGACAGGAAACAATTCAACAGCAATAAAAGGAGTGTGATCTCCCAATCGTTTTGGCCAACCAGAACTTTTTTGACCAGGAACCAAATCACATGCGGGAGAAAGGCACAGCCAAAAACATCCGTCGCCTGTGCATTTATCTAGACGTATAACGTGCCCAGTGGTTAAATAGGCACCCTCCACACCCACCTTACTACTTACGTAACTATTTAAATAACTTTTAACATCTTGCTCACTTAATCTCGGGTACCACTGTTTTACGACCTCTGCACGCCCCTCTGCTATCAAGTACTCCGCAAGTCTGTCAGCAAAACCTGTTACTCCAAGACGTATAGAGTCGCCTAGACCTTCCCAGTGCCGACTAATTGTACTATGAACTTTCCACTGCCGTTCATAGACATCCTCTGTGAGGTACTCCTGCAACCATCCGGCCTGCAGATACTGGTTATCTAAAACTGTACCTTCAGCTAAAACACCACGCTCGTCGAGTTCTGCACGCATTTTCGACATCAGTAATCTGTGTGGTTCTGGATTCCAACGTACAAGTGAAGACAGCAGTTTACTTGGCAAGGTCGCCGGATCTTCGGACTTACTAACTACCGTGACAAACAAGCGATCCGTGCGAATCCAATTTACACCAGTTACTCCTTCAAAATCCCAGTCTAACTTTCCAAAATCCTTCTGTGCCAGCTTACATTTAAGACTTTCCTGCTTACAGCTAACAGAGAACTTCAAAATACCACAAAATTTATCCACAGCCTCCGGAGGTCCGTTCCGAACAAACTCCTTGAATGCTTCCAGCTCGGGCCATTCACCAACTTCCACCCAATCAATTTTACTATCTTTAATAGACTTAATTTTCAAATACAAATTATCATCTATAAAACTAAGAATTCGATCAGCAACACCTTGATTAGAGTCCTCCCACCCCTCCAACAACTCTCGCACTTGTGCGGAAGCCCTTTCGTGTTGAGCCAATCGGGTATCGAATGAGGAAAGGCCAATCGCTATCTCATTCACAACTCTAGATATCTGACCACCGGCCAGCCCATAACCTTTTGTATATACTATGACAAGATTAAAATGATCATTGTCGGCGAGCCGGCGAAGAATAGAAACAGCATTTCCGCCATCCTCAGGCTGGTCTCTATCCAAGTGGTAATCTAAAATCATTAAATCAGAGTGATGAAAGTGGGATGCGCCCTCACCTTCACCCTCAATTGCAAAAGAGTTCTGACCATCGTGAATATCAACCACCCAACGGCGAGTATCGGCCCTGCAAGACTGTATAATTTTGCAAGCTCGCTCAACATTGGTGGAGACCCAATTACCCACCCCCCCAAGTTCCTTTTGAAGCAGTGCGTCGACTGTAGGAAACTCATCATCCACTACCATGACGGTACGAATAGGCTTTATGAAAACCTCTTCTATGAGATCACCATACTTATTATCAACTTCGATATTTGCCTCATGCATACACGGCACCTTTGAAATCCATTACAAAATTAGCACCTGGAAGTATTTTGAACTTTTCTTCCACAGCATATTGAATAGTGTGCCCGCCAGCAGCCAAATTGGCGCGACACAAATATAGTCCAACGCCTCGTCCGCCACGTACTTTGCGTGTGAAAAACAATGAAAAGAGATGCTTCTGATCCTCATCATCCACGCCTGCCCCACTATCACCAACTACCACTTTTCCATCGACGATATCCAACAACACTCTCGGCTCGCCATTACTGCGCTGACCTACCCAATAAATAGCATTATTGATTAGGTTAATAAAAACTGGAAAAATTCTCGCGGATTGTTCATAAACACTAAATGAATTAAACCGCGAAGTAGCCTCAACTTGAATTTCTTTTTCTTCAAGACCTGAACCGAAGAACTTTAAGACATACTGCATAATCTCTTGACCGCTAATCGAGGCTTTAAGATTAGACCCCGAAAGCTTTAGTGGTGACAAAAACCGCAACCGATCCGCAAGCATTTCATGTGCAACTTTTACTTCGGAGTATGCCTTTAACCCCTTGACCGTCGGTGGAAAATTCTCCAACCCTTCACTAATTGAAAGCTCCAACCCTTCAACTTCATGACCGATTATTTCAACAGTTATACCTAACTGCGCAAGAGAATGGAGCCTATCCAACTCCTCCCTCATATCGTCCACAGCGTCCATGCCATAAGTTGCCAGAGTCTCTAGATCTATATTTTCCTGGAGACTTCTCATGGCTGAAATATAAGGCTCAAATACCTCAGAGTTTTCAAAGTCCACTTTATCTCGTTCTACAGCCAAGCGTTCGAGAGCATCCGCAAGGGTTACTCTGTCATTCTCAATATCTTCTAGTAAAGGCAATGTGAGAGCGTGATAGCGTTTACTGCTTTCTTCATAGAGATCCGCAATCCTCTGCTGCTCTGCATCCAGTAAATCCCTAGCCTCCTTATGCCATCTACGCAACCTAACTTGTAGAAACGATGCGTGACTATTTAAATCGGAATACGCTATATCTCTCGGAGCTTTAGGTTTCAGCACTGCAAGTGCAGATGTTAAAGACTGATCTAGTGATGCAAGCATTTCGGTAGATCGCCGCTGATTATAGCGGTAGTCCTCATACTCCTGTTCGAGTAGCCCAAGGCTTCTTGGGGCTTCACCTAAGGAAAATTCTTTGGATCGATCTTTTAGATTTAAAAGCTGATCCCGCAAACTGATCACTTCCTGCTCAGAAGTCAACGCTGCCGTTCGCACCCTGACAATCAAATCGTCAAGTTGTTCACAGTGCAACTTCAGTACTGGCGAGTTCTTTTTCAGAGCGCCCCTAAAGCGTTTTCGTCGGGATGCTCGTGCTTTATTGCGCTGTTCTTCCGCCTTCTCTTTTGCACGAGACTCCTGAATTCCCGGAAGAAATTTTTTCTGAAGATCTGAGTCTGTACCAAAATAATTGTATGCTGTTTTAATCAGGATATTTTCTACTAAATCTCGAAAAACCTTTACTGCCTTATTATCAATCAGGCCTTCTCTACCAGCCTTGTCTTTTAAATTTGGATTTCCTTCGCGCGTCAGGGCTACGCGTCCAAATGTTCTTCGATTTGACCAAAAGTGGCGTCCAGCATGCAACGATCTACGCTTTTCAATCTCAAAAAAATCACTATCCTCTCTACCATATGGCATAACCCGAAGACCATTTCGGTAAACCATCACCCCACCGTACTTGGATGATTGCTCAATCAGCTTTCTATGTATTTCTGGAGGGTGAGATGAGGAGCCGGGCATTTGTTGAAATGTTCCCAACCGCAAGTGAAACGAACCTACCTTTGAGTTACTTCTTATTGACACTTCGCTCTTTGGTGAAATAACAACATCACCATCTAGCCAACGACCGAACGCTTTAACTCGCCCTGTGAAGACACCAAACTCGTTTACCGTACCCTCAACGACATGTTCTAGCTCTTCCAGGTTACTGACATCAAACTCACGTTGATTAGAAATCACTGAACGACGAAGCGCCCCCTCCCAGGCAGTTACAGAATAGGAAAACTCTTCAGCTGTAAATCCTTCAGCACAGTTTTTTGCATCAGAATAAGGATCTGTGAAATTTGATAACGTTTGAAAAAGCCTCTCTTTTGCTTGTGCCGCAGCATCCATGTCCTCAGGAGCAACTCTTGACTCGAGTTGTGCTTCTAAATCAAAAACGATGTCTGCTATTAGCAGTATGGTGCCATGCGTCGTCTCATCTCGCCATAACGGCCACTGTTCAAAATGATTCAATTCAAAATTAGCATTGGCCGCTACTTCTTCCATAGAAGAGCGAGTAGATCTTTTCCCCTCAGCAGCTTCCAACTTATCAAACTCATTCCATGCATCAACGATTCTTGTATCGCGAGCTCGATCTTTTCCGTCCCCAAACAGATTGCCACGTAACGACTCGAACATTGATGGGAGAAAACCAAAAATTTCCTCTTTCCTCTCAAACTCGATTACCGGAACTTCGATATCCTGCAAATATAAAAACGGATTTTCAAATAATCGCCAATCAATAAGTGCCGCAGTAAAAAAATGATGCTTGCGTTTGGAAACCACTAAGAGCAATGGCCCCAAAAAAGCAGATGATAGACGCCCAATACCTTTCTGCCCCTGCTTTGGTCTAACGCTTAGGCCATTACGATCGTCTTCGTCAGCAATTTTCCCAGTAGCTTTAGACTCTGTACCAATCACGAGCCACTTTTCAACGAACTCATCCCGACTCATTCCATGACCATCATCCACCAATGTAACCATGGGTAGATGCCCGTCATAAATATGAAGACCTATAGTAGTCGCATAGGCATCGTATGCGTTCTTCCAAAGTTCGGATACCGCTGTTGGGCAATCCGCAATTTGCTCTCGCCCTAAATGATCAATTGTACGAGCCCTAGTTCTGAAGGATACGGCGTCAACCATGACTTAAACCTCAGCATATATTCTTAGTTGTCTATTTTAAGTCCCTGAGAGACAGCCTTTAACAATACCTCTCCAAGATTCACCGGCACTGCATTCCCTATTTGTACACCAGCGGCGGTCAATCCCCCTTTAAAGACAAAATCATCTGGGAATGTTTGAAACCTAGCGGCTTGCCTTATTGTCAATCCGTGATGTTCAGTTGGATGTACAAATCTACCTTTTGAGGGATTTATACATGCAGTAGTCATTGTCGGCCCTGGCTCACTCAAATTTATACGACCATACACGTCATTATGACCAGAGTGCCCCTTGTGGCACGGTAATACTCTATTCGAATCGCGCCGACTTCCGTTAATAGGAGTAGCTCGGAAGACCTCAATTAATTTTTCCGAATGATTCATATGAATATTATTTTCATCATTAGGTATAAAAGGTTTTTTAAAAACTTCTGAAGCAGCTAACCACGGCTTAAGACTTGAATCTAAGGCAACAGCTTTTGCATCTCCGTGAGTATTTTTTGGTGGCCACACCGCGTCGTCAAACTCCACGTCTTTTCGTACACCTAGTATAAAAACACGAACACGACGCTGAGGCACACCATAGTTCCTAGCGTCTATTCTAATCGGCCCTAAAATTCTATAACCCGCGTCTTCGCTTTCCTGTACAAAGGCATCTAAAAACTTCTGATGCCTAGGCCAAAGAATTCCAGGAACATTTTCCATTAAGAAAATTTTCGGCGCCAAAACCCGAACATACTCAAAGTATCTGAGAATCAACTCATTACGAGGATCATCAACACCAGCGTCATTTATCCTATGAACGGAAAAGCCTTGACATGGAGGCCCTCCCAAAACGATATCGCAACCATCGCCATTCGAGAAGTGAGCGCGACTTAGATCAGCCGGTTCTAAATCAAGAATATTTTGCGAATAGAGAACTGGGCGATCACTCTCTTCTTCACAATTATCGACTAAGTTTGTACGATATGTTTCACAAGCATACTTATTTAACTCAACTGCAGCTACCACGTGAATATTTGCCTTTCGGGCAGCGAGGGAGAACCCACCCGCGCCAGCGAAAAGATCCACACACTTAAGAGCAGCATTGGCGCGAGTCAATCCTTTCCCCACCCCAGCATCAACCAAGTCATCTCGAACCCTGTCGGACGCCAACTCCAACTCAACACCAGTTTTACTATTCATTAAAAATATGCTTTCAATAATCTATCGATCCAAAGCAAGTCATGCTTTAGACAGCTCGCCTTGAACATAAAAAAAGAAGATGTTAAAAAAAACATCACTAACCCTCAGTTTAAACGCGGCGAAAAAGCCGTTCTTTTTAAACTTAAACCTTTCGGATCATCATTACAAAACACTACGCAGAACGTGAAGAAATGTAGCATCAAAATGCAGTCACAGCAGTAGCTTCCTCAAAAATTCGCCGGCGTATTCGCACTAATAATCTCTGCCTCATCCGCCCCGATATTCCGGAACTTGTGCGGCAGCGTCGTCGGAAAGTAATACCCATCCCCCGCACTCAACACGCTCACCTGCCCATCCACCGTCAACTCCACGGTGCCACGGGTCACCAACCCACACTCCTCACCTTCCGCGTGAACAATCGGCTCTTCCCCGGAACTCGCGCCCGGCGCGTATTGCTCGCGCAGCAAGCGCATCTGGCGGCTGGGGACCGAGGCGCCGATGAGCAGCAGGCGCAGGCCGTGGCGGCCGAGGTCGGGTTGTTCGTTGGCGCGGAAGACGTATTGGTGTTCGCGGGGGGGCTGGTCGAAGGTGAAGAAGTCGGCCAGGGACATCGGGATGCCTTCGAGCAGCTTTTTCAGTGAGCTGACGGAAGGACTGACACGATTCTGTTCGATCAGGGAGATGGTGGCATTGGTCACGCCGCTACGCCGGGCCAGCTCGCGCTGGGAGAGTTTGTAGCTTTCGCGTACTAGTTTGAGTCGAGAACCCGTATCCATGACAGCCTTATGTGAGAACGACTTAAGGGCGATGGGGGTGGGTGGCGGGTGCCGCGCAAGGCGCGCGGATCACGTTGCTCCCGTGTCCCGGAACCGTGAAAGGCGGCTATTAAATCACGTTTGTCGGTGTTGCTCAGCAGGTTCGATGGACGGCACATGAAAAAGCCGGCGACGCCCTTTTTGGGGGCGCCACCGGCGAGGTTAATCAGATGCCGAAACGGTCGCGCAGCGAGTAGTACACGGCGCCGAGGGCGGTCAGCGGCGCGGAGAAGGTGCGGCCGCCGATCATCGGCATGTGTGGCAGGGAGGCGAAGGCGTCGAAGCGTTCGGCGTCGCCGCGGATCATTTCCGAGATCAGTTTGCCGGCCAGGTGCGAGCAGGTGACGCCGTGGCCGCTGTAGCCCTGCATGTAGTAGGCGTTTTTCTCGATGCGGCCGAATTGCGGCATGCGTGACATGGTCAGCAGGAAGTTGCCGGTCCAGCGGTAGTCGATTTTCACGTCCTTGAGCTGCGGGAAGGTTTTGAGGATCTTCGGGCGGATCAGGGTTTCGATGTCATCCGGTTCACGGGCGCCGTAGACCACGCCGCCGCCGTAGAGCAGACGGTTGTCGGCGGTCAGACGGTAGTAGTCGAGCAGGTAGTTGCAGTCTTCGACGCAGTAGTTGTTGGTGATCAGGCTGCGCGCCTGTTTCTCGGTCAACGGTTCGGTGACGCAGATCTGCGAGCCGCACGGCATGCTCTTGGCCGTCACGCGGTTGTCGAGGCCTTGCGGCAGGTAGGCGTTGCCGGCGATCAGCAGGTACTTGGCGCGGACCTGGCCTTTGGCGGTGCGCACGACGTTGGGCTCGCCGTACTTGATTTCCACCGCAGCGGACTGCTCGTAGATCTTGCCGCCCAGACGCACGATGGCGGCGGCTTCACCGAGAGCCAGGTTCAGCGGGTGGATGTGACCGCCCTGCATGTCCAGCAGACCGCCGACGTAGGCGTCGGAACCGACTTCGCGGCGGATGTCCGCAGCGTCGAGCATCTTCAGGTTTTTATTGCCATAACGTTCCCAGCTACGTTTTTGCTCGGCCAAGCCCTTGAGCTGCTTGCTGTTCATCGCCGCGAAAATACCGCCCGGGCGGTAGTCGCACTTGATGTCGTATTCCTTGATGCGCGAACGGATGATGTCGGCGCCTTCGAAGATCATGCTGCCGAGGATTTCGGCGGTCTTGTCGCCGTAACGCTCTTCGATCACGTCGACGTCGCGGCTGTAGGAGTTGACCAGTTGGCCGCCGTTGCGACCGCTGGCGCCATAGCCGACTTTCGCCGCTTCCAGCACCGTCACCTTGTAGCCGGCTTCGGTCAGGAACAGCGCCGAGGACAGCCCGGTATAGCCGGCGCCGATGATGCAGACATCGCACTCCACCGACTCTTCAAGCGTCGGGAAGTCGATGACTTCGTTGCGGGTGGCGGCGTAATAACTGTTGACGTGTTGTTGTTTCATTATTGTTCTCCGAGGGACGCCGGAAAAACCGGCGTCCACCGTTGTAAATAGAATTAGAGCTTGATCCAGGTCGCTTTCAGCTCGGTGTACTTGTCGAACGCGTGCAGCGATTTGTCGCGACCGTTGCCCGACTGCTTGAAGCCACCGAATGGCGCAGTCATGTCGCCGCCGTCGTACTGGTTGACCCACACGCTGCCGGCGCGCAGGCCACGGGCGAAGGTGTGGGCCTTGCTCAGGTTGCTGGTCCAGACCCCGGCGGCGAGGCCGAAGATGCTGTCGTTGGCGATGTGCAGCGCTTCTTCAACGGTGTCGAAGGTGATCAGCGACAGCACCGGGCCGAAGATTTCTTCCTTGGCGATGGTCATGGCGTTGGTCACGCCGTCGAAAATCGTCGGCTCGATGTAGGTGCCGCCGGTTTCTTCGAGGGTGCGGCGGCCGCCGGCGATCAGCTCGGCGCCCTGCTCCCGACCGATGCTGATGTAGCGCAGCACGTTGTCCAGCTGACGCTGATCGACCACGGCACCGACGGTGGTGGCCGGATCCAGGGCGTGACCCGGTTTCCACGCTTGCAGCGCTTCCACCAGCAGCGGGATGAATTGCTCGCGGATCGAACGCTCCACCAGCAGGCGCGAGCCGGCGGTGCAGACTTCGCCCTGGTTGAACGCAATGGCGCCGGCCGCCGCTTGTGCTGCCGCGCGCAAGTCCGGTGCGTCGGCAAACACCACGTTCGGGCTCTTGCCCCCTGCTTCGAGCCAGACGCGTTTCATGTTGCTTTGGCCGGCATAAATCATCAGTTGCTTGGCAATCGCCGTGGAGCCGGTGAACGCCAGCACGTCGACGTCCATGTGCAGCGCCAGCGCCTTGCCGACGGTGTGGCCGAAGCCTGGCAGGACGTTGAACACGCCTTTCGGAATGCCGGCATCCAGCGCCAATTGGGCGATGCGGATCGCGGTCAGCGGGGATTTTTCCGAAGGCTTGAGGATGAACGAGTTACCCGCCGCCAGCGCCGGGGCGAATTTCCAGCTGGCCATGATCAGCGGAAAGTTCCACGGCACGATGGCGGCGACCACGCCGGACGGCTCGCGGGTGACCAGGCCGAGTTGATCGTGCGGGGTGGCGGCGACTTCGTCGTAAATCTTGTCGATCGCTTCGGCGCTCCAGCGGATCGCGTTGGCGGTCGCCGGGATGTCGATGCTCATCGAGTCGCTGATCGGTTTGCCCATGTCGAGGGTTTCGAGCAGCGCCAGTTCTTCCTGGTGTTGCAGGATCAGATCGGCGAAGCGAATCAGGATGCGCTTGCGCTCGGCCGGGGCCTTGTTTGCCCACACGCCGGAATTGAAGGATTGGCGCGCGGCTTCGACGGCGAGGTTGGCATCGGCTTCATCGGTGCTGGCGACGGAGGCCAGGAAACGGCCGTCGACGGGGCTCAGGCATTCGAAGGTTTCGCCGCTGATGGCCGGGCGGTATTCGCCGTTGATGAAGGCACGGGATTCGAGGGTCAGGGACTGGAAGCGTTGTTCCCAGTCGTTGCGGGTCGTTGTCATGGTGGTGGCTCGACGCGGGGGAATTTGGGGGAGTCTGGGTGTGTGTGTTCGGCATGAGATGGCTGCCCTCACCCTCTCCCAGAGGAAGAGGGGACCGACCGAAGTGTCTCGGGAGATGCACCGACGTGAACGACCGAGTCGAATATGGATTCGGTAAAAATCGTTCAGGTCGACGGATTTCCCGAGCATCCCCGGGTCAGTCCCCTCTCCCTCCGGGAGAGGGTTAGGGTGAGGGGCTTTTGAAGGCCTCACACCGTATGCAGATACCAGTTGTACTCAAGGTCAGAGATCGAGTTCTCGAACTCGGCCAGCTCGCTTTCCTTGCACGCGACGAACACGTCGATGTACATCGGGTCGATGTAGCGGGCCATGACTTCGCTGTCGTCCAGCTCACGCAGGGCGTCGCGCAGGTTGTTCGGCAGGCTCTGTTCGTTCTGCTCGTAGCTGTTGCCTTCGACCGGAGCGCCCGGCTCGATTTTGTTGGTCAGGCCGTGGTGGATACCGGCCAAAACGGAAGCCATCAGCAGGTACGGGTTGGCGTCGGCACCGGCGACACGGTGCTCGATGCGCACGGCATCCGGCGAACCGGTCGGCACGCGGACGGCCACGGTGCGGTTGTCGATGCCCCAGCTCGGCGAGTTCGGCACGTAGAACTGCGCGCCGAAGCGGCGGTACGAGTTGACGTTCGGGCAGAGGAAAGCCATTTGCGCAGGCAGGGTCTCCAGCACACCGCCGATCGCGTGGCGTAGCGCGGCGTTCTGCTCGGGATCCTCGCTGGCGAAGATGTTGTTGCCTTCTTTGTCCAGGATCGAAATGTGCACGTGCAGACCGTTGCCCGCCTGGCCCGGATACGGCTTGGCCATGAAGGTGGTGTCCATCTCGTGGTCGTAGGCGATGTTCTTCACCAGGCGCTTGAGCAGGACGGCGTAGTCGCACGCCTTGATCGGGTCGGACACGTGATGCAGGTTGACTTCAAATTGCGCCGGGGCGCTTTCCTTGACGATGGCGTCGGCAGGAATGCCCTGCTCCTTCGCGCCTTCGAGGATGTCTTGCAGGCAGTCGACGTATTCGTCGAGGTCGTCGATCAGGTAGACCTGGGTCGACACCGGACGCTTGCCCGACACCGGCGAACGCGGCGACTGCGGACGGCCGTTCACGTTGTCCTGGTCGATCAGGTAGAACTCGAGTTCGAACGCGGCGCAGATGGTCAGGCCCAATGCGTCGAACTTGCGCACCACGTTGGCCAACACTTCACGCGGGTCGGCAAAGAACGGCTCGCCTTCCAGTTCGTGCATGGTCATCAGCAGTTGCGCGGTCGGACGCTTCTGCCAGGGCTCGATGCTCAGGGTGCCGGGGATCGGGTAGCAGATGCGGTCGGCGTCGCCGATGTCCAGGCCCAGGCCGGTGCTTTCCACCGTGGAGCCATTGATATCGAGGGCAAAGAGCGAGGCCGGCAGGTTGATGCCTTTCTCGTAAACCTTGTGAAGACTGGTGCGCTCGATGCGCTTGCCGCGCACCACACCGTTCATGTCTGCAATCAGAAGGTCGACGTACAAAACCTCAGGATGTTTCTTAAGGAATGCGTTTGCTTCGTTGAGTTGAACGGCACGCAGAGGGACCGACATGATGCACCTATTTAGCTGTTAATTATTATGTTCACTGCTGTTTCGCGGAGCCAGTCAACCCGAACGGCAAAGTGAAGTCAATAGCGAACACAGGGCCGCTCAGCGTTTATTTTTCGGGCTTTTTTTAACACTCACGTGCCAATGACGGCGCCAGAGGCCCGTGAATCATGAAGATTTGATAAACGGCGTTTAGAATTTTTTACATGGGAGTTGTTAATTAAAATCAACGACGCTAAGCTCCGGAAAAGCTCGTTCAAGTGTCAAACTTCGAGGTGAATAAAAATGGCATTCAAGCCATTGATCGGCGTTACTGCGTGCGTCAAACAGATTGGCCTGCACCCCTATCACATCAGCGGCGACAAGTACGTTCGCGCTGTCAGCGTTGCGGCGCTGGGGTTGCCCGTCGTCATTCCTTCCCTTGGCCAACTGACTGAAATCGAAGACCTGCTGGGTCAGCTCGACGGTCTGTTGCTGACCGGCTCGCCGTCCAATGTGGAACCCTTCCACTATCAGGGTCCGGACAGCGCTCCCGGCACGGATCACGATCCGGCGCGGGATGCCACTACCCTTCCTCTATTACGTGCAGCCATCGCGGCGGGCGTTCCGGTACTCGGCATTTGCCGCGGCTTCCAGGAAATGAACGTGGCGTTCGGCGGCAGCCTGCACCAGAAGGTGCATGAACTGCCGGGCATGCTCGATCACCGCGAAGCCGACAGCCCGGACGTCGCCGTGCAATACGCCCCGGCCCACGCCGTGAAGGCATTGCCGGGTGGCGTGTTCGAAGCGCTGGAGCTGCCGGGTGAATTCCAGGTCAACTCGATTCACAGTCAGGGCATCGACCGCCTCGCGCCCGGCCTGCGCGCCGAAGCCGTGGCGCCGGATGGCCTGATCGAGGCGGTCTCGGTGGAGCGCAGCCCGACCTTCGCCCTCGGCGTGCAATGGCACCCGGAATGGCAAGTGCTGGACAACCCGAATTACCTGCGGATTTTCCAGGCGTTCGGCGATGCCTGCCGCCAGCGTGCGGCGCGACGCAACCAGCGCTGACGCCACCCAACGATTGCAAAACCATTTACTGCCCCCGCGGGGTCGGCGGCTGCGCGCTTGCGCATCCGTCATCCGCGATCAGCAACACACCGCGAAAACAAAAAGCACCACCCGGCAGCCAGGACGGCGGCGCCGAACAACCCGCACGGTGCGGGTCTGCAATCCACTCTTAAGCCAGGCCGCGTTGGCCCGGCGACTGAAACCTGTTGGGAGTTTCACATGGCAAACGCCTCCAGCACTTACAGGAAGGCTCTTGAAGGTCATCAGCAACCGAAAAAGGTTCTGGTGAAGGTCGATCGAGTTACCAAGAAGTTCGACGAAACCACGGCGGTGGACGATGTGTCCCTGGAGATCCATCAGGGCGAAATCTTCGCCCTGCTCGGCGGCTCCGGCTCCGGCAAATCAACCCTGCTGCGCATGCTCGCCGGTTTCGAACGGCCGACTGAAGGACGCATTCTGCTCGACGGTGTCGACATCACCGACATGCCGCCGTACGAGCGGCCGATCAACATGATGTTCCAGTCCTACGCCCTGTTCCCGCACATGACCGTGGCGCAGAACATCGCCTTCGGCCTCAAGCAGGACCGTTTGCCGGCCAGCGAAATCGACGCCCGCGTCGAAGAAATGCTGCGCCTCGTGCACATGACCCAATACGCCAAACGTCGTCCGCATCAACTGTCCGGCGGCCAGCGTCAGCGCGTGGCCCTCGCCCGCTCCCTGGCCAAGCGGCCGAAGCTGTTGCTGCTCGACGAACCGATGGGCGCGCTGGATAAAAAACTGCGTTCGCAGATGCAGCTGGAACTGGTGGAAATCATCGAGCGCGTCGGCGTGACCTGCGTGATGGTGACCCACGACCAGGAAGAGGCCATGACCATGGCCGAGCGCATCGCGATCATGCACCTGGGCTGGATCGCCCAGATCGGCAGCCCGGTCGACATCTATGAAGCGCCGGTCAGCCGCATGGTCTGCGAATTCATCGGCAACGTGAACGCCTTTGACGGCACCGTGGTCGAGGACCTCGAAGGTCACGCGATCATTCACAGCCCGGACTTGCAGCAAAAGATCTACGTCGGTCATGGCGTCAGCACTTCGGTGCAGGACAAGTCGATCACCTACGCGATCCGTCCGGAAAAAATGCTCGTCAGCACGATCAAGCCCGAGACCCGCTACAACTGGTCCGAAGGCAAGGTGCATGACATCGCCTACCTCGGCGGCCACTCGGTGTTCTACGTCGAATTGCCGAGCGGCAAGATCGTCCAGTCGTTCATGGCCAACGCCGAACGCCGTGGCGCGCGGCCGACCTGGGACGACAAGGTCTACGTCTGGTGGGAAGACGACAGCGGCGTGGTACTGCGCTCATGAGAACCTTCAATCAGCAATTCCTGCGCCTGGTGCCCAGCGGGCGAAAATTCGTCATCGGCATCCCGTTTATCTGGCTGTTCCTGTTCTTCATGCTGCCGTTCTTCCTGGTGATGAAGATCAGCTTTTCGGAAGCCGCGCTGTCGATCCCGCCGTACTCGGAGATCTACACCTACGCCGAACAGAAATTCCAGCTGCTGCTGAACATCGGCAACTACACCCTGCTCGGCGAAGACGAGCTGTACCTGTCGGCCTACCTCGGATCGTTGAAGGTGGCGCTGCTCAGTACGCTGATGTGCCTGGTAATCGGTTTCCCGATGGCCTACGCGATCACCAAGACCGGCAAGGAAACGCAAAACGTCCTGCTGCTGTTGATCATGATGCCGACCTGGACCGCGATCCTGATCCGCGTTTACGCGTGGATGGGCATCCTCAGCAACAACGGTCTGCTCAACGCGTTCCTGATGTGGACCGGGCTCACCGATCACCCGATCGAGATCCTCAACACCAACACCGCCGTTTACATTGGGGTCGTGTATGCGTATCTGCCGTTCATGGTGCTGCCGCTCTACGCCAACCTGGTGAAACACGACGGCAGCCTGCTGGAAGCCGCGCAGGATCTGGGTTCGAGTAACTTCAACAACTTCTGGAAAATCACCGTGCCGCTGGCCAAGAACGGCATCATCGCCGGCTGCATGCTGGTGTTCATTCCGGTAGTGGGCGAGTTCGTGATCCCGGAACTGCTGGGCGGCCCGGAGACCCTGATGATTGGTCGCGTGCTGTGGCAAGAGTTCTTCAATAACCGCGACTGGCCAGTGGCATCTGCTCTGGCGGTGGTGATGCTGTTGATCCTGATTGTGCCGATTCTGCTGTTCAACCGCAGCCAGGCCAAAGAGATGGAGGCACGGGGATGAAACGCTTCGGTTTTGCAAAGTTCATGTTGATCTTCGGCCTGACGTTCATTTATCTGCCGATGCTGATTCTGGTGATCTACTCGTTCAACGCCTCGAAACTGGTGACGGTCTGGGGCGGCTGGTCGGTGAAGTGGTATGTCGGGCTGCTCGACAACACCCAATTGATGGGCTCGGTGGTGCGCTCGCTGGAAATCGCCTGCTACACCGCGATTGCCGCCGTAGCGCTGGGCACCCTCGCCGCCTTCGTGCTGACTCGTGTAACGCGCTTCAAGGGTCGCACGCTGTTCGGTGGTCTGGTCACCGCGCCGCTGGTGATGCCTGAGGTGATCACCGGTCTGTCGCTGTTGCTGCTGTTCGTGGCGATGGCGCAACTGATCGGCTGGCCGCAAGAGCGCGGCATCGTCACCATCTGGATCGCCCACACCACGTTTTGTGCCGCTTATGTGGCGGTGGTAGTCTCCGCCCGCTTGCGCGAGCTAGACCTGTCGATCGAAGAAGCGGCGATGGATCTGGGCGCGAAACCGTTCAAGGTGTTTTTCCTGATCACCATCCCGATGATCGCGCCGTCGCTGGCAGCGGGCGGCATGATGTCGTTCGCCCTGTCGCTGGACGATCTGGTGTTGGCGAGCTTCGTGTCAGGCCCGGGGTCGACGACCCTGCCGATGGAAGTGTTCTCGGCCGTGCGCCTGGGTGTGAAGCCCGAGATCAACGCCGTGGCCAGCCTGATTCTGCTGGCAGTGTCGCTGGTGACCTTCCTGGTCTGGTACTTCGGCCGCAAGGCAGAAGCCAACCGCAAGCGGGCGATTCAGGAAGCGATGGATCAGACCGCCAACGAATCGTGGCAGCAACCGCAACCTCAACGAGTGGCAGCGACGGCCTAGGGCCGTCGCGTTTTACGGCTTTGCGCTTTGGCTTAAAAGCTTTTGAATAAAAAGAATGGAGTTTCACCGATGAAAATGTTTGGCAGGACTCTGCTGACACTGTCCTTATTGGGCGCAATCGCCACAGGCGCCCAGGCCAACGACAAGGTGCTGCGCGTTTACAACTGGTCGGATTACATCGCCCCGGACACCGTCAAGAAGTTCGAGGACGAGACCGGCATCCGCGTGACCTACGACGTGTTCGACAGCAATGAAACCCTCGAGGCACGTCTGCTCGCGGGTAAATCCGGCTACGACATCGTGGTACCGTCCAACAGTTTCCTGGCCAAGCAGATCAAGGCCGGGGTCTATCAGACTCTGGACAAATCGAAGCTGCCAAACTGGAAAAACCTCAACCCGGTGCTGCTGAAAAACGCCTCCGCCAGTGATCCGGACAACGCCCACGCGTTCCCGTACATGTGGGGTTCGATCGGCATCGGCTTCAACCCGGACAAGGTCCGCGAAGTGCTCGGCAAGAATGCGCCGACCAATTCCTGGGACCTGCTGTTCAAACCGGAGAACGCCGAGAAGCTGAAGGCCTGCGGCATCAGTTTCCTCGACTCGCCAACCGAAATGCTCCCGGCCGCCCTGCACTACCTGGGTTATCCGGTGAACGACAAGGACGTGAAGCACATCGCCGAAGCCGAAGCGCTGTTCATGAAGATCCGGCCGTCGGTGGCGTATTTCCATTCGTCCAAGTACATCTCCGATCTGGCCAACGGCAACATCTGCGTAGCGGTCGGCTATTCGGGTGACGTGTTGCAGGCCAAGGCCCGCGCGGTGGAATCGGGCAACAAGGTCGAGATCGACTACAGCATTCCCAAGGAAGGCGCCGGCAGTTTCTACGACATGGTCGCCATCCCTCGCGATGCCGCCAACGTCGAGAACGCCTACCTGTTCATGAACTTCCTGATGCGCCCGGACATCATCGCCGAAGTCACCAACAGCATCGGTTACAGCAACGCCAACGAAGCCGCGACGCCGCTGGTGGACGAAGCGATCCGCAACGACCCGGGCTCGTACCCGCCGCAAGCGGTGATGGCCACGCTGTATGCGGTGCCGGATCAACCGATTGCCACGCAACGGATCATGACCCGGGGCTGGACCCGCGTGAAACTCGGCAAATAAACACACATCGATTTCCGTTCACGCAGCGCCTTACCACCGCTGCCCCCTGCTCTGAACGGCCTCACCTGGCTTCCTCGGTTCAGGTGAATTCAGGCGCCCTCGGGCGCCTTTTTTTGTTGGCTCAGATCAGTGGCCAATCGGCCAGCGAGCGATAACGACCCTTGTGGGATTCGAACAACGCAAAACGCTCAGCACGCAGGAAAAACTCTGGCGCAGTGGCGGATTCCGGTTCCGGCGCCCGATAGTCGCGGGCCAGCGTCAGGTGCGGACGATACTCCCGCGTCGCCTCTTCAAACCCGAATGGCAACATCGCCTGCTCCAGCGCATACACCAGTCGCAGCAATGCCTGCGGCGCCTGCTCCGGCGCCAGCGACAATACCCCGGCACGCCGCCAGACCTGCAACCGATCCAGCGAAATCCTCAGCGCCTCCCCCGGTGTTCGCACCTTCGCCGCCGCCTCGCAGACTTCGCCAATCTGCGCCAACGGCACCGCGCCGAGAAACAGCAACGTCAGGTGGAAATTATCGGCCGGCACCGGTTTGCCGGTACGCAAACCCAGTTCGCTGCGCCACTGGGCAATCGCCTTGCGCTGTGCCGGCGGGCAGTCCAGGGCGAAGAACAGCCGCTTGACCGGTTGATCCCCGCGCGTTTCGTCCGCCATGGCCCCGCTCCTTCGTTCGTCGAGATCCCTGGATTCTACACGCCCGTTTCTGGCGACTCTCGGCACGGGGTTTATAGTTCAACGATTGCCATCAACCGGAGGACGTCATGCGCGAGATCCTCAGCAAAGAACCCTGGTGGGCCCGACCGCCGAATCCCGGGCAGGATGAGAGCGAACTGGAATGGGGCTGGCTGGTGCATTACAGCGAAGGTGAGCCGCGTTTCGAATTCGTCCGCGAGCGGCCGACGGACGAAGAAATCCGTCAACGCAAAAGTTGCCGGATTACTCCATCTGCAGAGTGAACACAAACCTGTGGGAGCCAGCCTGCTGGCGATAGCGGTAGATCAGTCCTTACAGACTTTTGCGGTACAGCCGCCATCGCCAGCAGGCTGGCTCCCACATGGGATTTGCGTTGATCTCAGGACTCGAGAATGTCCTTGAAGCCACCGAAGATCATCCGCTGCCCATCGAACGGCATCGGGTTGACGTCCGGTTGCATGCGCGGGTCCTCCATCATTTTTGCCATGCCGGCGTCGCGGGTGGCCTTGTCCGGCCAGACCAGCCAACCGGCCGATACGACTTCGCCTTCCTTGAGTTTTACGGCCATCGGGAATGAGGTGACCTTGCCGTCCGGCACGTCATCGCCCCAGCCCTGAATCACCTCCAGCGCGCCGTATTCCTTGAACAGCTTCGCGGCGATTTCGCAGTGTTTTTTGTACTGTTCGCGGTTGGCATTCGGCACGGGCGCCACGAAAACATCGATGTAAGCCATGATCATTCTCCTTGCAGGGTGGGTTCGATCTGCTGAGTAGTCGACTCGGGCGGCCGCCATTCGACACGGTTGACGCCCAACCCGACCGACGGCTCGTCCCGCCCGCCCAGATTGCCCTCGACCTGCGCCGCCATGTGCAGCGTGCCGGCCATCACGCCGGTGGTCGGGTTCTGCACCAGTTTCAGCCAGGCCTTGTCGAAGGTGTTGCCCAGGCTGCTGCGGATCAGCGCTTCGCTGTCCGGGCGGTCGTTGGCCTGAATGATTGCGCGCACGCCCGCCACGCCGACCGAAATCAGCGCCCCGGCCAGTTTGCCTGCCGCTGCCGCCACCGCACTGGCCGCGCCGCGCGGGGCCATTTCCGCCTCCATGCGCTGGCTGGCACGCTTGGCCACCGGCGCCATGGCCGACTCAGTCGAGGTCACGCCTTTGGAGCCGCCGTCGGTGTGAATCTTGTCGATCAGCGCCGCGTAGGCCGGCAGCGTGTTCAACGGTTCAGTGCTGACAACCTGATACAGCGAAGCATCCCTCGCCGGCGGCGGGCCAAGGGCGATGGCAGGGATTTTCTGCAATCGCCCGTTGAGCTGGGCAACGGGCACGCCGTGGCGCTGGGCGATGACCGGCATCTGCTGCGCCATCAGTTGCGCGTAGAACGCGGTGGACTGGCCGAGGATCGCGTCCGGGTCGATCTCCACCGCCACCGGCGCCAGCACGCGTTCCTGATATTGCTCCAGCAGATAGGCCGCCAGACGCTTGGCCGAGGCATCCTGCTCGCCGCTGGCACTGATCGTGTACCAGCTGACCTTCATCGACAGCCATTCCTGGGTCCAGTAACTGCTGAACCACGGGATGAAATTTTCTTCAGTTTGCTCATAGACCCGAATGCGCCAATGTTCCATCGAGCCACGGGCGAACACCTTGACCTGCTCGGTGGCCTGTTTCGAGGCGCTGACGATTTCCCGGTCGATCTGCTGCCAGGTCGCCGGCGAAACCACCACCGCCGGCGCGGTCACCGGGGCCCGCGCCGTGGTGGCGCAGCCGGCCAGCAACACCAGTGCGGCGACGAGCAGCGCACGCAGGTTCACGGTGGCGGTCCTTATCTGTTCTTTGGTCGCAAGACCTGAAGAATCCGGAGAGAGATGACATGAGTATAGGTGCGTGCGGTGCGCCGTTTATCCGCTGGTCAGGGCCGCGCCGGTCCAACCATCAATGGCGTCGATATTCACCATCGCGACGATTGCCTTCCGCATGTTGCTCGCCAAAGGCACGATTAACCCATCCGAAACACACAGCACGAGGAGTTCACATCATGATCAATACCGTCACCCTCGCCGTGAGTTTCCCGGTCTTCGGCAGCAACTACTACGATCAGCACGCCGTGTCGCGCAAGACACAAGCGCTGGTGTTCGACGAAGCCTTCGAAGATCTGTTGATGCCCGCCGCCAGCAATCATTTCAGCAATGAAGTGGTCGGCCTCAACGATCAGTTCCGTTTTCTGAGCGACATTCTCGCCACCCATTTGCTGGACATCGAGGCCTCAGTGCCTGCGCGATCCAGCGTCCGGGCGAGCGCTCATTTTTAATGCCAGAGGGCGTTCCCGCAAGGGAACGCCCTCTTCGTTTCAGTCAGTCATCATCCCGGTCGCGGTGATAACGACGCCCGTCGCGGCGGTCGTCATCGCGGTCGTCCCAGCGCCGGTCGTGATCGTAATAACGGCCATGATCGCGGTCGTAATGCCGGCCATGGCGATGGTCATCATCGAAATCCGCCACACAGCCGCCCAGCAGTACAGCGGCGGAAACGGTCAGCAGCAGGCTTGTTGCACGCATCATTCAGAATTTCCCTAAAACCAAGGTCTTGACGACGGAAACGGCAGCGCTGCCCGCACCGAAGAGGCGCGGTGTGCGCTGCCGCAGATACGACCGGGGAAAACGACGATGATTCACCGACCGCCGATGACCGTTGATCGCCTCGCCCGCCTCGCCCGAGCGGCGGCCAAATGCCACCTATACTGCTTGCAACGCGCAAAGGATCTGCCCCTCAAAAACAACAAGTAGAGGTGCGACATGGTCTGGCAACAAGTCTATGACCCGTTCGGCAATCCGGTGATTTCCACGATCATGGCCGCCGTTCCAGTGGTGGTGATGCTGGCGGCGCTGGCCTTCTTTCATGTGAAGGCGCATCTGGCCGCACTGCTGGCGCTGGCCTCGGCGCTGCTGATCTCGATCTTCGCCTTCGGCATGCCCGCCAACATGGCCGGTTCGGCGGCGCTGTTCGGGGCGGCCAACGGGCTGCTGCCGATTGGCTGGATCGTGCTCAACATCATTTTTCTGCATCGCCTGACCACCGAGAACGGCTCGTTCAAGGTGTTGCAGGATTCGCTCGCCCGCATCACCGACGACCGGCGCCTGCAATTGCTGCTGATCGCCTTCTGTTTTGGTGCCTTCTTTGAAGGTGCCGCCGGATTCGGCACGCCGGTGGCGGTGACCGGCGCCATTTTGATCGGTCTTGGTTTTTCGCCACTGGCAGCGTCCGGTCTGGCGCTGATCGCCAACACCGCGCCGGTGGCCTTCGGCGCACTGGGCACACCGATCATTACGCTGGCCAAGGTCACCGGGCTGGATGAAATGGAGCTCTCGATGATGGTGGGACGGCAGTTGCCGTTCTTTTCGGTGCTGGTGCCGTTCTGGCTGATCTGGGCCTTCGCCGGGTGGCGAAAGATGCTGGAGGTATGGCCGGCGATTCTGGTGGCGGGCGTCAGTTTCGCCATCCCGCAGTTTCTGGTTTCGAACTACCACGGGCCGATGCTGGTGGATGTGATCGCCGCGCTGATTTCCATGGCCTGCCTGACGTTGTTCCTCAAGGTCTGGAAACCGGCAACCGTCCACACCTCGGCCGCGCTGTCGGGGCGGCATGACGACTCGAAGGTCGAAGAAGAAAAGGTCACGGCCAGCGCCGCATTCAGCGATCAGGCGCGCCCGGCAGTGATGCGCGCGTGGATGCCGTGGATCATCCTCACGGTGTTCGTGTTTGCCTGGGGCACCCAGGGTTTCAAGAGCATGTTCGACACTCGTCCGGCGATTGATCCCGTTACCCAATCGGCCAGGCTTGATCCGCAGGGCAAACCGCTGCGCGAGGCCAATCCGGTGTTCGCCCCGGCCGTGACTTTCAGCTCCCTGCATCTGCAGATCGAAAAAGTCCCACCGGTGGTCGCTGCGCCGAAAGCTGAAGAGGCGGTGTACAAGTTCACCTGGTTCACTGCCACCGGCAGCGGCATCCTGCTCGCGGCGATTGTCGGTGGATTGCTGATGGGCTACTCGATCCCGCAACTGATCAAACAGTACCTTCGCACACTGTGGGTGGTGCGCTTCTCGCTGATTACGATTGCCGCGATGCTGGCGCTGGGATTCCTGACCCGCTACTCGGGGCTGGACGCGACCATGGGCCTGGCATTTGCTGCCACGGGGATTTTCTACCCGATGTTCGGCACCTTGCTCGGCTGGCTTGGCGTAGCGCTGACCGGGTCGGATACCGCGTCCAACGTGCTGTTCGGCGGCCTGCAACGGGTGACGTCGGAGCAGCTGGGCATCAGCCCGGTCCTGATGGCGGCGGCCAACAGCTCCGGCGGAGTGATGGGCAAAATGGTCGACGCGCAGTCGATCGTGGTCGCCTCGACCGCGACTCGCTGGTACGGGCATGAAGGGGAAATCCTGCGTTACGTGTTCTTCCATTCCATCGTGCTGGCAATCCTGGTCGGCGGTCTGGTGACGTTGCAGGCGTATGTGGCGCCGTTTACGTCCATGGTGGTCGGCGCACATTGAGAATCGCGGGTGTCTCGGTTGTGAGAGCGATCTGACTCACAGGCAAGGCACCCGCGTTCCTTCTGTCGATTCATGAACCGCGCGCATGAAGCCATGCGCAAATCAAAGAAAACCTTTTCCTCTCCAGCGTGGTCACTCCTAGAACAGAGCGAGACTGGCAACCACGCCAGCGTACCCGTGCGGGTCTTTCACACCCTGCCGACCTGATAGAGGAAGCCAAGCCAATGAACGACCATCCGCCAATGGCGATCTCCCGACGCCGTTTCCTGATTCTCGGTGCCGTGACCGCAACCGCGTTCGCGATGCCCCCTTTCATCAGCCTCAAGGCCTACGCGGCCAGCCTGGAGCAACCGGCCATGGCCAAAGTAACCATCGAAGTCAACGGCAAGCCACAGGCGCTGGAGGTTGATACTCGCACCACCCTGCTCGACGCCCTGCGCGAACACCTGCAGCTGACTGGCAGCAAAAAGGGCTGCGACCACGGCCAGTGCGGCGCCTGCACGGTGATCGTCGATGGCCGGCGAATCAATTCCTGCCTGACCCTGGCGGTAATGCAGGACGGCGCCAAAGTCACCACCATCGAAGGCCTCGGCATGCCGGACCACCTGCACCCGATGCAGGCCGCGTTCATCAAGCATGACGGCTATCAATGCGGCTACTGCACGCCGGGGCAGATCTGCTCGGCGGTCGCCGTGCTCCAGGAAATCCGTGACGGCATCCCCAGCCACGCCAGCGCCAGCCTCACCGAAGCGCCGCAACTGATCGCCAGCGAATTGCAGGAACGCATGAGCGGCAACATCTGCCGATGCGGCGCCTATTCGAACATCATCGAAGCCATCAGCGAAGTCGCGGAGGTGCCAGCATGAGAGCGTTCAATTACAGCCGCGCCGACTCCCCTGCCGCAGCCGCCGCTCAAGCGGCGAAAATCGAAGGTGCGCGTTTCATCGCCGGCGGCACCAACCTGCTGGACCTGATGAAGCTCGACATCGAAACGCCGCAGCAGCTGATTGACGTCAATCACCTGGGCCTCGACCAGATCGAAGCCACCGACGACGGCGGCTTGCGCATCGGCGCACTGGTGCGCAATACCGATCTGGCCGCCGACAGCCGCGTCCGGAAAGACTACGCGCTGCTGTCCCGCGCCTTGCTCGCCGGCGCATCGGGCCAGTTGCGCAACATGGCGACTACCGCCGGCAATCTGCTCCAGCGCACGCGCTGCCCGTATTTCTACGACACCAATCAGGCCTGCAACAAACGCAATCCCGGCAGCGGTTGCGCGGCGATTGGTGGTGTCAGTCGACAACTCGGCATTATCGGCGTCAGCGACGCCTGCATTGCGACCCATCCGAGTGACATGGCGATTGCGATGCGGGCGCTGGATGCCCAGGTCGAAACGCTCAAGGCCGACGGCAGCACGCGGCGCATCGCCATCGCGGACTTCCACCAACTGCCCGGCACCACGCCGAATGTCGAAACCAGTCTGACGCCGGGCGAGCTGATTACCGCCGTCACCCTGCCCGCGCCGGTGGGCGGCACCCATGTCTATCACAAGGTGCGCGACCGCTCGTCGTACGCCTTCGCCCTGGTTTCCGTCGGCCTGATCCTGCAGAAGGATGGCAGCGGCCGCATCGCCGTCGGTGGCATCGCGCCGAAACCCTGGCGAGTCGAAGCGGCGGAAGCGCTGCTGCCGCAAGGCGCGAAAGCCGTCAGCGCGCGCCTGCTCGCCGGCGCCACGCCTACTTCTGACAACCAGTTCAAAGTGACATTGGTCGAGCGCACGATTGCCTCGGTGCTGGCCCAAGCGAGGGACGAAGCATGAAATTCGACACGCCCGCCACGACCAACCCGATTGATCAGTTGAACGTCATCGGCAAACCCACCGACCGCATCGAAGGCCCGCTGAAGACCAGCGGCCAGGCGCCTTACGCCTACGAGCAACATGAGGCGGTCAAGAATCAGGCCTATGGCGTGATGGTCGGTTCGGCCATTGCCAAGGGTCGCATCACCCGCATCGATCTGGAGGCCGCCCGCGCCGCGCCGGGCGTGCTGACCATCGTCACCGCCGCCAATGCCGGCAAGCTCGGCAAAGGCCAATACAACGCCGCGCACCTGCTGGCCGGGCCGCAAGTGCAGCACTATCACCAGGCAGTAGCGTTGGTGGTCGCCGAAACCTTCGAACAGGCGCGGGCTGCCGCGCAGTTGGTCAACGTCGAGTACGCGGCCGACAAAGGTCAATTTGATCTGGCCAGCGTGCGCGATCAGGGCGTGGAGCCGAAAGACGAATTGCCGGACGTCACACACGGCGATTTCGCCAGCGCTTTTGCCGCCGCGCCCGTGCAGTTCGACCAGACCTACACCACGCCGGATCAGTCCCACGCGATGATGGAGCCCCACGCGACACTCGCCGCCTGGAAAGGCGATCACGTGACGCTCTGGACCTCCAACCAGATGATCGCCTGGAGCGTCGGCGACATCGCCACCACCCTCGGCCTGCCCGAGGAAAACGTGCGGCTGATCTCGCCGTACATTGGCGGCGGTTTCGGCGGCAAGCTGTTCATTCGTGCCGACGCGATCCTCGCCGCCCTTGGCGCACGTCTGGCGAACCGGCCCGTGAAGGTCGCCCTCGCCCGCCCGCAGATCGCCAACAACACCACCCACCGTCCGGCTACCATTCAGCGGATTCGCATGGGCACCACGGCTGACGGCAAACTCACCGCCATCGCCCATGAAGGCTGGTCGGGCAACCTCGCCGACGGCAAGGTCGAAGTCGCGGCGCAGCCGAGTCAGTTGCTCTACGCTGCAGAAAATCGCCTGGTGACCATGCGCCTGGCGCCGCTGGATCTGCCGGAAGGCAACGCCATGCGTGCACCGGGTGAAACGCCGGGGCTGATGGCGCTGGAGATCGCCATGGACGAGATGGCGGAACAGCTCAAACTCGATCCGATCCAGTTCCGCATCCTCAACGACACGCAGGTCGATCCGGTGAAAACCGAGCGGCCGTTCTCCCAGCGGCGTCTGATCGAATGCCTGCAAACCGGCGCCGAGCATTTTGGCTGGGATAAGCGCAATGCGGCGCCTGGCACCCGTCGCGAAGGTCGCTGGCTGATCGGCATGGGCGTTGCGGCGGCGATTCGCAACAACCTGCTGGTGAAGTCCGGCGCACGGGTACGACTGGAGCGCGACGGCAAGATCACCGTTGAAACCGACATGACCGACATTGGCACCGGCAGCTATACGATCATTGGTCAGACTGCAGCGGAAATGATGGGGGTCAGCCTGGACGATGTGGTGGTGCGACTCGGCGATTCGAATTTCCCGGTGTCGGCGGGCTCCGGCGGCCAGTTCGGCGCCAACTGCTCGACCGCCGGGGTTTACGCGGCGTGCATGAAGCTGCGCGGAGCGATCGCGACCAAACTGGGCATGAACGCGGGTGAAGCGCAGTTTGTCGACGGCCACGTGCGGCTGGGCAACCAGAACGTGCCGTTACGTGAGGCCGCGCAACACACCGCGATCGAAGTCGAGGACAGCATCGAATTCGCCGACCTCGCCAAGCAATATCAGCAATCGACCTTCGGCGCGCACTTTGTCGAAGTCGCGGTCGATTCCGCCACCGGCGAAGTTCGCGTGCGGCGCATGCTCGCGGTCTGCGCCGCCGGGCGGATTCTCAATCCGAAATCGGCCCGCAGCCAGGTGATCGGCGCCATGACCATGGGCGTCGGGGCCGCGTTGATGGAAGAGCTCGCGGTGGACCAGCGCCACGGCTTTTTCGTCAACCATGACCTGGCCGGTTACGAAGTGCCGGTGCACGCCGACATCCCGCATCAGGAGGTGATTTTCCTCGATGAAACCGACCCGATTTCATCGCCGATGAAAGCCAAGGGGGTGGGTGAACTGGGGATTTGCGGCGTGAGTGCGGCGGTGGCGAATGCGATCTATAACGCCACGGGCGCGCGGGTGCGGGAATACCCGATTACCTTGGACAAGATTCTCGCGTCACTGCCGGAGATGATTTGATTTGTGGACTGGCCCCACGGTGAAGACGTTCGGTCTCACCGTGGGCGACTTGTTGATTATCGGACGTCGGGATACTCCGACTCTCCCACCTGCTCCATCCAGTCCACCACTTTGCCATCCAGCATTTCAGCAATGGCGATATGCGTCATGGCCGTGGTCGGCGCCGCACCGTGCCAATGCTTCACGTCGGGCGCGATCCACACGGTGTCGCCTGGCCGAATCACCCGCACCGGCTGCCCCCATTCCTGCACGAAGCCTGACCCAGCGGTAACAATCAGCGTTTGCCCCAACGGATGGGTGTGCCACGCCGTACGCGCTCCCGGCTCAAAGGTCACGGTGGCGCCGCTGATCCGCGCCGCATCGCTGCCCTTGAACGGCGCATCGACCCGTACCGTCCCGGTAAACCAGTCGCTCGGGCCTTTGGCCGACGGTTGTGAGCCGTTGGGAGTAACGGTCACGCGAGATGTTTCGCTGGCCTGGACTTCGCCCGCCAGCAGGGAAAGGGTCAGCGCCGAAGCGGCGATCGGATTCATGTTGAGGCTCTCCAGAAAAGGGACAGCCTCCACTTTAACCAGCCCGACTCTTCAGATAATCGACTAGAATTCAAAAAAACTTATGCAGGGCACTCATTAATGCTTCGGGAAAATGCCAGTGATCTGCTCGCTTTCCTCGCCGTGGCGCGTGAGCGCAGTTTCACCAAAGCAGCTGCCAAACTTGGCGTTTCGCAGTCGGCGCTCAGTCATACGATCCGCAGCCTTGAAACCCGGCTGGGCCTGCGCCTGCTGATCCGCACCACCCGTAGTGTCTCTCCCACCGAGGCTGGTGAGCACTTGCTGCAAACCATCGGCCCGCGCTTCGAAGAGATCGAATCGGAACTGGCCGCCCTCAGCAACCTGCGGGAAACGCCCGCCGGCAAGATCCGTCTCAGCGCCACCGATCACTCGCTGAACTGGCTGTTGCGACCGGTCCTCAAAGAATTTCTTATGCAATACCCGGACATCTCCGTCGAAGTCAGCTGCGACTACAGTTTCGTCGACATCGCAGGTCAGGGTTTCGATGCCGGCGTACGGCTGGGCGAGGATGTCGCACAAGGCATGATCGCCACTCGTATCGGCCCGGACATGCGCATGGCGGTGGTCGGCTCGCCCGCCTATTTCGCCAGACGCGCCGTACCGAAAACCCCGCGTGATCTGACCGACCACGCTTGCAATAACTTGCGCCTGCCTACCAACGGCGGTCTATACGCCTGGGAGTTCGAGAAGGATGGCGAACGCCTGAAGGTGCGAGTCTGCGGACAGGTCACCCTCAACGGCGTCTATCCATTACTGGACGCCGCACTCGACGGTTTCGGCCTGAGTTACATCCCGGAGAACATCGTCGCCCCCTGTCTGGCTGAAGGTCGCCTGATACAAGTACTGGAGGATTGGTGCCCGGTGTTTTCCGGATATCACCTCTACTACCCGAGCCGGCGCCAGACAGCGCCGGCTTTTGCATTGTTGCTGGCGGCGCTGCGCTATCAAGGCTGAAACCGTCTAGTCCACCAGCGCAATCAACTGCTGACGCTGCGCATCGGTCAGCATCAGCCCGAACCCGGCGCCGGCGTTGTCGGCCATGTACAGCGGGTTGCTGGTGCCGGGAATCACGCAGGTCACCGCCGGATGCGCCAGCAGAAATTTCAGTGCCAGTTGCGGCCAGCTCTTCGCCCCCACCTGAGCTGCCCAACCCGGCAGCGGTTTGCCCTTGAGCCGCGCGAGCAGGTCGCCGCCGCCGAACGGCCGGTTGCAGATCACCGCCACCCCGCGTTCGCGGCACAGCGGCAGGATGCGCTTCTCGACCCCGCGATCATCGAGCGCGTAGTTGATTTGCAGGAAATCCAGCGACTCGGCCTTGAGCACCGCTTCCACCTCCTCATACGCCGACGGCGTGTAGTGGGTGATGCCGATGTAGCGGATGCGGCCCTGCTCTTTCCATTCGCGCAGGGTCGGCAGGTGGGTTTGCCAGTCGAGCAGGTTGTGGATCTGCATCAGGTCGATGCGCTCGGTGCGCAGCAGGCTGAACGACTGCTCCATCTGCGCGATGCCCTCCTCGCGACCACGGGTCCAGACCTTGGTCGCCAGAAATGCCGGCGAGCGCGGTTCGTGGATCGACAGTAATTCACCGGTGGTTTCCTCGGCGCGGCCATACATGGGCGAGCTGTCGATCACCGTGCCGCCCTTTTTGAACAGCTCGCCGAGCACCGCCGGCAATTGCTTGTAGACCGGATCGCCAGGGGCGACGTCGAAACCACGATAAGTGCCCAACCCCACCAGCGGCAGTGGCTCGGAGCTCGAAGGGATGGCGCGGGTCTGCATGGTCTGGGCTCCTGTGGCGTTCGGCGACGTAATGGCGGCCAGCGCCCGGTCAAAGGTGAAAACCGCTGACACCCCGGCTGCCAGCGTCAGCAACCGGCGGCGGGAATATCCCTCAGTGTGGTTCATACTGGCGCCCTTGCCCCGTGGATCTGTTGCACCTTGTGTTTTGATGCAGCCCGCAAAACCGTTGGACTACACTGCGACAGCCAACCTGCGCGCCCGGTTAACGTTAGTCGAATGTCCAGAACCCTGTTGTCACTCGTCGCATTGATCCTCGCCGTGTACCTGATCCTGTGCGCGGCGCTGTTCGTGTTTCAGCGGGCGCTGATTTATTTTCCGCAGCCCGCCAGCCTCGATTCACCGGAGTCACGGTTGACGCTGGCCATGCCCGACGCCGAGATCCGCGTGACTGCGCGCGAGCGCGTCGGGGCCAGAGCACTGATCTATTTCGGCGGCAATGCCGAGGACGTTTCGCGCAATCTGCCGGAGTTTTCCGAGGCATTTCCTGACTATTCATTGTATTTGCTGCATTACCGGGGATTTGGCGGCAGCGGCGGTTCGCCCTCAGAAGAAGCGATCGCCGAGGATGCGCTGGCGTTGTTCGATCAGGTGTATGCCAGTCACCCGCAGGTCGCGCTGCTGGGGCGCAGCCTCGGTTCCGGCGTCGCGGTGCGGCTGGCCAGCCAGCGGCCGGTGGAACGGCTGATTCTGGTCACGCCCTATAACAGCCTCGAGGAAATCGCCGCCCGTCAATACCCGTGGGTGCCGGTGCAGTGGTTGCTCAAGGATCGTTTCCGGTCGGGCCAGTACGCGGCGCATATCCGCGTGCCGACGCTGCTGCTGGCGGCGAGCGATGACGAGGTGATTCCACGGGCCAGCACCGAGCGCTTGCTGCACAGTTTTCCCGACGGTGTGGCCACGCTCAAAGTGGTGGCGGACGCGGCGCACAATTCGATTTCCGAACGGCCGCAATATCTGCAATGGATGCAGGATGTGTTGAATCGCTGAGCACTTCGTCGGCAGCCGTAGAAACCCGGCGTCGCCTCGTGAACCAAGTGCAAAAACGCCAGTCCTACCCGCGCCGCGTTCTGCGGTTCACTTTCCTTCAGCCTTGTCTTTGTTCAGAGCTTTGCGTCCCATGCGCCACGCCGTTCGTTCGTCTCGCTTCGTTTCGCTGTGCCTGTTGATCCTTTCTCCCCTGCTCGCCCCCTCTGCCCACGCCGGCGCCGAGCGACAACTGGTGGCCGCCATCAACGACTACCGCGCCCATCCGCAACGATGTGACCGACGCCCGGCCCAACGGCTGGCGCCGCTGACACTGAAGTCGAACCTGGCGTTGCCGGTCGGCTATGGCTACGGCTACGGCGGTGGATTGCGCGAACGATTGAAAGATTCCGGCTACGCAGCCGTGGCGGTGCGCAGCATCCGGATTGTCGGCGCGCAGGACGCCGAAGAGGCGTTCGAAATGCTGCAAGACGATTACTGCGGCGCGTTGCTCGACGGTCAATACGCCGACATCGGCATCAGCCGCGCCCGCAGCGAATGGCAAGTGGTGCTGGCCCGGCCAGTGCTCGACAGCCGCGTCGGCGACACCCGCAGCGTCGGCAAGGCCCTGCTGGCAGAGGTCAACGCCGCCCGTGCCCGACCGCGCATGTGCGGTCGCCAGCGCTTCGCCGCCGCCCGGCCCTTGAGCTGGAATCCGGCGCTCGGCGCCGCCGCCCAGGGGCACAGCAAGGCCATGGCCTACGGCAACTACTTCGCTCACCGCGACCCGGACGGCGACGGCCCGGCAGATCGCGCCCGTGCGGCCGGCTACCGTGGCCGGCAGATCGGCGAAAACATCGCCGCCGGGCAAAGCTCACCGGGCAAGGCCATGGCCGGCTGGCTGGCCAGCCCCGGGCACTGCGCCAACCTGATGAACCCGATGTTCACCCAGGTCGGCGCCGGGTTTGCCAGTGAGGCGCGCAGTGATGAAGGGGTTTACTGGACGATGTTGTTCGGGGCGCCTTGATCAGGTTCCACCCGAAAACGTCGAAAAGCGCTGTATGCCGCAACTCGACGTCGGATAGTCAGACCGGAGAAATCGTGGCAAGAACGCCAATCATGATGGTCAACACAAGAAAGCCGCCGAGGAAAATCGCCATCTTAGCCATGAAGGCCTCCTGAATACTCAATGTCCGGCGCACCGAGCGCTTCGGAATGAAGCGCGTCGCGTATGGCCGAACGGCAGGGCCATTTTGGGCCTGTGGCTGAGATGGTTACAGATGCAGATTCGACAGGAAAAAGCGGATCAGATGGATCGGGCTGACGCATGTGTCGATATTCAGATCGGGACCGAGGGTTTCCATTGCGCCGCTTTGATCTAGAGTCATGGGCGCCGCGCCAAAAACAACAAAAAATACAGGAGTGAAACCATGTCCGACCTGAACCTGCACCCCAAAGCCGCCGAATCCCTGAACCGCTGGCACGAGATGATCCGCACCGGCAACCTCAAGGCCCTGCCAGAACTGCTCGATCCCAAAGCGGTTTTCCGCTCGCCCATGGCCCACACGCCTTACCCGGGTGCGCCGGTGGTCGCGATGATCCTCAATACCGTGTTCGAAGTGTTTGAAGACTTCAAATACCACCGTGAACTGGCGACGGCCGACGGTTTGAATGTGGTGCTGGAATTCAGCGCCAAAGTCGGAGCGAAAGAGCTCAAGGGCATCGACATGATTCGTTTCGATGAACAGGGCAAGATCGTCGAGTTCGAGGTGATGGTGCGGCCGTTGAGTGGGTTGCAGGCGTTGGGCGAAGAGATGGGACGGCGGTTGGGAGCTTATCTGGCGGCAGCCAAGGCCTGAAACCCGGACACAAAAAAGCCCACTGACCGTCACCGGTTCAGTGGGCTTCGTGTGTCAGGCGTCTAGTTACAGAGCCATGTCACGTGCAGCGCTTTCTTTCGGAGCCGGGGCTTTTTCAGCCGAGGCGTCCGCCGCTGGAGCTGCAACCTGGCCAATCACCGGAGGGGTTGGCAGTTGCAGGATCTTGGCGGTGTAAGCCCACTCTTCAGCCACTTTGGCTGGATCGTTGTTCAGCTGGGTGCCGTAGCTTGGAACGATCTGGTGCAGCTTGGCTTGCCACTCAGGGCTGGCGACTTTGTCTTTGAAGACTTTCTGCAGCACGCTCAGCATGATCGGTGCAGCGGTCGATGCGCCTGGGGATGCGCCCAGCAGACCGGCGATGGAGCCGTCTTTGGAAGCAACGATTTCGGTGCCCAGTTTCAGCACGCCGCCAGCGGCTTCATCACGCTTGATGATTTGCACGCGTTGGCCGGCTTGCCACAGGCGCCAGTCTTCGGCTTTGGCGTTCGGGAAGTATTCCTTCAGCGCGTTCAGACGGTCTTCATCCGACAGCATCAGTTGACCGGCCAGGTACTCGACCAGCGGGTATTCCTTGATGCCGACCCGGGTCATAGGCCAGATGTTGTGGGTGGTGGTGCTGGTCAGCAGGTCCAGGTACGAACCTTCTTTCAGGAACTTGGTGCTGAAGGTCGCGAACGGGCCAAACAGGATGACGCGCTTGCCGTCCAGGACACGGGTGTCCAGGTGCGGAACGGACATCGGAGGCGCGCCAACCGAAGCTTTACCGTAGGCCTTGGCCAGGTGCTGTTCGGCGATGGCCGGGTTATCGGTCACCAGGAACGAGCCGCCTACCGGGAAGCCAGCGTATTCCTTGGCTTCTTCAATACCGGACTTCTGCAGCAGGTGCAGGGCACCGCCGCCGGCACCGATGAACACGAACTTGGCGTCGGTTTCAGTCTTGGTGCCGTCTTTCAGATTCTTGTAGCTGACGCGCCAGGTGCCATCTGCATTCTTGGTGATGTCTTGCACTTCGCTCGACAGCTTCAAGTTGAAGTTAGGCTTGGTCTGCAGGTAACCGGCGAACTGGCGGGTGATTTCGCCGAAGTTCATGTCGGTACCCAGCGGGCTCCAGGTGGCCGCGATTTTCTGGTTCGGGTCACGCCCTTCCATCATCAGCGGAACCCACTTCTTGATCACAGCCGGATCTTCGGAGTACTGCATGCCGGCGAACAGCGGGCTCGCTTGCAGGGCTTCATAGCGCTTTTTCAGGAACTTGATGTTGTCATCGCCCCACACGAAGCTCATGTGCGGAGTGGTGTTGATGAACGAACGAGGGTCCTTCAGGACGCCTTGACGAACCTGCCAGGCCCAGAACTGACGGGAGACCTGGAACGCTTCGTTGATCTCGACGGCTTTGGGGATGGTGACATTGCCCTTGTCGTCTTCCGGGGTGTAGTTCAGCTCGGCGAGCGCCGAGTGACCGGTACCGGCGTTGTTCCAGCCGTTGGAGCTTTCCAGGGCGACGCCATCGAGGCGCTCGACCATTTCCATCGACCAGGTCGGTTCCAGCTCATTGATCCACACACCCAGGGTGGTGCTCATGATGCCGCCGCCGATCAGCAGGACGTCGACTTTCTTTGCTTCCTCGGCATTGGCGGAAGACATCCCCATCGCCAAAGCCAGCCCCAGCAAGGCTGTGTTCACTTTTTTAAACATCCGTTGCACCTATGATAAAACGCCTTCCGCCCGCCGCTGTTGTACGTATGAGGTCCCCTCTTTCGCGACACTCAGGCCAGCGTCGCGGGTTCCGGCACACTTCAATTTTGACGGGTGGGCACACAAGACCGACAGGCAGTGTCGACCTCAGTTATATGTCCCTTCTGAACTGACTTCTTATCATTATTGGCTTCAGCTACTTGAGCGACAGGGGTTCTGCCTGGCCCGCCGAAAAGCACACCAGACTGAATTGGGTCAAAACAAGTGGCGCGAAGAATATCACGTCATGGCAAACCCGCGCGTCTGTTCGCGACCGGATAGTTTTCGATTGGTTCCTCAAGCGCTTTCAAACGCGGTCCTCTTCCTGATAAGTTGTACGACGACTGACAAATGATCCAGTCGTTCCGAAACCTACAACAACAAGGAATTCTCATGAACAAAAGCAAAGTGCTGCTCGGTCTTTTCTGTGTTTTCAGCGGCTACGTCGCCGCCGCCCCGGCGGAACAGGACGTCGCCCAGGCCGTCGATCACCTGACCCAGGCGATGCTGCACAAGGACATCGCCGAACTGAACGCCCTGACCGCCGACAACCTCACCTACGGCCACTCCAGCGGCAAGATCCAGGACAAGAAAGCCTTCATCGCCGATATCGAAACCGGCAAGAGCGCGTTCAAGACCCTGGAGATGCAAAATCAGACCATCACGCTTTCCGGAGATACTGCGCTGGTACGCCATCACTTTTCGGCGCAGGCCCTCAAAGGCACCGAAGTCGTGCCGACGGAAATCGAGAACTTCCAGATCTGGCAGAAGCAGGCTGGCAAGTGGTTGCTGGTGGGGCGTCAGGCGTACAAGTTCTGATGCATGAGCTCTGCCGTCGAAGAGGCGGCAGAGTCCGCTCCTATAACCTGAACCGATCCACCGACTGCGCCAGCCGCCCCGCCAGACTCGACAGTTCGTCCGTGGTATTGGCCGTCTCGCCGATGACCTTGCTGTTGCCCTCCGACATGCCCGCGATCATCTCCACCTGATGGGCAATTTCGTTGCTGGCCTGGCTCTGTTCGCCGATGGTGCGGGTGATGTCGTTGACCAGTTGCGTGGTGCTCAGGGTGGCGTCGAGGATTTCGCGGATGGCGCGCTCGACGTCGGCGGTGACCGCCATGCCTTTGTCGACCTGGGCGACGCCCGCCTCCATGCTGCTGACGGCCTCGCGGGTGCTGTTCTGGATGCGCGCGACCATCGCGGCGATTTCCTGAGTTGACGCACTGGTGCGCGCAGCCAGACTGCGCACCTCATCGGCCACCACCGCAAAGCCCCTGCCCTGCTCGCCCGCCCGGGCTGCCTCGATGGCTGCGTTGAGCGCCAGCAGGTTGGTCTGGTCGGCGATGCTCTTGATCACCTGGATGATGTTGAAAATGCCTTCGGACTCCTGATCCAGGGTGCGGATCACCTGCGCCGATTGCTGGGCGGAACGGGCGATGTCGTCCATGTCGCTGACCACCTGATGGATCACCTGTCCGCCGTTCTTCGCCAGTGACTCGGCCTGGCTGGCCATGTCCAGTGCACGCTCGGCGTGCCGGGTGATTTCCTCGATGCTGGCGGTCATCTGGCTCGCGGCGGCGGCCATGGTGCCGGCGGCGGTGCTTTGCTGCTGACTGCTGTCGGCCACCTGATGGCAGCCGTGGCTCAGTTGCTCACTCATGCCGCTGACGCCGTGGGCGTTGCGTCGCACCACGTCGATCATGTCCCGCAGGTCGCGCTGCATCGTGGCCAGCGTGCGGATCAGCGCACTGGCTTCGTCCTTGCCGGACGGTTCGGCGATCGGCTCGCTGAGGTTGCCGTGAGCAATGCTTTCGGCGATGCGGCTGGCGGATTTCAGCGGACCCATGATGCTCAGGATCACCCACCGGCCCTGGGCCAACAGCAGCAACAGACTGGCGACCAGGACAATGCCGAGGGCGATATTGGCATTGTGGATCGCCGCCTCGGTGCCTTCGCTGGTGTGTCGGGTATTGGTTTCGATCAGCTCGCTGAGAGCAGCCATCTGTTCTTCGAGCTGGCTGAACGCGGTATTGAAGGTCCCCAGTTGCTGCTGGGCGCTGTCCGGATTTTCCAGTGCAAGACCGACGATCTGCTCGCCGGCGCTGATGTAGGTGTCGAGGCTGGGCTTGATCTGTTCCAGCGCGGACTTGATCGTCGGATTGACCGGCAGCTTGAGGTTTTCACCCAGCACTTCGCGAAAATGCGTCGCATGCTCTTCGACCGAACTGCGCACCTCGTCCGCCGAACTGGTGCTTTTGCCCAGCCCCACCAGCATCGCCGAATACACGTCCGCGCGCAGGGCGTCGTGCATCATGTCGGCTTCCATGTGGTTGCGCAGCGCGCTCATGCTGACCGCGTTGTCACTGACCGCCGAAGCCATCCGCTGATTGCCGACGTAACTGACCAGGCTCACGATCAGCGCCGTCAGCAGGCCGGTCGCAATCAGCAACACCAAACGCAGTTTGATCGACACCGTGATTTCCTCCCAGGTCGCGCCACGCGGCGCCGTTCAACGCTTCAGTTAAGCCTATTTCCATGAACCCGCTGCGTTAGAGCGTCTCAGCGTGTGTCGTTACATCCGGTAAAAATGCCGCACTGTGCGACGGTTCTCATTCCGCCCCCTACCGCCTGAGCCGACTTACGGAACTCCCGTGCCCGCCGACACCTCTCACATTATGTGGTACTTCCTTTTCGCTTTACGCTGCTGGAGGAACACCGTCATGCGTCGTTTACTACTGGTTTCGTCTCTTATGCTGTGCCTGCCTTTCGGTTCGGCTTTCGCCCGCGTGGATGCGGGGGATGTCGCCACTTCGGCCGGCGTTTCCGCCTCGCTGTATTCCACGTTCAAGGATCACAAAATGGTGATTCCGGCCCGTGACGACTTGTCGGCATTCGTCGCCAGCGGCGGAACGATCCGTGGCGTGTACCTGGAATCGGTACTGCAGCAGGTGCGTCAGGACAATCCTGGCCTGAACGCCAGCGATGAAGAGCTGGCCAACGCCATCCTGGTTCAGTACGAAGGTCTGTCGCAGTAACCACGGCACGTTCGATGATGATGGTGGCTGACGGACTTGCCACCGTTACGCCCTGCCGATGGACGGCTGGCGAACGACCATGGGCAAAACCGTCGAACGGCCTCTATGATGGAGGCCATGACGATTTCCGCCTCACTCCGCTCCCCTTGCCCGCCGGGTCTGTGCATCTGCGGGCGTGATCCGCTGCTGGAAACGCCCGGCGCGGATGTGCGCATCCTGTTGCTGACCCGCGAGGAAGAAAAGCGTCTGCTCGAGCGACTGGAAAACCTCAAAGACCTCGCCGACCTCCAGCGGCTGCAAGGCAAGATGTTCGATCAGCTAGGTATTCGTGTGCTGATCGCGCCGAAGTTCGGTGAAGTGCGGACTGTGCGAGGCGGCATCGAAATCGAGGTCGAAGAGCTTCCAGGGCTCTGCCGCAAAACCCGAAAAACCATCCCGGCCGCCATCCGCCGTGGCCTGGAAAACAATCCGCAAGTCGCGTTCGATCTGCTCAACGCCCACGACTTGCTGCGCGACACCTGATCATTTCTTCATGCCCACCCGCTTGCGCATCTCCGCTGTGATGCTCTGCCGGGTTTTCTTCAGATCCGCCCAAGGTTCATCGCCCACGTCCGCCAGCCGTTCGTGAACGTTGTGCACGGTCCATTGATCGGCACCTTTGATCTCGCCGACCTCCTCCCGAAACAGCGGCACCGACACCGGCAACCCTTCACGGGTACGCGCCGCGTAGGCGCAAATGGTGGTGGCGCCCAAGCCGTTGCGCAGGTAATCGATGAAGATCCGCCCTACGCGATTTTTCGGCCCGGACACCGCAGAAAAACGCTCCGGCAACAATTTCGCCATGTGCGTGACGATGGCGTGGCTGAAATCCTTGACCTCGTCCCAGCCATGCTTGCGGGTCAGCGGCACCACCAGATGAATGCCCTTGCCGCCGCTGGTCTTGAGAAACGCCTTGAGGCCCAGCTCATCCAGCACGGTCAGGGTCAGTGCTGTGGCTTCGACCATGCTTTTCCACGGCAGCGCCGGGTCCGGGTCGAGGTCGAGGACAAAGCGGTCGGGCTTGTCCAGATCGGTGGTGGTAGCGTTCCAGGTGTGCAGTTCGACCGTGCTCATCTGCACCGCGCCGATCAAGGCTTCGGCGTTGTTGATCAGCATCACCGGCTGGCCGGTCAGTTCCTTGTCGAGCGTGCGGATGCCGGGGATCGCCAGGTTCTCGGCGTTTTTCTGGAAGAACAGCTCACCGGCGATACCATCCGGGGCGCGCACCAGCGCCACCGGGCGATCCTTGAGCTGCGGCAGAATCCATTCGGCGACGCTGGCGTAATACTCGGCCAGCTGCATTTTGGTGGTGCCACTGCTGGCATCGATCACCCGATCGGGATGAGTGATCCGCACCTTGCCGTCGGCCAGGCCGGATTGCGACGGCGCGGTAGATTCAGTCTTTGAAGTCTTCATAGGTTTGGCGCGCTCCTCGGTGATGTCCTTGGCCGGTTTGTCGTCGCGCAAGCCATGGAACACGGCGTGACGCACCGAGCCGTCCTGGGTCATTTCGGCGAAGGCCACTTCCGCCAGCAGACTCGGCTTGAGCCAGTGCACACCCTTGGCTTCGAACCCTGTGGGCGGGTTGGCCACTGCCGGTTTTTTCACTCGCAACGGTTTCAACTGCGCGAGGATGCTCTTGAGGGTGGTTTCATTGAATCCGGTGCCGACCTTGCCGGCGTACCGCAACTCGCCGCTGTCACGATCATGCAGACCCAGCAGCAACGCGCCGAACGAACTGCGCGCGCCTTTCGGATCGGTATAGCCGACGATCACGAATTCCTGGCGATGCTTGCACTTGAGCTTGATCCAGTCGCTACTGCGGCGCGACACGTAAGACGAGCCGAGGCGTTTACCGATCAGGCCTTCCATGCGCATCTGGCAGGCGCTGTTGAGCAAGGCCTGCGGGGTTTCGTCGAACGCTTCGGAGAAACGCAGCAGCGGGTCTTGATGGGTTTTCAGAACAGTGGCCAGCGCTGCGCGCCGTTCCTCCACCGGCACCTCGCGCAGGTCGACGCCGTTCAGATACGGCAGATCAAACAGGTAATAGACGATGTTTTCGCTGCGTCCCGAATCGAACGCGTTTTGCAGGGCCTGAAAGTCCGGCACGCCGTCCGCGTCGGCGACCACCATCTCACCATCCAGCCACGCCGACTCCAGGCCCAGCGCCGCCAGGGCTTGCGCCTGTTTCGGCAATTTGTGCGTCCAGTCATGGCCATTGCGGGTGAACAACTGCACCTCGTCCTGATCGATACGCGCCATGATCCGATAGCCGTCGAACTTGATTTCGTATTGCCAATCCCCTTCCGGCGCGCTCTCCACCAGAGTCGCCAGTTGAGGTTTCAACTGCGCCGGGATACTCGCCTTGTGGGCGCCAGTGAGTTTGCCGGAAGCTGGCTTGCGCGGTGCTTTCGCCGGGCCTTTAAGTGGTTTGACCTGCTTCGCACTGAGCCGGGGTTTGTCGACGATCGTGCGCTCGCTGAGCACACTGTCGGGCTCGGCGACCAGCACGTCGTAATCGCTTTGCGGGCGTGCGGCGCTGTCCTGATGCTTGATCAGAAACCACTGCTCTTTCTTGCCCGGCATGTGGGTGCGCACCAAGTTCCAAACCCCGGCGAGCTTCTCGCCGCGCAGTTCGAATTTGAGCTTGCCCTTGGCGTAGGCTTTCTCCGGGTCTTCCAGCGGAATCCACACGCCGCGATCCCAGACGATCACATCGCCGGCACCGTAATGCCCTTCGGGAATGCTGCCCTCGAACGTCGCGTAGTCCAGCGGGTGATCTTCGACATGCACCGCCAACCGCTTGACCTTGGGATCCAGCGACGGCCCCTTGGGCACCGCCCAGCTCTTGAGCGCGCCGTCGAGTTCCAGGCGAAAGTCATAATGCAGGTGCGAAGCGTCATGCTTCTGGATGCAGAATTGCAAAGCCTGCTCACCGCCGGGCTTCTTGCCCCGCCGGTGGTCGGCTGCCGGTTCCGAGGTCGCCGAGAAGTCACGCATCCGGTTGTAGTCGTCGAGATTCCTGCTCATCCTGCACCTGCCTTGTTTCAACCTGTTCGAGTCACCGTCAGCGCGACCACGGCAATCCGGTCGACGCGCTGATAGCCGGGATTGAGCAACTCTTCGCCGAATACATCGGGATCGAGTTCACGGTAGGTCCAGCCGAACCGTTTTTCATCCAGCCGTGGCAATACCGTGTCGAGGAAAGGGTCGCGGCCATCGACCATCGCCACGCCGGTGTACAGCAGCAGCGAACCACCGGGGGTCAGGTGATTGAGCGCCTGTTCGACGATGCGCAACGACAGCCCCGCCCCCAGCGTCCCACCGCCATGGCGGTAAGCTCGTCCGGCCGGATCGGCCATGTACGGCGGGTTGGCGACGATCAGGTCGAATTCACCATCGACGCCTTGCAGTACATCACTGGCGCGCACCTCGACGTTGGCCACTTCGGCCAGCGCCGCGTTGATCGTGGTCAGGCGCAGCGCAGCGGGGTTGATATCCACCGCCAGCACTTGCGCTTCGCGCCGGGCACGGCCAATCAGGATTGCGCCAACGCCGGCGCCACAACCGATGTCCACCGCCCGGTGAATAGGCGCAAAGTTCTGCTGCAAATGGCTGTGGATCAGTTGGGCAAAGCGATAGGTATCCGGGCCGAAAAACACCGAATCGGCGGCTTCCGTGGGAAACCCGGAATGCACGAACAGCATGTCATCCAGGCTCGACCAGCGCACCCGGCTCTTCAAGCGCCCGTCGAACGCGTCAATCACCTGAGCGTCCAGCAATTGTCGCTGTTCATCGGCAGACAGCAGGCCCGGTTCGAACGGGCGCGACCATCCGAACACATCCCGCAGACTATCGGCGGCCTGCCCTTCGTCGCGCTGGTTGATCCGTTGATGGGTCAGCGGCGTCGGGGTGATGAAACGATAGCCGTCGGCCTGCAGGCGCCGCCCCAGTTGCAGCAGCACCAGATCGTTGGCAGACAGTTGTTCTTCCTGATTCATTGATGATTTCCTTAACGCAGGCCGGATTTGAGTTGGATGAATTGGCGAGTGGCAAGCAGCCCGGCCGGATGCGCGTGCCGGGCCGGCGCGAGCCAGGGGATCAACGTTGCGAACTTGCTGTGAGCGTCCTGCCCTTGCAGTGCCGCATTCAGGCGCTGCACATCGGGGTCCTGTTCGGGCACCTCGATCGGCGCAGGGACTGAGGGGCGGCGGCGGAACGCGACGGCTTTGTCCGCAGAAATCCAGTCACCGGCAATCCAGTCGTGCACCAGTTGTTTTTCATAGGCGCTGAACACGCCGAACATCGCCGCGCCATCGCCATCGATCAATTGCCAGAAGCGGCTGTTCTGTGGATCTTCGTGGCGCTTGATCCAGCCCTTGTCCTGCATGGCCTGCAGGAATCCGGACAGCTGCTGCGGATCGGCCAGCCACTGATTGACGGTCTTGCCTTCGAAGCGGCAATAGTCGGAGTGCATGTGTTGAGCGAACGGACACTTGCGTTCAAGCATCGCCAACAGTTCGCGCTCCAGATCGAAGCCCTCGATGATTGCGCGGCTGCCCTGCCCCAGGTCATTGAGCCGATAGCCCAGCGATACCCGGCGCAGGAAATCGCGGCGATCAGCCTCCAGAGGCAGCAGATCCAGAACGGCCTGAACGGCTTTTTGCGCATGACCGGTGCTGGCATTGTCGATGGTCACGTGCAGAGTGAAGTAGTAAGGATCGATCCCCAGTTCACTGAGCTCGTAACTGCTGATCAACAGGTGTAAGGGCAGTTGTTCGTAGCCAAGGTTGTAACCGATCACCTCCGGCAAAAAATCCATGCCGCCGGCACCCAGGGCCAATTGCAGCGCGCCTTGCAGATAGCGTTCGTCGGGCAGTGGACTGCTGGGCTCGAGGCCCTGTTCGGCGAGCAGCTGGCGGTAGATCACGACGTGGTTCTGCGCCGGATTGCCCTCGCCCAGTTCTTCCAGATAAGTGCTGATCAGGCTGCTGAAACGCGGATCGCGCCACTGTCCGAGCAAGCCGTAGAGCCAGGCGCCATCGACCAGTTTGGTCGGCGCCACCGCTTGCAGGAAATACAGCGCATGAGCCTTGCAACTGAAGAACTGCCGCGAGCCTCCAGCCTTGCGTTGTTGCAGGTAGTCGGCGTATTGCCGGGCGACATCGGCACAGTGCTCGGCCACCCAGGCATGCCACTGCGCGGGGTCCGATGGCAGCTCATCCTCCAACTGCGCGGCTTGCAGCAGGTGATCTTCCAGAAAGGCGCGCGCCAGCGGCTGCGGATGTTCATCGGATAAAAGTGCTTCATGGATACGCCGCAACCCACCCAGAGAATCGAGCGGACGCGATGGGGCGGGGGCAGCTTGCAGGTGAGTCAGGACAGTCATGGCAATATTCTCGATCGATTGGCAGGACGCTCAGTCACTCGCCTCTAATGCAGCAGAGAGGCTTGGCGCGTCAAAAATTCAATCGGCTTGAAAATTGCCCTGACGGACGGAGCCTTCGGCTCGCTCCTTGCTTGAACGGAACGGTCGAAGGCTGTGAGGTGAGAGGGTCAGGCCGTGCCTTTGGCCTGCTGTTCGAGGTGAACCTGCAACTCGGGGTCGATCTGCAACGCCGCCGCCAGTTCATCCAGATAATTGCGCTCGGCGTCCTGCTGATCGTCCACCAGCATCACACTGGCCAGGTACATCTCGGCGGCCATGGCCGGATCGTTCTGCGCCGCCTGCGCCACTTCGGTGGGATCCAGCGGTTTGGCGACCTCGTCGTCGAGCCATTGCTGCAGGTTCGGGTCGTCGGTGTGCCTGCCGATTTCGCTGCTGATCAGGTGTTTTTCCGACTCGTCGATCCGCCCGTCAGCCTTGGCCGCCGCGATCAACGCCCGCAGGACGGCGTGGCTGTGCTCTTCGACTTGCGGGCCGGACAGCAGGTCTGCGGTTTGCGGCGTTTGCTGCGGCGCGGCGGACGCCTGGCTGCGTTGCCAGGCTTGATACGCCTGGAAAGCCATCATGCCCAGCGAAGCCAGCGCCGCGTAGTTGGTGCCGCCGGAACGACGCTGCGTACCGCCACCCAGTGCCCCGGCACCGCCGAGCAATCCGCCGAGCAGCCCGCCCAGGCCGCCCAGCCCTCCGGCAGCAGAACCGCCGCCACTGCCGCCGCCCAGCAGACCGCCGAGCAACCCGCCAAGCCCACCCGCTCCCCCGCCGGCCGACGCGCCACCTTGTTGTCCCGCCGAGGTCTGGCCCCGCAGCAGTTGTTCGAGCAGATCGCTGGTGTTCATGACGTCGTCCTCAGGCAAAGGGGTATGACTGCGTCAGGCAACGATAGTCCTCCTGATGCGATGTGCCAGCACCGTTGGGCTGACGCCGGGCATCAACCCGGACTCTTTTCCCGGCGCATCTGTGTCACCAGCGTGAAGCGGTCTTCGGGGTGCGTGGTTTCCGATACCACCATCAGGGCGCCGTCCTCGTCACGGTACTGGCGAATGATGTTCAGCCCCGGCGACCCGGCTTCGGCGTTGAGGCTTTTGGCGATCTCCGGACTCAGCAACACCGCGCGCACCTGCTGGTCGACTACGTCGATGTGCCGGCCGAAATGGCGCTCGATCAGGGCGGCGATCAGTTCGTCCGGATGCTGTTCAGCCAGCTCGATGACTTCGGCATAGGTTTCCTGCGCGTAGACGTCGGTCCAGCACAGCGGCGCCCGCCGGTTCTCCTCGTCGACGCGAATGCTCGACACGCAAAAATAATGCTCCCCCGGCTCCATGCCCAGGCGTCGGGCCTGGGCAATGTCGGCGACAAAACGGGAGACGTTCTGAATGCTGCGCATCTGGGTTTCCGCCAGGTGCACCAGGTCGGACACCGAGGCCAGCGACTGCGAGTACCCGCCCTTGGGCGAGATCGACTCGACGCGGGTGCCGACCCGCTTGCGCCGCGAGACCAGCCCCTGATTCTGCAACTGCGTAATGGCCGCCCGCACAGTGTGCCGGCTCACGTCGTACAGCTCGCACAGTTCGAACTCGGTCGGCAGCAACGATCCGAGCGGATAGCGACCGCTGGAGATGCCCTCCATCAAATCTTTTGCAACGACCGCATAGCGCGTGTTCATACCTTTCATCAGTCCCGATGGTTAAGCGAGTTGACAGTGTATCAGCGAGGGCGCAAGAATTATGTACGGACATAATATATATGTCCGATCAATAACAAACATATTCAGGATTCCCTCATGTCCAGCACTGTCTTCGACTCCGCCCTGTTCCGCGACATGTTCGGCACCGCCGAGATGCGCAGCGTGTTTTCCGACCAAGCCCTGATCGAACGCTACATCGAAGTGGAAGTCGCCCTGGCCCGGGCCGAAGCGCGCTGCGGCGTGATCCCGGCGGCTGCCGCCGAGCAGATTGCCGAGCTGGCAACCTATGCCTCGCTCGATCTGGCACTGATGCAGCACGAGACCGAAATCGTCGGCTACCCGATCCTGCCGCTGGTGGAGCAACTGTCGAAAACCTGCGGTGAAGCCGGCCGTTACGTGCACTGGGGCGCGACCACCCAGGACATCATGGACACTGCGGTCGTCCTGCAAGTCCGCGCTGCGCTGGCCATCGTCGAACGCGACATTCAAGCGGTGCGCGGCTTGCTCGCCGACCTTGCCAAGCGCTATCGCGACGCGCCGATGGCCGGCCGCACGCATTTGCAACACGCGCTGCCGATCACCTTCGGCTACAAGTGCGCGGTGTGGCTGAGCATGTTCGACCGCCACGCCGAACGTCTGGTGGAGCTGCGTCCACGGGTGGAAATCGGCCAGTTCGCCGGTGCGGCGGGCACCCTCGCCTCCCTTGGCGACAAAGGCCTGGAAGTGCAGGAAGCGCTGATGGCCGAACTGGGTCTGGGCGTGCCGCAAGCCACCTGGCACGTCGCCCGCGATGGTCTGGCGGAGACCCTGAACTTCCTCGGTCTGGTCACCGGCTCGCTGGGCAAGATTGCCCTCGACGTCATGATGATGATGACCAGCGAACTGGGCGAAGTGTACGAACCCTTCGTCAAGGGCCGTGGCGCCAGCAGCACCATGCCGCAAAAGCGCAATCCGATTTCCTGCGAGCTAATGTATGCCGCTGCCAAAGGCGTACGCCAGCAGGCGGGTCTGATGCTCGACGCGATGATTCAGGACTTCGAGCGCTCCACCGGCCCATGGCAAGCCGAATGGATCGCCATCCCGGAAGCCTTCGCGCTCAGCGCTGCCTCGCTGGGTCAGGCGAAATTCATGCTCGCTGGCCTCGAAGTGCGCACCGAGCGCATGCGTAAAAACCTCGACATGACCCAGGGCCTGATCGTCGCCGAAGCCGTAATGATGGGGCTGGCGCCGGCACTCGGTCGTCAGGTTGCGCATGACGTGGTCTACGCCGCCTGCCGCATGGCCAACGATCAGGGCACCAGCCTGCTCGACGCGCTGCTGGCCCAGGGTGAGGCCACCGCGCAACTGGATGTCGAGGAACTCAAGCGCCTGACCGATCCGGCCAACTACATCGGCCTTGCACCGCAGATGGTCGACATCGCCCTGGCGCGTGAGGGTTCGGTCAAACGCTGATCCTCACCGGGCTCGCCGCGCGCGAGCCCTCTGCCCATCGCTCGCCAATAACAACAACGAGACCGCAGACATGACCACCCCCGACAAGAAACCGCTGTACAAAGACCTGACCTTTCAGGTGATCGCCGCCATGCTGCTGGGGATTGCCTTCGGCTTCCTCGCACCGGAACTGGCGGCCAGCTTCAAGATTCTCGGCGACATCTTCCTCAAGCTGATCAAGACCGCTGTCGCCCCGCTGGTGTTTTTCACCGTGGTCCACGGCATCGCCTCGGCCGGCGACATCAAACGCGTGGGCAAAGTCGGCCTGCGTGCGTTGATCTACTTTGAAGTGGTATCGACCATCGCTCTGGCCATCGGCCTGCTCTGGGGCAACCTGCTGAATATCGGCTCCGGCATGCACGACGCTCACCCGAGCAGCGCCACTGCCGCAGCCGCCAGTGCCGCCGTCGCCAAGGGCCATGCCCCGGCGTCGACCATGGACTTCATCTACGGGATTTTCCCGGACAACTTCGTCGGCGCCTTTGCCGGCGGCCAATTGCTGCAAGTGCTGGTGATTTCGGTGCTGTTCGGCTTCGCCCTGTTGGCGCTGAAACCGGAACGCCGCAGCGTGATCGAGGATGGTCTGAGCCGGGTCTCGGAGTGCTTCTTCGAGTTCATCAACCTGATCATGAAGTTCGCCCCGCTCGGTGCGTTCGGTTCGGTGGCGTACGCGGTTGGCAGCAACGGCTCGGCGGTGCTGATGTCACTGGCCAATCTGGTGCTGATGTTTTACGTCGGCGTGGCGTTTTTCATCTTTGTCGTACTGGGTGCGGTCTGCCGTATTTCCGGGTTCAGCCTGTGGCGGTTCCTCAAGTACATCAAGGATGAGATTTTCATCGTACTCGGCACCGCTTCATCGGAAAGCGCCCTGCCGCGTCTGCTGCAAAAACTCGAGAAGTTCGGCTGCTCGAAACAGAGCGTCGGCCTGGTACTGCCCACCGGTTATGCCTTCAACCTCGACGGCACGTCCATTTACATGTCGTTGTGCGTACTGTTCATCGCCAATGCCTACGGTGTGCCGATGAGCTGGGAGCAACAACTGGGAACCATCGCGATCATGCTGGTGACCTCCAAAGGCGCGGCGGCGGTATCCGGTGGCAGCTTCGTGGTGTTTGCCGCGACCGTCACAGCGATTGGCGTCCTGCCGGTGGAAGGTCTGGCGCTGTTGTTCGGCGTCTACCGCTTCATGTCGATGGCCATCGCCACCTGCAACACCATCGGCAACAGCGTGGCCACAGTGGTGGTGTCGAAGTGGTCAGGCGAGTTCACCGAGCAGACCGCCAAGGCTGAATACAACCGGGTGTTCGGCCGCAACCCGGAAGCCGCGCTCTGACGGTTACCGATGTCACATAAAAATGCCCCGGCCCTGTCGGGGAATTTTTTTCAGGGCCAGCTAATCTTCAAGAATGGGTGAACCTTGACCCGGCCCGACCGGTCGATAGCTGCAACCCGACCCGGTTGGTCGCCACCCTTGCTGCCCAAGGGTTTACGCGGCTTGCTGCATTTTCTGGAGAACGCCTTCGTGATATCGACCGTCCACATCGCCAGGCTCAAGGCCTGGGGCGCCCATGGTTTCACCGCGACCGGCGTGGTCACCGCCTTCCTGGCCACCCTTGCCCTGCTGGAAAACCAGCCGATCCACTGCCTGATGTGGCTGGGCGTGGCGCTGATCGTCGACGGCCTCGACGGAGCGCTGGCGCGCAAGGTCAACGTGCAGTCGGTGCTGCCGAGTTTCGACGGATCGATCCTCGATCTGGTGATCGACTACCTGACCTACGTGTTCATCCCGGCGCTGTTCATCTATCGCTACATTCCCCTGCCCGACTACACCCTGCTGCTGACCGTGTCGCTGATTCTGGTGTCGTCGTTGTTCTGCTTCTGCAACGTCAACATGAAGAGCAAGGACAACTATTTCGTCGGTTTCCCCGCCGCCTGGAACGTGGTTGCGTTGTGTCTGTACATCATCGATCCGGGGCCGTGGCTCACCTTCCTGACGGTGATTGGCCTGGCGCTGCTGACCGTGACCCGCATGAAGTTCCTGCACCCGTTTCGGGTACGCCGGTTCATGCCGATCAACATTGCGGTGACGGCGATCTGGCTGTTGTGCAGCCTGTCGCTGGTGCTGAATCACCCGGTGATCAACCCGCTGGTGATGGGCTTGTGGTTGCTGGCGTCGGCATACTTCCTCGGCATCTGCATCTGGCGCACCGCGCTGGAGTGGTTTGACAGCGCGCATCTGAAATAGAAGCCCTGTCGGGATCCCTGTGGGAGCGAACCTGCTCGCTCCCACAGTTGTTTTGCATGACGCTCAGCGTTTAGTGATGACCACCTCCAGATACTCGCTCGGCACCACCATCGATTCCGCCCCCGCGCGGTTCAGCCCGTCGATCAGTAGCGTCAGGTCTGTTTCCAGCGCCTGCCCGCTCTCCGGCGGCAACGCCGCGAACGCCTTGTGTACCGGGCCGTACCAGTGGCGAAACACATCAATGAAATGCGCCGCCGAGCGATAGCGGAAGTTGAAGTGGCGCCGAGTCACCTGCAACTGAAACTGGCGATCGTCGAAATGCGAATGCAGCCAGGCTTCCGCGCCCCAGTTCGAGGGCGGTTGCGCAACGGGTGGCGGTGGTAGGTAGCGGCCGAGGGTCTTGAACATCTGGCCGACGAAGCCTTCCGGCGTCCAGTTGGCCAGGCCGATCCGTCCGCCCCGGCGACAGACCCGCGCCAGCTCCTTGGCCGCTTTCGCCTGATCCGGGGCGAACATCACGCCGAAGGTCGACAGCACCACATCGAAACTGGAATCGGCAAACGGCAGCGCTTCGGCATCGGCGACCTGAAAGGTCACCTCCAGATGCTCGGCGCGCGCCCGGTCCTGGCCGCGTTCCAGCAACGCCGCGACATAGTCGGTGGACGTCACCAGACAACCACGGCGTGCCGCCGCGAGCGTGGCATTGCCGTTGCCGGCGGCGACATCCAGCACTTCTTCATCGCAGCGCAGGTCGCAGGCTTCGGCGAGGGTTTCGCCGACGATTTGCAGCGTGGTGCCGATCACGGCGTAGTCGCCACTGGCCCAGGCGACTTTCTGGCGTTCCTTCAGGGCAGTGAGATCAATGGGGGTACTCATGAATGGGTGCTCCACGGCAGAAGGGTCAAGCGTCACTCGGCGGTCGTCGGGTCGATGATGCTCGTCACCCGGGACACGCTGTTGGCCGGAAATCCCCCTTGCCTTGCGTGTTCGCGCACCAGTTCCTCGTTGGGTGCGATGTACACGCAATAGATCTTGTCGGCAGTCACATAACTCTGCAGCCACTGCACCTCTGGCCCGAGTTCACGCAGCACGTTGCAGGACGTTTGCGATACGGCCTTGAGTTCTTGCTCCGATAGCTTTCCGGCTCCTGGAATCTCGCGTTCAATCACGAACTTCGGCATGGCAACCTCGCATTCTTTTTATGGATGGCAGAGCCGTTGGCGGCCCTGCTCGCCCACTATCGCGCGGGCGCTGTCCGGCGTCCCTGCCAATCGTCCGGAGAGCCCGTAAAACCGGGCATTGGCCGATGAATGGCGGGATTTTGTAAAGGCCCCGAAACACTGTCGGGGGGTTGCCAGCGCACCGGCTGATCGGCTCTCATGCAGGCCCTCACCGGAACGGAATTCGATCATGTCCTTGCGCCTCGAATGGCTCGCCGATCACCTGCAGCACAGCGACACTTACGCGGCGTGGATCCACCGCCAGTTTCACTACGAATATGCCGAGCAACCTTTGGCCGAATGGCAGCGCGAATTTGCCGAGGGCCAGACCAATGGCGACTGGCGTTGCCTGATTGCGCTGGACGGGGATCGACTGCTGGGCGGTGCGGCACTGGCCCGGGCGGATCTGGCCCTTCGACCGGATCTCGGACCGTGGCTGGCCTGTGTGCTGGTCAGCCCCGAATCACGCGGTCAGGGTCTGGCAGCAAGGCTGATCGAGGGAATTGCTGAGGAGGCGAAAAAACGGGGCCTGCCGCGTTTCTATCTGCACACCCAGAGCAAACAGGACTATTACGCCAAACGCGGCTGGACGGTGCTGGAGCGTTTTCACGCCTGGGGTAACGAACAATGGCTCATGGTGCGCGACCTGTGAGCCATTGAGTTTCGCGGTTTACGCAGCAGGCGCCTTGGCCTCTTTGAGCAGCTGCTGAATCATCTGCTCCTGCGCCTGGTAACTGCCTTCGCCAAAGTGGGTGTAACGCACCTGCCCCTTGGCGTCGACCAGATAATGCGCCGGCCAGTACTGGTTATCGAAGTTGCGCCAGATCGCGTAGTTGTTGTCGATGGCTACCGGGTAGGTGATGCCGAGCTTCTTCACCTGATCCTTGACGTTGTCGATGATCCGCTCATAGCCGTATTCCGGGGTGTGCACACCGATCACCACCAGGCCGTCCTTGCCGTACTTCTTCTCCCACTCTTTGACGTACGGCAGGGTGTGCTGGCAGTTGATGCAGTCATACGTCCAGAAGTCCACCAGCACCACTTTGCCGCGCAGGGACTCGGCTGTCAGTTCCGGCGAGTTCAGCCATTGCACCGCACCGGACAGCGACGGCATCGCGCCTTTGCCCGCCTCGTCTTCAGTCGAGTCTGCACGGACTTTGCTGACGAAGTAGTCCACCACTTTCGGCACGTTCTCCAGCACGCTTTTCTCGACCGATGCCACGCCTTGGGACGAGGTATTGGCCAGCAGCACGTTGTCGGTACCGGTGGCGATCACCGCCGCCGTCGCCAGCACCGCAACACCCGCGCCGCGGCGGAACCAGCCAGTGAAAGGAATCGACGGTTTCAGTCGGTTGACCAGACCGCGACCGGCGAAGATCAGCGTTCCCAGCGACAGCGCGCTGCCCGCGCCGTAGGCCAGCAGCAACAGGCTGGTTTGGGCGTTGGCGCCTTGCAGCATGGCACCGGTGAGGATCACGCCGAGGATCGGACCGGCGCACGGCGCCCACAGCAGACCGGTGGCGACACCGATCATGATCGACGCCATGGGCCCGGTCTTTTTCCGGGCGTCGGGGTCGAGGCGATTGCCCAGCAGCACAAAGGGCCGCGCCAGCCAGTCACCGATGCGCGCGGAAATCAGCGACAGCGCAAACAGCACCATTACCGCCAGCGCAATGTGGCGACCGGTGTTGCTGGCCTCGATCACCCACTCGCTGCTGACCACCGCCAGGCTGGAGATCAGGGCAAAGGTCAGGGCCATGCCGCCGAGAGTCAGCAGGATCGAAGAACGGGTGCGGTCGGCTCCGGCGAACAGAAACGGCACCACCGGCAGAATGCACGGACTGAGGACAGTCAACAGACCGCCCAGGAAAGCGATGAGAAACATGAGGTTCACCTTTTGAATGAGGGGTGGTCTGTCGACTGGATCGGGGGCTGACCGTTACGGGCAGCCCCCCTTCAATCCTCAAGCCGTCTGGTTATCCAGCCATTGGCTTTGCGGCGTACGGCTGGCACCGTTCTCGGCCAGCGTCTGGCCTTGCGGCGTACGGCTGGAGCCGTCGGCGGCCAGTGTCTGGCCCTGTGGCGTGCGGCTGGAGCCGTCGGCAGCCAGTGTTTGGCCTTGTGGTGTGCGGCTGGCGCCGTCGGCGGCGATCAAACCTTCGCTGCCCGGCTTGGCCACCGGAGCCAGTTGGAAGCAGGTGCTGCTGCCACAGCTGTTCTGTTCGACGGCAGCGTTGGCGTGGGCCGCGACGCCGGCGAGGGAGAAGGCAACAGCGGTCAGATAGCGCGATACGTTGTTCATGGCGATGTTCCTTTTATAGAGGTAGGTAATCAGTTGTCTTCGTTGCAGCCGTCGGCGAATTTGCGGTAGTCGAGCACCTGGGTCTTGCCGGCCGAGTCGAGGTAGGTCAGGCGGGCGTCGACGATGCCGCAGGTCATCGAGTTGTCCTGTTTCAGCGACACCACTTTCTGGATGTCCAGGTGGCTGCCGTAGGAGTAGGTTTGCGGGGTGACATCGGCTTCGGCGCGGGCCGACAGGGTGCAGATGTTCAGAGCGGCAAACAGGCAAGCGGCAGCGATCGATTTGGTCTTGGTGTTCATGGCGTTTTCCTCGGGGCTTCAATGGTTGAATCGTTGAGTGGGCCGAGGCGTTCTGTGTGTGCCTCGATGGAGCTCATTTAAAGCTCGCGAGGTATCGCGCATGTGTCGGCAAATGCCGTGTATAAATCGCTACGTATCCGCGCGCGCCCGGGATACACAGCGATACAAAACCCTGTAAAAATCCGCTTTTTGCGTCGGCGTGTATCCGTCACAGCGCTGGATACACTGCAATACAAAGGCAGGCAGGCGGCCTCGCGCAGGCTCGATAGACTGCCCGGCAATCCCCTTTGATTGAGGTTTGGCCCCATGGAACATGTCGATCACATCCTGATCGTCGACGACGACCGCGAGATTCGCGAACTGGTCGGCAATTACCTGAAGAAAAACGGCCTGCGCACCACGGTGGTTGCCGATGGCCGGCAGATGCGCAGTTTTCTGGAAGCCAACACCGTCGACCTGATCGTGCTCGACATCATGATGCCCGGCGACGACGGCCTGCTGCTGTGCCGCGAATTGCGCTCGGGCAAACACAAGGCCACGCCGATCCTGATGCTCACCGCGCGCAATGATGAAACCGACCGCATCCTCGGTCTGGAAATGGGCGCCGACGACTACCTGACCAAACCCTTCGCCGCCCGCGAACTGCTGGCGCGGATCAATGCCGTGCTGCGCCGCACCCGGATGCTGCCGCCGAATCTGGTGGTCACCGAAAGCGGCCGGCTGCTGGCATTCGGTCGCTGGCAGCTCGACACCTCCGCCCGGCATCTGCTGGACAAGGACGGCACCATGGTCGCGCTCAGTGGCGCGGAGTACCGTTTGTTGCGGGTTTTCCTCGACCATCCGCAACGGGTGCTGAGCCGCGATCAATTGCTGAATCTGACCCAGGGCCGCGACGCCGATCTGTTCGACCGATCCATCGATCTGCTGGTCAGCCGTCTGCGCCAGCGCCTGCTGGATGACGCCCGCGAACCGGCCTACATCAAGACCGTGCGCAGCGAAGGCTATGTGTTCTCGCTGCCGGTCGAAGTCCTCGGAGCCCCCGCATGAATGTCGCCCTGCGCTGGCCGCGCACCCTCGCCTCCCGCTTGTCGCTGATTTTCCTGATCGGCCTGATCCTCGCTCAGGCGCTGTCGTTCGGCGCGCAATATTACGAGCGCTACGAAAGCGCGAAGAACACCATGCTCGGCAACCTCGAAACCGACGTCTCGACCTCGATTGCCATCCTCGACCGCCTGCCCGCCGAAGAGCGCCCGATGTGGCTCAAACGCCTGGCTCGCAAGAATTACGGCTATCTGCTGAGCGAAGGCGAACCGGGCACACCGCTGGATCCGCAGGACGTACCGATTGCCGTCACCTCGATTACCGATGCAATTGGCGAGGCCTATCCGCTGACGTTCACCGATATTCCCGGCCCGAAAAAACACTTTCAGGGCCACCTGCGCCTGAGCGACGGCAGCCCGGTGACCATCGATGTGCGCCCGTCGATGGTGCCGCTGTCGCCATGGCTGCCGGTGGTATTGCTCGGGCAACTGGCGCTGATGCTTGCCTGCACCTGGCTGGCGGTGCGCATCGCCATCCGCCCCCTCACCCGCCTCGCCAACGCCGTGGAAACCCTCGACCCCAACGCCCACCCGATCAACCTCGACGAAAAAGGCCCGAACGAAGTGGCCTACGCCGCCCGCGCCTTCAACTCGATGCAGGCGCGCATCGCCGCGTACCTGAAAGAGCGCATGCAACTGCTCGCGGCAATCTCCCACGACCTGCAAACCCCGATCACCCGCATGAAACTGCGGGCGGAGTTCATGGACGATTCGGCCGAGAAAGACAAACTGTGGAACGACCTCGGCGAGATGGAACATCTGGTGCGCGAAGGTGTGGCCTATGCCCGCAGCATCCACGGCTCGACCGAGGAAAGCCGACGAACCAATCTGGATTCGTTCCTCGACAGCCTGGTGTTCGACTATCAGGACATGGGCAAGGAAGTGCAATTGAGCGGCAAGAGTGAGGCGGTCATCGACACCCGCCCCCACGCCTTGCGCCGGGTGCTGGTCAACCTGACCGACAACGCGCTGAAGTTCGCCGGCGCTGCCGAGCTGCTGATTCAACGCGACAAGAGCAGCCTCTCGATCAAGGTCATGGATCGCGGCCCGGGCATCGCCGAAGAAGAGCTGGCCCAGGTGATGGAGCCGTTCTACCGCGTGGAAAACTCACGCAACCGCAGCACCGGCGGCACCGGGCTGGGGCTGGCGATTGCCCAGCAACTGGCGCTGGCGCTGGGCGGTTCGCTGACGCTGAGCAATCGTGACGGTGGCGGGTTGTGTGCTGAACTGAAGCTGCCCCTGCACACCTAAAGCAAACATAAATTCCTGTGGGAGCGAGCCTGCTCGCGATGGCGTCAGTCCAGACAACTTCTTCATTGGCTGGCAGACCGTCATCGCGAGCAGGCTCGCTCCCACATGTGATTTGTCGTGTTTGTGAGATCAGGTAATGCCTAACACACCGTCCTCATGCATCTGCCGCAACAACGCCAAACCACTGTCCATGAACGATGCCGTTACCGGCAAACCCGCCTCCATCGCCAGCCCTTCCAGTTGTTCACGACCGTTCAGCGCAGGGAACTCGCCAATGCGCTGCAACAACCGCCAGGCCAACGGGCTCAGCTCGGAAAACTTCACACTGAAATCTACCGCACGCCTTACCAGCAACAACGTTGGCTGGGCCGGTGGTGTAGACGGTTGATGGTCAGGCCCGAGCATCTGCACCGGCCAGGTGTACGCCAACGGCCAGGCGAGTGCCGAAACCTGCAACGGCCGCTCCAGCAACTGCGCCGGATCACTCGCAGGCAAGGGCTCGGCGTCGGACTGCTGCAACACCATTTCCACCCACTCGTAATGCGCCAGCTCCACCAGGAACGCCGGCCAGTCACCCTCGCTCAACACGGCCGGTTCCGAGGCGAGGTAACCGACAAACTCCTCGGCGATCTCGCCGAATTTCGGCGTCTGCGCCCGATAGTCCCGCAGAAAGCCACGAATCAATGTGCGCCAGCGTTCCTGGCCGATGATCCGGATCAGCACCGGAAACGTACCGCTCAGCAGTTGCGAGACGTTGTTGAACACCAGATCGCGATAGACATTGACCCGCGCCGCGTTCATGTCGGCCGGCGGCATTTCATGCTCTGGATCGCGCAGGTAGCGGGTCAACGCCTGTTGTTGCAGCAGAAGATTATCCACGCGGTCCTCCTTCGATTTGCAGACGGCGAATGGTTTGCAGCTCGGCCACCAGTTCAGAGAACGCCGGGAAATTGAAATCCCGCTCCAGCAACGTCGGCTGTGCGCCGAATCGGGCATAAGCGTCGGCCAGCAACGACCAGACCACCGGTTTGACCGAGGCGCCATGGGTGTCGATCTTCAGCGTGTCGGACTCGTCAAAGTGCCCAGCCACGTGCATCCCGACCACCCGGCCCGGCTCGATGGCGGCCAGGAACGTCTGCGGATCGAAACCGTGGTTGATCGAGTTGACGTAGACGTTGTTGACGTCCAGCAGCAGATCGCAATCGGCCTCGCGCAACACGGCGTTGGTGAAGGTCACTTCGTCCATGTCCTGCCGGGGCGCGGCGTAGTAGGAAACGTTTTCCACCGCCAGGCGCCGGCCGAGAATGTCCTGGGCCTGGCGGATCCGTGCGGCGACGTGGTGCACCGCCTCTTCGGTGAACGGCAACGGCAGCAGGTCATAGAGATGACCGTCGTCGCTGCAATAGCTCAGGTGTTCGCTATACAGCGGCACTTTGTGATGATCGAGAAAGGTCCGCACTTCCCGGAGAAAACCGACGTCCAGCGGCGCCGAGCCACCGAGCGACAACGACAACCCGTGGCAGGACAACGGATAGCGCTCGGCCAGCCCGCGCAGCGCGGCGCCATGGGCACCGCCGACGCCGATCCAGTTTTCCGGCGCCACTTCCAGAAAGTCGAAATCGCCGGTGCGCGCGGCTTGCAGGTCTTTCATCAGGCCGCGACGCAGGCCGAGCCCGACGCTGGCCTGCAAGGTGGGGTGGGGAATCTGCATGGGCAAGATCTCTGCTGAGGAGTCGCCGGGCGTGGCGACTGACAGGCTCAGTTAAACCGCAGGGTGTATCGCGGCTGTGTGGGCAATGCGCGGGAAGTGGCGGGTTTTGTATCGGCGGCGGGTCTGTACACAGTGGGATACAGACCCGCTGCCGTCTTGGTGAGCGGCGAGTTACGCGAGGTCGTACTTCTCGCGGACCAGGTCGCCAATGCCGAGGCGATCGAGCACGTCCATCGGGCACAGGAACGTTACCCGCACCGTGCCAGGCAAACGGCTGATGTCGATCGAACCGTTGATGGTCGCGCGGTTGAGCACTTCATCGTATGGCAGGCCGGTGACGGCGGCGGCCCGTTGCAGGCCGTTCTCCACCGCGACGTTGAGGTTTTCACCGCTGCCGATGAAGGTGATCGGCCCGGTGGCCTGAATGTCGTGCTGACCCCACCGGGCGCCGAGTTCGCGGACATGGCGCAGTTGCTCGGCGTTCATCGGCCGGGCCATCGGTGGCAGATCATCGAGGTTCTGCAGCAGGATCGGCCCTTCCAGAGTCAGGCCCTTGATCACATGCACCTGTACCTCGGTTTCCCCCGAGCAATCGGTGGCGTGGCCGGCGATTTCGCCGTTGCCCTGCTGCGCGTGCATGTCGCCCATGTACACCCCGGCGCCCGGCACCTTGACCGGACAGATCAGCACGCAACCCTCGCGGATCGAGTTGGTGTCCATGTGGCCGTCGGTCTTGGCCGCGTGCAGTTCTTCGCGGGTCATGCCGAAGCGGTGCGGGGCGCCGATCAGGTACTGGCCGAAATCGGCGCAGTTGTGCGAGTCCGGCAGATCCCGCGACGGAGTGGTGCCGATGTTGCCGAGAAACGGCCGCATGTGAGCCGCCACGCCGGGCATGTCGGCGCGTGCCAGGGACAGAATCGAGTGCTGCGCCGCCATTTCCGGCAATGCGGACATTTGCGACGCCTTGCCGGCCAGTCGATCCGCCACGTCCTGGTTGACCGTCAGGCTGACCTGATGCTCGGCGTCGAACACGATCACGTAACCGTGGCTGAAGCGAAACGCACTGACTTCGGCGCCGCAATGGTTGCAGCGAATCGCCTCCTCGCCGATCCCCTCCACATGGCTCGCCGGGTGTTCGGTGCCGCACTGGCTGCAGTATTTGGCGACGAACGGATCGCCGTGATATCGCCCTTCAACAAAACTCATCACTCCTGACGACGTGGCGTGGGACGTGACCTGCATGCGTTTGATCTTGATCGCTACCGCATCGCCGACCTCGGCGCCTTCGATGTACACCGGTTGCGTCACTTCATGGCCGCCCTCGAATGACGGCGTGATCATCGGCCCCCAGCACCCCGGCGGCGTCCCCGTGACCAGCGTGCCGCCGTCGGCCAGCGGGCCGCGCATCGTCTGGCCTGGGCCGATCAGGCCGTTGGTGTACTGGTTGACGTGCAGCCGTTCGACGGACAGCTGAATGGGAGCGCTCATGGAAATCACCTCGTTGGCAGGCTGGGCGGCTCAGTTCAACGCAGGTTTGTATCGGCGCTGTGTCCGGCCAACGCTGCAATGGTCGGTCTGTGTATCCACGCACCGTCGCGATACACAACGATACAAGCCTCGAAATCCACGCAGCCCGCTCCCACCGGCGCCAACAGCGGCTAGACTCAATCAGTACCCAGTCGAGGGGGACGCAGGACAGCAGTGTCGCCCTGCCCGTTTCCACGACCACCGCCCGGTGGTGAATGCCTCGACACCCAACGCCACCGGACTGTGATCCTGTCAATGGAGCACATGAAATGGACGAGGCCAGACTCAACGAATTCATGGGCAAACTGGTCAACGACATGGGCGGCGCGGCGATGCTGGCCAATGTCATTGTCGGCGAAGAACTCGGCCTCTATCGGGCAATGGCCGACAGTCAGCCGATCAGCCCTGAATCCCTCGCTGCAAAAACCACCTGCAACCCGCGACTGGTGCGCGAATGGCTGAGCGCCCATGCGGCGTCCGGCTACATGGAACACCTCGACGGCAAATTCCGTCTGCCGGAAGAACAGGCGCTGGCCCTGGCCAAGGAAGACTCGCCGGTGTACGTGGCCGGCGGGCTTGGCGTGGTGGCGTCGTTTTTCCATGACAAGGACAAACTGGTCAAAGCCATGCGCGGCAACGGCGCCCTGCCCTGGGGCGATCACCATCCGTGCATGTTCACCGGTACCGAGCGCTTCTTTCGTCCCGGTTACAAGGGGCATTTGATCGCCGAGTGGCTGCCGGCGCTGGACGGCGTGGTGGCCAAACTCGAAGCAGGCGCCAAGGTCGCTGACATCGGCTGCGGTCACGGTGCATCCACGGTAATCATGGCCCAGGCCTATCCCAACTCGCGATTCGTCGGCTACGACTATCACGCGCCTTCGATCACCGTCGCCACCCAACGGGCCGAAGAAGGCGGCGTCAGCAGTCGCGCGCGGTTCTTCCAGGGCACGGCGAAAAGCTACCCCGGCGATGACTATGACCTGATCTGCTATTTCGACTGCCTGCACGACATGGGCGATCCGGTCGGCGCTGCCAAACACGCCTTTGAATCCCTGAAAGACGACGGCACGGTGCTGCTGGTCGAGCCGTTTGCCAACGACACCCTGGACGAAAACATCACACCGGTCGGGCGCTTGTTTTATGCAGCGTCAACGTTCATCTGCACACCAAATTCGCTGTCCCAGGAAGTGGGCCTAGGCCTCGGTGCGCAGGCCGGCGAGTTGCGCCTGCGCAAGGTATTTACCGAAGCGGGCTTCAAACACTTCCGACGGGCGACGCAGACGCCGTTCAACCTGATCCTGGAGGCACGCAAGTAACCGCCGGGCAGCGGACGCCTCTGAAAAGAGGCGTCTGTCGGTGCTAACCTGCAAGGCACTTACAGCCTGCGGAGCGCTGATCATGCTCGACCGTCCCCTCCCCGAACCGCTCGACTCTCTGCAACAAATCATGGCCGATGGCGACTTTATTGTGCTGACCGGCGCCGGCATCAGTACGCCGTCGGGCATTCCGGATTACCGCGACAGCGACGGTGTGCGCCGTGGCCGGCAGCCAATGATGTACCAGGAATTCCTCGCCGCCCCGGAGTCGCGTCGGCGCTATTGGGCCCGGGCCATGCTCGGCTGGCCGCGTGTACGTCAGGCGCAGCCGAACGCCGCCCATGAGGCGCTGGCCAGTCTGCAAAGCCACGGCCGGATCGGCGGTTTGATTACCCAAAATGTCGACACCCTGCATGATCAGGCCGGCAGTCACGACGTCATCGAACTGCACGGCAGCCTGCACCGGGTGCTGTGTCTGGATTGCGGTCAGCGCAGCGAGCGGGATTCGATTCAGCAACTTATGGAAACGCAGAACCCGTATTTGGCGGGCGTCGATGCTGTGCAGGCACCGGACGGAGACACCCTGCTCGATCCGGCTTTCGAGGCGCGCTTTCAGGTGCCGCATTGCCCGCATTGCGCAGGCGAGCGGATGAAACCGGACGTGGTGTTTTTTGGGGAGAACGTGGCACAGCCGACGGCGGCGCGGGCCATGGCGCTGGCGGAAAATGCCGCCGGGATGCTGGTGGTCGGTTCGTCGCTGATGGCGTATTCGGCGTTTCGCCTGTGCCGGGTGATTGCGGATCGGGGCAAGCCGCTGATTGCGATCAACCTGGGGAAGACGCGGGCGGATGAGTTGCTGGATTTGAAGATTGAGGGCTCTTGTGAGGCGTTGTTGCCGCTGTTGGCGGCAGGCTTGAGATCCTCGCCCTCACCCTAGCCCTCTCCCGGAGGGAGAGGGAACTGACCGAGTTGAATATTCGAGTTACACCGACCTGAAATATCGAGTCGAACTCAGGTTTCGGAAAGCATGAAGATCGGCTTCCTTTCCCCCTCGCCCCCTTGGGGGCGGTCCGACGTTTCGGGAGGGTTGGGGTGAGGGGGTAGCGGACTCACTGACACTCAAAGTCCTCAGCCCTGAGAATGTCAAAAAGCGCCTGCGCCGCCGCCGACAATTCATTCCCCGGATCCGTCAGCACGCCAATCGCACGCTCCACCACCGGTTCGTGCAAGGTCAGGCAATGCGCACCCAGTTCGCGCATCTGCCCGGCACACAAGGCTGGCACCGCACTGACGCCCAGCCCGCTCGCCACCATCCGCCCGACCGTCGCCAGTTGATGGCTTTCAAATTCCACCGGCAGTTTCATCCCTCGAGCCTGCAAGTGTTCTTCCAGCATCACACGCACCGTGGACGGTCGTTGCAGGGTGATGAACGGCTCCTGCAGCAAGGTCTGCCAATCAATGTCACTGCGATCAGCCAGCGGCGAATCCTGCGGCACCACGGCGACGAAACGATCACGGTAAAGCGGCGTGAACGTCAGCGAGGTGTTCTGCATCGGCTCGAAGGCCACGCCGAGTTCGACCTGGCGGTCACGGACCATTTCCAGCACTTGCTCGTTGATCACGTCGTTGACCGTGACGTTGACGTTCGGATAACGCGCGCGGAAGGTCTTGAGAATCGGCGGCAGCAGGTTGCCGGCAAACGACGGCATCGCCGCCAGCGTCACCCGCCCGCGCTGCAGGCTGAAGCGCTGGCGCATTTCGTCTTCGGCGTTGTCCCAATCGGCGATCAGGCGCCGGGCCAGCGGCAGCAGCGATTCGCCTTCCGGGGTCAGCGCCACGTTGCGCGTGTTGCGACTGAACAGGCGCCCGCCCAGGCCTTCTTCCAGCGCCTTGATGGTCAGGCTCAGTGCCGACTGCGACAGGTGCAGACGCTCGCAGGCCACGGCGAAGCTCAGGCTCTGGGCCACGGCGAGAAAGGCGCGGATCTGCTTGATGGTCATGGTTGTGTTACTCGACGGACTAAGCTGAACATCCGTCCGCCGACCAAGGCGGACATTTAATGAGCTTTATCAATCAATCAACCTTAAAAATCAACTTAACAAATATATCCTTCAGCGCGACACTCCAGCCATTCGGCTAGCCAGCCGCCCGACAAACAATAAAAGAGGTGCATATGGCAGGTTTCGACAAGCGCGTGTATTCCTACGAGGAAGCCATGGCAGGTCTTGAAGACGGCATGACCGTGATCGCCGGCGGCTTCGGCCTGTGCGGCATTCCGGAAAACCTGATCGCCGAGATCAAGCGCAAGGGCACCCGCGACCTCACCGTCGTCTCCAACAACTGCGGCGTCGATGGCTTCGGCCTCGGCGTGCTGCTGACCGACCGCCAGATCAGCAAGGTGGTCGCCTCCTACGTCGGCGAAAACAAACTGTTCGAAGAGCAACTGCTCAAAGGCGACATCGAAGTCGTCCTGACCCCGCAAGGCACCCTCGCCGAAAAAATGCGCGCCGGCGGCGCCGGTATTCCGGCGTTCTTCACCGCCACTGGCGTCGGCACCCCGGTCGCCGAAGGCAAGGAAGTGCGTGAATTCCACGGTCGCAAGTACCTGATGGAAGAATCCATCACCGGCGACTTCGCCATCGTCAAAGGCTGGAAAGCCGACCACTTCGGCAACGTCATCTACCGCCACACCGCGCAGAACTTCAACCCGCTGGCCGCCACCGCCGGCAAGATCACCGTGGTCGAAGTCGAAGAAATCGTCGAACCCGGCGAGCTGGATCCGGCACACATCCACACGCCCGGCATCTACGTCGACCGGGTCATTTGCGGCACGTTCGAAAAACGCATCGAACAACGCACCATCCGCAAATAATCCAGGCTGACGGAGAACAAGAACATGGCACTTTCCCGCGAACAAATGGCTCAACGCGTCGCCCGCGAAATGCAGGACGGCTACTACGTGAACCTCGGCATCGGCATTCCGACCCTGGTCGCCAACTACATCCCCGAAGGCATGGAAGTCATGCTGCAATCGGAAAACGGCCTGCTCGGCATGGGCCCTTTTCCGACTGAAGACACCATCGACGCCGACATGATCAACGCCGGCAAACAAACCGTGACCGCACGGATCGGCGCTTCGATCTTTTCCTCGGCCGAATCCTTCGCAATGATCCGCGGCGGCCACGTCGACCTGACCGTGCTGGGCGCCTTCGAAGTGGACGTGCAAGGCAACATCGCCTCGTGGATGATCCCCGGCAAACTGGTCAAGGGCATGGGCGGCGCGATGGACCTGGTGGCCGGCGCCGACAACATCATCGTTATCATGACCCACGCGTCCAAGGACGGTGAGTCCAAGTTGCTGAGCCAGTGCAGCCTGCCGCTGACCGGCGCCGGTTGCATCAAGCGCGTGCTGACCGACCTCGCCTACCTGGAAATCGAAAATGGCGCTTTTGTCCTCAAGGAACGCGCACCTGGCGTCAGCGTCGAGGAAATCGTCGCCAAAACCGCTGGTAAGCTGATCGTCCCGGATCACGTACCAGAAATGCAGTTCGCTGCCGAGTGAGGAATTCGAAAATGCAAGACGTCGTCATTGTTGCCGCCACGCGTACCGCGATCGGCAGTTTCCAGGGTTCGCTGGCCACTGTCTCCGCCGTGGATCTGGGCGCAGCGGTCATCCGCCAGTTGCTTGAGCAGACCGGCCTGGACGGTGCTCAGGTCGATGAAGTGATCATGGGCCAGGTGCTGACCGCCGGCGCCGGCCAGAACCCGGCGCGCCAGTCGGCGATCAAGGCCGGCCTGCCCCACGCCGTACCGGCCATGACTTTGAACAAGGTCTGCGGTTCGGGCCTCAAGGCCCTGCACCTCGGCGCCCAGGCGATCCGTTGCGGCGACGCGGACGTGATCATCGCCGGAGGCCAGGAAAACATGAGCTTGGCCAACTATGTGATGCCGGGCGCGCGCACCGGTCTGCGCATGGGTCACGCACAAATCGTCGACACCATGATCAGCGATGGCCTGTGGGATGCGTTCAACGATTACCATATGGGCATCACCGCCGAGAATCTGGTCGAGAAATACGAGATCAGCCGCGAACAGCAAGACGCCTTCGCTGCCGCGTCGCAAAAGAAAGCCTCCGCAGCCATCGAGGCCGGTCGTTTTGTCGATGAAATCACCCCGATCCTGATCCCGCAGCGCAAAGGCGATCCGCTGGCATTCAAGGTCGACGAGCAACCACGCGGCGACACCACCGCCGAATCCCTGGCCAAACTGCGTCCGGCCTTCAAGAAGGACGGCAGCGTCACCGCCGGCAACGCTTCGTCGCTGAACGACGGCGCAGCTGCGGTCATTTTGATGAGCGCCGAAAAAGCCAAGGCCCTGGGCCTGCCGGTCCTGGCGAAAATCGCCGCCTACGCCAACGCCGGCGTCGACCCGGCGATCATGGGCATTGGCCCGGTTTCCGCCACTCGCCGCTGCCTGGACAAGGCTGGCTGGAGCATCGGCCAACTCGACCTGATCGAAGCCAACGAAGCCTTCGCCGCGCAATCGCTGGCGGTGGCCAAGGATCTGCAATGGGATCTGGATAAGGTCAACGTCAACGGCGGCGCCATCGCCCTCGGTCACCCGATCGGTGCGTCGGGCTGCCGTGTGCTGGTGACGTTGCTGCACGAAATGATCAAGCGTGATGCGAAAAAGGGTCTCGCGACCCTGTGCATCGGCGGCGGCCAAGGCGTGGCCCTGGCGCTGGAACGCGCGTAAGCGCAAAGAGGTTCAACAGCGGGCAGTGGATCCACGACATCCATGGCCCGTTGGCAACAAACCCGGTACGACTCACGTCGCACCGGGTATTTTTTTGCCCGACCGTCAGGCGAACTTCACCAGATTCAGCACCGGCAACGGCCCGCCCGGGAACTGCAACAGCCGCGCGCCCACGCTCAATTCGCCCAGATCGATACCGAAGAAGCCGAGCTGATCGATCAGCGCACCCACTTCAGCCTTGGCCTGCGCATCATCCCCGGACAGGAACAACACACGCTTGCCGCCCTCCGACGCCGGATCCGCTTCCAGCAAACGCGCCAGCAAATGGTTGAACGCCTTGACCACCCGCGCGCCCGGCACCCACTCGGCGAACACTTCGCTGGAAGGTCGACCCTGCAAGTCCACCGGTTTGAACGATGGCGCTTCAATCGAGTTGTTGGCGTCGATGACGATCCGCCCGCCGAAGTCCGGCAGCCCGGCCAGTGCCGTCGGCAGTTTCGACCAGTTCACCGCGACCAGCACGATGTCCTGGGCCGCCGCTTCTTCACGGGTAACGGCACGGGCAGTCGGGCCGAGTTCTGCGACCAGTTCAGCCAGGGTCTCCGGCCCGCGACTGTTGGCGATGACCAACGGGATGCCCTGACGCGACAAGGCTTTGGCAAACGCTGAACCGATGGCGCCAGCGCCGATGATTCCGATAGTGCTCATGGTGTTCTCCTCAAAGTGGGGTAAGACTCGAAACGAATCTTGCGCTTGCCATTCCCACTTGATTAGCCGGTAATGCCTTGAATGATCTTCAAGTATCACTATCAGGTCGAAATCCATGGAAACCCTCGCCAATCTCGAATCCTTCGTCCGCAGCGCCGAGACCGGCAGCTTCTCCGCCGCCGCTCGGTTACTGGCGCTGACTCCGGCGGCGGTCAGTCGCAACGTGGCGATCCTTGAGCGCAACCTCGGCGTGCGGCTGTTTCAGCGCTCGACCCGCAAGCTGTCGCTGACTGAGGCCGGTGAAGGTTTTCTGGCGAGCATCGGCGGCAACCTCGACGCCTTGCAGGCAGCGATTGCCACGGTGGCGACCGAGCGCGGCGAACCGGCGGGTGTGCTCAAGATCAGCCTGCCGCCGACATTCGGCATCGATCACATGCTGCCGCTGCTGCCAGAGTTTCTGGCGCGTTATCCGCTGATTCGCCCGGAATGGCATTTCGAGAACCGCCAAGTGGACTTGATCGCCGAGGGCTACGACGTGGCGATTGGTGGCGGATTCGAGCTGACGCCCGGCGTGGTCGCCCGGCCATTGTCGTCCGCCGAAGTGCTGGCGGTGGCGTCGCCGGCGTATCTGGCGGGCCGCACACTGCCGCGACATCCGGCCGATCTCGCCGATCACCACGGCATCGTCATGCGCGGCCTGCGCACCGGGCGCCTGCGCCAATGGCAGATGCACAACGAAGCCGGCGAACAGGCCAGCGCCCTGCTCAACCCGAACATCGTCCTGAATGACCCGATGGCCATGCGCAAGGCTGCGCTGCTGGGCTTAGGCGTGACGATGCTGGTGCTGCCCGATGTCAGCGCGCAGATCGAACGCGGTGAACTGGTGCGACTGTTGCCCGACTGGCAATGCGATGCCGGCGCGATTTCGCTGTACTACCCGAGCCGTACCTTGCTGCCGGCCAAGACCCGGGTGTTCATTGATTTTGTGGTCGAAGCGTTTGGCCGCTAGGCCGCTAGCTGCAGAATCAGCCACGCATTCGCGCCGCTGATCACCACAAACAATCCCCACGCGAGAACCTTGGTTGGCAACCGATTCACAAACGGCCCCATCAGTTGTTTGTCGTTGGTCATGCGAATCAGCGGATACAGCGCAAACGGCAATTGCAGGCTCAGCACCACTTGGCTCAACACCAGCAACTTGCCCACCGCGCCGTCGCCCATCAGCCACACGCCAATGAACGCCGGGATCAGCGCCAGCCCACGGGTGATCAGACGTCGCTGCCAGCAAGGGATCCGCAGGTTCAGATAGCCTTCCATGATCACTTGCCCGGCGATGGTGCCGGTGAAGGTCGAACTCTGCCCCGAAGCCAGCAGCGCCACGCCGAACAGCACACTGGCCAGCGCGCCGCCCACCAGCGGATCGAGCAAGTGATAGGCGTCCTGGATGTCGACCACGTCGGTGTGTCCGGACTGATGAAAGGCGGCCGCCGCGAGAATCAGGATCGCCGCGTTGACCAACAACGCCAGCGCCAGCGAACCGATGGTGTCGATACGCGCCAGTTTTACCGCGTCCTGCTTGCTGGCCAGATCCTTGCCGATCAGCCGTGTCTGCACGATCGAGGTGTGCAGGTACAGGTTGTGCGGCATCACCGTGGCGCCAAGGATGCCGATGGCCAGGTACAACGGCGCGGCATCGCTGATCGCCGACAGTGAGGGTTTGAAGCCTTGGGCGACGTCCGGCCAGTACGGTTTGATCAACAGCAATTCAACGAAGAAACACGCGCCGATAGTGCCCACCAGCACCAGCATGATCGCTTCCAGCCGGCGGAAACCGCGGTTTTGCAGGGCCAACACCAGCAACGTATCGAATGCGGTCAGGGCGATGCCGAACGTCAGCGAACAGCCGAGCAACAGGTGAAATGCCAGCGCACAGCCGAGTACTTCCGCAAGGTCAGTGGCGATGATCGAGATTTCCGCCAGCACCCATTGCAGCCGCGCCGTCGGAGTGCTGTAGCGTTCGCGGGAAAGCTGCGCCAGATCGCGCCCGGTGGCGATGCCCAGCCGCGAGCACAGGCATTGCACAACCATGCCCGCCAGACTCGCCAGCAACACCACGAACAGCAAGCTGTAACCGAAACGCGAACCGGCCTCGATGGCGGTGGCCCAGTTGCCCGGATCCATGTAGCCGATCGACACCAGCAAACCGGGGCCGGCAAAGCGCAGCACGCGTTTGAAGAACGAGGCGTTGGGATCGACCGGGACACTTCCGGCCACTTCCGGCGGGCAGAACGGCGCCGTGGCGATTTTGGGCAAGCTGAACTTCACAAACACATCCAGAAACAAGTCGAAAGGCGCAGCTTAGACGTTTCAGTCGGCAGGCCCAAGCGCCGATGTGCTGCGTTCAAGGTTGGGCAGTACCCAGCAATTGCCGGCGCAGTTCGGGATTGCGCGTGCGTGGATCCAGCCAGATGTTGAAAAAAGCCTGGGCGAACAACGGGTCGTTGATCTCGTGCTGCAACTGTTGGCCAACAAAGAACCGCGCGCCCTGCCCCGGCAGATACACCCCGGTGATCCGCGTGCCGGCCTGCACGTCGACGAACGATTGCTGCATCTGGGCCTGCCACACCGCCAGTTGCGCAGAACTGATGGAGGAGCCTGCCAGGCGTTTGATCTCGTCGACGCTGGCTTTGACCAAATCTTCGCGGGACACGCTGCGCCGGTAGATCAGCTCCAGGGCGAAGGGCTGACCATCGGCCAATGGACGCGCGGCGCTCCACAACCGGGCGTTGTAAACGTCGAAACCGAAAATGCTGAAATCGCCGGTGCCAATGATTTGCGCACCGGGCACCACGTCTTGCCAACTGGCCCAGGTGGGGGTCAGCAACAACGCCCACAAGCCTATCCCGCAGCATCCACGCAACACCTTCGGTGTACTGCTCATCGCGGCATCGACTCCGGTAAACCCTGATACCCAGAGCATAGTCGGCAATCACACCCATGATTTTGTATACATTTATTGCATGCATATGCAGCAATCCGCTAATGACAATGCTAACGTGGCCCTCATTGACCCGACGGAGACACCTGCGTGCTGATCCTCAAACTGCTGCTGATTCCCGGTTTCCTGCTGCTGATTTCCCTCGCGGGCAAGCGCTGGGGCCCCAGCGTCGCCGGGTGGCTGTCGGGATTGCCGGTGGTGGTCGGGCCGATTCTGTTTTTCCTCGCCATCGAGCAAGGGCCGGCGTTTGCCGCGCAATCGGCGGTCGCGGCGCTGTCGGCCATGTTTGCGATGATCGCGTTTTGTGTCACTTATGCGCAGGTGGCGCAGCGGGCGAACTGGCCGCTGGCATTGATAGTTTCTTTATCGGTCTGGGCCGTGCTGGCGCTGATTCTGTCGCTGACTCCGGCGTCGTTACCCTTCTCGGTCGCCGCTGCTGCGACCGCCCTACTTTCCGCGCCGTACCTGTTTCCCAAGGTGCAACCGGTGGTCAGGGGTCCGGCGCCGAAATCGGACAAACTGGTCTGGCGGATGATCGCCGGGGCCGCGCTCACGCTGGTGGTGACGATGCTGGCCAGCACCGTCGGCGAACGCTGGAGCGGTCTGCTCGCGGTGTTTCCGGTGTTGGGCAGTGTGATGGCGGTGTTTTCCCAACAGACCCGTGGCCCAGCGTTTACCGCCGCGTTGTTGCGCGCGACGGCGACGGGGATGTATTCGTTTTCGGCGTTTTGTCTGGTGTTGGCGCTGACCGTTCCGAACCTGGGCTTCGGCGGTTTCGTGGTGGCGGTGGCCGTTTCGGTGGCGATGCTCGGCGTCACTCGGCAGCTGTTGGCCAAACCGGCGCCGGCGCCATCGCCGAACTGAACCCGACCGGACAAACCGCGCTGGAGTGCCAGGCACCCTCCATGGGATGATCGCCGCCCAAGCGCGACCCATCCCTCGGAGATTCGAATGTCATTGCTTAGCAAGAAAGCCGTCGTCCTGTTGCTGGCGGCGGTGGCCGGTTTCGGCGCCATCAATGCTCAGGCAGCCAAGGCCAAAGAGAAGGCTGTCACCGAGAAAGTCTCGATGCTCGACGGCAAATTCAGTTTTGTCCTGCCCAAAGGCTTTGTCGCCGACCCTCTGCCCGCCGGCCCGACCGGTGCCAAGGGCACGATGTACACCAACCAAACGACAAAGACCGTGGTCATCACCGCCGAAAACCAGATTCCCGAAGGCAACAACGTCAAGGACAACGACAGTGCGTTCCTCGACGGCACGGTGTCCGACTTCATCGACGCCCAGCGCAAAGCCCTGCCGGACTTCAATAAGCTCAGCGAAAAGAGCCTGACCCAGAAAGGCAATGGCCTCGGTCTGCGTCAGGTCGACAGCACCGCCACCCAGGGCGGCGGCCAGACCCTCAACACCACATTGCTGGCCGGTTCCGGCACGCGTATGGCGCTGGTCCAGGTGATTTCCCGGGCCAGCGACAAGAGCGGTCACGAAGCGCTGGTGAAAACCATCCTCAAGGAAAAGTGATGCTCAGGGATTGAGTTGCTGCAACCAGTCGTTCAAATCCCGAAGCTCGGCCGCACTGATGCTGTGGCCGACGCCGGGATAGGCATGAAATTGCGGTTTGTACGACAGCTTCTGCAACAACGCATCGGCCTCGGTGGCACCGCTGTAAGGCACACGGTCATCCGCCGTGCCGTGGCCGATGAAGATGTCCAGCGGCGGATGCTGTTGCTCTGACTTCAGCTCGCTCTTGAGCACCGGCAACAGCCGCCCGCTCAACGCCGCGATGCCACCCACCGCCGCCGGCTGCCGCAGTCCGACCTCGTAGGTCATCATCGCGCCCTGGCTGAAACCGATCAGGTACACCTTCTCCGGTTGGGCGTGATATTTCTGCGCCGCAGCGGCGATAAAGGCCCGCAGTTTCTGGCTGCTGACCTTCAGATCATCGGTCTCGCCGTTGTAGGCGCCTTCGCCTTTCTTGCGAAACCACTGGAAACGCCCTTCTCCCAACGCCATCGGTGCCTGCACCGACAGGTAGTTGTACTGCTGGGGCAGCTGAAATTTCATACCGATCAAGTCTGCTTCGTTGCTGCCATAGCCATGCAGGAAAATCACCAGCGGACGCTGTTCGGCGTCCGGGTGCACCTGGGCCAGGTAGTTGAGCGGCAGATCGTTTTGCAGCGAGGTCTGAGCCTGGACGGCAGTGGACGCCAGCAGCGTCAACAGCGCAAACACCTTCAACATAAGCCTTCCTTCACACAGTGCAGGGTTCGGGGCAGAGCCTAACACTGTGATCGGGAGGACGGGATATCAGTCGTTGCTCAGCTTGCCCACCCGAATCGGCTCGCGCCCCGCCACTTTCGCCTGCCAGATGCCCGGCTGGGTGTAGCGCCCGCGATCGATGGCGAACAACAAGCCGCTGGTGCCGGCGCGCACGGTGGTCACGCGGTCGTTCAGCGGATCGACCACTTCAAACAGCGCATCGCCGCGCTCGACCCATTCCCCAGCATTGCGCAGGAAACTCACCACGCCATGGTGCGGGGCGAACAGATACTCGGTTCCTTCGAACGGCATGCCTTCGCAGCATTCGTCCGGCGCTTTCGGCCATTCGCCGCTGATGAAGCCCTGCTCGGCCAAGAAGCCGAGGATCGCCTCGCAATTGGCCTGAGCCTGATCGACGCGGGTGTCGCCCATACTGCCCAGTTCCAGGGTGGTGGCGAGGTTGGCCGGTGGAATCGCCGCGCCCGGGAACATACGTGCCAGGCGCAGCCACGGTGTGGAGCAGGACTCATCGAACGAGTTGCCACCGGAATCTTCACACAACAGCGCCACGCCAGCTTTCAGTCGAGCGGCCAGGGATTGCCACTGCGGCCAGTGTTGCGGCAAGGCGTAAATATGAATCGCCGCGTCGAAATCGCAATGCAGGTCGAGGGTGATGTCGGCCTCACAGGCGTGGCGCAGCAACAGTCGGTGCAGCGCTTCCAGTTGCGATGCCGGGGCCGGCAGTTCGTCGAGTACCTGACCCATGGTCTGGCGGATCAGCGTGATGTTGGCTTCGGCATCGCTGCCCAACTGATCGCCGATCCGCTCGGCCACCGGCGCACTGAGTTCAACGAAGGAGCGGTTGAAGTTCTTGCCGCTGCCCAGCTCGAAACGCCCCATGTGGCTGCCTTGCAGGTGCTGATCGAGACCGATCGGGTTGGCCACCGGCACCAGTTCGATCACACCTCGCAACTGGCCGTTGCCCTCCAGCTCGGCCAGGCGTTTTTTCAGTTCCCATGCGGTGCGCATGCCCGGTAGTTCATCGGCGTGCAGGCTGGCCTGGATGTAAACCTTGCGCGGGCCGGCGCCGTAACGGAACACGCTCAGGGAACGTTCGCTGCCCAGGTGGCTCCAGGGCAGAAGATGATCGATGCGTTGCATGGGAAACTCCGGAAATTCTGTGGTCGCTGCCGGGGCAATGACCGCAATGAAAATGTGCTGACAGGATAAATCAGGGGCGAAAAAAAAGTGGCCACCGCGCAAACGGGGCCACTTTTTTCTACGGCGTATTAATGGCCGTACACGTCAAAGTCGAAGTACTTGTCCTGCACTTGCTTGTACTTGCCGTTGGCGCGGATTTCGTTGATGGCGGCGTTGAATTTCTCCGCCAGCGCGGAATCGCCTTTACGCACTGCGATACCGGCGCCGCCGCCGAAGTACTTGGCGTCTTCGTAGGTCGGGCCGACGAATTCGAAGCCTTTGCCGGCGTCGGTTTTCAGGAAGCCGTCGCTCAGGTTGACCGAGTCGGCCAGCATTGCGTCGATACGACCGGAGACCATGTCCAGGTTGGCTTCCTGCTGCGAGCCGTAACGCACCAGCTCGATACCGGCCGGCACCAGCACTTCGGTGGCGTAGCGGTCGTGGGTACTGGCACGCAACACGCCGACTTTCTTGCCTTTGAGCTCGACCAGCGGGTCTTTCACGCCGGAACCGGCCTTCATCACGAAGCGCGCCGGGGTGTGGTAGTACTTGATGGTGAAATCGACGTTTTTCTTGCGGTCGTCAGTGATGGTCATCGAGGACAGGATCGCGTCGATCTTCTTCACTTTCAGCGCCGGGATCAGGCCGTCGAACTCTTGCTCGACCCAGGTGCATTTGACTTTCATCTGCTCACACAGCGCATCGCCGATGTCCACGTCGAAACCGGCCAGTTTGCCGTCAGGGGTTTTCATCGAGAATGGCGGGTAACCGGCTTCGATACCGATACGGATCGGTTTGGCGTCTTCGGCCACGGCGGTCAGGGACAACATCGACAGTGCCAGGGCACCGAACATAACCAGCTTTTTCATTTATTACTCCCGTGTGCGGAGGCTTTTATTGGCAGCTTTCGATTGTCAGGTTCGGCCTTGGGCTGTGCAGCACAAAGAAACCGACGTGGCCGGCAGTCTATGGCGGCGCGCACGGGGCAAATTGTTTTTAAGCGACAAATACTTACAGAAAATCGGCGAGTGCCATCACATGGGAAAAGTGTGCGCCAGAGCGGTGCAAAGGGTTGTAGGACAAAGCCGACAAAAGCTGCCGCCGAAGCGGCAACCCTCCGGCGATCAGCAATCGCAGGCGATCGGCGCGGTGGCGACGCGCGGTGTCGCGACACTCAACTGAAAGCCTTCATCCAGCCACCCGGTCACCCCGCCGATCATCTCTTTGACCGGATAACCCAACGCCGCCAGCTTCACCGCAGCCTTGTTGGCACCATTGCAGTGGGGACCGGCACAATAAACCACGAAAAGTGTGTTTTTCGAGTAGTCCACCAACCCTTCCGCCGTCAGCAAACGCCCGGGAATATTGATCGCCCCGGGGACATGTCCACGCTCGAAGGCCAGCGGCCCGCGCACGTCCACCAGCACAAAGTCGACTTCGCCGGCCTGCTGGCTGCTGAAGACGTCGGAACAATCGGTTTCGAAGGTCAGACGGTTGCTGAAATGCATCAGGGCAATGGCCGAAGGCGCTGCAGGAATCTCGCGAACCAGGCTGGGCATGTTGAATCACTCCGTTGTCGGTGGGGATGAACAGACTTTATCGAGCCGCCGCTTGTCGCTACAGTGGCGCACAAGACACTCACCGGGAATTTTCCGCCAAATGCCTGATTCACCTGGATTGGTCGCGATTCTGGCCTACGACGGCCTCTGCACATTCGAGTTCGGCATCGCCGTGGAGATCTTTGGCCTGGCCCGGCCGGAGTTCGATTTCCCGTGGTACGCGCACTGCATTGCGGCGGTCGATCAAGGGCCGATGCGCGCGATGGGCGGGATTCAGGTGCTGGCGGACGGTGGTCTGGAATTGTTGGCGGATGCGCGGACCATCATCATTCCCGGCTGGCGCGACCGAAATGCGCCGGTGCCGGAAGCCTTGCTTGAAGCGTTGCGTGACGCCCATTCACGCGGCGCCCGGTTGCTGTCGATCTGCTCAGGCGTGTTTGTTCTGGCGGCCAGCGGCCTGCTCGACGGTCACGGCGCTACCACCCACTGGCGCTACACCTCGGAGCTGGCCGAGCGCTTCCCGACCATTGATGTCGACCCGGACGTGCTTTACGTCGATTCCGGCCAATTGATTACCTCGGCCGGCAGTGCAGCGGGGATCGACGCCTGCCTGCATCTGGTGGCGCGAGACTTCGGCACCCAGATCGCCAACTCGGTGGCGCGACGGCTGGTGATGTCGCCGCAACGTACCGGCGGTCAGGCGCAATTCATTCCGACGCCGGTCAGCCCGACCCCGCGCAGCGATCTGTCGCGTGTGATGCAGTGGGCCCGCGAGCGCCTGCACGAACCGCTGGAGGTGCGCGATCTGGCCAGCGAAGCGGCGATGAGCGAACGCACCTTCCTGCGCAAATTCAGCGAAGCCAGCGGCCAGTCACCCAAGGCCTGGTTGCAACACGAACGTCTGGCCCGAGCCCGGGAATTGCTGGAAAGCACGCCGCAGAACACCGAGCAGATCGCCTTGCGCTGCGGTTATCGCTCGGTGGAAAGCTTTCGTGTGGCGTTTCGCAGCGTGGTCGGGGTGCCGCCGTCGGTGTATCGCGAACGCTTTGGTCGAGAGATCAAGACTTGCGCAACAGATAAGTGTCCATGATCCAGCCATGCTCGGCCCGCGCGGCCTTGCGCACCCGCTCGATTTCATCGGCAACGTCGTTGAGCTTGCCATGGATGAGGATTTCGTCCGGCGTGCCGAGGTAGGCGCCCCAGTAAATCTCTGCCTCCTGATCTGCCACTTGGTGGTAGGAATCTTCAGCATCAAGCATCACCACCAGGCTGTCGGTGTCACTCACCTGCCCCGCTGCCAGGCGTCGACCGGTGGTGATCTCAATCGAGCGGCCGATGGTGTTCAACGGCACCTTGTGTTGCGCCGCCAAGGCCTGAACGCTGGTGATGCCGGGAATGACCTCGAATTCAAACGCACATCGCCCCGAGGCCAGAATCGCCTGCAGGATCCGAATCGTGCTGTCGTACAACGCAGGATCGCCCCACACCAGAAAACCGCCGCACTGCCCCTCAGACAATTCGTCATTGATCAGCCGCTCGAAGGTTTGTTGCTTGGCGCGGTTCAGATCATCGACGCTGACGTTGTAGTCCACATCGCCGCGCTCGCGCTCCGGGCTGTGGGCTTCGGCGAAACGGTACGTACGATCGGTGATGTAGCGTTCGCAGATTTCTCGCCGCAGGTCGATCAGCTTGTCCTTGCTCTGGCCTTTGTCCATCAGGAAAAACACGTCCACCCGATTCAGCGCTTTCACCGCCTGCATCGTGATGTAGTCCGGGTTGCCGGCACCGATGCCGATCACCAGCAATCGCTTCATTGCTCTGCTCCTTCCAGATTCATGCCGGACAAGCGTAGCCGCCAGCGCCCGGTAAACCGCAGATCAACCGCCGCCAGCGGCTCGACATCAAGGCTGTGAAACGCCTCGCCCTGCACGACCTGCATCAATGCAGCACGAATCACGAACGGATGGGTAACCGCCACCACGTGCCCTGGGGTGGCTTGCAGTGAAACCAGCCACGCGGCGACCCGCTCACGCAACTGCGCCACCGACTCACCGCCATGGGGGGCGGCGTGCGGATCGTCGAGCCAGGCTTGCAAGGCCTCGGGTTCGTTCCGTTGCAAATCCTTGATCGACTGACCTTGCCAGCGTCCCCAATCGCAATCACGCAGGGCCTGATGAATGTGCGCTTCACGGCCAAACCACGACGCCGTCTGGCGAGTGCGCAGTTCCGGGCCGCAAATCAGGCGCGAAGCTGAGTCGAAGCGCGAAGCCAGCGAGCAGGACGCCAGCGCCGTTTCTTCAACAGGTTCGTTCGTAGGAAAACACGCCAATTTTTGTGCGACGGTTCTGGCATGGCAGATCAATGTCAAACGGGTGGTCTGCACGGGGAATCACTCGGCTGGAAGACAGGACGGTCATCGGCGCAATCGCGGATAGAGCGGCAATTGTGCCGTAAAGCGGGAGGCCTCGGGCAAGTCGATTGGGCGACTCGAGCGTATGAAAGCGGCAATGTCTGACACCACGATGGGCAATGGACTACAAGACTGATCGACATCCGTGTAACCCTTGCGTTACGGGCTTCCCGCCCCATTTTGGGGCTTGGTTTAAACGGCGAAAAATTCGCTAGACATGTAGCGTCAGTTACATAAATACTGTTTTAACGGATTGTGAAGCGAATTCAACACCCCATCCAGCAGGAGCCCGGATGCCCCCTCTCAGAGACCTGATCACCGACCCCGGCCTTGACCTGACGCCGTCGGAGCGCAAAGTCGTTCGCGCCTTGCTCGATCAGTATCCACGCAACGGGCTTGGCCCGATGGCGCGCCTGGCCGAACATGCCGGCGTCAGCGATCCGACCATCGTGCGGCTGGTGAAAAAACTCGGCTTCGGTGGTTACGCCGAATTCCAGGACGCCCTGCTCAGCGACATGGACCATCGCCTGCGCTCGCCGCGTACCCTGTTGCAGCCGCGCTCGCATCAGAACAAGGACGACGCCTGGAGTCACTATCTGGCTCACAGCCACAATTTACTGGCTGAAACCCAGGCCCTGACCCAACCGGAAGATGTGCGCATTCTCGCCGACTGGCTGCTCGACACCCGGCACCAGGTGTACTGCTTCGGCGGACGCTTCAGCAGTCTGATGGCGACTTACCTGCTCAATCATTTGCGCTTGCTGCGTCCCGGTTGCTTTGCACTGGAAGACAACGCGCAACTGCCGGACCGCCTGTTCGACCTGCAACGTCAGGATGTGGTGCTGGTGTTCGACTATCGCCGTTACCAGACCCAGGCCTTGCGCGTGGCCAGCGCCGCGAAAAACAACAATGCTCGCGTCGTGCTGTTCACCGACATCTATGCCTCGCCGCTGCGCGAACTGGCCGACATGATCATCAGCGCCCCGGTGGAGTCGGCCTCGCCGTTCGACACCATGGTCCCGGCGCTGGCTCAGGTTGAAGCACTGATCGCTTGCCTGACCTTGCGCTGCCCGGACCTGGCCGATCGCCTGGAAGGCATCGATGCCCTGCGCAACGACTTCGACACCCACTTGCTGGAGGATAAATAAGGATGTTCAGCCTTCCCCATCGCTCGCCACGGGACCTGCCGTTTGTCACCGACCACACCGCCCTGTTGCTGGTCGACATGCAGCGTGCCTGGCTCGAGCCGCAGTTCGACCCGCACCTCGAAGGCCCGGACGCCGCGTACTTCCTCAACCGCACGCGCTCGCAAGTGGTGCCCAATCAAGTCCGCCTGCTCAAGGCCTTCCGCGACGCTCGACAGAACGTGCTGCACACCCTGATCGAAAGCCTGACCGCCGACGGCCGCGACCGCTCGCTGGATCACAAGCTGTCGGACATGCACCTGCCCAAGGGCAGCCCGCAGGCACAGGTCATCGCTGAACTGACCCCGGCAGAAAACGAAATCGTGCTGCCGAAGACTTCGTCCGGGGTCTTTAACTCGACCAACATCGACTACGTGCTGCGCAATCTGGAAACCCGTCACCTGATCATCGCCGGCATCGTCACCGACCAATGCGTCGACATGGCCGTGCGCGATGCCGCCGACCGTGGCTACCTCGTCACACTGGTGGCAGACGCCTGCGCGACCTGGACCGAAGCACGCCACGACGCCTGCCTGAACGCGATCAAGGGCTACTGCTGGATCACCGACACCGACACTGTGCTCGGCCGGTTGCAGGAGATGCAGCCATGAGCGAACGCCTGTCGCCGTTGCCGATGACCACCATCGTCACCACCGACCTGATCGGCGTCACCCGTGGCCGCTCGTTTCCCACCGATGAGCTGGAGCACTATCAGGCCGCCGGTTGTGGCTGGGTGCCGGCCAACAGCGCGCTGACGCCGCAGGACATCATCGCTTCGACCAGCCCGTGGGGCGCTTATGGCGATCTGCGGCTGATTCCCGATCTGGCCAGCCGCGTCACCGTCGGCAACGGCCCGGACGCCGCAGCGCCGGCGCTGGATTTCATTCATGGCGACATCCGCGAGACCGATGGCCGGCCATGGGCGGCCTGCCCGCGCACGCTGTTGCGCAACGAGGTCGAGCGCTACCGCGATGAGCTTGGCCTGCAGATCAACGCCGCGTTCGAACACGAATTCAACCTGCACGCCGGGTTTGCCGAACATCTGGCGTTCTCGCTCGAAGCCCAGCGCCAGGGCGCCGAATTCGGCGGCTGGCTGCTCAGCGCTTTGCGCGCCGGTGGCGTCGAGCCGGAAATGTTCCTGCCCGAATACGGCAAGCACCAATACGAAATCACCTGCCGCCCGACCCTCGGCGTGGCGGCAGCCGATCGCGCGGTGAACGTGCGCGAGATCACCCGCGAAATCGCCCGGCAGATGGGTCTGGATCTGAGCTTTGCGCCAAAAACCGCTGCCGACGCGGTGTGCAACGGCGTGCACCTGCACATCAGCCTGCTCGATCTGGCGGGTCAGCCGATGCTCTACGACGCCGGCACCAGCAATGGCCTGTCGACCCTCGGCCAGCACTGGGCGGCGGGCGTGCTGCATTACTTGCCGGCGCTGTGTGCGTTCACTGCACCGACGCCGGTGTCGTATGAGCGTTTGCAACCGCATCACTGGAGCGCGTCCTACGCCTGCCTCGGCCAGCAGAATCGCGAAGCGGCGCTGCGCATCTGCCCGACCGTGAGCGTGGGCAACAAGCCCGTGGCGAAGCAATACAACCTGGAATTCCGCGCCATGGACGCCACCGCCTCACCGCATCTGGCAATGGCTGCGCTGCTGATCGCCGGACGCCTGGGCATCGAGCAGCGTCTGGCGCTGAACGCGATCACCGATGAAATCCCCGATTCACTCAACGACGAACAACGCAAGGCCCGGGGCATCGTTGCCCTGCCCGCCTCCCTGGCCCAGGCACTGGATTGCCTGCGTCGCAGTGAAGCGCTGGTCGAAGCGCTGCCAAGCGCGTTGCTCGATACTTTTTTCGCCCTTAAAACCGAGGAACTGGCGCTGACGGAACAGCTCTCGCCCGCTGATCTTTGTGAGCACTATGCACGCCTGTACTGAATCCGTTGAGCTTGGGTTGTACACCCGACCGGTCTACAACCTGAGCCGTGAAGATTCGACGCACCCGCTGATTCTGGTGTGCGAACACGCCAGCCGCTACATCCCCGAGGCCCTGAACAATCTGGGCCTGGCTGATACGGCGGCGCGCGAACACATTGCCTGGGACATCGGCGCCCTGGCGCTGGCCGAGCAACTGTCGGAGCAATTGGGGGCCACGCTATTGAGCGCCAACTATTCGCGCCTGCTGATCGACCTCAATCGCCCCCGGCATGCGCCCGACAGCATCCCGGCGCAGAGCGAGATCTACCAGGTGCCGGGCAACCGCGAGCTCGACGAGGCCACCCGCGAATACCGTCGCCAGTGCCTGTTCAAGCCGTTTCACACGCGCCTGCAACAACTGATCGATGCACGTCTGACCGAAGGTCGACCGGTGCGGGTGGTAGGGATTCACAGTTTCACCCCGGTGTATTACGGCCAGCCGCGGGAGCTGGAAGTCGGCGTGCTGTTCGGTCAGGCCCGGGCCTATGCCCAACGGATGCTCGACGGTCTGGAGCGACATCCGCTGAAAGTCGCCGGCAACCAGCCGTACAGGATCGACCCGCTGGGCGACATGACCGTGCCGGTGCATGGCGATGCCCGGGGCCTCGATTCGGTGTTGATCGAAGTGCGCAACGACCTTCTGCGCAGCCCGGAAGCGGTTGCTCGCTGGGCGAATTATCTGGCACCACTGCTGTAAAAAATGTTGTAACCACTGCTGATGCTGTAAACGACGGACCGATATAACAACTAAAACGACCGATTGGCTGACAAGGAGTTGCGCTTCATGGAAATAGAAGAGTTCGGCTACAAACAGGAGTTGAAACGTAGCCTGACACTGACCGATCTGGTGGTGTACGGGATGATCTTCATGATCCCCATCGCCCCGTTCGGCGTGTATGGCTACGTCAACGCCGAGGCACCGGGGATGGTGCCTCTGGCATACATCATCGGCATGGTGGCGATGGTCTTCACCGCGCTCAGCTACGGCAGCATGGCCCGAGCCTTTCCGATTGCCGGATCGGTGTATTCCTACGCGCAACGGGGCCTGAATCAACACGTCGGCTTCATCGCCGGCTGGCTGATGCTGCTCGATTACCTGCTGATTCCGCCGCTGCTTTACGTCTACGCGGCGATGGCGCTCAACCACCTCTACCCGGACATCCCGAAAGTCGGTTTCATTCTGGCCTTTCTGGTCAGCGCGACCTTCGTCAACCTGCGTGGCATCACCTTTACCGCTCGCATGAACATTGTGTTCCTGCTGGCGCAGCTTGTTGTCCTGGGAATTTTCCTGTTCTACGCCTGGAACGCCCTGCACAACGGTGGCGGCAACGGTCAATTGACCCTGGCGCCGCTGTATCACCCGGAAACCTTCAACTTCGCCCTGCTGATGCAAGCGGTGTCGATTGCGGTGCTGTCGTTCCTCGGTTTCGATGCGATTTCCACCCTTGCCGAAGAGATCAAGGGCGATCCGGGCCGCAGCGTCGGCAAAGCGGCGCTGATCACCCTGGTGGTGATGGGTGTGATTTTCGTTGCGCAAACCTGGATCGCGACCGATCTGGCAGCGGGCATGGGCTTCAAGTCCGCCGACACCGCGTTCTATGAAATCGCCGAAATCGCCGCTGGCAGCTGGCTCGCGACCTTGACCGGCGTGGCCACGGCCCTGGCCTGGGGCGTGGCGGTGGCAATCACTTCGCAAGCGGCGGTCTCGCGCCTGCTGTTCGGCATGGCCCGCGACGGCAAGTTGCCGAAAGTGCTGGCCAAGGTGCATCCGAAACACAACACGCCGTACCTGAGCATTTATCTGGTGGCCGTGCTGTCGCTGGTGATCTGCTACCTGTTCATCAATTCGGTGGACACCCTGACTTCGCTGGTCAACTTCGGCGCACTGAGCGGCTTCATGCTGCTGCACCTGACGGTGATCAACTACTACTGGCGCCGACAGAAATCCGGCCAGGTGATCCGTCACCTGATCTGCCCGGTGATCGGCTTCATCATCGTCGCGGCCATCATGTACAACATGGGCGTCGATGCCCAGAAACTCGGCCTGATCTGGATCGCACTGGGTCTGGTGTACCTGTTCTTCCTGAACAAGCTCGGCGCCAGTACCGCGCTGCCTGACCCGAGCAATGGCTGACAAGAAAAAGAGCGGCGTCTGACAACAAATCAGGCGACCGCCGCTTTAACGCGTGGAAACCGACAGTGATAGTCAGGTTCGGCGAATGGGCCGAACCTTTTGATACAGGAGTGCATCCATGCTGGTCTTACGTCCAGTCGAGCCAAACGACCTGCCTCAATTGCAACAATTGGCGCGCGACAGCCTGGTGGGCGTCACATCCCTGCCGGACGACAGCGAACGCCTGGGCGAAAAAATCGCCGCGTCCTGCGCCTCGTTCGACAGCGATGCGGCGGCTCAAGGCCCGGAGAACTACTTCTTCGTGCTGGAAGACATCGACAGCCATCGACTGGTCGGCTGTTCGGAAATTCTCGCCACCGCAGGTTTCAACGAGCCGTTTTACAGCCTGCGCAACCGCCACTTCACCAGCGCCTCGCGGGAGCTGAACATCGAGCACGGCGTGCCGGCGCTGTCGCTGTGTCACGACCTGAGCGGGCATACGCTACTGCGCGGTTTTCACATCGACGCGGCGCTGGTGCGCACGCCGTTTTCCGAATTGCTGTCGCGGGCACGCCTGCTGTTCATCGCCGCCCACGCGCCACGTTTTGCCGAAGCGGTGATCACCGAAATCGTCGGTTACAGCGACGAGCAAGGGCATTCACCGTTCTGGGATGCGCTGGGCAAACATTTCTTCGACCTGCCCTACGTCGAGGCCGAACGCCTGTGCGGCTTGCAGAGCCGTACGTTTCTCGCCGAGCTGATGCCGCAATACCCGATCTACGTGCCAATGCTGCCGCAAGCGGCGCAGGACTGCATCGGCCGCATTCACCCGGACGGCCAGGAAGCCTTCGACATCCTCGAGCGCGAAGGTTTTGAAACCAACAGCTACATCGACCTGTTCGATGCCGGCCCGACCTTATATGCACGCACCGCCAACATCCGTTCGATCGCGCAGAGCCAGACAGTTACGGTTGAGGAAGAACCCCTGATCGATGCTCGCGGACGCTATCTGGTGAGCAACGATGCTCTGCATGGCTTTCGGGCAGTGGTTGCCGAGCTGGATTTCCAGCCCGGTCAGCCCTTGGCGCTTACGCCGGCGATCAGTGCGGCGTTGAATGTCAGCGCTGGCCACACGATCCGGGTAATCGCCCTGTGAATCGCGCCCCTACCCAACGACAGTGCCCGAGCAGGCGCGCAAAAGGAGTTGCAGCATGATTGTCCGTCCGGTTCAAGTCAGCGACCTGCCAGCGTTGATGACGCTGGTGCAACAGGCCGGGCCGGGGTTCACCACCCTGCCCGCCAACGAAGATCGCCTGGCCCACCGGGTACGCTGGGCACAGCGCGCCTTCGCCGAACAGGTCGAGCGGGCCGATGCCGATTACCTGTTCGTGCTTGAAGACGACGAACAGCGCGTGGTCGGCGTCAGTGCCCTGGCCGGGGCCGTCGGCCTGCGTGAGCCGTGGTACAACTATCGGGTCGGGCTGACCGTCAGCTCGGCGCCGGACCTGGGTATTCAGCGGCAGATTCCGACGCTGTTCCTCAACAATGAACTGACCGGCCAATCGGAACTGTGCTCGCTGTTCCTGCGCCACGACCAGCGCCACGGCAGCAATGGACGTCTGCTATCGCTGGGGCGTTTGCTGTTTGTTGCCGAATTCCCGCACCTGTTCGGCGAAAAAATGATCGCCGAACTGCGCGGCAGTGCCGACGAGCAAGGCTGTTCGCCGTTCTGGGACAGTCTGGGCCGGCACTTCTTCCAGATGGACTTCAGCCACGCCGACCACCTGTCCGGGCTCGGCAATAAAGCCTTCATCGCCGAACTGATGCCGCGCCAGCCGCTGTACACCTGCCTGCTCACCGAACAGGCCCAGGCCGTGATCGGCCAGGCCCACCCCAACACCGAGCCGGCGCTGAAAATCCTCCAGGCCGAGGGTTTTGCCCATAAAGGCTATATCGACATATTTGACGGCGGCCCGGTCATCGAGGCGCCGATCCGCAGCATCCGCACGGTGCGCGACAGCCTGGAACTGACCCTGAGCATCGGCACGCCGGACGATCAGGCGCCCCTGTGGCTGATCCACAACCGGCGCCTGGAAAACTGCCGCATCACCGTGGCGGCGGGACGCCGGGTCGGCAGCAGTCTGGTGATCGACCGCCTGACCGCCAAACGCCTGCAATTGCAACCGGGCAACTCGGTGCGGGCAGTGCCGTTGCCCAATCGACAGCAGCAGGCGGTGGCGGCCTGAGCGCAGATTCCTGGAGAGAAAGCGCCTGAACAGGTTTTTCCTGGTTAACTTCCTCGTTAATTCGTCATGATCCTTGACCCATTGGCGTGATAGCCTTTTCACCTTCGGCGTTGACACCTTTGCTCAAGCCTTTCCATTCCTTTGTATTGGTGGAACTCGTATGACCAGGCTTTCTCATCAAGATTTGCGCCGTAACTTCCGTCAGCTGCTGGCTTCCGACACCTGCTATCACACCGCCTCGGTGTTCGATCCGATGTCTGCCCGTATCGCCGCTGACCTGGGTTTTGAAGTAGGGATTCTCGGCGGCTCGGTCGCCTCGTTGCAGGTGCTGGGCGCTCCGGACTTTGCCCTGATCACCCTCAGCGAATTCGCTGAGCAGGCCACGCGCATCGGCCGCGTCGCCCAATTGCCGGTGATCGCCGACGCCGACCACGGCTACGGCAACGCCCTCAACGTGATGCGCACCATCGTTGAACTGGAACGCGCCGGCGTCGCCGCGCTGACCATCGAAGACACCCTGCTGCCAGCACAATTCGGCCGCAAATCCACCGACCTGATCACCGTCGCCGAAGGCGTCGGCAAGATCCGCGCGGCACTGGAAGCCCGGGTCGATTCGGAAATGGCGATCATCGCCCGGACCAACGCCGGCATCCTGCCGAACCAGGAAATCATCAGCCGCACCAAGCAGTACCAGGCCGCCGGTGCCGACGGTATCTGCATGGTGGGTATTCAGGACTTCGATCAGCTCGAGCAGATCGCCGAACACCTGACCGTCCCGCTGATGCTGGTGACCTACGGCAACCCGGCGCTGCGCGACGACAAACGCCTGGCCGAACTGGGTGTGCGCGTGACCATCGACGGCCACGGTGCCTACTTCGCAGCGATCAAGGCGACCTACGACAGCCTGCGCGAACAACGCCAGATCTTCACCCAGGCTTCCGACCTGAGCGCCACCGAACTGACCCACACCTACACCCAGCCTGAGGAATACATCCTCTGGGCCAAGGAATACATGAGCGTCAAAGAGTAACCTCGCACCACGCTACAAAGAGGCAGAGCGGCCCGACGCCATCACGAGTCCACTCGCATGGCGCCCGCCGCGAAACCGCTAGACCGCGGTCTTGAAGCCTTCCTCCCGCTGTAATGCCCGCGTCTGAATCACGTTCAGAATGGCGCATCCCTCTCGCATCAACAGATGCACTGCGCTGGTAATGCGCGTCAGATCACAATCGGAAATGCCCTTGAGGTCGAGACTGGAAAAGGTGTCCGCCAGATCGCGCACGACCACAAAACGGTGCATCGCACACGCGGCCATGTCGCTCAGTTCTTTTTGGGTATTGATGAAGAGCACCGGGGATTCGGCGTCGTAGGTGTCGATGGGGAGGTAACGGGGGATTATTTGATCCGACATTGGTGTAACTCCTGTAATTAGGGCTATCACCATTCGCGGCCAAACGAAGAGGGTGGCAGCCGTACGCGGGTTGGCCGACCGGATACAGGAACCGGCACACCCGAAGGTGTCCCACGCACAGCCGCCAAAACACAACAACTCAGGCGAACATCGCTGAATATGTTGGACAACTGTACGTTCCTGTATCGACCGGCCAAGGTCGTTCGCGGAGTTTTCCGCGAGCCCGAACTATAGGGGTCGATACTGAAACGCGGCAACAGGGTACGTTGTAGGAAAGGTCTTGGAAATATGTGGGCTAGTTTTGATGGCAGTGTTCGGCGTGATATCTGGCCCTCACCCTAGCCCTCTCCCAGAGGTAGAGGGGACCGATTGGGGGATATTGGTGAGATACACCGACGTGAAAGATTTGCGCTGAATCCATAATCGACTCGGTGTTTCAGGTCGATGTATAGCGCAAGACACCTCGGTCAGCTCCCTCTCCCTCCGGGCGGTCCGACGTTTCGGGAGGGCTGGGGTGAGGGAGAAATCTGCCTGACACCCCGCCAACTCCGCTACTCCACCGACCGGCTCACCGCCCCTTAGCCAATTCCATAATCATCCGCGACAACAGATAAATCCGCGGCGCCACGCTCTCCACCTCCGCGTATTCCTCCGGCGTATGAATGTTGCCGCCGACAATCCCGAACCCGTCCAGCGTCGGCGTCCCTACCCCGGCCGACAGGCTCGCATCCGCCGCCCCGCCGCTGCCTTCTTCGGTCAACTTGCGGCCGATTTCGCCGTAAATCCCTTGCGCCATCGCCATCAACCGATCCGACTCCGCCGTCTGCGGCATCGGTGGCAAGCCGCGTTGCAGCGAGGTCTTCACTTCGGTATCGGGGATCAACTTGTCCTGCGACACCCGCGCCAGATCCTTCTCGATCCGGTCGAACTCTTCCGGCACCGCCGCCCGCACGTCAGCCTTGGCCGTGGCCTGATCCGGGATCACGTTGGTGCGATCACCGGCCTTGAGCACGGTGAAGTTGATGGTGGTTTTCCTGGCTTCGTCGCCGAGTTTGCCGAGTTGCAGGATCTGGTGCGCCGCCTCCATCGCCGCGTTGCGCCCCAGTTCCGGCGCGACGCCGGCGTGAGCCGCCTTGCCCTTGACCTCGACCAGCGCCGTGGCGCTGCCCTTGCGCCACACCACCAGACCATCGGCCGGACGGCCCGGTTCAAGGTTGAGGGTGACGTCGTGGAGTTTGGCGGTTTTCTTGATCAGGTCGGTGGCGACGTCCGAGCCGGTTTCTTCGCTGGCATCGAGCAGGAAGGTAATTTGCGCGTAGTCCTTGAAGTCGAGGTTCTTCAGAATTTTCAGCGCGTAGATGCCGGCGACGATCCCGCCCTTGTCGTCCATCACGCCCGGCCCGTAGGCGCGGCCGTCCTTGATGTGGAATGGTCGCTCGGCGGCGGAGCCTTCCTTGAACACCGTGTCCATATGCGCCATCAGCAGGATTTTCGCCTTGCCGGTGCCTTTGAGCGTGGCGAGCACGTGGTTGGTTTTTTCCGGCGTATTGGGCACCAGCTCGATGGTGGCGCCGAGCTTTTTCAGCTCGTCGATGGCGATGTCGCTGACTTGCTTGAGCCCCGGCTCATACCCTGAACCGGAGTCGATATTGACCAGGCGCTCGAGCAACTTCAGGGCTTCGGGCTTGTATTGCTCGGCATCGGCCAGCACTTGTTTGTGCGGTTCGGCAAAGACACCGGAGGCTGCAAAAGTGAGGGACAGGCCAGCCAGCAGAGAACGACGGAATTTGAACGTCATGAATCAATCCTTGTTTCGTGTCGGGTACTGAACCGTACCTGACATCGCCCCAAGGCTCCATCCCGGATGCGACACCCGACCCGTTCAAACCGAATCGAATACCTCGCGCCGCGGCTTGTCGTCGCTGCAGCAAATCACCCGGTTACGCCCGCCGGCCTTGGCTTCGTACAGCGCCTGGTCGGCGTCATCGAGCCAGCGTGTCGCGTCGCCTTGGGCCGGATCGAGTGCCGCCAGACCGATGCTCAGGCTGACTTTCAGCGCCGGGTTCTGTTCGTACACCAGAAAGGAAAAACGCTCACGCAAGGCTTCCATCGCCTGCACCGCATTGAACAGCGGCAAGTCCGGCAGGATCACGCAAAATTCGTCACCGCCGTAGCGCCCCGCCACATCGGCCATGCGCAGGTTCTGCTTGAGCATCTTGCTCAGCTGGCGCAGGACGATATCGCCGGCCACATGGCCGTAGGTGTCGTTGATCGCCTTGAAATGGTCGATGTCGATCAGCGCAATCGCCGCACCGCTCTGCTGGCGTTTGCAGCGTTGAAACTCGACTTCCAGTTGATCCTTCCAGGCGCCGTGATTGAGCAGACCGGTGAGGCTGTCGGTGCGGCTCAGGGCCAGCAATTCGCGTTTATGCAAGCCGAGGGTGTAGGCCTGGCGAAAGCAGATCCAGCCCAGCGCCAGCGGATACAGCATCAACAAAGGAAGACAGGCAAAGAGCTGTGCCGACGTGGTCATCGGGACGAACGCGGGGGCAAATACCACCAGCCCGACGCCGACGCCAAGCAACTGCGCCGCCGCGCCGGCCAGCAGAAAACGCAGGCCGCCGATGGCGACGTTGTTCATCGCCATCATCGAAATGGTCGTGGCACTGGGCAAGGGATTGAAGTGCATGGCGGCGACCCAGAAGCCACCGAGAAAGGCGTCGATCAACAAATTACGGTGTTCGGCGTGGTACGGAACCTTCGCCCGGCGCGCCCATTGATACGCGAGGTGCGGCCAGACCAGGCCGTTGAACAGCATCACCGCCCAGACCCAGGCCGGCGGATCGAGTGGATACATCGCGACGCTCACGCACAAAAGCCCCAGAACCAGCCCGAGGATTCGCGATGTATAGAGCCTCCTGGCCAGTGAAAGTCCCTTTCCTCCCGTTCTTCCCATAGGGGCCTCGACCACTCGACGGCACTGCGCAGACCGCAGACCCGATGTATTGGGAGTCTATCAGGGCAACGTCAAATAGCCATCACCGGCCAGCGGGCCGAATACCCCGTCATCAGCACCACACGGCGAGCAAATGATTGGCTATACATGAAAGGAAGAAAATGGAAAAAAGACTCTAAGAAGGAGGCCCATGCAGACCTATCAAGTGTTGATCATCGGCAGCGGTTTTGGCGGCCAGTGCGCGGCGGTCAACCTGCTCAAGGCCGGTATCGACGACTTTCGCTTGCTGGAGCGCCGCGACTTCTTCGGCGGCACCTGGTGCCAGAACACCTACCCCGGCGCGGCGGTGGATGTGCCGTCGCCGCTGTATTCCCTGTCGTTTGCGCCTTACCGCTGGACGCAGATGTTCGCCGAACAGGCGGAACTGCACCGCTACACCGACCATGTGGTCGAGCGGTTTGGCCTGCGCGACCGAGTGGAACTGCAGGCCAACGTCGAGCGCGTCGAATGGGACGACGCAGAAAAACGCTGGGCCGTACACACCGGCACCAAAGGCACTTTTTATGCGCAGTTCCTGATCAATGCCACCGGGCCGCTGAGCCAGCCGGTTATCCCACACTTTCCCGGCCAGGATCGCTTTCAGGGCAAGACCTTTCATACAAACAATTGGGATCACAGCTACGACTATCACGGTAAACGCGTGGCGATTGTCGGCAGCGGTGCCAGTGCGGCTCAGGTGATTCCGGCCATTGCACCGAAGGTCGCCCAATTGCATGTGTTTCAGCGCACAGCGCATTGGGTGCTGCCCCGTGCCGATCGTACGTTCGGGCGATTCCAGCGCTGGCTGCTGGGTCTGAAACCGGCCTACAAGCTGCTGCGCTGGATGATCTACTGGCAGTTCGAAACCCGGGTTATCGCCTTCAAATATTCGAAACCGGCGATTCACATGGTGCAGAGCCAGGCCCTGAAGTTTCTCAAACGCCAGGTGACTGACCCCGAGTTGCGGAAAAAACTGACACCGGACTTCACCATCGGCTGCAAACGAGTATTGCTTTCGAGCACCTATTACCCGGCGCTGACCCGGCCCAACGTCACGTTGCACAGCCGCGAGCAAGGCATCGCCGGCCTCGATGAAACCGGCATCGTCACCACCGATGGCCAGCACATCGACGTCGATCTGATCGTCTGGTCGACCGGTTACGACGCCACCGACGGCGTGATTTCCTACCCGGTCAGCGGAAAAAACGCCGTGCAACTGCGCGATGTCTGGGCGCAGTACCCGCGCGCCTACCTCGGCACCAGCCTGCCGGACTTTCCCAACCTGTTTATCGTCACCGGGCCGAACACCGGCATCGGCCACACCTCGGCGCTGTTCATCATCGAATCGCAGATGAACTACATCCTCGACTGCATCCGCACCTTGCAGGCCAATGGTCTGCGCAGCATCGAGGTTCGCCCCGAAGCAGAACGTACCTACACTCAGATGATTCACCGGGAGATGGAGCGCACGGTCTGGAAAACCGGCGGCTGCCACAGTTGGTATCAAAGCAAAAGCGGTCATGTGATCGCGATGTTCCCCGGCTTCAGTTTCAGCTACCACCGGTTGACCCGGGCGCTGAAACCGGCCGACCACATTCTGTCTTGAACAAGGAAGACCCACGATGCTTTTGCTGTTTGTCGCCCTCGCGGTTTTCGTGGCCTGGAGCTGGTTGAGTTACCCGGCGGTCGGCCACTGGCTCTACGATCTGAGCGCGGCCCTGGAGGCCAGGCTGTACCGGTTGCACAAGATTGAAGTGCCGATTGCCGAAATGACCGTGTCGACCTGGCAAGGCGGGCCTTATGAAGCGTCGAGCAGCATTTTGATGCTGCACGGCTACAGCGCTGAAAAAAACCTGTGGCTGCGCTTCGCCCGGCACTTTGTCGGGCAGTACCGGGTAATCATCCCGGACCTGGCCGGCCACGGCGAAACCGGCTTCAAGGCCGGCGGTGGCTACGACATTCCGGTGCAGGCCAAGCGTATGATCCAGTTGCTCGATGTCTGCGGGGTCGAGAAAGTCCACGTGATCGGCAACTCCATGGGCGGCTACATCGCCGCGTGGCTGGCAGCGACCTACCCGGATCGCATTGCTTCGGTGGCGCTGATCGACCCGGCGGGTGTCACAGCGCCCGAGCCCAGCGACATGGAGCGCCACCTGGCCCGTGGGCACAATCCGTTTCTGATCAATTCCCGGGAAGAATTCCGACGTTTCTATGCCATGACCATGGCCTCGCCACCGTGGGTGCCCGGTCTGGTGCTCGACGCGATCGCCCAGCGCTACGAACAATGCCGCGACGAACTGGAAGAGATCTTCCGGGATTTTCGCGCCAGCCCGCCGATGGAACCGAAACTGCCGGACATCAAATGCCCGGCGCTGCTGCTCTGGGGCCGCAAGGACCGGTTGATCGACGTCAGCAGCGTACCGGTGTGGAGCAAAGGCATCAGCAATCTGCGGGTCGATGTCTGGGACGGCGTCGGCCATATGCCGATGGTCGAACAGCCGTCGAACACGGCACGTCTGTATCGGGAGTTTCTGGGGGAAAACTCGCGCCAGGACAGGTAAATGGTCAGTCGTTGGCAGAATGAAGTTCGTAGGATTCTTCGTTTGCCCGCGTTGGCGAAGGCTGCGATCTTTTCCGACATCCTTTACGTGACCGTGCCAGGAATTTTTTTCATGACCGTGCAGCCTTTCGTCAGCCCCGACCTGATCCGCCAGCGCTTCTCCAAAGCGATGTCCGACATGTACCGCGAAGAAGTGCCACTGTACGGCGCGTTGATGGAACTGGTGGAACAGACCAACCGCGACGTGCTGGCACGCGAGCCGCAAGTCGCCAGTCAACTGCACAGCACCGGCGAAATCGAACGGCTGGACATGGAGCGCCACGGCGCCATCCGCGTCGGCACCGCCACTGAACTGGCCACCCTCGCCCGTTTGTTCGCAGTGATGGGCATGCAACCGGTGGGCTATTACGACCTCACCCCTGCCGGGGTGCCGGTGCATTCCACGGCGTTCCGGGCGGTGCATGAAGATGCGCTGCAGGTCAGCCCGTTCCGGGTGTTCACTTCGTTGTTGCGACTGGAATTGATTGAAGACCCCGAGCTGCGGGCCTTCGCGCAATCGGTGCTGGATAAGCGTTCGATCTTTACGCCATCGGCGCTAAGGCTGATCGAACAGGCTGAATCTGCTGGCGGCCTGAATGAGTCCGAGGCCGGGGAATTTGTCCTGCAAGCGCTGGAGACTTTTCGCTGGCACCACAGCGCCACCGTCACTGCCGCGCAATACCAGACCCTCAGCGCCCAGCATCGCCTGATCGCCGATGTCGTCGCGTTCAAGGGCCCGCACATCAACCACCTGACCCCACGCACGCTGGACATCGACATCGTCCAGGCGCAGATGCCGCTGCACGGCATCACGCCCAAAGCGGTGATCGAAGGCCCGCCGCGTCGGCAGCATCCGATCCTGTTGCGTCAGACCAGTTTCAAGGCGCTGGACGAGCCGATCACCTTCACCGACCAGACGCAAACCCGCGGCAGCCACAGCGCCCGCTTCGGCGAAATCGAACAGCGTGGCGCGGCGCTGACCCCCAAGGGCCGTGCGTTGTACGACCGGCTGCTGAACGCGGCACGCGATGAACTGGGCGATTTCCCCAACGAAGCCAACGCCTCACGCTACAACGCGCTGATGGCCCGGCACTTCAGCGAATTCCCTGACAGTCTCGAGGGCATGCGTGAGCAGGAATTGGCGTATTTCCGGTATTTCCTGACAGACAAAGGGCTGGCGGCGAGTCGTCCCGCTGATGCTTCGCTGCAAGGGTTATTACGCGACGGCTATGTGAAAGCCGAACCGCTGGTGTACGAAGATTTCCTGCCAGTCAGTGCGGCAGGGATTTTTCAGTCGAACCTGGGGGACGCGGCGCAGACACACTATGGCGAGCATTCCAATCGACAGGCGTTCGAGTTGGCCCTGGGGCGTTCGACCATTGATGAGTTGGGCCTGTATGCCGAAACCCAGCAACGTTCGATTGAGGAATGCCTCACTGCAATTGCCCGATCCGCGTGAAAAGCGGCGATTGGCCATACTGCGCAAGAAGTTGCGCACTCGTTTCGTAAAAATGCTCACCGATTCCGCTGGAGGCCATGTGTTTCAAGGCCTCCAGCCAAGTGCGCAAGAAGTTGCGCAGTACTGCGCAACTTCTTGCGCACTTTGAGCTACCTGGCTGATCAAAAAAGGCTCAAACCCGCGATGCAGAGCGGTGAAGTCCCCGGCTCCCGGGGACGTGGCAAAAGCTGGCACGCTCCTTGATAACAGTCAGGCACCCACCGGGCGATTTCGCCTCCCGGGCACCCTAACTTTATCCGCAAGGAGAGCATCCCATGGCAACACCAGCGTACATGTCGGTTACCGGCGAAAAACAAGGCCTGATCACTGCCGGCGCCTTCACCGCCGACTCCGTTGGCAACACCTACCAGGAAGGCCACGAAGACCAGGTTATGGTTCAGGCTTTCAGCCACGACGTGATCATCCCGCGTGACCCGCAATCCGGTCAGCCAACCGGTCAGCGCGTTCACAAGCCAGTGATCATCACCAAGGTCTACGACAAGGCTTCGCCACTGCTGCAAGCTGCCCTGACCTCGGGCGAGCGCATGAGCGAAATCGTTATCCAGTGGTACCGCACTTCGGCTCAAGGTACCCAAGAGCACTACTACACCACCAAACTGGAAGACGCGATCATCGTCGCCATCAACAACAAGATGCACAACTGCCAGGATCCATCGAACGCCCACTTCACCCACCTGGAAGAAGTGCAGTTCACCTACCGCAAAATCACCTGGACCCACGAAGTATCCGGTACTTCGGGTTCCGATGACTGGCGTGCTCCAGTCGTTTAATTACGGCTGATCGTTACAAGCATCGGCCAGCTCTGCTGGTCGATGTTGTTTACGCCCCTCCAGAATTTCGCGTTCGTCGATCGTTAACGGTCGACGAACGCCGCTGTACAGCACGAGGAACAAGGGATGTTCGCGCCGGCCAATGAAACCCACTTTGCCCTGACCATCGAAGGTCTTTCCGCCGATTTCCAGGTGTTTACCCTCACCGGTCGGGAAGCCATCAGCCAGCCTTTTGTGTTCGAGGTGGAGCTGGTCAGTGAGCAGCCGTCGCTGGACCTCGAAACCCTGCTGCACAAACCGGCCTTCCTGCAGCTGTCGCCCGACGGCAGCGGCATTCACGGCTTGATCTACCGCGCCGCGCAAGGCGATTCCGGCAAGCGCCTGACGCGCTACTCCGTGACCCTGCGCCCGCAACTGGCGTATCTCGCGCACCGGATCAACCAGCGAATCTTCCAGAACCTCAGCGTGCCGAAAATCATCGGCAAGGTCCTCGAAGAACACGGCATCCAGGGCAACGCCTACGCGTTCCAGACCGGTTCGATCTACCCCGATCGCATCTACTGCGTGCAGTACGACGAATCGGACCTGCATTTCATCCAGCGCCTGTGCGAAGAAGAAGGCATTCACTACCACTTCCAGCACAGCGCCACGGGCCACAAACTGGTGTTCGGCGATGACCAGACGGTGTTCAAGAAACTGGCGCCGGTGGCCTATCAGCAGGACTCCGGCATGGTCGCCAGCAACCCGGTGATCAAACGCTTCGACCTGCGCCTGGAAACCCGCACCAGCCGCACCACCCGCCGCGACTACGACTTCGAAAAACCGCGCCTGACGCTGGAAAGCGAAAACCGCGGCGACGCCCTGCCCGACCTCGAGGACTACGATTACCCGGGCCGTTTCGTCGACCGCGAGCGCGGCAAGCACCTGGCCAAACGCGCCCTCGAACGCCATCGCAGCGACTTCCAGCTCGCCGAAGGCAAGAGCGATCAGCCGTTGCTGGTCAGCGGCCATTTCCTCGCACTCAAAGAACACCCGAAGGCCAAGTGGAATGACCTGTGGCTGCTCACCGAAGTCCTGCACGAAGGCAAGCAGCCGCAGGTGCTGGAAGAGTCGGTCACCAGCGACACCACCGCGCTGAAAGACGATTTCCATCAGGGCTACCGCAACCGCTTTCAGGCCACCCCGTGGGACGTGCCGAACCGCCCGCCCCTACGCCACCCGAAACCGCGCATCCTCGGCAGCCAGAGCGCCGTGGTTACCGGCCCAAAAGGCGAAGAAATCCACTGCGACGAATACGGCCGCGTCAAAGTCCAGTTCCACTGGGACCGCGACGGCCAGGCCGACGACAAGACCAGCTGCTGGCTGCGCGTCTCCAGCGCCTGGGCCGGCGCCCAGTACGGCGGCATCGCCATCCCGCGCATCGGCATGGAAGTGCTGGTGACATTCCTTGAAGGCGACCCCGACCAGCCGCTGATCAGCGGCTGCCTGTACCACAAGGAAAACACCGTCCCCTACGCCCTGCCGGCGAACAAGACCCGCACCACCTTCAAGACCCTGAGCTCGATGGGTGGCGGCGGCTTCAACGAACTGCGCATCGAAGACAAGAAAGGCCAGGAACAGATCTTCCTCCACGCCCAGCGCGACTGGGACGAGAACATCGAACACGACCAGAAAATCCGCGTCGGCAACGAACGCCACGACGTCGTGGAAAAAAACAGCTACACGGAATTCAAGGCCGAAGAACACCACACGGTTTACGAAGACCGCAAAGTCGAAGCACGGGCCAACGACCACCTGACCGTGGGCGTGAACCAGCACATCAAGATCGGCACCGGGCAATTCATCGACGCCGGCCAGGAAATTCACCTCAGCAGCGGGATGAAGGTGGTGCTGGAAGCCGGGGCCGAACTGACGCTGGTCGGCGGTGGCAGCTTCATCAAGATCGATGGCGGCGGCGTGACCATGAGCGGGCCGGCGATCAACATCAACTCCGGTGGTGGACCGGGCAGCGGCACCGGCGCCGCCCCACTGCTGCCGGGCGTGTTGAAGCAGGCGGATGCCGACAAGGCTGGCGCTGTCCTGACCCCGGCACAAATCAACACCCTCAAACGTAATGCGCCGTTCTGCGAAGAGTGCGAAAAATGCAAGGCAGGTGCCTGTGCCATCTAATCGACTGACACCCAAGGATTGGCTGGCACAACAGCCGTTGCAGAAAGACGAGCGGCTGTATCTGGTCATCAGCGCCGCGAGCGATGCAGAGCCACTCAAGCCCTTTTATCAGCATGATACGGCTCCGCAACTTCTACCTATCTGGAGCGGAACACCGTACGCCGATTGGAAACCGGTGATGCCGTACCTCGCAGAAATCACCCCGAACGCTGAATTCTTGTCGTGGATTGCTGAAACTGACGCATTGGATTGGGGATGGCTCGCCGTGTCTACCTGCGATCCAGACCTGGTAATGGAACATTTACGTAGCCTGACCCAAGTGCGTATGCCGGATGCCACGGAAGTATTTTTTCGATTTTGGGATGGTCGGCATATCTACCCGATCATTGAGGCGCTTGGTCCCGCCACCGGAGAAGTTTTACCGGTATTCGAGCGATATCTGATCAATGGCAAAAGCGTTGAAGTGGGCCGAAGAGCAGTGCAGCCTGCAAAAGAGTGGCCTTGGTGGGAAGTGCCTCAAACGCTCTTGGATCTCCTCGCAAAAAAGGATCACACCACCGTAGTCGAGAACCTGATGCAGTGGCTATCAGAGGATTGTCCGGAGCTGTACTTCGAATTTCCCGAAGCCAACCTGCGTAGAAAGGTCGAGCGCTTCGTACGCCAAAACCCAAATACAGAAGAAATGGCAGAGCGTCTTGCTGCTGAGCTGACAAAGGAAGTCACGTCATGAATACCCCGATTGGTACATTGGTCCTGCGTGTGCTGGACGCCAAAACACCTGACGTGAACCTGATTCTCAAAGACTTCAAAAACTGCCTGAGCGATTACAAGGACTGGGCTGACGGTTTCTGGACGGGCTGGGCGCTGGATGTCGACCAGACCTTCAAGGTCGGCAACGAAGTCAGTGTCACTAAACGCAAGACCAAAACCGGCGCAGTGGAAACCTATGCAACCTGCCCACTGGTGGGTGATTTCACGCTGATCCACATGTTCGAGTCAGCGCGATTCGTCCCTATTGGCAATACTCCAGTAAAACTGGAGCCAGTGACCAAGGGCACCTTCTACGACGACGTTACCGGACCGGTCATCGAAACCATGATAGGCCCAAGCGGTATCAAGGTGGTTGAAGGTTGCAAGAAGGGGCAGACCTATCGCATCACGTTCTTTCCCAATGTCTCGCAGAACGACGTCAAAGCGCTCTATGACTCCTATCAAGGCGTTATCGGAAAACTTGACAGCTGGCTGCAAAGCGAATGGTCGAGCAAGTTTCAGCCGCAATGGGCCAGCTACTCGGCGGCAGATCGCGCCGGGCGTTCGGTCATTTTGCTTAAACGGGCACTGGATGGTTTTGAGAAAGCTCTGCTTCGTCTGTGGGACGACATCAAAAGCCTGTTCGAGCTGCTCGCTAATCCGCGAAAAAACTACGCAAAACTCAAAAAGTATCTGTCGGACATCGAAATCGACAAGCTCTATGCCGCGTCGAAAGAGTCCATCGCTTCAGGGTTGCTGATCCTCAGCGACGAGCCGCTGATGTTCATCTATGTCTCGGCGATTGTGGCATGGGTCGGCATGCTTCCGCCGCAGGTCATCGTCGACGTTATGACGGCGATTGCTTCGGAGTTTCTGATCAACGTACTGGTGGGTATCTGCCTGACGGGTGGTGCCGGACTGGCTGTAAGAGCAGGGACGAAAGTCCTGTCCACGGTCAAATCGGGTGAAGCGATCAAGTACCTGGATGATCTTGCTTCTACTCTGATGACACTCAGCAACAAACACGCCCTGCCCGCTCATGCGGAGGTGTCGAAACCAATCATCGCCAGCGCCAAGAATGTGCCGATGAAGCCTGCCAAAACGGCAGCATTGAAGATCGACGAAGCCGCCACTGAAGCGCCCAAGCCCAAACCCCAACCAGGCAAAGCCGCACCGAAGAGCCAGGTAGCGGAGCAACCAGCCAAAGGCCCGCTGCCGAAAACTTCAGACACACCGAAACAAGAGGTCAAGGACGCCTCCTCGTTTCCACGGGACAAAAAGCAGAAACAAACCTCGCTTGAGCCAAAGGAAAAGATCGACGACGCTCCTGATCAATCGAAGACACCTGACGACAAAAGCGCCACCTGCGCGAAGAAAACCTGCACCAATGGCTGCCCGGTTTCGATGGTGACGGGTGAAGAACTGTTGACTATTACCGACGGCGAACTCGGCGGTTTACTGCCCTTCACCTGGACGCGTCTCTATCGCACCAGTGCGGCGGAAATGGATTGCGGCCTCGGCTTTGGCTGGAGCCATGCCCTCGCCCAACGGGTGGACATCAATGGCGATGAAGTCATCTGGACCGACCACGAAAACCGTGTCACGACTTTTCCTATGCCGAGCGAGCAGCGTCCGGCAATCACCAACAGCCTTTCGGAAGCCGCGATCTTCATCGGCAACGACCCTTCCGAACTTATCCTCACACAGGCTGGTGAACGCAAGCAGTTCTATCACTTCTGCTTCAACAGCAAAGGCGCGACGCTGATCGCCATCAGCGACAACTACGACAATCGCCTGCACATCACCCGTGACATCCACGGTCGAATCAAGCGCGTGGATAACGGGGCCGGTCGAGCACTTCTGGTTCGGTACGACCGCAAACACATTGTCGCCATCGACTATCAGCAATTCGTTCCGGCAGACAATCTGGAAGATGCATGGAGCACCGTCCAGACGCTGGTCACTTACACGTACGATGCTCAACAACGCCTGATCAAAGCCACGAACGCTGCCGGCGAGTCGGAGCGTTACGCCTACAACGAACAGAACGTCATTCTCGAGCGGCAACTCGCCGGTGGCGCCAGCTTCTACTGGGAATGGGAAAAGGAAGGCAAGTCAGCGCGCTGCATCCATCACTGGGCCAGCTTCTCGCAAATGGACGCGCACTACGCGTGGGATGACAAAGGTAGCGTCACGGTTACCAACGCAGATGGCAGCGAAGAGGTCTACACCCACGATGACAAGGCTCGACTCGTCGCCAAGGTCGATCCGGATGGCGCGGAACACCTCAAGGCTTACGACGATCAAGGTAGGTTAATCGCCGAAAAGGATCCACTCGGCGCAGTCACTGAATACCAATACAACGAGGCCGGTCGACTGGTCGCGATCATCCCGCCGGAAGACATGCCGACCTCCTACGAGTACTACCACGGCTACGTCCGTGTGGTTAATCGTGGCCCGGCCAAATGGATCTACTGGCGTAACGACCAGGGCGATATCACCGAACAAATTGATCCAGATGGAAACTCGACCCACTACAGCTACGATCGCCAAGGACGTTTGCTGGAAATCAGACACCCTGATGGCAGCCGTCATCAACTGGGCTGGAATAACCTCGGCCAGTTGCTGGAGGAGCGCCTGCCCGACGGCGGTCAACGCAAATATCGCTACGACGCGCTCGGTCGGCAGATCACACGTCAGGCTGAAACCGGTGCAATCACCCACTACCAGTGGGATGCTGCAAACCGTCTGGCACAGATCACCCTGCCCGGTGGTGCCACGCGCGCGTTTACCTACAACCCGTACGGTCGCGTCACGGCTGAACGCGATGAACTGGGCCGCGTAACCCGTTACGAGTATGCCGATAACCTGCACCTGGTCAGCCGTCGTATCAACCCCGACGGCAGTCAACTGCGTTATCGCTATGACAACGCACGCCTGCTGCTCACCGACATCGAAAACGAACGCGGCGAACACTATCAGCTGGATTACTACTCGAACGGGCTGATCCAGCAGGAAACCGGTTTCGACGGACGCCGCACTGCCTACGAGTACGACCTCAACGGCAAGCTGCTGAAGAAAACCGAATTCGGCGACGACGGCAGCGAACTTGTCACCGAGTACCAGCGCGACGCCGCTGGCCGACTACTGGTGAAGACCCTGCCCGACGGCGAGGAAATTCACTACAACTACGATGCACTTGGCCGCCTGGTCAACGTGGACGATGGTCATTGGCCGCTAGCTTATGAATATGATGTGCAGGATCGGCTGATCACCGAGCATCAGGGCTGGGGCACCACGCGTTACGAATACGACAGCGTCGGACAGCTCAATCACTGCCGCCTGCCGGATGGCAGCACACTCGATTATCGCCACCAACCTGGCGGGCATCTGAGCAGTATCGACCTCAACGGCACACGCCTGACTTCCCACCAGTTCAGTGCCGGTCGTGAACAGCAACGTCAGCAAGGTCTGCTGCTCAGCCAATATCAATACGACGAACAAGGTCGCCTGCAAGCGCACAGCGTCAGTCAACGCGACAAAAACCTGTTCCAGCGTCGCTACAACTACGACGCCAACGGTAACCTCGCCGGCATCGACGACAGCCGTAAAGGCAATCGCAGCTACCACTACGATCCGCTGGATCGACTGATCAACGTACGTGGCGCAACACCCGAAAGCTTCGCCCATGACCCGGCGGGTAACCTGCTCGGTCAGACCGACATGCCCGTTGCCAACCTGGCCAACGTCAAAGGCAACCGCCTGCTGATGCAGGGCGACCGCCACTACGACTACGACGCCTACGGCAACCTGATCCGCGAGCGGCGCGGCGCTAACCAGAAACTCGTCACTGAATACCGGTATGACTGCCAACATCGTCTGATCGGCGTAAGCCTGCCGGGAGGCAGTACGGCGTCGTACAAATACGATGCCTTCGGCCGCCGCATCGAAAAGACCGTCGACAGCCATACCACCGAATTCCTGTGGCAAGGCGAACGTCTGATTGCCGAAAGTGCCGACAACCGCTATCGCAGCTACATCTACGAACCCGGCAGCTTCCGCCCCTTGGCGATGCTCGACGGCGAGGGTCCACTAAAGGCCACGCCGTTCTACTATCAACTCGACCACCTCGGCACTCCGCAGGAACTCACCGACTACAGCGGCGAGATCATGTGGTCGGCAAAATACCGCGCCTATGGCAACCTTGCGGCACTGGATGTCAGCGAAATCGACAACCCGCTGCGCTTTCAGGGTCAGTACTTCGACGCCGAGACGGGGTTACATTACAACCGGCACCGCTACTACAATCCGAGCACAGCGCGTTTTTTGACACCGGATCCGATCAAGCTTGCGGGTGGGTTGAACAACTACAGGTATGTACCTAACCCTACGGGCTGGGTTGACCCATTAGGCTTGGACACTACTCCTGTAGTATGTCCAGGCGGTCCAAACTGCACTGCCCCTGTCAAAACCTTGGATGAACTGGTACCTGGAGGCAGCGTCCCCAGTGTTAAAGATGGAGCGTTCAACAAATGGTTCAACGAGCTTACACCTGATGAGTTCGACACTGTTTGGTCCAATGAAGCTTATAAAAACGCCATTAAAGATCGGCTGAGATACCCGGGAGGAATGCATGAGTGGCACATGGTTTCGAGAGCTGACACATTTAAGCGCTGGGGCGTGAGTGCTGAACAGATATATGAGCTACGGACCGCAATTAGTGACGTGAAATTTGTAAACCCTACTGGTCATCATGGAGGCAAAGGGTCTACAAAAGCACACAATGAAATACTTAAAGTAATTGACAATTCGAAAGATTATGGCGAGTTCCGCCAAGGACTCAATGAATGGGCTGGCAGAAGACTAGACGGTGGCGTTGACTCCCTTCCTTCAGGTCTCAAAAATTAAGGCACAAAAAATGGTAGAAACAAAAACAGTCTCAATCTGGACTGCAAAAACTGGTTGGGAGCCGTCAACACTCCAGGAAATAATGTTGCCGGCATATTCAGAAGATGGAGACTCGCTTGGATGCGAGTTCACAAATGCGTTTTCACTTGGCTTTATAGATAATGATTTTATCGAAGCCGACAAAGTCGAAAACACCAACTCTCTCGAGAGCGCAATTAAAGGCTTTTCTTACGACTCCGATATATCCTCAGACATAAAATCAAAGAATATTCAGCCTACCAATCAAACAATAGACACTCTTATTGCAATATACGACTTCACTTTTCAAGGCAATCCACCAGCCCGCGTAATCCGAGGCAAAGAAATCACTTTCAGAGGCACATTCACATACAAAGAGTAGCGACAAACCTAATCCAAAGGGAATAGATTTATTTTCTTTAGCAAAAATAAATCTTCCCCCTTTTCATATGAAAAACTAAGTGCGCACAATGACGAGCAACTTTGAAATTGCGCTAAGCAAACACGAGTTCCCAGATTATTTTAGGGGCAAAGGAGAGTATTTCACGAGAGACCCCGACTGGGGAACTCAGCTACATATCAGAAACTGGCAGGATTCGAGCGTATTTTTAAAATCACTGAATAACTCCACAAATGTGCTGAAAAACGCATTTAGCTCGTATCTAAGCACTGTAGAACTTACGATAGCCGATGCACACGACCTTCTTGAGAACATCGGCTGCTATTACTACTTAAGAACCAAGCACCCCCATCTTTCGAAGGATGGATTCGATCTGATCCGAGACGCTGACAACAATGATAAACAAACAATCTCGGCAACAATATCCTTTCTCAAAAAAGCAGTTACGACCTACAACACTCCTGAAGAGCTTGAACTCTTCAATCGTCGGATCAATATACTTATCAACAGTGGAGGCCCAGACAACATCACCAACCTCTAACACAACCAAAGTTAACAAATCCATCCTTCACAGAACTAAACAACTAAAAAGACAGATTCATTTTCCTTTGAAGAAACAAATTCCCCATTTTTTTTGAACCCACTAAAGTAACTAAAATACTCAATATGAGCAGACACAAAATCATCCTATCGAATGACTGGATTGCAGAATTTAACAATACAGGTGAGTTCCATATGGGAGCAGAGGGTTGGGGTCTTCTGCTAACAGGTCCTAATCAAAGCCGCATCAATTATTTCAACGACCAAATCGTACTGGTAAACGATGATGAGGGCGTACACGCTAGATCGTGTATTCGCTTATCCGATAGTGGCGTGTACGGTTACCTCACCACTGCAGTGGACAGCAGTTGGGTCATCGACTTTTCACGAGGAATGATTGCTCCGCACCGGATCAGCATCCAGCAGCGCCACGATGGTTATGATGAGAGTGTATCAGTTCACGAGCAACCCGCATTCAAACGGACGAGGCAGTATATTAGCGTTAGTGGTAAACACATTTACCTGACCTTCCCCCTCACCCGCGACGAAGACTTTCCGAAAGTCTGGGAAGAGTATTTATCGATTCGACGACGGCAGATCGACGAGCTCTACTTTCGTAACTGAGTTCACCAACGAGGCCTATAACCAGAGGAAACTTATTTATTTTTCTAATCCAAAGAGGACAGATCTATTTTTTGCTGATTAAAATTGAAAATACATCTTTCCCTTTTGTCCAATCGATCTTCCCATGCGGCAAAATACTCGATATCGGATGGTATCCAGAATTCAGCATATACGGTTCCTTTGTAATCTCTATAATCCGCAATCAAGACTGGCAAAATCCGACTCATTGTGAAAAAGCCAAAACTGGGAAGAGTTCAAAATCGCGCTAGAGAACATATTGAAAAATCTGGAAAGCTAGTATCGATAAACGCTTCGGATATATGGAGTAAACCAACTGACCAAAACAACATCACCGCTATCCGCCCTCAATCATCTCCTCCAAAACCTCATACTTAACCACCACCCGATTCCCATACAACCGCTCCCTCTCCACCAACGCCCCCACCTGCCCCTTCTCCCTCACCTCCCGCCAAATCTCATTCTCCCGATACACCCGCTCCCCCTCCCGCACAAACCGATGCCCCACTTCAAACACGTGATACCGATAAGCCCGCTCCCGATCACACAACAACTCCCCCTCCAGCTGCGTCTCCCCGACCTTCAACGTCAGCTGAAAGCTGCGATCCGTCGGGTTGTGCAGTACCAGGTCGATGTAGTTGTAGAAGATCGCCGCGCCGGATCCGAATGGCAGGACGCGGCCGTCGTCCGGGAAGGGGTCGAAGCTGTGGTTGGCGCGTTCGATGACGACCAGCGGTGAGTGAATGGCCATCCAGTGGATGAGGTTGCTGAGTTGGCAGATGCCGCCGCCGATGCCGGTGCGGGCTTCGCCGAATGAGAGTTCCATACCTTCGACGTAGCCGCGTTGGCGGGTCGGGCGGCCGACGAGGCGGCAGAAGGAGAAATATTCGCCGGGGGCGATGGTGACGCCATCGATGGCGGCGACGGCGAGTTTGAGGTTGATGACTTTGTTGTGTTGCAGCGCGAGGTCGGAGTCGCCGAGTTTGCGGATCAGTTTTGAGGTGTGTTTGAGGTAGCGGTAAGGCAAGCGCTCGGACGTCGTGGCAGGCCGCGCGTAGCGTTTGCTCGAGCAGTGCCAGGCGATGTGGCGGAACAGTCTTTTTTGCCACACGCGCAGCCAGTAAAGGGCCGGGTGGTAGAGGGAAAGTGGTTTCATCCTTGGCGAACGGCGCGGGCCGTTGTCTTCCTTGAGCTTGAAAGGGCGGCGCATCTTACCGTGGAACCGCGCTTGATCGCCAAGCGCCTCACCTGCGTCGCAAGCCGTAACAAGTCGCCCGGCCCGGGCGCTTAGAAATTAAGCTTGAACTAAGGTTGCGTCCCTACCATCCGGGCCACAAAGCAGCGGTTCTGTGTGCTGATTGCCGTCAGCAGAACCCTTCAACTTGAAGTGAGCCCGGACCATGAGTGCGATCGATTCCACCTCTAAACAACTGCCCGCCTTCAGTCTTGTATTGGTCAATTACAAGACGCCGGAAATAACCCGGATGTGCCTGGAGTTTCTCCAGCAATACGTCAAGGAGCATCAAATTCCAGTGTGGGTGGTGGACAACGATTCCGCCGATGAAAGCCTGATTTACTTGCGGTCTCTGGACTGGATCAACTTGATCGAGCGCCCTTCTCCCGGCAAGGAAGCGGGGCATATTGCTCATGGCAAGGCACTTGATCTGGCACTTGCGAAAGTTGAAACCGATTACCTGTTTTTGCTGCACACCGATACTTTCGTTTTTGACAGTACTGTCTTTTCGATGATGATGAATGAGTGCATGCAATCTTTGGATACAGCGGCGGTCGGTTGCGTCGAACAATTGGATCGAGGCGTCCTTAGAGACACTTGGCGTTTGTCTTCTCGTTATTTCAAACACTATTTCCGCCGGGCAAAACAGCATTTCGGGTTGCCGTCCCGAGATCCAAAACCCTACCGGGAAACTCACCTGAAAAGCTTCTGCACCTTGTGGAATGCTCGGTTGATCAAGGCTCACGGGCTGCATTTTTCGATGGACGACCGGGTCCCGGGATACACGCTGCAGGATCGTTTAAGCAGCCTTGGCTACGGCATCAAATGCCTCTCGCCGCGGACGATCTTCCGCTACCTGGATCACATCCAGGCCGGCACCGTGGCCGCGATCGGTGGATACGGCAAACAGCACCGCCGCACCACCATGTATCAGGAAACGCTCAAGCGCCTTCAGTTACAACAGGGCATGCGACCCGCCAAATCGTAAGACAATAAAAAAGGGCGACTTCAAAGTCGCCCTTTTTGCATCTGAATTCTTTGGCCTCCACTCCGAGGAGGTGTTCGCCCAGTGTAATGGCCTGGCAATCCATGCACCGGTAAAGAGCCCTGACACTGGGCGAACGCGAAGGATTTTAATGGAAATTGGCGGATATGTCGTCCTGCTTCAACATGAAATTTATGTACTGAAAAGTTAAAGAAAATATTCGTCGATATTTCCCGACAAACTTTCTGACATCACCACCTCGAATACTTCATATGACTGTTCTCATACAATTACTTGTACAAGAGCAGCCATTCTGTAGAGTCAATACTCAACTTTCATGCTGACTGGTCACTTTTAATACATCGGTGTAAGTGACCACGACGCTTTGCCCGACTTTCAAATCTTTCAGTTTGGCCTGAATCTCAGGCTTTTCGACGTTGAGGTTTTTCGACTGGCCCGACGGGTTTTCCAGGGTCACCTGGTTTGTCGCCAAATCAATTTTGGTGATTTTCAGTTGCACCTGAACTTGGCGGAAGGCCTCGCCACCGGGGTTGCTGCTGCCCACGGCGTTGCGCAGTTCACCGGTGCGCTCGGTGGAGCCTGGCAGACCTTTATCCACGTCGGTGTCCAGATAAGCGGCCACAGAGCGGGTCACTTCGATCTGTACCAGATCGCCCACTTTCAAATTACCGAGGTTTTTCGCCTTGTCGCTGAGCTGAATGTGCACCTGGCGACCTTCCGCGCCTTCCAGGACCACTTGATGATTGGCCGGGTCAACCGCCAGCACTTTGGTGGTGACCCGGTCGGCCTCGACAGCGGCCGACAGCGGGATATCGGCGGCCATCGCCGAAAGGCTGGCCGTAGAAAGGACGGTGGCAAGTGCTATGGCGTGCGTCAGTGCTTGGAGCTTCATAAGCGGTACATTCCCTGTGATGGATGGCAGCACCCATCGCCAACGTGGTCAGCGACGGATGTGCCACTGAGCATAGACGCCCTTCAGGGTTTGTTCCGCGATCGTTGCGCGGTGTCCTGCGCGGTGGACTCGCCACTGGCGGGGCCTTTCCCGGAGCTCTGCCGCTGTTTGGGATCGGTGGGACGCAGTGCGTCGTTGTCGCGCTCGGTTTCACCCGGCGGACGAGGTTCGTCGGGGTGCTCGTTATCAGGGACAGTGTTCATTCCAGGCCTCCTCAGGCTTCGGGGTCGTCGAGTTCCCGCACGACGTTCATGGCGGGCGAGTCCTTGTGCAGGTCATCGGCCTTGGCTCTGAGAATCTGCCACTGCTCAAGATCGATGGCACCTTGGCCGAGCAAATCGTCAGCGATGCGCTGCAGATCGAAGTAATGGGCATCCGGGGATTGTTGCCAGTACGTCTGATCGTCAAACATTTGCTGCCAGGTCGTCAGGTCTGGAGATTTCAGTTCCTCGCTCATGGATCGGATCCTCGGCCATGTTCCTCGGTAGAGGGGGCATCATGGACAGAGTTCCAATCGATTCCTTCGCAGGCATGGTGCGCGGAATCAGTACCCGGTCATTTCCAGATAGCCCTGCCCGCCCCGATTGCCGCTCAGGCGCACCGGCCCTTCCCAATACGGAATGCGCAGGTTCATCCAGGCGTCGGGGTTGATTGCATCGAGGGTGATCTGCAGGTTTTTTTGCGGAATGTCGATCGACCAGCGCACCGGCATCGAACGGCCGGCGACCTTCGCAGTGCCTTGCGGGGTCAGCTTGATCTGCTCGGCGTGCAGGGTTTCGGTCTGGCCATCGGCGGCAATCCACGTGCCGGTCAGGTACGGCGCCCCTTCCTTCTGGCGCATGCGGTACAGCATGACGTGTTCGCCGCCGTCCAGATGCAGGGAGAACCAGTCCCAGCCCGTCTGATTGGCGGTCAGCGGCTGGCTGCTCCATTCGCGGTCGAGCCAGGCCGGGCCGTTGACGGTGTAGGTCTGACCGCCGATCTGCAGGGTGCCGCTGGCCTGGAAAAACGGCTGGCTGTAGTAATACGACGCCTGGCCCTGTTCGGATTTCTGGCTGAAACCCTTGTCGCCCTGCAGCACCAGCGGGCGGCTGGAGGTCAGGCGCAGCTGGTAGCTGAAGTTCTTGTCCCGGGCGCTGAGTTGCAGGTCGGCCAGCGGATCGCTCGCCTGACTGACGAAACGCCAGTCATCGATCCACGCCTCGAACGGCGCCGCACGCACCCCGGCCTGCCCGACGCCGCCACGGGCGTAACGCTCGGCGGCGTGGTGGACGCTGGCCGAGGTCACTGCCGCGTGCCCGAGCCAGATCGTCTGGTTGGCCCAGCCCGGTTGCTGCGGCGAGGCGTTCAGGGCGCTGCGGAATAACGTCCACTGCACGCCGAAATCGTTGCCCTGCGCATCCTTGAGATTGGCCGTCACGTACCACCATTCGATGCGAAAGCCGTCATGGGCGCCGTGATCCGCCGGGAAGCTGAACACCCGCCCCGGCACCACCGGTGTAAACGCCTGCGCCTGAGCGCCCATGCCGGCGAAACCCTTCTGCTCCGCTGTGGGGTTGTCGCAACCACCGAGCAACAACGCCAAAAACACCAGCGCAAACCTAGTCCTCATGAGCAAACGTCCTCAGCAAGTCCGCCGGTTGCGTGCGGTACAGCGAATACAGCGGCCACGCCGAGGCCAGCAAGGTCGCCAGCAGCGCCAGCCCCATCAGTTGCAGCAACTGCCATGGAAACACCCGCAGCGGCAGACGCCAGCCAAAGGCCTGCACGTTGATCACCGCGTCCAGACACCACGCCAGACCGATGCCCAACGGCAAGGCCAGCACCAGCGTCAGCAGCGCCAACAGCCACGTTTGCCCGAGGTTGAGCAGCATCAATTGCCGCCGCGTCACACCCAGCGCCCACAACGGTGCGAGCTGGCCGAGGCGGCTCTGGCTCTGGGTCAGCAGGCTGATGAACAGCGCCACGCCGGCGACGGCCAACGTCAGGCTATTCAGCGCGGCGGTCGCGGCAAAGGTGCGTTCGAAGACTTGCACCGACCAGCCCTTGAGTCGCGCCTGATCGACGATCCGGCTGTCATCGAGCTGGAAGCGCGCCTGCAAGGCCGTGAGCAGCGCCGGGATGTTCGGCGGGTCGATGCGCAGGTTGAAGCGGTTCGGCGTCAGCTGCGGCCAACCGCGCAACAGGTGATTGCTGTTGACCAGCACATGGCCCTTCGGATTGCCGTAGTCGGCGTAGATCCCGACGATACGCGGCGACCACGACCCGCCCGGCGTGGGAATCGTCAGGTGATCGCCCGGCGTCACTTTCAAGCGACGCGCCAGTTGTTCGCTGAGCATCACCGCGTCGTCCTTGGCCAGCGCCGCCCACGGGTCATCACCCCGAGATTCGAGCAACGGCCAGTGCTGGCGATAGTGCGGATGATCGATGATGCCGAACACGTCCGCCGGCCAGCCTTGCAGCGACACCGAAACCTGCCAGTTGGGCATGATCGCGGTGACGCTCGGTTGCTGTTTGAGCCAGGTGGACAGCTCTCGTGCCTGCGCCGGGTTGCTCGGATTCAGATAAAGCTCGGCGGTGAGCCGTTGTTCGAGCCAGTCGTTGAAGGTCTGGCGGAAACCGGCGGTCATGCTGCCGGCGCCGATGTTCGCCGCCATTGCCAGCAGCAGCGCCATCAACGCCAGGCTCAGCGCCGGCAATTGCTGGCGGCAATCGGCGAGAAACCACTGCCCGAGGACCGATCGGCTACGCCCGAGCAAACCGTTGAGCAGCGCACTGAGCAACACCGGCAACGCCAGCGCCGCGCCGAGCAACAGCCCCGCCATCAACACAAAACCGCTGGCGAGACTGTTGCCCCACACCAGCGCCGCCAAGGCAATCGCCGCACACACGCCGGCCACCCAACCCTGACGCCGCAACCAGCGCGCATGTTGCTGATGCCAGGCTTGCGGATCCGCCACCGCCAGCAACGGCAGCCGCGCCGCCCGCAGCAGGCTGTTGGCCCCGGCCAGTAACGCACCGAGCAGACTCAAGCCGATGCCGCTGAACCACCACCACGGACTCAGACGCAACTGCCCCGCCACTTCCGCGCCGTACAGACCGCGCAGGCTGGCGGCGACATCCGGCAACAGCACGCTCGCCAGCCAATAACCGCTGACCACGCCGAACAGCCCGCCGATCAACGCCAACGCGCCGAGCTCGACGATCAGGCAAGCGATCAACATTCGCGCACTGACCCCGCAGGCCCTCAAGGTGCGCAGCAATCCCCGGCGTTGTTCAAGCGCCAGACCGATGGCCGCGTGGACGATGAACAAACCGACAATGAACGAGAGAAACCCGAGCGCATTGAGGTTGAGGTGGAAGCTTTCGGTCAGACGCGCAAGGTTGTTTTCCTCGCCACTGCTTTTGAGCTGCAACTGGCCTTTGAACGCGGCCGGGACGTCGGCGTGAAAATCCTTCGGCAGCAGCAGACGCGACAGTTGCTCGGGTTGTTCGAGCACGCGCTGAGCGGCGCCAATGTCCACCAGCAGCACGCCGGGGGCCATGTCGGTTTGCGCCCGCAGCGGCGGCAGCGTCTGGCCGGTTTCGCTGGCCGGGGTCGCGCCCTCGGCGAGGTTCAGCGCCCGCAAGGTCTCGGGAGAAATCCAGGTGCTGCCCGGGGGGGTGAAGAATTCGACAATCCGCTCGATCGGCATCGCCTGCCCGGCCACTGCACTGTCGCCGGGCAAGGACACTGGCTCGATGCCCATCAATTGCAGGCGCTGGTTTTCGTGGTCCTTGAGCGTCAAGCGCCCTTGCAGCACCGGCGACACCGGCCAGCCCAGACGCCGCAGGTCAACGAACCATTGTTGCGGGAACGTTGCGCCGTTCGGCGTACTGAGGCTGGCCTGAGGTTCGCCGCCGATCATTTGGCTGGCCCGCGCGTAACTGTCCCGCGCCTGACTGTTGAGGGCTTCGACTCCGGTCAACAGGCTGGTGGCCAGCCACAACCCGGTCAGCACACTGAAAAACTGTACCGGATGGCGCCGCCAGTGACTGAGCAGCGCCATCAGCGCGTGACGGAAAACCTTCACGTCAACCGACCGCTGGACAGCACCACGCGCTCCGCCAGCCGCGCGGCCACGCGCTGACTGTGGGTGACCATCAGCAAGGTGGTGGGTGTGTCGTCGAGCAATTCCAGCAACAGTCGCAGCACTTCGTCGCTGGTGGCTTCGTCGAGGCTGCCGGTGGGCTCGTCGGCCAGCAGCAGTTTCGGTTGCGCCGCCAGCGCCCGACCGAGCGCGACCCGCTGTTGCTGGCCGCCGGAGAGTTGTTCGGGATAGCGCTTGAGCAATTCGCCCAGCCCCAGACGCTGCACCAGATGCTGCTGCCAGCGCGGGTCATGCCGCCCGGCGAGCCGCGCCTGAAACGCCAGGTTGTCCTCGATCCGCAGGCTGCCGATCAGGTTGTACTGCTGGAACACCAGACCGATTTCGGTGCGCCGCCAGTTGGCCAGTTGCGCCTCGTTCATGCGGTCCAGCCGATGTTCACCGCTGCTGATGCTGCCGCTGTCGACCTTGTCGAGCCCGGCGATCAGGTGCAGCAGCGTGCTCTTGCCGCTGCCCGACTCGCCCATCAGCGCCAGACTGCTGCCGGGCCTGAGCGTCAGGTCGATGCCTTGCAGCACCGGCAACGGGCCTTGCGGGGTGAGGTAGCTTTTGAAGACGTTTTGAACCTGGAGCATGCCGCCATCCGATCGATCCGTGTCGGCCAAGGATAGCGGATACCGACGCGTTACTGACCCACCGCCACACTCGTCGGCGCTTCACCCGGCGTCACGATGCTGTTCAGGTCGATGTGTTTCCACTCGGGTTTGGCCCCCAGCCGCGCGTTGAAGCGGTAGTTGAAGGTGAATTCATCCGCCGTCGCCACGCTCAACGGTTTGCCGTACACCGCTTCGATTCCCGGCAGGTCGTAGCCCATCAACTGCAACAGGGTCGGGAAGATGTTGTAGTGACTGGAGCGATCCTTGTTCGCCGCCAGTTGCGCCGACCAGTCGAGTGTCTGCAACTGATCGCCCTGAATCACTACCAGCGGCACCAGCCCTTCTTCCTCCACCGGGTCGCCGCCGCAGTGAGTGTTGAGCCCGGGATTGCCGCGTTCGTGCAAGTCCTGCCCGTGGTCGGAGGTGTAGATCAGCAGCGCGTTGTTCAGATTGGCCTGGGCAAACACCCGCGAAAAGAACTCGCCGACATTCCACAGCACCGTGTTTTTGTAGGCATTGCGATACAGCACCCAGTCATCCGGCTGGCCGTTGAAGCCGGTGCGTTCACCGGTGTCGGCGACTTCCGTGAACTGCCCGCGGGGCAAGGTCGGGCGGTAGGCCATGAAGGCGTCCGGGTATTTGTCGTGAACCGGGAAATGCGCGCCGACCTTGTTGATCAGCACCAGCTGCGGTTTACCGTCGTTGAGCAGTTCGATCAGCTTGGCGGCGGCAGCCATGTCGCGGTCGCGCACGCTGGTCTGGTCGAATTGCACGAATTCGTCGATGTCCTTTTTCTCGGCATCGTTCATCAGGTTCTGCAGGTTGCCGCCGGTGCGCTGAGCGTCGATGTAGACCGTGCGCAGGCCGGCCTTTTTCGCGTACTGCCAGATCGACGGCAGCGTGCTGTTGATCCGCATGTAGTCGGCGCGGGTGCCGCCGTAGCGCAGGGTGATGTTGGTGTCGGCGCTGCAATTGGCGATGGACGCCGCGTAGCCGTAATTGAAGATCTCGACGCCGGGACGGGCCTGCTTGAGGTTGCTGTGCACGCCGAACGGCGCGTTGATATCCAGGTAATTGCCGGAAATGCTCTCGTCGATGATCAGCACGATGTCGTGGCCGACCGCCGGGCCATTGCGCGCCAGGGTCACCGGCTCACGCGGACCGACGGTGTTGTGCAGCGCTTCGTAGCCGAACAGGTTCAGATAGGCCAGCGGCGTGTACATGATCGGCAACCCGCGCGCGCCCTCCCCGGCGCGCACGAACAGTACGGCGCTGAGCAGCAACACACCGCACAACGGCGCAGCGATCCGCAAGGCGTTGGGCACCGGGATCGTGTGCCGGGGCTTGAGACCGATCCCGAACAACAGCAACAACCCGTTGAGCAGCCCGTGGATGATCGCCCCCCGGTACTGATACGCCGCTTCCTGGATGAAGCCGCCGGAGTACACCAGTGAGACAAAACTGCTATAGGTCAGGTAATCGGCGGTGACCCTCGTGTAAACGTCGAAGAACACCGCCGAAACAAACAGGGTTAATGCGAACAAATGCCGAATGAAAGTCTGACGTATATAGGCTGTCAGTAATAATGCGAAAGTCAGCGTCAAAAACATCGCGCCAAAAAGAAGTACTGCCAGACCGATACCCATCGCATTTAAACGGTCAAGGTAATATTCGGAATAAAGCAATAGATAAATAATTAAAAGCAGTTCTTTCAGATATCGAAACATGGCAATTCCGGAGTGCGTCCGACGAGAGGTTGTCAAGGGTTTGTCGGTCAAAATCTGACACTAGCACCGGGCCATTAAAGCGCAAGAAATGTCGGACATAATCAAAAAGCGTCAAAAAAACGTTGACTCAAATCTGACACACCCAAGTCGTTAAAACCCTTGAAATACGTGGCCTACGACCGTTTATCGTTTTCTTCGAACACGTCAAGAACGGGACAAATCCAGCTACAGCAAGCACTTGATGGCCTTTCGCCCCCAAAAATGGGGGTGTTATACCCTTGCAACATGTCATTTTGCTGACACGCTTTTCCCACGCTGCGCTATACCCCTTTTGACAGTTCCATTTTCAATCTTCCATCACCGTCTTACGAGGCACGCCAATATGGACGTGAGCGTATTTGGTACGGGCTATGTTGGCCTGATACAAGCAGCCGCACTTGCCGATGTCGGACATCGCGTATTGTGCGTCGATATTGACCCGAACAAGATTAAACAACTGCAACAGGCGGTACCGCCTATTAGCGAACCGGGTCTTTCGGCAACTTTGGAAGAAAACATCAAGGCCGGGCGTTTGTTATTCAGTACCCAGGCCAGCGATGCGGTGGAACATGCCGAACTGATCTTCATCGCCGTGGGTACGCCAGCCGACGAAGACGGCTCCGCCGACCTCAGCCATGTGCTCAACGTGGCGCGGCAGATCGCAAGCTTCATGGAAGACGATCGCACGCTGATCATCAAATCCACGGTGCCGGTCGGCACGGCGGATCAGGTGCTGCACACCGCCGAAGAAGAACTGCAGCGGCGCGGCAAAAATGGTCTGGCGGTGCGAGTGGTGTCCAATCCGGAATTTCTCAAGGAAGGCAGCGCCCTCGCCGACTGCATGCGGCCGGACCGGATCATCGTCGGCACCCGCGACGAACAGGCCCGCGAACAGATGAGCGAGCTGTACGCGCCGTTCTGCCGCAACCACGAAAAACTGATGTTCATGGACAACCGCAGCGCCGAGCTGACCAAGTACGCGGCCAACGCCATGCTCGCCACCCGCATCAGCTTCATGAACGAGCTGGCCAACCTCACCGAACTGCTCGGCGCCGACATCGAAGCGGTGCGCAAGGGCATCGGCTCCGACCCACGCATCGGCTATCACTTCATCTACCCGGGCTGCGGCTTCGGTGGCTCGTGCTTTCCCAAGGACCTGCGCGCCCTGCTGCACACCGCCGAACACAACGGCATGCCATTGAAACTGCTGCGCAGCGTCACCGACGTCAATGACGCGCAACGGCACATTCTGTTCAGCAAACTCAGGGCGCAATTCCCTCAAGGCCTGGCCGGCAAATCCATCGCGATCTGGGGCCTGGCGTTCAAGCCGAACACCGATGACATGCGCGAAGCCCCGAGTCGTTATCTGATGGAAGCGCTGTGGGCCGAAGGCGCCAGCGTGCAGGCCTACGATCCGGAAGCGATGTCCGAGTGCCGGCGCCTTTACGGTTACCGTAATGACCTGCATCTGTGCGCCACCCGCGACGACACCCTGGAAGACGCCGACGCGTTGGTGATCTGCACCGAGTGGAAGAATTTCCGCGTGGTGGATTTCGAGCTGCTGGCCAGCAAGCTGCGCTCGAAAGTCATCATCGACGGACGCAACCTCTACAACCCGGAACAAGTCGCAGCCGCCGGCCTGCACTACAGCGGCATCGGTCTGCGCCACATCGCGCCTGACGGGTTGCGGCCATGAAAATCCTCGTCACCGGTGCGGCCGGGTTCATTGGTGCTCATTGCGTGCTGCGGCTGGTGCGCGATGGGCATCAGGTGATCGGCCTGGACAATTTCAACGGCTACTACGATCCGCAGCTCAAGCACGATCGGGTGGACTGGGTGCGCAAGCAGACTGGAGATTTCCAGCTTGCCACGATTGATCTGGCCGACGCGTCGGCGCTGCAAGCACTGTTCAGCAGTGAACGACCACAAGTGGTGGTGCACCTCGCGGCGCAGGCCGGGGTGCGCTATTCGCTGGAAAATCCACGGGCCTATCTGCACAGCAACCTCGATGGTTTCCTCAACATCCTGGAGTGCTGCCGCCAGTACCCGGTCGAGCACCTTATCTACGCCTCGTCCAGTTCGGTGTACGGCGCCAACCAGCGCACACCGTATTCGGTGCAGGACGGCGTCAATCACCCGCTGTCGCTGTACGCCGCGACCAAGAAAGCCAATGAATTGATGGCCCACAGCTACAGCCATCTGTTCGGCATCGCTTGCACCGGGCTGCGCTTTTTCACGGTCTACGGGCCGTGGGGCCGGCCGGACATGTCGCCGATCCAGTTCGCCAAGGCCATCAGCGAAGGCTCGCCACTGAAGCTGTTCAACTACGGCGAGCATCAGCGCGATTTCACCTACATCGACGACATCATCGAAAGCATCGCACGCCTGATCGAGCTGGCACCCCGGGCCAATCCCGAGTGGAACCGCGAACAACCCGACCCGGCCAGCAGCATGGCGCCGTGGCGCTTGTTCAACATCGGCGGCCAGCACCCGGTGGCGCTAAAAACCTACCTCGCCCTGCTGGAAAAACACCTCGGCCAGAAAGCCGTGGTCGAGCTGCTGCCGCTGCAACCGGGCGACGTACTCAATACCTGCGCCGAGGCCAGCGACCTGGCCCAGGCCACCGGGTTTCAGCCCCGGATAGAGCTGGATGAGGGACTGGGGCGGTTTGTCGCCTGGTTCCGCGATTACTACCCCACTGCCTATCGCCCACGCGCCGTTCGCGGCTGAACATCAGCGGAGGACTCCATGACTGGACTTGAGAAAGGTATACCGATCCAACAACTGGTGCGTGACAAACGCATGGATCCGGAACAGCGAATGCGCCTCGACGCGGCAATTCACCGCCAGGGCCAGGGCTGGATGACCGGTCGAGAAGGTGGCCGGCCGTGGCAACTGTCGCGCACCAATCGGGTGGTCGCCTGTCTCGGCGCCCTGATGATTCTGCTGATGATTTCGCCGCTGCTGATCGGTCTGGCGCTGGCCATCAAGTTCACCAGCAAAGGCCCGGTGATGTTCGTGCAGAAACGCACCGGCTATCGCGGCCGCAAGTTCGGCATGTACAAGTTCCGGACCATGGTCGCCAACGCCGAAGAGCTCAAAGAGTCGCTGCGCCACCTGAACAAGCACGGTGCCGACGCCATCGACTTCAAGATCGACCAGGACCCGCGCATCACCGGGATTGGCGGCTTCCTGCGGCGCACCAGCCTCGACGAGCTGCCCAACCTGATCAACGTAGTGACCGGCGACATGCGCCTGGTCGGCCCTCGCCCGACCTCGTTCAACACCTACCGCTACAAGGACAGTCACCTCGCGCGTCTGGCGATCTACCCCGGCATGACCGGCCTGTGGCAGATCTCCGGACGCAGCAATATCGACTTCGACCAGCGCGTTGAGTTGGACCTCAGCTATATCGCCGAGCAGAGCCTACTGCTTGATCTGAAGATTCTGTTGAAAACCCCCTTCAAAGTATTCAGCGGCCACGGAGCAAGCTAATGGACGGTTCAACCAACAAAAGCCTGAGCATCGCCAGCCCCAGCGAGTCGAACCTGACCTCGACCGTGCTGGACCTGGATCTGCGGATCCTGTTCCTGACCGCCGCCAACCCCGGCGCCGGCACCACCACCAGCGCCCTGGCCATGGCCAGTCAACTGGCGCAGATGAGCAGCGGCCAGGTGTTGTACGTCGACGCCAGCCAGTCGGCGAGCAACCTGACCCAGCAACTGAACCTGAGCAAGGAGCGCGGCCTGCGCGACCTGTTGTTCAACCCGGACAACCCGCCGCTGTTGCAAGACTGCGTGGTGCAGGTGTCGAGCCTGCCATTCCACGTGCTGCCCAACGGCCGGCCGATCCGCACCCTGGAGCACCTGACCGCCGAGCGTCTGAGCCCGTTGCTCGATCAACTGGGCAGCCAGTACCGCTTTGTAGTGATCGACGGCGACGCGGTGTATTCGGCGGCCGACACGCTGGTCATCAGCACCCAGGTCGACGGCGTGGTGTTCGTGGTACGCGCCGAAGACACTCGCTGGGAAGTTGCCCAGGCGGCGGTCCAGCGCTTGACCCAGGCCGGGGCGAAAGTGGTCGGCAGCGTGTTCAACCGACGCAAGTACTACATGCCTAAATGGCTCTACAAAAACCTGTAAGCAACCGCAAAGGATGACGCCATGAACGCCAGGATTCTTGTGCTGCTGATGCTGCCGCTTGCAGGCTGCTCGAGCACCTCCGAAACCCAGAACATGCCGGTGAATATTCTCACCGCTACCCCGGCCAACGCCCAGGCCACCGACATGCCGAAGGTCGAGCAGACCCTGCGCCCGCAGGATGTGCTGGACGTGATCTTCCACATCAGCACCAGCGGCTCGGACGCTTATCGCGTGCAGCCGGGGGACCAGATCGGCCTTAACTTCACTGCTGCCAGCCAGCTCAATGGCAACCAGTTGGTGCTGCCGGACGGCACCATCGAACTGCCGGGCGCCAACACCTCGGTGAAAATCGCCGGGCTGACCAGCGAAGAAGCGCGCCAGGAAATCCAGCGCGCCTATCAACGCAAACAGTTGTTCCAGCCCAACCGCAATCAGTTGACGGTGCAGATCATCAGCCCGCTGACCAACGAGCAGAACCTGAAAAGCGCCCTCAACCACCCGGCCACCGGCATGAGCCGCGAGATCACTGTCGGCACCGACGGCTACGCGAGCTTCCCGGAAATCGGCGCGGTGCCGCTGCAAGGCATGACCGTCAACCAGCTCGAAGCCTTCCTCAACAAAAAGTACGCGCAACTGCCGGGCCGCATGACCGTGGACGTGCTGCTCAAGTCCACCGCCGGCAACGAAATCTATGTGCTGGGTGAAGTCGGCCAGCCGGGTTCCTACCCGATCCGTCGGCCGGTGTCGGTGCTTGAGGCACTGACCCTGGCCCGCGGCACCAACGTCAAGGCGCGGCTCGATTCGGTGATGATCATGCGGCGCAACGGCAATCAGGTGCAGGCGGTGCGGTACGACGTCGAGAAAGCGTTGTCGGGCGAGGCGCCGCAAATCGCCTACCTGCAACCGGACGACATGCTGTACGTGCCGAAAACCAAACTGGCCAGCGCCGGCGAACTCGCCCGGCAACTGGCCGACGTGGTGCTGTTCCAGGGCGTGGGCTTCAGCTTCGGCTACCGCGTCGACAACAAAGACAGTGACAGCAACTGAAGCTCAGGTGACCGACATGAACCCAAAGGAAAACTACCTGCATGAGTTCTTCAGGATCTTCTTCGCCAACAAGCAACTGGTGAAACGGGTCTTCCTGATCTTTGCAGTGATCGCGCTGGTGCTGCCGCTGCTGCTCAAGCAGACCTTCGATATCACCGCTCAGGTGATCGTGCAGTCGAAAAAACTTTCACAGGGCGACGCCACCACGTCGCTGACCGTGGACAACGCCACCTTCATCCCGCCATCGCTGGCGGACATGGAAACCGAGAGCAACATCCTGCGTTCGCCGGCGCTGATCCGTCAGACCATCAGCGAGTTGCGCGACAAGGGCGAATACACGCCTTCACCGGGCATGTTCAGCAAACTGGTGAGCGAGCCGTTCAAGCGCTACATCAGTTCGCCGCTGCGCCAGTACGTGATCAACCCCGTGCGCAACACCCTGGGGCTTGAGACCGATCCGGTGCGCGACACCGCGCTCGATGCGCTGACCCAGGATGCGATAGACAGCCTGAAAATCGAGACCCTGCCTGGCTCCAACGTGATCTCGATCATCTACAGCTTCCCCGATCCGCATCAAGGCACGACCTTCGTCTCTGCCCTGTTGCAGAACTATCTGGTGAGCCGTCAGGCGCTGCAGTCGATCGACCTGCCGCAATCGTTCTACGAAACCAAGAAACACCTGTATCAGGTGCGCCTCGATGGATTGGAAGGCAATCGCCAGGCGTTGCTGGAAAGTGTCGGCGCGTCGGATCCGAAGGAGGAAATCACCTTCCGCCTCAACGCGATCAACACCGAAGAGCAGGCGCTGAACCTGTATCGCGACCGCCTGCTGCAAAGCCAGCGCTGGCTCGAGTACCTGAAGACCGCGCTGGCCGCCGCCAGTAACAGCAAACTCAACGACTACACCTTCCCCTACACCTTCACCACCACGGTCGACAACGTGGCGTTCGAGGATCGGGAAATCAAACAGATGGGCGAGCAACTGACCACCCAGGTCAGCCGCTACATGAACGATCTGGCAGTGTTCCAGCCCGGCAGTGAACCGATGTTGCTGACCCGCGAGCAGATTGCCCGCACTCGCCAGCAGTTCCTCAAGGTGGTGAGCAACCGCATCCAGGAGCGCACCAACGATCTGGCGGTGGTCCAGCAGGTGATCGATCAGAAAACCGCGCGCATCGCCGAGTTCAAGAACCGTATCCACGAGCTGCAGCAAACCCAGAGCAAGCTGCGGCAGATGGACACCGAGATCGATGCCCTGCACGCCGCGTTCTCGACCTACGCCCAGCGTTTTGCCGAAAGCAGCACCACCCGTTCGCTGAGCGATGACCTGTCCAACGCCCGGGTGTTGAGCCCGCCGTTCGAACCGACCGAACCGGCGTTCCCCAAGCCGATGCTGATCATTCCGTTCGGGCTGTTCACCGGTTTGCTGCTGGCGATTGCACTGGTCTACGTGCGTGAGTTCTTCGACCACCGCTTCAAACACCCGGCGCAAATCAGCCACGAACTGGGCCTGCCGGTGCTGCTGGTGATCAACGACCAGAACGCGCAACCGAGCAATCCGCACAAGAACTGGACCGTGCCGAGCTTCGTGCACTGGGTGCGCAATTGAACACGTCCTCCACCCCGAACGCCGCCCTGCCGATCATGCATTTGCTCAGCAGCGGCGGCTTCTACGGGGCCGAGCGGATGTTGCTCGATCATTGCCTGGCGACACCGGGGCAGCACCAGGTGCTGTTCCTCGATGCGCCGCCGGAACTGATCGCGCGCTTTCGCGAGGCTGGCGTCGACGCACAAGGCTGCGCAGGGCTCGCTGCCCTGCTGCGGCACCTGCGTCAGCGCCGGAGCGAGCGTCCGTTAATCAATACCCACAATTTCAAGGGACTGTTGTTCGGTTGGGTCGGCGCCACGCTGTTGCGCCTGCCGCTGGTCATCACCCAACACGGCTTCACCCCGCGCAGCCGCAAGCAGAAGTTCTACACCTGGCTGAGCCTGCAACTGTGCCGCACGGCGTCGGTGGATCGGGTGGTGTGTGTCGCCGAAAGCATCGCGGTGTTGCACCGTCAGGCCAGCGTACGCGCGGAAAAATTGCAGGTGATCCCCAACGGATTGCCGGCAGCGGCCGCCCTGCCTTGCGATGCCCCAGGACCACGCTGGCTCGCCGGTTACGTCGGGCGCTTGAGCAGTGAGAAAGGCCCGGATCTGTTTCTCGACGCGCTGATCCCGCTGTGTCACCAGCACCCGCAACTCGACGCGGTGATGCTCGGCGACGGCCCGGAACGCGAAGACTTGCAATCGCGGATCGACGCCGCCGGTTTGCAGCAGCGCATCCGCCTGCCGGGTTACCAGACCGACATGCGCCCCTGGTGGCAACAACTCGATGCGCTGGTGATCAGCTCGCGCACCGAAGGTACGCCGATGATTCTGCTGGAAGCGATGCAGGCCGGGGTGCCGGTGGTGGCGTTCGGCGTCGGCGGGATTCCCGACGTGCTGGAGCATCGCCACAACGGTTTGCTTGCGGCCCCCACCGACAGCGCCGCCCTCGCCCGCCAGCTCGACACCTTGCTGTCCGAGCCTGGCTTGGCGCGGCAACTGCGCGACAACGCAAAACGCACGCAACAGGATCGCTACGACCTCAAGGCCCTGGCCGAACGCTGGTCGCAGCTGTACATCCGCACGGCACGGGAGGCACGCGCATGATTTTCCCGCTCTCGATCGTCAGTCTGTTGGGTCTGGCCTGCATCGCTCTGCTGGCCAGTCCCTGGCCCTATCTGGCGCCAGGCGCAGTCATCGGCCTGGTCGGATTCGCAGTGCTGTACCGCAAACCGACCTGGGGCCTGCTCGGTATCGCCGCCCTGGTGCCGTTCGAGGGTTTCTTCAAGGACAGTTCACTGTCGGGCAGCAAGCTGATCGGCGCTTCGCTGGCGGTGATCCTGATGCTGCAACTGGCGATGCACCAGATTCCCTCGGATCGCCTGCGCAGCAATATCTGGCGCTTCCTGATCGCCTTCATGGTTCTGTACTTTCTGAGCCTGCTCAACACCGATGACATGGGCATGTCGCTCGGTCATCTGCGGGAAATCAGCGTCGGCCTGATTCTGTTTGTCATCACCCTGCTGATCGGCCGCGAGCTGAACCTCGACCTGTTCGCCCGACTGGTGACCCTGGCCGTCAGCACGACCTGCGCCATGGCCATGTTCTCCAGCAAATTCCAGGATCAGGGCCGCGCCGCCGGCCTGCTCGAAGACCCCAATGCTTTTGCCCTGCTCATCGCCTTCGCCATTCCGCTGGGACTATTGCTTGTCATCCGCAGCCCGAACCTGTTGCATCGCCTGTTCTGGGGCGGTTGCTGCCTGCTGTTGCTCGGCGGCATGACCAAGACCGAATCGCGCTCCGGGCTGGTGGTGCTGGCCTTGAGTCTGGTGATCGGTTGCTGGCACTACCGCGCGCAACTGGCGCGGATTCGCCCGCGTCATCTGGGGTTTGCCATGCTCGGCGCGGCGATCGTGATTCCGCTGGCGATCTACGCGATGCCCGCCGGTTACATCGCGCGCATCCAGTCCCTCAGCGTGTTGAGCGCCGGCGCCAAGGGCCACAACGACGAATCCCTCGGTCGCCGTGCCTCATACATCGTGGTCGGTGGCCAGATGATCCGCGAGAACCCGCTGCTCGGTTCCGGCCCCGGCACCTTTCCGCTGCACTACGCCACCACCGGCTACGCCAAGGCGTTTTCCGCCAACCGCAAGATCGGCGACCTGTATCGCCGGGCGCATAACACCTACCTGGAAATCTTCAGTGAGCTGGGGGTTCCTGCCGGCCTGATGTTCGTCGGCATGCTCGCGCTGGGTCTGTACAACCTGATGCGGGCGCGCAAGGCGTGGATGTTGCGGCGTGACTGGCAACAGGCGGATCTGATGACCCATCTGGGGGTGAGTTTTCTGTCGCTGACGCTGTTCCTGATGTTCCTCAGCGCGCCGAATCAGAAATACGTGTGGATCATGCTCGCCATGACCAGCGTCTTGCGCCTCAAAGCCGAGCAAGCACCCCTGACGGAGAGCAGGACATGAGCCGGATCAGTATCGTCATTCCGATGTACAACGAGGCCCGGCACATTGGTCGCACCTTGCTGGCCGCGCAAAAAGCGGCGCACGCGGCGGATGTCGAGTGTGAACTGATCGTCGTCGACAACGGATCGAGTGACGAAGGGCCGCAGATCGCCCGGCAGTTCGGCGCCCACGTACTGGTGATGCCGGGCCTGCTGATCGGTGCGCTGCGCAATCGCGGCACGGCCATTGCCACCGGGGAATGGCTGGCGTTCATCGATGCCGACATCGAAATGCCGGAAGACTGGCTGCGCCCATTGTTCGACATCGAAGCCAGCGGCCAGGCCGACGTCTTCGGCCTCGATCTGCACACCCCCGCCGCCGCGCCGTGGTACGCCACTGCCTGGCAGCGCCGGACCTTGCGCCCGAGCACCCACACCAGCCACGTCGTCGACTGGCTGCCCAGTTCCAACCTGTTGATGCGCCGGCGCTGGTTCGACAAGGTCGGCGGTTTCAACGAAACCCTGCGCACCGGCGAAGACAAGGAATTCACCCTGCGCCTGCGCGAACACGGCGCGCGGCTGCTCTCGATCAATGAAAGCGTGGCCCTGCACTGGGGTTACGAAATGAACTGGCGCGAGTGGATGGGCAAGGAACTGTGGCGTCAGGGCAGCCACCTGCAACTGCTGCGCAGTCACGGTTTCAGCCTGCGCCTGTTGCGGTTTCCGATGCTGTCGATCCTGGTCTGGATTCTCGATTTCCTGGCGATCTCCGCGCTGCTCGACGGCTTTCCCCACCACGCCGTGATCATGGTGATGCTGACCCTGGTGCCGGGGCTGGTGCTCAGCGTGCGTCAGAGCGCCAAGCACCACAACGTCTGCCTGACCCTGCAACTGTGGGGCCTGCACTGGATGCGTCTGCACCTGGCGGGCGCCGCTTTCATTCTCAGTCTGTGTCATTGGAACGCCAGGAGGCCTGCCCGTGGCTGAATTCATTTTCTGGATGTGCCTGCTGCTCCCGGCCTACGCCTATGTCGGCTACCCGCTGCTGCTGACGCTGCTCGCGCCGCTGTTCCCGGCGTGGCGCCACAGCCCGGCACCGCCGCTGAACGTCAGCATCGTGATCGCCGCCCACAACGAGGCGCGGCACATCGAACACAAGTTGCGCTCGCTGCTGTCCCAGGATTATCAGCCGGCGACCCTGCAAATCATTCTGGCCAGCGACGGTTCCACTGACGACACCGTGGCTTGTGCACACAAGGTCGTCGACCCGCGAATCACCGTGCTCGACCTGCCCCGCCAGGGCAAGGCCGCCACGCTGAATGCCGGCGCGGCGCTGGCTACGGGCGACATTCTGGTGTTTACCGACGCTGACAACCAATGGTCGCGGGAAACCCTCGGCTACCTGCTGGCGCCCATGAGCGATCCGCAGGTCGGCGCCTGCGCCGGGCACATGGTGATTCCGGTCACCGGTGGCGGACTGAGCATCGGCGACAGCCTTTATCGGCACTACGAGGGCTGGTTGCGCCGGGTCGAGAACCGTACCGGCTGCATGGTCTCCGCCGACGGCGCGCTGCTGGCCTTGCGCCGGGAACTGTTCGAGAACGTGCCGGCGGAGGTCAACGACGACTTCTTCATCAGCACCTGCGCACCGGTGAAATTCAAACGCATCGTCTACGTGCCCGAAGCGCAAGTGATCGACCACGGCGTGGACGAAGCCGACAAGCAATTCCGCCGGCGCCAGCGGGTCACCGTCGGCGGCCTGCAAAGCCTGGCGCAACGCAGCGAGCTGCTCAATCCGTTCAAGCATGGGCTGTATTCGATTGCGCTGATCAGCCACAAGTTGATCCGGCGACTGGCGCCGATCCTGTTGCTGCCGCTGCTGCTGAGCAATTTCTGGCTGTGGCACGAGCACGGTTTCTATCGCCTGAGCCTGATCGCGCAAGTGGTCGGCTATGCCATCGCGATTGCCGGCCTGCTGGATTCGCAACACCGCTTGCCCAAGCCGTTCCGCCTTGCGGCATTCCTGCTGGTGACACTGGCGGGCATGAGCATCGGCCTGTGGCAGTTCCTTCGCGGCCAGCGTTATGCCCAGTGGAACCCTGACCAAAACCGTTGAGAGGGATCGAGCCATGGCGATCAAGCAACTGATTAAACGCACCAGCGGCTGGCTCTATCTCAACTCGTCCGTGGGGCGCAACCAGCTGCACGGCGCCGGCGTGATCCTGATGCTCCACCGGGTGCTGTCCAACGACCGCGCCGCCGACCTGCCGCATCGCAACGAACTGTGCGTCGGGCCCAAGGCCTTCGAACACTTGCTGGTGTGGCTGCGCAAGCATTTCGATTGCGTGCCGCTGATGGAGATCCTGCAACCCAATGCCTTGCGCACCGAGCGTCCGCAAGTGGCATTGACCTTCGACGACGGCTGGCGCGACAACGCCGCCAACGCCTTCCCGCTGCTGCAGAAACATCAGGTGCCGGCGAGCATTTTTCTCTCCACCGATTTCATCGGCAGCCGCCAGCGCTTCTGGTGGGAAAGCATCGGCGAAACCCTGTGGGGCAGCCACGGCGAAAAGCCGCGCATGCACCTGATCGAATATTTGCAGTCGATCCACCATCCCGTGCCGGTGCTGCTGGATGACATCGACGTGGACCGGCGCAGTCTGACCCTGTTGCATTACCTGCAAGGGCTCAAAGCGCTCGACCCGATGATGCTCGAACGCCTGACCGACGAATGCCCGCAAGAGTCGCAGCCCCAGGCACTGGACTGGCATCAGGTGCGGGCGATGGAGTCTTCCGGTCTGGTGCGTTTCGGCCCCCACGGCGCCAGTCACGCCATCCTCACCGGCCTTGACGATGTGCGCCTGGGCGAAGAAATCAGCCGCAGCCGCGATGCCCTGCTCAATGGCTGCAACCGGCCGCTGCCGGTGTATTGCTACCCCAACGGCGACAACGACGAGCGGGTGCGCGAACAGATCGCCAATCACGATTACCCGTTCGCCCTCGGCACCGGCACCGGCCTCTATCGCGGCACGGGCGATCCGCTGAACCTGCCGCGATTCGGTGTCAGTCAGCGCACCGCGCGCAATCCGCAACTGCTGTCGTGGCGGATCTACCGTGGAGCGCGGCCATGAGCCGAGGCAACTACCTCAAACACCTGGCGCTGAGCATGGGCACCAAACTGGCAATGATCGCCTTGCGCCTGCTGAGGAATGTGCTGCTGGCGCGGATCCTCGGGCCCAGCGAACGGGGTCTGTTCGCCTTGCTCAGTACCCTGCCGGATCTGATCAGCGCCGCCACCAGCGGCGGGTTGAATTCGGCGGTCGGTTATCAGGCCGCCAAGCAACGACCGATGGGCTTGTTGCTCGCGCAGGTGCTGGTGTTCGGTTGTCTGCTGGCGGGTCTGCTGACCTTGTTGGTTGTGGCACTGGTGCGCGAGTTCGGCAGTGAACTGGACGTGACGATGCAGCTCGGTCTGCTGGCGTGGCTGTTGCTGCTGGCGGTGCCGTTGACCGTGCTCAAAAGCGGCCTGCTGACCTTGCACAATGCGTCCGGCGGCGTGGTCGCGTTCAATGCCTTGCGGCTGGTGGAATCCCTGGCGCCGCTGTTGCTGTTTCTCGCGCTGTTTTGGATGTGGAAAGAAGCGGCCCTTGAAGCTGCACTCATCAGTTGGCTGGCCGGCATCAGTCTGGTGGTGCTGGTCGGCTGGCTGTGGCTCAAACGCGCGCAGCCGTTGCAGCTGCATTGGGATCGCGCCAGCCAGAACGAACTGTTGCGCTTCAGTGCGCGCAGCCACCCGGATCTGCTGTTCCAGCAAGTGATCCTGCGTTCCGATTACCTGTTCATCGGCGCCCTGCTCGGCAGCACCGCCCTCGGGCATTACGCGATGGCCAGCGCCGCCGCCGAGTTGCTGCTGATCGTCCCGGAAGCGGTGACCACACCGCTGATGAAACGCCTGCTGCAACAGGACGAAGGCATGGACAAGGTCACGCCGCTTGCGCTGCGCCTGACCGCCACGGTAATGCTCGGCGCCTGCCTGACCATGGCCGTGATCGGCGAATGGCTGATCGTCACCCTGTTCGGCGTCGCCTACCAGCCGGCGTATCCGGCGCTGCTGGCCTTGCTGCCGGGGCTGCTGGGCCTGTGTTACGCGAGCATCCTGCGCCTGGACCTGATCGGCAAGAACCGCCCCGGCACGGTGTCGCTGATGATGGGCCTTGGCGCGCTGCTCAACCTTGCGCTGAACCTGCTGCTGATTCCGGCCTACGGCATCGTCGGCGCGGCGGCGGCTTCGTCGATTGCCTATCTGGCGGTGACCGTGGCGATGCTGGTGTTGTACTGCCGGCTGAGCGGCGTGGCGTTTTGGCAAACCCTGATCATTCTGCCCAGCGACCTCACACCGATGTGGCTGATGTTGCAGCGTCGGAAGGCAGCATGAAAGGCCTGGCCCTGCTGCTCGGTCTCGGCCTGTCGCTGGACGCCTTCGCGGCGTCTATGCGTTGGGGCGACATTCGCGACGGCAGTCTGTACCTGCAAGCGGATCGCCCCGACACGGTGACCGTGCGCTGGGCGCCGGCGTGGCAGGCGGAGGCCAACGAAGAGCACATTTACCTGCTCGACGGCCGGGGCCAATTGCAGGGCGAGCGCTTCATCAAGGCCAGTGAAACCCGTGGCAGCCAGAGCTGGCCGTTGGCGCCGGGCGCCGCGAGTTATCAGCTGGAGATCCCCGGCTACAGCTTCCGCAGTTACCGGGTCGAACACGACGAAACCACCGTGGCGCTGTTTGCCCCGGCCAAGGTGCATTTCAGTGCAGAAACCCGTAATGGCGATGAACTGTATTTCAAGGTCGCTGCCGGTGAGCACGCGATATTGGCGGGCAAGTTTCACGGCGGGGTCAGCGCCCTGCAAGCGCAGCGGGTCGGCGACGGGCATCCCCTGACACTGTCGCTCAAACCCTATCGCGCCTATTGGCAGTTCGATCAGCTCGCGCTGCCCGTCAGTCAGCGCGAGCAGGTCTGGCGCCTGCGTCTGCAAGGCAGCGGCAAAGCGGCATTCTGGCTCGACGGCACGCCCAATCTGTTCGCTCAGACCCCGCAACAGCTCAAACCGCTGCGCGAAGACGACGGCCAGACGCGCCTGATCCTGCACGACAAAGTCCTCGGCCGCACCCCGGACCTGGGCATCGCCCTGCCCTACGTGATGCCGCCGCCCGCCAGTCATCCGTTGCTCGATGCACTGAAACCGACGGCCGCCAGTTACTACACGTTCGTCGACGTGACGGCAAAAAATCCGCACTTCGAAGATGCGTTTCGTCAGGTCTATCAGGACCGGTTCGGCATTCGTCAGGACATCACCTTGCTTGCCGGCAGTCAGCGTCAGGCCGATCTGCGCGCCGACGTGCAAAGCAACAGCGGCCTCGACGCGTGGCTCGCCGGCACCCGGGCGCTGGGCGGCAAAGGCACGCACTACATCGGGTTCGCCGACGAGCCCAACCTGAATTACTCGAGCTACGAGCAATACCGTTCGATCTTCACCAGCATGGCCCGGCAAGTGCGCAGCGATCCGGCCAATGCCAAAGCAGGTGTGCGCATCGCGATGCCGGCCAGTTCACGGCTGATCAACGGACCGTTCGCCGATAACGCGGCGAACAAGCGTGGCATCGACTGGGCCCGGCGCCTGCTCGGTGAATCCGCCGATCAGGTCGATGCGCTGGCCTGGCACGAATGGATGATTCGCGACCTGCTCGCCACCCGCGTGTACCGCGACAGCGTGCGCCGCGCGGCGGATCTGGTCGGCCTCGATGCCAAGGGCCAGCCGCGCAAGGCCTTGCTGCTGGATCAGACCAACCTGTCCAGCGGCTCGAGCCTGAGCCCCTACGATCAGGAAACCCATTTCACCTCGCTGTGGTGGGCCTCGGTGGTGATCAACGCCTCCCAGGACGGTTTGCTGACGATGCTCAACTGGTTTCAGGCCGCCGATGAGCCGCAATACCCCAAAGGCATGTTGCGGGTGCTGGGCGATGATCGCTTCGAGTTGAAACCGGTGGGCCTGGCCCAGCAGTTCATCCAGCAGCACTGGCTGCACAACGTGCTGTGGCTGGAGAACGATGCGTTCGAAGTCGATGTGCTGGCGATGGCCGGCGATGATCAGCGCGGCTTGCTTGGTGTGAACAAGGGCACGCGTTTGCAGCGTGTCGACCTGGCGGGCGCCAAATGCCCGTTGAACAACGGCGCGCTGCGCTACTTCGGCGCCGACAACCGCAGCCGCGACGCACCATTTCGCTGCCAGGACGGCCGCGTGCGCTTCGAACTGCCGGGACAGACCCTGTTTGCCCTGAGCTGGAGCGCCTCATGACCGCCCCGTTGATGTCCGGCCGCGCTGGGCCCTGGCCGCGCGATGACTCGCCATCAGGAGCAACGACCATGAACATGCTGCGCAAACTGACTGAAAACCTACGGCAGAAAGGACTCACTGCCACCGTGAAAAAGGTCTGGAAACACTACGTCTTTTCTCATCAGGAACTGCTGTGGATGGAGCGCGACCTGGTCAGTCCGGTGCCGCCCCACAGCCTCAAGCCTTACCCGCCGCTGCGGGTGGTGAAAATCACCCCGGGCAACGTCAGCGCCTTCGCCCGCCACTTCGGTGACCGGGTCGGCACCATGGCCGAACTGGCCCGGGAACATCACACCGGGCACATGCACCTGGACGATCAGGGCCATGCGGTGGCCTTCATCTGGGGCACCGCTCAAGACTATTTCGACCGGCACTACTACGGCTGCCTGTTCCCGGTGAAACCCGGCGAGTTCTTCGAATTCGGCGGCGAACTGACCCGCGCTTATTGGGGCACCGAACTGTCGGTGGACCTGCAACTGGAACTGTGGAAAGCCATGGCCGCCCAGGGCTGCGACAAGGTGGTCGACGTCTGCGAGTTCCACAACATCCCGGCGCTCAAGCTGCACCTGCGCATGGGCTATACCGAACAGGGCCGGATCATGAACATCTACAAACTGTTCGGCCGCTGGCGCTTCTACCGCGAAACCCGCTACAGCGGCTCGCGCCTGGAGGCACTGCGCAAACCTTCCCGTCCACCTGTCACAGCAACGGTGACCTGAACCTATGGCGCGACTCGAATGGCGCACTTCGTTGTGCGCACCCGACTTCCCGGCGGCGGCCTATGAAGCGCTGCGCCTGCGGGTGACGGACCACACGCCGTTCAACAGCCTCGACTGGCTGTGTGCGGCAGAGCAGGCGCTCGACACGCACGAGCGCCTGCACGTATTGCTGGGTTGGGAAGCGGACGAGTTGCGCCTGTGCCTGCCGCTGGTGGCGAGCCGTGAGCGGTTGTTCGGCGTGCCGTTTCGGGTGGTGCATCATCTGGGTTATCCACTGGCCGATCGCCTTGCGTTGTTATCACGGCTGGACACCGAAGACATGCGCCAGGCCCTGCGACTGATTCGCCAGCGCGTGCCCCACGCCCTGCTGCAACTCAATGAAATCACCGAACCGGTCGGCGCCGAAAGCGTGCTCACCGAATGGATGGCCCACAGCTCCACCGGCGAACGTCGCTTGAGCTGCCGGGTGCCGGTGCACCTGATCAGCGAGGCTGACCGCCCGGAAGTCTCGGGCGATCCGCGCTACAAACTGCGCCGGGCGCGCAAGCGGATTGCCGCGTGCGGCGCCGAAGTCCGACGGATCACGCCCGACGCGACCAGCATGGGCCCGTTGTTGCAGGCCATCAGCGAAGTCGAAGCGGTCAGCTGGAAAGGTGACGAAGGCGTCGGAATCTTTGCCAGCGACCGCAGCCGCCGCTACATGGAAAACGCCTTCACCGCCCTCGCCGCTTCGGATCGGGTGCGCGTGGTGATGCTGGAACTGGACGGACGTTGCATCAGCTATCGGCTCGGTCTGTTCGAACAAGGCCGGCTCTACGATTACAACCTCGCCTTCCTGCCGCAATACGCCGATCTGGGCAGCGGCCGGGTGTTGCTGGAGGAATGGATTCGCTGGGGGCTGGACGACAACTGGCGCTGGATCGATGCCTCGCGGGTCAGCCTGGAAAACTCCAGCCATCAACTGCACGAACGCATGACCGGACAACTGGAGCACTGGCGCTGGAGCTTCTACTCGTGGCGCCCGAGCGGTCTGTTGCTGGGGCTGGGGCTGCGCGCCTGGCACCGGCTCAAACCTGCGTTGCAACAATGGCGGGCGAAGCGTGCGGCGGCCAAAGCGGCGGTCATTGCGACACCTGTGATCAACCCCACCAAGGAGGGCGAACATGCCTCGCCAAGTCATAGTCAACGCTGACGATTTCGGCCTGAGCCCGAACGAAAACGCGGTGATCCTCGGTGCGTTCCAGGCCGGGGTCATCAGTTCCGCCACCGCCATGGCCAACATGCCGGCGTTCGAAGCGGCCTGCGCCATGGCCCGGCTGCCGCTGCTGGAGGGCCGGATCGGCCTGCATTTCAACCTGACCTACGGCCGGCCCTTGAGCCGGGCCATTGTCGAGCGCCGCACCTTCTGCGACAGCCACGGCGTGTTCGACCTCAACCTGCCTCGCCACAGCCTGTGGCTGAGCCGCGAAGACCGCGAGGCGGTGCAGGAAGAATTGCAGGCGCAGTGGCAGCGCTGCGTCGATCACGGCGTGCGTCCCAGCCACCTCGATTCGCATCAGCACGTGCACAACATCTGGCCGATCGGCGAGATCGTCGCGCGCTTCGCCGCCCATCAAGGTGTGCCCGTGCGCCTGGCGCGCAACCTGGGGCAAAACCTCAGTCTGCCCAAGCGCCTGTTCAAGGGGTTGCTCAACCGCCGATTGCAGGGATTGGCCGGGGTCACGGTCGATTACGTCTGCACCCCGGTGGACCTGCGCAACGCCCCCGCGCCGACCGACGGCGTGCTGGAAATCGTCGCCCATCCGAACCAGCTCGGGGCGGATTTCGGTGACGCCTATCTGCCACCCGAAGAGTCCCTGAGCCGCTTGCTAGAGCAGCGGCTGACGGGTGTTCCACGGGTTTCCTATGCCGATCTGAACAAGGATTTTTTGCGGGGTGCCGAAGCGATCTGAACCGTTACACAACTTGCAATATTTTCAAAGCTGGCGCTTTGACATGAACTTGCCGGCTTGATCTATACCCACAACAGCGTCATCCACAACACCCGGGCTCCGGCCTCGGAGGGCATCATGAGCGTCATTGAAAAGCTGCGTGAACGTATCAAGCAAAAAGGCCTGGGCCGTACTTTCGGCACGTTGTGGAAACGCTACGTGTTCTTCCATTGGGAGCTGTTGTGGATGGAGCGCGACCTGGTCAGCCCGGTACCGCCGCACAAGCTGCGCCCCTACGACGGCCTGCGCAAGGTCGACATCACCGCACAGAATGCCGGCGCGTTCGCCAAACACTTCGGTGACCGGGTGCAGACCATGGCCGAACTGGCCGACGAGGGCCACACCGGGCACATGTACCTGGACGCCGACGGCCATGCGGTCGGATTTATCTGGGGCAGCACTCGTGACTACCACGACCGCCACTATTACGGCTGCACCTTCCCGGTCAAACCCGGCGAGTTCTTCGAGTTCGGCGGTGAAATGATCCGCGCCTACTTCGGCAGCAGCCTGTCGGTGGACGTGCAGGTCGCCCTCTGGGAAGCCATGGCCGCCCAGGGTTGCAACAAGGTGGTGGACGTCTGCGAAACCCACAACATCCCGGCGCTGAAACTGCACATCCGCATGGGCTACCACGAACAGGGGCGCGTCACCCACGTCTATTGCCTGTTCGGCAAATGGCGGTTCTTCCGCGAAACGCGCTATGAGGGCTCACGCCTCGATCCGCTGCGCAAGCCGGGACGGCCGGTGGTGACGGCGGCTGCGCAGGCTTGAGGGGTTTAAACTGCGGCGGCCGGGACGGCGCCGCAGAATCTTCCTACTCTCGTACAGGAATCAGCGTCATTCAGTTTCGACTCCATCTGGCTGCCCGCAATCATATGAATAAATACATTCATGCAGAAACACAGAGACAAACCGATGGAACAAAACACATCCGATTTTGAAATGACGGCACTGCTGGTTGATCTGAATGCCATCCGTGAGTACCTCTCTCAGGTACTGGCAGAAGGTGACGACGAAGAGTTGTGTCGAGCAATCGGATACGTGACGCAAGCCCGTATCCGACTCACCGAAAAAGAGACAGCGCCTCTCGCCTCCCCCTCTTGTACCTGCCTCAGCGCTTCACCCCCACCCACGTAAAACACATCGGCATCTGCGCCTCGCGGTTCTGGTACTGGTCATACACTTCTTCCCGGTTCGAGTGCGGGTATTCCTTGAAGTGCGTGATGTTCAGGCCGGCCTCGAGGGCGGCGGTGAAGATCGCGCCCAGGGTGTGTGCGAACCAGTAAGACTTCGCCGCCGGCTGTTCGACCTTGCCGACGTAGACGATCGGCTCCTCCTGCACGAACGGTTCTTCGCGGAAATACGAGCTGGCAAGACGAAACGGGTCTTCCGCCTCGGGGTCGACCATTTCCAGGAACGGGTGGGTTTCGTAGATCACCAGTTGTCCGCCCGGTTTGAGAGTCGAGGCGACGTGGCGCAAGAATTCGCCAATGTCGGGCATCCAGTTGAGGACGCCGATGGTGATCAGTGCAACGTCAAAACGGCCGCGCAGCGATTCAGGCAAATGATGGATATCGGCATCGATGAATTCGGCGTTGTGCGGCGAACGCTTGTTCAGTTCGCGGGCCTGTTCGAGAAACGCGCTCGACTGATCGATACCGACCACGCTCCGTGCGCCGAGGGCGAACAGTGACAGGCTTTCGCGGCCGTTGTTGCAACCCGGTTGCACGACGTCTTTGCCATCGACACCGACCTGCTCGAGCAAACCGCGCAGGGTGTCGTCGAGGCAGGAAAAATCCGCCTGCGTAACCTCGGTCAGCAAGGCCTGCCAATCGGGTGAGTCCTGGTGATGACGGGCGGAATCATTCCACGCCTGACGATTGCTCTCGACGGCGTTTTTATTGTTTGGCACTTCCATGGCGCACTCCGGGGGATGCTCACAATTGAGCGGCCCGAGTCTAGTTCAGCCTCGCGCTACAGGTTGTTGCGAACTTGTAAGCCGACAACGCCTGCACCAACGCCTGCATGGCGGGCAGCTATAGTTAATAGCCTTGGGGAAATCCGCTTCCACAGGTGCTGCCATGGGAATGTTCAATCGACTGCTGTTGTCCGCCTGTCTGCTCGCCGCCACCCAGGCACAGGCGCTGGACAGCAACTTCAACTACTACGGGGCGGACCAGCCCTTTGCCCACCCTGCTCCACCGTCGCTGTCGGCCCAGCCGCCCCGGCCGTTCGATGACACACCGCCGCAGGATTTCATCGTCATCCCGGATCGCCGTGTATTCCATGACTCGCAACTGCCCACCGTGGCCGATGCGACGGTGCGGGTGTTTATCCGCACCTACGATGCCGAGCGCGGCATTTACGTCAACGACGAAGTGCTGGATCCGACGTGCGTGCTCGAATGCCTGAGCCCGCCGAATCCAAGCAGCACCGCCGTTTACCACTGACGCTTGTCCGGCCGCGCCAGGCCGAGCTTTTCGATGCGGTAGCGCAGCATGTCGCGGCTCAGGCCCAACAGGCGCGCCGATTTGGTGACGTTCCAGTCGGTCTTGTCGAGCATCTTGCGCACCATGTCGCGCTCGACTTCCGGCAGGTTCATCGATTCGGTGTTGCTCGCCGGGCGTGGTTCGAAGTGCGGGTGCTGCACCTCGTGCTGATGTTGCGGTGGCAGCTCATCGCACAGGCTCATGCACACGTTCAGTTGATGCGCGGCGATGGTGTCGTTCGGCGCCAGCAGCACGGTCTGTTCGAGCATGTTGCGCAGTTCGCGCACGTTGCCCGGCCAGGTGTAACTGAGCAGCAGTTCTTCGGCCTGATCGCTGAAATGCAGGTTCGGTTTGCCATAGCGCTTGCCGTGACTGGCGAGGAAGTGCCGGGCCAGCAGCAGGATGTCTTCGCCACGGGCGTACAGACGCGGCACCTTGATCGAGATGATCCGCAGCCGGAAAAACAGATCGCGGCGGAACTTGCCCTGCTGGACCATCTGTTCAAGGTTGCAATTGGTGGCGCTGATCACCCGCAGGTTGACCTTGCGCTCCTTCACCGAACCGACCCGGCGAATGGTGCGATCCTCCAGCAGCTTCAGCAGCTTGGCCTGGAGCACCAGATCCATTTCACCGATCTCATCGAGAAACAGCGTGCCGCCATCAGCGGCTTCCACCAGCCCGACCCGGCGGTCCTTGGCATCGGTGAACGCACCTTTTTCGTGGCCGAACAGCTCTGATTCCACCAGGTTGGCCGGAATCGACGCGCAGTTGAATTCAATGAACGGGCCTTTGCTGCGCGCGCCGTCGAAATGCAGCGCGCGGGCCACCAGCTCCTTGCCGGTACCGGTTTCGCCCTCCACCAGCACCGGCGGCAGATCGCCGTTGGCCATGCGCCGCTCGGCGTCGAGCAACTGAGCGATGGTGTTCTTCAGATGCAGCATCGGCGCTGACTCGCCGATCAGCGCCTGCACCCCGGATTTCTGCGCCTCGCGCTCCTGGTAGAACGACAGCGTGCGCTCCATCCGCTCAGTGGCCAGGGCCTTGTCCAGCAGCAGTTTGAGTTCCGGCAGCGCAACCGGTTTGGTGACGTAATGAAAGGCGCCCTCCTTCATTGCGACCACCGCGTCTTCGACGTTGCCGTAGCCGGTCATCATGATCACTTTCAGGTCCGGCGCGCTGATGCGCAGCTTCTGGATCAGATCGTGACCGCTCATGCCCGGCAGCGAGTTGTCGGTCAGGACGATGTCCGGCATGAAGCTTTCCAGTTGCCCCAGCGCGTCCTCGGCCGAGTGGCAGACCGTCACCTCGAAGTCTTTGCGCTCCAGGTAGGTCTGAATATTTTCGGCCAACAGTTCGTCATCCTCGACCAGCAGAATGCTGTGTTCCATATTCCCCTCCCGATGCCACTCTGAAGTTGAGACTGACGCGGGTTCCTTCCTGCTCGCGGCTGGTCAGCACGACCGAACCCTGAAACCGCTCCATGATTCTTTTGACCAGCGCCAGGCCGACCCCGAGGCCGCCCTGCTTGGTGGTGAAAAACGGTTTGAACACCTGTTGTTGCTGCTGCGCGCTCATGCCTTTGCCGGTATCGCTCAGGGTCATGCGCACCTGACCGGACTGCGCCGTTTCAATCTCGACACTGAGTACGCCGCCTCTGGGCATCGCTTCCAGGGCGTTGGCAAACAGGCTATTGAGTATTTGCGTGAGCAGCACCTTTTGGCTGACGACCGGCGGGCAATTCTGTGGCGTGAATCGCACTTCGACGCCATTGCGCCGGATCAGCGCGTCAAATGCTCCCAGGGTGTCCTCGACCGCCGCCAGCAGGTCCACCGCCTCGCCGTCATCACTCATCGGGCGCAATGACACCAGCAGCTCGCGCACCCAGCGCGACATGCGGTCGACCTGGCTGATGATGTCGCCGATATTGCGCTGCGCGCCGGGGCTGGCGATTTCCTGGGCCAGTTCGGCGCTGGAGCGAATGGTAGCCAGCGGGTTGCGCAGGCTGTGGGCCACCGCCGAAGACATCTCGCCCAAAGCGACAAAGGTCTCGTTGCTGATCAACTGCTGTTGCTGGCTCTGCAACAGGCTCGAGGCGCGCCGCACGATCCAGAACAACCCGAGGTAAATCACCGCGCCGCCGAGGATGGTCGCGGCCCAGATCGATGCAAAGCCACGGTCGATGCGGTCCACCAGATCCGCCGGTTCCTTGTAGATCTCGACCATGGCGATGACTTTGCTTTTGTCGGCGTTGAACATCGGGATGTAGTTTTCGATGAACAGGTATTTGGGTTCGCGGGACAGCCGCTGCTCGGGTTTTTCATCGTCGATCTTGTGATAGCTGGAGGACACCGGCACTTTCATTTCGAACGACTCGTCCAGTTCGTCGTCATCTTCGATCCTGACGTTGATCAGCTCAGGATTGGTCGACCAGATGATCGTGCGATCCAGGGCATACACCGTGGCCAGCAACACGTCGGGCAAGTGTTCGACATGATCGAGAAACTCGGCACGGGCCATTGCATGAGCCAGCAGATCAACGTCGGGATAGCTGTGATCCTGGCGCGGGTCGAGCATCTCGCCCATGGTCCGCCGCGGCGTGATGTTGGCGTGGCGCATTTCCGCATCGCCGATGGCCTGCACGAATTGCGCCGTGAGCAGCGCGTCCCGCTCCACGCTTTCGGTGACCACGAAACGCGTGGAGATGTAGCCCAGCCCCAGCGCCACGGCCGCGATGATGAAAAAACTCGCCAGCGAAAACCAGCGCAGCAGATTGAACTGCCCGCCCCAGCTCTTGATGGCCGCCAGCGCGAGGTTCGGTGCCGATGTTTTCTGTTCTTCCAGTCGTTGCATGGGGATGCCCTGGCGTTCTGGTATCGAGCCGGTTACAGCCGCCCTCTCGAATGAGTGTAGGTGGCAATGACCGTGACACACGGTTCAATGATGCTATTTAGCCGCTACTGCATACGACTCACCGTTTCGCTGGCAGAACCCGGTTTTACTGGCGTCAATGCCCCGTCGGCCAAGGGCTGCACCGACGGATGCTGACGCTCGGTTTCGGCACTCAGAAAGTCGATGATCGACTGCGCCGAGGCCTCGTCCAGGCGCAGATTGGGCATCGGGATGCGCTCGTATTGCTCGAACAGTTGCAGCGCGATCGGGTCTTTCTCCGCCAGCACGCGATCCGGTTCGCGGATCCAGCGATTGAGCCAGGCCGGGTCACGCTGACGGGTCACGCCGATCAGGTCCGGGCCGATGTTGCGCATGCCGATGCCTTCGCCGTCCTGCGGGCCGAGGCTGTGGCACGAAGCGCAGCGGGTGCGGAACAGCTCTTCGCCATTGCTCGGCGGACGAATCTGCGGGGCATCGGCATAGCTTTCTTCGCTGCTGGCCTGCTTCCAGTTCTGCAAGGTGTTGGCGAGCTGGTCGGCGAGGATCCAAGGGTTCTCGAACGGCGAGGCTTTCATCCAGCGCCCGGTGCTCTGGTTACCGACGATCAGGCTCAGGTTGTGATCCTTGGTCCGGCCGTTGTCGACGCCTTCGATAAACAGCCCGAGTTTCTTGCGCAGCTCGGTGACGTCTTCGAACTCGCCGGTGAGGAATTTCCAGCCAGGGCCGACCTTGAAGCGTTGCGCATAGGCCTTGAGCACTTCGGGGGTGTCGCTCAACGGGTCGATGGTGATCGAGTAGAAAAAGATGTCTTTCCCGACCCGGTCCCCCAGCAGTTTCTGCACCTGGCGCAGGCGCGCGGTTTCCAGCGGGCAGGAGTCGCTGCACGAGGTGAAGATGAAGTTGATCACCACCACCTTGTCTTTGATCAGGTCATCGAAAAAGCGCACCTGCCGACCGTCCTGGTCGGTCAGCAGGGTGTTGGGGAAATAGTCGCCACCCCACGGGGTGGCGGATTCACTGGCGCCTTCGGGCTGTGCCTGATGGGCGATGAGCACCTGACTGCCGAGCAGGCAGGTGACCAGCACCAGAATCAGGTGCATGCCCAGGGCGCGGGAGCGCGGCGTTGGCTGGGTCATGTCGGCTCCCTCCCGGCTCATGGTTTCACGGTCACTTGCGGGCCGAAGCCGTCGCCAGTGCGGAAGGTTGGCAGCGCGGCAGAGTTGACGTAGCGCACGCCATCCCAGCTCGGCAACGGCGTCGGCATCAACTGCAGTTGCCCGGGTTTTTCCAGGTCCCAACGCAGCAGCATCGAGTTGTCCTCATGCTGGGTGTTGTGACAGTGCTCCATGTAAGTCCCGGCGAACTCGCGAAAGTTGATCGCCATTTCGACGCTGTCCAGCCCGTCGGCTTCGGAGCCGATGCGATAGACGTCCTTGCGCGCCCATTTTTCCCACTCAGGCGGGGCCTTGCCGCCACGGCTGAGGATGATCCCCTCCTCGAAGTGCACGTGTACCGGATGGCTCCAGCCCGTGCCGCCGGCCTTGATGTTCCACACTTCCAGGGTGCCGATGCCGCTGACTCCGGCGTCGGTCGGGCCGCTGGCCAGTTTGGTCGACGCATTCAACCGGCGCGGGTCCATGTGGAAGCCGAAACCGCCATCGGTCTTGATCGTCCACGGCGCTTCATCGGTGCCGTCGGAGCGGCCGAAGATGAAGGTCCGGTGCAGGGCCTTGGCCAGCAGCGCCTTGTCGGCAGCGTTGTCGCGGTGAATCTTCAGCGGAATCATCACCATGCCTTCGGCCTTGCCCGGTTTGGCCGGTTCGTAGGCCGCCGGGTTCATCGACAGATCCTGGCCGGTATAAGCCTTGACGTTGAGTTGCAGGACCTTGCCCACTACCGGGTCGCCCCGGTCCCATTGCGGGCCTTTGCTGGTCTGCTTGATGACCGCCAGGTATTTCTCCGAAAGCACGTCGGCCAGCGGGATCACTTCTTTCGGGCCTTTACCGTCGTCCTGGGCTTGCAGGTTGACGAAGAACAGCTTGTCGCCCGGCTTGATGCCGTTTTTCGCGAAGTTGACGATGATGTCGAACCGCTCGGCGATGCCCTGGGTCGGCAGGATCGCGTTGTGGTTCTGCTTGTCGCCGTCGGCATCGAGGTCCATCGAGCCGTCGAACGGCACGCTGTGTTCCATGATGTTGCCGTCGTTGGCGATCATGTGAAACGGCACGCGGCTGTACGACACGCCGGAGTTTCTCGGTCCCTGGAACTCACCACTGGTGCCTTTGACTTCACGCACCAGCGCAAGCTTGAAGTAGCGCGACACCGAACCATTGAGGAGGCGGAAACGATAACTGCGGGCCCGCACGTCGAGGGTCGGTTTCCATTGCCAGTTGACCAGCACCTGATCGCCGATGAAGCCATCGGTGTTGAACGGGTTGAACCACAACTGGCCCTGCTGATCCCAGGCCTTGTCGGCGAACACCAGGTTGACGTCGTAGTCGCGGTTGCCCCACGGCAAGGCGCTGCCGCTGGGGAAACGCAGGTTGACGCCGTCGTTCACCGATTCGTTGCCACGGTCCAGGGCGCTGTAGTAGTTCATCATCGCCGCGTTGCCCTTGTAGACGTTCTGCGCGGTGAAATCGAGCATGTGGTCGTGGAACCAGTGGGTGCTCATGGTTTCGCGCCAGTCGCCACGAATCTTGATGGTGCCGTGGTCGCAGGTCTTTTTCGCAGGCTGCAGGTCGTTGACCCACAGGGTTTCCCCCGGTGCGCAGGGGAATGCGGCGCGTGGATCTTCAGCCTTGGTGTTGATGCTGTCGTAACCGGCGAGCTGGATCGGCCAGCGATAGTCGTAAAACTGGCCGGGGAAGAAGAACGCGTTGGCATAACCGTCGCTTTCCGCTGGCGCGTGGCCGTTGTGCTCATGGGTGGTGATGGTGTGCAGACCGAAACCGCGGTTGGCGGAAGGATCAATCGGCAAACCGTTGTAGTGCCGCATCAGCACCGGTTGGCCGTAGCGCACCATCAACAGTTTCGGCGGCAGCGTGCCGTCGAAGGTCCACACCGAGTTGTGGTCCTGCACCGGCATCGCCGGGTGGAACCGTGGGTCGACACCCTTGGCTGTGCCATCGGTCGCAGGCACACCCGCGACGTTGTGGTACAGACCGCCGGGGCCGAACTCGCCCACCGCATAACCGTGCATCTGCCGACTGTCACGCAGGCCACCGTTCAGACGCGCGCCGGTCTGCACGGTCTTGTAGGCGACTTGCGGGTAGAACTCGTTCCAGCGCTGATGAGCCCAGCCTTTTCCCGGTGGCCGGCCTTCGGCGGAGGAACCGATGTGACGATTGAGGAACAGTTCGATCTGCGCCTGCCACGGGTTGCGGTCAACCACGTTGGCGAACTGACTCGGAAATGGCGTGAGCCCCGGTTGACGCAAAAACGCATCCAGCGCCGTGCCGGGAGGCGCGCTGCGGGCGATGTTGTTCGGGTCTTGCGCCGGCGCCGGACCGATGGCGGCTGGCGGAAAACTCAACGGCGCGGCCGGTGTGGTCGGGTCGAGTTTTTCCGGGCCAAACTCTTCGAACAGCACCAGTTGCTGAGTGAACGGCTGGGCACCGTACAGCGGGCTCGGCTTGCCGTTGGTGGGGTAATTGAAACTGGTCTGGACGGTGGGCGGCAGGATGTTTTCCGTGCGCGTCGTGTCCCGCGTGCCTTTGACCCCGTCGGGCAGATCGAAGGAGTCTTCGTTAGCCTCGGGCATCGTCAGGATGGCGTTGAGGGCGCCGGCGCGGTCTGCGGGCTCGTCGTAATAGGCCGACGGGTCGGACGCTTCCGGCTGATTCTCGTCGTCGATCGGGCTCGCTCGAACCCCGGTCATCTGGCCGAGGGTCAACATCAGAAAGACGCTCAGTGGCGTCAACAGGAAGAGTTTTTTGGGGTCATGCGTTGCTCTGTCCATCATCAGCCGCCTCATCTAAGGAAGGGGTGATGGTGTTTTGCAATTACCTCGCCAAAAAATCATTTCCAGTTGTAACAGGGACTTGGACGCGCTGTTGCATTCCCCACTCCCCGATGACCGGGGCCTGACACCCACTGCTGGGGGAAAGTTCACCCCAATTTACTGAATGAGCTGAAACGCCAGACGAACGGTGGTGCCCTCGCCTTCGCGGCTGTCCAGGCTCACGCCGCCGCCGAAGCGCTCCATGATCCGTTTGACCAGCACCAGCCCCACGCCGAGGCCGCCCTGTTTGGTGGTGAAGAACGGCCGGAACGCCATGCTGCGCTGCTCCTCGTTCATGCCTTTGCCGGTGTCGCTGAGCATGACGCTCACGCCACGGCTGTCGCTCGGTTCGAGGGTGATGGTCAGCGTGCCGCCCTTGTCCATCGCCTCCAGCGCATTGGCCAGCAGGCTGTTGAGGATTTGCGTGAGTTGTACCGGCTGGCTCAGCACCATCGGCGTCTGCTGAGGTTGAAACACCACCTGCACGCCGGCCCTGGCGATCTGCTGCTCGAACGCCGTCAGGCTGTCGTGCAGCGCCGCCACCAGGTTCACCGGTTCCGGGTCGTCATTGAGCGGTCGCAACGATTGCAGCAGTTCGCGCACCCACTTCGACATGCGGTCGACCTGGCCGATGATGTCCTTGATGTTCTTCTGTGCCGGCCCCGCGTCGAACTCCAACGCCAGCTCGGCGCTGGAGCGAATGGTCGCCAGCGGATTGCGCAGACTGTGGGCTACCGCCGAGGACATCTCGCCCAGCGCGACAAAGGTTTCGTTGGCGATCAGTTGTTTTTGCTGGGCCGCCAGCAGAATCGCCGCCCGCCGCACGATCCAGTACAGCCCCAGGTAAATCAGCCCGCCGCCCAGCGCGGTGGCCAGCCAGATCAGCGTCAGCCCACGCTCCATGCGGGCGATCAGATCCTTGGGCTCTTTATAGATTTCAACCATCGCCGTGACGTTCTTGCCCTCGGCGTCGAACAGCGGGATGTAGTTTTCGATGAAGATGTATTCCGGCGGTACCACGAACTTTTGTTCTTCACGGGCCTTGTCGACGTCGTGATAGCTGGCCGAGACCGGGATCTTTTCATCGAAGGCCCGGTCGAGGTCTTCGTCGGCATGAATCCGGGTGTTGATCAGCGCCGGGTTGGTCGACCAGATCACGGTACGGTCCGGCGCATAAATGTTGGCGAGGATCACATCCGGCAAATGCTCGATGTGATCAAGAAACTCACCTCTGGCGCTGGCTCGGGCCTGCGGGTCGACATCGGGAAAATCGTTGTCCTGACGAGGGTCGAGCAACTCGCCCATGGTGCGGATATTGGGGATCGAGACGTGGCGCACTTCCGCCGACGCAATCGCCTGAATGAACTGCGCGGTCAGCAAGGCATCGCGCTGCACGCTTTCTTCGATCACGAACCGTGTCGACACCGCCCCAAGCGCCACGGCCACGGTGCCGATCACCGCCATGCTGATCAATGAAAACCAGCGCAACAGGTTGAACGGCTGCTTGCGCGAGTTCAGCCGCTGGCTGCCCTCCTCGACCGGTAGCGATTGTGACTGCATGTTCATGGCGGCGACTTCCCGAAACGTCCCTATAGGGTTATAGCCCACGGTTGGGTGTTTGCCCGGATGCGGGGGGTGAACGGCCCCACACTCAGCCGATTTCCCGGTCAGGGAAAAACCGCCAGGCGTTCATGCCCCCACAATCCCCAATCCTGGGGACAGTCGCCCTATCCGGGCGTGCGTCCTTTTCCCCCACGACGAGCCTCGAACCCTTGCGCCACGGACGTTTGCCGCCGGTTGGCCAATCGTTGGTATGGAAGTTGTAAAGCCCTCAGCAACTGACCCAACCCCACGGGGCAGGTACTTCGATAGAGGGATTAACTCATGCACCCTTTACTGTCCAAAACCGCGACCGTCCTGGTCGTGAGCGCCTTGGCCCAGGGCATTGCCCAGGCCGCTCTGTTCGCCGTCGATCCGGGTCCCTACACACCGGCCAATGGCGGTTTCGCCAGCTGGTATCAGGACAGCCACGGTCGCACCCTGGATCTGTGCCTGTCCAAAGCGCTCAGCTCCCGCGTGCCGAGCACACCCGGCGCCCCGTCGTACATGTGCTCGCTGCTGCCGACCCCCGGCGTGTTCGATGACGCGCAGCCGATCGTGTTCCCCACCAACTTCCCCGATGAAGCGTTCTGGTTCACCGGCGAAACCACCGTCGTCGATGCAGCACGCGGGATCGACCTGACTTACGTCAGCGCCATCGAAGCCGCGTTCGCCGCCGAAGAACCGGTGGAAGGCGATCAGGTCAGCTTCGCCCGAATCCGCATCCGGGTCGACGTGCCCACCGCCGGCACCTACGTCATCACTCACCCGTACGGCGTCGATGTGTTCACCGTCGATACCCCCGGCCGGCGCGCCATCAACATGACCCGCGACATCGGCATCGGTACCCCGCAAACCTACGACGGCGCGCTCAAGGGTGACATCGGGCCGTTCCTGCGCAGCGTCAACGGGCCGTACACCGAGACCAATCCGCTGACCGGCGCGGCCGAACAGTTTGTTGGCGATCCGAACCTCAACGAAGCCGTGACCGGCAGCCCGTTCAACACCAACTACGTACGCATCGAAGGCCCGGGCGGCATCGACCTGCGCAGCACAACCTTCGCCGTGTCCGGCAAGTTGTCGACAGTGGTGCGGCCAACGCCTCTGATCACCGAGCGCAGCACCTACTCGCGCAAGCCCGGCGAAAGCGCACCAGTGGCCCAACAAGACGTGTTCGTCAAAGCCCCACCCGCGCCGGGCACCGCCGCCATCACCAGCAGCACGCCCGTGGTGAACATGACAGAAGCCGACAGCACCGGCAGCTGGTACGCGCAATCGGCGGTCAACCCGACCTTGCCGGCCGTGCTGCAGGTTACCGCTGACAACCACCTGGCGATCGCCACCAGTTCACCGACCACCCTGCCCATGACCCTGACCGACCTGGTGGTGATCCAGCGCGCCGAGTACAGCCTCACTTCCGGGCAATTGACCGTGGTGGCCTCGACCAGTGACGAAACCTCGCCACCGGTGCTCACCGCCACCTCCGGCACCGGCGCCACCATCGGTGCGCTGGGCGGTGATGGCGCGGTGAAAACCCTGGCCACCGGGATCACGCCGATTCCACCGGCCAAGGTTCGGGTGACGTCGTCCAACGGCGGCAGCGATACCGAAGAAGTGGTCATCGTGCAATGAACGCTCACATGCCCAGATCCGCATCAGGAGGCATCATGAACAAGTGGCCACGCTTCGCGCTCAACGCGCTCGGGCTGACAATCTCGCTGACCGGCAGTGCGTTCGCGCAACTGGCCGCCGTCGATCCCGGCCCCTACACCTTCGCCACCGGGAAATTCCCGATGTGGTACCAGGACAACAATCAGCTGTCGATGGAGCTTTGCCAGTCGCGCGCCGCCAGTTCCCGGGTGCCGGCCAGCACCCCGCCGGCGTACATGTGCACCCTGCTGCCGGAACCGGGCGTGTTCGATGACAGCCTGCCGATGGTGTTCCCCGACAACTGGCCACCGGAAGCTTTCTGGTTCCTGGCTGAAACCGCGATCCCCAACAACGGTGCCGGTTTCGGTGTGGACGCCTACGTCGCAGGCATCGAAGCGGCGTTCGCCTCGGAAAATCCGGTCGATGGCGATCAGCAAAGCTTCGCGCGGATCCGCATCCGGGTGAACGTACCCGTGGCCGGCACCTACACCATCACCCACCCGTACGGCGTTGAAACCGTCAACGTCACCACACCGGGCCGGCGGGCAATCAACATCACCAAGGACATCGGCATCGGCGCGCCGGGCAACTTCAGCGGAGCGCTCAACGGCGCCATCGGCCCATTCCTGCGCAGCATCAACGGGCCGTATACCGAAGTGAACCCGGACACCGGCGGCGTCGAAACCTTCGTCGGCGACCCGAACCTCACCGAAGCGGTCACCGGCAGCCCGTTCAACACCAACTTCCTGCGGATCGATGGTCCGTCGGGCGCCGGCTCGATTCAGACCAACCTGTTCACCGTTGCCGGCAAGGTCCTCGACAATCGTCAGCAAACCCAAGTCGCCATCGACCGCGCCACCTATCGCCGGACCTCGGCCGGTGTGCGTGCCGAGGTGTTCGCCAAGGCTGACAGCAGCTCGACCCTGTGCTTCCGCGAAACCGTGGCGTTGCTGCCCGGCCCACCACCGACGCCTTGCCAGACCAGTCTGCTGGGTGACAACAACGGACTGTTCTTCGGCCAGCGTCTGGGTACCGGCACCCTGCCGTCGGTGGTGGTCGTGACCGCGACCAACCCGGCCGGCACGACCCGTCCGACTGCCGTCTCGGCCAAGCTCACCGACGTGGTGAAAATCCAGACCGCCCGCTACAGCTGGGCCAACCACAGCCTGTTGATCGAAGCCACTTCGACCGATGAAGTCGCGGTGCCGGACATGGTTGCCCAAGGCTACGGACGTCTGTCGAAAACCGGCACGCTGCAAAAAATCACCGTGGCCGACCTGACTCAGCCTCCAGCCACCGTCACGGTGAAATCCGCCGCCGGCGGCAGCGACACCGAATCGGTGGTGGTGGTCGGTGCAGCACCGGACACCGGTGAAAACCAGGCACCGCTGGCCAACGCCGACACCGGCAGCACCAGCTTCGGCGTGCCGATCACCCTCAGCCTGCTGACCAACGACAGCGACCCGGACAACAACGTGCCGCTGACCATTACCGCGCTGACTCAACCGGCAGCCGGCCAGGGTACCGTCGCGCTGAGCGGCACCACCTCGGTGGTCTACACCCCGCCAGCCGTGGTGACGACACCGTTGACCACGACCTTCACCTACAAGGCGCAGGACAGCAAAGGCCTGGCCTCGGCCAACCCGGCGACCGTGACGGTGACCGTCGCGCCTAACCGGCCACCGACCGCCGTCGCCGACAGCGTCGCCACGCTGGGTGTCGCGATCCCGATCAACGTCCTGGCCAACGACACCGATCCGGAAGGCAACACGCCGCTGGGCGTCGCCAGCCTGACCCAACCGCCGGCAGGACGCGGCACGGTCAGCACCGACGGCACGGTGATCACCTACACCCCACCGGCCACCGTGACCACGGCTTTCACCACGACCTTCACCTACATCGCCCGGGACAGCTTCAACGCCCAGTCGACGCCGGCAACGGTCACGGTGCAAGTGTCGCCAAGGCCAGCAGCGGAAACCTTCACGATCACCACTTCGACCGTGCAGGCCCGTTCCGGCGGCCGCTTCAACTGGGACTTCGCCGGCACCTCGTCGGTGACCACCGGCAACACCATCACCGTGCAGGTCACCACCCCGACCGGGCTGGTAACGCTGGGCACCACCACGGTACCGGTGACCGGACGCTGGCGGCTGACGCTGAACAACACGCTGGTCGTGCCATCAGCCAACCCGACCGCCACTATCCGTTCGTCCCAGGGCACCGTGCGGACGGTGTCGGTGACCACGCTCTGAGCCAGTGCCCCGCCTGCTTTCGGGCAGGCGGGGCAACGCTCAACGGTTAACGCCCGAGAGGATATTTGCCATGAACACGCCGACCGCCGCCCTGCTTTGCCTGCTCGCCCTGTGCGTCAGTGCGGGCGTGCGCGCCGACGACCTGATGGAAAACGACGACCTGGCGCCCAACAGCGCCGATCTCGGCGAACTGCCGCCTCCCGTGGGCCAGCAAGCCCTGATCGACCAGAACGGCCAGGTCAACCTCGCGCTGCTGTCGCAAAACGGTCAGTCGCTGCTGGGCAGGATCGTGCAGTCGGGCAGCAATCAGGAGGCGTACATCCTGCAACAAGGCAGCGACCTGATGGCCCTGATCACGCAAAACGGCTCCGGCAACGCCGCGTCCATCACGCAAACCGGCAGCCACAACCGTGCGCAGATTTCGCAAAACGGCAACAACAACGACGCCAGCATCGAGCAGGCCGGCACGGGGCTGCAAAGCGCCGTGACCCAGTCGGGCAACGGCATGAGCGTTTCGGTCAAGCAATATCGCTAAGCACTGCAATCATCGGAGAGTTCATCATGTTCAAACTGACGCCCCTCACCGCCGCCATCCTGGTCATGATCAGTGCCCAGGCCATGGCCGACGACAGCCTTTCCACCCAGAGCCAGTTCGGTACGGCCAACATCGCTGATGTGAAGCAGACCCAGGCCCCGTTCAGCACCGCCACGCAGACCCAACTGGGCCAGGGCAACAACGCCGCCGCCGTGCAAGACACCGCCACCAGCGTCATCACCCAGGACGCGGTCGGCGACTACAACGCCGGTTACGCCGAACAGCTTTTCGAAGACAACAGCACCATCACCCAACAACAGACCGGTGCCTTCAACACCGCCCACGCCAGCCAGTCCCTCGGTTTCGGCGCCGGCAACCAGGCCCTGCAACAACAGCAAGGCACCGGCAACTTCTCGTTCGTCTATCAAGACTCGCAGAACGGCAGCGAAGGCAAGACCTTCCAGTTCGGCGACAGCAACGAAGCCAACATCGAGCAACTGTACGAAGGCACCGGCAACAGCTCGGTGATCACCCAGTACGGCACCGCCAACTACGGCACCGCCGAACAAGTGCTGCACAACGGCGGCCAGATCGGCATCAACCAGGCCGGCGAAAGCAACTACGCCTACGGCGACCAGCGCAACGGCACCGGCGGCAACATCACCATCAACCAGTTCGGCAACCTCAACGGCACCGAAATCTGGCAAGACTCGCAACTGGCAAGCCAAGCCACCGTCAACCAGTACGGCGACAGCAACGAAACCGTGGTCGACCAAAGCTTCGGCGAAAACAACACGGCCGCCGTCACTCAGGTCGGCAACACCAACGCCATCTATGCCGACCAGTTCGAATCGGTCAACTCGACCCTGGCGCTCTACCAGGTCGGCAACGGCAACGTGCACTTCACCTACCAGAACGGCGACAGCCACACCCTCAACGCCACCTCGGTGGGCAACGACAACAAGGTCTACGCCAGCAACTGGAAAGGCCCGCAACTGGGCGGACAGTTCGGCAGCAGCCAGCGCGCCACCGTCACCCAGGCCGGCAACGGCAACATCGCCAGCTTCAAACAGGACGGCATCGGCCAGGTCATGACCACCCACCAGACCGGCACTGGCAACAAGACCACGGTCAGCCAGGCGGATTCCTACAACGAGCTGTACTTCGACCAGAACGGCAGCGACAACATCCTCATCGCCGACCAGCGCGGCACCACCAACCTGGTTCAGGGCTCGTCGAACGGCTCGGGCAACAGCGCCGAATTCGATCAATCCGGCACCGGCAACCAGGCCTACACCGCGCAGCTGTACGGCAGCGACAACATGATCACCGTGAAACAGGCGGACACCATGAACGTGGCGTATGTAACCCAGGGCGGCACCGGGAACATTGCCAATGTGGATCAGAGCGGGATGACGCAGACCGCGACCATTCAGCAGTTTGGGTCGGCTAACCAGGCGACGGTTTTGCAGCAGTAAGTGTTGGGTGTTGGAAAACCGCGATCTTGAGGTCGCGGTTTTTTTTGCGCTGACGCTTGAGTGGCGTCCTACGGAAAACGGAACGTTTTCAGAAATTCGGGGAGTTTTCTGACGAATTCTGGCGGTTGGCCGTCGGAAGTGCAGGCTCTAGGATTTGCCGGGACAACTTGATCCCCATGGAGCTTGGCCAACATGCAATTCATCCAGACAGCGACGACAGCGATACCTTTCGACCCACTGTGCCCGGTGGTTTCGGATCTTGATCCCGAGGAGCAGGCTGCGAGTTATGACCGTTGGTTTCGGGCCGAAGTACAGGCCTCTCTCGATGATCCGCGTCCGAGTATTCCCCATGAGCAAGTGATGGAGGAAATAAACGCCTTGATGGAATCAATGCGCAAAAGGGCTGATGCTAATTGAGATGAAATATACGACTTATAGCGGCTCGAGCCTTCTTGCCGTCTGCCTCGTACAGCCCCTGTAACAAAGCCTGATCGGTTAACCGATGGAGGCGAAAATGGTTGTAGAAGGCTTGCCCCAATCGCTGGTTATCAAAAGAGCCCATTTCCCACAGAACCAAGAATTCTGCATAGGCTGCGCTGTCGATTTCCAGTGGTGGTGAAAGGTCCATGCGCTCCTCAAAAAATAGTTAGCCGTCAGGAAGCAGTAGCGTAGCCAAAATCGGCATTGCGCTTTTCTACTTTTCACCTTGCCAACGCAAAGCACTTACCTTGCCTCATGCTTTCTTCGTTTGTTCTCCATCAGGGCCGACATTTCCGCCATCACCTGCTCATTCGGAATGCTGGGTCTTGGGTCATCGATTGAAGCCTGTACTTTGGCACGCAACCAACGGTCGTAGCTGGCGGCCTGCTCTTCGCTTTCGAAGTCTGAAACGATTGTGGAGATCAGGGGATCCATGGTGACTCCAGTTTGAATGTGAAAAACGCGACCCATTGCTGGGCCGCGTTTTTTATTGGGCATGTGCTGGATCAGCCCTTCAGTTCGACGTGATCCAAGGCTTGATTTACGGCCAATTCACCCAGCATGAGGATCTGCGCGATGCCCAGGGCGGTCTTGCGGTGGGCGGGGTCGAGGGTGGCGGCGAAGTTGTTGAGCATTTCGCTGGCAGAGCCCAGGGATTCACTGGCGTTGGCGAGCAGGGATTCCGTGTTGTAGGCCGGGTTGGCGAGGTACATCGGGGCGGGTTCGTTGACGCTGCCCATGATGTGGGCGCCGGGGCAGAGGTAATGATCGAGGGCGCGTTCGGCGGCTTCGTGGAGTTTTCTGGAGTGGGCGGAGGTGTATGGGGAGGTTGGGTCGGTTTCGGGTGGGTTGGGTGTTGGTTTGAACATGGTGAATCTCCGATCCTGAAATGAAGCTGGCCCATTCGGTTTCCGAACGAAGGGGTGGCAGCTGTACGCAGGCTGGAAACCCGGGGAACGGAGAACCCGGTTGACCCGAAGGTCTCCCGCGCACAGCCGCCATAACGGAGTGCACACTTTTCAAGGTGCGCAAGCATACGTTATGAAAAGCGCTTGTGCGCTCGGTTCTAGTCGGGGTTTCCAATCCCGATCGCTGAATTGGCAGCGACCGAAACAGGCTAGAGCCCGCGCTTCCGACGGACAACCTGAAAACCTTGTGGGAAGGTTCGGTGTATTCAGACACGTTTTTAAACAGACTTTAGGACGCTGGCCCTCACCCCAGCCCTCTCCCGGGGGGAGAGGGAGCCGACCGAGTTGTTCATTCGAGTTACATCGACCTGAACCATCGAGTTGAACTCAAGCTTTCAAAACAAAAAATCAAAACCAAACCCACCTACACAATCTGCGCCCTCACCAAACCAAACAATGAGCGTTAGTCGAGTACCGCTCTTGACGTGCCGGCCCCATCGGAAGGCTGAGTGGAGGGATTCATCCGGGGGTGGGAGCGAAGCGACCGTTTGGCGAAGCCAAACACATCGAGAGGAGGTGCAGCGAAGCAAACCGTAGGCGATGCCCCCGGATGAATCCCGGAGCGAAGGAACCCCGAGCCCCAGCGAGGGGCCGAACGCCGGGGCCCAGACCTTTTGGTTCCTTTTGGGGCGTTTGCCAAAAGGGACTCGCCGTAAGGGCGAAACCATAAGAAGCCGTTACCGCAGCAACGGATATGTACCCAAAACAACCAAAGAACCTGGTCGGCCCAAAGGCCGCCACGTTCACTCCGCATCCGGATCAATCTTGTTCTGAGTCAGGTACCGATTCAAAACATCATCCTGCGAAGGCGTAGAAGCATCCCCCGCCACCTGCCACAACCGCCGCTCAATCCCCTGCGCCACCATATGCCCCACCGCCGCCTCGATCGCCGAAAGCACACACAACTGCGCCGGCTCATTGGTCGTATACCCGACCTCAGCCTCAAGCAACTTCTTGAACTCGATAAACTTGAAAATCCCCGCACTGCGCGCCACCGAATAAATCGTCTTGCTGGTCATCACATTCGCCAACACCTGCCCGCTGCGAACATCCACCGCGCGCAAGTTGACGGTGACCTGATCGACCCGATACTCACGGGACAGATCGATCCCCAGATACCGCGCCCCTTCCCCACCGCTGCGCACGTTGGTGTCGTAAGCGATGATCCCGCCCTCGAGCATCATGTTCGCCGCCTGCAACGGTGGCAGCTCACCCTGAATGTTCACCGGCGTATTCGGCTTCTTCTGCGAAGCCCGAATGATCTTGCGTTCAGTCAGCAGGTTCTGCAGCCCTTCACGCTCAAGCACCACAAACCAGCCGCTGGCCTGCATAGCGTCCATCAACATCGACGCCGCGCCCTGGGTGACGCTGGTGGAAAAGGAGCTGGCCGGCGTCGGTTTGTACTGCCCGGTCTGGTCACGGAAGCCGTACACCACCGCCATCAGCCGGCCCTTGGGTCGCGGCATTTTCAGCAAGTCGTAATAAGTGGAGGCCCTGGGGGTCAGGGTCGGGGTATCGGTGTCCTGCTCGGCCGGCATCGGCTCGCGCAGACTGCACCCTTGTAATGCTGCCAACATCAGCCCTAGCGCAATTATTTTTTTCATGTCCATCGCTCCCCGGAACCGTCATCCCGTCATGGGTTGAGGCCGTTCACCTGAATTTCGGAAACTTCGCCGCTCGCCCGGTCGGTCACTTCAATCGTCAGTGCCCCCGAGTCATCAACGACGTTGACGATAAAAGCGTCGGTGGACAGGCTCCCCGTGTTGCCGGTGGAGATGTTGTCCAGCAGTTGCCCCAGCAGCCGCGACTGCAATTGACTGGTGAAGCGTTCAAGTGCCGAAGTGCCGGCCACCGTCGAGCGTTTCTTGAGATCCGGATCGTCGTGGTCGTTTTGCGCCTGGGCGTTGTTGAGCAGCCAGGTGCCGTTGAGCGGGTTGCCGCCGAACGACGGGTTGACCGGCGTGTAGACCAGTTCGGTGGCCTGGACGGCAGCGGCGCTGGCAAGCCCGATCAACAACCCCGAGATCCAGAATCCGCTGCGCCGTGAGAACGTTGTCGTGTTCATAGTTCGTCCTTCTCAAGGTCGGTGGTGTCCTGCAACAAGGCTTCCAGCTTGCGCCGGACGACCTCCAGTCGAACCGAGTCGGCGGCCGCGTAGGCCTCGTCCTTCAGTTCCACGGTGTTCGGCGGCAGGAAGCGCCGATACACCAGGCGTTGTTGATATTCGACGGTCACCAGGCTGCCCCAGCGTGCGTCGGGGCGCTCGCGCACCACCAGGTTGAAATCCATCCGGCTGGTGTCGCGCAGGCGTTCGCTGAACGAGTAGTAAAAGTCGTGGCCGATGTGCGAGATCGTGTCGTCGACGATGAAGCCCATCATTTCGTCTTCTTCGCTGGCGCTGGCGAAAGACGCCACGACCGCGAGGATCAACGCGCACCACACGTGGCGGCTCATGGCTGCAACGCCTGTGGCAGGGCCGACTGGCCCTTCGCCGGGCCGTTGGTGCCGTCGAGAAAAGCTTTCTCGGCCACAAACTGCCAGTCCGAATAACGCTGCATGCCTTCGAAATCCGACCACTGCGAAGGGAAGTCCGCCTGCTTCAACGGCACCTCGGTGGAGGCACTGTTGATGCCGGTGATGCGTCCGTCGAAACCCCGTTGCAGGGCCCATTCGCCGCCGCCGATCGGGTCCGGATAGAGCTGACGCAGATGGTGGCGGGCTTCCGGAAAACGTTCGTCCTGCAGCAGGTCGACCAGCTCTTTCGGGTACTGCGCCAGACCCGGCGAACTGCGGTAGTAGCTGCGCAGCGCCTGGGCGTACTGGGTGCCGACCCACAGCAGTTGCTTCTCGCGGTCGCGGCGCGACACGGTCGACCACAACTCGCCGGCACTGGCCAGGCCCATGCCCATGATCACGATCAGGAACAGCACGCCCAGGTAGGTGAACCCACCCTGCTCCACGTGCTTACCACTCGGAATACTGGCTGCCATCACGCGCCCTCCCGGTAGCTCCGCTCTTGATGTCGGCGACGCCGCCCGCCACACCGTCCGGCGGTGCGATCAACACCCATTGGTCATTGCGCTCGGTGATGGGGTCCAGCGGCGCGTTGCGCAGGTAACGCATCTCCACCAGTTGCTCGATGGAATCGGGATAGCGCCCGGTGTCGCCGTAGTAGTGATCCAGCGCCTCGCGCATGGCCGACAGGCTCTGGTGCAACGTGGTCTCTTTGGAGGCCTCGAGGCTGTTGAAGTAGCGCGGCAAGGCGATGGTCATCAGGGTCGCGATGATCGCCATCACCACCATCAGCTCGAGCAAGGTAAAACCCTTTTCCCGGCGCATGAGAATCACCACTCGCGGTAAGCGATGCCGTTGAGGCCACGGCCCCTGGCGAGGGAGTAGACGTCGAACACGTCTTCGCCATCGCGCGGGTTCTGGGCCGAACTGTTGTAGGCCCGCAGGCCCCAACCGCCGTTGTCGTCACGTTTGGCCGGCACCAGCGGATCCCGCGGTATCCGGCGCAGAAAGTAGAACTTCGCACCCTTGGCACTGCGCACGTCGCGCACGCCTTCGACCAGCACTTTCAGGTTCGGCGGATAGCCGCTGCTGTTCAGGGATTTCTCGATGTAGCCGGCATCGAAGGCACGCTTGTAGGCGTCGATGCCATCGCGAATCTGATACAGCGCGGTACGCAGTTCCTGCTCCTTGCCACGCCGTACCAGGGTCTCGGTCAGCGGTGCGGCCATGCCGGCCAGCAGGCCGATCAGGGCCAGCGTCACCACGACTTCGATCAAGGTAAAACCGCGTTGGGAGGCGTTCATGATCAAGGCTTCTCGACGGTGACGTGAGTGGTTGCCACGGCCGATTCACCGACTGCACGAGGCTGCGCGGCAGGCGCTGGCATCGAGTAGTTCTGCGAGCGGTCCGGCGCCTGGATGTGCATGCTGGTTTCGGTGCCGGTCGGGAATTCCATGTCCGACGGGCTCTGGTACGGCAGGTTGCGCACGATCCGGGGGGTGATCGACAGCACCAGCTCCGATTTGCCGATGGTGTCTTTGTTGCTGCCGAACAACCGGCCCAGACCCGGAATGTCGCCGAGGCCCGGAATCTTGTTGCCGGTGGCGCCGTGGTCGTTGCGCATCAGGCCGGCGAGGATCTGGGTTTCACCGTCATGCAGGCGCAGGGAAGTCTGGGCGTTGCGGGTATCGACCTGCACCGGGATCGTCCCTTGGCGGGTCGGCTCCAGCGGTGTGGCGTTACTCACTTCCAGAGCGATCTTGATCGCCACTTCGTTGTTCAGGTGCACGGTCGGCTGCACTTCGAGCTTCAGACCGACGTCGAGGTAGGTGACGCTTTCGGTGATCACCGGGCCCTGAGTCGACGGCACCGAGGTGGCGCTGATGATCGGCACCCGTTGACCGATGTGGATGCGCGCCTGTTCGCGGTTGCTGACGCGGATCACCGGGCTGGCCAGGGTGTTGATGTCGTTGTCCTGCGCATTGATCTTGGCTTGCGGCGACGGCGAAATCGAAATCCGGCTGGAGTTGATGCCCTTGAGTTGATCGAGAACGGACACCCCTGTGCCGTCGCTGTTGATCACACCGAAAGTGTTCGGCCATTGCAGGCCCAGGTCGAGAATGCGCTGGGTGGCGACTTCCATCACTTCCACTTCCAGCACCACTTCGGGGTTGGACTGGTCCTGTGATTGCAGGAGTTTTTCGGCCATGCGCACGGCGTCTTCGGTGTCGCGCATGGTCAGGGTGTTCAGGCGTTCGTCGACGAACACGTCGCGGGTCTTGAGCATGGTCTTGATCATGTTCAGCGCGGTGTTGGCGTCGATGCTGGTCAGGTAGAAGGTGCGCATCACCAGCTCTTGATAATCCTTCAGCTTCTGCGGCGAGTCCGGAAAGATCAGCAAGGTGTTTTCGTTCACCACTTTCTGGTGCAGCTGGTTCTGTTGCAGCAGCAGTTGCACGGCGTCTTCGATGCGCACGTCACGCACGAAGATCGTGGCTTTCATGTCCGGACGCAGGTCCTTGTCGAAGATGAAATTGAGGCCGGCGACCTGCGACAGCACTTCGAAAATGGTCTTGAGGTTGGCGTCGCGAAACTCCAGGGTCACCGGGCGATCGAGCCGGGTGCGCAGTTGCGGGTACTGGACCACGTTGCGGCTCTGCACCAGACGAATGTTGCCTTGCAGCTCCAGCGCGCCGTCGTTTTTCGGGTCGAGTTCAAGGATCTGTTTGACCTGACGGTCGGCGCCGTAGATGTCTCCCCGGCGCAGGTCGCCACGGGCCAGCTCAAGTTTCTCGTCCATGCTGCGCAGGTAGTCGAGCTGGCGCAGGGCATCCTGGGCGCGGCGGTTGTTCGGCTCGATGGTCAGCACCCGGCTGTAGGCGGTGCGGGCCGAGGCGAAATCGCGGCGGGCGCGGTCGGTGTCGCCGGAGGTCAGCAGCGCGGTGATCGCCTTGGCCCGGCCGCTGTTGAGCAGCAGGTGCAGCTCGGTGTCGCGCGGATTTTCCCGCAAGCCTTCCTCGATCCGGGCCAGGCCCGCCTCGTACTGGCCCTGCTCGATCAGGTCGGCGGCTTCCTTGTTGGCGACCTGCGCGGAACTGCACGCGGCCAGCCCGGCACACAGGCCGAGGCTCATCAGCAAACGGGATCTGTTCATTGCGTACTCCCCACAGACAAGGTCTGCGACAAATGCAAAGGCAGGTAGACCAGGCTCAGTTCCACATCGGAAATCGCCGCAATCTTCCAGGTGTCGTCGATCACATCCCCGCTGCGCACGACGTAGATTTTCTCGCCGTCCTGCAAGAACACCTGCAGGTCGCTGCGGTCATGCAGCCTGCCGACGAACTGAAACGGCACCGGTGGCAGGCTCGGGGCTTGCACCACCGGGGTCGGGTTGATCGCTTGTTCGGTGACCGTCGCCAGGGTCGGCGCGGCCTTCCAGGATTTGCTCGCAAACAGGTCGCCGGCCGGGCTCAGGTCCTTGATCGGCGCCGCATTCGCCTTGGCGCTGCTGGCGGGCAAGGCGCCACGGGCGGTGGATTTTGTCGGGCTGGCCACGGCGACTTCGGTCGAATCCGCTTCGTCGCTTGGCGAGAAATATTCCGGCAACCAGGCCAGCGCCGCCGCCACGCCGAAGAACGCCAACCAGCCGCTTATGCGTTTGCTGTCCATCACGACCTCGACAGATAGAGGGTCATACGGATCCGGCCGCTGAGGTCGGTGTCGGCAATCTTCTTGCGTTGAAACTCGACGTCTTCCACCACCACCGCCGGCAACTGGCCGAGCAAGGCGTGCAGGAAGCGGCGCAGTTGCGGGTAGCTGCCGCGCACCGGCAACAGGATCTGGTAGCGCGCCAGATGGGTCTTGGGATCGACGCCGAGGGCGTATTCGCCGCGCGCCAGGGTGATGTGTTCCTGCGCGGCCAGGGCGTAGATGCGATCGATGGCGACGGTGGCTTGCGGTTGGGCCGGCAGCTTGTTACGAAAATCATCGAGCTGACGTTGCGGCACCACCGGCGGCGCGATGCTGCCGTCCTCGACCTTGGCCAGGTATTCGGTGGCTTCCCGGGTTTGCTGGCTGAGTTGTTGCAGCGATTGCCAGCCCGGCAGCAAACCGCCGAGTGCCCAGGCCAGCGTGACCAGCAGCAGCGCCAGACCGGCGAGGCCCGGAACGCCGAGGCCTTGCAGGTATTCGTGAACGATCAGTCTAGGGATTCGCATCGCCTATCTCCCAGGTCGCCGACAGGTTGAATTGCACCGGTTGCTCCGGCGATTTGACGACGATTTCGTGGCTCAGCAGCGACACGTCGGACAGCTCGTCACTGGCCTCCAGCCGTTTGTGGAAATCCAGCATCGCTTGCAGATCCCGCGCTTCGGCGCTGATCCGCACCTGGCCCTTGCGGGCATCCGGGGTCAGGGTCAGCAAGGCGATGTCGTCGCGCGGCATGGCTTCGAGCATGGCGAACAGGCGTTCCCAGGGCCGGCGCAGTTGCTGCGAGACCTTGCGCATTTCGGCGAGGTTCTGCGCCTGCTCGCGGGTTTCCGCCGGGCTCAGCGTTGTCTTGCTGCCGCTGTCGCCGGTGAGCTGACGCTGGGTGTGTTGCAAGTGACCTTGCTGCTGCTCGGCCTGCTCGTCGAGGTGCTGCTGCACGCCGAAGCACACCAGCGCAAGCAACACACCGCCGCCGAGCAGGCTCCAGCCCAACGGGCCGGAACGCGGACGTGGCTGGAAGTCGAGGTTCAAGGCACGCATGTCAGGCCACCGCCCGGGACATGACGTACAAGGCGTCACGCACGGTCATCGAGTCGTCTTCGAGGGTGCGCAGGTGCACCCCCGCCACATTCGGTTGCGCATCGAGGCGCGCCGGAGCGTGCAGATAAACGTTGAAGGCGCGTTCGCTGGTGGAGGCTTGCAGTTGCCGTTCGCGACCGATCAACGCGCTGAGTGCCGCGTCGCTGTCGCTGCCGCCCACCGAACGCACCGACGACCAGCGCCCTTCCCTTGCCAGCAGCAACACGCTGCGTTGCGGCTCGGCGACGATGAACAGGAAGTCGCCGGCGTCGAGGCTTTTGTCGAAGCGGTTGAACGCGGTCATCAGGTACGGCTGCACCGAGCGCAGGCGCAGGCCGCGCCCCGTAACCAGCGTGCGCAGGCGTTCCAGCAGGTCCTGCGGCAAGGCACTGGCGATCCGGTCATGCCCGGCGGGCTCGGCCGACAGCACCAGGCTCCACGGTTGGGTCGGGGCGCCGAACAGGTCTTCGAAGCACAGTTGGGCGAAGCCGCGCAATTCTTCAGGGCTGCTGATCTGCTCGCTCCACGGCACCAGACAGAAGCGGCTGAAGTGGCCGGAGATCACCACGCTCAGCTCGGCACCGGCACGGGTGTGTTCGCCGAGCAGACGGTCGAGGGTGTCCAGCGCCACCGCGTAGCTCTGAAAGCCTTCGTCGATGTAGCCGACGCTGCCCAGCCACAGGGTGTCGCTGCCCCGGCGCTGGCCGAGGCCGACACCGCTGGCGCCGAGCACGGCGATAAATTGATCACGCGATAAAAGTGACACGATTGATCTCCTCCAGCGTGGTCCGACCGTGCTCCACCAGCTCCAGCGCCGATTCGCGCAACAGGCGCAAACCGCGGGCGCAGGCCAGGGCTTTGATCTGGGTGATGGGTTGGCGCTCGACGATCATCTGGCGCAGTTCGTCGTCCAGGTGCAGCAGCTCGGCAATCGCCGTGCGGCCGCGATAACCGCTGCCCCGGCAGTGGCCGCAGCCCTTGCCGTGGACGAAGTGGTAGTGATCGACTTTCTGTGGATCGAGGCCCGAAGCGCGCAGTTCTTCATCGCTCGGGTTGACCGGCGTGCTGCAACTGCTGCACACCAGCCGGATCAGGCGCTGGGCGAGAATCGCGTTGAGCGCCGAGACCAGGCTGTAGGGGTCGATTTCCATTTGGGTAAAACGACCGATCACGTCGAACACGTTGTTGGCGTGGATGGTGGTGAACACCAGGTGACCGGTGAGCGCCGATTGCACGGCGATCTGCGCGGTGTCCGGGTCGCGGATCTCGCCGACCATGATCTTGTCCGGGTCGTGACGCAGGATCGAGCGCAGGCCACGGGCGAAGGTCAGGCCTTTTTTCTCGTTGACCGGGATTTGCAGCACGCCGGGCAGCTGATATTCCACCGGGTCTTCGATGGTGATGATCTTGTCCACGCCGTGGTTGATCTCGGTGATCATCGCGTACAGCGTGGTGGTCTTGCCGCTGCCGGTGGGGCCGGTCACCAGCACCATGCCGTAGGGTTCGGCGGCGAGGCGACGCAGTTGGCGCAGGGTTTCGTCTTCAAAGCCCAGCGCTTGCAGTTGCACGCCGCAGACCTTGTCGGCCAGGTCCTGTTTGTCCAGCACCCGCAGCACCGCGTCTTCACCGAAGATGCTTGGCATGATCGAAACGCGGAAGTCGATCTGCCGGCCGCTGATGCCGATCTTGAAGCGACCGTCCTGGGGCACGCGTTTTTCGCCGATGTCCAGTTCGGCCATGACCTTGACCCGCGAGATCACCTGTTCGGCGAACTCGCTGCCCTGGATCTTGCCGATGTTGTTCAGCACGCCGTCGATCCGGTACTTGATCACCAGCCCCTGGCCGGTGGTGCCGAGGTGGATGTCGCTGGCGTGCATTTTCAGCGCGTCGTACAGGGTCGAGTTGACCAGTTTCACCACCACGCTCGAGTCTTCGCTGATGCTGGTCAGCGACAGGCTTTGCAGGGTGTCGGTCTCGCTGCCGGCATCGGCCTGGGCGTTGAGCGATTCGACGGCGTGGAAGCTTTCTTCGTGGCGGGCCAGATAGGCCTTGAGGTCGTCGGCGTGCACCAGGTACAGCGGCGCGCCGTGCAGGCATTCGTCGATCCAGGCCAGGCGCGCGGTGTCGAAGGGGTCGGCGAACACGCCGATGACTTCGTCGTTATGGCGCAGCAGGATGAATTCACGTTTGAGGCATTGCGCGAGGGTGACCCGGTCGAACACCGGGGTCGCCAGAAACAGCGTGTCGGTGTCGAGCACCGGGTAATGCAGGGTGGCGCCGAGGCTGGCAATGAACGGCATCGGCGCCAGTTCGCAGAGCACGGCCAGTGCATCGAGCACCCGTTCCCCGGAAGTGCTGGCCCGTGCCCGGGCCTGGGCCAGTTGCTCACTGGAAAAGCGTGACGGGGTCTGGGCCTCCAGCGGAGGATTGACCGACAGCGGTTCGACGACAACGGACAGACGATCCATGGCTTGCTCTCCAACACCCGGGGCTTGAGGCCCTGACGGCGCGGGAGGCGAATTCGGCGAGTGCCGGAACGTCTATCGCGCCATTACTCCCCGGTGAGCATTTGATCGTCGTCCGGTGCCATGACCTCCGACCGGTTTCGTCGGCGGTCCGCCAGCACCCAACTGCCATCGTACAACTGCAACGGGAAGCTCTCGGTCCTGCTCTGGCGTCGTTCGACAAAGCCTTCTGATGGGCTCGCACCGGGTTTCGCTTCGCGCTGGATCCCCAGAAGGTCGCAGACAGCTCGGGCCAGTTCCGCCAGTGGAAACGGTTTGAACAGGATGTGACTGACCCCCAGTTGCCGCGCCCGCTCACAGACTTCAGCGGTCGGGTGACCCGTTATCAGCACGAAATGACACGTCCTGTTCTGGCGGACCGCGTCGAGCACCTCGAACCCTTCCATATCGGGCAAGCGGTAATCGAACACCAGCACGTCGGGGGCGAAAGTCTCGGCCAGGCCGATTCCCTCTGCGCCGTCATGTGCAATCCGGACTTCCAGCCCTTGCGCCGACAGATAATCCTGAAGGTTCTGTGCAAGCAGCTGTTCGTCTTCGACAACCAGTACTTTGTTAACCAAGGTGGACTCCCTGAAACCTCAAGTGCCGGCAATTGAAATTCAATGAACCGAACCTGCTGGAGTGCGCCTCACAAGAGGTAACGCACACTTCATGCCAGGCTGAATGCCGGTAATTTTTTGTCTTCATGTCCTTGAATTGAATGGAAATGCCCGCTCGTCCCGGTACCCCGTTCCCCAGAAACGGGGAAGCACCTGAATGGGCATCGAAGCCATTCCCCACTATTGGGGGGGAACCTTCAGTCGTCGTCAATTCGTTCGATCCTGTTCTCTGCCCGTAATTGCGCGAGCACCTGACGACGAGCCTGGGTCTGTTGCTGTCGGGCGAGGTACGCCCTGACTGTTTCCAGCCCTTGCTCCTCTGGGACATCGGCCGCCTCCTTGTGGTTCTCGACAAAAATCAAATGCCAGCCGAACGGCGTGCGCACCGCTTCGCTGAGTTCACCAGGCTTGAGGGCAAACGCTGCCGTTTCGAAGGCCGGCACCATTTGCCCACGGGCGAAATACCCCAGGTCCCCGCCCTGGCTGGCGGTGACATCTTCCGATCCCGATTGCGCGACGCTAGCAAAGGTTTGCCCCCCTGCGATAGCCGCACGCATCTGCATCAAGCGTAGTCGCGCCGCTTCAACCGTGGCGGCATCGGCATCACCGGCAACCTTGATCAGAATGTGCCGGGCCTGCACTTGCTCCGGCGCGCCCATTTCAGCGCGGTGCTCCTCAAAAAACGCCCGCACCGTTTGCTCGTCCAGGGCCTGGACTTTAGTCAGCTCGGCAAACATCCGCTGCGCCGCCAGTTCACGGTGGGTGTACTCGGTGAACGAGGCCTCATCGAAACCGGCGTCCTGCAAACGCTGGAGGAATTTGTCGGTGCCGCCGATGGCGGTGCGGGTCTGTTCGACCTGTTCACGCACGGCTTGCTCATCGATTTTCACCCCGCGCTTGCGCGATTCCTGCCAGAGCAGTTCCTTGTCGATCAGCGTGTCCAGCGCGGCCTGACGCAGTTGTTTATAGGCCTTGGGATTGCGGATGCTCGCCACGGCGCGGCCCTGATCCTCCAGGTACTCGGCGAAAAAGCGTTCCAGGCGAAACTCGGAAATCGCCTCGCCGTTGACCCGGGCGGCCACCGGTTCATTGTTCGCCATTCCCACCGACAACCAGCCTGTCAGCAGCCAACACAGGGTTTTGAGCTTCATGATCAGGGCCTCCGGTCAGGGCGTGGCAATAATCGGTTTGTAGGGAGCGACCAGATAAAAACGCTGATCGGGCAAGTCAACGGTGACCACGTGCGCGCCGCTCAGGCCCAATCGTCGGCCGGGGCCGAAGCTCAGGCGCGGGGTCAGGCCGGTGTCGAAGTCGTGCAGGCCTTCAAGCGCCGCCACCAGTTTTTCGCGGCTGGCGTCGCGGCCGGCCTGCTTCATGCCTTCGCTGAACAACAGCATCGAGGCGTAGGCGCCGACTTGCAGCACCGCGTGCTGGGCGCCGAGGCCTTGATGCTCACGCAACAGCGTCAGCGCCATGCGCCCGGCCTGGGTCCAGTCGCTGGGCACGAACGGATACGCCAGAAACACCCGCCGGGAAAAACCCTCCGGCACTTGCAGCAGATCCCCCGCCACCTGGCTGGATGCGGCAAACAGGTATGGCACCTGCCCGGCATTCTGCAACCCGGCCGCCAGCCGGCTGAACCCACCGCCGTTGCCCAGGTAGAACACCGAGCGTGAGCCCAGCGGCAAGCTGTCCGCCGCCGGGTCGTAGGCCTGCAGATGGACTTTTTCCCAGCCGTGTTCCTGCAGATAGCGGCCAAGGGTCTGCGCCGCCAGCACCTGGGCCGGGTCATCGGGATAGGCAATCAGCGTCGGCCCTTGCAGCACCCGCAAGCTTGCGGTGGCGTAATCGGCCAGCGCGATCAGTTGCTCACGCAGCCCCGGCAGCGGTTCGAAAATCTGCGGGCTGGCCTGCACCGGGCCGAGCAACGACATGGCCCCGATCAGCGGCACGCCGGACTGCTCAAGGCGCGGCGCCAGTTCGCTGTCCAGCGCCGGGGCCAGCGGCGCGATCAGGGCGAAAACTTGCTCTTCCTCGATCAGCCGTTGCAGGGCCTGTTCGGCACTGGCGCGATCCGGGCCGGGATCGGCCACGGTCAGGCGCAACTGCCGGCCGTGAATGCCACCGGCCTGATTGATCCGCGCGACGCTGCCGTTGAGCACCGCCGCGATGGTGGCGCCCTCCTCGGCCAGCGGCCCGTGGCTGGGCAGCAAGGTGCCCAGGTGCAAGGTCTGGTCATCGAGCCCCGGATCGCGGTCATCGGCCAGACGCTTGAGGTACGCGGTGAGGTTGCGCTGATCCTTCATCGACAGCAGGAAGCGCGGCATGCTTGGGTCGAGGCGATTGTTGCCGGGGTCGCGACCCTGCTGGATCACCCGCGCCAGACTGCTGTCGGTGTAGGCCGGATAGTTGCGGCCGTTGATCTGTTGCTGGCCATGAATGCTGGTCAGCCGCGACCAGTTCAGTTCCGGCGGACGCACCCCGCCTTCGGGCCGGCCGAGGCCATCGGCGCCGTGGCAGTTGGCACACGGCAGGCTGGTGGCCGGCAGCAATACATCCGCCGCGCCGACCCGCGCCATGATCGGCTCGCCGCTGGCGGACAGGCCTTCGCGGTACAGGCGCTTGCCGGCGCTTTCTTCATCGGTCAGCGGCAACGCCGCCGCGCCGAGGCTGACGCCAGCGAGCAGGATCAGGGCGAGGACGCGGCCGAGGCTCATGGCGCGGACTCAGCGGCCGGCCACGGGCATTGTCAGCAGCTGCAAGCGCTGGGCAATGGCGGCGGCCGGGGCGTCGGGACGGATTTTGCTCCAGCGTTTGTTGGCCACATCGCCGACGATCAACTGGGTCGAGTGCTGTTCGGGCGTCGGCACGATCTGCCCGATGCGGCCCAGCACCAGCTCCATCTGCGCCTTGTCGCCGGTAAGGAAAAGCCAGTGAGGGTCATCGGCGCCCTGCTTCAAGGTGTAAGCCTTGAGCACCGCCGGCGTGTCGCGCAGCGGATCACTGGTAAGGGAAATGAAGGTGATGCCGTCGGCCTTGTCGCCCAGCAGCTCGCGGACTTCCTTGAGCTTGCGAGTGATCAGCGGGCAGGCGTCATTGCAACTGGTGAAGATCACGTTGAGCAGCACCACGCGGTTGTGCAGCGCATCGCTGTAGAAACGCTGGACGTCGCCGTTCTGATCCAGCAGCGGCGTGTCGGTGAACCAGGTTTTCGCATCATGGGTGCCTTTCGCCGGTGCGGGCGCAGCGCTGGTCGTTGTCGTTGCCGGTGCCGGTTGTTCGTGGCCTTCGTGAGCCAGGGCCATGGCGCTGAAAATCCAGAAACACACCGTCAGGGTGAGCCAGTCCAGGGTTCTCATGGTTGTTGCTCCATGGCAATCGCGGTGTGTTTGGCGTGGGTACGCAGGCCGCTGAGTTTCTCGACTTCCTTGGCCAGCAGTGCCGGATCGGTGAAGCCGTAATAGCGCGTCCAGTGGCGACTGTTGCCGTCACCGACGAGGATCAGCGGCTGGTGATTCTTGAAGTCGCCGCTGAAACTGCCGAGGCCCTTGAGTGTGGCGGTGATCGATTGCGGCGAACCGGTGAGCCAGCTCCAGCCCGGGCCTTTCTGGAAGGTGCGGGCGTAATCCTGCAAGCGTTTCGGGTCGTCGCGCTGCGGATCGATGCTGATCGACACCAGTTGCACTTCCGCGCCGACCCGGGCACCGAGCTGTTTCTGCACCTTGCCCATGATCGACGAGACCACCGGGCAGACCGTGGTGCAACTGGTGTAGATGAAACTCATGACCACGATCTTGTTGTGCACCAGATCCTGTTCCAGGTGCACGGTCTTGCCGTTCTGGTCGAGCAGCGGCACGTCGGCGAACTTGACCTGGGCGTGCTCCTGGCTGTTGGCGGCCGGTGCCGTGTGCCCGGCATGCTCGTCCGCCGAGTGGGCGCTGGCCTGCTGGATACCGACGGCCAACAGGCACAGGGTCAGCAGGCCACGGGATGCAAATCGGTTCATGGTCGTTTCCTCGTCACTGAGTCTGGCCGGGCAGCACCCGGACACTGGCAAAGGTCTTGTCGTCGAAACCGGCGCCCAGCGAGGCCGCGCGCACATGCAGATACCAGGCGCCGCTGCGGTCGAGGGTCACCGGCGCTTCGTACACGCCGTCGGCGACTTCCAGTGCCGCCACTTCGCGGGGCCGGGAAGTCGGGGCGAGGAAGTAGCGCAACTGCACGTCGGTCACGCCGCTGCGCTGGATTTTCTGTTTGCCCTGGACGATGCGAAAGCGCACCACGTAGGGGTCGTTGAGGGCCACGGCGGTCTTGTCCAGCAGGAACTCGACTTTGGGCGCTCCCACATGTTTTTCAGGCACGCCGTCGGACGCCACCTGGGCGCTGAAGCAATGAATGATGTTCGGCTGGTTGAGCAGGAACGCCACGTCGAAGCGCCCCGCCGCCGGCAGCTTGACCCGGGCGCTATAGAGCCCCGGCGACACTTCGCGCAGGCTGCGGTCGATCACCAGCGCAGCACGGGCGATCTGCCCGCGGTTGGGGTAACCGGACATCGGCGCGTTCATGCCTTCGGCGTAGAAATAGGTGGTGTTGTCCACCGGGTTGACCACGAACACCGCGTTGTCATCGCGCGATACCGCGAGGCTCGACGCCAGCGGCAGATCCCCGGCCAGCCGTGGCGGCTGCGGCCCGGCTTCGAAACCCTGGGTAATCGGCTGACGCCCTTCGCCCAGCGAAGACAGGTTGATCATGGTGACTTTCGGCGAAGCCAGTCCACGCACGTAGGCATAGGCCTGGGTGAACACCACTTGATAGGGTTCGGCCGAGACTTCCAGATCATGGATCGCCGAATCGTTGGCCGCATCGATCACCGTGGCGCGGTTTTCCACCGTGTTCAGCACCACGCCAAAACGGCCGTCGGCGCTGAAGCCCATCGGGCCGAGGCCCTGTTGCAGCTTGATCACCCGGCGGACGGCGCGGCTGTTGCTGTCGATCACCGTGACGGTGCCGTCCTTGCCATCGGCCACGTACACCGCGCCGGACAGCGGCGAGTAGGCCACCGACAGCGGGCTGGAGCCGGTCTTGACCTGTTGCAGCAGGCTCAGGCTGGCGATGTCGATAACGCTGAGGGTGCCGTCGTCGCGGTTGCTGACGAAGGCGAAACGGCTGTCCTTGCTGAACGTGATTTCGTGGTGGCCGCGACCGGTCGCCAGGTGCTTCAGCGGTTTGAGGCTCTGGGTGTCGATCACCGTGACCCCGGACTCTTCAGCCTTGCTCGCGTTGTTGCCGACCCACAGCAGACGCTCGTCCGGTTGCAGCGCGACCCGCACCGGTTGGCTGCCGGCGGCCACCGAGTCGATGACCTTGAATTGCTCGCTGTCGATCACCGCCACTTCCCCCGCCGTCGGCATCGACACGAAGACCTTTTTGTTGTCCTTGGGCGTGACCCAGTCCATCGGCGATTGCTTGAGTTCGATCCGCGCCAGGGTGCTGGTAATGCCGCCGACCGAGACGGACGGATCAACCACCGAAACACTGGCATCGCGGTTCATCACCAGCAGGAAATAGCTGTTGAGGTCGAGCAGCGGCCGCGCGCCGATGTTGGACTTGAGGAACGTGCCGACCCGCGACTTGCAGCTCTGGTCACGGCCCTGGGCCTGGTCGGCGGCGACGGCTTGCGGATCGATCCATGCCCCCGGCGCCACACCGGACAACGGCTGGCCGGAGGCGCCGTCGGTGACGCGAAACTGCACGTCGGCAAACTCGCCCTCACGCAGCTGGCCGTCGCTGGCCAGCGGCTTCAGATCGAAGGCGATCGACACACCGTCGCGGGTCAGCACCTGCCCGGCGCCGGTTTGCGCCAGGGCAATCTCGCTCAGCGTGAGCAGCGCGCCGGCCATCGCCAGCAGGCAGACGCCGATGATGTTGATGATCCTGTTCATGTCGCTCTCCCCTACAAATCCTGTCCCCACCTGTGGGAGCGGGTTCACCGGTTCCCACAGGTCGCGCATTGGCACCTACTGAGCAGGCGGCGCCGGCTCCGGCTCATTGGTCACCCGCAGCAATCCCCACAGCCCCGAGGTGTTGCCATAGGCGGCGTAATCGCGGAACAGGTAGTCCCCCGGTATCGCGTTGCTGCCCCCGGCGCTCGGGATCATGAAGCTGAAGTGCGCCGCCGGCAGGATGCTTTCGTGAGCGCCGATGTACATCGACATCGGGTTGTAACCGAAGCGCACCGAACCCACGCCCGGCGTGCCCATCGGGTAGCCGCCGGTGTCGCTCTTCTCGGCCTGGAACGGGTTGAGCGACCAGACGTGTCCGTCGAGCTGGAACGTCGTGCCGCGACTGCCGCCGCTCGGCATCAGAATGTGCGTACGCAACGGCTGACCTGGTTTGGCATACAGCACCGGCGTCTGCGGATCGCCCCCCACCAGCGCATTGCTGTAGGCCATGTGCGCGTTGGTCATGTCGCCGTAACCCGCGCCATCGGCATGACCGAACGGCGCATCCGGGGCGAGGCCGAAGCGGTACCACAAAGGTTCGGTCTTGTAGTTGATCGCCATGCTCGAGTTGTCCTGCGGATCGGTCGGCACACCGAAGCCCTCGGCCGCGATGCCTTCGACCGGCCGGCCATTGGCCCAGCGAGTGTTCAGCGCCTTGTGCCAGACCATCGCGAAGTCGCGGTAAGTCGTCTGCCCCGGTGCGGTGACCGTGGCGTTGACCTTGCGCGCATCGTCGACCCAGGTCGCGCCGATCGGCAGGATGCTCATCGCCCCACCCAGACCTTTTTGCGGTTGCTTGATCACATCCGCCGGGGTGAAGTTCAGGCCACCGAACTCCACGGCCGTGGCGTTGATGTTGTCGACACTGCGCCCCAGTTGCGTGACCGGTTTGCCTTCACGCTCCAGGTGCCCGGCGTAGTACTGATAGGTACGGGTCGGGTAGGCGCCGCTGCTGCCCACCCGGGGCGGGACGGTCTGGACCGGGTTGGCGCCGACGTTGGTGCCGTCGGATTTGGTGATGTCGTAGGCCAGCAGTTGGGCGTGCAGCCCCACGTGGCTGGACGGCCGCATCAGGTTGTTGCTGAAGGTGGTCGAGCCCAGGCCGCTGTTGCGATCGCGCTTGACGATGCCCTGCATCACGGCGGTCTGGGTCAGGTCGGGCATCACGCTCGGCAGACGGTTCTCCAGGGTGATATTGATGCAGTCCCCGGCCGCTGCGCGCAGCACCAGCGGTTCGACCGGAATGCCGGGTTTGAGCTTGCCGCTGACCGGATCGAGGTCGGATTTGCGCACGTACAGGATCGCCGTCGGATCATGCAGCGGCCCGCTCTGGCCACCAATGGTGATGGTTTCGCCGTCTTCCGGATCAGTCACCGTGACCTGCGGGATACTCACCGTGCGCGAGTTCAGCACCAGGGTGCCGCCCGCCGGATTCAGCGGCCCGCCGACATGCTGACCGAGCCCGGCCGAATCGCCGATGCTCAGGCCCAGCGAATTGCCGAGGATGTCGTTGGCCAGCGCCGCCACCACTTCATAGTTGCGCTGCACCGTCGGCCGGGTGCCGATGCCGTTGGGGTTGGCGCTGATCCGTGGGCAGCTGCCTTCGAACGCCACGGTGTTGCGCATGCCGGCCGGACTCGGGTTGTTGGGGATGGCGAACAGGTCATTGCGTTTGGCCGTGTAGTTGCGCATCACGCCCCAGATCCCGCTCCAGTAGCCTTCGATCGAAGCGTCCATCGAGTACAGATAGTCACCGGTGGTCGCCGCAGAGCTGGAGAGCATCGACACCGGTGCGATGAAGCCCATCTGTTCGGAGATGCCGATCATCTGCGAGGCGCGCCAGCCTGAGTTGGAGCTGTTGCCGAAACCGGAACCGCTCTGCAGCCATTTCACACCGTGCAGGGTGACGTTGTGCTCTTCCTCGTGGCCGCCGGCATGCACCCGCAGGCGCACGTTGTCGCCGGTGTAGGTACGCAGCATCGGGGTGAACGGGTCGCCCGGCTCGCTGCCGCCCTTGTTGATGTGCGGCGGGAACAGCGTGGTGCCGCCGGTCGGGCCGGTGGCAGCCGTCACCAGGTTCGGCGCCAGATTCATCGCCGGGATCGCCCGGTCGGTACGGCTTTGCATGGCATAGGCCAGATCGCCGCCGAGGCCGTCGGCCTGCATGCCGCGCTTGCCGTCCGGGCCGACCTTGTTCGGATCGTAGACCCGCAGGGCCAGCGGCTCGTTGCGATAGTTGACGACGAACATGCCCGGATCATCCACGGAGATCGCTTGCGGGCAAGGCCGGCTCGGGCAACCCGGCACCTGACCGCCCTGCACTTCCAGCACGCCTTCGAGCAGGGTGCTGGCGTTGTTGCGCACCGGCGGATTGATCGCGTAGCGGAAGCTGTCGGCGGTGGCCGGGAAGGCTTGCGGATTAGGCACGCCGTTGGGGCCGGCGCCCACGTACACACCGGCTTCATAGGCGTGCTGGAAGTCGCTGTATTCGAGGAAGAACTCACGGAAGCTGTCGTTCTTGCCGTCGCCGTCGAGGTCGCCGGTGTTGATCACCGCCTGCCACGAAGTCGGCCCGCCGTCCTGGCGCGCGCCGCTGTACAGAGGCTCGCCGGTTTCGGCGTGGAACCAGGTGGAACCGGCCGGTTCCGCCAGCACCGTGGCATACAGTCCGATCTGCTGGTGAGTCGATGGGCCGAGGTGGTCGTGGGTGAAGATGGTGCCCAGCCCGCGATCCACGCCCTTGGCGTTGACCACCGGGTCGACGAACCAGCGCTGCATGGCCGTGCGTGCGCCCATCCAGTCACTGCGCCCGAACTGGCCGAAGAACGGATGCGCCTTGGCTTTCGGGCACGCCTGGGTGCCGTCGCGCGGGTCGCTGCTCTCGCACTGGTTGAATTCGCGGATCGCGTGAATGCGTTCCTGAACAGCGCCTGGAGAGAGCACGCCGTCCTCGTAGTTCCAGCCGTTGGAGGAACCGTCGGCGGCCGTCAGGTCCCATTTCGGCAGGTGAATGTGCTGGCCGATCACGTCGGTCGGCGTGCGCACCTGATAGTCGTCCATCTCGTAGGTGGCGGGCACCAGGTTGGTTTGCTGGTATTGCACGCAGTCGAAGGTGTTCATGCGCATTACCAGCGGCTCTGGCGGACGCTGCTTGGTGATCACCGGCCAGGCGTCTTCCCACAGCGCCAGAATCCTCGCTTGCGGGAAGTGATAGCCGACCTTGTTGTAGACCGCGTCGAACTGAATGTTGGCGGCCTTGTAGATGCGCGGGCGGTCGGCGGTGAAGGTCGAGGCGCCGACGAAGGACATGCCGTCCAGCCGATCGCCGCTGGCGAATTCACCGCTGCCGGCGCTGCTGGTCAGGCGTTTTTGCCGGTCGTCCATGCACGGTTCGTAGTACGGCGCGCCGGCAATCGGCAAGGCGCCGTTGGTGCGGAAGGCCTTGGCCACGATCTGGTTGCCGGGCAGTAAGGCAAAGCTTGGGTGATCCTTTTTCGCGTGGAACGCCATCGCGGCCTGTTCCACTTCGGTGCCCTCTTCGGGCAGGTAAATCGGTTTGGCGCGGGTGACTTCCTTGGAGAAGTCCAGCGAGGTGGTCACGGTGTGCGCCTCGCCTCCGGCCGACACCCCGTCGAGGGTGTGACGCTGCAAGCCGCCGTCCCAGCCGCCGGACTGATTCGGATCGAGGTTGGCCCACAGCGCTTTGCCGCTGGCTTTCAACGATTGCGCGGTGGCGGCGTCGAGCATGTCCAGCGGTGGGGTTGGCGGACGCTGACCTACCGAACTTTCCATGCCGCCGATCCAGAACGGATAGCCTGGGTTTTTCAGGCTGCCGTCGGCGTTGCGGTTGGCTTCGCTGCGATCGACCAGTGCCAGGGAACCGATGGCTTGCGATCCACCGTTACCGCCGTGGTGTTCGCCGTCGTCATCGCCCTCTTCTTCCTCATCGTCGTCATCGTGGCCGGCGACCAGGGTTTCGCCGATTTTCGGCACCACCACCACTTTGCCCGGCATCGGCGCCATGGCTTTGCCGGGCAGCGGCACGACGGCAGGAATCGGCGTGCCGGCAATGATCTCGCCATCCGGCAAGGCGCGGGCACCGGCGGCCGGTTTACCGCTGCGCAGGGCGTAAGGTTCGCTGTGATAACCATCGGCGCCCTGTTGCGAGACTTCCAGCCGGGTGCCTTCTTCGAACACATCGTGCACCCGCCACATCGACCACATGCCCTGTGCGAAATGCGGGTAGAAGTGGCAGTGATAGATCGCATCGCCGGCCACCCGGTTGCGGTTGCCGGAACCACCGTTGGCGATTTCGTAGGTATAGCCGGCGCCCGGACCGATGCCTTGAGCGTCGACGTAATCGGAGTTGTCGTCATTGGGGTTGAACAGCCACTGATGGCCGTGCAGGTGGAAAATGTGCTGCTCGTGACCATTGTGGGTGTTGCGGAATTTGACGAAGTCACCGATGTAGCTGTGGTTGACGTTCGACGGCTCCGACGGATACAGGGCCATGGTGGCCTTGACGCCAACCTGATCGGCGCTCGGTGTCTGGCCAGGGGCGATGTTCTCAAGCCCGGTATTGGCTGGCACGTCCACCAGCATCGCCACGTCACCGACGGTGTGCGAGCTGAGGAAGAATTCTTCGTATGCGCACGACAGGCAATCGTGCATCGGCCCCACGCCGAGGCGGTTGGCGACCACTTCGGCGCCCATGCCGCCGGAACCGTAGTTGATCATGAACGAGTCGCGGGTCGGCTCCAGCACATGGGCCATGACCGGGTCGGCCCAGTAGGCGGGGAATGCCTGGGTGGCGGCGGTTTCGTCCTGGAACTGCGAGGCGAAATCGCGAAACGGCTCGAGGCGGTTGGGGATCGCCGGGTTGCGTTTGCCCACCGATTCCAGCGGATAGGTGCTGGGGGCAAAACTGCCATCGGCATTGCTGCCCATGACGATCGCGTCGCTTTCGCTGGAGATGATTTCGTTGCCGTCGACCATGCTGATGATCGGCGTGCCGGCCTTGCCTTCACGCAGCCACGGTTCGCGCTGCGGGTAGCGGGCCTGGTAATCGACGATGGGGTGACCGGCCGGTGTACGGCCGGTGGTGGCCAGACGCATTTCTTCTTCGGTGAGGGTGTTGCGATAGGTACGTCCCGATTTCGGCACCACCACGACCTGACCGAACAGGCCATTGGCAGTGTTGCCGGCCGCGCCTTCCCCACCGAATGTCGCGCCACGGCTGCTGACGGCAAACGCCCCTTCGCGCTCGGCGTACAGCACGTACGAACGGCTCGCGCCCGGCGGCACCAGGGTGTTGGCGTTACGCCCGGTGTAGGAGGAAATGTCATCGATACTGTTCACCGCTTGCAGGCCGTTGACCTGGAAGCCGACATGGCGGTCGGCGACCTGCTCGTCGACCTTGAAGGCATCGGCGCCACCGGGGTTCACGGTGCCCTCCTCGCCTTCAGGCCCTTCGAAGTGCTTGTTCGGGTTGGCCTGATAATCGAGCAGGTTCTGCAGGTTGATCGTCAGGCAATCACCGGCGGCGACCCGCAGCACCAACGGCCGTGGACGCTTGTCCGCACGCAGCGAGACCTTGCCCGGCACCGCGCTGCCGCCATAGGCCAGCGAGACATCGTGCTCATCGACCACATCGCGGCGCAGGGCGTACATCATGCCGTTGGCATTTTGCGCACCGAGGCGGTTGAACATCAGCGGTTGATCGAAGGCGACCACATTGGCCACCAGATTGCGCTCGCAGCGCACGGCGGCGCTGGCCAGTTCGACGCTGAGCATCGAGACCAGCAACAGCAGCCAGTTCAACAGGGGCGGAGCGTGGTGAATGCCAACCATGATCGGAAACCTCGTAGTGGGTGCTCACAGGGAACGATTCTCGTTAAAGCCCTGAGAGCAATCCGCATGCCACAAAAAATTGCCTTCCATCTCAATCAGTTACACAGGTCACTTGAGAATGCGGGGGATATTCCCCACCCGTTTCCCCACTTTTCCGGGCCCCTTGGGTTTGCCCCGATAGTGGGGAAAGCCGGGGCTGGACCTACAAAGGTTCGTCAACCGCCAGCCCCTGCAAGCGCCGGTACTGACGCAAAACGCTCGGGACGTAACGCTGGGTTTCGGCGAACGGCGGGATCACCCGGCCCCGGCTGAGCACCGCGTCAGGCCCGGCGTTGTAAGCGGCCACGGCCAAGGCGATGTCGTTGTCGAACAGGGTCATCAGGCGCTTGAGGTACTTGGCCCCGCCCTGGATGTTTGCCTTGGGGTCGTAGACGTCTTTCACCCCCAGCTCGCGGGCGGTGTCGGGCATCAATTGCATCAGTCCGCCGGCGCCCTTGGGCGAGGTGGCGCCGGGGTTGTAGTTGGATTCGGACTTGATCACCGCGTGCAGCAAGGCTTCGGGCAGGTGATTGGCGCTGGCCGCCGCTGACACCAGCTCCGCGTAGGGCTGGTTGGCGATCAATTGCGGTTGCCGGTCAAGGCTGACCAATGGCGCATCGGCTTCGCGGATCACCCGCTCGTAAGTGCGTCCGGGACGGTGGACGTTCGACAGCACGTAGCTGCCCTTGGCGTCCATGGAAACGAAGACATCGGCTTGCGCGGCACCGACCGACAGCACGCAGCCGAGCAGTCCTGCAGTGAATGAATGGATCATTGGGCCTCCCCTGACAGGCCCCGAAAAATTGGGGGAAATGCCCCACTGACCCGTCGTTGATCAGCCGTACGCAAGCACTGTGCCGACTCTTGAAAAGCCCGTAATACAAGGGCTTCAGCCCGACCGCCGAATTTATCGGGGGCTGAGCATGGCAATTGCATAAGCCCTTGTGGCGACACGGCTGCCACTCACGGGAGGTCATCATGAAGCTGCATTTTCGTCCGCGTGCCCAACGCGGTTTCACCCTGCTCGAATTGCTCGTGGTGCTGGTGGTGCTCGGCCTGTTGGCCGGGATCGTCGCGCCCAAATATTTCGCCCAGCTGGGGCGTTCCGAAGTGAAGGTCGCCAAGGCGCAGATCGAAGGCCTGAGCAAGGCGCTGGATCTGTACCGGCTGGAGGTCGGCCATTACCCGTCCACCGAACAGGGCTTGCAGGCGCTGGTGACCGCACCGAGCGACGAAGCCAAATGGACCGGCCCGTACTTGCAGAAAAAACTGCCGCAGGATCCGTGGGGCCGTAGCTACACCTACCGCTATCCCGGCGAAAACAGCGAGTACGACCTGCTCTCGATGGGCAAGGACGGCCAGCCCGGCGGCGAAGGCGAAAATGCCGAAGTCACCAACTGGCAATAAGCGGAGCACACGGCATGCGATTTCAACTCAAAGCAGTGGGCAAGGCCGGGGTGGTATCGCTGAGCGTCGAGGCGCCGGGCCAGAGCGAAGCGCGGCGCATCGCCGAGGATCAGGGCTTGCGCGTGGTCAGCCTGCATGCCGAGCGCCACTGGCGTTCGTTGCGCCTGAGCAAGCGTGAGAACTTCAACCTGGTGCTGTTCAGCCAGGAGCTGACCACCCTGCTCAACGCCGGCCTGCCGCTGATCGATGCGCTGGAAAGCCTGGCCGAAAAAGAAACCGCCCCCGCCGCCCGCAAAACCTTGAGCGAGCTGGTGCGGCTGCTGTACGAGGGCAAATCCTTCTCCCAGGCACTGGGCCAGTTGTCGGCGGTGTTCCCGCCCTTGTACGTGGCGCTGGTGCAGTCCAGCGAGAAGACCGGCGCGGTCGGCGATGCGCTGGGCCGTTACGTGAGCTATCGCCAGCGCATGGACGAGGTGCGGCAGAAGATCGTCAGCGCTTCGATCTACCCACTGCTGTTGCTGGTGGTCGGCGGTGGTGTGGTGCTGTTTTTGATGGGCTACGTGGTGCCGCGCTTCAGCCTGGTGTTCGAAGGGCTGGGCTCGAACCTGCCGTGGCTGTCGCAGATCCTGATGAGCAGCGGCATGTTTTTGCACGCCCATCAGGGTGAGTTTTTCGGCCTGTTGGCGACGATCGTCATCGCCCTCGCCGTGCTGCAGAAACAACCGGCGTTTCGCCGTGGGCTGGATCGGCTGGTGGAGAAACTGCCCGCCGTGCACCAGCGGATTTTCATGTATGAGCTGGCGCGGTTTTACCGGTCGCTGGGGATTCTGCTGCAAGGCGGGATTCCGCTGGTGACCGCCATGGGCATGGTGCGCGGCCTGCTCACCGTGGCCTCGCGAGCGCGGCTCGATCAGGCCTGCGAGCGGGTGCGCGAGGGGCAGTCGCTGTCCACCGCGCTGGAGCTCAATCATCTGGTGACGCCCGTGTCCCTGCGCCTGCTGCGCGCCGGTGAACAGTCCGGCAACCTCGGGCAAATGATGGAACGCAGCGCCGACTTCTACGACGAGGAAATCAGCCGCTGGATCGAGTGGTTCGTGCGTCTGTTCGAACCGCTGCTCATGACCTTCATCGGCCTGTTGATCGGGGTGATCGTGATCCTGATGTACATCCCGATCTTCGAACTGGCTTCGAGTATCCACTGACCTCGGGAACGGGTCGGATCACACGCAACAAGCCACATCCACGTTCCCAACCAAGACAACAAAGACGGAGAACGATATGCACATTCAAAAGCTCGTGCTCGCAATGGCCATCGGCGCAGTCCTGTCGGCGTCTACCGTACTGATTCCGGACAGCCTGTCCGGGGTGTCGACTGTTCTGGCCAAGGATGGGGGAAGTGGTGGTGGCGGCGGTGGTGGAGGTAGTGGCGGAGGCGGTGGTAACGG